>NZ_JBWKSD010000009.1:0-320179 GCF_059419605.1 Pseudoduganella sp. GW821-FHT05F09
GCCGCGCCGCCCTCGCCCGCCGGCGCCGCGCCGCCGGCCGCCGCGCCGCCTTCCCGGGTGCGCTTGGCCATCAGGTAGCCGGCGCCGCCCAGCACGCCCGCCAGCAGCAGGAACACCAGGTTGGGCATGCCGGGGATCAAGCCCATGCCGCCGATGATGGCGGCGGTGATGTACAGCACTTGCGGCTTGGCGAACAGCTGGCCTATCACCTGGGTGCCGATGTCCTGCTCGCTGGCCACGCGCGACACCACGATACCGGCGGCGATCGAAATCACCAGCGAAGGAATCTGCGCCACCAGGCCGTCACCGATGGCCAGCAGCGTGTAGGTCTTGATGGCTTCGCCGAACGGCAGGTCGTGCTGGATCAGGCCGACCAGCAGGCCGCCGACGATGTTAATCACCGTCACCAGGATGCCGGCCACCGCGTCGCCGCGCACGTATTTGGACGCACCGTCCATGGCGCCGTAGAACTCGGCCTCCATCGACACTTCGCTGCGGCGCTTGCGCGCGTCCGCCTCGCCGATCAGGCCGGCGTTCAGGTCGGCGTCGATCGCCATCTGCTTGCCCGGCATCGCGTCCAGGGCGAAGCGCGCGCCCACCTCGGCGATACGGCCCGCGCCCTTGGTGACCACGGTGAAGTTAATAATGGTCAGGATGATGAACACCACGATACCGACCGTGTAGTTGCCGCCGATCAGGAAGTGGCCGAAGGCCTCGATCACCTTGCCGGCCGCCGCCGCGCCGGTGTGGCCCTCGGTCAGCACCACGCGGGTGGAGGCCACGTTCAAGGCCAGGCGCAGCATGGTCGACACCAGCAGCACGGTCGGGAAAGCCATGAAGTCGAGCGGCTTGACGGTGTACAAGGCCGTCAGCAGCACGATGATGGACAGCGCGATATTGAAGCTGAAGAACAGGTCCAGCACAAACGCCGGCAGCGGCAGCACCATCATCGTCAGCAGCATGATGATCAGGATGGGGGCCGCCAGGCTCTTGCTGTTGGCGCTGGCCGCGCCGCTCACGCCGCCAAAGGCGCGGGTCATCCATTCAGGCAGTCTGATGCTGTTCATTGCGGTGCTCCGTTGCTGTTGCCAGCGCTGTTACCTACGTTGTTATCGGTTTTCTGCTGCAAGGCTTGCTGCCTGGCCTGCTTGGCCAGCTCGTAGGCCGGGTGGTTCGGGTCCATATCGTCCGGCACGTCCAGCTTGCCGGGGCGGTCCGGATAGCGGCCGCCCGGCTTGAAGGTGCGCAGCTGGAACACATAGGCCAGCACTTCGGCCACGGCGGCGTACAGGCGCTGCGGAATCTCGTCGCCGATATCGCTGTGCTTGTACAGCGCACGGGCCAGCGCCGGCGCCTCCAGGATCGCCACCTTGTGCTCGCGCGCCAGTTCGCGGATCTTGGCCGCCACCTCGTCGGTGCCCTTGGCCACCACTTTCGGCGCGCCCGAACCGTCGGTGTACTTCAGCGCCACCGCGTAGTGGGTCGGGTTGGTCACCACCACGTCGGCGGTCGGCACGTCGGCCATCATGCGGCGCTTGGCCATCTCGCGCTGCATCTGGCGGATCTTGCCCTTGATCTGGGGATTGCCGTCGGACTCCTTGGACTCCTGGATCATCTCCTGGCGCGTCATCTTCATCTTGTTGGCGTAGTGCCACATCTGATAAGGCGCGTCGATGGCGGCGATCAGGCCCAGTGCGCCGACGATGAACAAAAAGCTCATGCCCAGCATATCGAGCATGTGCACGCTGCCCAGCTTGAACGGCTCCATCGCCAGGCCGATCACGGCGTCCTTCTGCTTCATCACCACCAGATAAGCGACAAAACCCACCACCAGGGTCTTGGCGATGGCCTTCACCAGCTCGACCAGGGCGTTGGTCGACACCATATTGCCCAGGCCGCGCATGGGATTGAGCTTCATCAGGTTGGGAGTGACGGCCTTGCCGCTGAACAGCCAGCCGCCCACCAGCAGCGGCGACACCAGCGCCACCACCATCACGGCCACGCCCAGCGGCAGGCAAGCCAGCATCACGCGGCCGATATCGATGCCGACGCGGGTCAGCAGCACATCGGGATTGAAAATCTGTTCCTTGCTCAGCGCCAGGCCGGACACCATGGCCGAGGACAGGTCGCGCACCAGGCCGGAACCGGTCATCCACAGGCCGGCGCCGGCGGTCATCAGCACGGTGAACGTCGCCACTTCGCGCGAACGGGGGACATCGCCTTCTTCACGCGCCTGGTCAAGGCGCTTCTGTGACGCCGGTTCTGTCTTTTCGCTTTCGCTTTCTTCTGCCATGTGAAGCTCTGACTATCTTGAGGAATAGTCCCATTATGCCTGCGGGCAACGAAGCGGCATCAAGCGAACAGCATGTGTTTTCCCTCTCTGCTCGCCCTCAGGCGGGGGCCAGCAGCGCCAGCTGTTCCGGCGTCAGGTAGCACCATTCGCCCTCGGCCAGGCCCAGCGATGCCAGCTGCAGCTGGCCGATGGCGGAACGGTGCAGCGCGCTGCAGTGGTTGCCGGCGGCCGCCAGCATGCGCTTGACCTGGTGGTATTTGCCCTGCTCCAGCACGATTTCCAGCTGGTGCTCGCCGCGCTGCTCGCACACCAGCGCCGCCAGCGGCGCCGGTTCGTCGTGCAGCTGCACGCCGGCCAGCAATTGCGCCACCAGTTCCGGCGTCACCGGGTCCTGGGTGGTCGCCTGGTAAACCTTGGGAACATGGCGCTTCGGCGACGATTGTGCATGGATAAATGGTCCATCGTCGGACATCAGCAGCATGCCGGTGGTGTCGTGGTCGAGCCGGCCGACCGGCTGCACTTCGCGCCAGCTGAACTGCTCGGGCAGCAGGGTCAGCACGCCGGGATGGTGGCTGGGCTTGCGCGAGCACTCGTAGTTGGCCGGCTTGTTCAGCGCGATATACAGGTGTTCGCGCACCACCCATTCTTCGTCGAAAATGGTCAGCACCAGGCCCTCGGTCTCGAGGCTGGTCTTGTAGTTGTCATGGACTTCGCCGGCGATGCTGACTTCGCCGTCTTCTATCAGGGCGCGGCAGTATTTGCGCGTGCCGAAACCCTGGGATTGCAGGATGCGGTCTAAGGATAATTTGCTCATAGGGCGAGACTTTACCAGATTTCAATCATGGCTTGATGTAGATCAAAGGCCGCCCGCTTCGCTTGTCTACACTTTATTTAAGGTAGGAATTTCCCTACCGGTGTAAGAAAGGATGAAAGATGAGCTCCCCGAAAACAGCCAGCCGCCACCTCGCTTTGCATGCCACCTCGCTGGGCGTGCAGCGCTGGCGGCTGGACGCTGGCGGCCAGGATCCGGCCCTGGCGGTGCAAGCCGGCTGGCATGCGGCGGCCCAGCAGCATTTCATGGACTGGCTGGCGGGCGGCGGCTTCCGGCAGGAACAGGCTGGCAAAATGGAAAGCACAAATGAAAACAGCGGCTGTGACGCCGCCGTTCTCATGTCCCGTTGCGGGACTCAATGCGAGGAATTGAAATTCTCTCGGGTCCGCATCAGCGATGCGGTTGAGTAGTTCGTTTCTGACTTACGGTAAACTTGTGCAGACAACGAGTTATGCTGTTTATGCTGGCCTCCTGGGAAAGAACTACATCACCAATATAGCCCACCCCGGGGAGAATACAAGAACAAATCAAGCCGGATTATCAATATTGCACAGTGCGCACGCGCACGCAGCGCAAACCTTTGTCCCTTCCTAGCGCACCGCCGGCGCGGCGCTCTGCACCGCGGCCTTCATGGCGCCCGCCCCCATCGCGGCGCCGAATTTCTTCAGCACACGTTCAGGCAAGCCCTCGTGCTGCGTGTAGTCGACGATGTCTTCGGCATGGATGACATCGCGCGCCACCGTGTCGACCGTGCCCAGGCCGTCCGCCAGCCCCATGTCGACGGCCCGCGCGCCGGTCCAGAACAAGCCCGAGAAGGTCTCCGGCGTTTCCTTCAGGCGCTTGCCGCGCCCGGTGCGCACCACGTCGATAAACTGCGCATGGATTTCGTTGAGCATGGTTTGCGCGTGCTGGCGGTGCTTGTCGCTCAGCGGCGTGAACGGATCCATAAAGCCCTTGTCGGCGCCCGCCGTCAGCAGGCGGCGCTCCACGCCCACCTTGTTCATGATGCCGTTGAAGCCGAAGCCGTCCATCAGCACGCCGATGGAGCCGACGATGCTGGCCTTGTTGACATAGATCTTGTCGGCCGAGGCGGCGATGTAGTAACCGCCCGAAGCGCAAATTTCGTTCACCACCACATACAGCGGCTTGGACGGATAGCCCTGGCGCAGGCGGCGGATCTCGTCCACGATCATGCCGGCCTGCACCGGGCTGCCGCCGGGACTGTTGATATGCAGCACCACCGCCACCGAGCCATGGTCGGAAAAAGCCTTGTTCAGCGCCGGGATCACCACGGCGGCGGAACCGCTGCCTTCGGCTTCGATATCGCCCTGGATCTCGATCAGGGCGGTGTGGCGGCCCAATGTTTCCGAGTCGCTGCCGGGGAAGGTGAAATCAAAATAAGCGGCGATGGCGATAAATACCAGCACCAAGGTCATTAGTTTGAAGAAGATGCTCCAGCGCCGGTTGGCGCGCCGCTCGCGCACCGTGGACAGCACCAGTTTCTCGAGCACCTCGCGCTCCCAGTTCATGCCCGCCGCGGACTTGGCCGGCGCCGGCGCGCCGGCTTCGGGGCTGCCGCTGGTCGCGCCGCCTGCATTCGTATCGCTTGTATTGTCACTCATGGATTAGCTCGGGATGGTCGCCGCTCAGGCGCGGGCGGGCCGGACATAGTCGTCCGGCTGCCAGTAAAGTTGCTCGTCGTGTTCCACTACCGTGATGGGGCGCAGCCGGCCGCCACGGCACGGGCCGCCGGCGCACTGGCCGTTTTCCGGCAGGTAGACCGCGCCGTGGGTGGAACACATGATGTACAGCTTGCTCGATTCAAAGAACTCGCCCTGGTTCCAGTCCAGTTCGATGGGCACATGGGCGCAGCGGTTCAGGTAGCCGTAGGCCTTGCCGCCATAGCGCACCACGAAGCCGGTGGCGTCTTCGCCGCCGGCCGTGACCGGAAAGCGCACGCCCCGGCCCAGGTCTTGCACCGCGTCGGCGGCGCAGATCAGGATGTCCACGCTGTCGCTCATCAGGCGTTCTCGTTCAGCCACTGGTGCAGCTCGGCCACGGTGCGGGCCGAGTACATGGGATTGCAGGCCTGCAGCTGCTCGACCGGATGGGCGCCATATTCCACCGCCACGGCGGCCGCGCCGGCATTGTTGGCCATCAGCAGGTCGTGGCTGGTGTCGCCTATCATCACGGTGCGCTTCAGGTCCTGGCCCAGTTCGCGGGTCAGCTCCTGCAGCATGGCCGGATGCGGCTTGGAAAACGTTTCGTCGGCGCAGCGGGTGGCGTCGAACAGCGACAGCAGCCCGGCCGCGTTCATGGCGCGGTTCAGGCCCACGCGGCTCTTGCCGGTGGCCACGGCCAGGAAATAGGCCTGCTGCGACAGCTCCTGCAGCATCTCGCCCACGCCCTTGAACAGCGTCAGCTCGTGGTCCTTGGACAGATAGTGGTAGCGGTAGCGCTCCACCATGCGCGGATAGTACTTGGGGTCGATATTGGGCATGACCGCCTGCATGGCCTCGTACAAGCCGAGGCCGATGACATGCGATGCGGCGTCCTCGCCCGGTATCGGCAGGCCCAGATCCTTGGCGGCGGCCTGGATGCAGCGCACTATCGTCGAGGTGCTGTCCATCAGCGTGCCATCCCAATCGAACACGATGAGATCAAATTGCTTTCTTGCCATGTATTCCGGCGCTGCCTGCCGCCGGCTCCTCTATATTATAAATTCAATGGTTTACCCAAGCTTACCAAGAATCGCTCGCACTCGGCGGCCAGCGGCGCGTTCAGGGTCATGGTTTTGCCCGTTTCCGGGTGGGTGAACGTAATCTGGTGGGCGTGCAGGAACATGCGCTTGAGCGCGCCGCGCGTGGCGTCGGCCTTCTGCAGCGCCTTGTTCAGGGCGAAATCGCCGTATTTGTCGTCGCCTGCGATGGGGAAGCCAGACGATGCCAGATGAACGCGGATCTGGTGCGTGCGGCCGGTTTTCAGCTCGGCCTCCAGCAAGGCGAATTGCGGATATTTTTTCAGCAGGGTGAACACCGTGTGCGAGGCCAGCCCGTCCGGCGACACCGACACGCGGCGCTCGCCGTCCGCCGTCGAATACTTCTTCAGCGGCGACTTCACGTGCTGGCGGGCGTTCTTCCAGTCGCCCACGGCCAGCGTCAGGTAGCGCTTGTCGGTGTGGCCGTCGCGCATCTGCTCGTGCAGATTGGTCAGCGCGGAACGCTTCTTGGCCAGCAGCAGCAGGCCGGAGGTGTCGCGGTCCAGGCGGTGCACCAGTTCCAGGAACTTGGCGTCCGGGCGCGAGGCGCGCAGCTGCTCGATCACGCCGAAGGACACGCCCGAGCCGCCATGCACGGCGGTGCCGGCCGGCTTGTCGATCACCAGCAGGTGGGCGTCCTCGAAAATAATGGCGAACTCGGCGGCGGGCACGACGGCTTCGGACTTTTCCGCCACGCGCACGGGAGGCACGCGCACGACGTCGCCCTGTACCAGACGGTACAGTTGATCGATGCGGCCCTTGTTGACGCGCACTTCGCCGGAACGCAGAATACGGTAGATATGGCTTTTCGGCACACCTTTGCAAATTCGCAACAGGTAGTTATCGATGCGCTGGCCGGCGTCTTCTTCGTCTATCGTCAGGAACTGTGCTTGCGGCAGGACCGGTGCGGGGACGGCGGCTTGCGGCTTTTGCGCCGCATTCTGGACCATGTTTCGGCCGTTCTTCCCAGAAATTCTCTCTAAGTCCTTCATTTTGAATATATAATCGTTTTGCCGCAGTTTAAGCTGCTGTACGTGTAAGAATAAAAGCACATTTTACACAGGGGCGTATCCACTGGCCTCGCTTATTTAGCAAATTCAGTGGAAATAAATGTATACGCACACTCGTGCGGTCATCAGGGTGGCGGCCACTGTCGCCATCGGGTAGCGTGCACGGGTGCTGGGATTAGATTGGCTGGATTGTTAGGATAAGTCCGGCGAGCAAGCACACAGTCGTTGCTCGCCGGTTGATGAAGCTGATTACGCTTGCCGTTTTCGCCACGCACCATACAAGATGCTCTGGCTCGACGTTTTGCGCACGCCTGCATTCTCCGCCCCGCCCCGGCTTAGCCGGTTGGCCCGTTGGATGAGTTGCAAGCAGTGCGCGTACTCGGCATGACGCTCGGCCTCATGCGCCCTTTGCGGCCGCAACGCTACCGCGTTGCTGCGCTGCATGACGAGGCAAAACCCCTCCGCCTCCTTACTCCCGCGTATATCCCTGGTATCACGCCGTTCCCGAGGGAACGGCAAGAGATGGCCTTCGGGCCGCGGAGTTAATAAAAATGAAACGCATGTTGTTCAATGCGACGCAGCAAGAAGAGTTGCGCGTTGCCATCGTCGACGGTCAGAAACTGATCGACATCGACATCGAAACCGCTGGTCGTGAACAGCGCAAGTCCAACATCTACAAAGGCGTCATCACCCGCATCGAACCGTCGCTGGAAGCGTGCTTCGTCAGCTACGGCGAAGACCGCCACGGCTTCCTGCCGTTCAAGGAAGTGGCCCGCACCTACTTCCGCGAAGGCGTGGACGTGCGCAATGCCTCCGTCAAGGAAGCGCTGCGCGAAGGCCAGGAAATCATGGTGCAGGTGGAAAAAGAGGAGCGCGGCAACAAAGGCGCGGCCCTGACCTCCTTCATCTCGCTGGCCGGCCGCTACCTGGTGCTGATGCCGAACAACCCGCGCGGCGGCGGCGTATCGCGCCGCGTCGAAGGCGAAGAGCGCCAGGAACTGCGCGAAACCATGGACAAGCTGGACCTGCCGCAAGGCATGTCCGTGATCGCCCGCACCGCCGGCATCGGCCGCAACGTCGAAGAGCTGCAGTGGGACTTGAACTACCTGATGCAGCTGTGGCGCGCAATTGAAGGCGCGGGCAAAGTCGGCAACGGCGCCTTCCTGATCTACCAGGAATCGTCGCTGGTGATCCGCGCCATCCGCGACTACTTCCAGCCCGACATCGGCGAGATCCTGATCGATACCGACGACATCTACGAGCAGGCTCACCAGTTCATGAGCCACGTGATGCCGGACATGGTGCACCGCGTCAAGCGCTACAGCGACGACGTGCCGCTGTTCTCCCGCTTCCAGATCGAACACCAGATCGAGACCGCGTACTCGCGCACCGTACCGCTGCCATCGGGCGGCGCCATCGTGATCGACCACACCGAAGCGCTGGTGTCGGTGGACGTGAACTCGGCCCGCGCTACCCGCGGTTCGGACATCGAGACCACCGCCTTCAACACCAACTGCGAAGCCGCTGAAGAAGTGGCCCGCCAGCTGCGCCTGCGCGACCTGGGCGGCCTGATCGTGATCGACTTCATCGACATGGAAGTGGCCAAGAACCAGCGCGAAGTGGAACAGCGCCTGAAAGACGCGCTGCACCATGACCGCGCCCGCGTCCAGATGGGCAAGATCTCCCGCTTCGGCCTGATGGAACTGTCGCGCCAGCGCCTGCGTCCTTCGCTGTCCGAAGGCTCGCACGTGACCTGCCCGCGCTGCTCGGGCACCGGCCACATCCGCGACACCGAATCGTCCGCCCTGCAGGTGCTGCGCATCATCCAGGAAGAGGCGATGAAGGAAAACTCGGCCACCATCCACGTGCAAGTGCCGGTGGACGTGGCAGCCTTCCTGCTGAACGAAAAGCGCGGCGAAGTGCTGAAGATCGAGAACCGCCACCGCATCAACGTGATCCTGATCCCGAACAAGCATCTGGACACGCCGCACTACAAGCTGGAGCGCATCAAGCACGACGATCCGCGCCTGGAAGACCACACCGCCAGCTACACCATGGCCGAGCAAGCCGAAACCGACATGGCCTACAGCAAGCGCCAGAAGGAAGAAGCCAAGCCGCGCCAGGAAGCCGTCGTCAAGACCATCACCCCGGCCCAGCCTGCCCCTGTGGTGGAGCGCAAGCCCGCACCGGAGCCGGTCAAAGCCGCCCCGGCCGCGCCAGCGCCGGCTGAGCAAGGCTTCTTCGCCAAGCTGTTCTCCTTCTTCGCACCGAAGAAAGAAGAGCCGGTGGCGGCGCCTGCGCCAGCCCCGGCCGCCAAACCGTCCAGCGAGCGCGGCGACCGCAACGCCCGTGGCCCGCGCGGCCGCAGCCGCAACGGCAAACCAGGCCGTGAAGAACGCGAACCAGGCGCCCGCGCCGGCGCCGACGAAGCCGCCAAGCCGGCCGAAGCGCGCGAAGCCCGCGAAGGCCGTCCGGCACGTCCGCCGCGCCCGCCACGCGAGCCGCGTGAAGCGCGTGAAGGCCAGCCAGCCGAAGCCCAGGGCCAGCGCCCGGAGCGCGCGGAGCGTCCAGAACGCGCCGAGCGTCCTGAGCGCACCCCGCGTCCACCACGCGAACCGCGTGGCGACAAGGCCGCCGTCGCGGAAGTGAAAACCGACGAACTGGCGCTGACGGCCGGCGCCGCAGCTGCGGTAGCCGCCGTCACCCTGACCGGCGCGCCGGCAGCCGCTGCGCCCGTGGGCGACGTGCAAGTCAACGTGCCAGCCAACGCCGGTCCTGAAGGCGAAGACGGCGAAGCAGTGGACGGCGAAGAGCCGCGCCGCCGCCGCCGCCGTGGCGGCCGCAACCGCAATCGCCGCGAACGCGAAGAAGGCGCCGAGGGCGCGGAACTGGCCGAAGGCGAGTCCGCACCAGTGATCAGCTTCACCGTGGCCCCGGCCGAAGGCGAAGCCGCTCCGGCCGCCCCGGCAGCCCCGGCAGCCCCAGTTGCCGTCGCCGCACCGGTAGACCCGACCGTGGCCGTGGATGCGCCATCCGCAGCGCCTGCTGTTGAAGCAGCGCCAGCCCCAGTGGCAGTCGCAGCGCCTGCCGATCCGACCGTGGCAGTGGACGCACCGGCAGCGGAAGCAGCGCCAGCAGCAGCGCCAGTCGTTGAAGCAGCGCCAGTCGCCGAGGCAGCCCCGGTTGCAGAAGTTGCAGCCGAAGTTGCTCCTGCTCCAGTCGCCGCCCCAGTGGAAGCCCCCGTCGCAGCCGAGCCGGTTGAAGTTGCAGCGCCAGCCGCAGTCGTGGCCGAAGCCGTAGCCGAAGCAGCACCGGTTGCCGCAGAACCAGCACCGGCAGCACCGGCAGCCGAACCAGTCGCCGTAGCCGCCCCGGTGGCAGCGCCGGCGGCGGAAGCAGCACCGGCAGCAGCGCCTGTAGCAGTACCAGCGCCAGCACCTGCAGCACCTGCAGCACCAGTGGCCGAAGCAGCGCCGGCAGCCAAACCGGCTGCCGACCTGAACGCCATCCTGGAAGCCGCCGGTCTGACGCTGGCAGGCACCGACCCGGCCAAGCTGCGCGCTGCGCAGGAAGCCGCTGCGCAAGCCGCCGCCACGCCGGTGCGCGTGCCGCGCGAGCGCAAGCCGCTGCCGCCGCAAGTGGACGAGCCGCTGATCCAGGTTGACACCCGCCGATAATCGGTAATCGGCAGGACGCCAGCTAAAAAGGGGAAGCCGTGTGCTTCCCCTTTTTCATATGACGGCTGCCATCGTGCTATCGTATCCGCATGTCTGAAAAAATCATCCTCTTCACCGACCAACGCTCGCAAGCCGCAGTCGTGCCAGCCGTCCTGGAAGCGCCCACTGGCGAGCTCCGGGACCAGCTCGCCCGTCCCCTGCACGACCTGCGCATATCCGTCACCGACCGCTGCAATTTCCGCTGCGTCTACTGCATGCCCAAGGAAGTGTTCGACAAGGACTACAACTACCTGCCGCACTCCTCCCTGCTCAGTTTTGAAGAGATTACGCGCATCGCGAAAATCTTCATCGCCCACGGTGTGGAAAAAATCCGCCTGACCGGCGGCGAGCCGCTGCTGCGCAAAAACATCGAAAAGCTGGTCGGCATGCTGGCCGAGCTGAAAACCGTGCACGGCAAGCCGCTCGACCTCACCCTCACCACCAACGGCTCCCTGCTGGCGAAAAAAGCCCAGTCGCTGAAGGACGCCGGCCTGCAGCGCGTCACCGTGTCGCTCGACGCGCTCGACGACGCCATCTTCAAGCGCATGAACGACGTCGACTTCGCCGTGGCCGACGTGCTGCACGGCGTGGACGTGGCGCACAGCGTGGGCCTGGGACCGGTCAAGGTCAACATGGTGGTCAAGGGCGGCATGAACGACCAGGAAATCCTGCCCATGGCGCGCTACTTCAAAGGCACGCCCACCATCCTGCGCTTCATCGAATACATGGACGTGGGCGCCTCCAACGGCTGGAAACTGGACGAAGTGCTGCCCTCGGCCGAAGTGGCGCGCCGCATCGGCGCCGAGCTGCCGCTGGAACCCATCGCCGCCAACTACAGCGGCGAAACCGCCGAACGCTGGCGCTACCTCGACGGCGGCGGCGAGATCGGCCTGATTTCCAGTGTAACCCAGGCATTTTGCCAAAACTGTACCCGTGCCCGCCTGTCCACCGAGGGTAAGCTGTACACTTGCCTGTTTGCCACGCGCGGCCACGACCTGCGCGCCCTGCTGCGCAACGGCAGCAGCGACGCCCAAATCGCCGGCGCCGTCAGCCACCTGTGGCAAGCGCGCGGCGACCGCTATTCCGAGCTGCGCAGCAGCCAGACGGCGGGCCTGGGCGAGCGCCAGAAAGTCGAAATGTCTTATATCGGGGGATAGTTTGAGCGTTAGTAATATTACGGGCCTGATACTGGCCGGCGGGCGCGGCACCCGCATGGGCCGCGTCGACAAAGGCTTGCAGCATTTCCAGGACAGCACCCTGGCCGCCCATGTGATGCAGCGCCTGGCGCCGCAGGTGGCCAGCGTGGCCATCAGCGCCAACCGCAACCAGGCCGCCTATGAAGCGATGGGCGTGCCGGTCTGGCCGGATGAGCTGGCCGGCTTCGAAGGCCCGCTGGCCGGCCTGCAGACCGCGCTGCGCCGCTGCCGCACCGAACTGCTGCTGACCGCCCCCTGCGACTCGCCCTTCCTGCCCGCCGACCTCGCCAGCCGCCTGCATGCCGCGCTGCAGGCGCAGGACGCCGACCTGGCCGTGGCCGTCACCATGGAAAGCGACGAGAGCGGCGAGCGCTACCGGCGCGTGCACCCGGTGTTCAGCCTGATGAAAGCCGGCGTGCTGCCGCAGCTGAGCGCCTATCTCGACAGCGGCGCGCGCCGCATGGACGGCTGGTACAAATCGGTGCGGGTGGCCGAAGTGCTGTTCGACGACCATGCCGCCTTCCGCAACATCAATACGCTGGGCGACCTGAAGGACATGGAGGCGCTGGCCGCGCGCGCAGCACAGCCAGCGCCGCACCAGCCCGCCGGCGCCGGCCACAACCCGGACGCCATGCCGGTGGAGCAGGCGCAAGCCCTGATCCGCAGCCTGGTGCAGCAGCACGCCCCGGCCCCGCTGGCGCAGCGGGTGGGCCTGCGCAGCGCGCTGGACCGGGTGCTGGCCGCCGACATCATCTCCCCCATCGACGTGCCCGCGCACGACAACTCCGCCATGGACGGCTACGCCTTCCGCGGCGCCGACCTGCTGCCCGGCGCGCCCACCACCTTCAAGGTCGTGGCCACCGCCTACGCCGGGCGGCCCGCCGCCGTGCCGGCCGGCCCGGGCGAATGCGTGCGCATCATGACCGGCGCCGTCATGCCGCCGGGGCTGGACACCGTGCTGCCGCAGGAACTGGCCGCCGCCGTGGGCGACCGCAGCGTCACCGTGGCGCCCGCCAGCATCGCCCCCGGCGCCAACCGGCGCTTCCGTGGCGAAGACCTGGCGGCGGGCGCGCCCGCGCTGCGCAAAGGCAAGCGCGTCAGCCCGGCCGACCTCGGCCTGCTCGCCTCGCTCGGCATTGCCGAAGTGGCGGTGCAGGCCCGCCTGCGCGTGGCCTATTTCTCCACCGGCGACGAGCTGCGCTCCATCGGCGAGCCGCTCGACGCCGGCAGCATCTACGACAGCAACCGCTACACCCTGTTCGGCATGCTGGAGCGGCTCGGCTGCGAGGCCATCGACCTGGGCAGCGTGAAGGACGACCCGGACACGCTGCGCGCCACGCTGCGCCAGGCCTGCGAGCACGCGGACGTGGTGCTGACCACCGGCGGCGTATCGACCGGCGCGGCCGACCATATCCGCCAGATCATGGCCGAGCTGGGCGAGGTGGCGTTCTGGAAAATGGAAATGCGGCCCGGCCGGCCGATGGCCTTCGGCCGCATCCAGTCCGGCGGGCACAGCGCGCTGCTGTTCGGCCTGCCGGGCAATCCGGTCGCGGCCATGGTGGCGTTCTATTTCTTCGCGCGCGGCGCGCTGCTGCAAATGATGGGCGTGGATGCGGAGCGCCAGGCGCTGCCGGTGATGCGCGCGCGCAGCGCGGCGGCGATACGTAAGAAGCCGGGGCGCACGGAATACCAGCGCGGCATTCTGGCGGCCGACGGCCAGGGCGGGCAGGAAGTGCGCATCACCGGCGCGCAGGGCTCGGGCATTTTGCGCTCCATGTCCGAGGCCAACTGCATGGTGGTCCTGCACGCAGCGCAGGGCGACACCGCGCCCGGCGATATGGTGGATGTGGTGCTGTTCGACGGCCTGGTCTAAGCCGCCGGCGTATCAGCTATCGGCCGGATCGTGGTCCAGATCCGGCCCCAGCATCAGCTGGGCCGCCTCGCTGGGCAGCGCCTCCACGGTTTTCAGCTTGCGCGCCATCTGGCGGCTGCGCACTTCGGCCGTTTCGATATTGCGCGCCGCCTTCTCCAGCGTGAGCTTGGTGGCGGCCAGCACGTCGCCGAACTTGCCGAACTCGGTTTTCACCGCGCCCAGCACCTGCCACACTTCGGACGAGCGCTTTTCCAGCGCCAGCGTGCGGAAACCCATCTGCAAGCTGTTCAGCAAAGCCATCAGCGTCGACGGCCCGGCGATGCTGACGCGGTGCACGCGCTGCAGCTCGTCGGCCAGCCCCGGCCTGCGCATCACCTCCGCGTACAGCCCCTCGGTGGGCAGGAACAGGATGGCGAAGTCGGTGGTCTGCGGCGGCGCCAGGTATTTGTCGGCGATGGTCTTGGCCTCGCCGCGCACGGCGCGCTCCAGCTCGCGCCCGGCCGTGGCCACGCCTTCGGCATCGGCCCGCTCGGCCGCGTCCAGCAGGCGCTCGTACTGCTCTTTCGGGAACTTGGCGTCTATCGGCATCCACACCGGCGCCCCGCCCGCCACCTGGCCCGGCAGCTTGAGCGCGAACTCCACCCGCGCATTGCTGCCCGCCACGGTTTCCACGTTCTTCGCATACTGGTCCGGCGTCAGCACCTGCTCGAGCAGCATTTCCAGCTGCACCTCGCCCCAGGTGCCGCGCGTTTTCACATTGGTCAGCACCCGCTTCAGGTCGCCCACGCCCTGCGCCAGCAGCTGCATCTCGCCCAGCCCCTGGTGCACCCGCTCCAGCCGCTCCGACACCTGCTGGAACGACGCGCTCAGGCGTGCCTCCAGCGTGGCGTGCAGCTTCTCGTCCACGGTCTTGCGCATTTCCTCCAGGCGCGCGCCGTTGTCGGTCTGCAGCTCGCGCATCTTCACTTCCAGCGTTGCGCGCACTTCCAGCAGGCGGCGCGCGTTGGACTCGGTCAGCACCTCGATCTGGCGCCGCATGCCGTCCAGCTGCTGCACCGTGGCCGCGTGCGACTGCGCCAGCGTCTGCCCCATTTCCTGGCGCGAGGCCTGCGCCGTGGCTTGCAGCTGCATGCGCACTTCTCGCTCCACCCGCTCGATATGGGCGGCCAGGCCGGCCCCCTCCCCGCCGCCGCGCCCGCGCAGCAGCATCAGGATTTGCAGGACCAGCAGGACGGCGCCCAGCGCCAGCAATACGAGGAATTCGATGTGGGTCATGAAGTCAGTTCAGTGCGGATGATTCCGCATCCAGTCCGCCGTCTGGTAGAAGGATTCCATCAGCCGCACGCGCAGCGGCTCGGCGATGCCCACGTCCTCCATGGCCCAGGCCATGGCGCGCAGCCACTGGTCGCGCTCGGTGGTGCCGATGGCAAAGGGCATATGGCGCATACGCAGGCGCGGGTGACCAAAGCGCTCAATATACGCGTCCGGCCCGCCCATCCAGCCGGACAGGAACCAGAACAGCTTGTCGCGCGACCCTTCCGTGCTGGGCGGATGCAGGGCGCGCAGCACGGCAAATTCCGGCTCCAGCTCCATCAGGTCGTAAAAACGGTCCACCATTTCGCGCAGCTTGCCCTCGCCGCCTATGGTGTCATACAGGGATTGTGGATCATTCATAAGCTCAATCATAGCTTACACAGCAAAAGCTTGATATTGATCAAACGTTAAAGCACTATTTCGAGAGAAACTTCTACTCTGATCAAAAGTAACCAAGCAAATGAAACTGCCCATCTACGCCCACCCCACGCTCACCGTACTGGTGGATGACCACAGTTCTTTGCTGCAGAGCCTGCCGCCCCAGCCCCACGGCCGCAAGGTATTCCACCGGGCGGACGAGGCGCTGGCCTGGCTGCTGCAGAGCCCCCGGCACGAGCGCGTGCCGCTGCGGGTCAACCACGACTTGCCGGCCTGCAGCGTGACGGTGGACGTGGACAGCATCTTCCGCGTCAGCGGCCAGCGCGGGCGCTTCGCCGTCCCCTCGGTGGTGGTGGTGGATTTTTATATGCCGCACATGAACGGCCTGGACTTCTGCCGCGCGCTGCAATACCTGCCGTGCAAGAAAATCCTGCTGGCCGGTCCGGCGGAGGAACGCATCGCCATGGAGGCCATGAATGGCGGCCTGATCGACAGCTACGTTCGCAAGCAGGACGGCGACGCGCCGGCGCAGCTGGAACGCGCGATCGCGCGCATGCAGCAAGCCTGGTTCCTGGACCAGGAGCGCGTGACGGGCAACCTGCTGGCCCTGCACGAATACAGCTTCCTGCAGTGCGGGCAGGTGGCCGAGGTGGTGCGCCGGCTGTACCACAACCACGGTTTCGTCGAGCACTACATCTTTCCGCAGCCGAACGGCATCCTGCTGATAGACGAAGCGGGCGACGCGCAGCTGATGGTGGTGGAAACGGAAGCGGGCATGCGGACGCAATACGAAATCGCGCGCGACAGCGGCGCACCGCGTCCGCTGCTGCAAGCGCTGGAACAGCGCCGGGTGCTGCCCTTCTTCGACCACGAGGGACGCGACGGCATGTATGACAGGTCCATCGGCGGCACCTGGCAGCGCTACTGCCAGGAACCGCAGGTCTGCCGCGGCGAGCAGACCTACTACTGGGCGCTGTTCGAACTGCCGCCCAGCTATCTGCGCGAGCAGCCCTACACCCACGCACAATACCTGAGCGAAGCCGTGTAAGGACGCCGCACTAAGCGGCCATCAGGCCTCGCGCAGGGTTTGCAGCGGCGGCTTGGACAGCACGCCGCGCAGCCCCAGCCAGCCGCCCGCGATGGCGCACAGCGCGCCCACGGCCAGCCCGGCCAGCCACACGCCCGGATTGAAAGCCCATTCAAACTTGAACTGGTAGGTGGCCAGCCCCCAGCCCATGGCGGCCGCGCCGCTCGCCGCCAGCAGGCCCGCCAGCGCGCCCACCAGCGTGAACTCGATCAGCTGCGCCTGCGACAGCTGCTTGCGGGTGGCGCCCAGCGCGCGCAGCAAGCCCGCTTCCCGGGTGCGCTCATCCTGCGAGCCCATCAGCGCCGCATACAGCACCAGCACGCCGGACAGCAACGTGAAGGCGAACAGGAACTCCACCGCCATGATCACCTGGTCCAGCACCGCCTGCACCTGGCGCAGCACGCTGCCCACGTCCACGATGGTCAGGTTGGGATAGTCGCGCGTGAGCGCATTGCCCAGCGCGGCCTGCTCCTTGGGCAAGTGGAAGGCCGTGATCCAGCTTTGCGGCGCATCCGCCATGGCCTTGGGATTGATGATGACAAAGAAGTTCACCCGCATCGAGCCCCATTCCAGCTTGCGCAGGCTGGTGATCTTCGCGTCCACCGGCGAACCGGCGATATCGAAGCGCATGGTGTCGCCCAGCTTCAGGCGCAGGGTCTTGGCGATGCCCTCCTCCACCGACGCTTCCGCCGCGCCGGCCGGCACGGCCGCGTCGTTGAACCACTGCCCGGCAGCGATGCGGTTCCCTTCCTGCATGGCGTTCATGGTGGACAGGTTGAACTCGCGGTCCGCCAGGCCGCGCGCGCGCTCGTCGGTGTAGGTGGCGGCGGTGATGGCGGCGCCGTTCACGGCGACCAGGCGGCCCCGTATCATGGGGTACAGCGGCGCGTTGACCACGCCCGCGCTGGCCAGCCGGCTGGCGATCGCATCCTTCTGCTCGGGCTGGATATTGATGATGAAGCGGTTCGGCGCGTCGGCCGGGGTGGCGTTGCGCCAGGCCGTCATCAGGTCGCCGCGCACCACGGTCAGCAGCAGCAAGGCCATCAGCCCCAGCGCCAGCGACACGATCTGCACCACGGTCGCGCCGGGGCGGCGCTGCAGCGAGGTCACCGCGAAGCGCCAGGCCTGGTGGCGGAAGGCGCCGCGCAAGGTCTTGAGCGACTTCAGGCCCAGCCAGCCCACCAGCGCGAACACGGCGAAGGCGCCGAGGAAGCCGAGCGCCGTCATCAGCGCCAGCTTGGCGTCGCCAGCCTGCCACAGCAACAGCAGCACAAAGCTGCCCAGGCCCAGGCCGTAAGTGGCCAGCGCCATCGGCTGCGGCGCGGCCGCTTCGCGCCGGATCACGCGGTTGTGCGGCACGTTGCGCAGCTGGAGTATAGGCGGCAGCGCGAAACCGGCCAGCAGCAGCATGCCGGTGGCCACGCCCTGCAGCGCGGGCCGGATGCTGGCCGGCGGCAGGTCGTTGGCCACCAGCTTGCCCAGCGCCTCGAGCAGCACGAAGTGGCTGCCGAAACCGATCGCCACGCCGATCACGCTGCCCGCCAAACCCACCAGCAGGAATTCGACCAGATACATGGCCGTGGCCTGGTTCTGCGTCAGGCCCAGGCAGCGCAGCATGGCGCAGGCGTCCAGGTGGCGCGTCATGAAGCGGCGCGCGGCCATGGCCACGGCCACCGCCGCCAGCATGGCCGACAGCAGGCCCACCAGCGACAGGAAGCGGTCCGCGCGCTCCAGGGTGGAGCGCATCTCGGGACGGCCCGCTTCCAGCGAATCGACGCGCACGCCTTTGACGCCGTCCGCCTCGATTTTTGCGCGCAGCCAGGTTTCATATTCGGCGATGGCCTCGGCGCGCTGCGGCGGCGCCGCCAGCAGCAGGCGGTAGCTCACGCGCGCGCCCGGCTGCACCAGGCCGGTGGCGGCCAGGTCCGGCAGCGGCAGCATCACGCGCGGCGCAAAGTTCATGAAGGAGGCGCCGCGGTCCGGCTCGGCCGCGATCAGGCTCGCCACCTTGAAGCGCTTGTCGCCCAGCTTGATCTCGCCGCCCACCGCCACCTTCAGCGCCGCCAGCAGCCCCGCGTCCACCCAGGCCGTGCCGGGCTGCGGCACGTCGGTGGCGGCCACGCCCACGCCATCGTTGGCCTGCACGGCGTCGGTGCTGGTCTTCACGCGGCCGCGCAGCGGATAGCCGCTGCTCACCGCCTTCAGCGACACCAGCTGCGACTGCGCGGCATCGCCCTCGCCCGCCTGCGCCATGCTGGGGAACACCACCGTGTCCGCCAGCAGCAGGCCGCGCCGCTGCGCCTCCGCGCGCCAGGCCGGGTCCACCGGCTGATCGGCGTTGAGCACCAGGTCCGCGCCCAGCAGCTGGTGCGCATCGCGCTCCAGCGCCGCGCGCAGGCGGTCGATAAAGAAGCCGGACGCGGACAGGGCGGACACCGCCACGATCAGCGCCACCAGCAGAAAGCGCAACTGCCCCGCGCGCCAGTCGCGCAAGGTCATGCGTAAAGCCAGTTTAACCATGAAATTCTCCGTTTGCCCTATCGAACTGAGCCGCATTCGGGGCCTGACCCCAAATGCGGCAGAGTCAGTCTTGTAAAGCCGATTTGAAGATAAAACTCCCCAGGAACTTTAGCGGCCTGAGCCGCATTCGGGGTCTGACCCCGAATGCGGCTCAGGCCGCTTCAGGCGGGGTTTATGCGGGGATGGTGGCGAAGTAGGCGTCCACTTCGTCCAGGAATGCCTGCTTCTGCCCCGGCGGCAGGAAGGATGCTTCGAAGCTGTTGCGCGCCAGCGTGCGGGCGTGCGCCTGCGTGAGCGGCAGCGCTTCGAAGGTGGCGATGAAGTTGTCGTTCATGTAGCCGCCGAAGTAGGCCGGGTCGTCCGAGTTCACCGTGGCCACCAGACCGGCGTCCAGCAGCTGCACCAGGTTGTGGTCCTGCATCTGGTCGAACACGCGCAGCTTGGTGTTCGACAGCGGGCACACCGTCAGCGCAATGCGTTCGCGCGCCACGCGCGCCGTCAGCGCGGCGTCCTCCAGCACGCGCACGCCGTGGTCGATGCGCTCCACGTGCAGCACGTCCAGCGCCGAGGCGATGTAGGCCGGCGGGCCTTCTTCGCCGGCGTGCGCCACCAGGTGCAGGCCCAGTTCCTTGCAGCGCGCGAACACGCGCGCGAACTTCTCCGGCGGGTGGCCCACTTCGGACGAGTCCAGGCCCACGCCGATGATCTTGTCCAGATACGGCAGCGCCGCTTCCAGCGTGGCCAGCGCGTCCTCCTCGGACAGGTGGCGCAGGAAGCACATGATCAGCGTGGCGCTGACCGGGCTGTCCTGGCACGCGCGGTGGATGCCGTTGAACACGGTCTCCATGGCCACGCCGCGCGCGGT
The DNA here is from genome assembly GCF_059419605.1 of Pseudoduganella sp. GW821-FHT05F09. NCBI lineage: Bacteria > Pseudomonadati > Pseudomonadota > Betaproteobacteria > Burkholderiales > Oxalobacteraceae > Pseudoduganella > Pseudoduganella sp. GW821-FHT05F09. Next base: position 19,843 of record NZ_JBWKSD010000009.1, read on the forward strand.
GTGCGTCTGCGGGTCGAAGAAGATTTCCGTGTGGCGCACATTGTCGGCCTCGGCTTTTTTCAGGTAGGCCGCCGTCATGTCGTAAAAGTCCTGCTCCTGCAGCAGCACGCTGGCGCCGGCGTAGTAGATGTCGAGGAAGGATTGCAGGTCGGTAAAGGCATACGCGGCGCGCAGCGCTTCCACCGAGGCGTATGGCAGGGCCACGCCGTTGCGCGCGGCCAGCGCGAAAATCAGCTCCGGTTCCAGCGAGCCTTCGATATGGATATGCAGTTCGGCTTTGGGCATCGCCTGCACCACCGTGCGCAGCTGGTCGTTCATGTTGTTTCTTCCGTTGTCTGGTGAATAAGGGGCGTCATGGGATGGGGCCATCTTAACGCAAAGGCGGACACACGCGCACGGTTTGCGTGCCGGTCAGCATGACTGCGGCAGCCGTGCTAATGTGGCACAAAAGCACCGGCAAAACGCCCGGAAAACCACTGGAAATTTAACTATTTTGAAGATTTTATTGTTTAAAATCAGATAGTTGCAGAAACTAATTAAGTTAATTACGACATACCTTTTGACTTCCTGAACCAATAGAGCAATAATAAATTTCATAGACGTAAGATGCGTTACGACGTACACACAAATATGCCGGCAAAGTCCACCGCACGGCCACAAAGCACAGCTCCGAGGTACGGGCAATCCGTACCAGCGCAGGCAGCTGGCAACGACAGAAAAACAAAACAAGGAGTAGGTATCGCACAAGGCAAGGGCCAGCAGCCGTCTTGACTGCCGACCAAGTGACTAGCAGGTTTACATCAAAGGACATTCAAATGACCATTTTTGACAACTACGCAGCACGGTACGAGCGCACCAAGGAAGAAGAAATGTCGATGACGGAGTATCTGGCGCTTTGCAAAAAGGACCGGCTTACTTACGCCACCGCGCCCGAGCGCATGCTGGCCGCCATCGGCGAACCCACGCTGGTCGACACGCGCAACGATACGCGCCTGTCCCGCATCTTCGCCAACAAGGTCATCAAGATTTATCCGGCTTTCCGCGAGTTCTACGGCACCGAGGAAGTGATCGAGCAAGTGGTGTCCTTCTTCCGCCACGCCGCGCAGGGGCTGGAGGAGCGCAAGCAGATCCTCTACCTGCTGGGACCTGTCGGCGGCGGCAAGTCCTCCATCGCCGAGAAGCTCAAGTCGCTGATGGAGCAGGTGCCCTTCTACTGCCTGAAAGGCTCGCCGGTGAACGAGTCGCCGCTGGGCCTGTTCAACGAGGCCGAGGACGGCACTATTCTTGAAGAAGACTACGGCATCCCGCGCCGCTACCTGCGCAACATTCCCAGCCCCTGGGCGGTGAAGCGCCTGCACGAATTCAACGGCGACATCAACCAGTTCCGCGTGGTCAAGCGCTACCCGTCCATCCTGAAGCAGATCGCCATTTCGAAAACCGAGCCGGGCGACGAGAACAACCAGGACATTTCCTCGCTGGTGGGCAAGGTCGACATCCGCAAGCTGGAGGACTACGCCCAGGACGATCCGGACGCCTACAGCTATTCCGGCGGCCTGTGCCTGGCCAACCAGGGCCTGATGGAATTCGTCGAGATGTTCAAGGCGCCCATCAAGGTGCTGCACCCGCTGCTGACCGCCACCCAGGAAGGCAACTACAAGGGCACGGAAGGCTTCGGCGCCATCCCCTTCGACGGCATCATCCTGGCCCACTCCAACGAGTCCGAGTGGAAGGCCTTCAAGAACAACCGCAACAACGAGGCCTTCCTGGACCGTATCTATATCGTCAAGGTGCCGTACTGCCTGCGCGTGACCGACGAGATCAAGATCTACGACAAGCTGCTGGTGAACTCCTCGCTGGAGAAGGCGCCGTGCGCGCCCGGCACCTTGAAGATGATGGCGCAGTTCGCCATCCTGTCGCGCCTGAAGGACCCGGAAAACTCCTCCGTCTTCAGCAAGATGCTGGTGTACGACGGCGAAAACCTGAAGGACACCGATCCGAAAGCCAAGTCCATCCATGAATACGTGGACTACGCCGGCGTGGACGAGGGCATGAGCGGGCTGTCGACGCGCTTCGCCTTCAAGATCCTGTCCAAGGTGTTCAACTTCGACACCACCGAAGTGGCCGCCAATCCGGTGCACCTCTTGTATGTGCTGGAGCAGCAGGTCGAGCGCGAGCAGTTCCCGCCCGAGACCGAGCAGAAATACTTCTCCTATATAAAAGAGCACCTGGCCCAGCGCTACGTCGAGTTCATCGGCAAGGAGATCCAGACCGCCTACCTGGAAAGCTATTCCGAGTACGGCCAGAACATCTTCGACCGCTACGTGACCTTCGCCGACTTCTGGATACAGGACCAGGAATACCGCGACCCGGACACCGGCGAGAGCTTCGACCGCGAATCGCTGAACAACGAGCTGGAGAAGATCGAGAAGCCGGCCGGGATCTCCAACCCGAAAGACTTCCGCAACGAGATCGTCAACTTCGGGCTGCGCGCGCGCGCCAACAACGGCGGCAAGAATCCGGCCTGGACCAGCTACGAGAAGTTCCGCACCGTGATCGAGAAGAAAATGTTCTCCAACACCGAGGAGCTGCTGCCGGTGATTTCCTTCAACGCCAAGGCCAGCGCCGAGGACGCCAACAAGCACGCCGACTTCGTGGCGCGCATGGTGGAGAAGGGCTACACCGCGAAACAGGTGCGCTTGCTGTGCGAGTGGTATCTGCGCGTGAGGAAGTCATCCTAAGCCGGCGGTGCGATAATACGAGGCAGGGATGGCGCCACAGCATCCCTGCCCCGACGCCGGAAATTATGTAGCAGCAGGAGGCACTTTGACTTACCTCATTGACCGTCGTTTGCAAGGCAAGAACAAGTCCGCAGTGAACCGCGAACGCTTCTTGCGCCGTTACAAAGGCCAGATCAAGGACGCGGTGGGACGGGCCATCAAGGGCCGCTCCATCACCGACGTCGAGAATGGCGAAAAAGTGTCGATTCCCGTCAAGGACGTGAACGAGCCCTCGTTCGGCCATGCCCACGGCGGCGTGTGGGAGGTGATCAACCCGGGCAACCAGGAATACCTGAAGGGCGACCAGATCGCGCGGCCCAAGGGCGGCGGCGGCTCCGGGCGCGGCAAGGCCGGCAATAGCGACCAGACCTCGGAGGACGACTTCATCTTCGAGCTGTCGCGCGAAGAATTCATGAACTATTTCTTCGAGGACCTGGAACTGCCCAACCTGGTCAAGACCCAGCTCACCGCCACCACCGAGTTCAAGAACCAGCGCGCCGGCTACACCGTGTCCGGCACGCCGTCCAATATCCACGTGCTGCGCTCGCTGCGCGGCGCGCTGGGCCGGCGCATCGCCGTCGGCGGCAGCTCGCGCAAGCGCCTGCACGAGGCGGAACTGGAACTGCAGGCCCTGCTCGAGGCGGGCGCGCCCATGGAAGACCCCAACGTGGTCGAGCTGCGCAAGCTGATCCACCACCTGCACACCCGGCTGCTGGCCATCCCCTATATCGACCCCTTCGACCTGCGCTACAGCAACCGCATCAAGGTGCCCAAGCCGATGACGCAGGCGGTGATGTTCTGCATCATGGACGTGTCCGGCTCCATGGACGAGAGCCGCAAGGACACCGCCAAGCGCTTCTTCATCCTGCTCTACCTCTTCCTCAAGCGCGTGTACGACAAGATCGACGTGGTCTTCATCCGCCACCACACGGCGGCGGCCGAGGTCAGCGAGGACGAGTTCTTCCACTCGCGCGAATCGGGCGGCACGGTGGTGTCCTCGGCGCTGCACCTGCTCAACAAGGTGCTCGACGAGCGCTACGGCGCCGGCCAGTGGAACAGCTACGTGGCCCAGGCCTCGGACGGCGACAACTGGGACAACGACTCGCTGCTGTGCAAGCAGCTGCTGATCAACACCATCATGCCCAAGGTGCAGTACTACACCTATGTCGAGATCACCGACGGGCCGCCGCAGAACCTGTGGGAGCAGTACGCCCAGGTGCCGGACCTGCACCCCCACTTCGCCATGCAGAAAATCGTCACGCCGGCCGACATCTATCCGGTGTTCCGCGAACTGTTCAAGAAGCAGCCTAAATAACAAGGCAGGCATATGAATCAGATGACCAAACGCCCTCCGCATCCGCGCGCGCTGCCGGAGCAGTCCGAGTGGACCTTCGAGCTGATCGAGCAGGCGCACGAGGAAATCCGGCGCGTGGCCCACAACTTCGGCCTGGACACCTATCCCAACCAGCTCGAGATCATCACCGCCGAGCAGATGATGGACGCCTACACCTCGGTCGGCATGCCGGTGTCCTACAACCACTGGTCCTTCGGCAAGCACTTCCTGTCGACCGAAAAAGGCTACAAGCGCGGCCAGATGGGCCTGGCCTACGAGATCGTCATCAACTCCGATCCCTGCATCGCCTATTTAATGGAGGAGAACAGCCTGACCATGCAGGCGCTGGTGATCGCGCACGCGGCCTACGGCCACAACTCTTTCTTCAAAGGCAACTACCTGTTCCGCACCTGGACCGACGCCGAGGCCATCGTCGACTACATGGTGTTCGCCAAGAATTACATCGCCGAATGCGAGCAGCGCCACGGCATCGACGCGGTCGAGCTGCTGCTGGACTCCTGCCACGCGATCCAGAACTACGGCGTGGACCGCTACAAGCGCCCGGCCAAGCTGTCGCTGTTCCAGGAACAGCAGAAGCAGAAGGAGCGCGAAGCCTACCTGCAGTCGCAGATCAACGAGCTGTGGCGCACCCTGCCGCGGCGCGACGAGGAGGAGATCGACAAGCCCATGCCGCGCTTCCCGCCCGAGCCGGAAGAGAACCTGCTGTACTTTATAGAGAAGTACGCGCCGCTGCTGGAACCGTGGCAGCGCGAAATGGTGCGCATCGTGCGCAAGATCAGCCAGTACTTCTACCCGCAGCGCCAGACCCAGGTGATGAACGAGGGCTGGGCCACGTTCTGGCACTACACCATCCTGAACCAGTTGTACGACGAGGGTGTGGTGGCCGAGGGCTTCATGATGGAGTTCCTCAAGAGCCATACCAACGTGGTGTTCCAGCCGCCGGTGCACAGCCCCTATTACAGCGGGATCAACCCCTATGCGCTCGGATTCGCGATGATGACCGACATCCGCCGCATCTGCGAACACCCCACCGCCGAGGACCGCGAATGGTTCCCCGACATTGCCGGCAGCGACTGGCGCAAGACGCTGGACTTCGCCATGCGCAACTTCAAGGACGAAAGCTTCATCGCCCAGTACCTGTCGCCGCGCCTGATACGCGAGTTCCACTTCTTCGCCGTGCTGGACGACGACAAGAACGAAAAGCTCAACGTCTCGGCCATCCACGACGAGCTGGGCTACCGCTACGTGCGCCAGCAGCTGGCCGAGCAGTACAACCTGGGCAACCGCGAGCCGAATATCCAGGTCTGGTCGGTCAACACGCGCGACGACCGCGCGCTGACCTTGCGCCACACCCAGTTCAACCGCCGCCCGCTGAACCAGCAGGCCAACGAGGTGCTCAAGCACGTGGCGCGGCTGTGGGGCTTCGATGTCCACCTGGAAACAGTGGACCCGCATGGCCATGTTATTAACACGCTGGAAGTCAAGCGTGAGAAGCGCAACCGCGGCGCTTGACCGGCCCCGCGCCGCCGGCGCGGATCGCATATAGATAGAACAATATTTAAGACTGCCTTAACGGGCGCTAGTCTGCGAAATTCTTCTATACTATTCATATGGCGAACGCGCTTGAGTTGCACGTCAGCAACGGCACGCACCAACTTTTGCACGGCTGGCCTGACCAATTCCGACATTTAATTCCGTTTTTCGGCGGAAAAATAAACATCGTGAAGGGGTCGAAAATTACTCCCCAAAAACGTGCCGGGAAGTCTTGCTTTTTGTGCCAGAACGGTGCAGCAGCAAGGTGAAAAACGGCGCTAAGCACATGAAATTTAACCGGTTTTAGGGATCAAAATTCTATGTAAATTGAAGGATTCGTATGTATAATTCGCCGACGTCCCGGATGCGGCTGGAGCTTTTTGTCGCCATAACGGGGTTCGAGGTAGTACAAAAGAGTTGGTATTGGAGAAAGCAGGCATGAATTTCACGCATAACGAGAAGGACGCCAAGAAGAATCTGACTGGCATAACCGTCGTGGTCTTGTTGCACATCCTGGTTGCGTACGGGATCGTGTCGGGTCTGGGCAAACGCCTGGTCGCCAAAATGGTCGAACCCGTAGAAACCAAGATCATCGAGGAAGTGGCACCACCTCCTCCAAAAGAACTGCCGCCACCGCCACCACCACCAGAGATGAAGGCACCACCACCGCCCTTCATTCCTCCGGTTGAGGTGAACGTGCAGCAGCCGCCGCCGCAGCAGAACGTTATCGCTAACGCGACCAACGTGAAACCTGCGACGAACGAGTTGCAGAAAGCGCCGCCAGCTGCACCGCCAGCACCGCCAGCGCCGCCTGCAAAATCGGTACACGTGCCTGCAGTAGCCGACTTCAACACTTGCGCAAAACCAGAGTGGCCTAAATCCTCCCTGCGCAATGAAGAAACCGGTACGGTAACGTTATCGTTCCTGATTGGTGTAGACGGCCATGTCGTCGAATCCAAATTAGTGAAATCCAGTGGCTTCAGGGATTTGGACAAAGCCGCAATCGCGGGTATTTCCAAGTGCCGTTTCAAGCCTGGCATGACCGACGGCAAGCCGGAGCAAGCGTGGATGCAAATGCAATACGTCTGGACGCTGGAATAAAAACCGGGGCAGCAGTTACGTCCCACTTAGTACTTCGTTGACATTTCAGCGAACTGATTATTTTATCAATTTGGAGGAAGCATGTTTAAGAATACCCGTTTGTCCGCTGTACTGGCCGCTGTGCTGTTCTCGGTGACCGCAGCATCCGCTCTGGTCAGCGCCCCAGCCATGGCTGACGCGCCTGCCTCGGCAGCCGCTTCGGCACCTGCAGCGGCTCCAGCGGATGCAGCGGCAGCTCCAGCAGCTCCAGCAGCAGACGCAGCAGCTCCAGCAGCATCGGCACCAGCAGCAGCCGGCACCCATGAAGAAGTAGAAAACCCATTCGGCTTCGAAGCCGTCTGGAACGGTGGTTTCGTTTCCCGTGGCACCCTGATCATCCTGACCATCATGTCGATGGGTTCGTGGTACATCATCGTCACCAAACTGCTGGACCAGATGAAGATCTTCAAGCAGTCGAAAGAATCCGCTGCCAAGTTCTGGAAAGCCTCGTCGATCGCAGCTGGCGCCGCCACGCTGACCGACGGCTCGCCATTCCGCTTCATCGCTGAAACCGGCACCAAGGCTACCGCGCACCACGACGGCGCCCTGCTGGAACAAATCGACCTGTCGACCTGGGTGACCATGTCGATCCAGCGCGCTGTTGACAAAGTTCAGTCGCGTCTGCAAGACGGCCTGTCCTTCCTGGCAACCGTGGGTTCGACCGCACCGTTCATCGGTCTGTTCGGTACCGTTTGGGGTATTTACAATGCACTGATCAACATCGGTATGACCGGTAACGCGTCGATCGACAAAGTGGCAGGCCCTGTGGGTGAAGCACTGATCATGACCGCTTTCGGTCTGTTCGTGGCAGTTCCAGCCGTTCTGGGCTACAACTGGCTGGTGCGTCGTAACAAGTCCGCAATGGAAGACGTGCGTGCCTTCTCGGCTGACGTGCACTCCGTGCTGATCTCCGGCGCCATGTCGACCGCTGACTCGGCGATCCGCGCTGGCGCTAAAAAGATTGGATAATAACCATGTCGATGTCCGTAGGCTCCGATAGCGGAGAAGATCAGGTAATGTCAGAAATCAACACGACGCCCCTCGTGGACATCATGTTGGTTCTGCTGATTATCTTTCTGATTACGAGCCCGGTCGTTCTCAAACTGCAGAAAATCAAGCTGCCGGAAGAGACCAACCAGGTAATTCAGACCAAACCGGAAGACGTCAACATCGTTGTTAACAAGGATGGCGACATCTACTGGAATCAAAAGAAAATGGCGGACACGAACGAGTTGTTCGATTTTCTGAAAAAAGAGGCAGTGAAGTTGCCGCAGCCGGAAGTGCACGTACGTGGTGACCAAGAAACCAAGTACGAAGCAATCGGCAAGGTGATCTTCACGACTCAGCGTGCTGGTATCCAGAAGGTCGGTTTCATCACCGAACCGCCTGACAGGGGCTAAGGCCCCAGATGCCCCGGCCGTCGCATAGGCCGGGGCAGCTCCAGTCACCTTCTACAAAGGAAACACCATGAGTATGAATGTCGGTTCCCCGGCCGCAGGCGCGGACCCGGAACCAATGATGGAAATGAACATGACGCCGCTGATCGACGTCATGCTGGTACTGATCATCATGCTGATCATCACCATTCCAAAAGCCAATCACTCGGTGAACTTGAACATGCCGGTCGGCACCCCGCCGCCGCCTACCAAGGACCCGGTTGTGATTACGATTGACGTCGACTTCGACGGTACGATCCTGTGGGATAACGCAGTCGTTCCCGACCGCGCCACCCTGGAATCGAAACTGACCGCCGTGGCAGCGCAAGCTGACCAGCCTGAGGTGCATCTGCGCCCCAACAAGCTGGTGTCGTACAAATCGGTGGCAGGCGTGATGGCTTCGGCCCAGCGCCTGGGTGTGACCAAGATTGGTCTGGTCGGCAACGAACAGTTCCAGTAATCCGTACTATTTATCGCAATAGGCAGGGCTTCCTGCCTATTGCGTTTTTACAGAAAGAATACTTCCTCATGACCAAGTTTCGTCTCGCTCATCTCGGCCTGGTGATGGCCGCCATCGGTTTTACCGCTGCCGCCCCGCTGACCGGCTTGACCTCGGTTGCCTACGCTGCTGACGCCGTCAGCGCCGCCGTTGGCAAACCGCTGCAGGAAGCACAGAAGCTGACGAGCTCCGGCAAGCACAAGGAAGCGCTGGCCAAACTGAAGGAAGCCGACGCAGTCGGTGGCAAGACCGAATTCGAGAAATACCAGATTGAGCGCGTGCGCGCCTCGGCGGCCGCCGCCGCCGGCGACAACGACACCGCCGCCCGCGCGTTTGAAGCCGTGGTCAACTCCGGCCGCCTGTCCGCCGGCGAATCGCCCAAGTTCACCCAGGCCCTGGCCGGCATCTACTACCGCGCCAAGGACTACCCGAAAGCCATCACCTGGATCCAGCGCGCGCTGAAGGACAGCCCGGGCGATGCACAGATGCACGACCTGCTGGTGCAGACCTACTACATCAGCGGCAAATTCGCCGAAGCGGCCAAGGAACTGCAGGCCAGCGGCAAGCAGTCCGAAGGCAATCTGCAGATGCTGGCCAACATCCAGCTGAAACAGAACGACAAGGCCGGCTACGTCGCCACGCTGGAAAAGCTGGCCGGCAGCTATCCGAAGACCAGCTACTGGGCTGACCTGCTGAACCGCGTGGTCGGCAAGCCGGGCTTCTCGAGCACGCTGAACCTGGACCTGCTGCGCCTCAAGCTGCAACTGGGCCTGCTGGCCAAGCCGAACGACTACATGGAAATGGGCCAGCTGGCGCTGCAAGTGGCCAATCCGGCTGAAGCGCTGAAAGTGATCGACCAGGGCTACAAAAAAGGCGTGCTGGGCACCGGCGCCGACGCCGGCCGCCACCAGCGCCTGAAAGACCTGGCCGTGAAGACCGACGCCGACCTGAAGAAAGCGCGCGACGCCTCGGAAGCCGAGCTGATCAAGAACAAGGACGCCGACGGCCTGGCCAATATGGGTTACGCCATGGTCAGCGAAGGCAAAGGCGACGCCGGCCTGAAGCTGATGGACCAAGCGATCAAGTTCGGCACCGCGCGCCGTCCTGAAGAGATGAAGCTGCACTACGGCCAGGCGCAAGCGATTGCCGGCAAAAAAGCCGCCGCCGTCACCACGCTGAAGTCGGTCAAGGGCACTGCAGGCGAAGCCGAACTGGCCCGCTACAACATCATGCAGATCAACCACCCGATGTAATTCCCGTTTGGGAAACCGAAGCGCTGCCGGCTCACGCCCGCAGCGCTTTTTTGCTTTTCATGGTGCGCTGCAGTGTTTCCTTGTGTGAATCCTGCCAACAGTCCGTATAATCCCCCATTTAGCCCAGTTTTCGCTCCAGATTCCCATGAAGGTATTTCGCGGACTTCCCAATGCAGCGGCGCGCGCGCCCTGCGCGCTGACGATAGGCAACTTCGACGGCGTCCACCTCGGCCACCAGGCGCTGCTGGCGCAGGTGCGCGCCGCCGCCCAGCAGCTGGGCCTGGAGGCCGCCGTGATGACCTTCGAGCCGCATCCGCGCGAGTTCTTCGCGCGCAAGGCCGGCGACCTGTCCAAGGCCCCGGCCCGCATCGCCAATCTGCGCGACAAGCTGCAGTCGCTGGACAATAACGGCATCGACCGCGTCATCGTCGAGCACTTCAGCACGCCCTTCGCCGCCCTCACGCCGCAGGAGTTCACCGAGAACGTGCTGGTCGAAGGCCTGCACGTGAAATGGCTGATGGTGGGCGACGACTTCTGCTACGGCGCGCGCCGCGCCGGCAATGTGGCCATGCTGATCGAGGCCGGCAAGCACTACGGCTTCGAGGTGCACACCCTGCCCACGGTGATGAAGGGCTCGACCCGCATCTCGTCCTCGGCCGTGCGCGCCGCCCTGTCCGAGGGCGACTTCGTCCACGCCGAACAGCTGCTGGGCCATCCCTACTCGATTTCCGGCCACGTGATCCACGGCGCCAAGCTGGGCCGCACCATCGGCTACCCCACGCTCAACCTGCGCGTGCCGCACCGCCCTGCCTTGGGCGGCATCTTCATCGTGCAGGTGCACGGCCTGGCCGACGCGCCTTTGCCGGCCGTGGCCAGCCTGGGTGTGCGCCCCACCGTGGAAGACGCCGGCCGCACGCTGCTGGAGGTGCACATCTTCGACTACGGCCAGTCCTGCTACGGCAAGAACGTGCGCGTGGAGTTCCTGGAAAAGATACGGGACGAGGAGAAGTTCATCGACCTGCCCACCCTGACCGCCGCCATCGACCGCGACGCCGAACTGGCGCGCGCGTGGTTCGCCCGGCGCACCAGCAGCGGCGCCGTCAACGCCACCGACCGAATTTGACTCTGCCCGGCAGCACCCGCAGCAGTCCCCCGAAGCACACAAATACCCAAACTTAAAGATCGCTATGTCCGACAACAAACCAAAGAAGGCCGAGAGCAAATACCCGGTCAATATGACCGAGACCCCTTTCCCCATGCGCGGCGACCTCGCCAAGCGCGAGCCGAACTGGGTCAAAGACTGGCAAGAGAAGAAGATCTACCACCGCATCCGCAAGGCTGCCGCCGGCCGCCCGAAATTCGTGCTGCACGACGGTCCGCCCTACGCCAACGGCGACATCCACATCGGCCACGCCGTCAACAAGGTGCTGAAGGACATGGTGGTCAAGGCCCGCACCCTGGCCGGCTACGACGCGCCCTATGTGCCGGGCTGGGACTGCCACGGCATGCCGATCGAGATCCAGATCGAAAAACTGCACGGCAAGAACCTGCCGACCGCCGACGTGCTGACCAAGGCCCGCGCCTACGCGCACGAGCAGGTTGAGCGCCAGAAGAAGGACTTCATCCGCCTGGGCGTGCTGGGCGAGTGGGAGAACCCTTACCTGACCATGAACTACTCCAACGAAGCCGACGAGCTGCGCGCCCTCGGCCAGCTGCTGGAGAAAGGCTATGTCTACCGCGGCCTGAAGCCGGTCAACTGGTGCTTCGACTGCGGCTCGGCCCTGGCCGAGGCGGAAGTGGAATACCAGAACAAGCGCGACCCGGCCATCGACGTCGGCTTCGCCTTCCATGAATTCGACAAGCTGGCCCAGGCCTTCGACCTGCCTGCCCTGCCGACGCAGAACGGCTTCATCGTCATCTGGACCACCACCCCGTGGACCATCCCGTCCAACCAGGCGCTGAACGTGCACGCCGAAGTGAAGTACGCGCTGGTGCAGGCCGAGCGCGACGGCCAGCCCCTGCTGCTGATCCTGGCGCAAGACCTGGTGGAGTCCTGCCTGGCGCGCTACAAGCTCGAAGGCACGACCATCGGCACCTGCATGGGCCAGGACCTGGCCGGCATCAGCTTCAAGCACCCGCTGCACGCGCGCGACGCCTTCTACGACCGCCTGTCGCCGGTCTACCTGGCCGACTACGTCACCACCGAGAGCGGCACCGGCGTGGTCCACTCGGCGCCCGCCTACGGCCAGGACGACTTTATCTCCTGCAAAGCGCACGGCCTGAAGGACGACGAGATCCTGAAACCGGTGATGGGCGACGGAAAATACGTGTCCACCCTGCCGCTGTTCGGCGGCCTGACCATCTGGGAAGCCTCCAAGCCTATCTGCGACGCCTTGCGCGAGGCGGGCGCCCTGTTCGAGCTGAAGATGTTCGACCACAGCTATATGCACTGCTGGCGCCACAAGACCCCCATCGTCTACCGCGCCACCTCGCAGTGGTTCGCCGGCATGGACGCGCACCCGAAAGACGGCGGCCCTACCCTGCGCCAGACCGCGCTCAAGGCCATCGATGAAACCAGGTTCTTCCCGGACTGGGGCCAGGCCCGCCTGCACGGCATGATCGCCAACCGTCCGGACTGGACCCTGTCGCGCCAGCGCCAGTGGGGCGTGCCGATGGCCTTCTTCATCCACAAGGAGACCGGCGACCTGCACCCGCGTACCCCCGAGCTGCTGGAACAGGTGGCGCAGCTGATCGAGAAGAACGGCATCGACGCCTGGCTGTCGCTGGACCCGGCCACCTTGCTGGGCGACGACGCTGCCCACTACGAGAAGAACAAGGACACGCTGGACGTGTGGTTCGACTCCGGCACCACGCACCAGACCGTGCTGCGCGGTTCGCACAAGGAGCAGAGCGCCTTCCCGGCCGACCTGTACCTGGAAGGTTCGGACCAGCACCGCGGCTGGTTCCACTCCTCGCTGCTGACCTCATCCATGCTGAACGGCGCCGCGCCCTACAAGGCGCTGCTGACGCACGGCTTCGTGGTCGACGGCGAAGGCAAGAAGATGTCCAAGTCCATCGGCAACACCGTGTCGCCGCAGGACGTGTCCAACAAGCTGGGCGCCGACATCCTGCGCCTGTGGGTGGCCGCCACCGACTACACCGGCGAGCTGTCGATCTCGGACGAGATCCTCAAGCGCGTGACCGAATCCTACCGCCGCATCCGCAACACGCTGCGCTTCCTGCTGGCCAACACCTCGGACTTCGATCCGAAGGCCAACGCCGTGCCGGTGGCCGAGATGCTGGAGATCGACCGCTACGCGCTGGCCGACATGGCGCGCCTGCAGGCCGACATCGCCAAGCACTACGAGGGCTACGAATTCCACCCGGTGGTGTCCAAGCTGCAGAACTACTGCTCGGAAGACCTGGGCGGCTTCTACCTGGACATCCTGAAGGACCGCCTGTACACCTCCGCCGTGGACTCGCAGCAGCGCCGCTCGGCGCAGACCGCGCTGTGGCACATCACGCAAAGCCTGCTGCGCCTGATGTCGCCGATGCTGTCCTTCACCGCCGAGGAAGCGTGGGCGGTGTTCGCCGGCGCCGAAGCCTACCAGGCCAGCGACGAAACCATCTTCACGCAAACCTGGTGGGAACTGCCTGCCGTGGCGGACTCGGAAGCCCTGCTGGCCAAGTACACCGCGCTGCGCGACGTGCGCACCGGCGTGACCAAGCAGCTGGAAGACCTGCGCACCTCGGGCGCCATCGGCTCCTCGCTGCAGGCCGAGCTGGAGATCAAGGCCTCGGGCGAGAAGTACCAGCTGCTGGCCAGCCTGGACGACGACCTGAAGTTCGTCTTCATCACCTCGCAGGCCAAGGCCGTGCAAGTAGCCGCCGAAGCGGATGAAGCGGTGGCGGTCGCCGCCTCGGCCGCCGCCAAGTGCGAGCGCTGCTGGCACTACCGCGCCGACGTGGGCGCGCACGCCGACCACCCGACGCTGTGCGGCCGCTGCCACAGCAATCTGTTCGGTGCGGGCGAGAAGCGCAAGTTCGCTTAAACTCCCCGGCGGGTTGCGCGCAGCGATGCTGCGCTAACCCGCCCTACGCAACCCTATCCTATCCTCCATGGCATCCAAACCAAAAAGCTTCTCCTCCAAGTCATCCTCCGGCGGCCTGACGCCATGGCTGGGCATCGCCTTCATCGTCATCCTGCTGGACCAGGTCACCAAGATCACCATCAACAAGACCTTCCGCTGGGGCGAGGAAATGGCGGTGACGTCCTTCTTCAACCTGGTGCTGGCCTATAACAAGGGCGCGGCCTTCAGCTTCCTGTCCAACGAGAGCGGCTGGCAGCGCCACTTCTTCACCGCCATCGGCATAGGCGCGGCCCTGTACATCGTCTACCTCTTGAAAAAGCACGCCGGGCAGCGCATGTTCTGCTGGGCGCTGGCGCTGATACTGGGCGGCGCCATCGGCAACGTGATCGACCGCATCCTGTACGGCCACGTGGTGGACTTCCTGGACTTCCACTGGAAGGGCATCGGCCACTTCCCGGCCTTTAATATCGCCGACTCGGCCATCTGCGTCGGCGCCGCGCTGTTCGTGCTCGACGAACTGCGCAGGGTGAACAAGTAGGCGCATTTATGGAACTGACATTATGGAACTGAGCGGCAAAAAAATCGTCCTCGGCCTGTCCGGCGGCGTGGCCTGCTACAAGGCTGCGGAGCTGTGCCGCGCGCTCACGCGCGAAGGCGCTTCCGTGCAAGTGGTGATGACCGACGCGGCCACCCACTTCATCACCACCGTCACCATGCAGGCGCTGTCCGGCAAGCCGGTCTACACCAGCCAGTGGGACCCGCGCGTGGACAACAACATGGCCCACATCGACGTCACCCGCAACGCGGACGCCATCCTGATCGCGCCCTGCTCGGCGGACTTCATCTACAAGCTGGCGCACGGCGTGTGCGACGACCTGCTGTCGACCATGTGCCTGGCGCGCCCGCGCACGGTGCCGCTGCTGGTGGCCCCGGCCATGAACGTGGAAATGTGGCAGAACCCCGCCACCCAGCGCAATGTGCAGCAGATCAAGGACGACGGCGTGCAGGTCTTCGGTCCCGCCGCCGGCGAACAGGCTTGCGGCGAAGTGGGCCTGGGCCGCATGCTCGAAGCCGAGCAGTTGCTGGCCGAACTGGTCGCCGCCTTCCAGCCGAAAGTCCTGGCCGGCAAGCGCATCCTCATCACCGCCGGCCCGACCTTCGAGGCCATTGACCCGGTGCGCGGCATCACCAATCTGTCCTCGGGCAAGATGGGCTACGCCGTGGCGCGCGCCGCGCGCGAAGCCGGCGCCGACGTGGTGCTGATCTCCGGCCCCACCGCCCTGCCCACGCCCTTCGGCGTGCAGCGCATCAACGTGCAGAGCGCCTTGCAGATGCACGACGAAGTGCTGTCGGCCGTGCACGGCCAGCATATATTCATCTCGGTGGCCGCCGTGGCCGACTGGCGCGTGGCCAACGCCAGCACGCAGAAGATGAAAAAGAAAAACGACGGCACCGTGCCGGACCTGAAGTTCGAGCAGAACCCGGACATCCTGGCCACCGTCGCCACCCGCACCAATCTGGCCGGCTACCCTTACTGCGTGGGCTTCGCCGCCGAATCCGAGAACCTGCTCGAATACGGCGCGGCCAAGCGCGAGAAGAAAGGCATCCCCCTGCTGGTCGGCAATATCGGCCCGCAGACCTTCGGGCAGGACGACAACACCATCATCCTGTTCGATGAAAACGGCCACACCATCCTGCCGCGCGCCGACAAGCTGACACTGGCGCGCCAGCTGATTTCCGAAATTTCCAAACGCATCGCCAAGCATTCCCTATTCCAGTAACCGCAATGAAAAACATCGACGTCAAAATCCTCGACCCGCGCATGAAAGACCAGATGCCGGCCTACGCAACCCCCGGCAGCGCCGGCCTGGACCTGCGCGCCTGCATCGACGCGCCCATCGTCATCGAGCCCGGCCAGACCGTGCTGGTGCCCACCGGCCTGGCCATCCACATCGGCGATCCGGGCTACGCCGCCATGATCCTGCCGCGCAGCGGCATGGGACACAAGAACGGCATCGTGCTGGGGAATCTGGTAGGCTTGATCGACTCCGATTACCAGGGCCAGCTGATGGTATCGACCTGGAACCGGGGACACAGCACCTTCACGCTGAACCCCATGGAACGCCTGGCGCAACTGATTATCGTGCCGGTGCTGCAAGTGGGCTTCAACGTGGTGGAAGAATTCGGCGGCAGCGAACGCGGCGAAGGCGGCTTCGGCAGCACCGGCAAACATTAAGGAAACTCCATGGCAGGCAAGGCGCACGGACTGATGGCGGCAGCGGACAACAAGGGCAAACAGGCGGGCGGCAAATTGGCCGCGATAGCAGCGGCGCTGTCGGCTGCGCTGCTATCGGCCTGCTCCACGCTGGCGCCGCAGGCCGGCGCGCCGCAGACCGCCCCTGTCCCGCAGGCGCCCGCCGAGCCGCAGCAGCCGGTGGTGAGCGCCAGGATGGCCGCCGCGCAGGACGCCCTGAAAACCATGGTCAACCTGCAGGACCGCTTGTCGCGCGTGTCCGCCCCGCTGCTCATCAACAACGCCGACCTGTGCAAGAACATGGCGCGCAACCTGCTCGGCTTCACCGCGCAGAACCGCTATTCCTACCCCGGTGAATTCTCCGACGCGGCCAACGCCGTGCTGGGCTACGGCGAACGCCTGCAGGTCAGCTCGGTGCTGGCCGGCAGCGGCGCCGCGCGCGCCGGCCTGCGCAAGGGCGACGGCCTGGTGTCGGTCGAAGGCAAGGCCTTGCCCGGCGGCCCGGACGCCGAATCGCAGGCGGCCGACGTGCTGGGCCCGCTGGTTGGCAAGCAGGCCGCGCTGAACATGACCATCGCCCGCAACGGCGGCAACCAGACGCTGAACGTGCCGGTCACGCGCGCCTGCGCCATCCGCGTCCACCTGGGCAACGCCGACAACATCAATTCCTACGCCGACGGCCAGCGCGTGCTGATCACGCGCGGCATGATGAACTTCGCCCAGAGCGACGAGGCCATCGCCTACGTACTGGCCAAGGACATCGCCCACAATGTGCTGGGCCACGCCGGCGCCATGCGCAACACGGCCGCCGTCGGCAGCATGATAGACAACCTGGTGCGCACCAAGCCCGACCTGTCCCTGCTGATCGGCAGCGGCGGCCTGAAGCCGGTGCCGCAGGAC
Source organism: Pseudoduganella sp. GW821-FHT05F09 (assembly GCF_059419605.1). Classification (NCBI taxonomy): domain Bacteria; kingdom Pseudomonadati; phylum Pseudomonadota; class Betaproteobacteria; order Burkholderiales; family Oxalobacteraceae; genus Pseudoduganella; species Pseudoduganella sp. GW821-FHT05F09. The sequence goes on from NZ_JBWKSD010000009.1 coordinate 37,080, forward strand.
ATGGACACGGCGGCCGACAGCCTGGCGCTGTACATGCTGGCGCGCGCCGGCTACAGCATCGAGCGCGCCAAGCCCTTTTGGCAGCGCCTGGCGACGCAATATCCGGCCTCGGTCATGAACGGCTACACCGCCCTGCACCCGGCCACCACGGTCCGCCTCGCCGCCATCGACAAGACCGTGGCCGAGATCAAGGCCAAGCTGGCCACCAAGAAGCCGCTGGTGCCCTGATGAACCGCGCCGCCCTGCCGCCGCTGGCGGCGCTGTTCACACTGGCCGCAATGTCCATGCCGGCACAGGCGGCGAACAAGGCGCAGGGCGCCAACTGGAGCAAGCTCTCCGGCAATGGCGCCGCCACCCTGTATGTGGACAAGGCCAGCGTGGCAAAAGTGGAAGACGGCGCCGAGGGCGCGCGCAAGGCCTGGACCCTGGTCTCCTACAGCAAGCCGCAAACCTCCGCCGACGGCAAGACCTACCGCTCGCTGAAAGCGCAATACCTGTATTCCTGCAAGGAGCACAGCGTCACCCTGCTGGCGCAAACCTTCTACCCGGCCACGCTGGCGCGCGGCGAAGCGGTCGGCAACTTCAAGTACGAACAGTACGACGCGGAGCAGCCCGCAGCGGGCAGCCATACCGACACCGCCTACCGCTACGTGTGCCGCCGCAAGCTGCGCTAAAAAAAAACCGGCCTCGCGGCCGGTTCGTTTTTATGCGCGCTGCTTTATGCACGCTGTTTGCGGCGCAGGGCGGCCAGGCCAGCCAGGCCCAGGCCGAACAAGGCCATGCTGCCAGGTTCAGGCACGGCGGTGATCTTGGTGGTGAAGTAAGCCTGGTTTGCGCTCACCGAATTGCCGGCCCAGATCCAGCGGGCGGTGTCGGCGATTTCGGGACGATTGCCCCAAGGCTGCATGCCATCGGCGCCCAGGTTGGTCAGGCTGGTGTACGGCGCATTGAAACCCGTGTTGTTGCCCTTCCAGTTGACGGTATTGGTCGTCAGCGTGGTGCTGGCATTGGAAAACAGGTGCTTGTCGTCGCCCAGGTTGAACTGGCCCAGCAGGCCAGCTGCATCGGTGGGACTGGCGTTGTCATCGTAAGCGTAGATGTGCAGGTAGTAGGTGACGCCATTGACCAGGTTGGCAGTGCCGGTGATGGTGCTGCCCCAATCCGCGCCGCGGCTGAATTCGGTACCCGTGACGGTGTCGCTGGTCGAGATGTAGGCGATGAAGCCGTTATCGACGCTCAGTTTGCTGGTCAGGGTGGTGGCGGCGGCGGAGCCGGCCAGCAGCAGGGTTGCGGCGGCGACGGCGGTGCGGGACATGAAACGCTTGCTCATTGTTATTTCCTATTGGATATTTTTAATCAATGGGAGGCATATAAGCAATAATCGTGCCTTTTACTATAGAACAATATTTTTTACTATAAATCAACAACTTAGGATTTTGAGCAACTTTTTGCGCCAGGCAAGTGTAAAGAATTCCGACAAAAACCGAATCGGCGGCGCCGTAGTATAGTTAAGCCCATGGATAGCATCGACCTCGAAGTACTCAAAACCAGCGCCGCCTGGGTGGCTGCCGGCCACCGCGCCGAACTGGTCACCGTCATCAAGACCTGGGGCTCCAGCCCGCGCCCGATCGGCGCCACGCTCGCCATTTGCGACGACGGCCGCGTGGTCGGCTCGGTCTCCGGCGGCTGCATCGAAGACGACCTGATCGCCCGCGTGCGCGAGCAGGGCATCACGCGCAGCGCGCCGGAAGTGGTCAGCTACGGCATCACGGCCGACGAAGCGCACCGCTTCGGCCTGCCCTGCGGCGGCACCATAGAACTGGCCATCGAACCGCTGGGCGCGCACAGCCGCATTGCCGAGCTGCTGGACATGCTGGAACAGCGCCAGCTGGTGGAGCGCCGCCTGGACCTGCGCAGCGGCGCGGTGGAACTGGCCCACACCGGCGTCGGCAATGTGCTGGAGCTGCGGGACGGCAAACACGGGCGCGAACTGATTACCCAGCACGGCCCGCGCTGGCGCCTGCTCATCATCGGCGCCGGCCAGCTGTCGCGCTTCCTGGCGCAGATCGCCACCGCCATGGACTACCACGTCACCGTGTGCGACCCGCGCGAGGAATACCGCGCCGGCTGGCAGGTGGACGGCGTGCAGCTGGTGCACGCCATGCCGGACGACCTGGTGCTGGAAATGCGGCTGGACCACCGCAGCGCCGTGGTCGCGCTCACGCACGACCCCAAGCTGGACGACCTGGCGCTGATGGAGGCGCTCAAGTCGGACGCCTTCTACGTGGGCGCCATCGGCTCGCGCCTCAACAACGCCAAGCGGCGCGACCGCCTGCAGCTGTTCGACGTGACGGAGGCGCAGTTGGACAAGCTGCATGGCCCCATCGGCCTCTACATCGGCAGCAAGACGCCGGCCGAAATCGCCATCTCCATCCTGGCCGAAATGACGGCGGTGAAGAACGGCGTGCCGGCCGCATTGCAGGTCAAGCACGCCGCCTCGCCGGAAGCGCCGTCCACGCCGGACGCGCCGAACGCCTGCGTGGTGACCTGAGCGAATTCAAAAGCAAGAACCGGCTGGCGCGTGCGGCGCGCCGGCCGCACAATAGCGCCGCCCACCTCACCGAGTCCGACCATGAGCACTGCCAACCTGCTGCGCCTTATCCTGCTTGCCGCCATCTGGGGCGGCTCCTTCCTGTTCATGCGCATTGCTGCGCCGGTGCTCGGCCCGGCCGTGCTGATTGAATACCGCGTGGTGTTCGCCTCGCTGTTCCTGCTGGCCGTGGCGCTGCTGATGAAAAAGCCGCTCGACCTGCGCCGGAACTGGGAGCACTACCTGATCCTGGGCTTCTTCAACTCCGCCCTGCCCTTCCTGCTCTACGCCTACGCCGCGCGCACGCTGTCCGCTTCCGTGATGGCGGTGCTGAACGCCACCGCGCCGATCTGGGGCGCCCTTATCGGCGCCGTGTGGCAGCGCCAGATGGTGTCCGCGCGCGTGATGCTGGGCCTCGTCATGGGCACCGGCGGCGTGGCGCTGCTGGTCGGCTTCGACCACGCCAGCTCGCGCGAAGGCGCCGGCCTGGCCATCGCCGCCGCGCTGTTCGCCGCCTTCAACTACGGCATCGCCAGCACCTACGCCAAGTCCGCCAGGGCGGTCGAGCCTTTCGCCAACGCGCACGGCAGCATGTGGGCGGCCACCCTGCTGGTGCTGCCCTCGCTGGCGTTCTTCCCGCAGCCGGGCCAGCCCACGGCGGGCATCATGGGCGCGGCGCTCGCGCTGGGCGTGCTGTGCAGCGGCGTGGCCTACTTGCTGTACTACCGCCTGATACGCGACGTGGGACCGACTTCGGCGCTGACCGTCACCTTCCTCAGTCCCCTGTTCGGCATCCTGCTCGGCACCCTGTTCCTGAATGAAGTGGTGGGCTGGTACACCATACTGGGTTCGGCCATCGTCATCGTCGGCACCGCGCTGGTCACCGGCTTCAAGCCCGGCTTCGGCTGGCTGCGCAAATCGGCCTCCGCATGAAGCACCGCATCGCGCTGCCGCAGGGCTACCGCCTGCACGACGTGCTGGCCTTCCACAGCCGGGACGCGGAAAGCGTGGCGGAACAGATCAGCCCCGAGCGGCTGCGCAAAGGCGTGGTGATGGAAGGCGTGCCGCTGGTGCTGGACATTGCGCTGGCCGCCGGCGCGGCGGAGTATGGCGTGCACGCCGGCCTGCCCGGGGAGCTGCCGCCCGCGCTGGCCCGGCAGGCGCACGACGCCGTGCTCAATGTGCTGGGCATGCGCATCGACCCGCAGCCCTTCCTCGACTTCGCGGCGAACGACGCGCTGCTGGGCGAACTGTCGCGCCGCCAGCCCGGCCTGCGCATCGTGCAGTCGGCCACCGTGTTCGAAGCGCTGACCTGGGCCATCATCGGCCAGCAGATCAACCTGCCCTTCGCCATTTCGCTGCGCCGCACCTTCATCCTGCAGGCGGGCGTTGAGCACTGCAGCGGCCTGTGGTGCTACCCGGACGCCGCCGGCGCCGCGCGCCTGCAAGTGGACGACCTCACCAGCCGAAAATTCTCGCGCGCCAAGGCGGAAACCCTGCTGCGCTTTGCCGCGCTGGTGGCCAGCGGCGAACTCGATCTCGCGCCCGGCCCCGGCAACAGCATCGACGACATCGGCAAGGCGCTGCTGGCGGTGAAGGGCATAGGACCGTGGACCGTCAACTACGGCCTGCTGCGCGGCTACGGCTATCCCGACTGCTCATTGCACGGCGACGTGGCCATCCGCGCCGCGCTGCAAGCGCTGCTGGGCGAGGACAGCAAGCCGGACATGGCCCGCACCGAGGAAATCCTCAAGCGCTACGCGCCCCACCGCACCATGGCGGCGGCGCATTTGTGGGCCAGCCTGCATCCACGCGCCGCCGAATAAAAGCGGCCGTCAGTAGAAGTACTTGGTCTGCTGCGCCCACTTGCTGTTCGGGTAGTTCTTCTTCAGCAGATTGAAGGCCTCCTTCGAGTACTGCGCGCGCAGCTGGTCCTTCTCCTCCTTGTCCGACCCATACGGACACTCCATGCGCGTGGACGCCACCAGGAAATGCAAGGCCTTCGGCGCCTCGTCGTCGTTCGGCTTCAGCTTGGCCCACGCCAGCAAGGCCGGTGCGATGAACTCGGTGCGCAGCGGAAGCTTCAGCAGCACCTGCTGCTCCTTGCCCGCCGCCGCCAGCTGCTCCGCGCTCAGATAGCGCGGCGGCTGTTTGGGCATGGCCTGGGACTCCTCCAGTCCGCCCGAACGGCAGCCCCAGTTGCGGCTGCTGCCCTGCGCATCGATCACGGACGGATTCAGCTCCGGCGTGTTCACCAGTATCAGCGCGCCGGCCAGCTGGCGCTCAGCGCCGCTGGCCGCCTTGCGGTAGCGCGCGTACAGATGCTCGGTGGTCTTGCGGCCTTGCGCCACCTTGTCCAGCAGCGCCAGCGCCGTCGCCTCGTCGTTGAAGATCAGCGCGCGCGCCAGCATGGTTTCCTCCAGCGGCTTGCGCCACTGCTTGGGCAGGCGCGGATGCGCCAGCAGGGCGCGCAGTTCGGCGGTGGGGAAATAGCGGTACACGCTGCGGCCGAAGTCCTCGTCGGTCTCGCCTTCGGCCGGCGCGCTGTCGATCGCCTCGCCCGCTTCCACGGGATCGGGCTTGCGCGGCGCGGCCTTCAGGAAGTCGTCCAGCGTCCCGGCCGAAAACAGCTTCAAGGCCAGGTAGCGGTTGGTGGTGGCAACCGACATGGCCTTGCCGTGGCTGGCCATCAGGCGGTCTATGTCCTTGTCGGCCTGCGCCGCCTGCTTCTCGGCGATGGCGAGCCGCGCCAGGTGGTACTGCAGCGTGAGATACAGCGGATGCCTGGCCGGGACCGCGGCGGCGGCCTTCTTCTCGGCCTCGGTCAGCTCGCCGGCGTGGGCCAGCGTCAGCAGCGGCGCCAGCCACAGCGCGCCGTCTTCCTTCTGCTTGAGCCAGCGCGCGCGCAGATCCTGCAAGGCTTGCGTCCGCGCCTGCTGCACTTCCTTGCTGTTGGCGCTTTCAAACACGTCCAGCGGCGCCTCGGCCTGCATGCTGCCTATCCAGGCCGTCAGCGGTTCCTGCGCCGCGATCATCGCGCTGCGCGGCTGCTGGTCCAGCAGCACCAGATAGTCGCTCAGCAGCCTTGGCGTCTCGGCGCTGAAGGGCTCCTGCTCCAGCCTGCGCGCCAGCACGGCGATGCGCGCCACCGGGTCCAGGCGCGCGTCCACCAGCGAGATCATTTGCCTGGCTGGCGCATACGACTGCGCCAGCGCATCGAGCTCCTTGCGCGCCAGCGCCAGCCTGGCCGCCCGGTCCGGCGCCTTGCCGCCCTGCTCCAGCGTGGCGCCGCGTATCAGGCTGCGCGCCGCCAGGTAGCTGCCCAGCGTGCGCCAGGGCGACCTGGCGTCCTGCGCGACGGCCAGGAACTGCTTGCGCGCCAAGTCGAAATTGCGGGCGTAAAAATGCGCGGCGGCGGTCTGGTAGGCCTGGTCTGCCTTGAGCCAGTCGGGCGCGTTCGCCGGTGCGGCGGGCGGCAGCTGCACCACGCGCTTCGGCTGCGGCGAACCGTACTGATAAGGCGGCTCCTCGCAGTTGGCGAACACCGCATCCTGGCCTTGCAGCCAGGCCTTGTGCCACTGGTCCGCCTTACCGCCCGCGCCGAGCTGCGCGCGCGCCTTCATCGTCAGCGCCGCCTGCTTGAACGCATCCTCATGGCAGTTGACGTAGCTGGCGTGCTCCACGTCGCCCATCACGTCCAGTTTCACATCCGCCAAACCCCATTGCTTCGCGTAGACGGCGCGCTCCTTCAGCCAGGCGCCGGAGCCATTTTTCTCCGCTTCATAACTGTAGTCCCAGCCGCTGGTTTTGCCCACATGCCAGCGGTCCAGCTCCAGCGCGGCCAGCTGCTGCGGCGTGAGAGCGCGGCCTTTCGCGGCCTGGTAAGCCAGATAGTGGTAGACGCGCCAGTACGTCCCCGGCAGCACGCCCAGATTGCCGCCCGCGAACTGCGCCAGCACGCCAGGCGCAACCTGGTATTCGGATGCGAACCGGTTGGCGCTGAAACCGTCGCCGCCGCTGGACAGCGCAGGCTGGGGCAGCGCCGCGAACAGGGCGGCTGCGGCGATGGAGGAAAGGATGCGGTGTCGTTTCATGGAATGGACGAGTAAGGTTCGGATTGCATGGCCCGCCAGCTTGCGGCGGTCCACGGACGGGGAGAAAAATAATAGCCGCGCGCGGCCACGCTGCGCAGCGGCGGCTCGTCGCTCGCATAGCCTGCGGCGGCGCGGCAGAGCGGCTGGGTGAAGCCCTGGCGGTGCAGGCGCTGGCGCAATGCGTCCTGGCCCGGCCCCATGCGGAAAGCCATCGGCACCACCTCGTCGGCCAGCCCGGCCGGCAGCCACGCGTCGTCCATGCACCACGAGGCCAGCGCCGTGACAGACAGCGCGATGCGCGGGTCCAGCTGGCGGCGGATCTCGGCCATGGTCTGCGCCAGGAAAGGCCGCTGCGAGCGGCGCACTTCAAAGTCGAGCTGCACCACGCTGCGGTTGCCGCGCTGCGCCACGCGCAGCAGCTCCTGCACGATGCGCGCCGACTGCTGCGCGCTCAGCGCAGGCGGCACGCGCCAGGACGCGTCCACGTGCAGCACCGGCACCAGCGCAACGCCTTCGCGCAGCAGCAGCGGCGCGGTGCGCGGATGAACCAGCGCCTCCTCCCCGCGCAGCAGCATGGTCGACGCCACGTAGGCCACGCCGGCATCGGCGGGCAGCCAGCGCAAATCTTCCGGCCGCTCCCACGCCCACAGCATGCGCGCGGGCAGCTGCGCCAGGGCTGGATGCGCAGCATGCGCAGCGTGTGCAGGCGTGGCGGCATGGCCGTCCGCGCGCAGCGCCGTGCAGGCCAGGCATGCGAGCAGGAAGATGAGTAGGCGTTGCATAGCCAGCATATTAAATGAAAGACGAAGGAAAGCCGCCGCCGGATGCGTACAGCAAGCGCTGCGCCGCTTCGGCATGCCGCTGGCCGAAATCGCCGCCTTCCTCGCGCAGCCGGACGCGCCGCTGGCGGACCTCGTCTGCCAGATCGCCGCGCTGGACCGCCAGTTAGCGCAAGCCGCCGCCCTGCGCCGCCGCCCGCAGCTTGATCCGCGCCAAAACGTCGCGGCGTACCAGCGGGTAAGCTCTGCAAGTCCTCCGTCCGAGCATCCTCATGGAAAATTATAAATTCTACGGCTGGTTACTATTGAACGTCGCCGTGCCGCTATTCGCTCCAATTGCTCTACTTCCATTATTGAGCGCAGGGCGGCAGCATCGAGGTCAAGCTGGAATGCTCCTGAAATGGGCCATACAGGACGGTCAGCTTTACTGGCCCGTTATCGCCATGTGCGCGGCTGCCTGCTACGAAGCCGCAGGAGTTGTAGCCCCGCCCAGCTTGGCACGGAACGCGGACAATATTGCTCTGGCATGGGTCGCGATAGCATGGCATGTTCTTGTTATTGTCATCTCATCTGTGCTGGTCACTGTAAGCACAACCGATGCGACGGTCATGGCCAAGAACCGAAAGACCGAAAAATTGACGCCCGTGGTGCTACCATCAATTGTGGCGTCGGCGGCAACGGCCATTACCTTTCCGGCCACGCATCTACTCGCTCGCTGATGGTCGTCAAGGAGGAGATATGAAATGGTTTGCTGAATATCTGGAAGACCCGGAGAACCGGCGCAAGCTCACTACCCGCCTGGGGGTTTTACTTGTCGTGGGCGGCACCATCATGTCCATCGTTCTTTGGACCGGCGTTATTCTTCTCAAAAAATAAGCGCCCCAACGGAAAAGCCGTTGAACTCTTTCGAATTCAACGGCTTTCTGTATCTGGTTGCGGGGACAGGATTTGAACCTGTGACCTTCGGGTTATGAGCCCGACGAGCTGCCAGACTGCTCCACCCCGCGTCTGTATGAACGTATTATAGGGCAACTGAAGACTTTAGGCAATATCAATCTCGAGATCATCAATGATAGAGCCAATTTATCCTCTACAGCCCCCGCATAGCGAGCGCTCGCGCTACGCGCACAGCCCGCAATCGGTGTAAAGTAAGCACTACGCCAACAAACACCGCTGACCCCAACCGCCTCCCATGAAATTCTGTTCCGAATGCGCCCACCCGGTCGAGCTGACCATACCCGCCGGCGACAACCGCCCGCGCTACGTCTGCCCCCATTGCACCGCGATCCATTATCAGAATCCCAAGATGGTGCTCGGCTCCGTCCCCGTATGGGAGCAGGACGGCAAGCTGCAGGTGCTGCTGTGCAAGCGCGCCATCGAGCCACGCTATGGCTACTGGACCCTGCCCGCCGGCTTCATGGAAAACAATGAAACCACGGCCGAAGCGGCCGTGCGCGAAACCGTGGAGGAGGCCGGCGCCAACATCGAGCTTGGCCCGCTGTTCACGCTGATGAACGTGGCGCGCGTGCACCAGGTGCATATGTTCTACCTGGCCACGCTGCGCGACCTCGACTTCGCCCCCGGCGAGGAAAGCCTGGAGGTGCAGATGTTCACCGAAGACGAGATCCCCTGGGACGACCTGGCCTTCCCCACCATCCGCACCACGCTGGAGCTGTTCTTCGCCGACCGCGCCCGCATGCGCGCCAGCGGCGGCGGCCACGGCTTCCACACCCAGGACATCACGAAACCCATGCGCAGCGACGTATGATCCCCTGGCTGGACGCGCACTCGCCCTTCCCCGACGTCTCCCAGGCGCTCACCACCGATGCGCCCGGCCTGCTGGCCGCCGGCGCCGACCTGTCGCCCGCCCGCCTGCTGGCCGCCTACCAGCGCGGCATCTTCCCCTGGTTCTCCGAAGGCCAGCCCATCCTGTGGTGGAGCACCGACCCGCGCATGGTGCTGATGACGGACCGCTTCCGCGTCTCCGACAGCCTGAAAAAAGCCATCAAGAAGGTGCAGCGCAGCGCAGAAAGCGGCGGCCGCTGGCAGGTGCGCTTCGACTCGGCCTTCGAGGACGTGATGCGCGCCTGCGCCGCGCCGCGCCGCGACGGCCCCGGCACCTGGATCTCGGACGACATCATCGCCGGCTACACCGGCCTGCACCAGCTGGGCTACGCCCACTCGTCCGAGCTGTGGCTGGACGGCGAACTGGTGGGCGGCGCCTACGGCGTGTGCATAGGCCGCATGTTCTACGGCGAATCCATGTTCGCGCGCGTGACGGACGGCTCCAAGATCGCGCTGGCCTACCTGGTGCATTTCCTGAAATCCAATGGCGTGGCCATGATCGACTGCCAGCAGGAGACCGGCCACCTGGCCTCGCTGGGCGCCGCCCCCATCCCGCGCGCCGCCTTCCTGCAGCATCTGGACGCCAATATCGGCCTGCCCGCCATCGGCGGCTGGACACCGTTGCAGCCATACCCCAGCGCCGCCGATTAGCGTGCAGAGTTCGCCGCTTTCTGCGCTATGATATGGACACGGACACCATTTTTGCCCCGGGACGCGCATGACGCACCTGAACGACCTGCCCTTCGCAACGCTGCAGTTCTACACGACAGCGCCCTACCCTTGCAGCTACCTGGACGAGCGCCAGGCGCGCTCGCAAGTGGCCACCCCTTCGCACCTGATCAACGCGGACGTGTATTCCGAGCTGGTGCGCAACGGTTTCCGCCGTAGCGGCATCTTCACCTACCGCCCGTATTGCGACGGCTGCCAGGCCTGCGTGCCGGTGCGGGTGGCGGCGGCCGGTTTCCGCCCCACGCGCGGCCAGCGCCGCGCCTGGACCCGGCACGGCAAGCTGACGGCGGGCGTGGCCACGCTGTCCTTCTCGGACGAGCACTACGACCTCTACCTGCGCTACCAGAGCACGCGCCACGCCGGCGGCGGCATGGACCAGGACAGCCGCGACCAGTACGCGCAGTTCCTGCTGCAGAGCCGCGTCAACACCCGCCTGGTCGAGTTCCGCGACCCGGACGGCACGCTGCGCATGGTCAGCATCATCGACGTGCTGTCGGACGGCCTGTCCTCGGTCTACACCTTCTTCGATCCCGAGGTGGAAGGCGCCTCCTACGGCACCTACAATATAGTCTGGCAGATCACCCAGGCGCAGGAGCTGGGCCTGCCCTACGTCTACCTCGGCTACTGGATCGCGGACAGTCCGAAAATGTCCTACAAGATCAATTTCCAGCCGCTGGAGGCGCGCATCAAAGGGCAATGGAGTGTCATGGCGCGGTAGAATACGGGCTACTTTTTTCTGGTAGCCCCTCCATGTCCGACAAATTCCTGTACTCCCTCGCCCGCCCCATGCTGTTCTCCATGGACGCGGAAGCCGCCCACCACTTCACGCTGCCGGCGCTCAAGAAAGCCTCCAAACTGGGCCTGACCCGCGCCTTCGCGCGCGCGCCCAAGCCGGACCCGCGCACCGTGATGGGCATCCTGTTCAAGAATCCGGTCGGCCTGGCGGCGGGCCTGGACAAGGACGGCGCCTACATCGACGCGCTGGCCGACCTGGGCTTCGGCTCCATCGAAGTGGGCACCGTCACGCCGCGCGCTCAGCCGGGCAATCCCAAGCCGCGCATGTTCCGCCTGCCGGCCGCGCACGGCATCATCAACCGCATGGGCTTCAACAACGGCGGCGTGGACGCCTTCGTGGCCAATGTGCAGTCCTCGCGCTTCTACCAGAACAAGGAAGGCGTGCTGGGCCTGAACATCGGCAAGAACGCCGACACGCCGATCGAGCGCGCCGCCGACGACTACCTGCACTGCCTGGAGAAGGTCTACCCTTACGCCAGCTATGTCACGGTGAACATCTCCTCGCCCAACACCAAGAACCTGCGCCAGCTGCAAGGCGGCTCCGAACTGGACGGCCTGCTGGCCCAGCTCAAGGACGCGCAGCAGCGCCTGGCCGACCAGCACAAGCGCTACGTGCCGCTGGCCCTGAAGATCGCGCCGGACATGGACGGCGACCAGGTGAAGAACATCGCCGACGCGCTGCTGCGCCACAAGATCGACGGCGTGATCGCCACCAACACCACGCTCAGCCGCACCGCCGTGGAAGGCATGCAGCACGGCGCCGAAGCGGGCGGCCTGTCCGGCGCGCCGGTGTTCGAACTGTCCAACCAGGTGATCCGCCTGCTCAAGGCCGAACTGGGCGACGCCCTGCCCATCATCGGCGTGGGCGGCATCATGCAGGGCGCGGACGCCAAGGTGAAAATGGACGCGGGCGCGCAGCTGGTCCAGCTGTACAGCGGCTTGATCTACGCCGGCCCCGCACTGATACGCGACTGCGCCGACGCAGTGCGCCGCAAATAAGGAGACAGCATGGAATACAGCACCCTCGGCACCACCGGCGTCAAGATCAGCAAGATCTGCCTCGGCACCATGACCTTCGGCGAGCAGAACACCGAAGCGGACGCGCACAGCCAGCTCGATTACGCGCTCGAGCGCGGCATCAACTTCATCGACACCGCTGAAATGTACCCGGTGATGCCGCGCGCGGAAACGCAAGGCTCCACCGAGCGCTACATCGGCTCCTGGCTGAAGAAAAGCGGCAAGCGCGCGGACGTGGTGCTGGCCACCAAGGTGGCCGGTCCGAATCCGAATATGCACTGGGTACGCAAGGGCCAGAACAACCTGGACGCGGCCAATATCCGCGCCGCCGTGGACACCAGCCTGCAGCGCCTGCAAACCGACTATATCGATTTATATCAATTGCACTGGCCGAGCCGCAACGTGCCTATCTTCGGCGCGTCCGTGTTCGACCCGGCCAAAGAGCGCGAGTGCGTGGCGATAGAGGACACGCTGGCCGTGCTGGGCCAGCTGCAGCAGGAAGGCAAGATCCGCCACATCGGCGTGTCGAACGAATCGTGCTGGGGCGTGAATGAATTCATCAAGCAGGCCGAGATGAAAGGCCTGCCGCGCATCGCCACCATCCAGAACCTGTACAACCTCACCGCGCGCCACTACGAAACCAGCCTGCTGAACGAGACCTGCTACCGCGAGCAGGTCAGCCTGCTGGCCTACAGCCCGCTGGCGTTCGGCCAGCTCACGGCCAAGTACCTGGACAACCCGAAAGCGCACGGCCGCCTGACCATCTTCCCGGCCAGCTGGAGCCCGCGCTACCTGCGTCCGTCCGTGCTGTCGGCGGTGGCGCAGTACGCGGCGCTGGCGCGCGCCAACGGCATGACGCCGGCGCAGATGGCGCTGGCCTGGTGCTACACGCGCTGGTTCGTCGCCTCCACCATCATCGGCGCCACCACGCTGGCGCAGCTGAAGGAAAATATCGACGCGCTGGGCACCGTGCTGTCCCCGGAACTCGTGGCGCAGATCGACGCCATCCACGCCAGCCTGCCCGACCCGGGACAATAAAGCGGTATATGTCGGAGGGACATAAGCTTAGCAATAAGCATTCGTTCCCTCTTTAACAACTCATCGGTAAGCTCCCGGCTTTACACAAGCAAGAGAGTCAGCCATGAGTTTCCGCCATACCCAAGCACATCCCGGCCGCGCACTGCTGGCCTCCAGCCTGATCGCCTCGCTGGGCCTGCCGGCCGCAGTTGCCGTCCATGCCCAGGAGCTGCCGTCCGGCGACGTGCAGACCGTGCTCGTCACCGGCACCTACGCCAAGAACCGCCGCAGCAGCGACTCCGAATCGCCGGTCGACATCATCGGCGCGCGCGAGCTGCAGGCCTCCGGTTCCAGCGAACTGGCCACGGTGCTGGGCCGCGTGCTGCCCTCGGTGAACTTCCCGCGGCCGTCCGGCGCCGACGCCAGCGACGCCGTGCGCCCCGCGCAGCTGCGCGGCCTGTCGCCGGACCAGGTGCTGGTGCTGGTGAACGGCAAGCGCCGCCATGCCTCGGCCGTGGTGAACGTGAACGGCACGCTGGGACGCGGCTCCGCGCCGGTGGACCTGAACGCCATCCCCATCGCCGCCATCGACCACATTGAAGTGCTGCGCGACGGCGCGGCCGCCCAGTACGGCTCGGACGCCATCGCCGGCGTCATCAACATCATCCTGAAAAAAGGCGCCAAGGGCGGCGAAGCGGAAATCGGCTACGGCCAGTACAAGGAAGGCGACGGCGAGAGCGTCACGCTGCGCGCCACCGGCGGCTTCGACCTGGGCAACGGCGGCTGGCTGCGCCTGGCGGCGGAAGCGGCCGACCGCAATCCCACCAACCGCGCCGGCCCCGACCTGCGCAACCCGGCCGAGCCGCGCTACGGCAAGGTCAACCAGCGCTACGGCGACCCGGACACCAAGCCGCGCAACCTGTTCTTCAACAGCCAGCTGCGCGTGAACGACGACATCGACTTCTACGCCTTCGGCAATTTCGGCCAGCGCAAGACCGAGGCCGCCGCCACCTGGCGCACAGCGCTGAACGGCACCGCGCAGCGCACGCCGCTGTTCCCGGAAGGCTTCCTGCCGCTGCAGGACAGCACCTCCATCGACGAATCGCTGACCGCCGGCCTGCGCGGCGCGGCCGGCGCCTGGCGCTGGGACGCCAGCCTGGACTACGGCAGCAACCGCTTCGACCTGAACATCCACAACACCGTCAACCAGGACCTGAAGGAAAAAAGCCCGACCAGTTTCCATCTCGGCAAACTGACCAACACCCAGTCCGTGTTCAACTTCGACCTGGCGCGCGAGTTCGCCGTGCCCGGCCTGAGCGGACCGCTGACGGCCGCCGCCGGCGTGGAAGCGCGCCGCGAAAGCTACGAAATCGAAGCGGGCGACGCCGCCTCCTACAGCGGCAGCGGCTCGCAGGGCTTCAGCGGCTTCCGCCCCGTCAACGCGGGCAAGAACAGCCGCAACAACAAGTCCATCTACCTGAACCTGGAAGCGCCGTTCACCAAGCAGTTCTCCGGCGCGCTGGCGGCCCGCCACGAAAACTACAGCGACTTCGGCACCACCACCTCGGCCAAGGCCTCGGCGCGCTACGCCTTCAGCGACGCGGTCTCGCTGCGCGGCACCGCCTCCAGCGGCTTCCGCGCGCCGTCGCTGGCGCAGCAGTTCTACACCATCACCACCACCAACTTCTCCATCATCAACGGCGTCAACACGCCGATCGAGACCGGCACCTTCGCCGTCAACAGCACCGCCGCGCTGGCGCTGGGCGCGCAGCCGCTGAAACCCGAGAAGGCCAAGAACCTGAGCCTGGGTCTGCAGCTGCAGCCCTTCCGCAACTTCAGCACCACGGTGGACGCCTACCGCATCGACATCGACGACCGCATCCTGTTCTCGGCCAACCTGATCCTGCCGGACGCGCTGAAAGCCACGCTGGCCGCGCAAGGCGCGCTGGTGGGCGCGGCGCGCTACTTCACCAACGCGGTCGACACGCGCACCAAGGGCGTTGACCTGGTGAGCACCTACCGCGTGGACCTGGCCAACAAGGACAGGCTGGACTTCACGCTGGCCTACAACCACAACAAGAACGAGATCGTGCGCATCGCCGACAATCCGGCTGTGCTGACGGCCAACAAGCTGCTGCTGATCGACCGCCAGACGGTGAACCGCGCCACGGTGGGTTCGCCCAAGGACAAGTTCAGCCTGGCGGCCGACTACACGGCGGGCATCTGGACGGCGCGCGGCCTGGTCACGCGCTACGGCAGCTTCACCGTGCCGCAGAACGTGGCGGCGCAGGACCAAGTGTACAGCCCGCAGTGGGTGCTGGACGTGTCCGGCAGCGTGAAGCTGGGCAGGAACTGGAAGCTGAGCGCAGGCGTGGACAACCTGACCGACAAGTATCCGGACCAGGTGACGTCGCTGAACAACCTCAACAACAACGGCATCAATCCGTACAGCGGCTTTGCGCCGAATGGCTTCAACGGGCGCTACTACTACGCCAAGGCTGGCTATAGCTGGTAAGCCGCCCCACGCTGTAAGGACTTTACCCGGCGGCGATCGCCACCCGGGACTGGGCGCGCCGCGCAGGCGGCGCGGCCTGCACCTGGTACTGCTGCTCCGCCAGCCGGAACACGCTCACCGCTTCGGCCAGCAGCTCGGCCTGGTCGCGCATCGACTGCGCGGCGGCGGCGGCTTCTTCCACCAGCGCCGCGTTCTGCTGCGTCACATCGTCTATCGACACAATCGCCTGGTTCACCTGCGCGATGCCGGAACTCTGCTCCTGGCTGGCCGCGCTGATCTCGGTCATGATGTCCGCCACCTGGCGTACCGCCTTGACGATGCCTTCCATCGTCGCACCCGCCTCGTCCACCAGGCGCGCGCCGGTGTCCACGGTTTCCACCGACTGGCCGATCAGCGCCTTGATCTCCTTGGCCGCCGCCGCCGATCGCTGCGCCAGGTTGCGCACCTCGGACGCCACCACGGCAAAACCCCTGCCCTGCTCGCCCGCGCGCGCCGCCTCCACCGCCGCGTTCAAGGCCAGGATATTGGTCTGGAAAGCGATGCCGTCGATCACGCCGATAATGTCCACGATCTTGTTCGAGCTTTCCTTGATGGCGCCCATGGTGTTCACCACCTCGCCCACCACCTTGCCGCCCTTGGTGGCGAACTCGGAAGCCGACACCACCAGCAAGCTGGCCTGCCGCGCGTTCTCCGCATTCTGCGTCACGGTCGAGGTCAGCTCCTCCATCGACGATGCGGTTTCCTCCAGGCTGGAGGCCTGCTGTTCAGTGCGCGAGGACAAGTCCAGATTGCCGCTGGCGATTTCGCTGGACGCCGTGGAGATGGTGTCCGATCCGGACCGCACCCGGCCCACGGTGCGCGCCAGGCTCTCGTTCATATTCTTCAGCGCGCGCAGCAGCTGGCCGGTTTCGTCGGCGCTGTCGCATTCTATGTGCTGGGTCAGGTCGCCGCCGGCCACCGCCTCGGCCACGCCCACCGCCCGGTTCAGCGGACTGGTGATGCTGCGCGTAATCCAGTACACCACCACGGCCGCCAGCACGGACGCGATCACGGTCAGCGCTATCATCATGGTGCGCGCGCTCAGGTAGGCCGCGTGCGCGTCCGTGGCGGCTTTGTTGACGGCTTCGGTTTGATATTTGACCAGGTCGGTCAGGGAGTTGAGATAGGCGGTCTGTTCCTTGCGCACCGTGGTCAGCAGGTAGACCACGTTCTCGTCGCGCTTGCTTACGTCGGCGGACTTGGCCACGAAGGCGCTCTGCACCACCTCGTAGCGCTGGCGCGCCTCCAGCACGGCCTTAAGCTTGGCCTTGCTTTCCGCATCCTCGTCGTCGGAAATCAGCGTGGTGAGCTTGTCCAGGCGGGCGGCGATTTCCACCTTCCTGTCGTCCACGCGCTTGAGCTCCTTGCGCACGGTTTCCGGGTCGGTGGACAGCATGGCGTTGCGCATGGCGCGGGCGATGTCGTTGACGCCGCCCACCGCCTCATACGCCTCGATCACCTTGGGCACTTTGTCGGCCGCCAGGTCGTCGGTGCCGCTGTTCAGCTTGCCGAGATTACCGATGCCGACCACCGACATGCCCACCATGAACACCAGCGACAAGCCCAATCCTCCGGCCAGCCGCGTGCCTATTTTCCAGTTGCCTATGCCCATGTGACGCTCCCTGAACTTTAAAACAATGTTTCAAAAATGGGGTGCTGTGCGCGGATTAAACTGTACTGACGCTGAATTCAGTATATGGCGTAATGACAATATCCGGCGGGAAAATAAATAGTCTGTTTTCCCGCCGCAACACTAGATGGACTTTACGCGGCCTCAGGCCCCGCAAGGGCTACTTCGATATCGCTGCGGCGCAGCTCGGGGGCAAACTGCAGGATGAACTCCTGCGCATAGGTGCGCAGATAGGCGCCGCGCCGCACCGCCAGGCGCGTGGTGTTGGCCGCGAACAGGTGCGACGCTTCCACCGCGCGCAGGCCCTTGTCGCGCCCGTGGTCGAAGGCCATCGAAGCCACGATGCCCACGCCCAGGCCCAGCGACACGTACTGCTTGATGACGTCCGAATCCATGGCCGTCAGCACGATGTCGGGACGCACGCCGGCGCGCGCGAAGGCGTCGTCCAGGTGGCCGCGGCCGGTAAAGCCCACGTCGTAGGTAATCAGCGGGAACTCGGCCAGGTCCTCCAGGCGGATATTGGTGCGGCCCAGCAGCGGATGGCCGTCCGGCACCACGATCAGGTGGCTCCAGCGGTAGCACGGGAAGGACACCAGGTCGGGGAACTGGCTCAGGCCCTCGGTGGCGATGCCGATGTCCGCCTTGCCCGACAATACCCATTCCGCGATATGCTCGGGCGAGCTTTGCTGCAGGGCGATGCGCACCTCGGGGAAGGCGGCGCGGAAGCTCTGCACCACTTTCGGCAGCGCGTAGCGCGCCTGCGTGTGGGTGGCGGCGATGGTCAGGGTGCCGCTGTTCTGGCCGGTGTATTCCTGGCTGGCCTGCTGCAGATTCTCGGCCTCCACCAGCAGGCGGTCGATAATCTTCAGTATGCCCTTGCCAGGGTCGGTCAGGCCGGTCAAACGCTTGCCGTTGCGTTCGAAGATGACCACGCCCAGCTCGTCCTCCAGCTCGCGGATCTGGCGGCTCACGCCGGGCTGCGAGGTGAACAGCGCGTTGGCCACTTCGGTCAGGTTGAAGTTGCGGCGGGCCGCTTCGCGTATGGAACGCAGTTGCTGGAAATTCATATCGCGCTTCCTTCATCAACAAACACATGCAGGCGTTTCGGACGCACCACCAGGGTCTCGCCTTCCTTCAGGCCCAGCGAGCTGTAGCGCTCGTTGGGGATCACCGCTTCGATGATCTCGGCGTTGTCGGCGCGCTCCAGGTCCAGCTGGGCCAGCGGGCCGATGGCGTGCGCGCGGCGCAGCTTGACCACGATGCCCTCGGCGCCCTCCGTGTAGCGGTCCACGTCGAGGTCGTGCGGACGCACATAGGCGATGCCCTTGCTGTCCTGCGTTTCGCCGTGCGAAGGCAGGTCCAGCGCCACGCCGCCGGTGGTGATCACGCCTTCATGCACGCGGCCGTGGAACATGTTCACATTGCCCAGGAAGCCGTACACAAACGGCGACGCGGGATGGTTGTACACCTGGTCCGGCGCGCCGATCTGCTCGACGTTGCCCTTGTTCATCAGCACCACCTGGTCGGCCACTTCCAGCGCCTCCTCCTGGTCGTGGGTAACGAAGATGCTGGTTACATGCAGCTCGTCGTGCAGGCGGCGCAGCCAGCGGCGCAGTTCCTTGCGCACCTTGGCGTCCAGCGCGCCGAACGGTTCGTCCAGCAGCAGCACGCGCGGCTCCACCGCCAGCGCGCGCGCCAGGGCGATACGCTGGCGCTGTCCGCCGGACAGCTGCGGCGGATAGCGGTCGGCCAGCCAGTCCAGCTGCACCAGGCCCAGCAGGTCCATCACCTTCTGCTTGATCTGCGATTCGGACGGACGCTCGGCGCGCGACTTCACGCGCAGGCCGAAGGCCACGTTCTCGAACACCGTCATGTGCTTGAACAGCGCGTAGTGCTGGAACACAAAGCCCACCTGGCGCTCGCGCACGTGGCGGTCGGAGGCGTCCTTGCCGTCCAGCAGGACCTGGCCCGAGTCCGGATGCTCCAGGCCGGCGATGCAGCGCAGCAGCGTGGTCTTGCCGCAGCCGGAAGGCCCCAGCAGCGCGGTCAGTTCGCCGGTGGGAAAGTCCAGCGACACATTGTTCAGGGCGGTAAATTCGCCGAAGCGCTTGTTGATGTTTTTGACTGCGATCGTCATGGCTCAATGCTCCGAAGTTTGACCGGCGTAGTCTTCATGCAGACGCCAGGCGATAAAGGATTTCAGGGCCAGCGTGACCAGCGCCAGCAGTGCCAGCAGCGAGGCCACGGCGAAAGCGGCCGCGAAGTTGTATTCGTTGTAGAGGATCTCCACCTGCAGCGGCACAGTGTTGGTCTCGCCGCGGATATGGCCGGACACCACCGACACCGCGCCGAACTCGCCCATGGCGCGCGCGTTGCACAGGATGACGCCGTACAGCAGGCCCCATTTGATATTGGGCAGCGTCACGCGGAAGAAGGTCTGCCAGCCGGACGCGCCCAGCACCAGCGCGGCCTCCTCCTCCTCGCTGCCCTGCGCCTGCATCAGCGGTATCAGCTCGCGCGCCACGAAGGGGAAGGTCACGAAGATGGTGGCCAGCACGATGCCCGGCACCGCGAACAGGATCTTGATGTCGTGCGCCGACAGCCACGGACCGAACCAGCCTTGCGCGCCGAACAGCAGCACGTAGATCAAGCCCGAGATCACCGGAGACACCGAGAACGGCAGGTCGATCAGCGTCAGCAAAAAGCTCTTGCCGCGGAACTCGAACTTGGCGATGCACCAGGACGCGGCCACGCCGAACACCAGGTTCAGCGGCACGGCAATGGCGGCCGTGATCAGCGTGAGCTTGATGGCGGAGATGGCGTCGTCCTCGACGATGGCGGAGGCGTACACGTCCCAGCCCTTTTTCAGCGCCTCGGCGAACACGGCCACCAGCGGCACGAACAGGAACAGCGTCAGGAAGGCCAGCGCGACGGCGATCAGCAGGCCGCGCACCCACAGCGGCTCCAGGATGTTGGGCGCGGACGCCAGTTCGC
This sequence comes from Pseudoduganella sp. GW821-FHT05F09, assembly GCF_059419605.1. Classification (NCBI taxonomy): domain Bacteria; kingdom Pseudomonadati; phylum Pseudomonadota; class Betaproteobacteria; order Burkholderiales; family Oxalobacteraceae; genus Pseudoduganella; species Pseudoduganella sp. GW821-FHT05F09. The sequence continues at coordinate 57,124 of NZ_JBWKSD010000009.1, forward strand.
CGCGGCGCGGTGCGGATGGAATTGGAGCGCTCATTTATTTACCCGACTTTCCGCGAGCCCAGGCTTGCAGCAGATTGATGGACAGCAGCAGCACGAAGGAGATCAGCAGCATCACCACGGCAATCGCCGTGGCGCCCGCGTAGTCGTACTGCTCCAGCTTGGTGATGATGAACAGCGGCGTAATCTCGGACACCATGGGCATATTGCCGGCGATGAAAATAACCGAGCCGTATTCGCCGGTGGCGCGCGCAAAGGCCAGCGCGAAGCCGGTCATCAGCGAAGGCAGCACGGTGGGGAACACCACGCGCACAAAGGTCTGGAAGGCGCTCGCGCCCAGGCTGGCGGCGGCCTCCTCCAGTTCGCGCTCGGCGTCCTCCAGCACGGGCTGCACGGTGCGCACCACGAAGGGCAGGCCGATAAAGGTCAGCGCCACCACGACGCCCAGCGGCGTGAACGCCACCTTCAGGCCCAGCGTGCCTTCCAGGAAGGAGCCGAACCAGCCGTTGGAGGAATACAGCGCCGTCAGCGTAATGCCGGCCACGGCGGTGGGCAGCGCGAACGGCAGGTCCACCAGCGCGTCCACGATGCGCTTGCCGGGGAACTGGTAGCGCACCAGCACCCAGGCCACGATGAAGCCGAACACCGCGTTGATGAAGGCGCCGATCAGCGAAGCGCCAAAGGTCAGCCGGTAGGACGCCATCACGCGTTCGGACGTGACGGCGGCCCAGAATTGGTCCCAGCTCATGGTGAACGTTTTCAGGAACACCGCCGACAGGGGGATCAGCACGATCAGCGACAGATAGAAGATCGTGAAGCCCAGCGACAGCTTAAAGCCCGGCATCACCCTGAACGGGGCGCTCCTGGGTTGGTATGTCACCGGCGGGGCGGCCGGGATGGCGACTGCAGACATGAACACTCCTCTTATTACAATTCCGAGTTTAGGCCCGGATAATCGCATAGAGGAGTTATGAAGCAAACGACGCAATTGTCATTTGCTTAGATGTGAATTTGCCAGTGTTATTTCCTTACGCCAGCAGCTTGGCCGCCACCGCCGTCAGCGTGGCGGCCAGCAGGCCGCGCAGCACGCGCTCGGGCACGGCGCGCGCGAACCAGGAGCCGATGGTGATGCCGGGCACGGAGCCGACCAGCAGGGTCAGCAGCAGCATCCAGTCGATGGACCCCAGCCACCAGTGGCCGAAGGCCGCCACGGCCGTCAGCGGCACCGCATAGGCGATATCGGTGCCCGCCACTTCGGCCGCGCTCAGGCGCGGATACAGCATCACCAGCAAGGTGGCGCCGATGGCGCCGGCGCCGATGGAGGAAATGGTGACCAGCGTGCCCAGCACGGCGCCTGCCACCACGGTGGCGGTGTCCAGCGCGCGGCCTTGCAGCTGGCGTTCGGGATGGGCGTTGATCCAGGCCAGCATCTTGCTGCGGAACAGGATGGCGACCACCGTCAGCAGGACGGAGCCGGCGATGGAATAGCGTATCAGCTGGCCGATTTCCTTATCCAGCGCGCCGAACTGCTTGAGGCCGATGGCGGCCACGATGGCGGCCGGGACCGCGCCCAGGCACAGCAGGCGCACGATATCCCAGCGCACGGTGCCGCGCAGGCGGTGCGTGAAGGTACCAGCGGATTTGGTGACGGCCGCGAAGGCCAGGTCGGTGCCCACGGCAACCGAAGGAGAAACGCCGAACAGCAGCGTGAGGATAGGCGTCATCAGCGAGCCGCCGCCCACGCCAGTCATGCCGACCAGCAGGCCTACGCCGAAACCTGATGCTATAAACGACAAATCCATGCGCACTCTCCAATAAGAGCCGCAAGGGTAACCAGAGTTGCCGGGAATCCAAACAACGGATTCCCTATTTGCTTATGCGTCCAATGACACTTCGGTATTACTTGTTAGGCTGGGGGGTCACGCGCAGGTAAGGCCGCTCGGCTTTGAAGCCTTTCGGATACTTCTGCTTCAGCACTTCCGGATCCTGCACGGTCAGCGGAATAATGACGTCGTCGCCATCTTTCCAGTTGCCCGGGGTGGCCACGGTGTAGCCGTCGGTCAGCTGCAGGGCGTCGATGACGCGCAGCACTTCGTCGAAGTTGCGGCCGGTGCTCATCGGATAGGTGATCGACAGGCGGATCTTCTTGTTCGGATCGATCACGAACAGCGTGCGCACGGTGGCCGTGGCGGACTGCTCGGGGTGGATCATGTCGTACAGATTGGCGACCTTCTTGTCCGCGTCGGCGATGATGGGGAAGCCCACCACGGTTTTCTGCGTTTCCTCGATGTCCTTGATCCAGGCGGCGTGCGACTCAACCGGGTCCACCGACAGCGCGATGGCTTTCACATTGCGCTTGTCGAATTCCGGCTTCAGCTTGGCGGTCAGGCCCAGCTCGGTGGTGCACACCGGGGTGAAGTCGGCTGGGTGCGAGAACAGCACCACCCAGGAATTGCCAGCCCACTCGTGGAACTTGATCGGGCCGATGGAAGACTGCTGCTCAAAATCGGGGGCGACGTCGCCCAGGCGTAAGGTCATAATAACTCCTCGAAAATATTGACGATCTAATCATTGTGCACCCGCCGCCCCCTGCTTAGCAAGCAAAGTTGGGGGCGGCGGAGGCCGCCGGGCTTATTTGCCCGGGGTGTAGATCTGGTCAAACACGCCACCGTCAGCGAAGTGCACTTTCTGCGCGGTGGTCCAGTCGCCCGCCACTTGCGCCAGCGTGAACAGTTTCACGTTGGGGAACTGGGCTGCGTATTTCTTGGCTTCCTTCTCCACCGTGGGACGGTAGTAGTTTTTGGCGATCAGTTCCTGCGCCTCGTCGGTGTACAGGAAGTTCAGGTAGGCCTCCGCCACTTTGCGGGTGCCGCGCTTGTCCACCACTTTGTCGACCACGGCCACCGGCGGCTCGGCCAGGATGCTGACCGACGGCGCCACGATTTCAACCTTGTTCGGACCCAGTTCCTTGATGGCCAGCAGCGCTTCGTTTTCCCAGGCGATCAGCACGTCGCCGATACCGCGCTCGACGAAGGTGGTGGTGGCGCCGCGCGCGCCGGAATCGAGCACCGGCACGTTTTTGTACAGCTTCTTCAGGAAGTCCTTGGCGCTGGCGTCGCTGCCGCCTTGCTGGCGCAGTGCGTAGCCGTAGGCGGCCAGGTGGTTCCAGCGCGCGCCGCCCGAGGTCTTCGGATTCGGGGTGATGACGGCCACGCCCGGTTTCACCAGGTCGTTCCAGTCCTTGATGCCTTTGGGATTGCCCTTGCGCACCAGGAACACGATGGTCGAGCTGTACGGGGTGCTGTTGTGGCCCAGGCGTTTCTGCCAGTCCTTGTTCAGCAGGCTGCGCTCGGCGATGGCGTCGATGTCGTAGGCCAGCGCCAGCGTCACCACGTCCGCTTCCAGGCCGTCGATCACGGCGCGGCCCTGCTTGCCCGAGCCGCCGTGCGACTGCTTGATCTTGACGGTGTCGCCGGTCTTGGCCTTGTAGTCCTTGGCGAAGGCGGTGTTGACGTCCGCGTACAGCTCGCGGGTTGGGTCATAGGAAACGTTCAGCAAGCTGAACTCGGCGGCCAGCACAGGCGCGAAAGTGGAAGCGGCAGCGGTTGCAGCGAAGACGGTTGCAGCGATAATTTTTTTGGACAGCATCAGAATACCCCGTTGTAGTTAGGACCTCAGAAACTGTAGCTTATCGCCGGCCTATATATTTGAGAACGAAGTATTTAGAGATTCCATATACCGTGAATGCATATGGCTTGGTACATCAGTAAAAGCGCTGCACCAGCACCACCGCCCAGGTCAGCGCGGCCAGCAGGCCGCACAGCAGCACGGCGGCGCTGCCGAAGTCCTTGGCGTTTTTGGACAGCGGATGGCGCTCCAGCGAAATGCGGTCCACCACCGCCTCGATGGCTGAATTGATCAGCTCCACGATCAGCATCAGCACCAGCGGCGCGATCAGCACCAGCTTCTGGAAGGCCGACACCGGCAGCAGCAGCGCCGTCACCGCGCCGGCGGCAAACAGCATCAATTCCTGGCGGAAAGCGTGCTCGTGGCGCCAGGCGGCCTTCAGACCGTCCATGGAATACAACAGCGCCGAATAGATGCGTTTGAGGCCGCTCTTGCTTTTAAATTCGCTAACAGGTTGTTCCATATGGCTGTCCAGTATTGATACGGTGCGTCATTATGCCTCCGCCATAGGAGAAGCGCGCGCCGGAATTCCCCTTTTTTTCACATCATGGTATAAAGTAGAGGACAAATACCGCACTGCACCAACCACATCATGAAAATTGAAACCGTCCCTGAGCAAAAAACCACCATCCAGGTGATAGAACGCATGGTTGCGCTGCTCGACGCGCTGGCCAGGTATCCGGACCCGGTGAGCCTGAAGGAACTGTCCAAGGTATCCGGCCTGCACCCGTCCACGGCGCACCGTATCCTGAACGACATGGTGCTGACGCGCTTTGTGGACCGCATCGAACCGGGCACCTACCGCCTCGGCATGCGCCTGCTGGAACTGGGCAATGTGGTGAAGAGCCGTTTGTCGGTGCGCGAAGCGGCGCTGGACTTCATGCGCTCGCTGCACAAGAAAACCCAGCAGACCATCAACCTGTCGGTGCGCCAGGGCGACGAGATCGTGTATATCGACCGCGCCTTCTCGGAGCGCTCCGGCATGCAGGTGGTGCGCGCCATCGGCGGACGCGGCCCGCTGCACCTGACCTCGACCGGCAAACTGTTCCTGTCGGTGGACGAGCCGAAAGCCATCCGCGCCTACGCCACGCGCACCGGCCTGGCCGGGCACAACAAGAATTCGATCACGGATCTGGCCAAGCTGGAACGCGAGCTGAGCCTGGTGCGGGCGCGCGGCTATGCGCGCGACAACGAGGAGCTGGAACTGGGCGTGCGCTGCATGGCGGCAGGCATACGGGACGACAGCGGCAAGCTGATCGCCGGACTGTCCATCTCGGCGCCGGCCGACCGCCTGCAGGATGAATGGCTGGAAGACCTGGTCAGCACCGCCAACCAGATCTCGGCCACGCTCGGCTACATGCCGGTGGAGTAAGCGGGAGAGACAGTGCCGGCGGAGCCGGTCAGTCCGCCGCCCAGCGCGCTGGCCGACATGCCGGCCGGTTTCAGCGCTTCCACCCATTTGCGCATGCGGCCCGCGTCCGCGGCGCGCGCAGCCGAACCCTTGGCGTCGAGCAGCACCATGATGACGGCGCGGCCCTGGATCACCGCCTGCATCAGCATGCAGCGGCCCGCTTCATTGATAAAGCCGGTCTTTTGCAGGCCGATTTCCCAGCCCGGCGTGGCGATCAGGCGGTTGGTGGTGCCGAACTGCATAGGACGGCCATTCGCTTCCACCACGGCTTTCGCATCGGTGGAATATTCGCGCAGCACCGGATGCTGGTAGGCCGCCATGGCCAGCTTGGCCAGGTCGCGCGCACTGGCCACATTCATTTTCGACAGGCCGCTGGAATCGACGTAGCGGGTGTCCGTCATGCCCAGCGACTGCGCCTTGGCGTTCATGGCGTCCACGAAGGCCGGCAGGCCGCCCGGATAGTGGCGGCCCAGCGCGGAGGCGGCGCGGTTTTCCGAACTCATCAACGCGATATGCAGCATATTGGCGCGCGTCAGCTGCGAGCCCACGCGCAGGCGCGAGCTGCTGAATTTTTCGTGGTCGACGTCTTCCTCGGTCACGGTCAGCACTTCGTCCATATCCTGGCCGGCTTCCACCACCACCAGGCCGGTCATCATCTTGGTGATGGAGGCGATGGGCAGCGCCACGCCGGCATTCTTTTCAAACAGGATTTCCGAATTGGCCTGGTCCAGCACGAAAGCCACATTCGACTTCAGGTCCAGCGGGTCGCGCGTCAGGTGCAGGCCGGCCAGGTCGCCCATGGTGGGCCGCGCCAGGCCTTCGGACACATTGCTCACCTTCTGGTACACCACCTTGCGCTTGCCGTTCACCACCATCACGCGGCGCACGGTGCGCTCGCGCGGGGCCGCCGTCGCCATCGGCTGCAGCACCATGGTCTGGCGGCGCGGCGTGGCCTTGCTTTTCTTCACAGCGGGCTTGCGCGCGCTCTCCCCCGCATGGGCCGCCGAGGCGGGCAGCGAGACGCACAGCAAGGCGAGTATCGCGCCCAAGGTCAATTTAACCATTTTCGTTCCCCAATGCAGTGAGACTATTCTTGTTGCAGTGTAGCAAAACCTCGCAGTGGCGCAAGCAATATCCATCCCGCAGCGCACCGTAAAACCACAGCTTGCTCACTCTACAAATTTAACAAAATTGGCAGCCGGCTCGCGTTCTGTGATCAAAGTGTTCTCGATCCGGCCGGGGTCCGCGTAGCCCAGCGACATCCCGCACACCACCATTTCATTATCGGGCAATTCCAGCTCGGCGCGGATAATCTTGTGGTACTGCGTGAAGGCTGCTTGCGGGCAAGTGTCCAGCCCGCGCCCGCGCGCCGCCACCATGATGTTTTGCAGGAACATGCCGTAGTCCAGCCAGGAGCCCTGCTCCATCACGCGGTCTATGGTGAACATCAGCCCCACCGGGGCGTCGAAAAATGCGTAGTTGCGGCCGTGCTGGGCCGCCATGCCGGCCTTGTTCTCGCGCGTCAGGCCCAGCAGCTTGTACAAGTCCCAGCCCACCTTGCGGCGCCGGTCCACATAGGGCGACACCCACTCGCGCGGGTAATACGGGTATTCCTCGGTGTGCCGGCTGGCCTCTTCAGGATTACTATGTGCGGCCAGAATGCGCTCAGACAAGCGCTGTTTTTTCTCGCCGGTGAGCACGTAGACTTTCCACGGCTGGGTATTGGTGCCGGACGGCGCGCGCGCCGCCACTTGCAGCAGCTGTTCGATATCCTCGCGCGCCAGCGGCGTGGGCAGGAAGGCGCGGATCGAACGGCGCGACGTGATGGCGGCGTCCACCGCCTGCTGGTCTGGAGTATTGATCATCATTCACCTGGGTTGCTTCACTACGAACACCACGCCCAGCACCGCCAGCGCCATCCCGGCCACGCCCAGCAGGCTGAACGCTTCGCCGAACATCAGCCAGGCCATGATGGCGGTGGTGGGCGGCGTCAGGTACAGCAAGCTGGTCACCTGGGTGGCGTCGCTGCGGCGTATCAGCGCGAACAGCAGGAAAATCGCGCCGATCGACAGCGCCAGCACAGACCAGGCCAGCGCGCCGACAAAGCGCACAGTCCATTGTATGTCAGCAAAGCTTTCAAAATACAGCGCAAATGGCAAAATCACCACAAACGATGCCGCGAACTGGATCACGGTGCCGGTGCGCAAATCGAATTGCGGGCAATAGCGGCGCTGGTACATGGTGCCGGCCGTGATGGACAGCAGCGCGAACAGGCACAACGCGATGGCTTGCCACGACAGGCCCACCAGCGTAATCTTGGCGTACACCACCAGCGCCACCCCGCCCAGGCCGAACAGCAGGCCCAGCCACTGGCGCGGACGCACCGTCTCGCCGATCAGCGGCGCCGCCATCGCCGTGAGGATGGGCTGCATGCCCACCATCAGCGCGGTCAGCCCGGCCGGCATGCCCAGCTTGATGGCGCACCACACGCCGGCCAGGTAGCCCGCCTGCATCAGCAGCCCGGCCAGCGCCACCTGTTTGATCTTGCCGGCCGGCCAGGGCGCCCGCATCAGCAGCACCAGCGGCAGCAAAATGGCCAGCACGCCCAGGAAGCGCAGCAGCAGGAAGCTCAGCGGCGGCGCATACGGCAGGCCAAACTTGGCCACGATAAAGCCGGTGCTCCACAGGAAAACGAAGAACAGCGGGACGGGCGACAGGAAAGATGCGGTTTTGGGCATGTTGACTACCAAAAGTAACGGACGCGCCCAACCAGGGAGTGGATGTTGCACGGAAGACATAGAGTCTAGCACGGAGCGGATTTTCGGGTCCGGCGCCGCCGCAAGTGCAGCAAAGTTGCTCTAGATCAAAACGGCGGTTCCCCGCTAAGGTATAGGGCAAACGGCCAGGAGTGGGTTCCTTTGTGCAACGCACAAAAATCGCTTGACTTAAAAAATTAAAGCCGTAAAATCGGGTTTGTTGCGTTGCACAATTTGTTGTTCGGCCTGAAAGAAATGCGTCACGGTTTTACTGCAGGTAGCTTTCAGCAGCATCTAACGCTTATATCGCTTAAATCACTTCAAGACTGGAGATTTACATGTTTTCTATCCCTGAGCAATTTTCCAATGCGACCAAAGCCAACTTTGAGAGCCAATTCGCCATTTTCTCGTCGCTGACCGCCAAAGCCTTCGAAGGCGTGGAAAAGCTGGTCGACCTGAACCTGACCGCTGCCAAGGCATCGCTGGAAGAGTCCTCGGTTGCCGCCAAGCAGCTGCTGTCGGCCAAAGATCCACAAGAATTCTTCTCGCTGGCCGCCGCCCAAGTGCAGCCTAGCGCCGAAAAAACCATCGCCTATGGCCGTCACCTGGCAGCCATCGCTTCCGGCACCCAGGCTGAATTCAGCCGCGCTGCTGAAACGCAAATCGCCGAAACCAACCGCAAAGTCATCTCGCTGGTGGACGAAGTGAGCAAGAACGCGCCAGCCGGTTCGGAAAACGCGATCGCCCTGCTGAAATCGACCCTGGGCAACGCCAGCGCCGGCTACGAGCAGTTCACCAAATCCGCCAAGCAAGCCGGCGAAGCAATCGAGACCAACCTGAACGCCGCCGTGAACCAGTTCACCGCTGCCGCCGCCAAGGTTGCTCCAACTGCCAAGAAGTAATGCATGAAGCGCCGGCCTCTTGCGAGGCCGGCTCCGCGCAGGTCTCCTCGGCATCCGTGGTGTCCTCTCTGGCGGATGTCCTTCATCAGCCCCGGCTAGTCCGGGGCTTTTTTTCGTCCGTACCCAGCGCAACGCTGACTGCGGCACCGTAGGGCGGGTTAGCGCGCCAGCGCGTAACCCGCCAACCACAGCGCCACCTGCCGCGCCACCCAAGCGCCGTCGTCCAGCGGCAAATCGTGTCCCGCCTCCGGATGCATGCGGAACTCCGCCCCCCACGCCTCCGCCAGACGCTCCGAGCACACCGGATCAACCAGCCCATCCCGCGCGCCCGCCAGCACCAGCAGCGGCGCCCCGCCCTGCGCGCGCTGCGGCGCATGGAAGCGCGCCGCCGCAAGCAGCTGCCGCAGCGCATTCAGGCGCGACACCGGAAACTCATTGCGATAATCCACCCAGCGCTTCAGCAGCTCGCTGTCGCGCGTGTCCCGCCCATGCGTCACGCTGGTCAGCCTGAGCGCCAGCTGCTCCTGGCGCCGCGCCCCGCCCAGCACCAGCTGCCGCACAATGGCCGGATAGTTCTGCCAGCGCAGCCGCTGGTAAAAGCGGCTGAACGGCCGCATGCTGGTGTTGAGCAGTACGCAGCGCGCCACCTCGTCCGGATAGCTGGCCTGCCACTGCACGGCCACCATCGCCCCCAGCGACAGCGCCAGCAGGCTGTACGGTCCCCGCAGCCCGCGCGCCTGCAGGTCAGCGCGGCAAGCCTCCACCATGCCCTGCACCGATGCCGGACTGCGCTGCCGCCAGTTCACACCGTTGCCGGGCAGGTCCGGCGTAACAATCTCCGCCTCCGGCACGGCGGCGCGCAGCTGGTCCGGGAACTCGCCCCAGTGCCGGCTCTCGCGCATCAGGCCGCGCAGCAAGACCCAGTTCATGCCGCCGCCCCCAGCCCGTACCAGCGCGCCAGCGCGCGCTTGCGCTGCAGCAGCCGCGCCGGCTCGTCGGGCGCCCAGCGCGCGTGGGCGTTCACCGCCCGCATCAGGAAATCGAACCACAGCAAATGGCTGCGCAGCACGCGCTGCAAGCGGTGCGCGGCGGTGGGATTGAACGCGCCCAGGCGGGAAAACAGCTGGCGCGGATTCTTCTTCACCCACAGCCAGGACCCCATCTCCAGCGTCAGCGGCAGGAACACGCGGTCGTGGCCCTCGCCGCCGCGTTCGAAGCGCAGGTACAGGTAGTCCCACAAATCGCCGTGGGTGCGGTATTGCAGGCTCTGCGGCTCGAAGGTGTAGTTGTGGTGCGGATAGCTGGCCGTGAACAACTCCTCGAGCGCCGCGATCTCCGGCAAGTGCGCAATCGGCGTGCGCGTGTGCGCGTGCGGAAACCAGATCCGGTCGCGCAGGCCGAAGCCCGAATGGCAATCCATGCTGATGCTGAACTGGCGCGGCAGCAGCTCGCGCTCCACCACCTCGCACACGGCGCGGCTCTCCGCCTCCATGGGCGCGCCGAAGGCGCCGCGATACCAGGGCAGCACCGGGCTGGCGCGCTGGCCGCCCAGCAAGAAAGGCACGCGTTCGCTGGCCTGCACCGGCGAGTTGCGCATCAGGTCCACGCCTTGCGGATTGCAGCGCGTGGCCTGCCACATGCCGCCCGGATTGACCAGCGGCATAAACACCAGACGCACATTTTCCAGCAAATGGTGCAGCCCGTGGTCCCAGCGCGAGCGCGCCACCAGGCTTTGCAGAAAGGACAGCAGCACCTGCGTGCCGATGCGCTCCAGGCCGTGGATGCCGCCGAAGAAACCCAGCGCGGGCGCGGCCGGATCGGCGCTACCCATGGTCAATACATAAACGGGAAATTGCTGGCTGTCCGCCGCCACCGTGCAGGCCACGCTGGCATTGAGCAAGTCCCCGCCATCCTCGATCAGCTGTTCCAGTGTAAGCAGTTCGGGCAGGGATCTAACGCTCATGCGGGCAGCTCCGTGGTGAGGAGCTCCCAGTGTAAATCATAAAGGGGTCAGGGTTGATTTTCCATTAAGGCAAAATCAACCCTGACCCCATTTTGCTGCTCGACAAATTTACTCGCCCAGGTAGGCGGCTTTGACGCGCGGGTCGTCCAGCATGTCGCCGGCTTTGCCGGTCATGGTGATGAGGCCGGAGTCCATCACGTAGCCGCGGTGGGCCGCTTGCAGCGCCAGCTTGGCGTTCTGCTCGACCAGCAGGATGGTGATGCCTTCCTGCGAGACGTTGCGTATCACTTCGAAGATCTTGTCGACCATGATGGGCGACAGGCCCATCGACGGTTCGTCCAGCAGCAGCAGCGCCGGGTGGCACATCAGCGCGCGCGCCATGGCCAGCATCTGCTGCTCGCCGCCGGACAGGGTGCCGGCCAGCTGCGCAGAGCGCTCTTTCAGGCGCGGGAAGATGTCGAACCACTTGGCGATGTCGGCCTCGATGCCGGCCTTGTCGTCGCGGGTGTAGGCGCCCATCATCAGGTTTTCCGTGATGGTCATGCGGGTAAACACGCCGCGCCCTTCCGGCACCATGGCCAGCTTCTTCTCCACCAGGTGGAAGGACTTGCTGCCTTTCAGCGACTGGCCCATATAGGCCACCGTGCCCTCCACCTTGCAGTCCGGCAGCGTGCCGGTGATGGCTTTCAGCGTGGTGGTCTTGCCCGCGCCGTTGGCGCCGATCAGCGTGACCAGTTCGCCCTTGTTCACTTCCAGGTCAATGCCCTTGACGGCCTTGATGCCGCCATACGCCACCTTCAGGCCGGAAACCTTTAATACATTCTCGCTCATTAGTGCGAACCTCCCAGGTAGGCGTCGATCACCGCCTTGTTGCTTTGGATCTCGGCGGGCAGGCCTTCCGCGATCGGCTTGCCGTATTCCAGCACCGTGATGCGGTCGCACAAGCTCATCATCATTTTCACGTCGTGCTCGATCAGCAGCACGGTCTTGCCTTCGGCCTTGATCTTGACCAGCAGCTCTTTCAGCGCCAGCTTTTCGGTGGCGTTCATGCCGGCCGCCGGTTCGTCCAGCGCCAGCAGCTGCGGGTCGGTGGCCAGCGCGCGCGCGATTTCCAGGCGGCGCTGGTCGCCGTAGGACAGGAATTTGGAGGTGCGGTTGGCGAACGCGCCGATGCCGACGAAGTCCAGCAGCTCCTGCGCGCGCTTGCGAATGCCCGCTTCTTCTTCGCGCGCCGCCTTGTGGCGGAACACGGCGCCGAACACGCCCTGGTGCGAGCGCACGTGGCGGCCCACCATGACGTTTTCCAGCGCGGTCATCTCGCCGAACAGGCGGATGTTCTGGAAGGTGCGCGCAATGCCGGCTTTCGCCACTTCATGCGGCGCGGACGGCGAGTACGGCTTGCCGGCCAGCTCGAAGGTGCCGGTGTCCGGCTGGTACAAGCCGGTGATGACGTTGAAGAAGGTGGTCTTGCCGGCGCCGTTGGGGCCGATCAGGCCGTAGATCTGGCCCTTCATGATCTTGATGCCGACATCGGTCAGCGCCTGCAAGCCGCCGAAGCGCTTGTTGACGCCGGCGATGTTCAGAATAACTTGTTCGCTCATACTCTTACCTCAGGCTGGCAAAACGCCGGACGATTGATCTTTGGTGTCGGAATCGGCGTCCGGACGGTCTTCATGCTTGGGCGCGGGCCACAGGCCGGCCGGGCGGTTCAGCATGATCAGCACCATGGCCAGGCCGTACAGCAGCTGGCGCAGCACTTCCGCTTCGATCAGCACGTGGCCGAACAGCTTCTCCTGCAGCGGCTCCACCACGTGGCGCAGCACTTCCGGCAGCGCCGCCAGCAGCGCGCCGCCCATGATGACGCCGGGGATGTGGCCTATGCCGCCCAGCACCACCATGGCCAGCACGGCGATGGACTCGGTCAGCGAGAACGATTCCGGCGACACGAAGCCCTGGAAGGACGCGAACATGGCGCCCGCCACGCCGCCGAAGGAGGCGCCCATGGAGAAGGCCAGCAGCTTGACGTTGCGGGTGTTGATGCCCATGGCTTTCGCGGCGATCTCGTCTTCGCGGATGGCCACCCAGGCGCGGCCCAGGCGCGAGTGCTGCAGGCGGCTGGTGACGAACACCACGGCGATGCACAGGAACAGGAACAGGTAGTAGTAGGCGTTCACGGACGGCATGCCGAAGCTGCCGATGTAGACCGTGGCGCGCGAACCGGCTTCGCCGGCCAGCGAGGTGCCGAACACGCGGATCGGGTCGATCAGGTTGATGCCCTGCGGGCCGTTGGTGACGTTGATCGGCTCGTTCAGGTTGTTCATGAAGATGCGGATGATCTCGCCGAAGCCCAAGGTCACGATGGCCAGGTAGTCGCCGCGCAGCTTCAGCGTCGGTGCGCCCAGCAGCGCGCCGAACAGGCCGGCCAGCGCGGCCGCCAGCGGCACGATGAACCAGACCGACAGGTGGATGCCGTTGGTGCGTATCTCTTCGCCCATCACCGCCACCAGCGCTTCGCCGATGCCGGGATGCAGGTTGACCAGCGATTCGAGCAGGGTGGCGAATTGCGGCGAGGCCAGCAGGCCGGTCATATAGGCGCCCACCGCGTAGAACGCGATATAGCCCAGGTCCAGCAGGCCGGCGAAGCCGACCACGATGTTCAGGCCCAGCGCCAGCATGATGTAGAGCAGCGCCAGGTCCACGATGCGGACCCAGGAGTTGCCGAAGGGCGCCGCAACAAAGGGGAACACCAGCATCAGCACCAGCACGACGGCCATGCTGGTGTAGGCTTTTTTCGCGTCTTTCTGGACGTCAAAGTTCAACAGTGCCATATCAGTCCTTTCTTAAGCGCGGTCGGCCACGCGTTCGCCCATGATGCCGGACGGACGCACGGTGAGCACCAGGATCAGCACCACGAAGGCGAAGATGTCCTGGTAGTGCGAGCCGAGGAAACCGCCGGTCAGGTCGCCGATATAGCCGGCGCCCAGGCTTTCGATAATGCCCAGCACTATGCCGCCTATCATGGCGCCATAGATATTGCCGATGCCCCCCAGCACAGCCGCGCAGAACGCTTTAAGGCCGGGCAAAGTGCCCATGGCGAACTGGATGGAAGCGTAGTTGGCGCCCCACATCACGCCCGCCACGGCGGCCAGCGCGGCGCCGATGGCGAAGGTGGCGACGATGACCTTGTTCGAGTCCACGCCCATCAGGCCGGCCACGCGGGGGTTTTCCGCGACCGCGCGCATGGCGCGGCCCATCTTGGTTTTTTCCACCAGCATCACCAGGCCGAACATGGACGCGGCGGCCAGCACCAGCAGCAGCACCTGCGTCTGCGTGATGACGGAATTGCCCAGCATGATGGGGTCGGACGACAGCAGCTGCGGGAAGGGCAGCGGGTTGCGGCCCCAGATCATCATGGCGAAGGTTTGCAGGATGATAGACATGCCGATCGCGGTGATCAGCGGCGCCAGGCGCGGCGCGTTGCGCAGGCGCCGGTAGGCCACGCGCTCGATCAGCACATTGACGGCCATGCAGACCGGGATGGCGCCCAGGATGGCGATGCCCAGCTTGAGATAGCCCGGCATGTCGGGGAAGAAGTGGTTGAGCTGGTTCAGGATGGTCAGGCCCGCCATGGCGCCCACCATCAGCACGTCGCCGTGGGCGAAGTTAATCAGGTTCAGCACACCGTACACCATGGTGTAGCCCAGTGCGATCAGCGCATACATGCTGCCCAGCACCAGGCCGTTGATCAGTTGTTGGATAAATGTATCCATCGTGGAATTGCCTCTTGAGTTAACAAAAACGGCACCCGGAGAGGCTATCCCCGTAGTGCCGCCATTGAATGACGCTGTTGTGCATCGATCTACTATTACAAGCGTCCGCAATAATAGCGAGGTTTAACGAAAACTAATATCGAAAAAAAATTAAGTTCACCGAATTTAATTCGCTACCGTCATGGTTTTCTCACCGTCCAGTCCCTTGGGCATGGGGAAGGTGACCGACTCCTGCACGCCTTCCAGCGCGCGCACGCTGCGCGCGCCCAGCTCTTTCAGGCGGTCGATCACGGCCTGCACCAGCACTTCCGGCGCCGACGCGCCCGCCGTCACGCCCACGCGCTGCTTGCCCGCGAGCCAGGCGGCGTCTATCTGGGCGGCATTATCGACCATGTAGGCGGGGGTGCCCATCTTGTCCGCCACTTCGCGCAGGCGGTTGGAATTGGAGCTGTTCGGGCTGCCCACCACAATCACCACTTCCACCTGCGGCGCCATGAATTTCACGGCTTCCTGACGGTTGGTGGTGGCGTAGCAGATGTCGCCTTTCTTCGGCTCGATAATATTGGGATATTTTTGTTTCAGCGCCGCGATAATCTCGGTAGTGTCGTCAACCGACAACGTTGTCTGGGAGACATAGGCCAGCGCGTCCGGATTGCCCACCTGCAGCTTGGCCACGTCGGCCACGGTTTCCACCAGGTGCATGCCGGCGTCGGCCTGGCCCATGGTGCCCTCCACTTCCGGGTGGCCGTCGTGGCCTATCATGACAATCTCGCAACCCTGCTTGCGCATCTTGGCCACTTCCACATGCACCTTGGTCACCAGCGGGCAGGTGGCGTCGAAAATGCTGAAGCCGCGCGCTTCCGCCTCGGCCCGCACCGCTTTCGACACGCCGTGGGCCGAGAACACCAGGGTGTGGCCGGGCGGCACGTCGGCCAGGTCTTCGATGAAGATGGCGCCCTTGGCGCGCAGGTCCTCCACCACGTAGGCGTTGTGCACGATCTCGTGGCGCACGTAGATGGGCGCGCCGAACTGCTTCAGCGCGCGTTCGACGATTTCAATCGCGCGGTCAACGCCGGCGCAGAAGCCGCGCGGCTGCGCCAGCAGGATTTCTTTGTCCATACTTATTCCTTTTTTACAGCACGGAAATCAGGTTCACTTCGAAACGCACCGGCTGGCCCGCCAGCGGATGGTTGAAGTCGAACAGCGCTTCGGTTTCGCCCAGTTCACGCAGCACGCCGGCGAAACGGCCGCCGCCCGGCGCGGCGAAGTCCACCAGGTCGCCCACTTTATAATCGGCGCCCGGCACCGAGTTCGCGTCCAGCGTGGCGCGCGACACGGGGCGCACCAGGTCCGGGTTGCGCGGACCGAAGCCGACGCCCGGCTCCAGGTCGAAAGTCTTGTGCGTGCCTTCCGGCAGGCCCAGCAGCAGTTCTTCCAGCACCGGCGCCAGCTGGCCCTGGCCCAGCATCAGCGTGGCGGGAGTGCCGTTGAAGGTGGTGACGATATCGGCGCCGTCGACGGTGGCGAGGCGGTAATGCAGCGTGAGGTAGGCCGATGCGGTGACGACAGGAGGTTGTGCGTTGGACATGATGGGCAAAAAACTTGAAAACGCTATTGTAAGCCACTTTCCCAAGCCACTTTGCTAAGCCGCTCCAGCCCAGTGCGCCGCGCGCCCCGCCTGCCGGCCGCAAGTGTTTCCGAATGTTAGCAAATCCGCCATTGCCTGCCATATCGCATAGAATGCGCGCGCCATGACTAATTTACTGAACTTCCTCTTCCCCGCCCCTTACGACTATTCCAGCACCGCTGTCCGCAGCCCGTGGCGGCCGCTGGTGGCCGCCGCCGCCGGCTTTGCTGCGCTGGCCCTTGCCGTCATGTGGTGGCGCTGGGGCGGTACCGTGGAGGACTCGCTGCACTACTTTAATACCGCGCGCTTTCTGCGCGGCGAAATCCCCGCCAGCGAGCTGGTGGCGCCCTTCCCTTACCGCCTGCTGGTGCCGGCCGCTGCCGCCGCCATCCCCGGCGACGTGCGCAGCAGCTTTGCGCTGCTGAACTGGCTGCTGGTCTCGGCCGCCGCCTGCATGACCGCGCTCAGCGCCTGGCGCCTGGGCTACGGCCAGCGCGGCGCCCTTGCCGCCGGCCTGCTGCTGGTGCTGTCCGTGCCCACCTTCTGGTACGCGCCTTATCTGCTGGTGGATCCCGGCTCCGTATGCGCCCGCGCGGCCTTCGTGCTGGCCCTGGTGTCCGGCCAGCCCTGGCTGGCGGCACTGGCCGGTGTGGTGGGCACCGGCGTGCGCGAGGAAAACATCGTTCTCCTGTTCTGGCTGCTGGCCGCGCGCCAGATAGGCTGGCGCGCCGGCCTCGCGGCCCTGGCCGCCGCTGCCGCATGGATACTGGCGGTGCGCTGGTGGATCATAGGCGGCCTGCCCAGCTATGTCTGGAAGCCCAGCGTGGCGCAATTGCTGGCGGCGCTGGCCGATACCCGTTCGCTGGCCTCCATCGCGCTGGCGGCCGGCCTGGTGCTGCCGCTGGCCTTGCTGGGCATGCGCCGCGCCGCGCCGCAGCTGCAGCCCTTCAAGCGCCTGCTGCTGGTGCTCGCGCTGCCGCCGCTGTACGCCGCGCTGTCGGTGCGGGTGGACGGACGCGCCGTGTGGGGCCTTTACCCCATGCTGATACCCTTCGCCGTCGCCGCCCTGTCGCCCTGGCTGGGCCGCCGCGTCGACAGCGGGGAGGCGGAAGCGCGCCTGGCCGCGTGATACTATTGACATTATGAACACACTTCTGAACGGCTATTTCTGGTGCGCACTGGCCTCCCTGGCCAGCGCCGGCGCCACTTTCCTCATCAAACTGTCGCACCAGGCCGGAGAAGGCTGGAGCATCACGCGGCTGGCCTACCTGGGCTCGGCCTGCGCCGTGTACGGCCTGGGCTTCGTCTGCTACACCATCACGCTGCAAAAGCTGCCCATGACGCTGGCCTATCCGCTGATGACGGCCATCACCATGGCCACCGTGCTGCTGATAGGCTACGCCGTACTGGGCGAAGCCATGACGCCCACCCGCATGCTGGGCATGGCGCTGGTGGCGGCCGGGGCCTTCGCTCTGGCGCGGTAAAAACTTCGCCCCGGCTTGCGCAGGCACAAACGCCGCCGCTGACAATCCGACAACAATGGAGCCTTGGCCGGGCCTTCCCGGCATTGCGAGGTCCAGCATGGGAATTGCCGATTGGCCGGAACACCAGCGCCCGCGCGAGCGCCTGATACGCGAGGGCGCCACCGCCCTGTCGGACGCGGAACTGCTGGCCGTCTTCCTCCGGGTGGGCGTGCGCGGCAAGAACGCGGTGGAACTGGCGCGCGACATGGTGGGCCACTTCGGTTCCCTGCAAGCGCTGTTCGCCGCCACGCTGCGCGAATTTTCCAGCATCCCCGGCCTGGGCGCGGCCAAATTCGCCCAGTTGCAGGCGGTGATGGAGCTGGCGCGCCGCGCCGTGGGCGAACAGCTGCAAGCCGGACAGACGCTCAGCTCCCCCGCCGCCGTCAAACACTACCTGCGCCTGACGCTGGGCGCGCAGCCCTACGAATCCTTCCACGTCCTGTTCTTGGACGTAAAGAACCGCCTGATCGACTCGCGCGAACTGTTTCGCGGCACGCTGTCGCATACCAGCGTCTATCCGCGCGAAGTGGTGCGCGAGGCGCTGGCGCGCAACGCGGCCAGCGTGATGCTGGCCCATAACCACCCGTCCGGCACACCCGAACCCAGCGAGTCCGACATGCTGCTGACGCGCGCGCTGATGCAGGCTTTGGCGCTGGTGGACGTGCGCATCCTCGACCATTTCGTGGTCGCCGGCCACCAGGTGCACTCCTTCGCCGAGCACGGCCAGCTCTGAAAATCACAGCGCCATAGCCCAGTTTACCTATGAAAAACAAGGGTTTGGCGGCGGATTTTACAATTGTTAAATTTCTCCACATGATCGTGACACAATTGTTTTTCGCAAGTCGTTGAAAAAGCTCAGTTTTTTCTATATACTCTTGTTTTTTCCAATTGTGGAATCTATTCAAGGAGTGCGCCATGGCACGTGTTTGCCAAGTCACTGGGAAGAAGCCGATGGTCGGCAACAATGTTTCCCATGCAAACAACAAAACTAAACGTCGTTTCCTGCCTAACCTGCAGAACCGTCGTATTTTTGTTGAATCTGAAAATCGCTGGGTCTCCCTGCGTCTGTCCAACGCCGGTCTGCGCGTAATCGACAAGGTCGGCATCGACGCCGTCCTGGCCGACATGCGTGCCCGCGGCGAAAAAGTCTAATAGGGAGCAACTATCATGGCAAAAACTGGCCGCGACAAAATCAAGCTGGAATCGACCGCAGGTACCGGTCACTTCTACACCACCGACAAGAACAAGCGCACCATGCCTACCAAAATGGAGATCATGAAGTTTGATCCTAAGGCACGCAAGCACGTTCTGTACAAAGAAACCAAGATCAAGTAATCGATCCTTGTTTCAATGAAAAAAGCCGCTCACTGAGCGGCTTTTTTTTATTGCTTGGCTGGCAGGCTGATAAACGGCACCGCACCACCGGCCATAGTCGCCGGCAATTTTCCATCCCATTTCTCAATCGCCTTGGCTTGATTCTCCGTTTCGCGCAGGCGCAATAACTCCGGCGTCACTTGCTGGCGCTGCAGCGAAAGCGATTCCGCCTCAGCCTTGGCGCGCGCTATTTTCTGCTGCGCCTCCACTTCTATCCGCTGCAAATCCCGCTCCGCTTTCATTTTCAATTGCTCGGCCGTGGTTTTGGCTTCGATGGCTTCGTCGAACGTTTTACTGAAATTAAAACTGACGATGGAGAATTCATCGATGACCAACCCATGCCGCGCCATTCTTTCACGCAAGGCGTCGACAATATCATTGCGGACTATCGCGCGTTTGGAAATCAATTCCTCCGCCGTATATCGGGCGGTGACGGCTTTTACAGCTTCATGCACGGCCGGAACAATAATACGCTCACCGGGCTGGTTGCCGAGGTCGCGATATACCGCCACCACCGCATCGGGACGGACGTGGTAGTTGATTACCACCTTGGTTTTAACGGTCTGCAAATCCTTGGAAGCGGCATCGCCCTCGCCTTCGCCTTTTTCAATTGCCACGCCGACCAAATGCATGCTCTGCGCCATAGGCCAGCGGAAATGCAAACCTTCGTCGAATACTTCGGCGGAGGGTTTTCCAAATGTCGTTAATACGCCACGGTGTCCGGCAGGGACAATGGCAAATGGCGTCAGTACCAGCAGCACCGCGATACCGGCCGCTACCAATATCAGCTTGCCCACAATTTGATTCCTCATCGACTACGCTCCAGTTTCATAAAAAGCAACCCACCCATACTAGCAGATCCCCGGCGCCAGGCAAGCAGCCTAAGCCCGTTTTGAGCATGAACAAGCCAGGAACTGGCATGGATCAGGCGCAGGCGCAGAGTGAGGACTCGCCATGGGGCGGCATGGGCAATGCGATGGGCAATAAAAAACGGCCCGAACGGGCCGTTTTTGTTTGAGGCGCTGGGGCCGCTTATGCGTAGCTGCGCAGGCGCAGAGAGAAGTCCTGCAGGGATTTAATACCGGACGCTTCGGCGCGGTTGCACCAGTCTTGCAGCTTGTGCAGCAATTGGTCGCGGGTGAAATGCGAACGCTCCCAGATCACGCCCAATTCCACGCGCATATTGTGCATGGTTTCCAGGGCCTTGCTGTGCTCGAACAATTCCACCAGCTGCTGTTTTTGCGGCGCTTCCAGTTTGGCGGGCTCGCGCGTCAGGAATTTGCGCGAGGATTTCAGGAAACGCGCTTCCAGCTGCGCTTTATCTTTCAAATGCTCCAGCTCTTCTTTCCAGGCGCTTTTCATCGACTTGGCGTATTTGGCCATAACGTCGTAGCGGTTGGCGATAACCGACTGCAGCGTTTCCAGGTCGGCTTCCAATTTACCATGCTGGAATTTCGGCTCAGGCGCCACTTTCTTAACTTTGGCCAAGCCCAGGGTTTCCAGCGTGCGGATATAAAACCAGCCGATATCCACTTCATACCATTTCGACGACAGCTTGGCCGAGGTGGCAAAAGTATGATGGTTATTATGCAGCTCTTCGCCGCCGATAATAATACCGAAGGGAATAATATTGGTGGCTGCGTCGGCGCAGTCGTAATTGCGGTAGCCCCAGTAGTGGCCTATGCCGTTGATAATGCCGGCGGCGGTAACGGGAATCCACATCATTTGCACGGCCCATACGGTCGCGCCGATAACGCCGAACAGCGCCAGGTTAATGACGGCCATCAGCACCACACCCATCCAGCTGTATTTGGTGTAGACGTTCTTTTCCATCCAGTCGTCCGGCGTGCCATGGCCGTATTTCTCCATGGTCTCCATATTCTTGGATTCAGCGCGGTACAGCTCGGCGCCTTCCCAGAATACTTTCTTGATGCCGCGGGTGACAGGGCTGTGCGGATCTTCCTCGGTGTCGCATTTGGCGTGGTGCTTGCGGTGGATGGCGGCCCATTCCTTGGTGACCTGGCCGGTGGTCAGCCACAGCCAGAAGCGGAAGAAGTGGCTGGGGATGCCGTGCAGCTCCAGCGCGCGGTGCGCCTGGTGGCGGTGCAGATAGATGGTGACGCTGGCGATGGTGATGTGGGTGACGATCATCGTGTAGGCAAATACTTGCCAACCCGACGCGCCGGTGATGCCGTTGCTCAGGAAATCGAGTACAGTTTGTAAACTAAAGGTCATTACTACTCCAAAGAGGGTGTCCCATGCGCCGGCGCAGCTGAAAACTGCCCGCCGGAATTTCTATTGTTGGGCGTAATTGTACGCTGAAACAACCCTGCTTTGAGTGGCTTGCCTCCCGTCACTGATTATTTTTTAAGCGCTTCTGAGTCTTCCGGCAACATGAGCGGACCGATAATGCGCATCTCCCGCTGCGGGAACGGCACGGATATTTTGTGCTCCTGCAAAGCTTTCCAGATCGCCCGGTTGACGTCCGAGGTCACCCCGCCGCGCCCGTTTTCCGGGTCCGCTATCCACCAGCCCACTTGCAGGTCCAGGCCGTCGGCGCCGAAGCTGACCAGCGTGGCCGAAGGCGCTTTGTCCTTGTCCACCCGCGCCACGGTCAGCGCGGCCTGCTCCAGCAAGCCCAGCACGAAGTCCACGTCGGTGTCGTAAGCCACCGACACCTTGGTGCTCAGCCACAGATTCTTGTTCGACAGCGAGGAGTTCTGCACCGCACCCGACACCAGCATTTCGTTCGGCACGATGGACTCCACGCCGTCCAGGCCCTGCAGCACCGTGTAGCGGGTGTTGATCTGCGTGACGCGGCCGCTGTATTTATCGACGGTAATCATGTCGCCTATGGTCAGGCTGCGGTCCAGCAGGATCACAAAGCCGGACACATAGTTGCTGGCGATCTTCTGCAAGCCCAGGCCCAGGCCCACGCCCAGCGCGCCGCCGAACACGGACAACACGGTCAGGTCTATGCCCACCATGGACAGGCTGCCCAGCACCGCCACCACGATCAGGATGGCGCGGCCGGTGCGCGCCAGCACCACGCGCAGGTTGGAATGCACGGTCTGCAAGCCCATCAGGCGCTCTTCCAGCGCCGCGCCGGCCCACAGCGCCAGCATCAGCAGCACCACCACCGAGACCGCCGCCTGCAGGATGTCGGCTATAGTCACCTTGTGCTTGCCCAGCGGCAGCATGGTGTGGTCGAGGTAGAAGAACACGTCGTCCCACAGCCCGGTGATATACATGGCCACGCCGGCCCACACCAGCAGCTGGAAGATTTTCTCGAACGTCAGCATGGTAGCGCCGATTTCGCCGCCGCGGCGCGCGAATACGCGGCGCAGCAGGAAGAACACGAAACGGATCGCCGCCAGCGAGCCGAAGATGGGCAGCGCCACCTTCAGCAGATGCACTTTCTGGTAGCGCGCCAGCACCAGCTGGGCAATAAAGATCAGGCAGGCGATGGCGAGCGGGCCGATCACGCGGCTGAAACTCTCCATGCCGAAGCGCGCCATGCCGGTGGCGGGCTCGCGCGCAGCCACGCGCTTGCGCAGCAGGCCGGACAGCATATAGCCCAGCACGATGGCCAGCATCAGCGCGCCCACCTGCCACATCAGGCCAGGGTCGCGCAGGTCGGCGATCAAATCGGTAATCAGGTTCTTCAGGGGTTCTTGCTTCATCGTTCTCACAGGATGGATGGAAAAAGGGCCAGCTCAGCGGCCGGCCCCATGTTACTTAGTCTGCGCTGTCCGCGTCGCCGGTCTCATCGGCGTCAGGCGCCGGCTTGAGCTTTTTCGGCATCGGCTTGCGCTCGAACACGGCGGCGAAGAAGCCGTCGGTCTGGTGCTTGTGCGGCAGCAGCTTCAGGTAGTCGCCCATCTCCAGCGCGATCTTCTGCTCGGCCAGCACTTTGCTCATCGGCACCAGTTCGAAGTCCGGGTGGTTGGCCAGGAAATCGGCCGCCACGTCGTCGTTTTCCTCGTTCAGGAAGGAGCAGGTGGCGTACACCAGGCGGCCGCCGCCTTTGACCAGGCGCGCGGCGCCGGCCAGGATGGCAACCTGCTTGTCGTGCATTTCGGCGATGGCGCTTTCAGCCTGGCGCCATTTCACGTCCGGATTGCGGCGCAAGGTGCCCATGCCCGAGCACGGCGCGTCCACCAGCACGCGGTCGATCTTGCCGGCCAGGCGCTTGATCTTGGCGTCGCGCTCGTGCGCGATCTGCACCGGATGCACATTCGACAGGCCCGAGCGCGCCAGGCGCGGCTTGAGCTTGGCCAGGCGCTTCTCCGACACGTCGAAGGCGTACAGGCGGCCGGTGTTGCGCATCAGCGCGCCCAGTGCCAGCGTCTTGCCGCCGGCGCCGGCGCAGAAGTCCACCACCATCTCGCCGCGCTTGGCGCCCAGGATCTGGGCCAGCACCTGGCTGCCCTCGTCCTGCACTTCGATGGCGCCGCTCTTGAACAGCGGCAGGTTCTGCAGTTGCGGCTTGCGCAGCACGCGCAGGCCCAGCGGCGCGTAAGGCGTCGGCTCGGCGGCGATAGGCGCTTGCGCCAGTTCGGCGATCACTTCATCGCGGCCGGTTTTCATGCTGTTCACGCGCAGGTCCAGCGGCGCCGGCGTGTTGAGCGCGTCGGCCAGGGCCAGCGCGTCTTCCTCGCCAAACTGCGCCACCAGCTTTTCAAACAGCCACTTGGGCATGTTCGAGCGCATCGATTTGTGCATCAGCTTGCGGTCGATCTGCATCACGCGCTCGATCCACTCCAGCTCCTCGGGCGTGACGCCGCCCAGCGCATCGGCGCCCACGGCGTCGGCCAGGCCCAGCAGGGTCAAACGGCGCATGGTGGCGCCGCTGCCCGCTTCCGACTGGTCGGTGAAGAAGGCGCGGTTGCGAAGCACGCAGTACACGCCCTCGGCGATGGCGCCGCGTTCGCGGCCGCCCAGGCGTGGATGGTCTTTGAAGTAGCGCGACAGGGTGCTGTCGGCGGGTGCGGTAAAGCGCAAAATCTCGCGCAGCACTTCTTCGGTGCTGGCGAGTATCGCTGGTGGCAATCTCATGGAATTCCTTGGTTAATTACTTGTTGTGGTCAACGATGACCTTGCCGTCTGCTATCGTCAGCCGGTCTTCAACAAACCAGCGGATGGCGCGCGGATACAGCGTATGTTCCTGCACCAGCACGCGCGCTGACAGCGTGGCCGGCGTGTCGCCCGGCAGCACGGGCACGGAGGCCTGGTCCACCATCGGGCCGTGATCGAGTTCGGCGGTCACGAAATGCACCGTGGCGCCGTGTTCCTTCATGCCGGCCGCGAGCGCCTGCTCGTGCGTGTGCAGCCCCGGGAACAGCGGCAGCAGCGACGGGTGGATGTTCAGCATGCGGCCTGCGTAGTGGGCGGTGAACGCCGGAGTCAGGATGCGCATGAAGCCGGCCAGCACCACCAGGTCGGGCTGGTAGCCGTCGATGACCTTTTGCAGCGCGGCGTCGAAGGCCTCGCGGCTGGGGTAGTCCTTGTTGGCGACCACGGCCGTCGGGATGCCGTGTTCGTCGGCGAAAGCCAGGCCCAGCGCGTCGGCGCGGTTGCTGATGACAGCCGCGATGCGGGCCGGCCATTGCTCGGCTTGCGCAGCGCGGACCACGGCTTCCATATTGCTGCCGCGTCCAGAAATGAGGATGACGATATTTTTCATAGCCCGCTATTATACCCGTGTAGCGGACAGGGCCTTCCAAACGGCGTTGGGCGCCGCTTTACTCGAAGGAATAGAAGACGCGGAACGGCACTTTCTTCTCGGCCCAGAAGTCGGCCGCGTCGCGGAACACGTCCAGCAGGCATTCGCGCGCTTCGCGGTCGAATTTCTGGGTGTTCGGCAGCTGTTCCAGCACGATCAGGAAGCCGGTCTGCTCGCCGGCCTTGGCCATGGTGTCGGTCAGGGTCACGCGCAGCGCTTCGAAGTTCTTGCCGCACGGTTTGGGGAAGAGAAACGATTCCGCGATAATGCCGAGCACTTGCTGCTTGGTCAGGCCAGCATTGCAATACGCGTATAAAAAGTGCTGCCCCAGGCGGACTGCCTCGTCTTGCAGATCGGTGACACGAAATGCACGAATGGACTGGACAAGGTTGGGCGGCACAGTTGTCAACAAACTCATTTTTCCCTCAAATCGACCTGTTAATGTACGGTTTGCTTTTCGCTATGGCACTCTGTCGGTTACCGGTACATGGAGGCCACGGGCGGGTCATTGCGCCGGCGGCAGTCGCGTTTCTCTATGTCAATCTGATCCCATACGGTTGTTAGGGTAACGTTTTGTATCCTGCTAATCAACACGTAAGTGATATCTCACACAAGTTTTGTAAGAAATAGAACATTTCCTCGGCTTTTGGCGCGCTGTTACAATTTGTTGCCATGAGAACTGTTTTCCCGGGAACGGCGGGATTACCATAGTATGCAGCCATCCCTCGCTAGCGGATTGCATACCCTGACCATCCAACACCAACAAGAGGTATCACATGAACATGCCATCCAAACTGCTCCTGTCGGCCCTGTGCCTGTGCGCGCTGCCGTTCGCGCAAGCCACGGATTTCGAAGATTACGGCCGCGTGGTGCGGGTGCAGCCGCAGGTGGAGCAGGTGAATGTTCCGCGCCAGGAATGCCGTACTGAATACGTGCAGGTGCAGCAGCCGGCCCAGCGCAGCGCGGGCGGCTCCATCGTCGGCGGCATCGCCGGCGCCCTGCTGGGCAGCCAGATCGGCAGCGGCAACGGCCGCACCGCCGCCGCCGCCGCCGGCGCGATTGCCGGCGCCGTGGTGGGCGACCGCGTGGACAACCAGAACGCCCAGCCCGGCGGCGTGAGCGAGCAGGCGGTCAAGCAGTGCCGCACCGTGGACCACTGGGAATCGCGCACCAACGGCTACGAAGTGACCTATGACTACCGCGGCCGCAACTACACCAGCATCATGTCGCACGACCCGGGCCAGCGCGTGCGCCTGCGCGTGTCCGTCGAACCGATGCAGAACTGACAGGACAATTCGTCAATACAAGCCGGTCGCCGACCGGCTTTTTTCATTCCAACTTGCCTTGCGGTAAGCGGGCGCGGGATAATAGCTCTTCACCTCAGGCAGCCCTTCATGCTCATCAAACGCAAATCCATCGAAAAAGAAGAATCCTCGCGCCCGGCGTCCAAGGCCGAAAAAGCCGCGCCGGCGGCGCGCAAGCCCAAGTACGCGCCGGTTACGCTGTCGGAACAGGACGGCGTGCGCTATCTGCACTTCGGCACCGAGTGGGTGCAGGGCGCCATGCGCATCCGCAAGCCGGACTGGCCGGAGCTGGAGTACGCGCAGCAGATGATGGCGTGGATGCTGTGGAACGCGCAGCCGCGCCGCATCGCCCAGCTCGGCCTGGGCACGGCCGCGCTGACCAAGTTTTGCTATAAACAGTTTCCCCAGGCCGACGTCACCGCCGTCGAGCTGAACCCTTCGGTGATCGCCGTGTGCGAATCCATGTTCAAGCTGCCGCCCAACGACGAGCGCCTGCATGTGCTGGAAATGGACGCGCTGGACTTCGTCAACGACAAGGCCAACTACGGCGCCCTGGACGCGCTGCAGGTGGACCTGTACGACGCCACCGCGCGCGGCCCGGTGCTGGACACGCCGGAGTTCTACCAGTCCTGCAACGCCTGCCTGGCCGACGACGGCATCATGACGGTCAACCTGTTCGGCGACCACCCCAGCTACGCCAAGAACATCAAGGCGATGAAGTTTGCCTTTGAACAACTGATCTGCCTGCCGCAGGTGCATGATGGCAATGTGGTGGCGATCGCCTTCAAGCGCGCCCGCCCCGTCGACCCGGAAGCGCTGAAGGAGCGCGCCGCGCAGATCGTGGCCGAAACCAAGCTGCCCGCCAAGGCCTGGATCAAGGCCATCGGGCAAGCGCTGCAAAAATAGACCAGAGAAACCAGCCAGATGAAAGCACTAGACCTGCAACAAATCTTCACCTGGCTGCTGGCCGACGGCCTGGTCGAGAAGGCCAACGTCAAAGCCGCCTACGCCCAGGCCCAGGGCATCCTCAAGAACACGGTCGGCTCCATGCATCCGCTGTGCGCGGTGGCGCACTGCAAGCTGCTGTCGGCGCAGGCGCCGCACAAGCTGCTCACGCTGGACACGCTGACCGAATGGCTGGCCGGCCACGCCGAGCTGCCCTTCTACCGCATCGACCCGCTGAAAATCGACTTCACCAAGGTGGCCGACGTGATGTCCGCCAACTACGCGGCGCGCTTCAACATCCTGCCGGTGGAAATGAGCCTGGACACACTGGTGGTGGCCACCGCCGACCCGTTCGCGCATGAATGGGAAGCGGAGATCGCCAAGATTTCGCGCCGCGTGGTGCGCCGCGTGATCTCCAACCCGCTCGACATCGCGCAATACACCTCGCAATTCTTCGCGCTGGCCAAGTCCATCAAGAAGGCCAACAAGTCCAACGGCCAGGACCTGGCGCTGCGCAACAACTTCGAGCAGCTGGTGGAGCTGGGCAAGAGCAACCGCCAGGTGGACGCCAACGACCAGCACGTGATCAACATCGTGGACTGGCTGTGGCAATACGCCTTCGAGCAGCGCGCCTCGGACATCCACCTGGAGCCCAAGCGCGACCTGGCCACCATCCGCTTCCGCATCGACGGCGTGCTGCACCAGGTGTACCAGGTGCCGGCGGTGGTGATGATCGCCATGACGGCGCGCATCAAGCTGCTGGGCCGCATGGACGTGATCGAGAAGCGCCGCCCGCAGGACGGCCGCATCAAGACCCGCACCGCCGGCGGCCAGGAGATCGAGCTGCGCCTGTCCACCCTGCCCACCGCCTTCGGCGAGAAGCTGGTGATGCGTATCTTCGACCCCGAAGTGGTGGTCAAGACACTGCCCGAACTGGGCTTCCCCGAGGACGACGCGGCGCGCTGGGACGCGCTGACCAAGCGCCCGCACGGCATCATCCTGGTCACCGGCCCCACCGGCTCGGGCAAGACCACCACGCTGTACACCACGCTCAAGGCGCTGGCCACCTCGGAAGTCAACGTCTGCACGGTGGAGGACCCGATCGAGATGGTGGAGCCGGCTTTCAACCAGATGCAGGTGCAGCCCGGCATCGACCTCACCTTCGCCGACGGCGTGCGCGCGCTGATGCGGCAGGACCCGGACATCATCATGGTGGGCGAGATCCGCGACCTGGCCACCGCCGAGATGGCGATCCAGGCCGCGCTGACCGGCCACCTGGTGCTGTCCACGCTGCACACCAACGACGCGCCGTCGGCCGTGATGCGGCTGCTGGAGCTGGGCGTGCCGCACTACCTGCTGGAAGCGACGCTGGTCGGCATCATGGCGCAGCGCCTGGTGCGCACGCTGTGCGCCGACTGCAAGGCGGCGGACGGCCACATCGCCGACGACGTGTGGCAAGGCATAGGCGGCGCCTGGAACCTGCCCAAGCCGGAGCGCGTGTACCGCCCGGTGGGCTGCCCCGAATGCCGCCAGACCGGCTACCGGGGCCGCACCGGCATCTACGAGCTGCTGACGGTGACCGAGGCCTTCAGCGCGCAGGTGCAGGAGGAAACCGACATCGCCGCGCTGCGCCGCCAGAGCGTGGCCGACGGCATGAAGCCGCTGCGCATCGCCGGCGCCTACAAGATCGCCGAGGGCGTCACCAGCCCGGAAGAAGTGCTGAAAGTGACGTCGGCGCTGGCCTGAGCGGGAAAAAAGCGGAAAGCGCGCAAAAACCTTTGCAAGCGGGCATCGAGCTGTATATAATACGGCCTCTTTCGGGTCGTTAGCTCAGCTGGTAGAGCAGCGGACTTTTAATCCGTTGGTCGCAGGTTCGAATCCCGCACGGCCTACCACGAATTCAGCAGTACCAAATCAGGCTTACCCGCTTCGGCGCGTAAGCCTTTTTTGCGTCCGCAGCGCACGCAACTGTCACTGCCCATCGACTGATACAGCACGGCTCTGTACCCGCGGTCTTGTGCCTTGTCCACGCTGCGCTGCGCTCCTAGACTGGTGCCACTCCACACTACGGATTGCCGCCATGACCGAACTCCTCCCCTTGATGAGCTATTGCCTTGTAATGTCGGCCACGCCCGGGCCGAACAACGTCATGCTGGCCACCACCGGCGCCAATTTCGGCGGGCGCGGCGCGCTGCCCATCATCCTGGGCATCCAGGCCGGCATGTTCGTGCAGACCATGCTCATGTGCATGGGGCTGGGCAGCGTCTTTGTCGCCTACCCGGTGGCGCACCAGGTGCTGCGGGTCGGCGGTTCGCTCTACCTCGTGTTTTTGGCCTGGAAGCTCAGCGGCGCGTCGGCGGGCGGGACGCAGGCGGCCAAGGCGGTGTCTTTCGGCCAGGCGGCGGCCTTCCAGGCACTCAATCCCAAGAGCTGGCTCAAGACCATTACCGTGGCGTCGGTGTTCATGCCGGCGGGCCAGAACGCCTTCGGCGACGCGCTGCTGGTGGCGGCGATAGGCGCGCTGGTGGGCGCGCCGTGCAACGCCGTATGGGCCTTGTTCGGCATCTCGATCCGCCACTTGCTGCAAGACCCGCGCAAGCAGCGCATCTTCAATCTGAGCATGGGCGCCATCCTGCTGGTCCTGGCCGTGATGATTTTGCGCTAGACTGCCTCCATGTTCGCCATCGACCGCTCCTCCCCTGTCGCCCTGTCCACGCAGATTGAAGCCAAGCTGCGCCACATGGTGGAGACCCGCGCCCTGCCCGGCGGCGCCAGGCTGCCGTCGATACGCCAGCTCGCCACCCAGCTGGCGGTGAGCACCAACACCGTGGTGGTGGCCTATGACAGGCTGGTCGCGGCGGGCGTTATCGATACGCATGGCACGGCGGGATTTTTCGTCTGCACCGCGAACGACGCCGGCCGCTCGATTCCCGATGAAGTGGCGCTGGAGGCGGGCGAGGAGCAGGAACCGGTCTGGCTGGCGCAGCAGGCCAACGACCAGCGCGCCGGCATATTGCAGGCCAGCAGCGGCGCCTTGCCGCCGACCTGGCTGCAGGACGCGGTGCCGGCCGCCGCCGTGCAAAGAGCGCTGGCGCGCAGCGCCGCCGGCATGGCCTCGCGCTGCCCGCCCCAGGGGCTGCCGGAATTGCGCGAGCACATCGCGCTGCTGCTGCGCGGCGTGGGCGCGGCGGTGGACGCCGGCCACATCCTCACCACCTTTGGCGGCACCCACGCGATCGACCTGATCTGCCGCAGCTTCCTGCAGCCCGGCGACACCGTGCTGGTGGAAGACCCCGGCTATTTCCTGATGTTCGGCAGGCTGCGCCAGGACGGCATCCGCTTGGTATCCATCCGGCGCGGCCCGGACGGCCTGGACCTGGACGCGCTGGAGGCCGCCTGCCGCGAGCACCGCCCCCGCTTGCTGTTCGTGCAGACGGCCTTGCACAACCCCACCGGCTGGAGCAGCAGCGCCGCCAATTTGCACAAGGTGCTGATCCTGGCGCAGCAATACGGTTTCCTGATCGCGGAGGACGACGTGCACGGCCATTTCCAGCACGGCCACAGCACCCGGCTGGCGTCGCTGTCCGGGCTGGACGGCGTGATCTACTACTCCAGCTTCTGCAAGGCGCTGAGCCCGGCCTTGCGCATGGGCTATCTGGCCGCCGCGCCGGCCCTGCTCAAAGTGCTGATGCGGACCAAGATCCACTCCCTCATGACCACGCCGGCGCTGAATGAATACGTGCTGCTGGAAGTGCTGCGGGCCGGCAACCTGCGCAAGCATCTGGAACGCATGCAGCGCAAGATCATGGCGGCGCGCAACGCCAGTACGCGCCAGCTGAGCGAGGCGGGCGTGCTGTTCGAGCAGCCCGGCGATGCCGGCATCTTCCTGTGGGGCACCATGCCCGACGGCCTGGACGTCGACCTGCTGGTGCAGGACGCCTACCGCAACAAGATACTGCTCATGCGCGGCGCGGCCTTCTCGGCGAACGACACACCGGACCGGCACATCCGCTTCAACGTTGCCTTCAGCCAGCACCCGCGCCTGAGCACTTATCTGCAGGAGCGCCTGCAGGCCGTGGCCGGTGCGCGCTCCAGCCTGGCGCGCGCCAGCGCTGCGGAAAATTCGGCCCGCCAGCGCTAATCCCCGCCCAAACCGCAATATTCATCGATATTCCCGCATATTCAGCTTCTCATTCCAGGCTGAATCCACAAGAATACGTGCCATCTCTACAAGAAAAGGCACGCATCGATGAATTTCGGCGAAAAGCTCAAACACATCCGGACCGAGAAAAACCTCACCCAGCCGCAGCTCGCGGCCGCCATCGGGATTGAGCAGTCCTACCTGTCCAAGCTGGAAAACGACAAGTCGCAGCCCTCGGCCGACATGTTCAGCACCATCGTCAAGGCGCTGGACATGGCGCCGGCGGCTTTCCTGGACGGCATCGACGGCAAGGTCTTGCAGACCTCGCTGCGCCACATCCCCGAAGTCAGCCACTTCCTGAACGGCAATACCGCGCGGCGCGTGCACGATGCGAAAAAGTGGCTGTTCGGCGCGGCCTCGGCCTGCGCGCTGGGATTCGCGCTGATGCTGGCCGCCAACGACGGTATTTTCTCGTCCAACAATCAGTACAAATACATTTCCAGGGGCGTGATCCTGCCGGACGAGTCGGACAACGTCTTCGACCAGTACAAGGAAGTGCTGAACCTGAAGCTGGCCGCCGCCACCATCAGCAGCGCCGAACACGCCCGCATGCTTGCCGAATTCGAAACGGCCAGGGTCAGGCTGGCCACGGTGGAGTTCTGGGGCGACCGGGGCAGCGTGTTTTTTGAAGCCGCCGGCAAGGGCCGGCGCAAATTCGAGCTGGCCAGCGTGCGCCACGTGCGTTCGCCGCTCAACAAGGTGTTGCAGTACCTCGGCGCCCTGTTCGCATTCTGCGGCGTGCTCGCCTTCCCGGTCGAGTGGCGCTTGCGCAGGGCAAATGCAGTCATTACCAAAGGAGACGCATAGTGTCGCAAATCAGGACGTTTTTAGCAGGTGCAACCACCATGGCCAGCGCACTGGCCGCCGTGCTCATGCTGGCCGGGGCCAGGGAGCCGCTCAAGCATGAACGCTTCGACGAGATCACCGTGGGCCGCATCAATATCGTGGAGCCGGACGGCACCAAGCGCATGGTCATCTCCAGCAAGGCGCAGTTCCCCGGCGACTTCTTGCAAGGCAAGGAAACCGCCCGCCCCGACCGCGCCAACGTCGCGGGCATGCTGTTCATCAATGACGAAGGCACGGAGAACGGCGGCCTGATCCAGCGCGGCACGCTCAGCGCCGAAGGCAAGGTGTCCTCCGGCCTGTCGCTGACCTTCGACCGCTTCCGCCAGGACCAGGCTTTGCAACTGCTGAACAGCGACAGCGCGGCGCACCAGCAGACCGGCATCAAGATCAACGACGTGCCCTACTACCAGGTGACGTCGCTGGAGGACCTGCGCAGCTTCGGCGCGGAGGCGAAAAAGCTGCCGCCCGGCGAGCAGCAGGCCTACTACCAGAAGCTGTCCGAGCAGGGCCGTCTGAGCAACAACCGCATCTGGCTGGGCAACACCGGCGACAAGGGCGCGTCCCTGCAGCTCAAGGACGCCAGGGGCCGCGTGCGCATGATGCTGCTGGTCAGCGCGGACGGCAAGGCCGAGATCCAGATGCTGGACGAGGCCGGCAAAGTGAGCAAGACCATTTCGCCGGCCTCCAGGGACTAGCGCGCAAAAGCCGGCGGCCGCAGCGACGCCGCCGGCAAGCTCAGCGGGACTCCGGCGGCAGCGACGCGATCTGCGCAGCAAAAGCGGCGTGCGCGGCGGCGTCCACCGGGCGGTGCTTGGGCTCGGTGCGCGCCGGGTCCTTGCCGAGGTAGTTGTTGTTCTTCCAGTTGCGCGCCGGGCGCACCGGGCGCTTTTCAAATCCGCCGCCGCAGTTCGGGCAGACATTGGCCAGCAAGCCCTCCACGCAGCCGGCGCAGAAGGTGCACTCGTAGCTGCAGATGCGCGCGTCCGGCGCCTCCGGCGGCAGCTTCTTGTTGCAGTGTTCGCAGGTCGGTCTCAGTTCCAGCATGGCGTACCCCAGTCGTGTAAAGCGCCATTGTAGCCATGCTAGACTTGGCATTTATGACATCCAACATTGAAAAACCGCCAGCGGCCCTGCCGGTGCGCATCCTCGTGTTTCCCGATTTCCTGCTGCTGGACGCGGCCGGGCCGGTGCAGGTGTTCTCCACCGCCAACGACGGCTGCCGCGACGCGGGCCTGCCGCCCGCCTACCACGTGGAACTGGTGTCGCTGCACGGCGGGCTGGTGGGGTCCTGCTCCGGCATCGCGGTGATGACCGCCCCCCTCCCCCCGCCCGCCGCGCTGCAAGGCGCCACGCTGATGGTGGCCGGCGGCCGCGGCGTGCACGCCGCGCTGGCGCAGCCGGGCCTGCTCGACTGGCTCAGGGCGGCGGCCGGCGCGGCGCTGCGCTGCGCGTCGGTCTGTACCGGCGCCTTTCTGCTGGCCGAGGCCGGCCTGCTGGCCGGACGCAGGGCCGTCACCCACTGGCTGGACGTGGACAGCCTGCGGCGCGGCTATCCGGCGGTGCAGGTGCAGGACGACGCCATCTACATCAAGGACGGCGCGCTCTACACCTCGGCCGGGATTACGGCCGGCATCGATCTGTGCCTGGGCCTGGTGGAGGAAGACCTGGGACGGCGCGCCGCGCTGGGTGCGGCCAAGCGGCTGGTGGTGCACCACAAGCGGCCCGGCGGGCAGCGCCAGTTCAGTTCGGCATTGCTGGCGCAGTCCAGCAGCGGCGGCTTGGCGGAGCGGCTGACCGAATGGCTGCGCCCGCGCGTGGCGGAGCAGATCGACGTGGAGCGGATGGCGCAGGCGATGGCGCTGTCGGCGCGCAGCCTGCACCGGCGCTTGCGCGAGGAAGCGCAGGCGTCGCCGGCGCAGGTGCTGGCCAGGGTGAGGATGGAAACGGCGTGCGCCTTGCTGGAAGCGGCCGGGTGCAGCGTCAAGCAGGTGGCGCGCCTGTCCGGCTTCGGCACCGAATACAATCTGCGCCGCGCGTTCGCCAGGCAGCTGGGCGTGCTGCCCAGCGCGTACCGCGAGCGCTTTGCCTGAGCATTCCTTTCCGGGAAGGTCGGTTGAACGCAGTAAAGTTTTCTCACATGTTAAAATATTATCTTTCCGAGAGAAAACAAGAATGAACCAGCAACCACAAGATCCCCGCTTCCGCCGCCGCCTCGCCATACTAGCGGCCATCGCGCTGGTGGGGCTGCTGGGGCTGGCCGGACGCCTGGTGTGGCTGCAGGCGCTCAGCCAGCCAGGCACACACTGATGCTGCGGCGCTGCAAATCCCTGCTGGCGGTGCTGGACCCGCAGCTGACGCTGTGCGTGCTGCTCTTGCTGGCCACCGGCGTGCTCACCATGTACTCCGCCGGCGCCGACTTCCCGGGCCGCTTCGCCATGCATCTGCGCAATGTGCTGATCGCGCTGGGCATCATGTGGGCGGTCGCCAGCGTGCCGCCGCAGACGCTGATGCGCTACGCCGCGCCCATCTACGCGGCCGGCGTGCTGTTGCTGCTGGCCGTGTTCATGGTGGGCGAAATCAAGAAAGGCTCGCGCCGCTGGCTGTACATCGGCTTCGACATCCAGCCCTCCGAAATGATGAAGATCGCCATGCCGCTGATGCTGGCCTGGTTCTTCCACCAGTACGCCAGCCTGGCGCGCTGGAAAACCTTCGCCGTGGCCGCCCTGCTGCTGCTGATCCCCGCCGCGCTGATCATGAAACAGCCCGACCTGGGCACCGCGCTGCTGGTGCTGGCGGCGGGCGCCTATGTAATCGTGCTGGCGGGCCTGTCGTGGAAGGCCATGGCCGCGCTGGCCGTGGGCGCCGCCGCCAGCATCCCCATCGCCTGGCCGCTGCTGCACGACTACCAGCGCCAGCGCGTGCTCACCATGCTCAACCCGGAAGCCGACCCGCTGGGCAAAGGCTTCCAGATCAAGCAGGCCGGCATCGCCATCGGCTCGGGCGGGCTGGACGGCAAAGGCTGGCTGCAGGGCACGCAGGGCCACCTCGGCTTCGTGCCCGAGCGCACCACCGACTTCATCTTCTCGGTCTACGCCGAGGAATTCGGCCTGCTCGGCATCGCCGTGCTGCTCGCGCTGTACTTCCTGCTGATCGCGCGCGGCCTGGCCATCACGGCCGGCGCCACCACCCTGTTCGCGCGCCTGCTGGGCGGCGCCATCACCATGATTTTCTTCACCTACGCTTTCATCAACATCGGCATGGTGAGCGGCGTGGTGCCGGTGGTCGGCGTGCCGCTGCCCTTCATCAGCTACGGCGGCACCGCGCTCACCACGCTGGGCATAGGCGCCGGCATCCTGATGGCCATCCGGCGCCAGCGGGCCTGAACCATGGTCCGGCCAGCCCGCCTCCTGCTTGCGTCGTTGCTGCTGGCCACAGGACTGGCAACAGGACTGGCAACAGCGGCGCACGGCGCACCCGCGCCGGTGCGCCAGCTGCGCTTTGAAAACCTGAGCGCACTGCACTTCACCATGCCGGCCAGCTCGGTGCTTGCGCTGGTGCAGGACGAGCAGGGCCTGATCTGGATGGGCACCCAGAGCGGCCTGTTCCGGCACGACGGCCAGCGCTCCACCATCTACCGCAACGACGCCGCCAATCCCCTCAGCCTGCCCGGCAACTACGTCAGCGCCATCTTCCGCGACAGCCGCCAGCGCATGTGGTTCGGCACCAATAACGGCCTGGCCCGCTTCGACGCCGAACGCGGCGCCTTCGTCAGCTACCGCCCGGCGGCCGGTCCCTCGCTGTTCGTGCGCAGCATTATCGGCGACGGCAAGGACGGCCTGTGGCTGGGCACGGCAGCCGGACTGCAGCACTTCGACCCCGCCAGCGGCCGCTTCACGGCCTATGCGCACGACCCGCAGCGCCCCGGCACGCCGGCCAGCGACCGGGTGGAGGCGCTGGCGCGCGACCCGGAGGGCGGGCTCTGGCTCAGCGTTTGGCCGCACGGCATAGACTACCTGCCGCCCGGCGGCAGCGCCTTCCAGCACTTCCAGCCCGACGACAGCGCCGCGCCGAACGCCAAGCTGAACACAGTCAGCGCGCTGCTGCTGGACGGGCAGCGCCAGCTGTGGATAGGCACGGCCGCCGGCGTGCTGCGCTGGAACACCGGCAGCCCGTGGGCGCAGCGCGAGCGCCTGCCCGCGCCGCCCGAGGTGGGCGATTTTTCCGTCTACACCATCTACCAGGACCGCGACAGCGCCGTCTGGCTCGGCACCCAGCCGGCCGGCCTGCTGCGCTGGGACGCCGCGCAGCAGCAGTTCAGCAGCTACCAGCACCGGCCCGGCGATCCGAACAGCCTGCCGTCCAACCGCATCCCCTCGGTGCTGGTGGACCACAGCAACACCTTATGGGCCGGCACCTGGGACAACGGCGTGGCGCGCGTGGACCTGGGCAGCCAGGGCCTGGGCCGCTTCCTGCCCGCCGCCGGCACCCAGGACAGCGCGCCGCGCGGCAACGTGGTCGGCAGCCTGAGCCACGCGGACGAGGGCCAGCTGTGGCTGGGCGGCCCCAGCGGCGTGCGCCTGTACGATCCGGCCAGCGGCCGCGTGCTGCGCAGCTACCGCCACGATCCGGCCCAGCCCGGCTCGCTGCCCAACGACTTCGTGATGGCGCTGCTGCAGCCGCCCGGCGGCCCGCTGTGGGCCGGCACGTCGACCGGCCTGAGCCGCCTGGATCCGGCCAGCGGCACCTTCCGCGAATACCGCTTCGGCCAGCAGGACCGCAACTTCGTGCGCGGCATCGCCCGCGCCAGCGGCGGCGCGCTGTGGCTGGGCACGGACGGCGGCGTGCTGCGCTTCGACCCGGCCAGCGGCAAGGCCGAAGCACTGCCGGCGGGCCGCGCGCTGACCGCCATCCACAACGCCGGGGCGCTGCTGGAGGACAGCCAGGGCCGCCTGTGGATAGGCAGCCCCTACGGGCGCGGCCTCGACCTGCGCGGCCCGGACGGCGCGCTGCGCAGCTACCGCAGCGACGGCAAGCCTGGCAGCCTGAGCAACGACTTCGTCAACTGCGTGTATGAAGACCGGCAAGGCCGCGTGTGGATAGGCACGCGCAGCGGCCTGAACCTGGTCAGCCAGCAGGCGGACGGCAGCCTGCGCTTCAGCGCCAGCCAGCGCGACGGCCTGTCCGGCATGGAGATCACCGCCATCGAGAGCGACGCCGAAGGCCAGCTGTGGCTCACCGTCACCGGCGCGCTGCTGCGCTTCGACCCGGCCAGCGGCGCCGTGGCCAGCCACTACGCGTCGGACGGCATCTCCTCGGGCAACTTCATCAACGGCGCCTCGCTGGCCGGCGGCGACGGCACGCTGTATTTCGGCGCCTTCCAGGGCCTGACCATCGTGCACCCGGACGCCATGCGCGGCAACACCATCGCGCCGCAGCTGACGGTCACCGGCCTGAGCGTGATGAACCGCTCGCTGGCCCTGCTGCCCCGCCCCGCCGCGGTGGAACTGGACGGCACGCTCAGCGCGCCCAGCCGCTTGCGCCTGCCGTGGGACATGGCCACCTTCTCGCTGGAATTCACCGCGACCCATTTCGCCGACCCCGAACGCAACCGCTACGCCTACCGGCTCGACGGCCTGGACCGCGACTGGATCGCCGCCGACGCGGCGCACCGCGTGGCCACCTACACCAGCTTGCGGCCCGGCAGCTACACGCTGCGCGTCAAGGCGGTCACCAAGAACGGCGTGTGGAGCGACAAGGAGCTGGTGCTGCCGGTGACGGTCACGCCGCCGTTCTGGGCCACCTGGTGGTTCCGCGCGCTGGCGGCGCTGACGGCCGTGCTGGGCCTGCGCTGGCTGTACCGCTGGCGCGTGCGCAGCCTGCGCCAACGCCAGCTGCTGCTGGAAGGCCAGGTGGCGCAGCGCACCAGCGAACTGGCCGGCAAGAACGAAGCCTTGTCCAAGGCCTATGCGGCGCTGCAAAACCTGAGCGTGACCGACCCGCTCACCGGGCTGCGCAACCGCCGCTATATCGAACAGAAGCTGCCGCCGGAAGTGCAGCTGATACTGCGCCGCCACGAAGCGCCGGCCCCGCCCGCGCCGCGCAGCGCCGCGCTGATCTTCTTCCTGGTGGACCTGGACCATTTCAAGCAGGTCAACGACCGCCATGGCCACCCGGCCGGCGACCACGTGCTGATGGCCATGCGCGAGCGGCTGGCGCGCGTGTTCCGCGACAGCGACTTCCTGGTCCGCTGGGGCGGCGAGGAGTTCCTGGTGGTGGCGCGCGACATCGACCCGGCCGGCGCCGGCGCGCTGGCGGCGCGCCTGTGCGAAGCGGTGGCCGGGCAGCCCTTCGTGCTGGAGGACGGCAGCAGCATCCGCCAGACCTGTTCGGTCGGCTACGCCAGCTTCCCCTTCCTGCCGTCCCGGCCGCGCCTGCTGAGCTGGCAGCAGACCATCAAGCTGGCCGACCTCGGCCTGTACGCCGCCAAGCGCAGCGGCCGCGCCGCCTGGGTGGGCCTGGGCTGCGGCCCGGCGGCCCCGGCGCCCGAGCAGGTGCAGCAGATGCTGCAGCAGCCGGGCGGCGCACTGGCAGCCGGCCACCTGGCCGCCACCGCCAGCATCGCGGACGACGCGCTGGCCATGGCCTGGTCCACGCTGGATCACACCGCGTAGCGGCACGCAGCTGCGCGCCAGCTAGCGCGGCTGCGCGTTCGCCTTCAGGGCCTCGATCTCGAAATCCCCGTCGTCGACCAGGCGCAGCCAGCCGTCGAACTTGCCCAGGCCCAGCGAGCGTGCCATCGACAGCAGCAGGCTCTGGCCGGCCGCCGGACGGTCCGGCTCCAGCTGGTAGACCGGATCGGCATAGGCGGCGGCGGGCGTGGTGATGCTCCAGCCCATGTCCTTGAACATGGCGATGGCGTCGTCCAGCCACAGCGCGTTGATCAGGTTATGGTGCATCAGCATCACCTGCGCGATGTCGCGGCCCTGCAGCTGCTGCGACAGCGCGCGGTACGCCAGCGCGCGCTGCTTCAGGTGCGACAGGTAGGCGGCGCGGATGGGCGCCACGTCGGCGCCAGAGTCGGCGCGCAGCACGCGCACCAGCTCGTCGTTCAGGCGCCAGTCGCTGGTGTCCAGGCTCACATAGGCGTTGCGGTAGCCCTGCTGCTTCAGGAAGGCGCGCATGCCGTCGCGCTTCTCCGGCGTGTTGCCCTCGCGCAGGAAGGTGTAGCGGAACCATTTGCGGTAGCCCGGCAGCGCGCGGATGATACGGTCGCAATCGAGCACCTCCTGCTGGTACTGCGCCAGCGCCAGCTTGGCGCTGTTCAGGTCCGGATGCGTCATGGTGTGGTTGCCGATGGCGTGGCCGGCCTCGCCCCAGGCGCGCGCCAGCGCCAGCCCCTCCGGCCGGTCCGCGCCATTGCCCGCCGTGACAAACAGCGCCGCCTGCACGCCGTGCTTCTTCAGCGCCGCCAGCATGGCCGCATTGCGCTGCTGCGCCGACAGGCGCGGCGTGGCCTCCAGGTTCGGACCGTCATCAAACGTAAACGCCACCGACTGCGCCTGCGCCGCCGTGGCGCAGGCGGTCAAGGCAAGCATGCAGAAAAACGCGCGCAATATCTTCATGGAAGCGGCCGAAATGGGGAAGGAAACGGCATAGTAACCGTACAGCCCGGCTAGTGCCAGGCGATTGCGGCGGCGCGGCGGCTGTGCAACACTGGGGGACGCCGCGTGGCGGCGCCTCCAGGAGCGGAATATGTATGACTACATCATCGTCGGTGCGGGCTCGGCGGGCTGCGTGCTGGCGAACCGGCTGTCGGCCGACCCGGCCGTCAAAGTCTGCCTGCTTGAGGCTGGGCCGCGCGACAGCAGCCCCTTTATCCGCCTGCCCATCGGCATCCTGTTCCTGATGATGAGCAAGACGCTGAACTGGCGCTACCACACCGAACCGCAGGCGCAGCTGAACGGCCGCCGGCTGTTCTGGCCGCGCGGGAAAACGCTGGGCGGCAGCAGCTCCAGCAACGCCATGATCTACACGCGCGGCCACCGCAGCGACTACGACCACTGGGCCGACCTCGGCAACCGGGGCTGGAGCTACGCCGAGCTGCTGCCCGTCTTCAAGCGCTCCCAGCACCACGAGCCGGGCGCGGACGCCTACCACGGCAGCGGCGGCCCGCTCAACGTGTGCGCGCAGCGCTCGCCCAATCCGCTCACGCAGGTCTTCCTCGACGCGGGCCGCACGGCCGGCTACGCCGCCAACACCGACTTCAACGGCGCCAGCCAGGAAGGCCTGGGCCGCTACCACCTGACGCAGAAGAACGGCGAACGCTGGAGCGTGGCGCGCGCCTACCTGCACCCGGTGCTGCGGCGCCCCAACCTCACCGTCGTCACCGGCGCGCACGCCAGCAAGATCCTGATGGACGGCAAGCGCGCGCGCGGCGTGGCCTACCTGAAAGGCGGCCAGCAGCACGAAGCGCTGGCCAGCGGCGAAGTGATACTGTCCGGCGGCGCCATCAACTCGCCGCAGTTGCTGCTGCTGTCCGGCATAGGCCCGAAGGACGAACTGGCGCGCCACGGCATCCCGCTGGTGCACGAGCTGCCCGGCGTGGGCCGGAACCTGCAGGACCACCTGGACGTGCTGCTGGTGCAGCAATGCACCCGGCCCGTTTCGCTCGGCATCTCCTGGCGCAACCTGCTGGCGCAGGCGGCGCACACGCTGAACTACCTGTTCCGGCGGCGCGGCCCCTACACCACCAACTCGGCCGAGGGCGGCGGCTTCGTCAAGAGCCGGCCCGAGCTGGCCGTGCCCGACCTGCAATTCCACTTCACGCCCGCCACGCTGGACGGCCACGGCCGCACGCTGGCGCACGCCAGGGCCACCATGCTGGGCCACGGCTACGCGCTGCACGTGTGCGACCTGCGGCCCAAGAGCCGCGGCCGCATCGGCCTGCACAGCGCCGATCCCATGGCGCACGCGCTGATCGAGCCGAACTACCTGTCGCACCCGGACGACATGGAGAACATGGTGCGCGGCGTGCAAGCGGCCCGCGCCATCCTCGCCCAGCCCGCCTTCGACGCCTATCGCGGCGCCGAGCTCCAGCCCGGCGCGCAGGTGCAAAGCGACGAGCAGATCCGCGACTTCGTGCGGCGCAAGGCGGAAACCATTTACCACCCGGTGGGCACCTGCAAGATGGGCCACGACCCGCTGGCCGTGGTGGACGACACGCTGGCCGTGCACGGCCTGCAGGGCCTGCGCGTAGCGGACGCGTCCATCATGCCCACGCTCATCGGCGGCAACACCAACGCCCCCACCGTGGCCATCGCCGAGAAAGCGGCCGACATGATACTTGCGGCCCGCTCCGGGCCCGCCCAGCCCACGGCGGATACATTGGAGAAACATTTGGTCGATTGACAGGCGGCATGGTTGTGTCCAACATCTACGGCTTCGACCCACCAGCCGGACTCTGCACATGACCTCTACCCGCTTGCTCCATCCCCTGACCGCCTTGCTGATGGCGACCGCCAGCTTCGGCGCCGTCCACGCAGCCCACGCCGCCGACGCGACCGCGCCGGCCGCCAAGCACGCCATCACCCACGAGGACGTATGGCTGATGAAGCGCGTTGGCGCGCCGGCGCCCAGCCCGGATGGCAAGTGGGCCGTGTTCGCCGTCACCGACACCGCCTATGACAGCAAGGAGCAATGGTCCGACCTGTGGATCAAGTCCCTGGCCGACGACAGCGCGCCGCGCCGCCTGACCTTCTCCAAGGGCGGCGAAGGCAGCGTGAACTGGTCGCCGGATAGCAAGCAGCTGATCTTCATCGCCAAGCGCGACGGCGACGACGCCGGCCAGATCTACCGCATCGACGTGGCCGGCGGCGGCGAGGCGCAGCGCCTCACCACCCTGACCCTGGGCGCCCGTTCGCCCAAGTTCAGCCCGGACGGCAAGCAGATCTTGTTCGTCAGCGACCTCTTCCCCGGCAACACCGACGAGGAATCCGTCAAGAAAACCGCCAAGGAACGCAAAGACCGCAAATACAGCGCGCGCGCCTACGAAAGCTTCCCGCCGCGCTTCTTCGACAAATGGCTGGACGACAAGCAGGTGCGCCTGTTCGTGATGGACGCGCAGCTCGGCGCCAAGCCGAAAGACATCCTGTCCGGCAGCAAGCTGGCGGCCATGCCGGGCTTCGGCGGCGGCCAGGGCGACGAAGGCCAGTCGCTGGACGCGATCTGGGCGCCGGACGGCAAAACCGTGGTGTTCTCCGCCTCGACCAACCGCGACGAACTGGCGCGCGCCTCGGCCTACACGCAGATCTTCGCGCTGCCTGCGGGCGGCGGTGAAGCGACCCAGCTGACCGCCGACAAGCACAGCTACAGCAACCTGAAGTTCTCGCCCGACGGCAAAACCCTGCTGTGCCTGACGCAAGCCGAAACCGAAGGCAAGGTGTACGACCTGGACCGCCTGGCCAGCTTCGCCTGGCCGCTCACCAGCCCGCAGCCGAAAATCCTGACCGCCGCGCTGGACCGCTCCATCTCGCGCTTTGCGCTGCCGGCCGACGGCAAGCGCATCTACTTCACCTTCGAGCACGCCGGCCTGGAGCAGCTGCATTCGATCAGCTACGCGGGCGGCGACGTGAAGGCCGAACCGTCGGCGGCCACCGGCAGCATCAACTCGCTCAACGCGGGCGGCAACGCGCTGGTGGGCGTATGGGAATCGGCGATCAACCCGCCGGAGGTGTTTGCCTTCAATGGCAAAGCGCCCAAGCGCCTGACCTCCTTCAACGTGGACAAGGCCGCCGCCATCGACTGGCAGGCGCCCGAGCACTTCTGGTTCAAGACCCCGGACGGCCGCCAGATCCACAACATGATCGTCAAGCCCGCCAACTTCGACCCGAACAAGAAATACCCGCTGTTCGCCGTCATCCACGGCGGCGCCGCCAATATGTGGCGCGACCAGTTCGTGCTGCGCTGGAACTACCACCTGCTGGCCAAGCCGGGCTACGTGGTGCTGCTGACCGACTACAAGGGCTCCACCGGCTACGGCGAGGAGTTCGCCCGCTCGATCCAGTTCGACCCGCTGAAAGGCCCGGGCGACGAGGTCAACCAGGCGGTCGACGAAGCCATCAAGAAATACAGCTATGTCGACGGCAGCAAGCTGGCGGCGGGCGGCGCCAGCTACGGCGGCCACCTGGCCAATTGGCTGCAGGCCACCACCACGCGCTACAAGGCCATCGTGTCGCACGCCGGCGAGATGGACCTGGTGATGCAGTGGGGCACCAGCGACAGCGTGTACGGCCGCGAAGTCAACAGCGGCGGCCCGGTGTGGGGCAATCTGCCGGTGTGGCGCGACCAGAGC
Organism: Pseudoduganella sp. GW821-FHT05F09; assembly: GCF_059419605.1. Taxonomy (NCBI): domain Bacteria; kingdom Pseudomonadati; phylum Pseudomonadota; class Betaproteobacteria; order Burkholderiales; family Oxalobacteraceae; genus Pseudoduganella; species Pseudoduganella sp. GW821-FHT05F09. The sequence goes on from NZ_JBWKSD010000009.1 coordinate 100,505, forward strand.
CCGATTATGCAGGCTGGCAACCACGAGAAGGGCACGGGCTTCAAGACGCCCATCCTGATCACGGTGGGCGAGCTGGACTACCGCGTGCCGGTCAACAACGCGCTGATGAACTTCGCCGCGCAGCAGCGCCTGAACACGCCGAGCAAGCTGGTGGTGTTCCCGGATGAAAACCACTGGGTGCTGAAAGGCGAAAACAGCCGCTACTTCTACAACGAAGTGCACGGCTGGCTGGCCAAGTATCTGAAGTAAAGCTGGGGGCTGAGCTTCGGCGGGTTAGGCGCGCAGCGCCGTAACCCGCCGCTCAGGCGCCGAACTCTTCGAGCTGCTCTATGCGCCGCTGCGTCAGCAGCGCCTTCCACGCGTGCGGCGCCACCCCGGGGTAGCGCGCCGCGCCCAGCGCCACCCAGGCGTCGCGGTACGCCAGCCACGCGCGCTGCGTGTTCTTCACGCCCTCCTTCGTCACCGTGCCATAACCCAGCCCTTGCGCGCCATCCTTCCGCGCCTGCTGCATCACGCGCTGGTAAACCTGGTTCAGCTTCTTGTCCAGCTGCTGGAACTGCTGCTCGCTGTAGCGCGGCAGCTTGCCCTTCTCCGCGTCCTCGACGTCGTGCGCAAACAGATCCAGCTCCACCCCGTGCGCCTCGACCGCCAGCGCGCCGCGCAAGGTGCCGCTCATATCGGTCTCGTCGCTCGCGCGGTGCGAGGCAAACTCCTCCAGCGCCTGCTGCAGTCTGGCCGCGGCCGCCTGCTGCCCCGGCTGCCAGCTCTTCATCAGCACCGCGAGCTTGCCGCTGCGCGCCTTGCTGTCCAGCCTGTCCTGGATGGCCGCGCACTGCCCGCCCATAAAGCCGCTGGTGATGTCGTCGCACTGGTCGAAAGGCGTGGCTTCATGGTGCAGCGTGCGCTCGTTCAAATGCGCCACGCGGCCATCCATTTCTGCCGGCGAGGCCGGCAGCGAGCAAGCGTATTTCACCGCCAGCTCATGGTTGCGCGACACGCCGTAGCCGTTCGCGTACAGCATCATCAGCACCGTGGCGTCGCTCTCGGCATAAGCGCAATGGCGCACATGTTCCCAGTCGGCCGGGGTGGCGTGCGGGCGCGCGCGGGTGTCGTAATAGAGGTTCTCCGCGCCGCACTGGCGCAGCCCGTGCAAGGCGCTGCTGGCGGGCAGCTCGCGCGCGGGCGGCTGTACGGACTGCACCCGCAGGCACTGGCGATACCATGCCGAATGAGGATCAACCATGCTGCCCATGGCGGAGGTATTCGGATAATCGGCTTGCGCACCCGCGAGCGCAGGCAGCAGCCCTGCCGCCGCGAAAATTCGGGACCAGCTCATTTAAGCGTCTCCACCACTGTTTTATTATTCCCACAGTATAGAGACGAAACAGCCACAGCACCACGATGATGCATTGTGGCGGAAAAGTTACAAAAATATATACTATTTCCTTGTGAGCAAGTTAGAATTAGAACAAGTCCACTACCGGGTAACATCGATGAAACAGCTGTGCGCCGTCTTGTTGCTGACGCTTGCCGCCACCGCCGCCGTAGGCGCGGAAATCGATCCACAGCAGAAATCGCCCTGCGTGCAGCCCAATTTCCCGGTCCGCTCCACCACGCTGGACAGCGTGCGCTTGGTTGAAAAGGCGCTGCGCGAATGGCGCGCCTGTTTCCGCATCGCCGCCGCCCAGCACCAGGGAGTGGACGATATGGTGGCCTCCAGCCACGACTACCAGCAGGTGAAGGCCCGGCACGAAGCGTGGGTGCAAGCGACCGTGGCGCAAAGCAACGGCCAGCCCTACGGCAAGCTGGCCGCCAACCGCGTGGAGCGCGACTTCTGGGAAAACCTGATGGCCAACCGCAGCTACACCGCCGCCAAGCCCCCCTCCCCGCGCCAAGCCGAAGCGGCCGCGCATCAGCCGGCCGGTTCCAATTAAGCGTTTTTACTAAACCTTGCTAAACCGCGCTAAACACTACTAAGCTTTACTAAGCACCACTAAACATTACTAAGCAGCCGCCTTCAGCGGCGCCGCCGCGGCGGCAGCCTGCTGCCGCCGTATCGCCAGCACCAGCAGCGCCGCCAGCAGGCAGGCCGCGCCGGCCGCGAACAGCGCCGGGTTGTAGGTGAACCACAAAGCGCGCACCCGTCCCGCGCCGTAAGCCGCCACCGCAGCGCCCAGCTGGTGGCCGGCAAACACCCAGCCGAACACCATGCCCGCGCGCTCCTTGCCAAACGTGGCGCCGACCAGCTTCACCGTGGGCGGCACGGTGGCGATCCAGTCCAGGCCGTAGAACATGGCGAACAGCGACAGCCCGTACAGCGTGAACTCCGAATACGGCAGCCACAGCAGCGACAGGCCGCGCAAACCGTAATACCAGAACAGCAGCTTGCGGTTGTCGTAGCGGTCCGACAGCCAGCCGGACGCGATGGTGCCGAACAGGTCGAACGCGCCCATCATGGCCAGCACCGACGCGGCCGGCACGGCAGACAGGCCGGAGTCGCCGCACAGCGAAATGAAATGGGTCTGTATCAGGCCATTGGTGCTCAGGCCGCAGATGAAGAAGGTGCCGAACAGTATCCAGAAAGTGCGGTTGGCCGACACGCTGCGCAGCACCGCGAACGGCGTGGCGAAGGTGATCTTGGCCGGCGCTGTGGCCGGGGTTGCCGGGGCCGCTGCGGCTGCGGCGGCCGGGTCCATGCCGAACGGCAGCAGGCCCACATCAGACGGCCGGTTGCGCATCAGGAAGAAGGCGCCCAGCGCCACCAGCGTGCAGGCGAAGAACACCGGCAGCAGCGCCATGCGCCAGCCGTAGTGCTCGATCAGCCAGGCGCCCAGCGGCAGGAACACCAGCTGGCCGGTGGCCGAACTGGCCGTCAGCAGGCCGATGATGAGGCCGCGCCGCGTTTCAAACCAGCGGTTGGCCACCACCGCGCTCAGCACCAGCGCCGTCATGCCCGACCCTATGCCCAGCATCACGCCCCACAGCGCCACCAGGTGCCAGAACTCGCTCATGCGGGTGGCCAGCACCAGCCCGGTAGCCACCAGGCCCAGCGCCGTCACCACCACATTGCGCAGGCCGAAGCGTTCCATCAGGATGGCGGCGAACGGTCCCATCAGGCCAAACAGCGCAAAACGCACCGCCAGCGCGGAGGAAATCTGGTCCACCTCCCAGCCGAACTCCTTGCTGAGCGGCTGCAGCAGCGCGCCCGGCAGGCCGAGCGCGGCGGACGAGGTCAGCGCGGTCAGGAAAGTCAGGGCGACGATGACCCAGGAATAGTGCACGCCGCGGCGTGCCAGCCAGGCGGACAGGGGTTGAGCAAACATGGACGGCCTCACGGAAATGTTGAAAGATGCTGCGTCCCACGCATTTTAGATTACGATCATAATTTAAGCAATCAAAAAAAGGCCCGCGCGCGGCGGACCTGAACTACACGGCCGGGACATGCCCGGCCGCGCAGCCTGCTACTGCTTGATCTGGATGGAGCTTTTCACCTCGTTCACGCCCTTCACGCCGCGCGCCAGCTGCACGGCCTTGTCGGCCTCGGCCTTGGACGGCACGAAGCCGCTCAGCATGACCACACCCTTTACGGTTTCCACGTGCACATCCAGCGCCTTCACGCCGGGATCGGCGGCCAGGTCGGCTTTCACCTTGGTGGTGATGACGGTGTCGCTCATGGCGTCGCCGGCGGCGGCGGTGGTGTTGCGGGTGGCGTCGGCAGCGGTGCCGGTGGCGGCAACGGTGCGGTCGCGCATATTGTCGGTCGCGGTGGCGGTCTTGTCGCGGGCCGTGCCCATGGCGGCGGCGGTGCGCTCGCCTACGGTCGGAGTCGGATCGGCGCGGCGCGCATCGGCGACGGCCTTATCCTTGGCGGCCTTGGCGTCCAGCTTGCAGGCGCTCTTGGCGTTGCCGCTCATGTCGTCGCATTTCTCCTTGGCCAGGCCGTACTCGGCGTCCGCCACTTCCTCGCGGGCCTTGCGGATATCCTTCGCGTCGGACTTGTGCTGCGCCACGGCGTCGGCTTCGGCTTTGGCGCGCGCCACTTTGGCCTCTTCCTGGCAGATATCCTTGGCGTTGGCTTTCAGGCTGCTGCATTGCGCCTTGGCGGCTTTGTAGTCGGCGGCGGCCTTGTCCTTCATCGACTTGTAGGCGGCAGTATCGTTGTCGGCCATGGCGTAGCCACTGCTGATGGCGCCAGCCAGCGCCAGGATTACGAATTTGTTCATGATGAATTCCCCTAAGTGATGGTTAGCGTAGTGATTAGACGCCTGCCGCCCGTTTCACTCTGTACGCTAACCAACACAAAAACTCATCATTCCGCCGCCGCCAGTCCCTGCTTCCACACAGCCCGGGCCTGCTCGAACGGCGTGGCGCCTTCCGAGAACACGGCGCCGTCGGCGGCCAGTGCCAGCCAGGCCCCGGTGTCATGCGACACATGGCTGTCCGGCTGCGCCGCGCGCACCTGCTGCAGCCACGCATACACCTGCGCATACTGGCCCGGATGGGCGGCCTGCATCCAGGCCAGCGCCACCAGGTCGGCATAGCCCTCCTCGCGGCGGGTCTCGCGCAGCTCCTGGCTCAGTTTCTGGATTTCGGGCGGCAGCGCCGCGTCCGGCGTGCGCTGCTGGAAGCCGCTCGGCACCGAGTGCCAGGCGCCCTGCGCATAGCGCCAGCAATGCGCCACTTCATGCGCCGTCATGGCCTCTATCATCAGCGCGCGCTGCGGCGCGGGCAGCGCTTGCAGCACCTCCTCGGCGGCGGGGTTGCCGCGCATGGTCAGCACCAGCTTGCAGCGCCCGCCATCAAAGCCCATGGCCAGCGGCACCGCGCCCGGCTGGGGCTGCGGCTGCACGATGATGTCGATGGGAAGCTGCTGCTGTTTGGCGTAAGCCAGCACGGAAGCGCCGGCCTGCAGCCAGCGCGACTCGATGTCGGTCAGCGGCGCCGCCGAGGCAAAAATCGGCAAGCACAGCAGCACAGCGGACACGGAACGTAAGATAAGTTTCGGCATATTTCACCCCTCTGAGAGGAAATAATACATGCCGCAAGTCAATTCGTAACAGCTGTTACAAAATATTTGCTTAGTTGAATTGCATATTTTCCAAATTAAAAATTGTCGCTTTAGAATTCTTCCCAGCCGTCGCCGGAGCTGGCGGCGGCGCGCTTGGCGGCGGGCCGGGCCTGCCCAGCCACGGGTTTGCTAGCCTTGGCCGGCGGCGCGGCCGTCAGGCGGGCCGGGGCGGCGCGCGGCGCGGCGGGTGCCGCTGCGGGGCGGGCACTGGACTGTGGCCTCTGCGGCACAGCCGACTCATCCAGCTTGAAGATGCTCACCACCTGCGACAGATTGCCGGCCTGGTCCTGCAGCGACGCGGCGGCGGCGGCGGCCTGCTCCACCAGCGCGGCGTTCTGCTGCACCACCTGGTCCATCTTGCCGATCGCCTCGTTCACCTGCTCGATGCCCGAGGTCTGCTCCGCGCTGGCGGTCGAGATCTCGCCCATGATGTCGGTCACGCGCTTGACGCTGTTGACGATGTCCTGCATGGTCGCGCCGGCCTGGTCCACCAACTTGGCGCCCGCGTCCACCTTCTCCACCGAATCATCGATCAGGCCCTTGATCTCTTTCGCCGCGCCGGCCGAACGCTGGGCCAGATTGCGCACCTCGGTCGCTACCACGGCGAAACCGCGGCCCTGCTCGCCCGCGCGCGCCGCCTCCACCGCCGCATTCAGCGCCAGGATATTGGTCTGGAACGCAATGCTGTCGATCACGCCGATGATGTCCACGATCTTCTTGGACGACTCGTTGATGGACGCCATGGTGTGCACCACCTCGTTCACCACCGCGCCGCCCTTCACCGCCACCTCCGAAGCCGACAGCGCCAGCTGGTTGGCTTGGTAAGCGTGGTCGGAATTCTGCTTGACGGTGCCGGTCAGCTGCTCCATCGACGACGCGGTCTCCTCGATGTTCGCGGCCTGCTGCTCGGTGCGGCTGGACAGGTCCATATTGCCGGCCGCAATCTCGCGCGAATTGGTGGCGATGGTCTGCGTGCCGGCGCGCACCTGGCTGACGATGTTCACCAGGCTGTCGCGCATGCCGCGCATGGCGTGCAGCAGGCTGCTGTCGTCGCCCGGCTTGGTGTCGATGCGCACCGCCAGGTTGCCCGAAGCGATGCAGGCCACGATGGACGCCGCGTACTCAGGCTCGCCGCCCAGCTGGCGCAGCAGGCCGCGGCTGATGAACCACGCCGCCGCCACGCCCACGCCGATGGCGATCAGGCACAGCACCACCATGAACACGAAGAAGCTGCGCGCCACGCTGGTGGCGCTGTTGGCCTGCTCCATGCTCATTTTCTCTTCCAGGTCGATCATCGTGTTGACCGACGCCAGCCACGCCACGAAGGCCGGCGCAGCCTGCTGCTGCAGCAGCGCGGTGGCCTCCGGCAGCTGGTCCGCCGCGCGCAGCTCGATCACCTTGGCGATCAGCGGCTGCGCCTTGGCCTCGCTGGCCTTGATGCCCTCCAGCGCGCTCTTCTCCTCCGGCGTCACGCCCTTGCCGGACTGGATGATCTGGTCCAGCGGCGCGGCCGACTTGGCGTAATTATCGGCCAGCGTCTTGATATGTTCGACGTGCGGACGGGCCGCAGCGGCATCGGCCGCCAGCACCACATCGCGCAGCGCGATGGAACGGTCATGCACGCTGCCGCGGAAATTGATGGCATAGCGCTGCTTGACGTTGTTCACGTCGCTGATATTGGTCAGGATGGTATCGATCTTCTGCACCCGGTTGATACCGAGCGCAGTGACGATGATGAGGAGAAGGAAAACCAAGCCAAAGCCGGTAGCGAGGCGGGTGCTGATTTTGGTGCGTTCAATGTCCATGCCGGTATCCCATATCCTGTTATTGACAATCGGAAACAATAGGAAGGAATTTAACACGGATGAAACAATCTTGCAGAGCCCCGCCGCCCCTTTTTCCAAGCCCCAGCCGAACCCCACAAGCGACCTGAGCCGCATTCGGGGTCAGACCCCGAATGCGGCTCAGGCTGCTTAGCGGGAGGCGATGGTGGCGAGGGGGCCTTGGGGCTGCCAGCCGGCGCCGAGGGCGCGGGCGACGGCGACCGTGGCGAGCAGGCGCTGGGTGGTGATTTGCGCGGCGGCGCGGTCGGCCGCCAGGCTGCTGCGCTGCGCGTCCGTCACGTCCAGGTAGGTCGATACGCCGCGCTCGTAGCGCGCACGCGCCACCAAATAGGCGCGCGCGGCGGCTTCGCGCGATTGCGCCTGCACCAGCTCCTGCTTCTGCTTTTGCTGCACGTCCGACAGGGCGTCTTCCACTTCACGCAGCGCGGTCAGCAGCTTGCCTTCGTGGTTGGCCACCGCTTCTTCGTAGCGCGCCTTGGCCAGCGCCAGGTTGGAGCGGTTGCGGCCGCCATCGAAGATCGGCAGCGACAAGGCCAGCGGGCCGATGCTGAATTGGCGCGAGCCGCCCTTGGCGATCTCGCTCAGGCTCTCGGAGGCGAAGCCGAAGTTACCGGTCAGGCTGATCGAGGGATAGAACGCGCCTTCGGCCACGCCGATCTGGGCGTTGGCCGCGCGCAGCGTGGCGACGCTGCCGGCCAGGTCGGGCCGCTGCGACAGCAAACTGGCCGGCAGGCCCACTGGTATCGCCGGCGGCTGCGGCAGGCCGGCCGCCGTGGCGGCGGGCAAGCGCATGGCCGACGGCGAGGCGCCGGTCAGCGTGGCCAGGCTGTGTTCGAGCGTATTGCGCTGACGCTGCACTTCCTGCAGGTCCGCTTCGGCGTTGGCGCGTTCGATCCGCGCCCGCGAAGTGTCCAGCTCATTCGACAGGCCCGCATTGAAGCGCGCGTTGACCAGTTCTTCCGTTTCGCGGCGGCTGTCCAGCGCGCCGTTCAGGATGGCGGCCTCGGTGTCCAGCCCGCGCAGCTGCCAATACGTGGTGGCGACCTGCGAGGACAGCAGCAGCAGCACGCCGTCGCGGTCCGCCTCGGCGGCCAGCGCCTGCGCGTCCGCCGCTTCAACCATGCGGCGCACGCGGCCCAGCAGGTCGACTTCGTAGGACATCGATGCGCCCAGCGAGTAGTTGTTGCCGTGGATGGAGCGGTTGCCCAGCGCCAGGCCTTGCGAGGTGTTGGCCGAGGTGCGCGAATTCGATACCCCGCTGTTCACGCTCAGCGACGGCGATTCGCTGGCGCGCGCCAGCCCCAGTTGCGCCTGCGCCTGCAGCAGGCGCTGTGCGGCGGCTTTCACGCTGGGATTGTCGCGCAGCGCGCTCTGTTCCAGGCGGTTCAGCGTGTCGTCGCCGTAGATGGTCCACCATTGCGCGGGCAGGCGCGCGTCGCTTTGCGCGCCCGCCGGCGCGTGGCGGAAGCCTGCGTCGGCCACGTTCTTCGGCGCGCTGAAATCGGAACCCACGGTGCTGCAGCCCGCCAGCGCCAGCCCAACGGCGGCGGCCAGCGTGATTTTTTTGAATGAACTGAACATATCGTTTATACCTTTTCGTATGGTGTTCTTAATGCGCGCCGCCACCGCCGCCCGGGGACTTGACCTTGTCGGACATCCACAGCACCGGTATGCAAGCCAGCAGGATCGCGCTGACGATGAAGAAGCCGTCGTTATAGGCCATCACATAGGACTCGCGCCGCACAATGCCGTCGATGGCTTTCAGCGCCTGCTCGCCCGCCATGGCCGCTTCGTAGCCCTTGCTGATGAAGGACTGCGTGAGCGCGGCGATGCGCTCCTGCGCGGCCGGTGCGAAGGAGTTGACCGCTTCGCCCAGGCGCTGCGAGTGGAAGTGCTCGCGCTGCGACAGCGAGGTGGCCAGCAGCGCAATGCCGATCGAGCCGCCCAGGTTGCGCGTCATGTTGAACAGGCTCGATGCGGAGGCCATGTCCTTGGGCGCGATGCCCTGCATGGCGAAGTTGGACAGCGTCAGCATCACGAAGGGCTGGCCCAGCGAGCGCACCACCTGCGATGCCAGCAGCTGGTCGTAGCCGGTGCTGGCGTCCATATAGGCGTTCATCAGGCAGGACACGCCGAACATCAGCAGGCCGAAGGAGCACAGGATGCGGTTGTCCACCTTGCCCGACAGCTTGGCCACGAAGGGCATGATGAACAGCTGCGGCAGGCCGGCCCACATGATGACTTCGCCGATCTGCATCGGCGAGTAGCCGGCGATCTGGCCCAGGTACAGCGGCAGCAGGAAGGACGAGCCGTACAGCGCCATGCCGAACACCGCCGACAGCGCGGTGGCGACCAGGAAGTTGCGCTGGCCGTACAGCGCCAGGTTGACGAAGGGGTTGGCCCGCATGGCGCTGGTGACCACCCAGCCCAGCAGGCCAGTCAGCGCCAGCGCGGCGAAGGCGATGATGAAGCCGGAGTCGAACCAGTCCTTGCTGTTGCCTTCTTCGAGGAAGATGGTGAGGCAGCCCAGGCCCAGCGCCATGAAGCCTATGCCCAGCCAGTCGGTCTTGAGCAGGTCGCCCCACTTGGTCTTCTCGGTATCGAGGCCGTAAGCCACGCCGGCGATCAGCAGCAGGCCGGGAACCCAGTTGATGTAGAAGATGGAGGGCCAGCCGTAGATTTCGCTCAGGTAGCCGCCCAGCGTGGGGCCCATCGAGGGCGCCAGCGTGGCGGTCAACCCGAAGATCGCCATGCCGGCGGCGCGCTTTGACGGCGGCAGCTTGAGCATCACCAGCGTGAACGCCATGGGGATCAGCGCGCCGCCGGTGAAGCCTTGCGCCATGCGGAACACGATCATGCTTTCCAGGTTCCAGGCCGCGCCGCACAGGGTGGAGAACAGCAGGAACAAGGCGGTGGTGCCCATCATGTAGCGGCGCGCGCCGAACACGCGCGTGAGCAGCGCGGTCAGCGGGATGACGATGATCTCGGCCACCAGGTAGGCGGTGGAGATCCACGAGCCTTCTTCCTGCGTGGCGGACAGGCTGCCGAGGATGTCCTTCAGCGAGGCGTTGGTGATCTGGATGTCCAGCACCGCCATGAAGGCGCCCAGCATGCCGGCGCCGACGGCGATCCAGGTGCGCAGGTCGACCTTCTGGCCGTTCTGCGGCAGCGCCGGGGCGTTGTTGATAGTGGTGCTGCTCATGGCGTGATTACAGTTCGACTTCGGCGATGGCGGACATGCCGGGCACCAGGCGGCCGCTCAGCGCTTTCACGTCTTCCGGCTTGAAGGTGACCTTGACCGGCACGCGCTGCACGATCTTGGTGAAGTTGCCGGTGGCGTTATCGGCCGGCAGCAGCGCGAACTGGGCGCCGGAGGCGGGCGCGAAGCTGTCCACGCGGCCGACCAGGGTTTTGCCCGGCATGGCGTCGATGGTGACGTGCACCGGCTGACCCACTTTCAGGTCGGCCAGCTGGGTTTCCTTGAAGTTGGCGGTGAGCCAGACGTTGTCCTGCACGATGGCGGTCAGCTGCTGGCCCGGCTGCACGCGCTGGCCCACTTCCAGCGAACGCTTGCCGATGCGGCCGGTCACCGGCGCCAGGATGCGGTTGTAGGCCAGCTGCTGCTGGGCGTCCTTGAGCTGCACGCGCAGCACTTTCACTTGCGCCTTCAGCACCTCGCGCGCGGCGGCGGCGGCGGTGGTCTGGGCCTTGGCGGCGGCGGCGCTGTCCTTGCGCGCGGCCAGGTCGGCCACGGCGCCGGAGCGGCCGGCGTTGGCGGCGTCCAGTTCCGCCTTGGAGACGGCTTTCATCTGGCTGTTGTACAGCTGGCCGTAGCGCTCGGCGTCCTGCCTGGCGCGCAGCAGCTGCGCTTCGGACTGCGCCACTTGCGCGGCGGCGGCGCCGGCCTGCGCGTTCACTTGCGCGATCTGCGCTTCCGACTGCAGCACCTGCTGCTCGGCGGTGGCGATCTGCGCCTCGATCTGCTCCACTTTCACGCGCTGGTCGAACGGATCCAGCTCGGCGATCACGTCGCCCTCCTTCACCAGCTGGTTGTCCTCGATCAGCACCTTGGTCACCACGCCGGAGATGCGGGCCGACACCGGATGCACGTGGCCGGCCACGTAGGCGTTCTCGGTCTCCACGAAATGATGGCTGCGGTACCACATGCGCGCACCGGCGCCGATGGCGGCCAGCGCGATCAGGCCGGCGATCACCAGCACGCGGCGGTTCGGCGGCGTGGCGGCGGGGGCGGCCGGGGCGGCGCTCAGCATTTTTTGCTCTGCTTGGTTGGACATGTAGTGCTCCGGGATAATGAAATGGGATAGGTGCATTATTCGCCAAGTCCCCGTCCAAGTCAAGAAATGAAACGATTGCATTTCATTTTAATTTGGACTACAGTCCCCATCTGTTAAGATCTCGATCAAATCCATCGCCAGCCGCCATGACGCCCGCCAGTCCAGAAAAATTGTCCGTATTGCCAGAACCCGAGCTGTTCGGCCTTCCGCTGTGCCCCGCCAAGACGGCGGGCCGGCCGCGCGCGTCCGAAGCCGAGGCGCGCACCCAGGAGCTGGTGGAAACCGCCGCCCGGCTGTTCCTGGAAAAGGGCTACAGCAAGGTCAGCCTGGAGATGATCGCCAAGCAGGCGCGCGTGGCGGTGCGCACCATCTACGTGAAATTCGGCGGCAAGGCCGGCCTGTTCACGGCCGTCATCAACGCCGGCTGCGCGCCCTTCTTCGCTACCATGCACGACATGGAAACCGCGGTGCGCCCGCTGCGCGACATCCTGCTCGACTTCGGCCTGCGCTTCGGCCAGCTGGTGGCCTCGCCGCAAGTGCTGGCGGTGCACCGCATGGTCATTGCCGAGTCCATGTCCAACCCGGAACTGGCGCAGGCCTTCTTCGAGGCCGGCCCGCGGCAGACCCGCGAGGCGCTGCAGCGCTTCTTCGCGCGCCCCGACATCCGCAGCCAGCTGCGCGCGGACATGACGCCGGAAACGCTGACCGTGCATCTGCTCAACTGCATCATGGGCGACCAGCTGAAACGCTATCTCTTCGTCATCAACCAGACCCTGCCCATGCCCGACGTGCTGCGCCAGGTGGAGGTGGGCGTGGACCTGTTCCTGGGCGGCGCCTTGCAAAAGTAAAGCCAGCCGGGGTTGACCGGAACCGGGCCAGGCCCGGTTTTTTTACGCCCCCGGCTAAGCGCTGCCACGCGCTTTGCCGTAAGCTAGGCCTTTACCCTCTCTTTGCACGAGTTACCGAACCAACGTGGCGCCACCCGACAACGACACCATTGCGCAATTGCTGTCCCTGCACCGCCCGCAAACGCTGGCCGCGCTGCTGCGCACCTTCCGCGACCTCGACCTGGCGCTGGCCGCATGGCAGGACGCGGCCATGCGCGCGCGCCTGCTGTGGCCCGGCACCGGCCTGCCCGGCGACCCGCTGGCCTGGCTGGTGGCCTGCGGCCGCAACGCCGGCATGGCGCCGGTGCATACGCAGGGCAACGCCATGTCCAACCCCGACCTGGTGGCCGACAGCATGGACGCCCTGCCCGGCCTGCAGCGCAACCTGGACTTCGTGCCCTTCCGCGACGACACGCTGCGCCTGCTCTACATCTGCGCCCATCCCGGCCTCCCGCCGGCCTACCAGATCGCGCTGCTGCTGCACACGGTCTGCGGCCTGACGGTGGCGCAGCTGGCGCACGCCTTCCTGCTGCGCCAGCCCGCCATGGAGCAGCGCATCGCGCGCGCCAAGCGGCGCGTGGCGGAAACCGGCACCTCCTTCGACGAGCCGCCCGCGCACGAGCGCGCGGCGCGCCTGAAGACCGTGCTGGCCATGGTGTATCTGCTGTTCAGCGAAGGCTACGCCTCGAGCAGCGGCCGGCAGTACATCCGCATGGAGCTGTGCGAGGAAGCGATCCGCCTGGCGCGGCTGCTGGCGCGCATGTTCCCGCACGACGGCGGCGCGCTCGGCCTGGCGGCCCTGCTGATGCTCCAGCACGCGCGCTCCGGCGCGCGGGTGGACGCCAAGGGCGCCCTGATCCTGCTGGACGACCAGGATCGGCGCCGCTGGGACCTGACCCTGATCGACGAAGCGCTGCCCATGGTGGACACGGCGCTGCACTGCCGCGAGCTGACGCCTTACCAGATCCAGGCGGCGGTGGCGGCGGTGCACGCGCAGGCGGAAACCGCCGCCAACACCGACTGGGCCGAAATCGACCGCCTGTACGCGGTGCTGCAGGTGGTGCATCCCTCCCCCATCGTCACGCTGAACCGCGCCGTGGCGGTGAACAAGCTGCGCGGCCCCACTGCGGCGCTGGTGATGATAGAGCCGCTGGCAGCGGAGCTGTCCGGCTACGCCTACTATTTCAGCGTGCGCGGCATGCTGCTCAAGCGCCTGGGCCGCAACAGCGACGCGCAAGCGGCCATGCTGCGCGCGCGCGAACTGGTCAACAGCGCGCCCGTGGCCAGCCATATCGATATGACACTGAATTTACTATAACCATTGCTATAAACGGCCGATTCGTGGCAGGATGCCCACTCGTTTAAATTCATACCGAGACATCCAATGACCACCCCTAACAACGACGAACAATTCTGGCTACTTGTCGATTCCTTCATCAACCTGGCCAACGACAAGGCGCAGACCATGGACCGCAACACCATCGGCCCAGCCATCCTGTTCGCGGCGACCCGCTTCAACGCCTACATGCTGGCCGTATCCACTGGCGAGCAAGCAGCCTTTTCCCAGCAAAAGGAAGCGGCTATGCAGTACTACAAAGAGCAGCACGAGAAGATGTTGAACGATAACTTCGGCGACTTCGAAACGAACTTCGAGAAATACCGCACCAAATAATTCCCCCGCCGTCAGGGAAAGTATCCGCCCGGCCCGAGGCCGGGCGGATATTCAACCGTCTCTCCGCCTGCCCGTTTCAGCACCTAGCGCAGCCTTCACCGCCGCCGCGTAGCGTTCGCTGACAGCCAGCTCCGCCCCGCAGCGCAATTGCACCAAATAAGAACCCTCCTGCGTTTGCCGCATCGCCAGCATCTGGCTGCGCCGCACCAGCGTGCGCCGGTGGACGCGCAAAAATTCAGTGGGATCAAGATGGCCTTCCAGTTCCGTCAGCGTGCAGCGGTGCAGCAGCGTGCGCTGCTCCATATGCAGGCTGACGTAGTTACCCGCGCTTTCCATCCACTGCACATCGCATAGCGCAACCCTGTCTATCCGCCCCACCGAGCGCACCGCCAGCTCACGCCAGTAGCCCGGCGCAGGGTTGCTAAAGTCGCGCAGCGCCTGGCCGTAAGCGCTACGCTGGTTCAGCATCGCACAGGCGCGCTCCAGCGCGGAGCGCAAGCGGCGCGGGTCCACCGGCTTGACGATGTAATCGAGCGCATGAACGTCGAACGCTTCCAGCGCATGATCGCGGTGCGCCGTAACGAACACCACCAGCGGCGGCAAGGCCTGCCTGCTCAATCCGCGTGCCAGCTCCAGCCCGGATTCCAGCGGCATCTGCACATCCAGCAGCAGCACGTCCACGCCGTCCGGCGCAAGATCGAGATGCGCGCGCGCCGCAGCGGCGCTGGCGCACTCGCCAACCACCTCCCAGCCGGGCAGCGCCGCCAGCGCCATGCGCAGGTTGGTGCGCGCATGGGCCTCGTCATCCACGATCAGCACCCGCACCGGCGCGCTCATTGCGCCCCCGCCAACGGCATGCGCAGCTCGGCCACAAACCGGCCATCGGCTTGCGCCGTCGTCAGCGCGGCCTCCTTGCCGTAAGCCAGGTCCAGGCGCGCGCGGGTGCCGCGCAAGCCTATTCCCAAGCCGGCTTTGGGCGCAGCGTGCTGCGGCACAGGATTGCTGACGCGGACCAGCAGCCTGCCCGCTTCCTCGGCAAATATCACTTCGATATCGCTGGCGTCCTCATGGCATTCCAGATCATGCCTTAGCGCGTTCTCCACCAGCGGCTGCAGCAGCATGGGAGGGCATTCAATCCCCTGCTCCAGCAACTGCGCGCCCTCCACGCGCACTTGCAGGCGCGGACCAAACCGCATGCGCTGCAAATCGAGATAGTCCTGCACGAACTGCCACTCCTCGGCCATATCCACCCAATCGCGCCCGCTGCTGCTCAAAGCGTATTGCAGCAGGTCGCCAAGGCGCGCCAGGCCGTCCAGCGCCAGCGGCTTGTCGCCCACATTCACCAGCGCGCCGATGGCGCTCAGCGTATTGAACATGAAGTGCGGCTCCAGCTGGCCGCGCAGCGCCGCCAGCCGCTGGCGCTCCAGGGACAAGCGCGTCTGCGCCAGCTCGCGCGCCTGCTGCTGCCGCTGGCGCCACAGCAAGCCCGCCGCCACCGCGCCGAAGCACATCGTCAGCAGCACAAACGCAACGAACCACTCGAACTTGTACATCGACGCGAAATACTGCCATGCGTTAGCCAGCGTCAGCGCATTGCCCTGCTTGACAGTGCGCCACGCCGCCAGCCCCAGCATCGCCCCCGGCCAGCACAGCACCACATAAGCCACATAACCCAGCGCGATGCGGCCCGGCGTAGCCAGCCAGGCGGGAAAGCGCCGGTAAGCCATGTAAAGCAGATAGCTCTGCAACATCATCACCAGATAGCCGCGCCACCAGCCCAGCGCCATGCTCAGGAAGCTGCGGGTATCGCCATGCTGGCTGGCGTCGCCATAAGTAGTGATGGCGGCGACAGCGCACAGCACGGCCCACAGCGCAAAGTTAATCAGCAAAGCGCGCAGCCAGGCTGGCAAAGATAAAGATAGCGGCGAGGAGGGCTTCATGGCAGCGCAGTATAGCAGCGCCATTCCCGCACTCGCCCCCGTGCTGGCGGCGTTCGTCACAGATGTACGGCAATTGACCCGCATGTAGTTTGGCCTTCATTAAGCCATCATCTATGGCCTCGGCAAGGCTTCGAACTAGTCAAATACAAAAATGATCCCCGCGTGTCAAAAATAATTCAGGCACACACAAACGATTCTGTGACCAGCTTTCGATAAGACGTAAAAAAGCCCGGTGCGCAGACCGGGCTTTGGGAAGATGCGAACTGCTTAGCGCTTGCGCGGCGGCGGCAAATCGGTGCAGACGCCTTCGTACACTTCGGCCGCCATGCCGATCGACTCGCCCAGGGTTGGGTGCGGGTGGATCGTTTTGCCGATGTCGGTGCCGTCGCAGCCCATTTCGATGGCCAGCGCGATTTCGCCGATCATGTCGCCGGCGTGCGTGCCGACGATGGTGCCGCCGATGATGCGGTGCGTTTCAGCGTCGAACAGCAGCTTGGTGAAGCCTTCGGCGCGGCCATTGGCCACGGCGCGGCCGCTCGCTGCCCAAGGGAAGTGGCCCTTCTCGACCTTGATGCCCTTGGCTTTCGCTTCGTCTTCGGTAATGCCGGCCCATGCCACTTCCGGATCGGTGTAGGCCACCGATGGAATCACCTTCACGTCGAAGTGCGACTTCTGGCCTGCCGCAGCTTCCGCCGCAACGTGGCCTTCGTGCACGGCCTTGTGCGCCAGCATCGGCTGGCCCACCAGGTCGCCGATGGCGAAGATGTTGGGCACGTTGGTGCGCATCTGGCTGTCCACGTTGATGAAGCCGCGGTCGGTGACGATCACGCCAGCCTTGTCGGCTGCGATCTTCTTGCCGTTCGGGCTGCGGCCGACGGCCACCAGCACCATGTCGTAGATCTGCGGCGCTGGCGCGGTGGCGCCGGCTTCGGCTGCCTCGAACGTGACCTTGATGCCTTCCGGCAGAGCCTCGACCGCAACGGTCTTGGTCTTGGTCATGATGTTGTCGAAGCGCTTCTCGTTGAACTTCTGCCAGACCTTGACCGCGTCGCGATCAGCGCCCTGCATCAGGCCGTCCATCATTTCGACCACGTCGATGCGCGCGCCGAAGGTGGAGTAGACCGTGGCCATTTCCAGGCCGATGATGCCGCCGCCGATAACCAGCATGCGTTTCGGGATCTGGCGCAGTTCCAGCGCACCGGTCGAATCAACGATGCGCGGATCTTCCGGCACGAACGGCAGCTTCACCACAGCCGAACCGGCCGCAATGATGGCTTGTTTGAACTGGACCACTTTCTTGCTGCCGTCTTTGGCGGTCACTTCGATGTGGTTCGCGCTCAGGAACTGGCCCACGCCGGTGACGATCTGCGTCTTGCGGGCTTTGGCCATGCCGGCCAGGCCGCCGGTCATGTTCTTGATAACGCCTTCCTTGTAGCTGCGCACCTGGTCGATGTCGATGGTCGGCTTGGCGAAGGTGACGCCGGTGTTGCCCATGTGCGCGGTCTCGTCGATCACGGACGCCACGTGCAGCAGCGCCTTCGACGGGATGCAGCCCACGTTCAGGCACACGCCGCCCAGCGTTTCGTAACGCTCGACGATGACCGTGTTCAGGCCCAGGTCGGCAGCGCGGAAGGCGGCCGAGTAGCCGCCAGGGCCACCGCCCAGCACCATCATGTCGCAGTCGATGTCGACCTGGCCGGCGTAGCTGCTACCGGCTGGTGCGGCGATCGGCGCGGCAGGAGCAGCAGCGGCGGCGGCTGGCGCCGGAGCGGCGGCGGCAGGTGCAGGTGCTGCGGCGGCCGGAGCTGCGGCAGCGGCGCCCGCTGCGGCTTCCAGCACCAGCAGCACAACGCCTTCCTTGACCTTGTCGCCAACCTTGACCTTCAGTTCTTTCACTACGCCGCCGTGCGACGAAGGCACTTCCATGCTGGCCTTGTCCGATTCGACGGTGATGAGCGACTGGTCGGCCTTGATCGTATCGCCGACCTTGACCATCACTTCAATCACTTCCACCTCGGCGAAGTCGCCGATGTTAGGGACTTTGACTTCTACTGTGCTCATAGTCGCTCCTTACAGCAGAATTTTGCGCATGTCGCCGAGCACTTCGCTCAGGTACACGGAGAAGCGCGCGCCCATCGCACCGTCGACAACGCGGTGGTCGTAGGACAGCGACGTGCCCATCATCAGGCGCGGCTGGAAGGCCTTGCCATCCCATACCGGCTTGATCGACGCTTTGGACAGGCCCAGGATGGCCACTTCCGGCGCGTTGACGATAGGCGTGAAGTGCGTGCCGCCGATGCCGCCCAGCGACGAGATGGTGAAGGTGGCGCCTTGCATGTCGGTCGGCTTCAGCTTGCCTTCGCGCGCTTGCAGCGACAGTTCGGTCATTTCGCGGGCGATCTGCGAAACGGACTTCTGGTCGGCGTTCTTCACAACAGGTACTACCAGGCCGTTCGGCGTGTCGGCTGCGAAGCCGATGTTGTAGTACTTCTTCAGGATCAGGTTCTCGCCATTGGCGTCCAGCGAAGCATTGAAGGTCGGGAATTTCTTCAGCGCGGCGACCGATGCCTTGATAACGAAGGCCAGCATGGTCAGCTTGGCTGCGTCCTTGTTCTTGGCATTGGCATTGTTGGTGTCGACGCGGAACGCTTCCAGATCGGTGATGTCGGCTTCATCGAACTGCGTGACGTGCGGGATCTGCACCCAGTTGCGGTGCAGGTTCGGGCCGGAGATCTTCTTGATGCGCGACAGCGGCAGCAGTTCGGTTTCGCCGAACTTGCTGAAGTCCAGCGACGGCCATGCCAGCACGTTGAAGTTGCCGCCGCCGGAACCGCCGGCAGGAGCGGCAGCGCCCGCAGGAGCTGCGGTGGTGCCGGCCATCACGCCCTTGACGTAGTTCTGCACGTCCAGCTGGGTGATGCGGCCTTTCTGGCCGCTGCCAGGCACTTTGCCCAGGTCCACGCCCAGTTCGCGGGCGAACTTGCGGATCGATGGCGATGCGTGCGCCAGCTTGCTGGTTTCAACCGAGCCTTGCGACGCAGCCGGCGCGGCGGCTGCAGCGGCAGGCGCCGAAGCTGCGGCAGGTGCGGCAGCAGGAGCCGAGGCGGCGGCTGGTGCAGCGGCTGGTGCGGCAGCGGCAGGCGCTGAAGCTGCGCCGCCGGTGGCTTCAACCACCAGCACGACCGTGCCCATGGCAACCTTGTCGCCCAGCTTGACTTTGACTTCCTTGACCACGCCAGCGTGCGACGAAGGAATCTCCATGCTGGCCTTGTCCGATTCAACGGTCAGCAGCGACTGGTCCACCTTGATGGTGTCGCCAACCTTGACCATCACTTCGATGACTTCCACTTCCTTGAAGTCGCCGATGTCCGGCACTTTGACTTCGACAGGACCGGAGGCGGCGGCCGGCGCCGGCGCAGCAGCGGCAGGCGCTGGTGCAGCAGCTGCGGCAGCAGCGGCGGCCTGCGTGCTGGCAGTGCCAGCACCCGCGGCAGCGCCGTCAGCTTCCAGCAACAGCAGCAGCGAACCTTCGGCAACCTTGTCGCCTACCTTGACCTTGATTTCCTTCACCACGCCGGCGGCGCTCGAAGGAATCTCCATGCTGGCCTTGTCCGATTCAACGGTGATCAGCGACTGGTCTACTTTGATGGTGTCGCCGACTTTGATCATCAGCTCGATGATTTCAACTTCCTTGAAATCGCCGATATCCGGGACTTTAACTTCCACAATGCTCATAGCGTTTGCTCCGTTTCTTTTTCTCAGCGGATTATTGGGTCACCGGATTTGGCTTGTCCGCGTTCAGGCCGTACTTGACAATAGCCTGCTCAACCACGGACACGTCGATCTTGCCTTCTTCCGACAGCGATTTCAGCGCAGCGACCGTGATGTAGTAGCGGTTCACTTCGAAGAACTCGCGCAGCGCGGCGCGGGTGTCCGATCGGCCGAAACCGTCGGTGCCCAGCACGCGGTAGGTGCGGTCTTTCGGGATGAAGGCGCGGATCTGTTCAGCAAACGCACGCATGTAGTCGGTGGTCGCCACGATAGGGCCCGTGGTGTCCTTCATCAGCTGCGCCACGTAAGGCACGCGCGGTTCCTTGGTCGGGTTGACCAGGTTCCAGCGTTCCGCATCCTGGCCGTCGCGCGCTACCAGGGTCAGCGACGGAGCGGACCATACGTCGGCGGCGATGTTCCAGTCGTTCTTCAGCAGTTCCTGTGCGAACAGCGATTCGCGCAGGATGGTGCCGGAACCGATCAGCTGCACGCGCTGCTTCAGCGACTTGTCGCCTTCCTGCAGCAGGTACAGGCCCTTCAGGATGCCCTCTTCCTGGCCCGGCTTGATGCCTGGGTGCGGGTAGTTCTCGTTCATGATGGTGATGTAGTAGAACACGTCTTCCTGTTCTTCCACCATGCGGCGCAGGCCGTCCTGGATGATCACGGCGACTTCGTGGCCGAAGGTCGGATCGTAAGGCATGCAGTTCGGTACAGCGGCTGCGAACAGATGGCTATGGCCGTCTTCGTGCTGCAGGCCCTCGCCGTTCAGCGTGGTGCGGCCTGCGGTGCCGCCCATCAGGAAGCCACGGGCGCGCATGTCGGCGGCGGCCCATACCAGGTCGCCGATACGCTGCATGCCGAACATCGAGTAGTACGTGTAGAACGGAATCATCACGCGGTTGTTGGTCGAGTACGAGGTCGCGGCTGCGATCCACGAGCTCATGCCGCCCGCTTCGTTGATACCCTCTTGCAGGATCTGGCCGGCCTTGTCTTCGCGGTAGTACATCACCTGGTCCTTGTCGACCGGCTCGTACAACTGGCCCTGCTGGTTGAAGATGCCAACCTGGCGGAACAGGCCCTCCATACCGAAGGTGCGCGATTCGTCGACCAGGATAGGCACGATGCGCGAACCGATGCTCGAGTCCTTCAGCAGCGTGGTCAGGATACGCACGAAGGTCTGGGTGCTCGACACCTCACGGCCTTCGGCGGTCGCGTCCAGCACGTTCTGGAATGCGGTCAGCGGCGGCACGGTCAGCTTCTCGTCCGCTTGCATGCGGCGCTGCGGCAGGTAGCCGCCCAGCGCGGCGCGGCGCTCGTGCAGGTACTTGATTTCCGGCGCGTCGTCGGCAGGCTTGTAGAACGGGATGTCGGCCAGCTTGTCGTCCGGGATAGGGATCGAGTAGCGGTCGCGCATTTCGCGCACGGCTTCGTCGGTCAGCTTCTTGGTGTTGTGCGCGGTGTTGCGCGCTTCGCCGTGCTTGCCCATGCCGAAGCCCTTGATGGTCTTCACCAGCAGCACGGTAGGCTGGCCCTTGTGTTCCTGCGCCACTTTGAAGGCGGCGTAGATCTTGTGCGGATCGTGGCCGCCGCGGGTCAGGCGCCAGATGTCGTCGTCGGTCATGTTGGCGACCATTTCCAGCAGCTTAGGATGCTTGCCGAAGAAGTTGGCGCGCACATAGGCGCCGTCCTTGGCCTTGTAGTTCTGGTATTCGCCGTCCAGCGTTTCCATCATCACTTTTTGCAGGATGCCTTCCTTGTCCTGCTTCAGCAGCGCGTCCCAGCCTGGACCCCAGATGACTTTGACCACGTTCCAGCCAGCGCCGCGGAAGTCCGCTTCCAGTTCCTGGATGATCTTGCCGTTGCCGCGCACGGGGCCGTCCAGGCGCTGCAGGTTGCAGTTGACCACGATGACCAGGTTGTCCAGGCGTTCGCGCGCAGCCATGCCGATGGCGCCCAGCGATTCCGGTTCATCCATCTCGCCGTCGCCGCAGAATGCCCAGACCTTGCGGTCGGTGGTGTCGGCGATGGAGCGGGCGTGCAGGTACTTCAGGAAGCGCGCCTGGTAGATCGCCATCAGCGGGCCCAGGCCCATTGACACGGTAGGGAACTGCCAGAAGTTCGGCATCAGTTTCGGGTGCGGATACGACGACAGACCCTTGCCGCCGACTTCGCGGCGGTAATGGGTCAGCTGTTCTTCGCTCAGGCGGCCTTCCAGGAAGGCGCGCGCGTACACGCCGGGCGAGGAGTGGCCCTGGATGTACAGCAGGTCGCCGCCGTGGCTTTCGCTAGGTGCTTTCCAGAAGTGGTTGAAGCCGATGCCCAGCATATTGGCCAGCGAGGCGAAGGAGGACAGGTGGCCGCCCAGGTCGCCGTCCACGCGGTTGGCCTTGACCACCATGGCCATGGCGTTCCAGCGCATCCACGAACGCAGCTTCTCTTCATATTCCAGGTTGCCCGGGCAGTGCTGCTCCAGGTGGGCGGGAATGGTGTTGACGTAGGCCGTGTTGGCCGAGAACGGGATATCCGAGCCGCTTTGGCGGGCCAGATCGATCAAGCGTTCCATCAGATAGTGCGCGCGGTCCGGGCCTTCTTTTTCCAGGACGGCTTGTAGCGCCTCCAGCCATTCTTTGGTTTCCTGCGCGTCAGAATCGTTGGCGGTGAGTGCCGTGACCTGGTCAAGTTGAGGTGCCATGCGTTGAGTCTCCTAGTGTGAGTGCCCGGATCGCTGTCGGACGGTGCTGCGTGATTATTTACTAAGACTTCGGATTAGTGTGAAGATTCTAACAGCGATTTCCCGATTTTTCAAATTGCGATACATCATTTCATATTATGAAAACACCCGACTTTCCGTCAACCGAACTGAGCCGCATTCGGGGTCAGACCCCGAATGCGGCTCAGTTCGCATGGCGGGGGCGGCGTAGGCTTTATAATTCTGCTTTTCCCTCCCACCTCTCCAAAAATCATGTCTGCTCAACTGATCGACGGTATCGCCCTCTCCCAAAAACTGCGCGCTGAAATTGCCGAACGCGCCGCCAAACTCACCGCCCAGGGCAAACAGCCCGGCCTGGCCGTGATCCTGGTCGGCGAAGACCCGGCTTCCCAGGTCTACGTCCGCAATAAAGTGAAGGCCTGCGGCGACGTCGGCTTCCACTCGGTGCTGGAGAAGTACGAGGCGGACCTGAGCGAAGCGGACCTGCTGGCGCGCATCGATGCGCTCAACAACGATCCGGCCATCCACGGCATCCTGGTGCAAATGCCGCTGCCCAAGCACATTAACCCGCACAAGGTGATCGAGGCCATCTCCACTTCGAAGGACGTGGACGGCTACTCGGTGCTGAGCGCCGGCGAACTGATGACCGGCCTGGAAGGCTTCCGCCCCTGCACCCCTTACGGCTGCATGAAGCTGATCGAGTCCACCGGCGTGGACCTGCGCGGCAAGCACGCGGTCGTCATCGGCCGCAGCAACACGGTCGGCAAGCCTATGGCCCTGCTGCTCTTGCAAGCCAACGCCACCGTCACCATCTGCCATAGCGCTACCCCGGACCTGGGCCTGTACACCCGCCAGGCCGACGTGGTGGTGGCCGCAGTGGGCCGCCGCAACACCCTCACCGCCGATATGGTGAAGCCGGGCGCCATCGTGATCGACGTGGGCATGAACCGCGACGACGCCGGCAAGCTGTGCGGCGACGTGGATTTTGCCGGCATCAAGGAAGTGGCTTCGCACATCACGCCGGTACCGGGCGGCGTGGGTCCGATGACCATCACGATGCTGCTGATGAACACCATCGAATCGGCCGAGCGTAAATAACCAGCCTTCACGGCCACATTGGACAGACTATGACTACTGACGCAAGCAACAATCCCCTGCTGGACTTCTCCGGCCTGCCCCGTTTCGACGCCATCACGGCCGAACACGTGACGCCGGCCATCGACCACCTGCTGGAAAAGAGCTACGCCGTGGTCGCCGCGCTGGAAGCGCCCACCGCCGAGGTCACCTGGGACAACTTCGTGGCGCCGCTGGAGGACGCTTCGGAGCTGCTGGGCCGCGCCTGGGGCGTGGTCAGCCATCTGAACAATGTGGTCGATACGCCCGAGCTGCGCGCGGCCTACAACGAAAACCAGCCGAAGATGACCGAGTTCGGCACCGCCGTGGCGCAGAACGAGGCGCTGTTCGCCAAGTACAAGGCGCTGCGCGCCAGCGCCGGCTTCGACGCGCTGGAACCGGCCCGCAAACGCATCATCGACAACGCCATCCGCGACTTCCGCATGGGCGGCGCTGAATTGCCGGCCGAACAGAAAGAGCGCTTCGCCGCCATCCAGGAAGAACACGCGGCGGTATCGACGCGCTTCTCGGAAAACGTGCTGGACGCCACCAACGACTATAAATTGACGGTCGAGGACGAGGCCGACCTGGCCGGCCTGCCGGACGACGCCAAGCAGGCCGCCAAGGCGCTGGCCGAGAAAGAAGGCAAGCCGGGCTGGATGTTCTCGCTGCACTTCCCGTCCTACTACCCCATCCTGCAATTCGCGGACAAGCGCGCGCTGCGCGAAACCGTGTACCGCGCCAACGCCACCAAGGCGTCCGCCCTGGGCGAGGTGTTCAGCAAGCGCGAGGACTGGGACAACACCGGCAACATCGTTACGCTGCTCAAGCTGCGTGACGAGGAAGCCAAGCTGCTGGGCTACAAGAATTTCGCCGAAGTCTCGCTGGTGCCCAAGATGGCCAAGGATCCCGAGCAGGTGATCGCCTTCCTGGAAGACCTGGCGCGCCGCGCGCGGCCCTACGCCGAGCAGGACTACGCCGAACTGAGCACCTTCGCCAAGGACGAGCTGGGCATAGACCAGCTGCAAGCCTGGGACATCCCCTACGCGTCCGAAAAGCTGCAGGAAGCGCGCTACGCCTTCTCGGCCCAGGAAGTGAAGCAGTACTTCCCCGAGCACAAGGTGGTGGACGGCCTGTTCCGCCTGATCTCCTCGCTGTTCTCCGTCACCATCGCCCCGGACACGGCGCCCGCCTGGCACAAGGACGTGCGCTTCTTCCGCATCGAACGCGACGGCAAGCTGCTGGGCCAGTTCTACCTGGACCTGTACGCGCGCGCCGGCAAGAGCGGCGGCGCCTGGATGGACGACGCGCGCGGCCGCCGCCTGGGCGCGAACGGCCAGCTGCAAACGCCGGTCGCCTATCTCACCTGTAACTTCACCGAACCGGCCGTTATCGACGGCAAAGTGCAGCCATCGCTGTTCACGCACGACGAAGTCATCACCCTGTTCCACGAATTCGGCCACGGCCTGCACCACATGCTGACCCAGGTGAACGAGCTGGGCGTGTCCGGCATTTCCGGCGTGGAGTGGGACGCGGTGGAGCTGCCGTCGCAATTCATGGAAAACTTCTGCTGGGAATGGGAAGTGCTGAGCCATATGACCGCGCACGCGGCCACCGGCGCCGCCCTGCCGCGCGCGCTGTACGACAAGATGCTGGCCGCCAAGAACTTCCAGTCCGGCATGCAGACGCTGCGCCAGGTCGAGTTCTCGCTGCTGGACATGCATCTGCACTACGACTTCCAGCCGGACGGCGCCAAGACCGTGCAGCAGGTGATCGACGAGGTGCGCGCCAAGTTCTCCATCGTGATCCCGCCGGCGTTCAACCGCTTCCAGAACTCCTTCGGCCACATCTTTGCGGGCGGCTACGCGGCAGGCTACTATAGCTACAAGTGGGCCGAGGTGCTGTCCGCCGACGCCTACGCGGCCTTCGAGGAAGCCCAGGCGCTGGGCGAGGACGCGGTGTCGGAAACCGGCAAGCGCTACCTGCGCGAGATCCTGTCGGTGGGCGGCTCGCGCCCCGCGCTGGAATCGTTCACGGCCTTCCGCGGCCGCGAACCCAGCATAGACGCCCTGCTGCGCCACAGCGGCATGGCGGCATAAGGAGGAGTGATGCAACTGCGGCTGGCAATGTTTTTACTTATGTGCGCAGGCACGGCCGGCGCGCAGATGTATAAATGGAAGGACGCCAAGGGCGTGACGCATTACAGCGACACGCCCCCGCCGGCGTCGGCCGCCGCGCCCGGCAAGGCGGTGCAGCTGAAGTCCTTCAGCACCGGCAGCCAGCCCGCGCTGCCGGCAGAACTGGCGGCCGCCGTGCAGAGCCGCCCGGTCACGCTGTACACCACCGCCAACTGCGCCGGCTGCGACCAGGGGCGCGCCCTGCTGCAAGCGCGCGGCATTCCCTACACCGAAAAAACCGTCAACAGCGTGGAAGACCACGCCGTGCTCAAGCGCGCCGGTAGCGCGGGCCAGCTGCCGCTGCTGCTGATAGGACGCGGCAAGCAGGTCGGCTTTGAGCAAAGCACCTGGGACACGCTGCTGTCCGACGCCGGCTATCCCACCCAGCCCATGCTGCCCGCCGGCTACAGCAACCCGGCGCCCGCCCCGGCCGCGCCGCCGCCCGGCCCCAGCGCGCAGGAGCGCGCGCTGGAGGAGTCGAAAGCTGCCGCAAAAGCGGCTGCGGAGCAAGCGGATCGCGAACGGCGTTTGCGCCCCGTCAACGCCCCGCCGGATTTCCAATTCTAAAGTCCCGCTACGGTTAAAATGCTGGACCGACACTCGCTTTGCCAGTCCAGCCATGACCCGTATCGATTTCCACACCAACGTTCCCGACAAGATAGCCTACGCCTGCCGCCTGGTGCGCAAAGCCTATGCGGCGCGCAACCGCATCGTGCTGATGGCCGAGGATATGGAGCAGTTAGCCGATCTTGACGAGGCTTTGTGGACGTTTTCCGGCGTCGACTACCTGCCGCACGTGCTCTGCGGCGACGCGCTGGCGGCCGAAACGCCCATCGTGCTGGCCTGCAGCGACGAGACCGAGCTGCCGCACACCGACCTGCTGGTGAACCTGTCCAGCCGCACGCCCGCCATCTTCCCCCGCTTCCAGCGCGTGATCGAGGTGGTGTCGTCGGAGGAAAACGACGCGGCGGCCGGACGCAAGCGCTATGTGTCGTATAAACAGCAGGAATACCAACCCACCCACTTCGTCGCCAACAAATCATGAGCCCAGCCCATCCTTTTGATGCGTCCATCCCCGTCCTGACCGAAGTGCTGGACGATGAACCCATGGTTCTCGAGCCTGCCGCCATGCCTGCGCCCGCGCCTGCTGCAACGCAGCAGGCGCCAGCTGCGCAGCCGCAGCCGAACGAATGGGAAACGCTGGAGCGCCAGCTCTGCGAACGCATCCTGGGACAGCTGCAATCGCGCGTCGATTTCGTGCTGGAGCAGCGCATCAAAGACAGCATGGAAGAAGTGCTGAGCCATGCCCTGCGCGGGCTGACGGCGGAGATCCGCGGCGGCCTGCACGACACCCTGTCCAAGATCGTCAGCCGCGCCGTGGCGCAAGAACTCACCCATCTGCAAGCGCAGAAAAAATAGTATCAATTTAGTCAAATTGCACAAAACCTCCGCTTCGCGCTTTGCGCGACGGATATTTTGTTGTACCTTCTCGTGCAGCGGAACCAGAAGTGGCGTTCATGAGACGCCGCCGTTACTAATCCATCGGAGAATGTTCATGCAGTTCAACACCAAGTTGATTCCATTTGCCATCGCAATGGCTTTTGCCGGCAGCGCAGGCGCACAGGAAATTATCAAGATCGGCCACGTCGGCCCAGTCTCCGGTCCCTCGTCCCACCTCGGCAAGGACAATGAAAACGGCGCCCGCATGGCGATCGAGGATTTGAACGCAAAGAACCCGCAGATCAACGGCAAACCGGTCAAATTCGTGCTGCAGGCCGAAGACGACGCCAGCGATCCCAAGCAAGGCACCACCGTGGCCCAGAAGCTGGTCGACTCGCACGTGAACGGCGTGGTCGGCCACCTGAACTCCGGCACCTCCATCCCCGCCTCCAAGATCTACTCGGACGCTGGCATTCCGCAGGTATCGCCGGCCACCACCCAGACCAAATACACCCAGCAAGGCTTCAAGACCACCTTCCGCATCGTCGCCAACGACGCCAAGCTGGGCGGCACGCTGGGCGCCTACGCAGTCAACAAGCTGGGCGCGAAGAAAATCGCCGTCATCGACGACCGCACCGCCTACGGCCAGGGCGTGAAGGACGAATTCGTCAAGGGCGCGAGCAAGGCCAAGCCTGGCGTGCAGATCGTCGCCAAGGAATTCACCACCGACAAGGCCACCGACTTCAACGCCATCCTGACCACCATCAAGGCCAAGAACCCGGACCTGGTGTTCTTCGGCGGCATGGACTCGGTCGGCGGCCCGCTGCTGCGCCAGATGAAAGCGCTGGGCATCAACGCCAAATACATGGGCGGCGACGGCCTGTGCACCGACGCGCTGCCGCGCCTGTCCGGCGACAACGCGCCGGAAAGCGTGGTCACCTGCGCCGAAGCGGGCGGCGTCTCGCCTGAGCTGCAGAAGAACATGGACGACTTCCGCGCCCGCTACAAGAAGAAATACAACCAGGAAGTGCAGCTGTACGCGCCTTACGTGTACGACTCGGTGATGGTCATGGCGCAGGCCATGATGGACGCCAAATCGGCCGATCCCGCCAAATACCTGCCTTACCTGGCCAACATCAAATACCAGGGCGTCACCGGCCTGATCGCCTTCGATTCCAAGGGCGACATCAAGGACGGCTCGCTGACCCTGTTCACCTACCGCAACGGCGTCAAAACCAAAACCGAAGTCATCAAATAACCCGCTTGTAAATAATCGGCGATAATTGCCCTAGGCCGTCCAGCGCTGGACGGCCTTTTTTCATTTTAAGGATAGCAATATGCAAATAAAGTACATCGCTGCGGCGCTCGCGCTGGCATTCACCGGCAGCATCTCCAGCCTGGCTGCGGCGCAGGAAGTGGTCAAGATCGGCCACGTTGCCGCCACTTCCGGCCCCTCGGCCCACCTGGGCAAGGAAGACGAGAACGGCGCCCGCATGGCGGTGGAGGATTTGAACGCTAAAGGCTTCAAGATCAACGGCAAAGCCGTCAAGTTCGTGCTGCTGGCCGAAGACGACGCGGGCGACCCGAAACAGGGCACGGCCGCCGCGCAAAAGCTGGTGGACGCCAAGATCAACGGCATTATCGGCCACCAGAACTCCGGCACCTCGATACCTGCCTCGAAGATCTACTACGACGCCGGCATCCCGCAGATCTCCGCCTCGGCCACCAGCCCGGTCTACACCCACCAGGGCTTCAACACCGCCTTCCGCATCGTCGCCAATGACAACAAGCTGGGCGGCACGCTGGGCAAATACGCGGTGGGCAAGCTGGGCGCCAAGCGCATCGCCGTGATCGACGACCGCACCGCCTACGGCCAGGGCGTGGCCACCGAGTTCATCAAGGGCTCCAAGGGCGCGCAAATCGTCGCCAAGGAATTCACCACCGACAAGGCCAGCGACTTCACCGCCATCCTGACCTCGATCCGCGCCAAAAACCCCGACCTGGTGTTCTTTGGCGGCATGGACGCGATTGCCGGCGCGCTGCTGCGCCAGATGAAGGCGCTCGGCATCAAGGCCCACTTCATGGGCGGCGACGGCGTGTGCACGGAAGCGCTGCCCAAGCTGTCGGGCGGCGCGGACGGCCTGGTCACCTGCGCCGAAGCGGGCGGCATCCTGCCGAGCCAGCGCAAAGGCCTGGACGAGTTCGCGGCCCGCTACAAAGCCAAGTACAACCTGGAAGTGCAGATCTACGCGCCCTACGCCTACGACGCCGTGATGGCCATGACGGCCGCCATGGCCGAAGCCAAGTCCGCCGATCCCGCCAAATACCTGCCGGTGCTGGCCAAGATCAAATACCAGGGCATCACCGGCCCGATCAGCTTCGACAAGTTCGGCGACATCAACAACGGCTCGCTGACCCTGTACGGCTACAAAGACGGCAAGCGCCAGCTGATCGAAGTTGTCCGCTAGAAAAAAGGGGTCAGGGTTAATTAAATAATTAACCCTGACCCCATTTTGCAGTAAAGAAAAAGGAGCCCGAGGGCTCCTTTCATCATTTCTGCGCCAGCACCCATTTCACCAGGGTCTTGGCTTCCGCCTCGCTGACCTGCGGGTTGGCTGGCATCGGGATCGCGCCCCAGACGCCGGAACCGCCCTTCATGACCTTGGCCACCAGCTTGGCTTCCGCGTCTTTTTGGCCGGCGTATTTCGCCGCCACATCCTTGTAGGCCGGGCCGACCAGCTTGTTGGCTACCGCGTGGCAAGCCATGCAGTTCTTCGCCTTGGCCAGGTCTGCGTTCGCCATTGCGGATTGCGTAGCGAAAGCCGAAACGGCCACCATACCTATCATCAGAAATCGTTTCATCGTTTTCTCCAAAGTAACTACATTCATTCTAACGCTTTTCCACAACGCTGGCATCATAGCCGGGGTTGACCGCGCCCACAATATCGCCCCCGGTATAGCGCTTTCTTTTGTAAGATGATGTAAAGGAGAATTCTATGCCGCTGATTTTATTGATACTGGCCTTGTGCGGGCTGCGCTACTTCGAAGTGTGGCGTTTTGCCGAAGTGTCCTGGTGGTGGATCGTCGGCCTGATGGTGTTCGCCTTCGTCTGGTTCGAGTTCCTGGAACCGATGCTGGGCCTGGACAAGCGCAAGGCCCACAACGTGGACGAACAGCGCCGCAAGGACCGCGTGAAGCAGAGCTTCAACAAAAAGAAATAGGGAGGATCCGAAGATCCTCCCTTTTCGCGTCAACGCGTGGGGCTGGTTAGCGCTTCAGTTGCGACAGGTCGCGCACCGCGCCGCGGTCGGCGGAGGTGGTCAGCGCCGCGTAGGCCTGCAGCGCCTGCGACACATAGCGCTCGCGGTTGACCGGCTGCCAGGCGTCCGCGCCCTTGGCTTCCATGGCCGCGCGGCGCTCCGCCAGCGTGGCGTCCGAAATGCGCAGGTTGATGGTGCGGTTCGGGATGTCGATATCGATCATGTCGCCCTCTTCCACCAGGCCGATGGCGCCGCCTTCCGCCGCTTCCGGCGAGGCGTGGCCGATCACCAGGCCGGACGAGCCGCCCGAGAAGCGGCCGTCGGTGAACAGCGCGCACGCCTTGCCCAGGCCCTTGGACTTGATGTAGGAGGTCGGATACAGCATCTCCTGCATGCCCGGGCCGCCTTTCGGGCCTTCGTAGCGGATGATGACCACGTCGCCTTCGTGCACGGTGTCGCCCAGGATGGCTTCCACCGCCGCGTCCTGGCTTTCAAACACGCGCGCCTTGCCGCTGAACTTCAGGATGCTTTCGTCCACGCCGGCCGTCTTCACGATGCAGCCCTTTTCCGCCAGGTTGCCGTACAGGACGGCCAGGCCGCCGTCCTGCGAGTAAGCGTGCGCCTTGTCGCGGATGCAGCCGGTTTCGCGGTTCAGGTCCAGCGACGCGAAGCGCTCGGACTGCGAGAACGCGGTCTGGGTCGGCACGCCGCCCGGCGCGGCGCGGAACATCTGGTGCACGGCGGGGTCGTCGCTGCGCTTGATGTCGTTGCGTTCGATGGCGTCGCCCAGCGTGGGCGCGTGGATGCTGTAGACCGAGGTATCGAGCAGGCCTGCGCGCGCCAGCTCGCCCAGGATGGAGACGATGCCGCCGGCGCGGTGCACGTCTTCGATATGGAACTTGTCCGTCATCGGCGCCACTTTGCACAGGCAGGGCACTTTGCGCGAGATGCGGTCGATGTCGGCCATGCTGAATTCGACTTCAGCTTCATGCGCGGCGGCCAGCAGGTGCAGCACGGTGTTGGTGGAGCCGCCCATGGACACGTCCAGCGCCATCGCGTTTTCAAACGCGGCCTTGGTGGCGATGTTGCGCGGCAGGACAGTCGCGTCGTCCTGCTCGTAGTAGCGCTTGGCCAGTTCCACCACCAGGCGGCCGGCTTTCAGGAACAGCTCCTTGCGGTCCGAGTGCGTGGCCAGGATGGTGCCGTTGCCAGGCAGGGACAGGCCCAGCGCCTCGGTCAGGCAGTTCATGGAGTTGGCGGTGAACATGCCGGAGCAGGAGCCGCAGGTCGGACAGGCGGAGCGCTCGATCTCGGCCACGTCGGCGTCGGAGACGGTGCTGTCGCCGGCCTTGATCATGGCGTCCACCAGGTCCAGCTTGATGATCTTCTGGTTGCCGTTGACCACCTTGACCACCTTGCCCGCCTCCATCGGGCCGCCGGACACGAACACCACGGGGATGTTCAATCGCATGGCGGCCATCAGCATGCCGGGGGTGATCTTGTCGCAGTTGGAGATGCAGACCATGGCGTCGGCGCAGTGCGCGTTGACCATGTATTCCACCGAGTCGGCGATCAGGTCGCGCGAAGGCAGCGAGTACAGCATGCCGCCGTGGCCCATGGCGATGCCGTCGTCGACCGCGATGGTGTTGAATTCCTTGGCCACGCCGCCGGACGCTTCGATCTCGCGCGCGACCAGCTGGCCCAGGTCTTTCAGGTGCACGTGGCCGGGCACGAACTGGGTGAAGGAATTGACCACGGCGATGATGGGCTTGTCGAAGTCGCCGTCTTTCATGCCGGTGGCGCGCCACAGGGCGCGGGCGCCGGCCATGTTGCGGCCGTGGGTGGTGGTGCGGGAACGGTATTGGGGCATGGCGTAACTCCTATGATGTGCTAGCAGAGTGCCTTCCCCGCACTGCCCTGTCAAATATTAGATTCCGCGCCCTGTGATACGCTATGCATATCACAGCAACGAAATACCATAGGATTCCATATGAATGTCGAATTGCGCCAGCTGCGCTACTTTGCCGCCGTGGCCGAGGAGTTGCATTTCGGCCGCGCGGCGCAGCGCCTGCACATGACGCAGCCGCCGCTGTCGCAGGCCATCCAGGCGCTGGAGGAGCTGCTGGGCGCGCCGCTGTTCGAGCGCAGCCGGCGCGGCGTGGCGCTGACGGCGGCCGGCGCGGCCCTGCTGCCGGAGGCGCGCCGCATGCTGGCGCAGGCGCAGGAACTGCCGCAGCTGGTGCAGCGCGCCGCCGGCGGCGAGGTGGGACGCCTGGCGCTGGCCTTCGTCTCGTCGGCCGACTACAGCGTGCTGCCGCCCTTCCTGCGCGCCTACGGCGCGGCCTATCCGCAGGTGCAGATCGCGCTGCAGGAAGCCACTTCGGACCTGCAGCTGGAAGACCTGCTGCACGCGCGCATCGACGCCGGCCTGCTGATCCCGCCGCTGCCCGAGCGCGCGCGCGCGGAGCTGGACTATCTGCCGGTGCTGAAGGAGCCGCTGGTGCTGGCCGCGCCGGCCGGCCTGCCCGCGCTGCACGGCAAGCGCAAGGTGGCCCTGGGCGCACTGCCCGCGCTGCCGCTGATCATCTTCCCGCGCGCGATTTCGCCGGCGCTGTACGACGCGGTGCTGGGCGTGTTCCGCGCGGCCGGCATCACGCCCGTCATCGGCCAGGAAGCGATCCAGATGCAGACCATCGTCAGCCTGGTGTCGGCTGGCATGGGCCTCGCACTTGTGCCACAATCGGTGTCGAATCTGAAGCGCCCCGGGGTAGAATACCGCGCGCTGCTAGACCCTACGCCGCTGGTGGAGACGGGCCTGGCCTGGCGCCGCGACAATCCCTCGCCGGTGCTGCAGGGCTTCCTCGAACTGTTAAGAAAGAACACGCAATGCTGATACACCCGCTGCCCGACCCCATCGCCTTCTCGCTAGGTCCGGTCAAAGTCCATTGGTACGGGCTGATGTATGTGCTGGCCTTCGCCATGTTCGTGGCGCTGGGCCGGGTGCGCATCAAGCAGCCGCACATCGCCAGGCTGGGCTGGAAGAACCAGGACCTGGACGACATGCTGTTCTACGGCATGCTGGGCGTGGTGCTGGGCGGACGGCTGGGCGAGGTGCTGTTCTACCGCTTCGACTTCTTCCTGCACAATCCGCTCGAGATTTTCGCCGTGTGGCGCGGCGGCATGTCCTTCCACGGCGGCTTCCTGGGCGTGATGCTGGCCATGTGGCTGTGGGCGCGCAAGGCCGGGCGCAATGTGCTGGACGTGTACGACTTCATCGCGCCGCTGGTGCCGCTGGGCTACGCGGCCGGGCGCATCGGCAACTTCATCAACGCCGAACTGCCGGGCCGCGTTGCCGACCCGTCGCTGCCGTGGGCCATGATCTGGCCCAACGTGGACGCGCTGCCGCGCCATCCGTCGCCGATCTACCAGGCGCTGGTGGACGGGCTGCTGGTGTTCGCCATCCTGTGGCTGTTCGCGCGCCACGCGCGGCCGCGCCTGGCTGTCGGCGCCATGTACACCTTGCTGTACGGCTGCGCGCGCTTCTTCACCGAATACTTCCGCACGCCGGACTACGAGGTGGACTTCCTCGGCTTCACCATCTCATCCGGCCAGCTGCTGTCGCTGCCGATGATAGCCGGCGCCATCCTGCTGCTGCTGTGGTCCTACAAACGCAACATCGTCCCCACCGCCCCGGCGGCGGCTTAGCGAAGAAAGAACGCCACCAGGAAAACGACGAAACCCACCACTACAGCCCCGGTGGGTATAACGATCCACATTAACGGTGGATCGAGTTCTTCCTCATACTCCTCATTTATTGGCTGATCCATATTGCCTCCCCCGCAGCCACAGTCAGCGTGGCGGCAAATAATAGTGTACTACGCTGTATAAAATAGCGGCCACGCCTGCACAAACGGCACTCGCCACCAGCAGCTTGTAGCGCTGTTGCCATGCGCGAGGCGCTGACCTCGCGTTCCGCGGGTACAGTGTCCCAAGTGTCGCCAAGAAGCCCGATACAGCAATAATCAGCACGGCAACTGTCATTACCACGGGCAGCCAGGTGTCAATCGGACTCGCACGTGAGCCGCCCACAAGGTATGCAAATACGTCATACGCGCAAGACGCCGAGAAGACCAAGCCAGGCCAGCCTAGCTGGCCGTCCTGAACCAATGTCAACAAACTCGTTCGCGCAGCAACTTCCGGCGGCAGGTCGGCGCTGCGGGCGAGCAGCATGAAGGCGGCGGGTACTGCCACCGGCAAAACGATGTTGATGAAGAACCAGCCCATGGCGCCTCCTGATCGCGATGTGCAGATCATGGCACCGCGCGGCGGCGCCGCTTTGCGGCGGCGCAAGGCTCAGCTTACTTGAGCAGGGCCTGGATGGTTTTCCATTGCGCCGGGGTGACCGGCGTGATGGACAAACGGCTGCCTTTTTGCAGCAGCACCATGTCTTCCAGCGCGGGGATGGTGCGCAGCTCGGCCAGCGATAGCAGGCGCGTCTTGCGCACCGCCTTCACGTCCACCATCTGCCAGCGCGGCTCCTCCGGCTTGGACTTCGGATCGTAGTAGTGGCTCTTGGGATCGAACTGCGTGTGGTCGGGATAGGCGCTGCTGGCCACTTCGGCGATGCCGGCGATGCCAGGCTGCGGACAGCTCGAATGATAGAATAGCACCCCGTCGCCCACCTGCATGCCGTCGCGCATGAAGTTGCGCGCCTGGTAGTTGCGCACGCCGAACCACGGCACCGTGGACTGCGGCCTGGCCAGCACGTCGTCTATGCTCATCTCGTCCGGTTCGGACTTCATCAACCAGTAAGCCATGGCGCTCCTTCAAAAGGTATAGGCGTAAAAAAGCGGCTGCGCACCGAAGTGCTAACAACCGCTCTTTTGGGAATGAAGCCCCGCCTGTGCCGCTATGCCGGCATCCCGAACCTGGTGGCTCAGGTGGTCACAGTTAGTTCAATTTCGGGTTCATCGGGCTAGCGACGCTCACTCCCATCAAACAAATTTCCGCGACCGTTGCAAACAAATGGTTCAAGGAATATATGGCATCCGCGAACACCGCAGGGTGACACGGAGTTTACTCCTGTATCGCCGCCAGGGAAAGGGCTTTCGCGACTTAAAACAGAATTTCTTGCGGCGTCAGCGCGCTGTCGAGCACCTTGTTCATGGCCGCCATTTTGTCCTGCATGTCCAGCACCGACATGTCCGACAACGGCCCTTGCGGCGAACGCGCCGACAGGAACTCGGCCGCCATGCCCAGCGCCGCCATCACGGCGATGCGGTCGTTGCCCTTGACGCGGCCGGCGTCGCGGATGGCCGTCATCTTCTTGTCGAGGAAGCTGGCCGCTTCGCGCAGCGCGCGCTCTTCGTCTTCCTTGCACGCCAGGCGGTAAGGCTGGCCCATGATGCTCACGTCCAGATGTATCATTGCACGTCCTCTTGCGCCGGCGCGGCGGCCGCTGCGTCTTCAATGGCGGGTATCTTTTCCAGCAGCGCCGACACGCGCGCGTGCGCCTCGGCCAGGCGCCGCTGGCAGGCCATATTGTCGGCCACCAGGGCCGCATTGGCCTGGCGCAGCTGGGCGTTCTCGCGCCGCAGGGCCAGGCTCATCTCGGCGAGCTGGTCGATTTTGTCGGAAAGTTCTTGGAATTCTGAAATCATCCCGCAACTATAGGATGGCAAAGGAAGGCGCGTCAACAGCTACACGCGCATGATGCACATATTTAGGAGGAGTCCTCGGGCGATGGGAAAGATGCCAGGCGTGGCGCGCCGCATATTGATGTGCCTGGCGGCATGGACGGCGGCCGATACGCGCGCCGCCGTCCAGGACGAACTGCGCCTGCAGCCGGACGGCTATGCGCTGGTGCAGGGCACCGTGCTGGAAAATATACGCGGCTGCGAACGCGACCTGCCCTGCGCGCTGCGGCTGCGCGTGCAGGGCCGGGAGGTGCGGCTGCTCTACCATCTTGGCGAAGGCGAGACGGCCTGCCCGGAGGCGCTGGTGCGGCAAGGCCTGGCGGTGCAGCCCGGCACGCCGGTGCAGGCGCGCGGACGGCACCGCCTGGCCGGCGCGCTGCACCTGGTCGACCTGTGCAGCGCGCCGGACGCCTACCTGCGCGTGCCGCCGCGCCGGTAGCGCCGCGCCAGCGCGGCCGCCGCCAGCCCCGCCCCCATCAGCAGCGGCAGCGCCGGTTCCGGCAGCTCGCCCGGCACCTGCTGCGTGACGATGGCCGAATACTCCAGCGTGGCGTTCTCGGCCAGTTCCACGAAAACGCCGCCGGCCAGCGGATCGCCGCTCCACCACTCCGCCGTCAGCAGGAAGGCGCCCGTGTTGACGAAGCCCACCGGTGCCGACGCGTCCCATATCAGGCCGTACAGGCCGTACAGGCCGTTGACGCCGTCGAAAGCCCGGCTCAGCGTGGCGCCCGGCGCCAGCACCGGCAGGTCGAACAGCGCCAGCGGCGTGGCGTTCAGGAAAGGATCGGCGCTGACGCCGGTCAGCACCAGCCATAAGGCCGCATCGGGATTGTCGATCTGATAGCCCCAGCCTATGGTGCTGCCCGCCGGACCGCCGATATTGCCGTCCAGCGGAGCGGTCGCTGCGCTCCACAAGGGCTGGGCCAGTGCGCTCTGCATGCAGAACAGCAAGGCCGCTGCAACTTTAACTATGGTATGCATGGCAATTCCTTTCAAGGCATGACCGACTGGCTGATGGCAAATTTGTAAGCGCGCCCGAAACTGTCCTGCAGGCTGCCCGTTTCCGTCACGGCAAAGCGGCTCCCCCCGGCCGGCACGTTGAAGTACAGCCGCACGGTGGTCGAGGCGCCGGGCGCCAGATCCGGCAAGGCCAGCGGCAGCGCAGGCGACAGCGCGCTGTTGTAGCTCACCGCGCCGGCGCCGGCCAGCGTGCGCGGCGCCACGCCGTCCAGCCGCAGCCGCAGCGCATCGCCCTGGCCGTTGTTGGTCAGCGCCACGTCGACGAACTGCACGCCCGGCTGGGCCGCGCCTTTCGCGGCCAGCACGCCGTCCACGCGCGGCGGACCGGCTTGCGCGCAGGCGCTGTCGACAAAGAACTTGGCGTCGCGCGCGGTCACCTGCCCGGCCGCGTCGTAGACCCGCGCGATCAGGTGGATAAAGCCGCTGCCCGGCACGCGGAACTTGAACGGCAGGCGGCTCAGCGGCACGCTGCGCCAGCTCACGCCCGCATCCAGGCTGTATTCCACCAGCGCCAGCCCCACTCCGCCGGGATCGGCGTGCGGCACGATGGTCGCTTCCACGCAGGTCGTGGGCAGGGTGTTGAGCGGCGCGACCAGCAGATCCAGCCCCGGCGCGGCGCCCGCCACGCGCACGGTGGACATGGCGCTGGAAGTGTTGCCGTCCTTGTCGGTGGCGCGCATGGTGATCATGTGCGTGCCGCTGCGCAGCGAAGTCAGGCCGAGCACGGTGCCCGTGCCCAGCGCCCCGTCCAGGCTGGACGTCCAGGTGATGGCCGCGCCTTGCAGCAAGCCGTCATCGACGTCATAGGCGCTGCCCTCCAGCTCCACCAATGCCTGCGGCGCAAAGGCCGCGCCGTCCGGCGGCTGCAGTATCGCCACATCCTGCGGCGCCTTCTTCGGCACGCTCAGCGGCGGCGAGGTCGCGCTGCCGGTGTTCACGCCGTCCGACACCACCACCTTCAGCAGCACGCTGCCGTTCCCGCCGGGCAGCGTGTCGAAGTCGGCCTGCAGGTCCAGCGCGCCCTCCACCTTGCCGATCTGCGCATAGCTGGCGCCCTGGTCCGCCGAGTAGTAGACCTTGGAAGTAAAGCTGCTGCTGTCGGGGTCCGTGACCTGCCACACGATATCCTGCAGGCCGGACAGCGTGCCGCCCAGCGGCTGCTGGATGGCCACAGCTGGCGCCTTGCCGCCCAGCGTAATCACGCCCAGCGTGGCGCCCGACGGATCGAGCAGCGCGATGGAGGCGGCCGCCGCGTTGAACGGTATCAGTTCGAAGAAGGTGGGCGGACCGGTATCGTCGCCGCCGCTGCTTTCCGTTTGCGCCTGCGCCGGCGTGAAGCGGCGCGTGAACAGCACCGCACCGCCGCTGCTGCGCACCTCGATACTGTGGCTGCCGTCGCCGCTGTCGTCCGGCCCGCGGCGCGCGTCGTCGAACAGCGCGTCGAAAACCGCCGCGCCAGCTTCTATGGTGCCGGACACGGTCCAGAACACGCCGTCCACCAGCGCGTTCGGCGTGGAACCGGGCGCGGGACCTGGAGCGGGCAAGGCCAGCGCCATCGCCTCGTCGCCGGCGCCGAAGCTGGCGCCGGCCACATTGCCGCCGCCCAGCACCGTCAACGCGCGCTTGTAGCGCAAGGGCGAAATCCAGCGCGGCACGCAGTAGCTCATGATGTCGAACGTGGTCTCCGGCGCCAGCGGCTTGAGCGCGCCGACGTCGAAGCCCACTTCCAGCCGCGCCGCGCTCTGGATGCGGTTGTCCGCGAACGGCCAGTCGGTGCCGCCGTCCACCGCCAGGTTGTAGCAGCCCGGCACGGCGCCTGCGGCCGGCGCGCCGTTGTTGGTGTGGCGCAGGCCCAGGGTGTGGCCGGTTTCGTGCGCCACCACTTCCGGCGCCGTCTCCACGCCCAGCCGGATGGCGCTGGTGCGGCCCAGCGCCGCGTGCGAGGGAATGCCGTGCGCAATGCCGCCTATGCCGCCCGGCACGGCGGGACGCACCATGCCGAAGTAGGTGCGGTGCTCGCCGCCCAGCCCGGCCAGCGTATCGAAGAAGCCGAACAAATCATTGGCGTCCTTGGCCGCCGCCACCCACCAGTTCACCACGTTGGGATAGAGCGCGGTATCGCGCCGCACCACGCTGTTGGTGACGTTCAAGGTGACGGAATTGGTGGGCGCGATCTTGCGCAGCACCGTGGTCTTGCCGGCCAGCGCATTGGCCGGCGCGCACAGCCAGGCGCCCGCCGCGTTCTTCGCGTCGCACACCGACACCGCCTTCAGCGTCAGCGCGTCCGTCTTGCGGCTCTTGAACGGCAGGTCGTGCTCCTCCAGCACCTTGCTGGTGGCGTCGAGCACCTTGATGTTGACGTCCCAGTTGCCCTCCGGCGGAATGAAGTAGAAGTTCACCGCCTTGCAGCCGTTGCGCTCGCGGCGCTGGTCCTCGGGCTGGCACTGCGGCTGCAGCGTCACCGTGCGGGTCTGGTTGACCTGGCCCGTCAGGCGTATGGTCACGGGCGTGACCGCGTCCACCTTGCGCATGTAGACCCGCAGCACGCCGGTCTTGCCCGCCACCACGGGCACCGGCGGCTCGCGGCTCGCCGCCAGGCTGGCCTTGAGCGCAGCCAGGTCCTGGTACTGCTGGATCGCCTGCGTCATTTCCACCGCCTCCACGCCTATGGTGCTGCACACCTTCAGGTTGTCGATGCCGGTCTGGTTGGTGTTGCCAGTCACGCGCACGGTCTTGATCTTGTTGCCGTCCGCCTCCACCGACAGCGGATCCCAGCGGTTGAACTGCCCGGTGGGGTCGCCCGTGCCCTGGTTGAAATTGGGCGCGCCGACCGAGGTGGCCAGCACATTGCCCGCCTCGTCCAGCGCCTGCATGGTGACGGAGACGAAGGAGGCATAGAAGAACTCGACCTTGGAGGCCTTGTTGGTCATGACGATGTCGCGCGAGCCGGGATTGCCGCCCAGCCAGAAGGCGATGGTTTGCGGCGACGGCTCCTGCGCGAAGTTGCCGGAGCCGCCCGCGTCGGCATCGATAATGCCCAGCCAGCCGGGCGAGGAGATGCCGTCGAACACGGGGATGGCCGCCAGATTGCCGACGCCCTCGAAGTCAATGACGGTGCACTGGCGCCCGTTCTCGATCACGGTGGCACGCGGCGCGGGCGGCAGCGCGGGCGCGGCGGCCAGAGGCGCGGCCAGCGCGCCGCGCGGCTGGTGCAACACAGGCTCGCTGGCCTGCGCCGGCGCGTGCAGGCCGGCGGCCAGCAGCATTCCGGCTAGATAGGACTTAAGCATGGACGGTCTCCTCGAATGGTTGAGCTACCGTCCTCAGTCTAGGCCGCATTGATTTATTTGAAAGCTTGTCTTTTGCATCATCCTATCGGCCTTGATCTGGCGCAAACAGTAGCGATACGGCCGGCGATTATTCAAATAAGTTCATACCCGCCTTGAAATAGGGCATAAGCGTCCCTATAATTGGCACTCGTTAGCCGAGAGTGCTAACAAGGATACCGAGGTTGCGCTGCAGAAATATCTGACCGCGGCCTCTCAGCACGACAACCATTGATAAAGGAGTTTTGTATGAACCTTCGCCCTTTGCACGATCGCGTCATCGTCAAACGTCTCGACCAGGAAACCAAAACCGCATCCGGCCTGATCATTCCTGACGCAGCCGCCGAAAAACCAGACCAGGGCGAAGTCCTGGCTGTGGGCAATGGCAAAGTGCTGGACGACGGCAAAGTGCGTCCGCTGGAAGTGAAAGTGGGCGACCGCGTTCTGTTCGGCAAATACTCCGGCCAAGCTGTCAAAGTCGACGGCGACGAGCTGCTGGTGATGCGCGAAGAAGACATCATGGCCGTTGTTAACAAGTAATCACAGGAGAATTCGAACATGGCAGCTAAAGACGTAGTATTCGGCGACGCAGCGCGCGCCAAGATGGTTGAAGGCGTGAACATCCTCGCCAACGCAGTCAAAGTAACCCTGGGTCCTAAGGGCCGTAACGTGGTGCTGGAGCGCTCCTTCGGCGCCCCTACCGTTACCAAGGACGGCGTATCGGTCGCCAAAGAAATCGAACTGAAAGACAAGCTGCAGAACATGGGCGCGCAAATGGTCAAGGAAGTTGCTTCCAAAACCAGCGACAACGCCGGCGACGGCACCACCACCGCGACCGTGCTGGCCCAGGCCATCGTGCGCGAAGGCATGAAGTTCGTAGCCGCCGGCATGAACCCGATGGACCTGAAGCGCGGCATCGACAAGGCAGTTGCTGCCACCGTCGAGCAGATCGCCATCCTGGCCCGTCCATGCACCACCACCAAGGAAATCGCCCAGGTTGGCGCGATCTCGGCCAACTCCGACTACTCGATCGGCGAGCGCATCGCTGAAGCGATGGAAAAAGTGGGCAAGGAAGGCGTCATCACCGTGGAAGACGGCAAGTCGCTGAACGACGAGCTGGACATCGTTGAAGGTATGCAGTTCGACCGCGGCTACCTGTCGCCATACTTCATCAACAACCAAGAGAAGCAAGTTGCCATCCTGGACAATCCATTCGTCCTGCTGTGCGACAAGAAAATCTCCAACATCCGTGACCTGCTGCCGGTACTGGAACAAGTTGCCAAAGCTGGCCGTCCGCTGCTGATCATCGCAGAAGACATCGAAGGCGAAGCGCTGGCCACCCTGGTTGTGAACAACATCCGCGGCATCCTGAAAACCTGCGCAGTGAAAGCCCCAGGCTTCGGCGACCGCCGCAAAGCCATGCTGGAAGACATCGCTGTCCTGACCGGCGGCCAGGTTGTTGCTGAAGAAA
Source organism: Pseudoduganella sp. GW821-FHT05F09 (assembly GCF_059419605.1). Classification (NCBI taxonomy): domain Bacteria; kingdom Pseudomonadati; phylum Pseudomonadota; class Betaproteobacteria; order Burkholderiales; family Oxalobacteraceae; genus Pseudoduganella; species Pseudoduganella sp. GW821-FHT05F09. Next base: position 142,195 of record NZ_JBWKSD010000009.1, read on the forward strand.
TCGGCCTGACCCTGGAAAAAATCACCCTGGCGGAACTGGGCCAGGCCAAGCGTATCGAAGTCGGCAAGGAAAACACCATCGTGATCGATGGCGCCGGCGACGGTTCCAACATCGAAGCGCGCGTCAAGCAGATCCGCGTACAGATCGAAGAAGCGACCTCGGACTACGACCGTGAAAAACTGCAAGAGCGCGTAGCCAAGCTGGCTGGCGGCGTTGCCGTGATCAAAGTCGGTGCAGCCACCGAAGTTGAAATGAAAGAGAAAAAAGCCCGCGTGGAAGATGCACTGCACGCCACCCGCGCTGCGGTTGAAGAAGGCATCGTGCCAGGCGGCGGCGTAGCCCTGCTGCGCGCCCGTTCGCAACTGACCGTCAAAGGCGACAATCCTGACCAGGAAGCTGGCATCAAGATCGTTCTGCGCGCGATGGAAGAGCCACTGCGCATGATCGTGCAGAACGCCGGCGAAGAAGCATCGGTAGTCGTTGCAGCAGTGTTGGCCGGTTCGGGCAACCACGGCTACAACGCCGCCAACGGCACCTACGGCGACATGGTTGAAATGGGCGTTCTGGACCCAGCCAAAGTCACCCGTTCGGCACTGCAAAACGCAGCGTCGATCGCTGGCCTGATGCTGACCACCGACTGCATGGTTGCTGAAATCACCGAAGACAAGCCAGCCGGCGGCATGGGCGGCATGGGTGGTATGGGCGGCATGGGCGGCATGGACGGCATGATGTAATAGCCGTTCCGCGCCGAACCGCACCGGTTCATCGCTAAAAAAGCCCGCAAGGTTCGCCTTGCGGGCTTTTTTGTCATCGTTCATCGCGGTTAATTTGCAGGTTGAGGGACCATAACTCGATCTGCTCGTTAGCAGGAATGTAGTGGCTCGTTACACAGTTCGTGTATAAGCGCTTCCGCCACGGCAAACTCATCATCCAATATGAGCAAGCAGCGAAATGGCTCGTCACCAGGATGGGCCGCATGCAAAACGAATTGCGCCACATCCCGAGGCGACTCGGCCTGATGTGACGTCGTCGAAATGTTCAACCAATAAGGTTCACCCTGCTCCAGAACAAAGTCGATCTCATCTTCCAGCACATCTGCATGGGGGCCGTACAGGACAAACAATTCAGTTCCGGCTGCGAGGCTGGCTTTGGTCAGCAAATCGAGTTCAGGCGGGGCCGCAGGGCTTTGAAACGCCACCAGGCAAACCGTCGGCATGACAGTCAACAGACTGATTGCCGCCAAGTCGCCACGCCGCACCACCTTGACTTCGCATGCTTGCATAGTCCGTCCCTCCTGCTAAACGAACGTATCGCTTTCCGGCGCTTGCGCCGGAGATCGTCATTTGAATCATACGCTCCGTTCATGTGCGCGTCCTTGGCTGTGTACATAACGAGCTTACGACAATGGGAATTTGCGCTTTTGCGGCGGAGCAAAGGGTCTGGTTGCCGCTGGTGACCCTTTGGTTTAGTATGGCCGCAACTTTCCTCTCTCTATGACAAGGCTGGCATCCGATGGCACCGCGCTCCTCCACTTCCAAAACCGCTGCGATTGCCGGAGCGCTGGCCGGGCTGCTTACGGCCGCCCTGGGCGCCTACTATGTGTACTCGGTGCGCCATGAGGCCCAGCCGCGCGCGCAAGTGGCAACGGTGGCGAGCGCGGGCGCGGTGGCGCTGCAAGGCGGCGCCGCCGGGACGCAGGCGCCCGCCGCAAAGCTGAGCCGCGAGCAGGCGGTGGCGGCGCTGATGGCGCTGCCGGAACTGAAGGCGTGGGCGGACCGGATCGAAAAGTCGTCGAACGGAAAGGCGCATGGCGCGCTGATGGAGTACGACGCGCAGCTGCGCGCCGTGAAGGGGAAGCAGTATTACCAGCTGAGCTTTGTCGAGAACAGCAGCGACGCGGCGCAGCGCTGGGAGAGCTTCCTGGTGGCGCAGGCGGACGGCGAAATCCTGGTGGATGACGATGTCTCCGGCGAGGCGCTGACGCTGGAGCAGTGGCGCAAGGACAAAAAGCCGATGCAGCGCAGCGGGCCGGGCGAGTGATGCTGGCGGGTTACGGCGTGCCGCCTAACCCGCCCTACGCGACACCACGCGACTCAATGCGATTCATCGCGCCGCTACGGTGCTGTTATGCGGCTGAGCGCACTGTGGCGGGCGGGGCAAGCACCGCGCTTTGCACGCGGCCTATCCAGAGTATCGCCGCCATCGTCAGCGCGGCGGCCAGCCAGCCGTTGTAGCCATAGCCTTCTATCTGCCCGCCGGCGCCGGTGCTGAGCCACAGGCCGCCGACGAAGGCGCCCAGCCCCGTCCCCATCTGCTGCACCGCCGAGTTGGCGCTCAGGAAGGCGCCGCGCCGCGACGGCTCGGGCACCGTGGTCATCAAGGCTTGCAGCGGCACCGTGCGGCCCGACAGCGCCGTCATGAAGAACGGGAACATCAGCACCAGGCCGATCAGCGGCACGTGCGGCAGATGCGTAATCAGCATCAGCGGCACGATGGAAAAACCGGCCACGTAGCGGAACACGCGCTGCTTGCCCGCCCGGTCCGCCCAGGCGCCGATATTGCGCGCGCTGAACAGCGTGGCCAGCCCGCCGGCCAGATAGATCCACGTGATCTCCGCCGGCTGCACGCCGTAATTGGCCACCAGCACCGGCGAAATAAAGGGAATCACCAGCATGCCGGACATCATGGTCATGCCGCTCAATGCGAAAGCCTTCAAGTGCGCCGGTACGCGGAACATGCCCACCAGCTCGGGCAGGATGCGCGCCACCGGCACCGGCTGCGCCTTCAGGTGCGAAGTCATGGACGGCAGCGCGCGCAGCGCCACGCCCCAGATCAGCAGCGACAGCCCCACCAGCAGATAGAAGGCGGACTGCCAGCCGAAGTGCGCCGACATCATCACGCCCGCCGGCACGCCGGCAATGGCGGCCAGGCTGAACGAGGTCATGACGATGCCGGTGGCCGCGCCGCGCCGTTCGGGCGGCACCAGGTCGCCGATGATGGCCATGCAGATCGAACCCAGCACACCGCCGGTCACGCCGGCAAAGGCGCGCGACAGCACCAGCACATGGAAATTGGGCGCCATCGCGCAGGCCAGGTTGGACAAGGTGAACAGGAAGAACATCGCCAGCAGCAGGCGCTTGCGGTCGAAGCGGTCGATATAGGTCATGGCCAGCAGGCCGGACAGGCCGGCGCACCAGGAATAGACCGAGACCGCGCCCGACACGGCCGCCGGCGTTTTGCCGAAGGCCTGCATCAGCTGCGGCGCGAGCGGCATCATCACCATGAAGTCCATGATGACGGTGAACTGCGTCAGCGCCAGCAGCCACAGGATAAGGCGTTCGCGGGCCGGCGAGACGGGTGTAACAGTTGCCATAGGCGCTCCCTTCAGTCCAGCTGGTTGATGTCGTCGGCGGCTTTGCGCAGGATGGCGCGGATGTGCTGCAGCCGGGTTTCGTTCGGCGCGCCGTCGCGGGCGCGCGTGATGACCGCTTCCTTCAGCGCGTGCATCAGCGAACGCAGGTCGCCGCCCGCCTCCGCCGGCTCGCTCAGGCGCGCCATCATGGCGTCCACCATCTGCCGGTTTTCGTCCAGGAAGGCCTGGCCGTCCGGCGTGACCGTGTGCAGCTTCTTGGCGCCGTCATGGCTGATGGACACATGGCCCATATCGTACAGCATTGCCATCAGCGGGTAGATCGCGCCCGGGCTGGGCGTGTAGCTGCCGCCGGTGCGCTGCTCCAGCTCCTTGATGATCTCGTAGCCGTGACGCGGCTTTTCCGCAATCAGCTGCAGCACCACGTAGCGCATGGCGCCCGAGTCGAACATCTTGGGACCGCGCCCGCCGCCGCCGCGGTGGCCGTGGCCGTGCATATGCGGGTGGAAATGATGATGGCCTTTGAAAAAGTGGAACATGGTAATCTCCATAAGATATATCGAAGTAAGATATATCTTAACCTGTTTTTTTGGAATTTCAAGATTTTTTTGTGCCACCCGCTTTCGCGCATTGCCGTATCATGCAAGCTCTGTCCCGTTGTCCACGTCCATGTTCAAGAAACTACTCGCCCTCTTTGGCAAAAAAGCCCCAGCGGCGCCAGCCGGCCCCGTTGTCCCCAGTGCGCCCTATAAACAGGACGAACTCAATCTGATCTACAACCTGCTGTTCTGCGACGAGTCCTCGCTGTACCAGCCGCAGGGCACGGAAACGGCCTTGTTCGGCGAGCAGGCCGACGCCGCCGTGGTGCGCACCATCGCCGAGGACAGCGACGAGGAAAGCCGCGTGCGCATCCTGGCCTGCAACTGGCTGCGCGAGAACGGCCATGCCGTGCCGGCGCACGAGTTGCTGGGCGTGATCGTGGAAGTGCCGCTCGACGAGGGCCTGGACGTGCTGGCCGCCTACGCGGACGGCACCGTGCGCTACATCAACCAGACCGGCAAGTTCGCGGTGTTTGAAGGCGCGCCGGACGCGGTGGCCGACAGCGCCAAGGCGCTGGTGGAAACGGCCAAGCCGGCGCTGCGCCAGGCCACGCCGGCCAAGGGCGGCCGCATGCCGCCGCCGGGACCTGGCCATCTGCGCATCGGCTTCCTGGCGTCGGACGGGCTGTATTTCACGCAGGGGACGTTTGAAGTGCTGGCCAAGGACGCGCGCGCGTCCTCCGCTATCCAGAGCGCGCAAACGCTGCTGGACCTGGTGGTGCGCCAGGCCAGCGAGTAGCAGGGATCAGGCGCTGGCGTAGTCGGTGATGGTGATGCGCACCGCGTTGCGCGTGGCGTCCACCTTGAAGATATAGCCGCCCAGGCTTTCGAAGTCGCACTCGCCTTCCACCGGCGCGGTGCCGTCCTTGCAGATGGCCAGCTTGCCCGCCGCCGGCTTCAGCGCGTGGGCTTTTTTCAGGAAGGCCAGCAGGCCGGGCACGTCGCGCGCCGCCTTGCTGGTTTTCAGGCGCTGCATTTCCGCAGCCGCAAAGTCCAGCCAATAATTCAAATCATGCGCGCCGGCGGGACGCGGCAGCACCAGCGTATATTCCGTCACCAGCGTGTCCACGCACTGCGAATGCAGGATCTCCAGCCGCACGTCCTTCTCCACCTGCGCGGATTCGGCGGCGCCGTTGTTCTTCTTGCGCACAAAGGTCTGCTGCGGATACGCCTGCGCCTGCAGCGCCGGGGACGGCGGCTGGAAGGTGCAGGCCCCGGCGGCCTGCGCGGCGCCCGGCAGGGCGAACACAAAGCCAAGAATGGCGGTGGCGCAGATTTTCATGTCAGCTGTCCAGGTGGGAAATCAGTAGGCGGCGGCTGTCGGCTTCCACGCCCTCGCCCGCTTTGCGTTCCAGCACCAGCTCCGCGTTCTGCGCGTCCACCGAAATACCCACCGACAGAATGTCGATCAGCAGCAGCTGCAAAATGCGCGAGATCATGGACAGGAAGGTGGTGCTGTCCTCCGAATGGTCCACCGCCAGGCACACCGAGGCGCGCTTGGCCAGCGGCGACTGGCTGCTGGTGATGGCGATAACGTCGGCGCCGGCCGCGCGCGCCGCGTCCACCGCGTCCAGCAGCTCCGGCAGCTTGCCGGAATTGGAGATGGCGATCACCACGTCGCCCGCCTTCAGCAGGCCGGCGGCCAGCACGAACAGGTGCGAATCACCATAGGCTGCGGTAGGAATGCGGAAGCGGAAGAATTTGTGCTGGCCATCCAGCGCCACCACGCGCGAATTCCCCATCGCGAAGAACTCGATGCGCTTGGCCTTGGCCACAAGGGCGATGGCCTTGTCCAGCGAACGCACGTCCAGCTGGTCGCGGAATTTCAGGATGGCCGACACGGTGTTGTCGATCACCTTGGCGCTCAAGTCGTGCGTGCTGTCGGACACGCGCACCTGGCTGTGGCGCACCGGAATGGCGCCGGTCAGGCTGCTGGCAAACTTCAGTTTGAAGTCGGCCAGGCCGGAGAAGCCCAGCGAGCGGCAAAAGCGGATCACGGTAGGCTGGCTCACTTCGGCCAGGCGCGCGATGTCCGCGATCGGTTCGTTCAGCACCAGGCGCGGCTGCTCCAGCACCAGCGCGGCCACGCGCTGCTCGGCCGGAGTCAGCTCGTGCTGCAAATGCTGCACGCGCTCCATCAGCGTGTTGGCGCCGCTGCGCCCGCGCAGGTGTTCGGACAAAATCGTCGCCACGCCGTAGAACGCCGGATTCGGCGTGGTGATGACGTAGGTCGGAATCTCGGACAGATAAGTAGTGAAGCGGCCCTTGGCCTCGAAGCGCGCGCGGAACGGCGAGCTAGCGAACCACTCGCCCATGCGCGGCACGATGCCGCCGCCGATGAAGATGCCGCCGAAGGCGCCCAGCGTCACCGCCAGGTTGGCGCTGGCGCCGCCCAGCATGGCGCAGAAGCACTCCAGCACTTCCAGGCACAGCGGGTCTTTGTCGGTGAGCGCGCCGGCCATGATCTCCTGCGCGTTCAGGTCTTTCACGTTGCGGCCGTTGCGCTTGGCGATGGCGCGGTAGATGATTTCCATGCCGGGGCCGGAAATCAGGCGCTCGGTGGATACGTGCGGCCAGGTCTGCCATGCGTACTGCAGGATGGCGTATTCACGCTCGTCGGCGGGCGCAAAGTTGGTGTGGCCGCCTTCGGAGCCCAGCGTGACAAAGCCGTCCACGGTCGGAATCACGCCGGACACGCCCAGGCCGGTGCCCGGTCCCAGCACGCCGATGACGGAATTGCTGGCAGGGGCGCCGCCGCCCACCTGCATCAGGTCCGCCGGCTTGAGGCCGGGCAGCGACATCGCCAGCGCGGTAAAGTCGTTCACCACCAGCAGCGTGTGCAGGCCCAGCGCGCGGCGCACCTCGTCGGTGGAGAATTCCCAGTCGCGGTTGGTCATGCGCACGTAGTCGCCGCTGACCGGGTTGGCCACGGCCAGGGCCGCGTGGTTCAGCGTGATGTCGGCGTGGTCGGACAGATAGGTGCGCAGCAGCGGCACGATGCCGGTGAAGTCGTCGCACTTGAGCACGCGCACGGCGCGGAACTCGGACGGGCCGGTCTGCAGCGCGAAGCGCGCATGCGTGGCGCCGATATCGGCCAGCAGGCGCGGACCGTCCGCGAAAGCGGTGCGGCTGGATTTTTGGTCAACTTCAGCTAGTCTCATCGTCGATTTTATTTTGTTGGGAATATAACGCCCCGGAAGGCGGCAAGCATACCCTAAAACCTGCTTTTGTAGGGCGGGTCATTGACCCGCCATGCAAGCGTTTCGACGGCGCCCGGCGGGTCAACGGACCCGCCCCGCATCAGGCCGCGTAGCCGAACCAGGCACCGTAGGCCGGCAGCTTGACGGTGCCATCGGCGCCCGCCTCGCCCGGCAGGCCGGTTGCGGTGATCGTCTCCGCGCCAGCCGCCTGCGGCAAGGAAATCGTCACCGGCTCCTTGCCCAGATTGAACACGGCCAGCACGCTGCGCTCGCCGGCCAGGTCGCGGCGCAATGCCAGCACCGGCTCCGGCGTGTCGAAGAAGACGATGTCGCCGCGCGTGAGCTGCGGCATGGTGCGGCGCCAGGCGATGATCTTGCGCGCAAACGCCAGCGGCGACGCGGCGTCGGCTTCCTGCACCGAAGCGGCGCGGGCAACGTGCTTCTCATCCACCGGCAGCCAGGGCTTGCCGCTGGTGAAGCCGCCGTTCGCGTCCTTGTTCCAGGCGATAGGCGTGCGGCAGCCGTCGCGGCCTTTGAACTCGGGCCAGAAGGTGATGCCGTAAGGGTCCTGCAGCAGCTCGTAAGGCACGTCCGCCTCGGTGAAGGCCAGCTCGTCGCCCTGGTACAAGCAAGGCGTGCCTTTCAGCGACAGCTGCATGGCCAGCACCAGCTTGGCCATTTCCGGCGACGGGTTCTCGCCGCCCCAGCGCGTCATCACGCGGATCGAATCGTGGTTGCCCACCGACCAGGAAGCCCAGCCATCCTTCACGCGCGCGCCGAACTGCTCCACCTGCGAGCGGATATGCTTGGCCGAGCACACCGGCGTGAGCAGGTTGAAGCTGTAGGCCATGTGCAGCTTGTCGCCGCCCTCGGTGTATTCAGCCATGACGGCCAGCGAATCGTCCGCGCCCACTTCACCGATGGCGACAGCGCCGTATTCGTCCAGCAGCACGCGCAGCTTCTTCAGGAAGGCCACGTTTTCAGGCTGGGTCTTGTCGTGGATGTGGGCCTGCATGCCGTAAGGGTTCACGTCCGTCACGGTGGAGGTGTCGCGCACCAGCGCCGGCGGATTGCTGCGCAGCGAACGGTCGTGGAAATGGAAATTGCAGGCGTCCATGCGCACGCCGTCGACGCCGCGCTCCAGCCAGAAGCGCAGCGCGTCCAGGTGCGCCTGCTGCACTTCAGGGTTGTGGAAGTTCAGGTCCGGCTGGCTGACCAGGAAGTTGTGCATGTAGTACTGCTTGCGGCGCGAGTCCCACTGCCAGGACGAGCCGCCGAACACCGACATCCAGTTATTGGGCGGGCAGCCGTCCGGCGCCGGGTCGGACCAGACGTACCAGTCGGCCTTGGGATTGTCGCGGCTCTTGCGGCTCTCGGCGAACCACGGATGGTCTTCGGCCGTGTGCGACATCACCTGGTCGATCATGATTTTCAGGCCCAGGCTGTGCGCCTTGGCGATCAGCGCATCGAAATCAGCCAAGGTGCCGAACAGGGGATCGACGTCGCAGTAGTCGGAAATGTCGTAGCCGAAGTCCTTCATCGGCGACTTGAAGAAGGGCGAGATCCAGACGATGTCCACGCCCAGCTGGGCGATGTAATCCAGCTTGGCGGTAATGCCGGGCAGGTCGCCCACGCCGTCGCCGTTGCTGTCTTTGAAACTGCGCGGATAAACCTGGTAGATGATCGCTTCGCGCCACCAGTTCGGAGACAATTCTTTGCTCATGTCGGTATCCATAGAGGGAGTTTGTAGAGAATATACATGATGTATTTGTTTTTTTCAATCACAAACCACAGCCAACAAATTACATAATACACTTTAAAATCAATAAGATAGCAATTTAAAGGCAAAGTCACTGAGTAGTCAAACTACAATTCACCTTCGGTTATTTACCGTACGGCAACTTGCATATACCAGTTGCCAAGCGCAGCCGGTTCGTCATAGCATCCCGCAAAGACCAACAGGGAGAACCAATGACACAAACCGCAGCGCAGCAGGGCAACGGGCCACTGCCGCGACAAATCCCCTACATCATCGCCAACGAAGCCTGCGAACGCTTCAGCTTCTACGGCATGCGCAACATCCTCACCCCATTCCTGATCAGCACCCTGCTGCTGTTCATTCCGCTGGCCGACCGCCCCAGCGAAGCGAAGCATGTGTTCCACACCTTCGTGATCGGCGTGTACTTCTTCCCGCTGCTGGGCGGCTGGCTGGCCGACCGCTTCTTCGGCAAATACAACACGGTGTTCTGGTTCAGCCTGATCTACTGCGCGGGCCACGCCTGCCTTGCGGTGTTCGAGAAAAACCTGGAAGGCTTCTATCTGGGCCTGGCGCTGATCGCCTTCGGCTCGGGCGGCATCAAGCCACTGGTGGCCTCCTTCGTCGGCGACCAGTTCGACCAGACCAACAAGAACCGCGCCAAGGTGGTGTTCGACGCCTTCTACTGGAGCATCAACTTCGGCTCCTTCTTCGCCTCGCTGCTGATGCCCATCTTCCTGCGCGACTACGGCGGCGCCGTCGCCTTCGGCATTCCCGGCATCCTGATGTTCGTGGCCACCTTCGTGCTGTGGCTGGGCCGCAAAAAATACGTGCACGTGCCGCCGGCCGCGCCGAATCCCAACTCCTTCATGAACGTAGCGAAAACCGCCCTGCTCAGCACCGCGCCGGGCAAGTCGCGCGCGGGCCTGCACTTCGCCGTCATCGGCGTGATCGGCGCACTGGGCTCGCTGGCCATGACGCCCAAGTGGGGCTTCGTGATCGCAGCCTGCACCGCGCTGGTACTGCTGCTGGCCTTCGGCGGCATCGGCACCTCCATGCAGCTGGAACGCGCACGCGGCAAGCATAGCGACGAAGGCGTGGACGGCGTGCGCGCCGTGCTGCGCATCTTCATCGTGTTCGCGCTGGTGACGCCGTTCTGGTCCCTGTTCGACCAGAAGGCCTCCACCTGGATCGTGCAGGCCAACGACATGACCCACCCGACCTACGAGCTGCTGGGCTGGAGCTTCAGCTTCGTGCCGGCGCAGATGCAGGCGCTCAATCCGCTGCTGGTGATGCTGCTGATCCCCTTCAACAACCTGGCCCTGCTGCCCATCCTGCGCGCCATCGGCATCGAACCGACCGCGCTGCGCCGCATGGGCGCCGGCATCTTCTTCTCCGCGCTGTCGTGGGTGGTGATCGGCACCATCCAAGTGGTGATGGACGGCGGCACGCCGGTGTCCATGGCGTGGCAGATCCTGCCCTACGCGCTGCTGACCTTCGGTGAAGTGCTGGTGTCCGCCACTGGCCTGGAATTCGCCTACAGCCAGGCGCCGTCCTCGATGAAGGGCGCCATCATGTCGCTGTGGTACCTGGCGGTCACGGTCGGCAACCTGTGGGTGCTGATCCTGAACTCCAGCGTGAAGAACGAAGCGGTATCGGCCTACATCGCCAGCACCGGCTTCTCCGTGATGGCCTTCCAGATGTACTTCTTCGCCGCCTTCGCGGGACTGGCGGCGGCCATCTTCGCCTGGTACGCCACGCGCTACCGCATGGTGGACAACTACCGCCCCGAGCCCGAGCCGAATCTGTGCTACGGCACCACGACTGAGCCGCAAACCTCGGCGCCCAAGCCGGCATAACCTTCCGCGCCATCCACCGCGTAGGGCGGGTTAGCGGGCTGTGCCCGCGTAACCCGCCATTGCAGGCGTCGCGGCGGCACCGGCGGGTTACGGCGTCGCCTAACCCGCCCTACGCAGCTCATTTTTTTGAGCGGGAATCCGCACAAGGCGCGGCGCCGATTCCGGATTTCCGCCGCACGCCCTTCCCTCCGCGCCGCTCTGCGGCAGCGCACCAAACGAATCAAATCAAGCACTTGTCTTTTCAAGACCGCTTGGCACGGAATCTGCTCAATAGCTCCCTACAACAAACCCGCTTAGGAGACGAGCATGAGCATCACCCGTATCATTCCCCTCGCTATCACCATCGCCGCCGCATTCGCCGCCACCAGCGCCAGCGCGCAGGAAGTGGTCCGCCTCGGCAACCTCAAATTCGCGCACTACGGCGCCGTGTCGTACATCAAAGAGATCGCGCCCAAATGCGGCATCAAGGTCGAAGAGCACACCTTCGCCAAAGGCCCGGACGTGATGCAGGCCATCCTGGCCGGTGAGCTGGACGTGGGCGCCACCGCCTCCGAAGCGGCGATCCAGGGCCGCGCCAACGGCGCCCCGATCTACGTGGTGGCCGGCTTCGCCAAAGGCGGCGCGCGCCTGGTTGCGCGCCCGGACAGCGGCATCAAATCCATCAAGGACCTGAAGGGCAAAAAAGTCGGCGTCACGCGCGGCGGCATCCATGAAGTACTGCTGGCGGCCGAACTGCAGCAGGCCGGCATCACCTTCTCCGACCAGCCGGGCAAGGACGTGCAGCTGATCTTCCTGGCCTTCGCGGACCTGAACCAGGCCCTGCTCGGCAAGAACCTGGACGCCATCATGCAATCGGAACCGCAGTCCTCGCAGGCCATCAACAAAGGCTTCGGCGTGGAAGTGATGAAGCCCTACGACACGCCGATCGGCGAGCCGGTGCGCACCATGGTGATGAGCGAGAAGTTCTACAAGGAGCGCCGCGCCACAGCCGCCAAATTCATGAACTGCTTCGTGCAGGCCACCAAGACCTTCATCGACAGCAAGCCGACCGCCGAGAAGTACGTGCGCGAAGTGATCTTCAAGAGCCAGATCACGGCCGACGACTTCCAGGACGCCATCAGCAACTCGCCCTACACCTACGACGTGACCGCGCAGCACATCCAGATCACCACGGACGTGATGGCCAAGACCGGCGTGGGCAAGATGCGCAAAGCGCCGGTGGCCAGCGAGTGGGTCAAGACCGACCTGCTGGACGAAGCCAAGAAAAGCCTGAACATCAAGTAAAGCGGGGACATCATGAAAAAAATGAATTGGCGGGAAATCGGCACCGGGCTGGTGGTGCCCGCCGTGGTCGTGCTGCTGTGGCAGGCCAGCGCCATGCTGGGCTGGGTCAATCCGCAGGTGCTGCCGTCGCCGGTGGCGGTGGTGCAGAAACTGGCTGAATACGCGCTGCCGCTGACTGCCTACGATGGGTCCGCCAGCTCCTGGCTGGCCTGGGCCGTATCGGGCGAGCTGTGGATGGACACGCTGGGCAGCATGTACCGCGTGCTGGTCGGCTTCGCCATCGGCGCCGGCCTGGCCCTGCCGCTGGGCCTCATGATGGGATCGAGCCAGCGCGCCTACGCCTGGTTCAACCCGCTGATGCAGCTGCTGCGCCCCATCCCGCCCATCGCCTACATTCCGCTGTCCATCCTGTGGTTCGGCCTGGGCAACGCGCCGGCCGTGTTCCTGATCGCCATCGGCGCCTTCTTCCCGGTACTGATGAACACCATCGCCGGCGTGCGCCAGGTGGACGGCATCTACATCCGCGCCGCGCGCAACCTGGGTGTGAACCAGCGCACCATGTTCATCCGCGTGATGCTGCCGGCGGCCGTGCCCTACATCCTGTCGGGCGTGCGGATCGGCATCGGCACCGCCTTCATCGTGGTGATCGTCTCCGAGATGATCGCCGTGAACAACGGCCTGGGCTTCCGCATCCTGGAAGCGCGCGAATACTTCTGGTCCGACAAAATCATCGCCGGCATGATCAGCATCGGCCTGCTGGGGCTCTGCATCGACATCGGCATGAACAAACTGAACAACCACCTGCTGCGCTGGCACCGTGGCCTGGAGAACTGAGATGAGCAAAATGGAAAAGAACTTCAGCCACATCACCGTGCGCGGCGTGAACAAGGTCTTCAAGAGCAGCGACCGCGAAGTGGTGGCGCTCAAGGACATCAACCTGGAAATCCCGCAGGGCCAGTTCGTCTGCCTGCTGGGGCCATCGGGCTGCGGCAAGTCCACGCTGCTCAACGCCATCGCCGGCTTCTCGCCGCCGTCCAGCGGCGAGATCACGGCCGACAGCCGCATTGTGACCGGCCCCGGCCCCGAGCGCGGCATGGTGTTCCAGGAATACGCGCTGTTCCCGTGGATGACGGTGGAAAAGAACATCGCCTTCGGCCTTGAGATCAAAGGCATGTCCCAGGGCGAAATCGACCAGACGGTGGCCAAGCTGCTCGACATGCTGTCGCTGAGCGACTTCCGCCACCGCTTCCCGAAAGACCTGTCGGGCGGCATGCGCCAGCGGGTGGCGATCGCGCGTGTGCTCGCGCTGGACTCGCCCATCATGCTGATGGACGAACCGTTCGGCGCGCTGGACGCCCTCACGCGCCGCAACCTGCAGGACGAGCTGCTGCGCATCTGGGCCGAGCTGAAAAAGACCATCATCTTCGTCACCCACAGCATAGAAGAAGCGATCTACATGGCCGACCGCATCGTGGTGATGACCTACCGTCCCGGCACGGTCAAGCGCGACATCATGGTCGACCTGCCGCGCCTGCGCGACCCCTCCGCCGCCGAATTCAACGCCCTCAAGCGCGAACTCGGCATGCTGGTGATGGAAGAGCAGCAGCGCCACCACAACGACGAAATGCGCATGGCCGCCGTCGACTAAACCTGTGGGGTCAGTTCTGTCATCACGTCATGCCGGCAGGCATGACGTGATGACAGAACTGACCCCGATGTAAAATCGCACCATGCGCGCAAAACTGTTCAGGGTACTGGTCTTTCTGGGGGCTGCCGGGGTTGTCGCGGCGGCCTGGTGGACCGGTACGCTGCGCGCGCAGGCGGATCTGATGGAGCAGGGCCGGCGCCAGCTGGAGCTGCTGGCGCCGGATCTGCAGTCGGCCATGGAGAAGTATGAAACCCTGCCCTTCGTGCTGGGTTTCCAGCCGGACCTGATCCAGGCCCTGGCCCATCCCGACGACGCGCCCACCATCGCGCGCCTCAACCAGTCCCTGCAAACCATCCAGCAGCAAGCCAAGGTCGGCGCCATCTACATGATGGACCGCACCGGCCTCACGCTGGGCGCGAGCAATTGGGACCAGCCGCTCGGCTTCGTCGGCAAGAATTTCTCCTACCGCCCCTACTTCAACGAAGCGCTGCATGGCCGCGCGGGTCTGTTCTACGGCATCGGCACCAGCACCAGCGAGGCCGGCTATTTCATCGCGCAGCCGGTGTACCGCAACGGCACGGCGGGCGGACCGGTGGCGGGCGTGGTGGTGGCCAAGATCAGCCTGGCGGACTTTGAACAGACCTGGCGCAGCAGCGAGCACGCCATCGCGCTGGCGGACCGGCACGGCGTGATCTTCCTCAGCAACCAGCCGCAATGGCGCTACCGCAGCCTGCAACCGCTCAGCGCGGCCACCACGCAGGAGCTGGCGCACACGCAGCAGTACATGGGACAGACGGTGGCGCCGCTGCCCGCGCATCCGGGCCAGTTCGCGGCGCGGCCGGTGGGCCGCCTGGGCTGGCAGCTGATGCTGTTCCCGTCGCAGGCGCGGGTGGCGCGCGCCGGCTTGCAGTGGGCGCTGGCGGCGGTGCTGCTGCTGTCGTGTGCGGCCGTCTCCTGGTGGGCGCTGCACCAGCGCCGGCGCAGGCTGGAGGAACGCAAGGAGTCGCGCCAGGCTTTGCAGCAGGCCGCGCGCGAGCTGGATAGCCGCATCGTTGAGCGCACGCAGCAGCTGCGCGAGACCAACCAGGACCTGGAAAACAAATACGCGCGCCTGAAGGCGGCCGAGCAGATGCTGCGCTCCACCCAGAATGAACTGGTCCAGGCGGGCAAGCTGGCCATGCTGGGGCAGATGGCGGCGGGCGTGACGCATGAGCTGAACCAGCCGCTGGCGGCCATCCGCGCCTTTGCGGACAACGCCCGCACCTTCCTGCAGCGCGGCCAGGCGGCACAGGCGGAGGCCAACCTGGGCCACATCGGCGACGCCAGCGCGCGCATGGGCGCCATCATTTCGCAGCTGAAGGGCTTTGCGCGCAAGGATGAAGCCATCTGCGCGGTGGACATGGCCAAGCCGGTGCGCGCCTCGGCCTTCATGATGGAGAGCGAGTTCCGCCGCCACGGCGTGGCGCTCGCCATCGATGTCGGTTCGGGCAACGGCGGCACGGCGCAGCAGCCGGACGCTGCCCCGCTGCTGGTGGCCGGCGACGCGGTGCGCATCGAGCAGGTGCTCATCAACCTGCTGCGCAACGCGCTGGACGCTGTTGAGGACTCGCCCGAGCGCCAGGTCTGCATCGCCCTGGCGCGCGTGGACGACCACGCCGAAGTGCGCATCAGCGACAGCGGCGGCGGCATTCCCGAGCAGGTGGCGGCGCACCTGTTCGAACCCTTCTACACCACCAAGCCGTCCGGCAAAGGCCTCGGGCTGGGCCTGGCCATCTCGTCGTCCATCGTGCAGGCGATGAACGGCCAGCTGACGGCGCATAATCTGCCCGGCGGCGGCGCGCAATTCGTGCTGCGCCTGCCGCTGCAACTGGAAAGCACCAATGCAAGCCATCCTCATTGAAGACGAAGCCGCGCTGCGCCTGGCCACCGCGCAGACCCTGGAACTGGACGGCTACACCGTGCAGGCCTGCGCCAGCGCGGAAGAAGCGCTGCCGCTGTTGCGCGCCGATTTCCCCGGCGTGGTGGTGACCGACGTGCGCCTGCCCGGCCGCTCCGGCTTGGAACTGCTGGCCCACGTGGCCGCGCTGGATGCCGAGCTGCCCGTCATCGTCGTGACCGGCCACGGCGACGTCACCATGGCGGTGGCGGCGATGCGCAGCGGCGCCTACGATTTCATCGAGAAGCCCTTCGCCTCCGGGCGCCTGATGGACGCGGTGCGCCGCGCGCAGGAGCGCCGCACCCTGGTGCTGGAAAACCGCGAGCTGCGCGCCGCGCGCGCCCTGCATCCGGACACGCCGGACCTGATCGGCCGCTCGCCCGCCATCGAGCAGCTAAAAGTATTGGTGCGCAATGTGGGGCAGGCGGGTGTGGACATCCTGATCAACGGCCAGACCGGCACCGGCAAGGAGGTGATGGCGCGCCTGCTGCACGCGGCCAGCGGCCGCAAGGGCAACTTCGTCGCCATCAACTGCGGCGCGCTGCCGGAGTCCGTGTTCGAAAGCGAAATCTTCGGCCACGAAGCGGGCGCCTTCACGGGCGCGCAGAAACGCCGCATCGGCAAGCTGGAATACGCCAACGGCGGCACGGTCTTCCTGGACGAAATCGAAAGCATGCCGATGGCGCTGCAGGTGAAGCTGCTGCGCGTGCTGCAGGAGCGCCGCCTGGAACGCCTGGGCGCCAACGAGGGCGTGGCGCTCGACTGCCGCGTGGTCGCCGCCAGCAAGGCGGACCTGCTGCAACTGAGCGCGCAAGGCCTGTTCCGCGAAGACCTGTATTACCGCATCGGCGTGGTGACGATAGACTTGCCGCGCCTGCGCGAGCGGCGCGAAGACATCCCGCTGCTGCTGGCCCACTTCGTGCAGGAAGCTGCAGTGCGCTACCAGCGCCCGCTGCCGCAATGGAGCGCGCAGGACATGGCCGCGTGGCAGGCCGCCGACTGGCCCGGCAACGTGCGCGAGCTGCGCAACTTCGCCGAACGCCTGACGCTGGGCCTGGCGCCCACCCTCGCGCCCCCGGCGCCCTCGGCGCCAGCCTCCGCCAGCATCTCCGCACCCCTCGCCGCGATCCCCGGCGCAGCACCCGACGCCTCCTCCCTCCCCCAGCAGGTCGACAACTTCGAGCGCGACCTGATCGTGCAAGCCCTGTCCGCCGCCGACGGCAACGTCGCCCTCGCCGCCGACAACCTCAGCGTGCCCCGCAAGACCCTGTACGACAAGCTCAAAAAATATCAAATCAGCACCGGCAAAAAATAGCCGTCGCCAGCGAAATTCGTAGTAAAGCTACAGCAACTGGATTACCATATCGGACAAATCTAAGCTACAAATGCCAATTTTGTAGCTCAACTACTTTGGAGACGAGTCTATGGCTGGGAAGATGGGAGTGCGCCTGACGCTGGGCGCGGCGCTGGTGACGGCGGCGTTCGGGGCGCAGGCGTCGGTGCAGCTGGGCGCTTGCGATGCGCCGTTTGAAACGGTGCTGCAGCAGTCGAACACCTTCGACGCGCGCGCAGTCTGGCTGAACCGCCAGCTGACCAAGTGGCCGGGCTCGGACGCCAGCGGCTCGTTCAAGCTGTATCACTCGGCCTCCGGCCAGATCAGCGCCGCCGCAGGCGCCAAAGTCTCCGGCGCGGATGGCGCGCTGGCGATGGGCGTCCATACCGCCGCCGTCCCCGCCGACGCGGCCCAGCGCTTCAAATACGTGGGCAGCGGCCCGGTGCTGGCCGTCCAGGCGGCCGACCAGTCCAGGCTCCCGGCCCTGCTCAAGCAGCAACTGGTGCTGGTGCAGGAAAACGCCGACGGCACCGTGCGCGACGCCACCACCTTGCAGATCGCCGGCGCGCTGGATGACCTGTATGCGCCCGCTGCCCGCGTTGCAGATCTTGGCGCCACCGTGGCGAAGGGCCATACCGCCTTCAAACTGTGGGCGCCGACCGCGCAGCAGGTTTCCGTCTGCGTGTATGACAACGGCTACGGCAAGGCCGCGAGCATGGAAACCATGCGCTTCGACGCGGCCACCGGCGTCTGGTCCGCCTCGCGCCGCAGCAACCTGGCCGGGAAGTATTACAAGTATGCGGTGGACGTCGTCGCGCCGAGCAAGGGCCTGGTGCGCAACCTCGTCACCGACCCTTATTCCGTCAGCCTCACCACCGATTCGCTGCGCAGCTACATCGCCGACCTGGACTCGCCCAAGCTCAAGCCCGCAGGCTGGGACAAGGCGCCGGTGCCGAAAAAAGTCGCCGCGCAAACCGATATGTCCGTGTACGAGCTGCACGTGCGCGACTTCTCCATCAACGACAGCACCGTCAGCGCCGCCAACCGCGGCAAGTACACGGCCTTCACCGAGACCGGCTCCAACGGCATGAAGCACCTCGCCGCGCTGAGCCGCGCCGGCATGACCGACATCCACCTGCTGCCGGTGTACGACATCGGCTCCGTGCCAGAGCAAGGCTGCGTTGTGCCGCAGCCAAGCGGCGCGCCGGACGGCGAAGGCCAGCAGGCGCTGGTGGCGGCCACCTTCATCAAGGACTGCTACAACTGGGGCTACGACCCTTACCACTACAGCGCCCCCGAGGGCAGCTACGCCACCGACCCGGCCGACGGCGCGCGCCGCATCATCGAGTTCCGCCAGATGGTGATGGCGCTGCACAAGACCAATCTGCGCGTCGGCATGGACGTGGTCTACAACCATACCTACCGTGGCGGCCAGGAAGAGAAGTCCGTGCTGGACCGCGTGGTGCCGGGCTATTACCACCGCCTGAACGCCAAGGGCGTGGTCGAGCGCTCCACCTGCTGCGACAACACGGCCACCGAGAATATGATGATGGCCAAGCTGATGGTCGATTCGGCCGAGCTGTGGACGCGCCACTACAAGATCGATTCCTTCCGCTTCGACCTGATGGGTCACCAGCCGCGCGCGGCGATGGAGGCCTTGCAGGCGCGCGTGGACAAGGCCGCCGGCCGCAGTCGCGGCGGCGCACCGGTCAACCTGATCGGCGAAGGCTGGAACTTCGGCGAAGTGGAGAACGGCGCGCGCTTCGTGCAGGCGTCGCAGCTGTCGCTGAACGGCAGCGGCATCGGCACCTTCAGCGACCGTGGCCGCGACGCGGTGCGCGGCGGCGGTGCGGGCGATTCGGGCGAGAAGATGTTCAGCATGCAGGGCTATATCAATGGCCTGGTGTACGACGCCAACGCGCATGCGGGCCAGCGTCCGAAGGAAGACCTGCTGCGCGCGGCCGATCTGGTGCGCGTGGGCCTGGCGGGCAGCGTGCGCACGTACCGGATGAAGACCTGGCAGGACAAGGAACTGGAGCTGCAGGCCATCGATTACAGCGGCCAGCCAGCGGGCTACGCCAGCGAGCCGGGCGAGGTGGTGAACTACGTGGAGAACCACGACAACCAGACCATGTACGACGTGAACGTGTTCCGCCTGCCGCTGGCCACCAGCGGCGCCGAGCGCGCGCGCGTGCAGATGCTGGGCGCGGCGATCAATGCGTTCAGCCAGGGTGTGGCTTACTACCACGCGGGTTTCGACATTCTGCGTTCCAAGTCGCTGGACCGAAACAGCTTTGAATCGGGCGACTGGTTCAACCGGCTGGATTGGACGTATCAGGACAATTACTTCGGTGTGGGCCTGCCGCCGGAGGCGGACAATGGCAAGGACTATGCGCTGATGAAGCCATTGCTGGCTAACGCGGCGCTCAAGCCGGCGCCGGCCGATATCGCGTTTGCGCGCGACACCTTCCGCGACCTGCTCAGGATCCGCGCCAGCAGCACGCTGTTCCGCATGCGCACGGCGGCGGACATCAGCCAGCGCCTGCGCTTCCTGAACACCGGTTCGGCGCAGGTGCCGACGGTGGTGGCCGCGCGGCTGGATGGAGCAGGCTACGCTGGCGCGGGGTTCAAGACGGTGACTTATCTGATCAACGTGGATAAGGTGGAGCAGAGCATTGTGGCGGAGGAGGAGAAGGGCAAGCGCTACCGCCTGCATCCGGTGCACGCCGCGCCAGGCGCCGCCGATCCGCGCGCGCAGGCGGCACGATATGACAGCAGCACGGGGCGATTCACGATACCGGCGCGCACGGCGGTGGTTTTTGTTGAGTAAGCGGCGCGCTGGCATGGCGGGTTAGCGGTGCGCAGCGCCGCGTAACCCGCCAAAGCGCCTACTGCGCGGCCGCCCCCAGCAGCACTACCCCGCCCTTCACCGCCAGCGTCACGCCCCCATCCTTGACCACCGCGCTGGCGCCCGAGTAGTAGTCCTTCACTTTCTGCCCGTCGGCGAACACACCGCCCACCTTGATAACGCTGCGCGCCGCCACTGGCACGTCCAGCGCCACCACCACCTTGTCGCTCACCCCATCCTTCTCGTAAATCCGCTTGAAGGTGTACGGCTGGTCCGCAATCTTCTCGTGCACGCCTGCGCCCACCGCTACGTGCGCGTGCCTGAACTGCCCCAGCCTGGCCCAGTGCGCGCGCACATCGGCCACCTTGTAGCCGTCGCGCGCGGCGTTCTTCGCCAGGTCGTCCCAGTTCATATAGGTGCGCAGCTTCGCGTCGCCTTGCGCGCCGGGCGCGTCCAGCAGGCGCGCGGTTTCGTCGCCGTAGTAGATCTGCGCGCCGCCCGGCGCCAGCAGCAGCTTGCTTGCCGTCTCAAACGGCTTCTTGCGCGCCGGGTCGAATGGATTGCCGTCGTCGTGCGAAGCGGTGTAGTTGAGCACCGATTTCCCTTTCAGCGGACCTTGCAGCGCCGCCGAGTATTTGCTGAACAGCGTTTCGTAGTCCTGCTTCGCGTCCCACACCAGGCCGAAGTTGATCATGCTGTCAAAGCCGTTGTCGTAGAAGTCCACCATGGCGCCGCCGCCCATGTCGAACTGCCGGCCGTGCGCGATGTTGTAGTTGTAGACCTCGGCCAGCATGTAGAACTTGCCGTCGCCCAGCACCTTGCCGGGATGCGCGCGCTTCCAGTCCTCGTGCGCGGCCGCAGCCACCGTGCCCAGCTCTTTCCATATGCCTGGCTCGGTGTGCTTCACGGTGTCCGCGCGGAAGCCGTCCACGCCGAACTTGCGCACCCAGTCGGCGTGCCATTTCATCAGGTAGTAGCGCGGCGCGCGCGGATAGCCGGTGCGGGCGAAGAATGCATCCAGCTCCTGCACCTCGCGTTCGTAGCGCCCTTCCTTCTTCCACTTCTGCACCAGCGCGTCCGGCAGCGCCACGTTGGCGTTGCTGTTGGTGAGCACGTCGGGCAGGCCTTTCACCAGCGTGCAGTCGACGTTGGTCGCCACGTCCTTGTAGGTGCAGGCGGGATCGAGGCGCACCCAGTCCAGCGGCCAGGCAGGTTCGGCGTCCGTGAAGGGCGCGGTGTGGTTCATCACCACGTCCAGCAGCACGCGTATGCCGCGCGCGTGGGCCGCGTCGACCAGGTCCTTGAAGTCCTTCCCGGTGCCCAGGTTGGCGTCCACCGCCGTGAAGTCCTTGGCCCAATAACCGTGGAAGCCGTAGGATTTTCCCGTGCCTTCGTCGGTCGAGCCGTGCAGCTGCTCCACGGGCGGCGTGAGCCACAGCACATCCACGCCCAGGCTGTCGAAGTAACCTGCTTTCAGCTTGGCCAGCACGCCTTTCAGGTCGCCGCCCATGTAGCCGCGCTGCGGCGCCGCGTCGGCCTTGCGGCCGTAGGACAGGTCGTTGCTGCGGTCCGCATTGTTGAAACGGTCCGTCAGCAGGAAGTAGACGGTGGCGTTCTCCCACAGGAACGGCTTCGGGCTGGCCTTTGCAGGCTGCGCCGCCTGTACGTTCATGCTGCCCGCGAGCAGCGCCAAAGACAATGCGATGGGAGATAGTTTCATGCAGGGGTTCCTATGGTTATGTGATGACGGTCGGGGTGGCCCGGCCCGTATGGAGGGCGATGCTGGCCACGCTTTCTGCGGCGGCGATCAGGCCTGCCAGCGCTTGCTGCGTGGGACGGTGGTGCTGGCTTGGGTCGGCTTCGAACAGTTCAAGGTAGACGCGCAGGGTGGCGCCTTCGGTGCCGGTGCCGGACAGGCGGTAGACGATGCGCGAGCCATCCTTCATGACGATGCGCACGCCTTGCTGCTGCACGCTGGAGCCGTCCACCGGGTCGGTGTAGGCAAAGTCGTCCGCGAATTCGACGGTGTGGGCGTTGAGCACCGTGCCCGCCAGTACCGGCAGTTTGATGCGAAGGTCGGCCATCAGCAGGCGCGCGCCTTCGCTGTCGATGGCTTCGTAGTCGTGCCGCGAGTAGTAGTGGCGGCCGAAGCGCGCCCAGTGCTCGGCCACGATCTGCTGCACCGGCTTGCCGCTGGCGGCCAGCAGGTTGAGCCAGAACAGCACCGCCCACACGCCGTCTTTTTCACGCACGTGGTCCGAGCCGGTGCCGTAGCTCTCCTCGCCGCACAGCGTGGCCATGCCGGCGTCCAGCAGCGTGCCGAAGAACTTCCAGCCGGTGGGCGTTTCGTAGCAGGGGATGCCAAGCGCCGCAGCCACGCGGTCCGCCGCGCGCGAAGTGGGCATGGAGCGGGCGATGCCTTTCAGCCCGCTGCGATAGCCCGGCGCCACGGCGGCGTTGGCCGCCAGGACGGCCAGGCTGTCGGACGGCGTGACGTCGAACTTGCGGCCCAGGATCATGTTGCGGTCGCCGTCGCCGTCGGAGGCGGCGCCGAAGTCGGGCGCGTCGGCGGCGGCCATCAGCGCAATCAGCTCGGATGCGTTGACGGGATTGGGGTCCGGGTGGTGGCCGCCGAAGTCCTCCAGCGGCACGGCGTTGATGACGGTGCCCGCAGGCGCGCCCAGCATGCCTTCGATGATGGCCTTGGCGTAAGGCCCGGAGACGGCGTGCATGCCGTCGAAGCGCATGGTGAAGCCGCCGGCGAACAGCGCGCGGATGGCGTCGAAATCGAACAGGCGCGCCATCAGTTCGGCGTAGTCCGCCACCGGGTCGATGACTTCCACGCGCATGCCTTCCAGCTGCGCGGTGCCGATGGTGTCGATGTCGATATCGGCGGCATCGCTGATGCGGTACTGGGTGATGGTTTCGCTATGGTGGAAGATGGCTTCGGTCACGCTCTCCGGCGCCGGGCCGCCCGCCGCGATGTTGTACTTCACGCCGAAATCGCCGTCAGGCCCGCCGGGATTATGGCTGGCCGAAAGGATGATGCCGCCCGAGGCCTGCCGCTTGCGTATCACGCAGCTGACGGCCGGCGTGGACAGGATGCCGCCCTGCCCCACCAGCACCTGCGCGTAGCCGTGCGCGGCGGCCATCTTCAATATGGTCTGGATGGCGGCGCGGTTGTGGTAGCGGCCATCGCCGCCCAACACCAGCGTCTTGCCGTCGCAGTCGCCCAGCGTGTAGAACACGCTCTGGATGAAGTTTTCGAGATAGTGCGGCTGGCTGAAGGTGTGGACCTTTTTGCGCAGGCCCGAAGTGCCGGGCCGCTGGCCGGGAATGGGTTGGGTATTAACTGTCTGGATAGCCATGGTTGCTCCGCTCGATGATCGGTGATCGATGCCGCCAGGCGGCGGCGCAACCGCCGTTTTACCGCGTTTGGCGGCAAAACGGCGCGCGGCTGGCCTGCGCTGGCCGTCAGGAAGCTTGCTTGGCCGCGCCGTCCGGCAGCGCGGCGCGCTTGGCGCCGTGTTCGTGCACGAACAGCGTCAACACGCCCGCCAGCACCATGCTGGCGCCGCCCAGCGCCACCGTGCTGACCGTGTGGCCGGCGAAGAAGTGCTTGGTGACGAAGCCCAGCAGCAGGCCGCTGAGGATTTGCGGAATGACGATGAAGAAGTTGAACACGCCCATGTAGAAGCCCATGCGCTTGGCAGGCAGCGCGCCGGCCAGGATGGCGTATGGCATGGTCAGGATGCTGGCCCACGCAATGCCCACACCTATCATCGGCACCATCAGCAGATTCAGGTTATGGATCAGCATAATGCTCATCAGGCTGGCGCCGCCGATGACCAGGCAGACCATGTGGACGAATTTGCGGCTGGTGGCGCGCGCAAAGATCGGCAGGATGAAGGCCGCCAGCGCGGACACGCCGTTGTAGACCGCGAACATGATGCCGACCCAGTTGCCCGCTTCCTGGAAGGCGGCCGATTGCGCGTCGGCGGTGCCGAACACATTGTCGGCCACGGCGTTGGTGGTGTAGATCCACATGGCGAACAGCGCCACCCAGGTGAAGAACTGCACGAAGGCCAGCTGCACCATGGTTTTCGGCATGCTCATGAAGCCGCCCAGGATTTCAACGATGGCGTGCTTCAGGCCGGGCTTGCGCTCGGAGCGGAAGGCTTCCAGGTTCTCCGGCGGGATCTCGTCGGCCGTCAGCACGGTCCACATCACGGCCAGGAAGTAGGCGGCGCCGCCGGCGTAGAAGGAGTAGCGCACGCTGTCCGGAATGGCGCCGTTGACCGGCACATTGCTCACGCCCAGCACGTCCGCGAACAGGTAAGGCAGCAGCGAGGCGATCACCGCGCCGCAGCCGATGAAGAAGGTCTGCATCGCAAAGCCGGTGGTCTGCTGCGAGGAATCGAGCTTGTCGCCGACGAAGGCGCGGAACGGCTCCATCGACACGTTGATGGCCGCGTCCATCAGCCACAGGACGGCAATCGCCATCCACAGCGCGCTGGAATTGGGCATCAGGAACAGCGCCAGCGAGGCCAGTACGGCGCCGACAAAGAAGAAGGGACGGCGGCGGCCCCAGCGCGGATGCCAGGTGTTGTCGCTCAGGTAGCCGATAATCGGCTGCACCAGCAGGCCGGTGACGGGCGCGGCCAGCCAGAACAGCGGCAGGTCGTCGGCGCCGGCGCCCAGCGTGGCGAAGATGCGGCTGGTGTTGGTGTTCTGCAGTGCAAAGCCGAACTGGATGCCGAAAAAGCCGAAGCTCATGTTCCAGAGCTGCCAGAAACTCAGCCTGGGCTTGATGGATGGTGATTGCATACCTGCCTGTCCCCGATTTTTATGGTCCTGGCTGGATGCCGGACGGAATGTGTAGCGCTACTTTGTAGTAAAGTAACACGGTGATATTGCGATGTCAATCCACGTACTCATAGTAGAATTAGAAGGTTAGCCTGCTTTCAGCCCACTTCGAGACACTGTTTTGTAGTCAAATAACAGAAAACTATATGACAACACCTACCTTAGCCAAGATCGCCCTCCTGCTGCTGGCCAGCCCCCTCGCGCTGGCCCAGAACGCCGACCGCAAACTGCAAAGCGCCACCCTGAACGGCAACCAGCTAGAGATTACTACCAGCGACGGCAAATACCTCATCAAACCGTATTCGCAGCGTATCGTGGAAACCACGTTTATCCCGCAGGGCGAGGCATACGATCCATCATCCCACGCGGTGGTGCTGGCGCCCGGCAAGGACAGCGCCACGCTGAAGGACAACGGCGGCAAGCTGGAATATGCGGTGGCGGGCGGCATCAGCGTCACGGTGACCAAGGCGCCGTTCCGCATCGCCTACGCCTACAAGGGCAAGCCGCTGGTGATGGAGAAGCGCGGCTACGCCAAAAAGGACGGCGCCGAGGTGATCGACTTCGAACTCGACGCGGACGAAGCCCTGTACGGCGCCGGCGCGCGCGCGGTGGGCATGAACCGGCGCGGCAACCGCTTTACCTTATATAACAAGGCCCACTACGGCTACGACGACCGCTCGGAACTGCTGAACTTCACGCTGCCGGTGGCCATGTCGTCCAAGATGTATGCGCTCCACTTCGACAACGCGGCCATCGGCCACCTGGACTTCGACAGCAAGAAGGACAACACGCTGGCCTATGAGACCATCAGCGGCCGCAAGACCTACCAGGTGATCGCGGGCGACAGCTGGGAGGACGTGGTGGGCAACTACACCAGCCTGACCGGCCGCCAGCCGCTGCCGCCGCGCTGGGCCTTCGGCAATTTCGCCAGCCGCTTCGGCTACCACAGCGAGCAGGAAGCGCGCGCGGTGGTGAAGAAGTTCTCCGACGAGAAGATCCCGCTGGATGCCATCGTGTTCGACCTGTACTGGTTCGGCAAGGACATCAAGGGCACCATGGGCAACCTGGCCTTCGACAAGGACAACTTCCCCACGCCGAAGAAGATGGTGGCCGACTTCGCCGCGCAGGGCGTGAAGACGGTATTGATCACCGAGCCCTTCGTGCTGACCTCCTCCAGCAAGTGGCAGGACGCCGTGGACAACAAGGCGCTGGCCACCGATCCGGCCGGCGCCCCGGCGCGCTACGACTTCTACTTCGGGAACACGGGCCTGATCGACATCTACAAGAAGGAAGGCAAGGACTGGTTCTGGAATATCTACAAAGGCCTGCGCAACGACTACGGCGTGGCCGGCTGGTGGGGCGATTTGGGCGAACCGGAAGTGCATCCGTCCACCGTGCAGCACGGCACCGGCACCGCCGACCAGGTGCACAACACCTACGGGCATGACTGGGCGCGCCTGATCGCTGAGGGCTACCAGAAGGACTTCCCGAACGAACGCCCCTTCATCCTGATGCGTGCCGGCTATTCGGGCTCGCAGCGTTTCGGCCTGATACCGTGGTCGGGCGATGTGAACCGCAGCTGGGGCGGATTGAAGGCGCAGCCGGAGATCGCGGTGCAGATGGGCATGCAGGGCCTGGGTTATATGCACTCGGACCTGGGCGGCTTCGCCAACGCCTACCTGGACGACGAACTGTACACGCGCTGGCTGCAGTACGGCGTGTTCCAGCCGGTGTTCCGCCCGCACGCGCAGCAGGAGGTGCCGTCCGAGCCGGTGTTCCGCGAGGAGGCCACCAAGGCGCTGGCGCGCGAGGCCATCCGCCTGCGCTACAGCATGCTGCCGTATAACTACACGCTGGGATTCGACAACAGCCAGCTGGGCTTGCCGCTGATGCGCCCCATGCTGTACGAGGAGCCGCAGAACGAAGGCGCGCGCAATCTGGTGTCGTCCTATTTGTGGGGGCATGAGTTCGTGGTGGCGCCGATTACCGAGCCGGGCGCGCGCCGCAAGGAGGTCTACCTGCCGGGCACCAGCCCTGCGTGGTTCGACTTTAACAGCGGGCGCCGCTACCCGGGCGGCAGTACCGCCGTGGTGCCGGTGGCGCTGGACCATATTCCGGTGTTCGTGCGCGCAGGCGCTTTCATTCCGATGGTGGCGCCGGTGCAGAGCACGCGCGAGTACAGCACGCGCAAGCTGGAGCTGCACTACTACCATGACGCGGCCGCGCTGTCGGGCAGCGGCAAGCTGTATGACGATGATGGGGCGACGCCGGATGCTTACGCCAAGGGCAAGTACGAGATCGTGCGCTTCGCCAGCGCGGCCAGCGCGCAGCAGCTGGTGATTACGCTGGAGTCCGAGGTGGGCAAGCAGTATCAGCGTCCGGCGCGCAGCGTGGCGCTGACGGTGCACAACGTGGCCGCCAAGCCGGCGGGCGTGACGCTGGAGGGCAAGCCTGTGAAGTTCGGCTGGGACGCCAAGCGGCAGCTGCTGACGGTGCAGGTGCCAGCCACGGCGCGCGCGGCGAGCACCGTGGCGATCGCGCTGCGCTAAGCTGCTGCGGCGGCGGATTGGCGGGTTACGCTGCGCTAACCCGCCCTACGGTTCGCCAAATTGCCATACGTTGCGTAGGGCGGGTTAGCGCGCAGCGCGTAACCTGCCATCCCGCGCCGCCATCCCGCGCCTCCCCCTCCCGCGCAATTGTAAAATCCGCCACGCCACCGCATACTGCTGTCTCACACAGTAAAGGATCTGCGATGGAAGGCTCCAATCTCCTCTTGATGGCCCTGGTCTACCTGACCGCCGGCGTGCTGGCGGTGCCGGTGGCACAGCGGCTCGGCCTCGGTTCCGTGCTGGGCTACCTGGTGGCGGGCCTGCTGATCGGCCCTTCCGCGCTGGCCTTCGTGCACGACCCCGCCGAGGTGATGCACTTCGCCGAATTCGGCGTGGTCATCATGCTGTTCCTGATCGGCCTCGAGGTGCAGCCCTCCCTGCTGTGGCATATGCGCACCGCCTTCTTCGGCCTGGGCGGCCTGCAGGTGCTGCTCAGCGGCCTGGCGCTGGCCGCCATCGGCGTTGCCTTCGGCCTGGACTGGCAGGCCGCCGTGGCGCTGGGCTTCATCCTGTCGCTCTCGTCCACCGCCGTGGTGCTGCAGTCGCTGGAGGAAAAAGGCCTGCGCAAAACGCCCACCGGCCAGGCCGCGCAAGGCATCCTGCTGTTCCAGGACGTGGCCACCATACCCATGATCGCGGCGCTGCCGCTGCTGGCCGACGACAATGTGAGCAACGCCGCCGAAACCGGCCTGCTGAAAGGCTATCCGGC
This sequence comes from Pseudoduganella sp. GW821-FHT05F09, assembly GCF_059419605.1. Lineage (NCBI taxonomy): Bacteria > Pseudomonadati > Pseudomonadota > Betaproteobacteria > Burkholderiales > Oxalobacteraceae > Pseudoduganella > Pseudoduganella sp. GW821-FHT05F09. The sequence goes on from NZ_JBWKSD010000009.1 coordinate 170,212, forward strand.
CTGGGTGCACGCCGCCGCCGTGATCGGCGCGGTGGTCATCGTCATCGTCGTGGGCCGCTTCCTGATGCGGCCCGCGCTGCGCTACATCGCCAAGATACGCTCGCGCGAAATCTTCACCGCCGCCGCGCTGCTGCTGGTGGTGGGCGTGTCGCTGCTGATGCAAGCGGTGGGCCTGTCCGCCGCGCTGGGCGCCTTCCTCGCCGGCGTGGTGCTGGCCGACAGCGAATTCCGCCGCGAACTGGAAGGCGACATCGAGCCGTTCCGGGGCCTGCTGCTTGGCCTGTTCTTCATGTCGGTGGGCGCCAGCGTCAACCTGGCGCTGGCGGCGCAGCACCTCGGCCTGCTGGCGGCCATGGTGTTCGGCCTGATGACGGTGAAGACCGCCATCGTCTACGGCATCATGCGCGTGTTCGGCATCCCCTCGCGCACGGCGGCGCAGACCGGCGCGGCGCTGAGCCAGGGCGGGGAGTTCGCCTTCGTGCTGCTGGGCCTCGCCTCGGCCGCCGGGGTGATCGCCGCCGACGTCTCGTCGCTGTCGGTGGCCGCCGTCGCCATCTCGATGGCGCTCACGCCCTTCGCGCTGATCCTGTATGAACGCCTGGCCGGGCCCGGCTTTTCCAGCAAGCCGGAACCGGAAGCGGGCGCGCTGGAGCACGAGCCGGACGTGATCGTGGCCGGCTTCGGCCGCTTCGGCCAGATCGCCGCGCGTCTGCTGATGGTCAACAAATTCAATATCTCCACGCTGGACGCCAGCGCCGAACAGGTGGAGCTGGTGCGCCGCTTCGGCCGCCGCGTCTACTACGGCGACGCCACCCGCCTCGACCTGCTGCGCGCCGCCGGCGCAGCCCAGGCCAAGCTGCTGATCGTGGCCATCGACGACCGCGACCAGGCCGAGGCGCTGGTGGAAATCGCCAGGCAGTACTTCCCCAACCTCACCATCCTGGCGCGCGCCTACGACCGCCGCCACGCCTACCGCCTGCTGGACCGGGGCGCCCACGTCGTCGAACGCGAAACCTTCGAGGGCGGCCTGGCCATCGGCGAGAAAGCCTTGCGCGCACTGGGCCTGGCGCCGGAAGCGGCGGCCAAAGCCAGCGCCAGCTTCCGCCGCCACGACGAGGACATGGTGGCGGCGCTGGCCAAGGTGTGGGGCGACGAGGAGAAGTTCGCGGTCGCCTTGCGCGAAACCAGCGACCGCATGAACCAGCTGCTGGCGGCCGACCTGGAGGAGACCCCGCCGGAGCCAGCTCCTTGATCCACCATCTGCAACTTGCATGATTGCGTAGTTAATAATATAATGAGAATCATTCTCATTTAAATCAGCCAGCGCATCGCCAGCCATCCAACCCTGCAAGGATGGCCAGATGCCTCACCCTCGTTTTCCCCGTACACCGCTGGGCGCCGCCGTGCGCTCGGCACTGCTGTTCGCCGCCCTCGGCGGCGCTCCCCTCGCCTTCGCTAACGAAAATCCGGCGGACGGCGCGGAAGCCGCTCCCGCCGTGATGGCGATCGTCACCGTCGACGGCAGGAAGGAGGACGACAACTACGCGGCCCGGCGCGGCGGCGTGGGCACCAAGACCGACACGCCGTTGATCGAAACGCCGCAATCCATCTCCGTGATCCTGCGCGAGCGCTTCGAGGAACAGGGCGCGCAAACGCTGCGCCAGACCGTGAACTACAGCGCCGGCCTGGTCTCCGCCTATTTCGACAGCCGCGTGGACTCCATCAGCTCGCGCGGCGGCAACCCCGCCCTGCTGCAGGACGGCGTGCAGATGAACTTCGGCTCCTACAACACCACCCGTCCCGACCCGTACACGCTGGAGAGCGTGGAAGTGCTGCGCGGCCCCTCGTCCGTGCTGTACGGCCAGGGCGGCATAGGCGGCGTGGTCAACCTCGTTTCCAAGCGCCCGCTGTCGAACAACCAGCGCGAAGTGCAGCTGCAGCTGGGCAGCCATAGCCGCAAGCAGCTCTCGGCCGACATCAACCAGGTGCTCGACGAGCAAGGCCACTGGGCGGCGCGCGTGGTGGCGATCGCGCGCGACAGCGGCACCCAGGTGAACCATGTGGCGGACGACCGCCGCGTGTTCGCGCCGTCGCTGACCTGGTCGCCCAATGGCGACACCTCGCTCACGCTGATGGCGCTGCGCCAGGAGGACAAGAGCGGCTCGATGATAGGCTTCTTCCCGTGGCAAGGCACGCTGCTGCCGTCCAAATTCGGCCGCATCGACACCAGCACCTTCACCGGCGAACCGGGCTGGGACGCCTACAACACCGAGCAGACCAACCTGGGCTACATCGTCAGCCACCGCTTCCGGAACGGCGTCCAGATCCGCCAGACGGTGCGCAAGTCGAACAGCGAAGTGGACTACCGCAGCGCCTACACCAGCTTCACCGCCGTGCCGGCCACCGGCCGCCCCGCGCGGCCCGTCTTCAACGCCGACCAGCGCACCATCAACCGCGACCTGATCCAGCAGCTCAATGAACTCGACACCCTGCTGGCCGACACCCAGCTGGAGGCGCAGTTCGCCACCGGCGGCATCCGGCACACCCTGCTGGCCGGCTTCGACCTGCAGCGCGTGGAAACGCGCCAGGCGCGCGGCACCGGCAGCGCGGCCCCGCTGGACGTGTACGCGCCGGTGTACGGCAGCTACAAGGCGCCCGCGTCGCTGGCCAGCCTGCCCACCACGAGGCTGCACCAGAAAGGCCTGTACCTGCAGGACCAGCTCAAGTTCACGCCCAACTGGACCGCCCTGCTCGGCCTGCGCCGCGACTCCGCCGAAAACGACATCGAAGGCCGCCCCGCCGGCCGTACCGACGACCAGGCCACCACCAAGCGCGTTGGCCTGCTCTACCTGGCCGACCAGGGCTGGGCGCCGTATGTGAGCTACTCGGAGTCCTTCCTGCCGCTGGGCGGCGTGGACCTGAACGGCAAGGCCTTCGTGCCGCAGCGCGGCAAGCAGTGGGAGGCGGGCGTGAAATGGCAGCCGCAGAACGGCGACTTCAACACCACGCTGGCCGTGTACGACCTGCGCGACAGCAACCGCAAGACCACCGACCCGGCCAATCCGCTGAACAGCATCCAGATCGGCGAAGTGCAGGTGCGGGGCCTGGAGCTGGAAAGCGGCGGCAGCCTGGGACGCAGCTGGAGCTGGACCGCAGGCTACGCTTACACCGACGCCAAGGTGGCCCGCAGCAACGGCGCCGACCAGGGCAAGCGCCTGAGCGGCGTCCCCGAACACAACGTGTCGGCCTGGCTCACGCACCGCTTCGCCGTCGCCGGCCGGAACGGCTTCAGCGCGGGCGGCGGCGTGCGCCACCTGTCGTCCTCCTGGGACGGCCTGGACGCGCTGGAAACGCCGGGCGTTACCCTGCTGGACGCCATGCTGGCCTACAGCAGCGGCCCGTGGCGCTTCGCCTTCAACGTCACCAACCTGGCGGACAAGGTGCAGATCTCCACCTGCCTGGCGCGCGGCGACTGCTTCTACGGCCAGCGCCGCACCGCCGCGCTGACCGCGCGTTACGCCTGGTAAAGCCATGCGCGCGCCCATACTTACCGCGCCGCTGGCCTACCGGCTCGGCGTGGCCGCGCGCGCCGTGGCCGCGATCATCGGCGGCTACGCGCTGTCGGCGGCGGCCACCGCCTTCCTGGCGCTGCTGCTGCCTATCCTTTCCGTCAGCCGCGCCGACGCCGTCATGGCCGCTACGCTGCTGTCCTTCGCCATCTATGTGTGCGCGGTGCTGTGGGTGTTCGCCGCCCGCAGCGCGGCGCGCGCCTGGCTGGGCCTCCTGCTGCCGGCGGCCGCGCTGGCCTGCGCCGCTTATGTCCTGCCGAGGTTCCCATGAAAGACGGCTTCCGCCAGGCGATGGCCTGGCTGCACACCTGGTCCGGCCTGCTAGTCTGCTGGATATTGTTCCTGGTCTTCAGCGCCGGCACCGCCAGCTATTTCCGCGACGAGATCAGCCTGTGGATGAAGCCCGAGCTGCACGCCGTGCACGTGCGCGGCGTGGCCGCCGCCACTGCGGCCAGCATGGCGGTGCAGGCATTGCAGGAGCGCGCGCCGGACGCCAAGCGCTGGTTCGTCACGCTGCCCACCGAGCGCACGCCCGCCGTGCGCATAGCCTACTCCGATCCGGACAAGGGCAAGCGCGGCCTGAAGTCCGCCCTGATCGACCCGGCCAGCGGCGTGGAGCTGAAAGACCCGCGCGAGACGCGCGGCGGCGAATTCATCTACCGCCTGCATTTCGACCTGCACTACATGTCCCCGCTCTGGGCGCGCTGGATCGTGGGCTTTTGCGCCATGTTCATGCTGGTGTCCATCGTGAGCGGCGTGATCACGCACAAGCGCATCTTCAAGGACTTCTTCACCTTCCGCGGCAACAAGGGCCAGCGCTCCTGGCTGGACGCGCACAACGCCACCGCCGTGCTGGCCCTGCCCTACCACCTGATGATCACCTACACCGGCCTGGTGACCCTGATGTTCCTGTACATGCCCGCCGCCACGCAAGTGCTCTACCAGGGCGACCGCGAGGCCATGAATGCCGAGGTCTTCCCCAGCGCCGGCGCGCCGGCCAAGCCTGCGGGCGTGCCCGCGCCGCTGGCGGCGATCCGTCCCATCATCGAACAGGCGCAGCGGCACTGGGGCGGGCGCGCGGCGGGCGGCTTCAGCGTGGCCAATCCGAACGACGCCAATGCGCGCATCTCGGTCACGCGCGCGGCCGGGCGCGAGCTGTCGAGCAAGCAGCCGGCCATGCAGTTCGACGGCGCCAGCGGCGCGCTGCTGGCGCAGGCGGGCGACGCCCCCAGCGGCGCGGCGGCCACGCACGGCGTGATGTACGGGCTGCACATCGCGCGCTTCGCCGGCCCGCTGATGCGCGGCTTCTTCTTCATCTCCGGCCTGGCGGGATGCGCCATGGTGGCCACCGGCGCGCTGCTGTGGGCGGTCAAGAGCCGGCAGCGGCAGGCCAAGGCGCTCAAGGCCGGCGGCAAAGTGGGCTTCGGCACGCGGCTGGTGGAGGCGCTCAACCTGGGCGCCATCGCGGGCCTGCCGATCGCCTACGGCGCCTACTTCTGGGCCAACCGGCTGGTGCCGGTCGGCGTGGCGGAGCGGCCGGAAACGGAGATCGCGTGGTTCTTCACCGCCTGGGGCGCGGCCATGGTGCTGGCGCAGATCCGCCCGGACCGGCTGATGTGGCGCCTCCAGCTCGGCGCCGGCGCGCTGCTGCTGATGGGCATACCGGTGCTCAATGTGTTCACCACCAGTTCGCACCTGGGCGTGACGCTGCTGCAAAGCCGTGGCCCGGCCGCCGTCGCCGGTTTCGACCTGACCGTGTTCGCCCTCGGCCTGCTGCTGGCCTGCGCCGCCCAGCGCCTAGGCCGCCGCGCCAAGGAAGCACCCGCCGCAAAGGACGGCGCCGCCCGCACAGCCGGCGCCCCCGCCGGACAGCGCGCGTCCGCCCCCGCGCCGATGCCGGAGACGACATGAGCATCCCGCCGCCCTACCTTCATCTGCTCGCGCTGTTCACGCTCAGCTACGGCGGCATGTTCGCGCTGAGCATGGCGACGGACCGCCACTACGCGGACCTGCGCGGACGCGGCGCCGAGCCGCCGCCGGCGCTGCGCCGCCGCCTGCGGCTGGGCGGCGCGGCGGCGCTGGCGCTGGCGCTGTCCGCCGCGGTCCAGGCCATGGGCGGCACGCACGGCGTCCTGCTTTGGGCCGGCGCGCTCACCGGCGCCTGCCTGCTGCTGGTGTTGCTGCTTTCCTACGCCGTGCGCGCGGCCGCCCTGCTCGGCGTGGCAAGCTATGCCTGCGGGTCTGCCGCCTGGCTACTGGCCGGTGTATATTAGTCGGCTCACCAACCAGAAGGAGACTGCAGTGCCAAAACCGCTGTATCTGAAAGCCATCCCCGCCGCCGTGATGCTGGCCGCTTGCGCGTTCCAGCCCGCCCAGGCAGAGGAGGCAAAAGCGCCTGCCAAAAGCACGCCAAGCAAACCCACCGTCGCCGAAGCCGAACGCTTCCTGAACGACACCGAAGCCAAGCTGGAAAAGCTGAACCTGGACGGCGCCCGCGCCCAATGGGTTGCGCAGAACTTCATCACCGAAGACACCGAAGCGCTGGCCACCTACTTCGGCGAGCGCCAGCTGAGCGCCTCAGGCGAAGCCGCCCTCGGCGCGCGCCGCTACAACGGCCTGAAACTCAAGGACGACTACGCGCGCAAGCTCAAGCTGCTGCAGCTGACCTTGATGCTGTCCGACCCGAAAGAGCGCGAAGCCTACGCCGCCAAGAACGCCGCGCTGAACGGCGCCTACGGCAAAGCCAAATACTGTCCCACCGGCGGCCAGGAATGCCTGCCGCTGGGCGAGCTGGAAAAAACGCTGGCCACCAGCCGCGATCCGGCCAAGCTGAAGGAAGTATGGCTGGGCTGGCACGCGCAGTCGCCGTCGTACAAGCAGATGTACACCGACTACGTGGCCCTGTCCAACAAGGGCGCGCGCGAAATGGGCTTCGCCGACACCGGCGCCCTGTGGCGCTCGCAGTACGACATGCCGCCGGAGGCTTTCTCGGCCGAGATGGAGCGCATGTGGCAGCAGGTCAAGCCGCTGTACGACTCGCTGCACACCTACACCCGCTACAAGCTGCGCGCCGCCTACGGCCCGGACGTGGTGCCGGCCAGCGGCCCCATCCCCGCCCACCTGTTCGGCAATATGTGGAGCCAGAGCTGGGAGAACATCTACCCGCTGCTGAAACCGGCCAGCAACGCCAGCAGCTTCGACCTGACCAAGGTGCTGGAAGAGCGCAAGACCGACGCCAAGCAGATGACGCAATACGCCGAGCGTTTCTACACCTCGCTCGGCATGCAAAAACTGCCCGAGACCTTCTGGCAGCGTTCCCTGCTGACCAAGCCGCGCGACCGCGACGTGGTGTGCCACGCGTCCGCCTGGACCATGGACGGCAAGGAAGACGTGCGCATCAAGATGTGCATCCGCCCGACCGACGAAGAGTTCAAGGTGATCCACCACGAGCTGGGCCACATCTACTACGACCTGGCCTACAACAAGCAGTCCTTCCTGTTCCAGGGCGGCGCCAACGACGGCTTCCACGAAGCCATCGGCGACACCGTGGCGCTGTCGATCACGCCGGACTACCTGAAGAAGGTCGGCCTGATGGACCAGGTGCCGGAAGCGAACGCCGACATCGGCGAACTGCTGCAGCGCGCGCTGGCGAAGGTGGCCTTCCTGCCGTTCGCCTACTCGGTGGACAAATGGCGCTGGGACGTCTACGCCGGCAAGACCCAGCCGGCCGACTACGACAAGAGCTGGTGGCAGCTGCGCGAGCAGTACATGGGCGTGAGCCGTCCTGCGCCCATGGTGGCGGGCGGCTTCGACGCCGGCGCCAAGTACCACGTGGCGGCCGACGTGCCCTACGCGCGCTACTTCCTGGCGCACATGCTGCAGTTCCAGTTCCACCGCGCCCTGTGCCGCGAAGCCGGCTACACCGGCCCGCTGCACCGCTGCTCGGTGTACGGCAACCAGAAAGCCGGCGCCAAGCTGCAGCAGATGCTGGCCATGGGCGCCAGCAAGCCCTGGCCTGAAGCGCTGAAAGCGGCCACCGGCGAAGACCGCATCGACGGCTCCGCGCTGCTCGACTACTTCGCCCCGCTGAAGACCTGGCTTGACGAGCAGAACCGCCAGCTGGCGGCGGCGGAAGCAGCCAAGAAGTAGGCGGCGGCGCCATGGCGGGTTACGCGCCTCGCGGCGCTAACCCGCCCTACGCATCGCACGCCCGCTAAATCACGGCACGAAAAAAACCCCGCCATGCGATGCATGGCGGGGTTTTTCATATCCAGCTAAACAGGCTTAGAACTTGTAGTTCGCGCCTACCAGGATGGTGCGGCCGTATTTCTGGTATTCCAGCTGCTGGTTGCGGGTGCCGGTGTAGGTCTCATACGCGGCGTTGCGCAGGTTGTTCACCTGGGCGACCAGGCCCAGGCCTTTCAGCGGACCTTCGCCGAAGGAGTAGCCCACCTGGAAGTCGATGATGTTCTCGCCGACCACATAACGCAGTGCGCGGTCGTTCGAGAAGTTGCCGATCTCACCCACGAAGTCCGAACGCTTGCGCTGGTTGATGCGGGTCTCGAAGCCGTTCTTTTCGTAGTACACCGTCAGGTTGGTGGTGTGCTTCGACAGGCCTGGCAGCGGGATCTTGGAGCCGATGCTGCCGCTAGGATCTTCGATCGTGATCGAGCTGTCGCTGTAGGTGTGGCTGGCTTGTACGCCGAAGCCGTCCAGCGTCTTGGTCACCAGGTTCAGCGGCAGCGATGCCGACAGTTCCGCGCCCTTCAGCGAGCCGCCGGTGCCGTTGTACGGCGCCGAGTAGTCGCCGATCGCCTGGCGCGCCTTGGTGCCAGGGATGAACTTCGAGAAGTCGTAGTCCTTGGTCTGCGTGAAGATGTAGGTGTTCAGCTTCTTGTAGAACGCGGCCACGGCGAAGTAGGCCTTCTTGTCGAAGTACTTCTCATACGACATGTCGAAGGCGTTGGCGCGCCATGGGTCCAGCTTGGCGTTGCCGCCGCTGCCGCCCGGTTTGAAGGTGGTGTCGGACACGCCGAAGTCCAGCGCGGAGCGCAGCTGGTCCACGCGTGGACGCGCGATCTGCTTGGCGGCCGCCAGGCGCAGGGTCTGCTGGCCTTCGAACGCGAACGCCAGGTTCATGCTCGGCAGGTAGTCGGTGTACTTCTTGCCGTCATGCACAGGCTTGACTTGCTGGCCCGCCGGCGCGGTGCCGTCGTAGTAGTTCGAGTCCGAGGACTGGTCGGTGTGCTGGGCCTGGATGCCCACGTTGCCGCGCATGGTCACGCTGCCCAGGTCCGCCTCGAGGTTGGTCTTGACGAAGGTGGTCGTGATCTTCTCGTTCACGTCCCAGCCCTTCGAGATCAGGTAGCTCTCGGTGTCGGTCGGCTTGAAGGTCATGTACTTGGCAACCATGGCTGGCACGTTCCAGGTCGGGATCATGCCCGCGCCGGCGAAGCCCAGGTCGGCCGCGCCGTACAGGAAGTCGGTGTTCAGGCTGACCGGGCTGGTGCCGTTCAGGTTGATGTTGCCTTCAGGCTGGCGCTTCTTCTTGCTGCGGTCGGTGTAGTTGATGCCCGCGTCGATGCCGGACACGAATTTCTCCAGCATGGTCGGCACCGGTGCGCTGGCCACCAGCTTGAAGCCGGTCAGCTCGTCTTCCACGCGCGGCGTCTTGCCGTAGCCGGAACCGTAGATGGTCGGGCCGATGAACAGCGTGGCAGGGTTGCTGTAGTTGCGGCCCAGGCCGATGGTCGAGTAGGTGCCGGTGTTGAAGGTCAGCTTGGCCGAATCCAGGTAGGCATTGCCGGCGCCGTCGTTGGTGGCCAGGCCGTTGCCCAGCTGCGCATTGTTTTCCAGGCTCAGCTCGTTGCGCTTGGCTTTCGAGTAGTTCAGGTCGGCGAACAGGGTCCAGTCGTCCAGCTTCAGGGTGTTGCTCCAGCCGATGGCGTGGATCTTGTCCTTGCGGTCGTTGTACATGCCGCGCACCAGCGGGTAGACGCCGTTGGCGGTGGCGCTGGCCAGGGCGCCGCCGACGATGCTGGCGTTGCTGTAGCCGAAGGCCGGGGTGTTGTTGCCGTTCCAGCCGCCCAGGTTGATCTCGATCTGGTTGGCGGTTTCTTCGCGGCGGAATTCGGACGCGTACACGTCGACGATGCTGGTCCAGTTTTTGTTAGGACGATATTGCAGCACGCCCATCACGCCGTCGCGCTTGTTCACGCCGCTGCGGGCCACGGCCTTGATGCCATCCATGATGTAGGTGCCGGCAGGCACGCCTGGGCGGGAGTCTTTCTTCCACGGCTCGTACAGACCGGTCTCGTTGTCCAGCACCGGCGATTCCAGGTGGGCAAAGCCGAGCGCGATACCGATGGTGCGGTCGGCGAACTGGTCGATGTAGCTGGCGCTGAAGCGGTTGCCGGTCGACTTGGCGTTGGCGATCGAACCCAGCGAGTTTTTCTCGCCGCGCGCGTTCAGCGCCACGGTGCGCTTGCCGAAGGCCAGCGGACGCACGGTCTGCATATCGATGGTGCCCGACAGGCCCTGGCCAACCAGGCCGGCGTCCGGGGTTTTGTAGATGGTCACGCCGCTCAGCAGCTCGGACGGGTACTGGTCGAACTCGACGGAGCGATTGTCGCCGGTGGACACTTGCTCGCGGCCGTTCAGCAGCGTGGTGGAGAAGTCGGGGGACAGGCCACGCACGGAAATCACCTGGGCACGGCCGGCCACGCGCTGCGCAGCCAGACCCGGCAGGCGGGCGATCGATTCAGCGATGGACACGTCCGGCAGCTTGCCGATGTCTTCCGCCGAGATGGCTTCCACGATGGAGGAAGCGTCTTTTTTGACCGAGATCGCATCTTCAATACCGCGGCGGATGCCCGATACGGTGACCGAGGCCATCGGTGCTTCTGCGGCGGCGCCGCTGGTTGCCACTTGGGCGTGGGCCGAACCGGCCAGTGCCGAAACGAACAAGGCGCATGCCGCGGCCACAGGGCTCAGCTGCAGGCTCAGTTGCACGGCTGCGCGCTGCGAGCGCTCAGATGCGAAATTCTTCATAAGGATGTCCCCTCTTTAGACAGATCAAAAGTCCCGCAGGCTGTTTTTCGACTACACGGGAGCCAGCAAAGCAAACGCTCTCAAGACGTTCTATGTGGAATTTTGTACTAAAACTAGATAGTGAGTCAATTAAAGTTCATCCGGGCTACGCAATATCACGCATTTGCTCCCTTGGCCTGCCTATGAAGATGCCGCTCTCGTTGTATTTCAGCTACATGACCATCCATGAGGGGCTGTAGTTGAACTACAGAATGTGCTGCCAGACCACTTCAGCGTGACAGCAGGAAGCGCAGCGGCACCTCCACCCGTTCGCGCCAGGCCGGCTCGCTGTGGTCCGCGCCGGGGAAGACCTGGGAGATCCAGTCCACGCCCATGCGGTAGGCCTTGGCGCGCACGATGCCGTCCACCTGCTGCTGGTAAGGCGCGTAGAGGGCGTCCAGGGTGGCGTCGCCATGGTCGAAATACAGCTTGTGGCGGCCGGCGCGCGGCAGCTTGCGGCCCAGCCAGTCGAAATAGGCGGCCGCATAGCGCACCGGGCGCGCGTCCTCCTTGTCGAACAGCATGTTGAAATTGGTGGTCAGCGGCCAGTGGGTGGACAGGCAGGCGGCGCCGGCGAACACCTCCGGATAGCGCACCAGCGCATACAGCGACACCAGGCCGCCCATGGACGAGCCCATGATGAAGGTGTCGGCGCGCTCCGGGCTGGTGTGGAAGCGCGCATCGATGGCCGGCTTGAGCTCGTCGACGATAAAGCGCAAATATTGTCTGGACAGCGTGGGCAGGCCGCCCGGCACAGGCGGATCGCCCAGCAGCGCGGCGCGCAGCTCCGGCGCCAGCGCCTCCACGGCCTCGGCCGGCGCATACTCGCGCGCCCGGTCGCGCGTGCTGGCGATGCCGACGACAATGGCGGGCCGCACCGCACCCGCCGCCGCCAGCGCGGCCAGCCGCTTGTGCACCTCCCAGGCCTGGCCGCCCATGGCAGTGGCCGGATCGAACAGATTCTGGCCGTCGTGCATATACAGCACCGGGTAGCGCTCGCCCTTGGGATCGTAACCGGGCGGCAGCCACACCACCACCTTGCGCGGCGCCACCTGGGCCGACGCGAAGTTATCCAGCACGACAAAACTGCCCTCGCCCGCTGCCGGCTGCGCCCGGCACGGCAGCGAAACGCCCAGCAGCGCCAGCCCCAGGCCAGCCAAAACTTGTACACGGCCACGTTGCGCCATTACCCCTCCTGTACCCAAACTAGATAGAAAAACTCCGCATTTCCCCTGTATTATCCCAATAAACATGATAAGCATGTAGCAGTACTACGCTGCGAGAACACGGAGACAGCCTGATGAAACGCCTGATCGCCACGGCCCTGCTGGCCGCCTGCGCCCTGCCCGCCCTGGCGGCCGAAGATTATCGCATCGACCATATGGAGCCGCCCATGTGGTGGACCGGCATGCGCGTCAAAACGCTGCAGCTGATGGTGCACGGCAAGCAGATTGCCGACCTGGAGCCCAGCATCAGCTACCCCGGCGTGCGCATCGACAAAGTGGAGCGCGTGGCCAACCGCAACTACCTGTTCATCGACCTGGCGCTGGACGACAGCGCCCAGCCCGGCAAGTTTGATATCCGTTTCACCGCCAAGGGCGGCGTGGGCGCCACCTACCGCTACGAACTGCTGGCGCGCGAGCCCGGCTCGGCCGATCGCGCCGGCTTCTCCGGCAAGGACGCCATCTACCAGCTGATGCCGGACCGCTACGCCAACGGCAACCCGGCCAACGACAACAGCCCGCGCCTGGCCGAGCGGGCCGACCGCAGCAAGGGCGGCGGCCGCCACGGCGGCGACCTGCAAGGCATGGAAAACGCGCTCGGCTACATCGCCGGCATGGGCTACACCATGGTCTGGCCCACGCCGCTGGTGGAAAACGACATGCCGGCCTACTCCTACCACGGCTACGCCGCCACCGACCACTACAAGGTGGACGAGCGCTACGGCAGCAACGAAGACTACCGCAGCTACAGCGCCAAGGCGCGCAGCCTGGGCATAGGCGTGATCCAGGACGTGGTGCTGAACCACATCGGCGCCAAACACTGGTGGATGCGCGACATGCCCACGCCGGACTGGATCAACTACGGCGGCAAATACCTGCCCACCCGCCACCACCGCGTGGCGGTGGCCGACCCCTACGGCTCCGCCGAAGACAAGCGCAACTTCACGCAAGGCTGGTTCTCGCCCAATATGCCGGACCTGAACCAGGCCAATCCCCACGTGGCCACCTACCTCATCCAGAACAACATCTGGTGGATAGAATACGCCGGCCTGTCCGGCCTGCGCGTGGACACCTACGGCTACTCCGACGCCGCCTTCCTCAGCGCCTGGTCGCGCCGCATCACCGCCGAATACCCCAGGCTGAACCTGGTGGGCGAAGAATGGAGCAGCCAGGTCCCCGTGGTGGCGCACTGGCAATACGGCAAGCGCAACCACGACGGCTACGCCTCCTGGATGCCCAGCATGATGGACTTCCCGCTCAACGAAGTGCTGCGCAAGGGTCTGACCGGCCAGGGCGAAGGCGAGCCCAGCCTGACCAATCTGTACGAGACGCTGGCGCAGGACTATCTGTACCCCATGCCGAGCAATCTGGTGCTGTTCGAAGGCAACCACGACATGCCGCGCCTGTTCAGCGAGCTGAAGAACGACGACGCCCTGTACCGCATGGCCATCGCCTACGTGCTGACCATGCCGCGCATCCCGCAGCTGTACTACGGCACCGAAATCCAGATGACCAGCAGCACCGGCGCGCGCGACGACGCCACCTACCGCCACGACTTCCCCGGCGGCTGGGCCGGCGACAAGGTGAACGCCTTCACCGGCGCCGGGCTGAGCGAACAGCAGCGCGGCGCGCAGGCCTTCATGAAAAAGCTGCTCAACTGGCGCAAGGGCGCCAGCGCGATCCACAACGGCAAGCTGATGCACTACGGCCCCGAGCAGGACGCCTACGTCTACTTCCGCTACGACGGCAAGAGCAAGGTGATGGTGGCGCTGAACCGCAACGCCAAGCCGGTCACGCTGCAGGCGGCGCGCTTCCACGAAATGCTGGCCGGCGTGGCGGGCGGCACGGACGTCATCAGCGGCAAGCGCTACGCGCTGGACGGCGAGATCACGCTGCCGGCGCGCTCGGCGCTGGTGCTGGAGCTGGAAGCGCCGGCGCCAGTAGAGAAGGCCGCCGTGCCGCGCGGCGAAGTGCGCATCATCGAGCAATTCGACTCGCCACAACTGGGCAACAAGCGCGCGCTGCGGATCTACCTGCCGCCCAGCTACGGCACGCAGCCCGAGCGCCGCTACCCCGTGCTCTACATGCAAGACGGCCAGAACCTGTTCGACGCCAAGACGGCGGCCTACGGCGCAGAGTGGGGCATGGACGAGACCGTGGACCAGCTGGTCGCGGAAGGCAAGATGGCCGAAATCATCGTGGTCGGCATCGACAACACGCCGGACCGCATGAACGAATACACGCCCTGCTGCGACGCCCGCTACGGCGGCGGCAAGCTGGCCGCCTACGAAAGCTTCCTGGTCGACACGGTCAAGCCCTATATCGACCGCACGCTGCGGACGCGGCCGGGCAAGGAAGACACCGCCATCATGGGCTCCTCGCTGGGCGGCATCGCCTCGGTGCTGATCGCCGCGCACCGGCCCGACATCTACGCCAAGGCCGGCGGCGTCTCCAGTTCCTTCTGGTGGAACCAGCGCAGCCTGATCGGCAAGGTGCCGGTGCTGCCGGTCAAGTTCTACCTCGACGCCGGCACCATAGACGACGGCCTCGAAGACACCGCCCTGATGCGCGCGGTCATGCTGGCGCAAGGCTACCGCGAAGGCGAAAACCTCTACTACCACGAAGCCGCCGGCGGCAGCCACAACGAAAAATCCTGGGCCGCCCGCGTCGCAATCCCCCTACGCTGGTTATTCCCTCCCCGCTAACAACCTCAGCCGCATTCGGGGTCAGGCCCCAAATGCGGCTTAGTTCGCTTAGCCAGGGGCGTCTCCCACAAAGGACAGCGATAGCGCTTAGCAAGCTGAGCCGCATTCGGGGTCTGACCCCGAATGCGGCTCAGCTTGCTTAGGTGGGGAGGGCTTGCAGGGGGCGGCGGGGGAGCGCGGGGGCGTCGTGCAGCTTGAAGATGCTGACCGCTTCGGTCAGCACCTGGGCTTGCTGTTGCAGGGAATCCGCGGCCGCGGCCGCTTGTTCGACGAGGGCGGCGTTTTGCTGTGTCACGCTGTCCATCTGGCTGATGGCGGTGCTGATCTGCTCGATGCCGTCGCGCTGCTCGCCGCTGGCCAGCGCGATCTCGCCGATGATGGCGTTGACCCGCTCCACGCTGGCCACCACTTCGGCCATCGTCACGCCCGCCTCGCCCACCAGCCGGCTGCCCGTTTCCACCCGCGCCACCGAGTTGCCGATCAGTTCCTTGATTTCCTTGGCCGCCGCCGCCGAGCGCTGCGCCAGATTGCGCACTTCGCTGGCCACCACCGCGAAGCCGCGCCCCTGCTCGCCGGCCCGCGCCGCTTCCACCGCCGCGTTCAGCGCCAGGATGTTGGTCTGGAAGGCGATGCCGTCTATCACCGCGATAATGTCCACGATACGGCGCGACGATTCGTTGATCGCGCCCATCGTCTGCACCACTTCCGACACCGTGGCGCCGCCGCGCACCGCCACTTCCGAGGCGGCGTGCGCCAGCCGGCGCGCCTGCCCGGCGTTCTCGTTGTTCTGCCGCACTGTGCTGGTGAGCTCGACCATCGACGAGGCCGTCTCCTCCAGCGAACTGGCCTGCTGCTCGGTGCGCGAGGACAGGTCCAGGTTGCCGGTGGCGATCTCGGCGCTGGCGGTGGCGATGGTGTCCGTGCCGGCCCGCACCCGGCCCACGATGCCGGCCAGGTTGTCGCTCATCTGCTGCAGCGCGGCCAGCAGTTCGCCCACTTCGTCGCGCCGCGCCGCCGCCGCACCGTCCACCCGGCAGCGCAGGTCGCCGCCCGCCACCGTCTTGGCGATGCCGATGGCCTGGTTCAGCGGCCGCGTAATGCCGCGTATCATCCACGTCACCAGCACGCTGCCCAGCGCCAGCGTGGCCACCAGCATCACCAGCAGCGAGATGCTGGCGCTGCGGTGGGCCGACTGGTTGTCCGCCTCCATCTCGGCGGCCAGGCGGCGCGCCTCGGCGCCGATGTAGGCCACGATATCGTCTATCTTCCGGGTCGGCGCGCGGTCCATCCCTTTCACCAGGCCGTCCACCGTCTTGGCGCTGTCCGGATTGGCGGAGTCGTACTGCTTGAGCGCCTGCAGGTAGTTCGCGCCCAGTTCGTCCTGCATCTTGATGGCCTCGCCCACCAGCGGCGTGGCCAGCTTCAGCCTGGCCAGCAGGCCGTCGAGCTTGCGCAGCTCGCCCTGCACCTGCTTGCCGGACTGGACGAAGGCCGCCGAGTAGCGCTTGAAATTGTCGGGATCATTGCCGCGCAGCAGGATGTTCTTCCACTCCTGCACCTGGGTCTTGAATTCCACCTGCGCGCTGCGCGCCGCGTCCACCGCCTCGGTCAGCGTGACGGAGCGCTGCATGCCCTCGCCGTTGCGTTCCTTGATGAAATTGAGCGCATCCCAGCCGACGTAGCCGACCACCAGCAGCGCCACGAAGAAAAATCCGCTGAGCATGCCCAGCCGCACGCCTATCTTCAGGTTCGAGAACTTCATGGTGATTCCCCTTGGAAATACAACACGATGTGTGGTCTGCGCCACGTACATCCATCATGCGCTTCGGCAAGGGAAAAGCCAAGTTTGTCCTTTACAAGGCCAGCCGGTAGACGTTGCTGGCCCCGTCCCAGCCTTGCAGCCGGGTGCGCTCGACGAACTGCATGCCCAGCTTGCCCAGCAGCTGGATGGAGGCGGCGTTGTCGGGCGAGGTGATGGCCATCAGGGCCGCCAGCCCCAGCGGCCCGCGCGCGTGCGCCACCACGGCGGCCGCCGCTTCGTAGGCGTAGCCCTGGCCCCAGTAGCGCGGCGAGATGGCGTAGCCGATGTCGGTCTCCGGCAACACGTCGCGCTTGATCAGCCCGCACATGCCCAGGGGGGCGCCGTCGCTGCGGCGCTGCACCAGGTAGAGCGAGTAGCCCAGCCGCTCGTACATGGCCACCGGGCCGTCCAGGATGGCGGCGCGCGCCGCGTCCAGCGTGCGGATGCCGCGGTCGCCGATAAAGCGTATCCACGACGGTTCGTTGACCAGTTCCAGATAGAAGGGCGCGTCGTCGGGGCTAACGGTGCGCAATTGCAGGCGTTCGGTTTCGAGTATCAGCATGGGCTAGGATAAGTGTCGGAAATCGGCCTGTTCCGGGCGGCCCGGCAGGTTCAGCCGCGCCACGGCGCGCGGCGATTCGCTGATGACCTTGCCGCGCCGCATCACCATGCGGCGCGCGGCGCGCAGACGTATGGCCTCCACCGGGCTGGCCGCGTCCAGCAGCACCAGGTCGGCGTGGCAGCCCGGCTCCAGTCCATAGTGGTGCAGGCCGAGGATGCGGGCCGGCGCCTCGGTCACGGCGGCGTAGCAGGCGCGCATGGCGTCCTGGCCCGTCATCTGCGCCACGTGCAAGCCCATGTGGGCCACTTCCAGCATGTCGCCCGAGCCCAGGCTGTACCAGGGGTCCATCACGCAGTCGTGGCCGAAGGCGACGTCGATGCCGGCGGCCATCAGCTCGGGCACGCGTGTCATGCCGCGCCGCTTGGGATAGCTGTCGTGCCGCCCTTGCAGCGTGATGTTGATCAAGGGATTGGCGATGGCCGCCACGCCGGCTTCCTTCATCAGCGGCAGCAGCTTGCTCACGTAGTAGTTGTCCATGGAGTGCATGGAGGTCAGGTGCGAGCCGGCCACGCGGCCGTGCAGGCCGAGCCGGTGGCTGTGGTAGGCCAGGGTTTCGATGTGGCGCGACAGCGGGTCGTCCGATTCGTCGCAGTGCATGTCCACCCGCAAGCCCTGCCCGGCCGCGAATTCGCACAGGATGCGCACCGATTCGGCGCCGTCGGCCATGGTGCGCTCGAAGTGGGGGATGCCGCCCACCACGTCCACGCCCAGGGCGACAGCGCGCTTCAGGTTGGGCAGCGCGGTGGGGCTGCGCAGCAGGCCGTCCTGCGGGAAGGCCACCAGTTGCATGTCCAGGTAGGGCGCCACGCGCCGCTTCACTTCCAGCAGCGCTTCCACGGCCAGCAGGCGGTCGTCGCACACGTCCACATGGGTGCGGATGGCCAGCAGGCCGCGCGCCACGGCCCAGTCGCAATAGCGCATGGCGCGCTCGACCAGCGCGTCCTGGGTCAGCTGCGGCTTCAGTTCGCCCCACAGCGCGATGCCTTCGAGTAGCGTGCCGGACTGGTTCACGCGCGGCAGGCCGTAGCTCAGCGTGGCGTCCATGTGGAAGTGGGCGTCGACAAAAGGCGGCGAGACCAGGTCGCCGCCGGCGTCGATTTCCTGCGCGCCCTTCAGTCCCAGCGCGGCGCCGGCGGCGGCGATCTTGCCGTCCAGTATGGCCAGGTCGATGCCGCGGCGGCCGTCCGGCAGGGTGGCGTTCCTTATTACTGTGTCCATCACGGCGTCCATGCTGTCTCCCAAGGCTGCGATGGCCGATTGTAGGCAGAGCGCGCGCCGGGGCGCAAACACTATCTCGATGTTGCAGTGCATTAATATCGTTCTGCAAGCTGCTGGCTTGGCGAAAAAAATAACTTTTCTTCGCCAACAATCGCCGCTAGAATGGATTTTATTGCAGCGCAATATAAACGTTCTCAGGAGAAGTCATGTTTTCGTTCACCGAACAGTTTTCCGCCGCCACTGCCACGGCCAAGTCGCAGCTGGACCAGCAGCTGAGTAAACAGTTGAATATCGCCAGCGAGTACGCCACCACGGCATTCGACGGCGTGCAGCAGATCATTGCCCTCAATGTCAGCACCACCAAGGCCTCGGTGGAGAAGACCTCCGCCGCCGCAAAACAGCTGTTCGACGTCAAGGAGCCGGCCGAGTTCTTCAAGCTGAACGCCGCCCAAAGCCCCAGCCTGGACAGCCTGCTGGCCTATAGCCGCGAACTCTACAACATCGCCAGCCGCACCCAGGCCGAACTGCTGGAAGTGGTGAAAGAGCAGATCAAGGACGTCACCGCCGCCGGCACGGCCGCCGCCGCAGCAGCCGCCAAGCAGTTGCCACTGGCCGTGGCCAAGAGCGCCGCGCCGTTCTCGGCCCCCGTATCTGCCCCCGTATCTGCCCCGGTAGCCGCCCCCGCAGCCGCGCCGGTCCCCAAAGCGCCTGTCGCTGCTGCCGCGCCTGTCGCCGCTCCTGTAGCACCCGCACCGGCCGCCGAAGCCGCTCCTGCCACCGTGGTCACGCCGCCCGCGCCGAAAGCCATCGCCGAAGCCGTGTCCGAAGCCGTCAGCGCACCCGCACAGGAAGAAGCGCCGGCCGCCAAGCCCGGCAAGGCCAAGCCCGGCGCCGTCAAAGCCAGCGCCAACGGCGAGCCCGTGGTCCTGAAGTCCGCAAAGAACCACAAATAAGACCGGCAATCCCGGCAGCAACAGCGCTGCCGGCGCCGCCCCGGGCGCTGCGCGGCACGGCTCATTGAGGTATCCTAGCGGGCTTGACGCTGCAAGGATCTACAATGAGTTTATCGAGGCTGATCGCCGGCTTTGTGCGCCAGCACTGGCCGGCCTATCTTGCCGCCGGCGCCATGCTGGCCGGCGTGGCTTTCCTGGGCATACTGGTGCCGCGCCGCATCGGCGCCATGATAGACGGCCTGGCTGCCCACACCCTGTCCGGTTCCGGCCTGCTGCTGCAGCTCGGCGAGCTGCTGCTGATCGGCGTGGCCATCTATTTCCTGCGCGTGGGCTGGCGCTTGCGCCTGTTCGCGGCCGCCTACCTGCTGGGCGTGCAGCTGCGCACCCGCTTCTACGCGCGCCTGTCCCTGCAAGGCCCTGCCTTCTACCAGAAGCAGCGCACCGGCGACCTGATGGCGCTGGCCACCAATGATATCGACGCCATAGAAATGGCCGCCGGCGAGGCCATGCTGGCCGGCTTCGACGGCACGCTGACGCTGGTGATGGTGCTCGGCGTGATGCTGCTGGGCGTGGACTGGCGCCTGGCCTGCATCGCCCTGCTGCCCTTCCCGCTGATGGCGCTGGCGTTCTGGCGCATCTCCAGCCATATCCACACCGCCTCCACCGATTCGCTGAAACGCTTTTCCGCGCTCAACGGCCACGTGCAGGAAACCCTGTCCGGCGTGCGCGCCCTGCGCGCGCTGGGCCTGGAGCAGCGCAGCAGCCAGCAGTTCGGCGAGCTGGCCGGCCACGCCGCCAAGGCCAGCCTGACCGCGCAGGTGTGGGAAGCGGCCTACGAACCGGCGGTGGGCCTGACCCTGACCACCGCCACCGGCCTGACCCTGGGCCTGGGCGGCTATCTGGTCTGGCAGGGCGAGCTGACCATAGGCTCGCTGACCGCTTTCAGCATCTATCTTGGCCAGCTGATCTGGCCCATGTTCGCGGCCGGCTGGGTGCTGTCGCTGATCGAGCGCGGCCGCGCCGCCTACGCCCGCCTGCAGCCCATGCTGGACGCGCCGCTGGCGGTGGACGACCACGGAACCATCGCCCGGCTGCCGCCCGGCGAGCTGGTGCTGGACAAGGTCGAGTACCGCTACCCCGGCCAGGCTGCCGACGCCGACGCTGCGCTGAAGGACATCTCGCTGCGCTTGAAACCGGGCCAGACCATGGGCCTGGTCGGTCCCACCGGCAGCGGCAAGTCCACCCTGCTGCGCGTGCTGCTGCGCCAGCTCACGCCGCAGCACGGCGCCGTGCGCTGGGGCGGGCACGCGCTGGACCAGTACACGCTGAGCGCGCTGCGCTCGGCCATCAGCTGGGTGCCGCAGGAGTCCTTCCTGTTCTCGGCCTCCATCGCCGACAACATCGCCCTGGCGCGCGAGCACGCCAGCCGCGCCGACGTGGAGCACGCCGCCAAGCTGGCCGCCATCCACGACGACATCCTGCTCTTCCCGCAGGGCTACGAGACCGAGGTGGGCGAGAAAGGCATCACCCTGTCCGGCGGCCAGCGCCAGCGCGTGGCCATCGCCCGCGCGCTGCTGGCCAACAACTCCCTGCTGCTGCTGGACGACGCGCTGTCGGCGGTGGACACCGGCACCGAAACGCGCATCCTCGAGCACCTGGAGGAGCTGCGCCGCGCCGGCCACCAGAGCGGCGCCGAGCGCAGCGCCATCATCGCCAGCCACCGCCTGAGCGCGGTGGTCAACGCCGACCTGATTATCGTGCTGCGCGACGGCCGCATCAGCGAATCCGGCAGCCACGACAGCCTGCTGGAGCAGGACGGCTGGTACGCCAGCCAGTGGCGCTATCAACAACTGGAGGCCAGCCTCGATGCTCTCTAAACCCGACGAAACCTCCACCCGCAAACAGGCGGCGCAAGCCATCGGCCTGCTGCGCCGCGCCGCGCGGCCCGACCAGCACCACCTGGGCTGGGCCTTGCTGTGGCTGGTGGCCGCCGCCTTCCTCGAAGTGCTGGGCCCCATCGCCGGCAAGGCGCTGATCGACGAGCACCTGCTGCCGCGCCACCTGGACTGGCCGCGCATGGCCACGCTGCTGGCCGCCGTGCTGCTCACCGGCTGGATCGCCAGCGGCTTGCGCTATCTGCAGCTGGTGCGCCTGTCCGGGCTGGCCATGCGCTCGGTGCAGCGGTTGCGCGAACAGGTCTACGGCCATGTGCTGCGCCTGCCCATGGCCTTCTTCGACCGCGCCATCATCGGCCAGCTGGTGTCGCGCGTGACCAACGACACCGAGGCCGTGAAAACCCTGTACGTGCAGGTGCTGTTCGTTATGCTCGACAGCACCATCGTGCTGGTCGGCACCATCATCGCCATGGCCTGGCTGGACTGGCGGCTGATGCTCATCGTGCTGGCGCTGCTGCCGGCGGTGCTGGGCATCGTCTGGCTGTACCAGCGCTGGAGCGCGCCCGCCGTCACGCGTGCGCGCCAGCTGCGCAGCGAGATCAACGGGCAGATGGCCGAATCCATCGGCGGCATGCCGGTGCTGCAGGCCAACAATGCCGAGGCGCGCTTCGCGGCCCGCTTCGGCAAGACCAACACCGAGCACTACACCCAGCGCCTGGCCGAAATCCGCGCCAACGCCTGGCTGCTGCGCCCGGCGCTCGACATGCTCAACATCATCCTGCTGGCGGCCGTCATCTACGCCTTCGGCCAGCGCGCCATGAGCGCGGCCGAGGTGGGCGTGCTGTACGCCTTCATCAGCTACATCGCGCGCGTGATCGAGCCGCTGATCCAGATCACCATGCAGTTCAGCCAGCTGCAGCAGTCGGTGGTGGCCACGGCGCGCGTGTCGGCGCTGCTGGACGAGCCGGCGGCGGACGAGCACCTGGCCGGCGCCGCCCGGCACGCCGAGCCGCGCGACCACGCGCCGGGCACGCCGGCCGTCTCCATCCGCCACCTGCGCTTCGCCTACAACGAAGACCAGACCGTGCTGCACGACCTGTCGCTGGACATTCCGCAGGGCGGCTTCTTCGGCATCGTCGGCCACACCGGCAGCGGCAAGTCCACGCTGCTGTCGCTGCTGCTGCGCTACTACCCGGTCAAGCACGGCAGCATCGCCATCTTCGGCGAAGCGCTGGCCGGCATACCCAACGAGCGCTTCCGCAGCGACGTCGGCCTGGTGCCGCAAGACCCCTTCCTGCTGGCCGCCTCGGCGCGCGAGAACATCGACATGGGGCGCGGCCTGTCGGACGCCGAGATCGAAGCGGCGGCCCGCGCCGCCCATGCGCACGGTTTTATCTCCGCGCTCGAGCACGGCTATGCCACCGAGCTGGGCGAAGGCGGCTCGCGCCTGTCCAGCGGCCAGAAGCAGCTGATCGCCATCGCCCGCGCGCTGGCCGGCAAGCCGCGCATCCTGCTGCTGGACGAAGCCACCTCGCGCATCGACAGCCAGACCGAGCAGATAGTGCAGACCGCGCTGGACGAATTGCGCGGGCGCGTCACCATCATCGCCATTGCGCACCGCCTGTCCACCATCCGCGACGCCGACCGCATCGTGGTGCTGAACCACGGCCGCATCGCCGAGGCCGGCGCGCACGAGGAGCTGATGCAGATCGAAGGCGGCCTTTACCAGCGCCTGTATCTGCTGCAGCAGCTGGCGGTCTGAACGCCTTATAGTCATAACAACAAGACGGGCGGAAAACTGTGCGTTTTTGGAGAATATCTCCCCCGAACGGCTGATTTCTCGCCTGCAACAAGAATATAATTGTCCAGACATCTTGCGGTGCATATACAAGGACAATACGTTGGCTGGCTTTAGGGATAAGTCGATATCGCGTGGCGTGCGCCTGCTGGCAGCCAGCTGCGTGCTCGCGCCCGCGCTGGCCTGGGGCCAGTCCGCCATGGACGCCAGCATCGCCGAGATCCGCGACCAGGCCCGCTACGTGCCGGACAAGGCCCTGGTCCAGCTGCAGAAAATGGAGCCGGCCGCGCGCGCCGCGGCGGCGCCCACCAAGGCCGAATTCCTGTCCCAGCTCAGCAACGCCTGGCGTGCGCTGGGCCAGCTCGAGACGGCGCTGCTGCTGTCGGAAGAACTGATCGCCTACGGCCGCAGCCAGAACAGCCCGGCCATCCTGGCCAAGGGCCTGCTCACCAAAGCCTACGTGCTGTCGTCCATGGCCGACCGCAAAGCCTCGCACCAGCTGGCGTTCGAAGCGGAGCAGATGGCCAACGGCACCGCCGACCTGGCGCTGCGGGTGCAGGCCACCATCACCTCCGGCCAGTCCTACGCCGAGCAGGGCAATTTCCCGGCCGCGCTGGGCAAGCTGCAAACCGCCGTCGACCTGGGCCGCCAGCTGGACGACATGGTGCCGCTGGCGCAGGCGCTCAACGCGCTGGCCCTGCTGTACACGCAGATGAAGGAATACGACAAGGGCTGGGCCGTGCTGGACGAGTCCGTGCGGGTGGCGGAAAAGCTCAATTCGCCGGGCCGCCTGGCCACCGCCAAGGGCACCGAATACGGCCTGGCGATCGACTCGCACCAGCCCAAGCGCGCGCTGGCGGCGCTGCAGTCCGGCCTGGAAGTGGCGCGCAAAATGGGCGCCAAGACGCTCATCGCCAACACCCTGGTCAACCTGTCGGACAGCTACCTGAAAGAGCAGGACTACGCGCGCGCCCTGCGCTACGCCACCGAGGCGCTGGCCGCCTCGGCCGAAACGCGCGACGCCAGCACCCGCGCCACCGCCCTGATCAACCTCGGCCAGGCCCACCTGGGGCTGGGCAACCTGGCGGAAGGCCGCAAGCACTTCGAGGCCGGCCTGCTGCACTACGAAAAAACCGGCGACCAGCCCGAGCTGCAGGTGATCCTGAAGGAATACGGCGAGGCGCTGGAACGCGCCGGCGACATGCGCGGCGCCGTCCTGGCCTACCACCGCGAGCGCGCCATTTCCGAAGCGCTGTTCGAGCAGCAGCGCCAGAAGGCGGTCTACGAGATGCAGGAGAAGTACGAGACCGAGAAGAAACAGCGCCAGATTGAACTGCTGAGCCGTGAAAACCAGGTCAAAAGCGCCGAGCTGGACAACCGGCGCCTGCAGCAGCGCGTGTGGTGGCTGCTGGCGGTGGTGTTCGCGCTGGCGGCGGTGATCGTCGGCCTGCTGTACCGCAAGGTGCGGCACGCCAACGCCCAGCTGGAAGTGAAGAATCTGGAACTGAAGGCGCAAAGCTCGCTCGACCCGCTCACCTCGCTCTACAACCGGCGCCACTTCCAGGAGTTCATGCGCAGCCACAACCAGGTGGACAAACGCGGCCCCGGCGGCGAGGACATCGTCGGCGCGCTGTTCCTGCTGGACGTGGACCACTTCAAGCACGTCAACGACACCTACGGCCACGCCGCCGGCGACATCGTGCTGAAAATGATAGCCGAGACGCTGCGCGTGGCGCTGCGCGAGACCGACATGATAGTGCGCTGGGGCGGCGAAGAATTCCTGGCCTTCCTGCCGGCCATCCCGCGCAGCGGCGTGGAGGAGATCGCGCGCCGCATCCTGACCAGCATTTCGGCGCAGCAGATCGCCTACCAGGACCACGTGCTGAGCGTGAACGTGTCGGTCGGTTTCGCCCCCTTCCCGCTGGTGCCGGCCGAAACGCCGCTGCCGTGGGAGCGCGCGGTCAACCTGGTGGACATGGCGCTCTACCTGGCCAAGGCCCACGGCCGCAACCGCGCCTACGGCGTGCGCGGCTTCGACCGCTTCCACCAGACCTCGATGGAAGCGATCGAGCAAGACCTCGAGCGCGCCTGGCGCGCCGGCTACGTCGACCTCAGCGTGGTGCTGGGCGGCCCCCAGGACCCGTCGCCCCCGCCGGGCGAGCACAGCAACGTCGTCCAGCTCAAGCCCGCCGTAAAATTGTAGAACTGCAAAAGGGGTCAGGGTTAATTAATTCGCCTGCGGCGAATTAATTAACCCTGACCCCTTTTTGGTTTAACGCAATTTATCGCGATTTACTTGTCGCGCGCTTCGCGGGCGGATTCCTGGATTTTCTCGCCGGCCTTCTCTATCTTGCGGCCGGCCTGCTCGGTCGCTTCGTTCAGGATCTCGCTGGTGTTCTTGGCCGCTTCGCTCAGCTTTTCGTTGGTTTCGCGCGCGGCGTGGGTCAGCTCGGCGCCGGCTTGCTGCGTCACCTGGTCCAGCTTGCGGCCCGCTTTCTCGGCTGGCCCCGGTTCGGCCTGCTTCTGGCAGCCCGCCAGGCTGGCCACCACGATGGCCACCGCCAGCGCGGCGTAGAATAGATTTCTTGGTTTCATGATTCTTCTCCTAACGAACCGAGCATACACCCGGGCCACAACAACACGATTGACATCAATGTAACAAATCCTGACAATAGCACGAGCGTTCACTTTTAAACAAGGAAGCCGTCATGCAACCGTCCAGCCCGCAGCAAGCCAAGTCTGCCCACCGCATCTGCCCCTTCTGCGAGGCCGCCTGCGGCCTCGAAGTGGAACTCAGCCAGGGCCAGGTGACGCGCGTGCGCGGCGACCAGGCCGACGTCTTCAGCGCCGGCTTCCTGTGCCCGAAGGCGGTGGGCCTGAAGGACTTGCACGAGGACGGGGACCGGCTGCGCACCCCGCTCATCAAGCGCGACGGGGTGTTTCATCCCGCCAGCTGGGACGAAGCCTATGCCGAAATCGAGCGCCGCCTGCTGCCCATCATCGAACGCGACGGCGGCAATGCCGTAGCCACTGTACTGGGCAACCCGGTGTCGCACAAAATGAGCTTGATGCTTTACTTCCCCAAACTGGCAAAAGCGTTGTCTACTCGCAACATGTTTTCCGCTTCCAGCGTGGACCAGGTGCCGAAAATGCTGTCCGTGGGGCTGATGTACGGCTCCTGGCTGTCGGTGCCCGTGCCCGATATCGAGCGCACCGAATTCCTGCTGATCCTGGGCGCCAATCCCATGGTGTCCAACGGCAGCCTGTGGACCGTGCCCGATTTCCGCGGCAAGGCCAAGGCGCTGCGCGCGCGCGGCGGCCGCATCGTGGTGGTGGACCCGCGCCGCACCGAAACCGCCGAAGTGGCCGACCAGCACCATTTCATCCGCCCCGGCGCCGATGTGTTCTTCCTGCTGGGCCTGGTGCATGCGCTGTTCGACGAGCAACTGGTCAAGCTGGGCCGCCTGGCCGGCCACGTGGCGGGACTGGAGCAATTGCAGGCCGCCGCCCTGCCCTACGCGCCGGAAACCGTGGCCGCGCGCTGCGGCATCGCCGCCGCCACCATGCGCGAGCTGGCGCGCACGCTGGCCGGCACGGAGCGGGCGGCGGTGTACGGCCGCATCGGCACCTGCACGCAGCAGTACGGTACGCTGGCCTCCTGGCTGATCGACGTGGTCAACGTCCTCACCGGCCACCTGGACCAGGAGGGCGGCATGATGTTCCCCAAGGCCGCCGCCTTCGCCGCCAACACGCGCGGCAAGCCGGGCAGCGGGCGCGGCGTGACGAGCGGGCGCTACCACAGCCGCCTGTCGAGCGCGCCGGAGGTGGCCGGCGAGCTGCCCATCACCTGCCTGGCCGAGGAGATCGATACGCCCGGCCCCGGCCAGGTGAAGGCGCTGATCGCCATCGCCGGCAACCCGGTGCTGTCGGCCCCCAACGGCCCGCGCCTGGCGGCCGCGCTGGAGCAGCTGGAATTCATGCTGAGCATGGACATCTACCTGAATGAAACCTCGCGCCATGCGGACGTGATCCTGCCCGGCGTGTCGCCGCTGGAGGACGCGCATTACGACGTGACCTTCACCCAGTTCTCGCACCGCAACCACGCGCGCTACAGCCCGCCGGTGCTGGCGCGCAGCGGCGGCCAGCCGGACGAGTGGGAAACCCTGCTGCGCCTGGTCGCCATCCTGAAAGGCCAGGGCGCCGGCGCCGACATCGATGCGCTGGACGACGCGCTGCTGCGCGAGGACCTGGAGAAGGCGGTGGGCGGGCAGGCGGACGCGGTGCTGGCCATGCTGGCGCCGCAGCGCGGCGTGCAGCGCCTGCTGGACCTGGGCCTGCGCAGCGGCCCCTACGGCGACCAGTTCGGCCGTGCGCCGGGCGGGCTGAACCTCGCCAAAATCCAGGCCGCGCCGTCCGGCATCGACCTGGGACCGATGACGCAGCGCATCCCCGAAGCGCTGCGCACGCCGTCCGGCCGGATCGAGCTGGCGCCGCAGCTGCTGCTGGACGACCTGGCGCGGGTGGCGGCCGACCTGGCCGCGCCGGCGGCCGACCTGGTCATTATCGGCCGCCGCCAACTGCGCTCGAACAACAGCTGGATGCACAACCTGCCGGTGCTGGCCAAGGGCGCCTACCGCTGCACCGCGCTGGTCCATCCGGACGACGCCGCCCGCCTGCGGCTGGCCGACGGCGCCCAGGCCACGGTGCGCAACGGCGCGCGCCAGATCGAGGTGCAGGTGGAGGTGAGCGCCGACATGATGCCCGGCGTGGTCAGCCTGCCGCACGGCTGGGGCCACAACCTGCCCGGCACGCAAATGGGCGTGGCGGCCGAGCGGCCGGGCGTGAACCTGAACGTGCTGCTGGACGAGAACCTGCGCGATCCGCTGTCCGGCAACGCGGTGCTGTCCGGCGTGCCCATCACCATGATGCCGCTGTAAGCAGCCTTCCCTGGCGGCGGATCAAGCCGCCGCGAAAAGTCTATTGAAGTGTATTGCATAGTGTATTAATGCAGTGATACACTGAGCCGCATGGACTTCGATATCGCCCCCACCTCCCCCGTCCCGATCTACCGCCAGATCGTGGAGCAGTTGCGCCGCATGGCGGCCAGCGGCCAGCTCAAGCCGGGCGACGAGCTGCCGTCGGTGCGGGCGGTGGCGCAGCACCACGCCATCAATCCCATGACCGTGAGCAAGGCCTACAGCATGCTGGAGGCGGAAGGCCTGCTGGCGCGCCGGCGCGGCCTGGGCATGGTGATCGCCGACGCCCAGCCCGCCTCCACGGCGCAGGACAAGGCCGCCATGCTGCTGCCCGCGCTGCAAGCGGCGGCGCAGATGGCGCGCCAGCTCGGCCTGCCGCCCGCCGAGGCGCTCGCACTATTTGAACGCTGCCTGAACGCTCCCTCCAAAAAGGAAAACCATGACTGACTCCGTCATCCGCGCCTGCGGCCTCACGCTGCGCCGCAAACATGTCGACGTGCTGCACGATGTTTCCTTCGACATTCCCGCCGGCGCCGTGGTCGGCCTGGTGGGCCGCAACGGCGCCGGCAAGTCCTCGCTGCTGCAATGCCTGACCGGCCTGGCCGCTCCGGACGCCGGCCACTGCGAGCTGCTGGGCTGCCCTTCGCTGGACCTGAGCGACGCGGTGCGCGAACGCCTGGGCTATGTGGCGCAGACGCCGGACCTGTTCGGCTGGATGAGCGCGGAAGAACACCTGCGCGCCATAGGCCGCGCCTACCCGCGCTGGGACGAGGCGCGCTGCCTGGCGCTGGCGGCGCGGCTGGACCTGCCGCTGGCGCGCAAGGTGCGCGACCTGTCCGGCGGCGACCAGCAGAAGCTGTCCGTGGTGCTGGCGCTGGCGCATGATCCGGACGTGCTGCTGTTCGACGAACCCGTGGCCAGCCTGGACCCGCTGAGCCGCCGCGAATTCATGCGCGCCATCTTCAGCGGCGAGGACCGCGAGCGCACCGTCATCATCTCCAGCCACATCCTGAGCGACCTGGAACGCGTGGTCACCCACCTGGCCTTTATCCGCAGCGGCCGCCTGCAAGTGCTCGACAGCTGGGACGCGATGCTGGAACACTACCGCGTGGCGCCGGCCGGCAGCGAGCCGCCCGGCGCCGCCATCGTCTGGCGCGGCAAGGCCGGCGAGCGCGCGCTGATCGACACGCGGCTGGCGCCGGAACTGGCCAGCGCCAGCCGCGCGCTCACGCTGGACGAACTGTTCATGGAGCTGAACGCATGAAAACCGCCGCCGTTCTCGCATTGCCGGCGCTGCCCTACCCGGAGTGGACCGTCGCCACCGGCCGAGGCATGCTGGCCTTCCTGGGCGTCGGCTGGATCCTGCTGCTGATGCTGACGACGGGCGCGCCGTCCAGCAGCGCGGACCTCGGCCTCGCCGTGCTGACGGGCGCCGCCTGCGTCGTCATCGGCCTGGCGGCGAACTACCGGCTCGAAGTCCTGGAGGACGCCTGGCGCGTGCTGGCCGCGCGCCGCGCGCCGGACGCGCTGTGGCAGGCGTGGACGCGCGACACGCTGATGTGGCTGACGCGCTGCTGGGCCGTGCTGTGCGCCGCGCTGGCTGCGCACTATCTTGCGCCGGCCTCGCAGGCGCCGTGGCTGGTGGCTCCCGCATTATTGTCGCTGTCGCTCTCCCTTGCCGTGCTGGGCGCCCTGTCCCGCATCGGTCTCGCCAGGCGCGGCCTGGAATGGGGCCGCGCCCTCGGCGCCATCGGCTTTATCGCAGGCTTCGGCTGGGCCACCCTGCACGGCTGGCGCGCCGTGGTGCACGCCATCCTCGCCACGCCTGCCCCGGCAATGCTGCTGTGCGCGCTGGCCTGGCCCGCGCTGGCATGGGCGCTGTGGCGCCGCAGCCGGGGCGCCATGCCGGCCTACCGTCCCCGTGAACGCAAGCCCGGCACGCTGGGTCCCGGCAAGCTGTCCACCCTGTTCAAGCGCTACAGCTTGGTACGCTGGCACGACGAGGCCAATACGTCCGCGCGCCCCACCTTCTTCAGCAAGCTGCCCTATGTCTTCCAGGGCGAACTGCTGTTCTACCTGGTGCTGCTGCAAATGCTGACCTCGAAATGGGGCAGCGCCGTCACGCCGCTGCGCGCGCTGGCGCTGTACATTATCTGCACCGTAACGGCCAACCGGCTCGCCGTGCGCGACCTGCACTGGCGCTCGCTGCTGCTGCCGGGCGGCCTGCGCCGCGACGGCGTGGGCACGCACATCATCCGCTCCACGCTGACGCTGCAACTGTGCGCGCTGGCCGCGATCGGCCTAGCCTACCTCGCGTTCCAGCTGGCCACGGGCACCACGCTGGGCACGGCGCTGGAGCGCATCGGCGCGGCGGCCATCCTGCCCTTTGAGCTGGCTTTCACCACCTGCGCCGCCGTCGTCATGCGCGGCATCGCCTCGCGCCGCCTGCTCGGCTTTGCGGGCGCCACCGCCATCGCCATGGGCATAGCCTACCTGGTGCTGGCCTCGTGGACCGCGCACGCCGGCCAATGGACCATAGGACCGCTCTACCTGCTGGTACTGGCGGCAGGCACCGCGCTGCTGTGGCGCCAGGCGGACCGGGTTTGGACCGTGGAAAAACTGTTCACTCAAATACGCAAGGAGGGCATATGAGAATCGGACTGACGACAGCGCCGTCATGGGCGCCCGTACCGCGCATGACGCTGTTGTTTATGGCCGTGCAGCTTGTGATCATGCTGCCCTTCTCGCTGCTGGAGCCCAGCGCCACGGAGGGCACCAGCCTTGCGCTATTCACGCAGAGCTGCCTGTGCATGGGCTTGCACTGCGTATGGGAAATGGAACGGCTGCGCGCATCGAACCAGTGCTTGCATGGCATGCGCGCGCCGTCGGCAGCCTGGCGCGGCAGCGCCGCCGGTTGCCTGCAAAGCGTCACCCTGGTCTGGCTCGTTTTCTCCGCTGGCCTGACACTGCGCTTTGCCACGCCCGCGTCGGGCATGCACTGGATCACGGGCGGCGCGGTGCTGTCGCTGATATGCTGCCTCGTTGCCATCGCCTGCCTGCATCGCTCCGGCATCGCGCAGCGCGGCCGGCAGTTGGCGGCTACGCTGGCCGCCTATGCCGCAGGGGCCGCGCTGCTGGCATTCTTCGCCGCGCAGTTCATACCGGGGCCGCGCGCGCTCATGGCCTGGCTGGACCGGCTGCCGGCCCCGATGCAATGGGCCATGCTGCTGTCCTGGCCTGCGGCCGCCTTGCTGCTGCGCCGGCAATGGCAAGTGCAGCCCCCCGCCGGCGCAACGCCGAACCTGGCGCAAGAAGGCGCCGCCAAGCCGCCCCGCACCGGCTGGCGCGAACAGCTGACAAGCCAGTTGCTGCGTTATTCGCGTCTGCGCAAAAGACAGGAACCGGCAAGCGCGCTGGCCAAGCCATTCGCCCCCGCACAGCGCGCAAGCTACCTGCTGCTGGTTCCGATGATGGCACTGCTTTACCTGCGCGCCTCCTGGGGAACGGCCTTCCCGCAAAGCGAACATTTGCTGCCCTTGGTGATGGTGATGTTGTTCTGTTCGCACAACCTCGTCATGCGCGACCTTCACTGGCGCCATCAACTGGCGCCCGGCGGCCCGCACACGCGCAGCATCGCGCTGAACATATTTTTCTCGTCGCTGGCGGTCTACCTGGTGCTGACCGTGCTGCTCGGGCTCTGCGTGCTGGGCGTGCTCTGCCTGACCGGGAAAATGACGCCCGGCGAGGCGCTGAATCAACTCCTGCTGCGCACGCTGATCGTGCCTGAACTGGCGTTCAGCCTGGCCTGCGCGGTGGCGTTCAAAGGCCTGGGCTGCTGGACGGTGGAAGGCGCATGCGTTGCCGGGATACTGCTGTCCTTGACGCTGCTGCGGGGTGGGATGCAGTATCCGGCGCGTGCCTATATCGATGGCAACGCGGTGTACTGCGCGGTCCTGCTGCTGTTGACTGCGGGCTTGCTGCTGCTGGCCCGGCGCACCTGGACCATGCAAAAGCTGGCGCCCTACCGGCAAGTAGCTTGACCCGGAGTTGAACCGCCGCCGCGCGGGCGGCGGCTGGACGCGGGGCGCGGCAAGGCATACAGTCGCCGCATGAAAACCGACACCACGCTACGCCTGATACTCGGCGACCAGCTCAACCCCGAACACAGCTGGTTCCGCCACCGCCATGCCGACGTGGTCTACGTCATGATGGAGGTGCGCCAGGAAACCGACTATGTGCTGCACCACGCGCAGAAGATCATCGCCATTTTCGCCGGCATGCGCGAGCTGGCGCGCCAGCTGCGCGCGCAAGGGCACCGGGTGCACTATCTGAAGATCGGCGACGCGCGCAACCGCCAGTCTCTGCCCGCCAATCTGGACGACGCCATCGAGCAATTCGACGCCGCCGAATTCGAATACCAGATGCCGGATGAATACCGCCTGGAGCAGCAGCTGGCGCGCTACACGCGCAATCTGGCCATCCCCGCCCGCATGGTGGACAGCGAACATTTTTATACGCGCCACGACGAGGCCGGGCAGCTGTTTGAAGGCCGCAGGCACTGGCTGATGGAGCACTTCTACCGCGCCATGCGCGTGAAACACGGCGTGCTGATGGACGCGGCCGGCAAGCCGCAAGGCGGCAAGTGGAACTATGATCACGACAACCGCAAGTCCTGGCCCGGCACGCCGCCGCAGCCGGACGACTTCCGGCCCTGCCACGACCACTCGGCGCTATGGCTGGAGATCCAGGCGTCCGGCGCGCGCAGCTTCGGCGAGCCGAATGCGGCGCGCTTCGCGTGGTCCCTGAACCGGCAGGAAGCCTTGCAGCAGCTGGCCGGCTTTGTCGAACACGCGCTGCCTCACTTCGGCGAATTCCAGGATGCGATGAGCAGCCGCGCATCGCGCCTGTTCCATTCGCTGCTGTCCTTTGCGCTCAACACCAAGATGCTCAATCCGCGCGAGGTGGTGCAGGCGGTGGAGCGGGCATGGCGGGAAGGCCGTGCGCCGCTGGCGTCCGCCGAGGGCTTTATCCGGCAGGTGCTGGGCTGGCGCGAATATGTGCGCGGCGTGTACTGGAGCCGCATGCCGGGCTACGGGCAAGAGAATGTGTTCGGCCACCGTCTGCCGCTGCCGCGCTGGTTCTGGGACGGCCAGACCGGCATGCGCTGCCTGGCCAGCGCCATCGGTGACTCCTTGCAGCACGCGCACGCGCACCACATCCACCGCCTGATGGTGATAGGGAATTTCGCGCTGCTGGCGGGGCTAGACCCGCAGCAGCTGCACGAGTGGTATCTGGGCGTGTACATCGACGCCTTCGAGTGGGTGGAAATGCCGAACACGCTGGGCATGAGCCAGTTCGCCGACGGCGGAATGCTGGCCACCAAGCCCTATGTCTCCAGCGCGGCGTATATCGACCGCATGAGCGACTATTGCAAGGGCTGCCGCTACGACAGGAAGGCCCGCATCGGCGAGGACGCTTGCCCGTTCAACGCGCTGTACTGGGATTTTTTCTCCCGCAACGAGGCTACGCTGGCGGGCAATCCGCGCATCGGCATGGTGTATCCGCAATTGCGCAAGATGGACCCGGCCGCCGTGCAGGCGCTGCGCGCGCAGGCGGACGCGGTGCGCGCGCGGCTTGATACGCTATAGCCGGGCCATCGCCGGCGCGGCGGTCTGCGCCACCTGGAACACGGTGGTGCGGCGCGCCACTTCCAGGCCGTCCAGCAGCAGCACGCTCTGCACCGTGTACTGGCCCTGCTCCATGCCGCGCGGGATCTTGTAGACGCCCACCGCCCGGTATTGCCCCGCGCCGTCGATGCGCTCCACGCGGGCGATCTGCGGCTTGTCGGATGCCTTCTCGCCGTTGGCCTTCAACAGCGTCATGCTCTGCACCACTTCCGGCACGCGCTGCGATTCGCCGTACAGCTTGATTTCGCCAACCACCCGCAGCGGCTCGCCGCCGGCGCGCGCCACGCTGGAAGTGGAATAGACCTGGTAATCCTTCACGCGGATTTCATTGGCCGGCACGGGTATGCCCTGGCGGCGCGCTTCGTTGTTGACGGTCTGCGCGGTGGCGATTTTTTCCGAGTACGAGGTCCAGCCGATGGCGGCGCCCATGGCCGCGCCGATCGCGGCGCCCTGTGCGCATTTCTTGCCCGCCAGGGCGGCCAGTGCGCAGCCAGCCACCGCGCCGATGGCCGCGCCCGCTGCGGCGTTTTCAGCGGCGCTGCCGGTGCCGCTGGTGCCGCTGCCGCCGCCACCGTTGCTGCGCTGGCCGTTGCGGCCTGCATCCGGCGCGGCGCAACCGGCCAACAGTGCGGCGATCAGGGTGAGGCTGAGTGTACGTTTCATGCTGCCTCCGTGATTAGTTGTGGCATTTGTCGTTGATCCAGTCCGCGCCGCTGGCCACGCAGCGCAGCATGTCTCGGTTGAGCCGTTCGGCGCGCTGCTTCAGGCCCAGGCATTCGCGGTTGCCCACGTCTATCATCGTTGCACAAATTTCCGCCTTGTCCATGGCGCCTTTGTAATTGCCCTGGCTAAGTTCGCGCTCGGCATCCGCCTGGATCTTGCGCGCCTGCTGGGCCGCCTGCGGCGCTTGCGGCGCGGTGCTCAGCACCTGGGGCGCCGGCGCCGCAGGTGCTGCAGATGCCGCACGCGGCGGCTCGTTGCTCAGCGCGGGCGGCGCCTTCTGTTCCAGCACGGTCGCTTCCAGCAGCTTGGACAGGGCCTCGCGCAGTGTGCGGATGCGGTCGGCCACTTCGCTGCGGTTCAGCTTCTCGGCGGCCACCAGCTTGGCTTCCAGGCAGGCACTGTTGGCTATTTTCAGGCAGCCATCGGCGTCGTCCAGCAGTCGCTCGGCCTTTTTCAAATCGATGCGTTTGTCCCAGTCCCGGGTTTCGTCGTCGGCGCCCCATTTCTTGGTGAAGGCGGCCAGGCGGGCGTCGGCGCGCTCCACGGCGCCGGTCTGCACAGCTGTTTCGAGCGCAGGCTTCAAATCCGCCCAGGCCTTGCTGCGCTGGCGGTTCCGTTCGCAGGTGAGCGCGCCGCTGTGAATCGCGTCGTTGGCCTTCTTGATCTGCAAATCGCTGGCTTTGTCCGCGCGCATGGCGGTCACTTCGGCGCGCGCCGCATCCAGCTTGCATTCGCCTATCAGTGCGAGCACCTTGTCGGCATGCTTGTCGAGGATGTCGTCCTTGCTGGCGGGCTTGGCCAGATACCAGATGACGGCCAGGATCATGGCGACCAGCAGCCAGGTGCTCCAGCCTATCGGTTCGCGCAGCGGCGGCTTGCCGTGCTGGCCGCCGGTGGCGCGTCCGGGCTGCGCGCTGCCGGAGGTCTGCGGGCCACGCAGCTTGTCCAGCCGCGCTTTGGCCGCAGCGATCTGCTCCGGCGTCATGAGGACAGGCTCCTCTTCCGCCGGCCTGGATGCGGGCGGCACCGTTTGCCGGAACTGCGGCTGCGTGGGCTGCGAAGGCGCTGCCGCCTGCTTGCCCACCGGCTGCGGACGGCTGGCCGGCGGCGCTGACGGCGCTGGAGGCTCGGGCTGGGCCGCAGCCGCAGGCCGCACGGAAGCGGCTGCGGCTGCGGCTTGCCGCGTGCCGCAGTACGGGCAGAACTTCACCTGGCGCGGAAAACCCCGGCCACAATCATTGTTAATGCATCGGTACGTCACTACGTCCACTACTCAGCCTTCCTTATTCCGGGTCCGGGATATCGTCATGCGGGTCCGGGATCGCGGCGCTCAGCAGAGGCGCGATGTCCGGCATCTCGCTGGCCAGCTTCCACTGGTCCACGCGCGGCACCCACTGCATATTCCAGACCTTGGTATTGCCGTCCACCTCGCCCGCCGCGATGCGCTGGGCCAGTTCGTGCAGCCCGTATGGACCCAGCTGCGTCTTGTTGACGAACACCTTGTACAGCACGCCGTCCGCAAGCGCAGGCCGCGCGGCCGCAGCGGCGGTGGCGGTGGCAGTGGCGGCGGCCTGCGCAACAGGCGCGTCGCCAAACACGCGCGCCGCAGCCGCGTCGCTGGCCAGCACCTCGTGCTTGAGCACGCGCTTGTCCACCGCGTGCTGCACCTCCCAGCTGTACGCGTCCGTGGACGATCCGGCCACCGGCTCGCTCCACGCCGCCAGCGCCTCCAGCGCGCGCTCCACCGTCGGCGCCGCACCCGGCGCCAAGCCAGCCTGCATGGCCTGTGCGCGCTTCACCCACTCGTCATGCAAGCGCTTGGCCGTGATATTCGGCAGCGACGGCGACGGCAGTTCCGCGCCCGTCTCGTCCACTTCCAGCTTGGGCTGGTACACGCGGTGCTGGTAATGGCGCATCAGCGCCGCCAGCAGCACGAACTGGTTCGCGCCCATGCGCGCCAGGCGCTGCTGCACCGAGACTATCACCTGGTCGCGATAATACGCGGGCAGGCCGTTCGAGCGGATGGCAAACTCGTTCCCGATCTGCAGCCACTCGCCGGAACCCTGCTCCACTTCAAACAGATATTGGCCGCGCGGCTGGAACAGCGCCTCGCGGTCCGCCAGGTCGGCCTTGCGCTTGACCACGCCCAGCGCAATCGCCTGCAGGAACCATTCGTAGTCGTCGGCCAGCCGGTTCAGCTCATCCATCGACGGCGCGATGGGATGGCGGAAGCGCGTGGAGTCGAAATGCAAATGGGTTGGAATCTTGGGATTCTCGATCTGGTAGGACGTGCGCCAGGTCGGCAAGCCGCGCAGCACCGTCATCGGAATGCCGGACAGCTCGATATAGCACACCGCCCGCCCTGCCTCGCCGGTATTGACGATGCTCACCAGGTCCCCGTGGAAGAAACCGGTCGGCACCGCCGCCTTGATTTCCGCCTCCAGCTTGCGCCACGCGTTCACGTCGCCCACGCCGATGAAGCATTTGAACTGGTCCGCGTTCGGCGTGAACTCCGCCGAGAAGCGCGCATTCACCCACGGCATGGCGCTGCGTATCCATTCATTGAACGTCAGCTGCCGCTCTTGCGGCGACATCGCCATCAGGCGTTCCAGCAGCGGATCGGGCGGCGCTTCGCCGTCGTCCAGATGCTCGCTGCTCAGCTGCGTCTGCGCGCGGCGGAACAGTTTGAGCAGCAGAGCCGAGCGCAGCTGCTCGTCGCCCAGTTGCGGGAACAAACGCGCCGAGCCGCCGAACTCCAGCAGCACTTCCTCGCTCCACACGCTGATGTCGCCGCTCAGCTTGACCGCCTCCGGCACCGTGTCGCTGGCCAGCTTCATATAGGTCGCGTGCTCGTGCTGCGCGTCCGCGCGCAGCTGCGCAATGCGCTGGTCCACCGCGCCCAGCATGGCCTCCACGCAGCGGCGTCCTTCCTGCAGTTCGCCCGCAATGCCGCTCCACACCGCCTGGCCCTGCTCGTCCACCGACTGCGTGTCGCCCAGCCAGGTGGACATGGAGCGCAGCAGCTCCACCGACTGCCCGGCCGCCACGGCCAGCATGTGGAAGCGCAGATAGTCCGCAATGTCGCGCTTCAGGTGCGCCATCACTTCGCGTGACTGCGCCTCGCTGCCGAACATCTTGGCGGCGGCCTGCGACAGGTTGTTCAGCGATTCCTCCACCTGGCGCGTGCGCAGCGCGTCGCGGATGTCGCGGTAGCGCTTGCCGTTGCGCTCCATATGCACCAGGTCCCGCTGCGAAATGCGCGCCTTGATCTGCTCCAGCAGCGACAGCACGAATTCCAGCCCGCCCTGCTTGCGGTCGTCCAGCAGCGCGTACAACTGTTCGCGCGCGCGGCCCTTCAGGCGCTGCAGCAGTTCCGCCGTGTGGCGCTTCAGGCGGTCCTCGCTGGTCTCGGCGGTGGCGCCGGCCTCGCGGATGGCGTCGCGCTCCAGGTGCGGCAACAGCTCGGCCACTTTCTCGCGCCACTGTTTCAGCTCGTAGTCGCCCATGATGCGGTCGATCTCGAGCTGCACCTTGCTCTCCACGCGCTCCAGCAGCGAGCGTTCGTCCTTGTCCATCAACAGCTGGTCGGTGAGCGCGTATTCCTGGAACGGCGTCACGTCCACCGTGCCTTTCTTGAAATCGGGGAACTCGTCGAAGGGATGCTCGGACATCGCCATCTGCTCGCGCATGAAGATGTCGCGTTCCTGGTCGCCGGCGCGGCGCGCTTTGGTGCCGTCGCTGCCCAGCAGGCCGAAGAAGGCCTTCACCATCAGGCCCGCCAGCTCGTAGGCGCGGATGTCTTCGCGCAGGCTTTGCTGCGTGTCCAGCACGGCCTGGCCGAACGCCGAGTACACCTTGGAGTAGGACAGGCGCATATCGCCGAAGCGCTGCTCAGGCACGCGCGGATTGAACGGTCCCAGCTTGTGCTGCTGCTGGTTCACCGCCACCGAGCGTTTGCGGTTGGCGAAATCGGCCGAGGCGAAGTCCTCGAACAGCGAGTCCGCCACCATCTGGTAGACGTCCTTCACATCCTGCGTGGCCTTGTTGGCCAGGTTGGCGGTGTCGACGAAGTAGACGTCGTCGAACGGCGCGCCACGGCCGGTCAGGCTGTCCGGATCGGCCCAGCGCACTTGCGCGTTCATGTCGCGCATGGCCGTTTCCAGCTCCATCAAGGTGGCGTAGGCGTTGGCCTCGGTGCGCTCCTTGTTGGCCTTGGCGTAACCGGACGGCATGAACATCACCAGGTCCACCTGACTGTCCGCCACTTCCTGCCGCGCGATGGCCTTGGCGATCCAGCCCAGGTCCATGGCGGTGCCCGCGCCGGTGCCGCCGGCGTTGGAGCCGATGACCACGATGCGGAACTTGGACGTATCCACTTGCAGGCCCAGGCGCTGGTAGTTCTCCTTGCGCTCGTTGCCCGCGTTACTGCTCAGGAAATTCAGCGCGCCCTTGATGCGGCCGCGCAGCTTGGGATATTTGTCGTACAGGTAGAGCCGCGCCACGGCGCGGATCTGGCCCGCGCCCTTGGACGGGTCGATGCCCAGCGAACGCAGTTTCTTGGGCCGCAGCGGCATCCAGTTTTCTATCAGCGGAAAGCGCGCCAGGCTGTCGTCGGACTCGTGGTATTGCTGCAGGTCGATAGACTCCACCAGGCGTTCCTCGTCGCTCAGCTTCACCAGCTCGTACCACGGGTCGGTGCGCTGCGACTTGCCCTCGTCGATGATGGCGCCGCTGTCCAGGTCCACGTGCAGGAAGCGCGCCACCGGGAACTGGCCTATGGCCTCCACCCGAGTGGGATGGCGGCGGTTCCAGACCGCCGACAGGATGCGGCGGCGGATGCGCATCATCACTTCCATGCCCGTGCCGCCCGCGCCGATGAACAGCGTGGGACGCAGGTCGACTTTGAGTTCGGCTTTCTTGCCGCCGCCGTTGTTCTGGAATTCTGCCATGATCGCTCCTCTGGGCTTTTTTTGAATTAACGGCGGCCCGTCAGCATCGCGCCGACCAGCGCGGCGATGCCGAAGACAAGCAAGGTACCGGTAATGGCCACGGTAAGGAATTTGCCGGCGTTCAGTATGGCCAGCACGGCGGCGGCGCTCAGGAAGGACAGGCCGAAGAACATCAGCCAGCCCGCCGTGTCGGCCGACGACGGCGCCACGCGGCGGCGCACCAGGTGGTTGGCGTAGGCGTTGCGGGCGAAGAAGAACACGATCAGCAGCACCAGGAAGACGGCGCCGCCTATCGCCAGGTCGCGCGCGGAGGTGTCGGTGGCGGGCGCGCCCTGCACCGGCGCCACTTCGATAGGCGCGGAATTGGGCGCAGCGCCGGGCGGCACGCTGGACAGCGCCGGCTCGCTCGACGGCTTGGCGTTCTGGTCCTGGCTGCCGGGAACCTTGAAGCCCGGGTCGGTATTGGCCTGCGCCAGCTGGATGTCGTTTTCTTTTTGCATTCTTGGTGATCCTTGTAGGGGCGGATGTATGAGCTCGATACTAGCGGCCGAGACGCACTTGCGCGCCTTCGCGCAGGTCCGCCAGTGTGCTGCCGAATAAAGTGGTGTTAAGCACGGCGACCTTGTTGCCGGCCTTGTCGAACAACGGCTGGCTGCTGCCGGCCTTGACGTGCAGCGTGCGCAGTTCGCCTTCGACGGTGACCTGCACCTTGCGCGGACGCGCTGCGGCAACGGCCAGCGCGGCGCCGCCCAGCAGCAGGGCCGCCACGCCGCCCAGCAGCGCCAGCAAGGGCGCTATGCCGAACTGCATGCGCACTTCCAGCGGCAGCACGGCGCGCGAACCCTGCACCTGGCTGGGCGGAGTGAAAATGTCGGGCAGCGGATCGCCGGGGAACAGCGCGGCCATGCGCTCGCGGAAGGCTTGCGAGAGTTCCAGTTTCTGTTCGCTCAGCTGCACTTCGATCGCGCCCGGCAGCACGGCGGCCGAACCTGCTGCCTGCACGGCTTCCAGCGACCACTTGCCGGGCAGGTTGGCCACCGGCAGCTGCATGCTGGACGCCAGCGGCAGCGATTTGCCGGGCGCCAGGCCCTGCACGCTTTCGGCCCCCAGCGCGATCGGCTTCTCGGCGCCCGCCAGCACGGAGCGCGCAGCCAGGCGCGCGCTGGTGATGGTGTAAGGATAAATCGTGTTCTCCAGCCGCCATTGGATGCGCGCGGCGGCCGGACCACCAGCCGACGATGCGGCGGCAGCGGCGTCGATATCGGCGCGCAGGGTGCCGTTGGGCTGGGTGGAGAAGGCCACGCCGGGCACGTTCTCCACCTTCACAGGCAGCAGGCGCACGGTATCCTGGTCGAGCGGCTTGAGGCGCGCGGGCGGCTCGGTGATCACCTTCTGCAAACGCCCCGAGCGCAGCAGCGCATCGAGCTCGCGCTTGCCTTCGTCCTGGATCGCAAAGACGTAAATCATCATGCCGTTGGCGCTGTAGCGGCCGTGCACCGGCATGTGCAGCGGGAAGGCCAGCGCCTTCTTGATGCTGCCGCCGTGGTGGATCAGCTCATAGAACTCGCGGTTGCGCTGCGCCGTGGCCTGGTCGTTGTTCGGGCTGTTCTTGTTGTTGGTGAACAGCCAGATCAGCCCCGGCTTGCCGCCCAGCGCCGACGTGATGGAGGTGCTGACCGCCTCGCCCAGATCGGTGTCCGCCAGCGCGCTGCTGCCGGGCTTCTTGGCCGCCGCCAGCGGCGCAAGCGCGGCCGAGACGGCGGCGCGCTGCGGCCTGTCGTCCACCTTCGCCGCCAGCAATGCCTTCGGCGACGGCGCGCCCGGCAGGCTCTGGTTGAAGGCCGCCAGCACCAGCGCATCGCCCGGCTGCACGGCGGCCAGCACCACCTCCGTCACCAGCGCTTTGTATTGCGAGGCGGGGTCGGTATAGAACGGCTCCATCCAGCCCGAGTTCTGCACCAGGAAGACGTGCGACACCGGCGCCGCCAGCGCGGAGGCCGGCGCGCCCAGCGCGCAAGCAAGCGCCAGCGCGCTTGGCGGCAGGAGCGGCGGCATGAGTGGAGGCATGCAGGCCCGCATCATGGCAGCGCTTTCAAATGCCAGCCGCGAATCTCGTTCCAGCCCGGATGGTGCAGCCACAGGCACTGGTCGTACACGAAGGGCTGGCAATCGGCCGGATGCGACAGGCGCACCGCCTCGTCCAGGATGACATTGCGCTGGCCCACCCACTCGATCAGCGTGCGCTGTATCACCGCGCCGCCCAGCGCGTCCTCCGCCATGGCGGGCGGCCGCTCCATGCGCAGCACCAGCCCGGTCGGCTGGCTGCGCGTGCTGCTCACGTTCTCCAGCAGCGGCAGCACCAGCGCCACGTTGCGGGTCTGGTCCTCCACGTCTTCCACGTCCCACGGCTCGTTCTTGACCTGGTGGCCACGGCGGAACAGCAGCGTGCCAAAGCCCAGCCGCGCGCCATCGAGTTCGCGCTGCTGCGCCAGGGTCACGCCCAGTTCGCGGAAAGAATAACCCTGCCCGTCATGCCCGATCTGCCACAAGCGCCCGTCCCGGCTGCGCGCCGGACCGCCGAACTGCAAGCGCGGCGTCCAGCCCGCAGGCCAGGGCAGCCATTGCGGCGCGCTGCCCGGACGCCAGACCAGATGGCCCTGCGCGTGCAGCCACATCAGCTTTCCGTCGTAGCTCAAAGGACGCGACCAGCCGCCGGCCGGCACCGCGCCGCCGCCGCCCGCATCCGGATCCGGAATGGCATCGGGCGCCGTGGGCAAACCCGCCGGCTCCGCCGCAATCTCCAGCGTCTCCCCATCCGCACCCTGCGCATCCGCCGTCCACAAGCGCACGCCGCCGGCCGCCGCGATCAGGCAGGCGATCCGCCGTCCCACCATGCCCGGCGCGCTGGCCAGCCTGGCCGACAGCACCGCCTCGGTATGGAAACTCTCGCTGACCGGATTGATCCACAGCCGCACCAGCCCCTGCCCCGACGGCACCAGCCCCACTTCGCCCCGCGCGCCGCCGTGCGCCGGCAGCCACGCATAGGCAGACGCGCTGAACGACAAATCGGCCAGGTGGTCCTCGCACGTCATCACATGCCAGCGCGCGGCGGCCGGGTCCCAGTACTGCAGCACGTTGCGCGTGTAGGCCAGCGCCAGCAAGCGCTGCGCCGCAAAGCCGAAATCGGCCGCCGCAAACACGCACACCGCGTTCGGCGGCGCCGGGATCCTCACCTCCGCCTGCCCCATCTGCGGCTCCGGCGGGCGCGTCTCCAGGCTGGCCGCCAGCGGCAGCGCCGTCAGCGGCAAGCCGTGCGGCGCATGGCGCGGCAGCGGCGCCTCGTTCACCGGCAGCGGCGCGCTGCTCGGCCCCCACCACGCGGGCAAGCGCTGCGCCGCCGGCGCGCACACCCGCAGCCCCGCGCCGCACTCGGGGCAGTAAGCAAAACCTTCGGGATAAATGGCCGCGTGCGCGCAGCCCGCAGGCAGCGACGCGCCCAATAGCTGCGCCACGTCCGGCAAGCGCGAGCGCGCTTGCGCCTGCCACTCGATGCGGCTCAAACCCTGGCTGGACGCCAGTTCAAATTGCCCACTTTCATCGTCCTCCAGCCAGACGCTGTCGGAAGTCTCCCACCTGTATGCCATGTATTTGCTCGAATATGCTCGGATGGATCCGCTTGCGGAACCTGAGCTCCGCCGCGGCGAGCTCAAGTTGTCCTTTGCATCATAACGCAGCGCCTTGCGGTTCGGGCAAGCCGCCATAAAAAAATACGCCCCATTTTAGCGGGGCGTATTGCGCTGGATCGCGGTTGTTAGCCGAACTTTTCCGCCAGGGCTATTTGTAGATACCCACACCTATCAGCACATCGCCGAACTTCTCGACATAAGTGGACTTGTCTTCCATGTTCTTGCTGATGGAATTGGGCCATTTGTAGGAAACCCAGCCCTTGCCGGCCGGGCTGTTCGCCACCTTGAGGAACTCCTTGATCGGGAACACGCCGCCGGCGTTGAGCTCCATCAGGTTTTTGTTGACCATCTTGGCGTTCTGGCCGTGCGCCAGCGCCACGCCCTGCTGGTCGCCGTTCATGCCGAACATGAAGACGTACAGGTCGCCCTTGACGAATTCGCCCTTGGGATCGTTGAAGGCGGCAATCGCCTTGTCGCGGCCGTTCTTGTCCATGAAGGCGCCGGCTTTCTTGACCATGGCCACCGCCTCGTCGGCCGTGCCGCGGTGCGCCGCGTCTTGCGCGCGGGCGCCGCCGCCCAGGGACAAGGCCAGTACGGCCGCAAATAAAACCTGGAATGCATGCTTCATCATCTGTCGTCTCCGGTGTGTTTTGTCGGTGCGGACAGATCGTTGCTGCCCGTCACGTCCAACATATCACATGCCGTACAGCAACCCTACGACTTCCGCAAGCCGGTTGCGCAAACCCGACGCTTGAGTCTGATTTACATCAAATCGCCCATTCGGCAGCGGCATAAGCTGGACTGCGGGGTCTTCCCGCGCTGCTTCCGAAAGGACTGCCATGCCTGCTCACATCACCATCCGCGACGGCTCGCCATACTGGTGGGCCAGCACCGACATCTGGGTCGTACCCGGAGCCGACCCGAACGGCTCGCCCGGCACGCCGGTGGCCGGCCAGCCCGCCTACCTGTGGGCGCACGCCGCCAATCTCGGCAACACCCAAGCCAACAGCACCCGCATCGATTTCTACTGGGCCGATCCCAGCGCCCAGGTCATCGCCGGCAACGCCACCGCCATCGGCTCGGCCTTTGTCGATCTGGCGCCGGAGCAGGACCCGAACAATCCCGTCGGCCAGGACGTGCTGTGCCTGGTGCCGTGGGTGCCGGTGATTGTGAACGGCGGCCACGAATGCCTGCTGGCCGTCGCGCACGCGCCGGGCGACACCGCCCCCATCCCCGA
Source organism: Pseudoduganella sp. GW821-FHT05F09 (assembly GCF_059419605.1). NCBI lineage: Bacteria > Pseudomonadati > Pseudomonadota > Betaproteobacteria > Burkholderiales > Oxalobacteraceae > Pseudoduganella > Pseudoduganella sp. GW821-FHT05F09. Next base: position 214,343 of record NZ_JBWKSD010000009.1, read on the forward strand.
CCCGCTGCCCAACGGCTATCTGTTCGACCCGCCCGCGCGCGACCAGATCGCGCAGCGCAATATCACCGTGCTGGTGGCCAGCATGCTGCAGGCGGCCATGGTCATCAGCGTGCGCGCGCTGCCCCGGCAGGACAAGGAAGCCTTTATCAGCGTGGAATACGGCGGCGAGCTGGACGAGCGGCAGCTAGCGCTGCTGGGCCTGCGCGGCCTGCAGCTGCGCCCCGCTCCGCAGCGGGCCGTGCAGGTTGAACTCAGTTTGCTGCCGCTGTGCGGCGGCAAGGACCGGCACCCGCACGCACAGCAAGCCGCGCGGCCGGCCGGCTACGGCGCCGGCTCCGAGGTGGGAGGCGGCGACAATGTTGAAGCGCAGGGCCAGGAACCCGGCGCCGCCGAGGACGACCTGGGCGCGGCCGGCGGCGAGGCGGCGCCGGACGCGGGATACGAGAGCAAGCGCGGCCTGCGCGTCAGCCTGCCGCGCGGCACCGCCGCCGCCGTCTACGCGGCCTTCAGCGCGGACGGCCTGCGGCCCGGCCAGTACCAGCTGGTGCACATCATCGAACGCAGCCAGGGCAAGGTGGCCGGCGGCGTCAGCTACGTCGTAGTCCAGCGGGAAGGAGACAAAAAATGAGCGCCACCCCACTCCAGGTCCTCACGCGCCCGTTCGCCATCGAGCCCGTGACCAGCATCATGCTGCCGGACGGCATATTCGACAACGCCATCTACGGCCTGCGCATTGCCGCCCACATCACCAACCTCTCGTCCAGCGCGCTGACCAACGTCACCGTCTGGCTCGAAAGCGTGGGCGACCCCGGCATTGCGCCGGTGGCGCGCACCCACTACTTCGCCAGCATCCCCGCCGGCGCCGCCATGCTGGTGATGTGGGACGCCGACTTCCAGCACGCCAGCCCCGGCAAGCCGCTGGTCAGCATTTTGGCGCGCGCCGACGGTTTTACCTCGCGCCGCTCCATCCAGCAGATCTTCGTCTCCGAAACCCGCTTCGACGCCATGAGCAACACCTACACCTGCACGGTGCAGGAAGGCACGCTGACGGTGTCCAATCTGAAAGGCCACCTGCCCGGCAAGCGCTGGGGCCAGACCGGTCCGGACGGCAAGGAATGCATCTGCCCGCCCGGCGGCGGCCCCATCGTGCCCACCGGGCTGACCATGGCATGGGCGCCGAATCCCGCCTTCCCCGGCCTGCACGGCGAGCTGCCCTTTGCCGACCCGTGGTGGAAGATACTCGCCATCATTATCGCCATCGTCGCCGCGCTGGTGGCCATCATCGCGGCGGCGCTGGGCGCGGGCAAGGCCAGCTTCAACGTGGGCGGCAGCGTGGAGGAAACCGACCCCAGCGTGACCTGCTGCTCGCTGGAGGGCGCCACCTCGGGCCAGCCGGAATACACGGTGGCCGGGGTGGCCTCGGCCATCGCCTCGGTGGCCATCGCCGTGGCCTGCTCGGACGCGGCCGACCCGTTCTGGCGCGGCCAGGAAGCCACCCCGCCCGCCGCCGGCGAACTGACCGTGGGCGAGCGCGTGGTGGCCGAGTGGACCATGCTGGAAGCGCCCAACGCCGGCGTGCCCTACGCCACCGACGTCAGCTGGACCTACCAGCGCTTCACCACCGGCGCCAGCTATAGCCACAGCGTGACGGAGACGCAAACCAACATCCACACCGCCGGCCCGGTGGACGTGGAAGCGCCGCCGCAGGTGCAGGCCTTCAGTCCGTTGTGGGTGCGCGCCAGATTCCACCGCGAAGACGGCAGCCTGTTCCACGGCACCGACCTGTACTCCTTCGCCATCTTCCAGGCGCCGCAGGGATTGAACTTCGTGATACCGCTGACCGACGACGGCCTGGGCTTCGACCCCGGCGCCAACGACGGCGTGTACGCGGCCGGCCTGAGCCTGGAGCTGGCCTACCGGCTGCTGCTCAAGTACGGCCAGACGGTGTACGGCAGATGGCGCATCTTCCTGTTCGCGCAGGACGTGAACCTGACCAAGCCGGGCACGCCGCCGGAGATCGCCGCGCAGCACATCGGCGGCTTCTTCGTGGCGAGCGCGGTCGAGATCACGTTTGACGATACCCTGCCCTGCCCGCTGAAGGCGCAGGCCAGCATTCTGGTGGTGTGAGGGGGATTACTCGGCGACGATCTTCTTGGGCGGCGGCGGCGGCGCAAACGCCACCGTTTCGCTCTCCGGCGCGGAGTCCAGCGCGTCCGAGTACTCCAGCCAGCGCTGCAGCACTTCCATGCGGCGGATCACGATGCCCTTGTTGCTGATATAGCCCACCTGCTCGAAGTTCTCCGGCTTGCTGACCATCTTGTTGGTGGTCGGCAGGTTGTCCAGCAGGCGCTCGAAGCACTTGCGCGCCTTCTGCTCCCACTTCGCCAGCGCCGGCTCCGAAAAGCGGTTGCTCTCGTAATAAATGGTCAGGGTGCGGTCGTGGTTGCCGAAGCCCACCACAGCGGCGCCCTTGCGCACCAGTTGCAGCACGTCTTCCTTGATGGCCGTGGTCGGCACGAACAGCGCCGCCCGTCCATCGCCGTCATCAGGCCGTTCCAGCGGTAAATCCATTCCCTTCACTGAGCTCATCGCTGCCTCCAGCCTGTAATGTGACGCCGAATCTGTAAAGTTGCCGTCCGGCTATATTGCAATGATTCTACGCCGCTCCCTTGCGCTGTACAAGGAATATGCAGGGCATATAATGCTCGTGCTTCCAATAAGTATTACTTCTGATTAAAAAATGACACAGTCGGCCCCACTTCCCCCGTCCGCGCCGCTCGGCGCCCTCCCCGCAGACGCCATCGCCACGGCGGCGGTCAACGTTCGCGACCTGCTGGCCGGGGCCATCGAATACGCGCCGCCGCAGCGGGCGCTGGTGGTGTACGACCGGCGCTGCGCGCTGAACGAGGCGCTGACGGAAGCCTACCGCCGCTCCCTGCCGGAAGGCCGCTTCATCGACTTCGACACCGTGGCGCCGGAAGACGTGCTGGCCGCGTTCGCCGAGCTGGGCCAGCACGACCTGGTGGTGCTGATCCAGTCCACCAGCTTCCGCCTGGAAGCGTTCCGCATCCGCATCGAACTGTTCAAGCGCGGCCTGAAAGTGATCGAGCACGTGCACCTGTCGCGCATGCCGGGCGAGCAGGGGCTGCACTACATCGCCTCGCTGGCCTACGACCCGGCCTACTACCGCGGCGTGGGCCGCGCCCTGCAAGCGCGCATCAACGCGGCGCCGTCGGCCGTGGTGGACAGCGGCGCAGGCGCGCTGCTGCGCTTCGACTCGCCGCTGGAAGCGGCCAAGCTCAACATCGGCGACTACAGCGGCATGAACAACGTGGGCGGCCAGTTCCCCATCGGCGAAGTGTTCACCGAAGCGCAGGACCTGGAAGCGGTGAACGGCCGCGTGCGCGTGTTCGTATTCGGCGACACCTCCTTCCACGTCAACCACCCGGCCCAGCCCATCACCATGATCGTGGAAAACGGCCGCGTCACCGGCGCCATCGACTCCACGCCCGAGTTCGACAACATGCTGGACATCATCCGCGCCCACGAAGGAGAAGTGTGGCTGCGCGAGCTGGGCTTCGGCATGAACCGCGCCTTCTCGCGCGAGCGGCTGGTGAGCGACATCGGCACCTACGAGCGCATGTGCGGCATCCATTTATCGCTGGGCGCCAAGCACGGCCAGTACCAGAAACCGCAATTCAAGCGCAAGGACGCCCGCTACCACGTGGACGTGTTCGCCGTGACCGAGGCGGTCTGGCTGGGTGAGGAAAGGGTGTATCAGGATGGGGCCTGGCGGGTGTAAGCCTACGCGGCTTCTAGAATTTGGACCAAGCCATGACAAATGCGTATCGCCACACGCTGACATCGGCGTCGGTACCCGACTGGTTCCAATACGCAACGCAAGGCTTGCATTTGTCAAAAAAACGCCATGGCGTTTACCACAATATTTTTCATTTAAGAAAAAATCGTGGATATAAAATTCTTTCCAAAACAAACAACAATCCAATACTACAGACACTGATCATTGGTCCCCAGAAGGCCAAATATGGAGCACACCGCCGCCCACTCCAATAAATGGATAGCCGGCAGGGACGAAAATAGCGGATTGAACGACTCCCATTTGCCGTTTTGACGGATTTTTCTCGCCCTATTGACCTCCCAGTTACCCAACCTAAGAGTGATTATGAATCAATCTTTGAAGCTGCCCCCAAACCTCATCCGACATGGAATTTTTCCAAATCAGCTTCATAACCTCAACAAATTTATGCTCTTCATGGCAGTACTGATCAATTAAAATCAAGGCTAAGTTTCCATGATACACCAAAAGGTCTTCTATAGGCCCTGCGGCCAGGTTGGATATAACCTTATTGCCCGAATTTCTCTCGTATATTTCTACTATAACTTTCCACGAATCATGTGGCCTTTTCCTACAAAAATCCGATAATTTATCAAAAGACCAAAATTCCTCAATGTATTCATCTGAGTTCAGCTCTGCGTGATGCAGATTTATCCAAGAAACCGCAATTTGTTCAAACTCACTCACTTACCGCTCCAATTAGGTATTATAAAGCCTACACACTTACGCGGATGGGCCCATATTTTCAGTACGGCTAATGTCCCGCTGCTGCGCCCAGGCCCAAACTCGTTTTCAAAATATTCGAGCAAGGGATCAACGTTTACCGCTCTTTACCATCACGCCGCCGAGCATCGTTCGATGCCTGCACGGCCTCTTCGGCTCGCTTAGCGGCTGCGGGATCTGCTTTACCTATCTCATGAATTAAATTATCAATTTCCGCTTTATGCATGAGATTTTCATCACCAATCAATAAGGCAATTAATTCCAACTTTTGATTGATCCCAGGGCATTTCACGGCCTCACGAAACCAAATTATTGCGTCTACGGATTTAAGTGTAAAGTTAGCGTGATACCTAGCTAGCCCATAGGCTGCCTGACAATCCCCGTTACGTGCACTTATTTCAAGATCAATAATCTCTTTCGAAGTCAAATTAAATTCTGAACTGGGGCTTACAGCCATAGGATTTGGTTCCTTTTTTAAAATCGCATACCCAACCAAAAGCGAAAATAAAAAAACAATAGAAAATGTAATTATCTTCATTTGAGTGTAGGAGAAAAAGATTTCCAAGAACCAGGAACACCTTGCGGAGGACCGCTTGGGTAAGGACCAGATCCTCGCAAGCCTGAGAGGTCATACCAAGTAAAATTCAGCGGCGCAGTCACATCCACACCAAGTTTATTAGCTAACTGTTGTGCAAATGAAGGCTTTCCATTCACTGAGACTCCAGTATTACACGCCCCTAAAATTACGGGTCTACCTTTCCAATTCGGATCATTGCGAATCATTTCTGCAAGATCATGAGGGAAAATAGCTCTAATTCCATCTCGCCGATCCTCCATATTTCCTGGATTTCCGTGGTCGGCCACTGTGTAGGCCCAAGGTGCTGACCAACCATTTCCACCTGGATAAGTAACCTCATCATGATAAAGCCCTCGGGGATTAAACAAGTTCATGTCGGCCAGCCCCTGCGGATCGATATTGCCGATCGGATTCCCTTCCACATAGGAATATGTGTTGATCCCACCAGCAAGACCGATCAGGTCGCTTTGAAGATAGCGTCCAAGCGTGCCGTCATAATAGCGGTTCCAGTTGTACCACAACCCAGTTTCGTTATCGATATACTGTCCAGGGAAGCCGACATTCAAGCCACCAACGGTATCCACCACCACCTTGCGGTCAAACGCCGCGTTTTCCGCGCGCCACACGACTGCACCGGCGGTATTGCTCAGCACCTCGGGCCGGCCAAGGTGGTCATTGTGACTGGCGTAGAATTGGCCACTCCGCACGATTCCCAACAATTCACCGCCGATCCAGACGTAGCTGGTTGGCGTGGCGCCGGTTTCGGTCAACAGTTCCCCCTGCGGTCCATACACGTAGGCAGTGCCCACGCCAATGTTTTTATAGGCGCGCTGGTTGTAAATGTTGGAGCGGTAGTCGCCGACCTGCACACCGCTAATGGTGACCGCGCTCATCCGGTTGAACAGGTCGTAGTCGTAGACACGGTTGCCATCGGTGCGCGTTTCGGTGTGGACGTTGCCGATCGCATCGTAGCCAAAGCTGCGCGACTTGCCGCCGCCGCTCCAGGAGGCGAGCCGATTGCTTTGCGTGTCGGGCGTAAATGTATAGGCTGTGCCTTGGCGGCTCTGGCCGGTACGGTTCCCTACGCTATCCCAATTAAAGCTCTGGGCGTCGCTGCTGCGGATCACGGAGTTGATGCGGTCCGCAGCGTCATAGCCGAAGCCGGACGTCATGGCGCTGTACACGCCGTCAGTGAGGCTGTTGATCAGGTCTGCATTGTTATAGCCCAGCGTGACGTTGTGCACGCCGCTGCTGCTCATTTGCGCAATACGGCCATCCGTGTCCAGCGTCACCAGGCGCGGCAAGCCGTTGCCGAAGCGCCAGGCATAGCGCTGCAAGTTCGCAGGCTGGTACAGGAAGCTGGTAGCCAGCGTGGCCGACGCGCCAGCGAGATTGCTGGTGATGCCGGAAACGCGGCCATAGCTGTCGTAGGCATACGTCAGCACCAGGCCGTACGGATAAGTCATGGTGCTCAGCCTGCCGACGGTGTCGTAGGTCCAGCCGTTCGTGTAGGTGCTGCCGTAGATTTCATTGGCCTTGCTGGTCAGCTCGCCTGCGGCGTTGTATGTAAAGGTCCGACATCACTATCGTGCTAACAACTTATTTCTATCCCGTTTAAGCGACGACCGTCTAACGGACCAGTTACCCAGCCTGATGACATTCTGAAGCGATCCCGCACGCGCACCGAAATGGCCCTGCGCAGTAGCGCTGAAACGACCTTCGATAATCACGTAGTGATTGTTCAATTTGCGCCATGAGCGCCCTTGCGAATCACTCAACTCGATCGCCAGTGAGTTCTTCTCCATCGAATATTCAAAGTCTTCCCGGTGCAGATAGACAGCGTCGCCTTCAAACTCGAGGTGCATGAACCCAATAACGCGGACCAACTTTCCATCGAACAGCTCCGGAGTGGTGATCAACTGGATTATCGACACATCCCGGGGTTCGTCCGCGTGCACGGCGCCGCCAATCGTCAATGCCAAAAGAACAGATAGCAGCCATGCCGATACACTTCTCATTTTGTGCTTCCTCTAGGAGCAGTACGTTTGCCCATCGGTTCCTACCTGATTCTTCCGATACTTTCTATTTTTCCATCGAAAGCCCTTCCATTTGCGGTGTATCTCAAAACATTTCCGTTGGGAGCCCCATGAAGATAGCGTACTTTCTTAGCCGCTAAAAAATTAAAAGCCGTACCCGGAACCCGCGCGTGAAGCAGCGGGTTGGGGACGGCTTTATTTGTTGAAGAAGGAGGACTGCAGGCGTGGCCGATTTAGCTACCCATCAGTCCGTGTCCGATTGTCGGACCTGACTCCATGCCATCACGTTGCCGTTCAATACGATCCTACCACGAGCATTACGATCAACACATAGGCCGCGAAGATGGCTCCGGCAAGTAGCATTCTGCGCAAATAGTATTGCTCCTCGGGTGGATCGGCGCGCATTACTAATCGTGTCCAACTTCCCGCGAAATCATGCAGATAGTCAACCAAGGCCGTTTTACGAGCTAGCCGTAGCCGAGTGTACCGCACCGTGTAAAAAACAAACGCCGCCAGCGATGACACCGCCGGCGTGCATATCGCAACTACTGTCATCGCAATTTTTAGGTCGTTCATAGCGTCGAGGTCTCTATAGGCCTTTTAGGAACGGTATCAGATTGTTCCTAACTGACAAAGTAGCGCTCTGCTGAGCTGAGACCTGCGCTCCGAACTGTGGGCCAAAAGAAACCCCCACGCCACTCACACCTGAGGTATCCCGCTGCAGGCTCAGACCATAAGCCTTCGCCCCAATTTGAAAGTTTTGTTGCGTCGCGCGATCGTTTGAACAAAAATCGCCCTTCTGAACACCAAGCTCAACCGCAGCTCTGCCAAGCATACGTCCGGCACCGAGGCCTGGAATATCGGAAGTAACGATTACTCCTGCGTCCCACTTACCGTCAGTGTACGAGACCCCAACCGAGAAGTTTGCTCCCCCAACGAAAGGAACCTTGAAGGAACCGCCCAGCGTAACCATGACCAGCCCGGAAGGATCCACAAAACTGAGGGGGTTGCTACCAACATAGGCGTAGGTGTTTATGCCGCCAGCAAGACCGATGGGATCGGATTGTAGATAACGTCCAAGCGCAGCATCGTAATACCGGTTCCAGTTATACCACAACCCAGTTTCGGCATCCACATACTGCCCAGGGAAACCGACATTCAATCCTCCGACCGTATCGACCACAACCTTGCGGTCAAACGCCGCGTTTTCCGCGCGCCAAACGACTGCACCGGCGGTATTGCTCAGCACCTCGGGCCGGCCAAGGTGGTCATTGTGACTGGCGTAGAACTGACCACTCCGCACGATTCCCAGCAACTCACCGCCGATCCAAACGTAGCTGGTTGGCGTGGCGCCGGTTTCGGTCAACAGTTCCCCCTGCGGTCCATACACGTAGGCAGTACCCACGCCGATGTTTTTGTAAGCGCGCTGACTGTAGATGTTGGAGCGGTAGTCGCCGACCTGCACACCGCTGATGGTGACCGCGCTCATCCGGTTGAACAGGTCGTAGTCGTAGACACGGTTGCCGTCGGTGCGCGTTTCGGTGTGGACGTTGCCAATCGCATCGTAGCCAAAGCTACGCGATTTGCCGCCGCCGCTCCAGGAGGCGAGCCGATTGCTTTGCGTGTCGGGCGTAAATGTATAGGCCGTTCCTTGGCGGCTCTGGCCGGTACGGTTCCCTACGCTATCCCAATTAAAGCTCTGGGCGTCGCTGCTGCGGGTTACAGAGTTGATGCGGTCCGCAGCGTCATAGCCGAAGCCGGACGTCATGGCGCTGTACACGCCGTCACTGAGGCTGTTGATCAGGTCTGCATTGCTATAACCCAGCGTGACGTTGTGCACGCCGCTGCTGCTCATCTGCGCAATGCGGCCATCCGTGTCCAGCGTCACCAGGCGCGGCAAGCCGTTGCCGAAGCGCCAGGCATAGCGCTGCAAATTCGCCGGCTGGTACAGGAAGTTGGTAGCCAGCGTGGCCGACGCACCGGCGAGATTGCTGGTGATGCCGGAAACGCGGCCATAGCTGTCGTAGGCATACGCCGAGCAGCGTGCACCGCCGGCGCTCGCTTCGTGGCTGGACGTCCAGTCTTCGTCCGGGTTGGCTTCCTGTGCTTCGCTCCGTCGACGGCATACCTCACGCCCACTGTGTGGGCTGCGGTCCCGTCAACATCGTGCGGCTGGGGCCGCACCCGCGCTTAGACCGCGCCTCAATGCTGCCGGCCCTCCGGCGCTGCGGGCAACCCGCTGGGGCAGGTGCTCCTTCGCGTCAGGCCCCGGCGCCTGCCGGGCCCGCACGCTGTCCTGCGGCAGCGACTCCAATTCGACCCCGCCCTAGGGACTCAAGATTGAGGGCCTTGCACGAACCACAGCATTAGCAGCGCAATCAAAACGAGCAGGCCGACTGTTCCAAGGACATAGCCGATACGGAAGATAAGAGGCTCCTGTCGCCAAACCTCTCTGAACGAATCTCGATAACCCGGCTTGAATAAGCGCAATGGGTTCAGGCTACCGAGAAGGTCCTTGAGAATCTGGATGACGGTGACAAAGAGGTCCATCGTTATTGCACCATCGCCAAGCCCCATTGCAGGCAAGTTGTCGAGCCACCCTGGCCCGGCGACGACATTACTGGGCCAGTCGTCGGCAGCCTGGCGGCACCAGTCGGGTTGGATGCAGAGCACTGGAGCGGCGGCTGCGGAACATAGGTGCCGCTCACCAAGCGGACCGACTGAACCTTAGGACCCCAGGCATCGTAGGCATTACGCGTTCTTGAACTGAAATTCTGAATCGCACCATTTCGCATCTGATTGCCAATCCAAATCTGTCCGTTGATGTCGCCAGTCTCTCGATACATCGTCCCCTGAGGCATCACTTGCTGCAACCCTCCTGTGTCCACATTGCTAACGGGGTTGCCATCGACATATGCGTAGGTGTGCAGTTCCGTGCGATCATATTCCTCGTCGCAGCTGGCCTTTGTTTCGCGCTAAGGCTATGCTGGACGAGTTGATCGCGGACATGGCACAGCGATCATCAGGCCACCAGAAGATCGTCCCGGAGTCATTGAGAACATGAGCACGCGCATTCATCCACAAGCCCGCACCACCCCGAAAATCCGCCAGGAAATCAAGAATTCAGGGTTGTCTGACCGCGAGGCGGCCAAGGTATTCAACATCACGCGCGCCACGGCGGCCAAGTGGCTCAAGCGCGACGATGTCCAAGACCGCTCCCACCGTGCTCACACCTTGCATACGACCTTGAGCGCCGGCCAGGAAGCCATCGTGCTGTCGCTGCGCCAGACGCTGTATCTGCCACTGGACGACCTGCTTTACATTACCCAGCAATACATCAATGCCGACGTGTCGCGCTCGGGCCTGGCCCGCCTGCTCAAGCGTGAAGGCATGGCGAGGTTGGAAGACGTCATACCCGCAGCAGAGGGCGAGACGATCCAGGCCAAGAAGACCTTCAAGGACTACGAACCGGGATTAGGGAGACGCTCTCTTGCAGTCTTCTCTGCAGCATCAATATCATATTGTTCCAGCCCCGTCGGATCAATCCGGCACAATGAATTTCCCTCAATATATGCGTAGGAGGGTGTCAGGCTACCATTGGATGAACCGCCTCGGCAGCCTTGTTGAGGCGGTATTTCAGCAGCCTGCCAGGCGCGTCACGAGCCACGCACATTCAGCACAAATCCCAGAAAAACAAGCAGAGCCACACCTGCGGTGGCCATACCAACAGCCATGGAGAGGATAATCCCAATCAGTGCTGCTCCTTTAAATCCAGAATAAAAAACCCATCCATTATATGAAAACAAAAAAAGCAGCCCAACCATCAAAGGTATGTAGGTTCCATTATTTTCTCCAAGCATCGGCAAAACCCAGAGGTATCCTCCAATCAACGCACATAGGATAAGAACGGATGCAGCGAGGATACGGGAAAAACTAATAGCCCCCAACATCATACAGAGTTCATTCATCACCACCTCCATTCTACTCCGGGATTTTCACGCGAAGGCGATTTGCCAGATCCAATAGCTTGGCCGCCTCGCTTTTGCAATTGTTGGTCACGATTCCATTTGAATGTTTATTCCTCTCGTTGTTCATAGTGTCGAATGCCAACCGAACAAATGGGTCCAATGTGGCATCACCAACCCTCTGCGCGAGACCATCTTTCAATGCCTGCTGAGCGGTCTTCAGGTCGAGTGGTTGATTTAAATTCCATCCGCGCAAGTTCGCGTCATTTCCCCAGCTGTACGTCAGATCGATAGCCCCATCACTGCCAGTTGTAGCGACAAATGTATGAGTTATCGGATTGGACATGCTTCGTGCGGAGCTCCCAAAAACCTGCAAGTCCCTGTTAACCAGATATGTATCCAATCCGCTCGAATCAATGTGAGAAATTGGGTTACCAAGCGCATATGCATAGGTATTGATACCGCCCGCAAGGCCGATCGGATCGCTTTGGAGATAGCGACCAAGTGCGGCGTCGTAATAACGATTCCAGTTATACCACAACCCAGTTTCGTTATCGATATACTGTCCAGGGAAGCCGACATTCAAGCCACCAACGGTATCCACCACTACCTTGCGGTCAAACGCCGCGTTTTCCGCGCGCCAAACGACTGCACCGGCGGTATTGCTCAGCACCTCGGGCCGGCCAAGGTGGTCATTGTGACTGGCGTAGAATTGGCCACTCCGCACGATTCCCAGCAACTCACCGCCGATCCAAACGTAGCTGGTTGGCGTGGCGCCGGTTTCGGTCAACAGTTCCCCCTGCGGTCCATACACGTAGGCAGTGCCCACGCCAATGTTTTTATAGGCGCGCTGGTTGTAAATGTTGGAGCGGTAGTCGCCGACCTGCACGCCGCTGATGGTGACCGCGCTCATCCGGTTGAACAGGTCGTAGTCGTAGACACGGTTGCCATCGGTGCGCGTTTCGGTGTGGACGTTGCCGATCGCATCGTAGCCAAAGCTGCGCGACTTGCCGCCGCCGCTCCAGGAGGCGAGCCGGTTGCTTTGCGTGTCGGGCGTAAAGGTATAAGCCGTTCCTTGCCGGCTCTGGCTGGTACGGTTCCCTACGCTATCCCAATTAAAGCTCTGCGCGTCGCTGCTGCGGGTCACGGCGTTGATGCGGTCCGCAGCGTCATAGCCGAAGCCGGACGTCATGGCGCTGTACACGCCGTCAGTAAGGCTGTTGATCAGGTCTGCATTGTTATAGCCCAGCGTGACGTTGTGCACACCGCTGCTGCTCATCTGCGCAATGCGGCCATCCGTGTCCAGCGTTACCAGGCGCGGCAAGCCGTTGCCGAAGCGCCAGGCATAGCGCTGCAAGTTCGCAGGCTGGTACAGGAAGTTGGTAGCCAGCGTGGCCGACGCGCCGGCGAGGTTGCTGGTGATGCCGGAAACGCGGCCATAGCTGTCGTAGGCATACGTCAGCACCAGGCCGTACGGATAAGTCATGGTGCTCAGCCTGCCGACGGTGTCGTAGGTCCAGCCGTTCGTGTAGGTGCTGCCGTAGATTTCATTGGCCTTGCTGGTCAGCTCACCGGCGGCGTTGTATGTAAAGGTCATCTGGCCCGTGCCGTCGTTGGTGCGGGTCAGGCGGCCTTTTCCGTAGGTGCCTTCGTCATAGGTGAAGATGTTGGCAGTGCCGCCACTCGTGCGCGTGGTGGGACGGTCCAGTTTGTCCCAGCCGTAGGTAATGGTGACGTTGTCCGCCCGTGTCTCCGTGTACAGCCGGCCTATGCTGTCGTACGCGTAGGTGGTGGTGCCCGTGTCGGGGCTGGTGCGCGAGACCACATCGCCAAAGCCGTTGTAGGTGTACGTGGTCGTGAGCAGACGAGGATCTTGCACCGACTCCAGCATGCCGTCGTTGTCGTACGAAAGCGTGGTCACCCCGCCATCGGCAGCCGTGCTCTTGGTCAGGCGGTTCTGCGCGTCGTACTCGTAGCGGGTGACGTGGCTGGCCGCGTCGGTCATGCTCTCCAGATTGCCGTTGAGATCGTAGCGGTAGTTCACCAGCTGGCCCGCGTTGCCGGATGCAGTGTACGGCCGCCCCTGCGAATCGAGCGCGGTGGTGGAGCTAAAGCTGCCGGATACAGAGGCAGTGGGCGTACTGCCGGCGGCGACATGCCGTTCCGAACTGCTGGTAACGGTTTTATTGGGAGCGTTAATCGCCACGGTCTCGAACTTGCCGAGCGCATCGCCAGTTTGGTAGAGCCTGGTCGCAGCGTTGTAGCGATAGCGTTTGACGCGGCCATCGCCAAAATTGATGTCGGTGACCTGCCTGTTGTTGTTATACGTGAAGGTGGTCGTTCGCGTCCCACCGCCGGGCACGGTCAACGTCGTGCTGAGCAAATTCGTATTCGGCGCAAACACCAGGGTCGTGCTCACGCCATTGATATCGGTGTATGTGCCCGGGCGCCCCAGCCCATCGTAGTTGCTCCAGGACTCTTGCTGGTTCAGCCCGTTAGTGCGCGTTGCCATATTGCCGTAGACGTCATAGGTGATCGTCGTGACCGACGAGGCGCCCGCTGGCAGGGAGCGAGTGATGGTCTTGGTGGCGATCGTGCCGTTGACGTTGAAGGTGTAGGCGTAAGTGGTCTTCTTCTGCTTGCCGGTCTTCAGGTCGTCCATCGTGATACTGGAGATGCGGCCGTTCGCCACGCCGGAGTTGTAGTAGCCGTAGGTGGTACGGGCATAGGCAACCCCATTCGTGCCGATGAAATCGACATGGTCGATCTGGTTTCCCGACCAGACATTGGTTACCGTCAGCGCATCGGCCGTGCCATAGGCGGTCGTCACACTTTGAATCCGGCCGGCGCCATCGACGTTGTATTGCGTGCGGTTGCCTTTCCAGTCCAGCGTATAGTCAATGTAGCCTTGGGCCGTGTAGAAGGTGCTCGCGCTGGAAGCGCCGCACGTCGATGTGCCCGTGCGTTCGACGGAACTGATTTTTTGCTCGCCCAGCACAGCCGTAAAGTTATAAACCGTAGGCTGCCCGAGTGCATTCGTTACCGTGGTTTTGTTCGTTCCGTAAACAAAGCTGTCGCTATCTTCGCCGCCCGCCAGTGAGCTTTGACTGACACGCTTATCGGGATAGTAACTGTACGTGCTGTAGCGGACGCCGTTAATGGTAATGCCGGTTAATAAAGTCGGATCGGCGTTTTCGTACAGATAACCCCGGACGTCGGCGGTTTGACCTGCTTGCACCGGCGCGGTAACCGAGGTCAGCATGCCATTGGTGTTGTAGCCGTAGGTCCAAATCTTGGACGACGTATCCTTCAGCGTACTCACGCGCCCATTACTACCGTACGTCAGCTGGATAAATTTACCGTTGGTGTGGGTAATTTTATCCACGCGGGATGTGCCGTTGACGTACGTATAGCTGACGCCGACACCGCTGTTTTCAAGCACGCTGATAATATAGCCGCTTGCATCATAATAGTATTCGATTTCATCCTTGATCAGGATCCAGCTATTATTCGGCGTATACCAAAGCTCTCCGGTGGAGGCTGAACCGCCGACGTTATAGACATAGGTATCGCCTTCCGCCATCGTGGTGGCGGATTTGACGGGTGCCTTGATGAGGGTACGGGCCCGGCTGGCCCTGGTCTTCTCAGCGGAGGACATCGAGGCGGCCAAGACGATATTGCTGAACTTATAGGTGAACTTGGTCCCATCCGGCTGGGCGATGGTGACGGTCTCTGGAATGCAGTCTCCGGTTTGCTTGACGGAGCAGCCAGCCAGGGTGAACATCACCCGGGGAACCTCGATGCTCGACATCCAGTTGGGGCCGAACATCGCGCCGCTGGTCTGCTTGCTGCGATACATTCGGGATACGCCAAGCCCATACGCGCCGTGCGCGACGAAATCTATTTCCTCTTTGACTTTCTCGCCGGTGGCTAAAATGACCGGCTTGCAGGTCTTCGCGGAAGTTCCGGAATCTGATGCGGTTGACGGCTTCTGCTGTTCCTGGGTGGCGGGACTGCCACCTCCGCCGCCGCCACCGGTCGACGGCGTGCTACCACCGCCGGCCTCATAGAAAGTATCTCGACCATTTTGGCACGCATATTTCATCGCTCCCACATAGCCGTCGCACCTGTCCCCCGGCACAAAAACTCGTGGGATGTCACTATCCTGCGCAAAAATCGGGCTTACAAAGAAGCAACTACAAAACACCAAAGCCAATCGGAGAAATACTTTCAATTTAGCAGCCTCTTGGGAAATTTTAATTATTTACGAGGCGTAATTTATTCAAAAATTTCCTGCGAGTCAATTAAATATTGATTAACTTTAAAAAATTAATAACTACTAATTTGATATTTAATAATAAGCGGCTCACTCAACCAACAGCGCCTTATCCCACGGCGGCACCGGCTGGTATTCCGCCACCAGGAAGTCAATCAGCGCGCGGACTTTGGGCGAAGGCTGGCGGCTGGCGGGATACAAGGCACTCAGGTAGTTGAGCGGCAGCTCCCAGTCCTCCAGCACCGGCACCAGCGTGCCGTCGCGCAGCGCTTCGCAGGCGAGGAAGGTGGTGCTGTAGACAATGCCAAGGCCGCGCAAGGCGGCCTGGTGCAGCACGAGGCCGTTGTTCGCGGTGAAGGCGGCGTCGATGCGCACCGAGGTGCGCCGCTCGCCTTGGCTGAAGTGCCAGGTGGCGCCGTCCGTCAAATGGCTGAAGTGCAGGCAGCGGTGCTGCGCCAGGTCTTCCGGCGCCGCGGGCTTGCCGGCCCGCGCCAGGTAGTCCGGGCTGGCGCACAGCACGCCCTTGCACGGCGCCAGCGGCCGCATTGCCAGCGCATGGCTGTCGGGAATGCCGCCCACGCGTATCGTCAGATCAAAACCGTGCTCGATGGGGTCGAGCAGCGCGTCGTCCACGTAGAGCAGCGGCGTCAGTTGCGGATGCGGCAGGCTGAAGCGGGCCAAGGCGTCCGCCAGCCACATGCTGCCGAAACTGGACGGCGCCTGGATGCGCAGCGGCCCGGCCAGCTGGCCACCCGCCTCGCGCGCACCCGTAACCACTTGCGCGGCTTCCCGCGCTTGCGCCACCGTGGCCATGCACGGTTCCAGATAGGCCTGGCCCACGTCGGTCAGGCTCACTTCCCGCGTGGAACGGTGCAGCAGCCGCGCTTGCAGCTTGTCCTCCAGCTGCATGATGTGCTTGCTGACCATGGCGCGCGTCAGCCCCAGCCGGCGGCCCGCCTCGCTGAAGCTGCGCAGCCGCGCCACTTCCACAAATATTTCCATTGCTCTGAGCTGATCCATGCGCCATTGTCTTCATTTTGCAGACAATGTGTCAACCGTTTGCCGATTGTGACGCCGCCGGGGCAGTCGTACAATGGCGCACCATCCATATCAAGGGAGTCCCCGCCATGCTGAACGAAGCACAAAAGCAACAATACGAGCGCGATGGCTACATCGTCATCCCCGGCTTCAAGAGCCTGGCGGAGATTGCCGCGCTACGCGAGCGCGCCGCCAAGATTGTCAACGAATTCGATCCAAGCGTGGCGCAAGGCATCTTCACCACCAAGGACCAGGAAAAAAAGGCCGACGAGTATTTCCTGCGTTCGGACAACACCATCCGCTGCTTCTTCGAGGAAGAAGCCTTCGGCCCGGACGGCCAGCTGAAGCAGGCCAAGGAACTGTCGATCAACAAGATCGGCCACGCCATGCACGACCTGGACCCGGTGTTCCGCGCCTTCTCGGCCGATCCCAAGCTGGCCGCCGTGGCGCGCGACCTGGGCCTGGCCGAAGCCCAGGTGTGGCAGTCGATGTATATCTTCAAGCAGCCCGGCATAGGCGGCGAGGTGCGCTGGCACCAGGACGCCACCTATTTCGACACCACGCCCATCAGCGTGACCACCTTCTGGTTCGCGCTGGAAGACGCCACGCTGGACAACGGCTGCCTGTGGGCGGAACCGGGCGGCCACCGCACGCCGCTGCGCGAGCGCTTTGTGCGCAACGGCGACAATATTCGCGTGGAAAAGCTGGACGCCACGCCGTGGCCGGACGACTCCACCGCCGTGCCGCTGGAGTGCAAGGCGGGTAGCCTGGTGTGCTTCCACGGCCTGCTGCCGCATTACAGCGCACCCAACCGCTCGGCCGTGTCGCGCCACGCTTACACGCTGCATGCCACCGACGCGCGCACCGAATACTCGCCGCAGAACTGGATACAGCGCGGCGCCGACTTCCCGGTGCGCGGTTTTATCTAAGGACCGGCCATGCAGATCAAGATCTTCGCCCCGCACTGGGGCAGCAACGAGCTGGCGCCGCAGGTGTTTGTCGACCAGGTGGCGGCGGCCGGTTTCGACGGCATAGAGATGTCGCTGCCGCTGGACCCGGCCGCGCGCGCGGACTGGACCGGCCGCATTGCGGACGCCGGCCTGGCCCTGATCGCCCAGCAGTGGGAAACCGTGTTCCATCCGCAGTTCGACGCGCACAAGACGGCGCTGGCCGAGCTGCTGCACAACGCCTGCGCGGCGCGCCCGCTGCTGGTGAACACCCACACCGGCAAGGACTTCTACAGCCAGGAGCAGAACCTGGAGCTGATCGCGCTGGCGGACGCCATCTCGCAGCGGCACGGCGTGCCCATCGTGCACGAAATCCACCGCAGCCGCTTCAGCGGACACCCGATGCTGCTGCTGCCCTACCTGGATAAGCTGCCGCAGCTGCAGCTGACGGCCGACCTGTCGCACTGGTGCTGCGCCTGCGAATCGCTGCTGGAAGACCAGCCGGACACGCTGGCCGCCACGCTGCCGCACGTGCGCCACATCCACGCCCGCGTGGGCCACGCGCAGGGTCCGCAAGTGGCGGACTTCCGCGCGCCGGAAGCGGCCGATGCGCTGCAGGCGCACTTGCAATGGTGGGACCGCATTGTGGCACTGCGCCGCGCCGCCGGCGCCGAGGTGATGACCATGACGCCGGAATTCGGCCCCGCGCCCTATCTGCCAACCCTGCCCTACACCGGCCAGCCGGTGGCGAACCAGTGGGAACTGAACGTGGCCATGCTGCAGCTGCTGCGCGCCCGCTACGGCTGAGTCAGCGCCGCCCGGCGCAGGCCTTGCCCTGCGCCCGGCCCTTCACCCTCGCCTTCATCGCCATCGCGCGCCGGCGCCACCAGCGGCAGCACCAGCGTCACGGTGGTGCCCTGGCCGGGCTCGGACTGGATGGCAATGGTCCCGTGCAGCACGCCGGTCACGATGTTGTAGACGATATTCATGCCCAGCCCCGAGCCGCCCTGCCCCATCTTGGTGGTGAAGAAGGGATCGAAGATCTGGTGCAGCGTGCGCGCCGACATACCCACGCCGTCGTCGCTGAACTCGATCTGCGCCTGGCCGTTGCCCTGCGCCACGGCGCGCAGCCGTATCACGCCGCTGTTGAGGCCCTCGAAGGCGTGCAGCATGGCGTTGTTGATCAGATTGCTCAACACCTGGCTCACGCTGCCCGGATAGGAATCGAATTCCAGCTGCTCCGGCACCTCCACCACTACCTCGCAATTGGCTCGCCGCAGCTGCGCGGCGAAGGTGGCCAGCACGTCGCCCACCACGCCGGCCAGCAGGAAGCGGCGGCGCTGGCCGCTGGTCTGGTCCACCGCCACCTGCTTGAAGGAGGTGATCAGTTCCGCCGCCCGGCTCAGCGAGCTGGCGATAATGGCGCAGGCCGTGCGCGCGTCGTGCAGATGCGCGTCCAGCGCCGATTTCTTCACGCCGCCGTCGGCCAGCTTGCTCTCGAACTCGGCCACCATATCGCTCAGCGCGGTGGCCGTCAGCAGGCTGTTGCCGATGGGCGTGTTCAGCTCGTGCGCTATGCCGGCCACCAGCGCGCCCAGCGACGCCATCTTCTCCGACGTGATCAGATTGGCCTGCGCCTGCTTGAGCGTGGCCAGCACCAGCGTCAGGTCGCGGTGCGCCAGCTCGGCGTTGGCTTTTTGCGCGGCCAGCTCGTCCAGGCTGCGCTCCAGGCCGTGCTGCGTCTGCACCAGCGCGGCTTCAGTTTTTTCGCGCTCGGCGATGTCGCGCCGCAGCTGTCCGGCCAGCGCGCTGTTGCGCTGCGAGGCCACCAGCAGCATGGCGATCAGCGCGCTGATCAAGGTGCCGGCGGCGGCGATCAGGCCAATGCGCAGGCCGCCGCTGCTGTAGCGCGTACCGGCGTGGCCCTGGAACTGTATCAGCCAGCGCCGCTCGCCCACGTTGAAGGTGGCTTGCGTGCTCAGGCCCGGCAGTGGCAAGGCGCGCGCGCCGCTGCCGATCTTGCCGGCGCTGTCGTACATCAGCGTGTCTTCCGTTGCCGGCAGCGGCGTGTCGTCGCGCAGGTAGCCGCCGTCGTGGATCTGGATCGACATATGGGCCAGCATGGGCGTATCGATCACTTCGCGCATCAGGTTGTTGACACGGAACACGATGGCGACAAAACCGATCAGCGCAGCGCGGCGCTGCTCCACCGTGTCCAGCGGGCCGTTGCGGTACACCGGCGCGCGCGCCACGAAGCCGGGCTGGCCGCTGGCGTCCTGCACCAGCGTAATGCGCTCGGTGGCGATGATCAGGTTGCTGTCGCGCCCCATTTCCAGCGCCCTTCTGTGCGGCGGCAGCGCGGCCAGGTCCAAGCCGAAGGCGCTTTCATTGCCCACCATGGGCTCGTTGTATTCAATGATGTAGTGCGGGTCGCGCACGGCGGCCGGGTGCAGCGTGAACTGGGGATAGCCCTCCGCCAGCAGGCTGGTGTCCGCGCGCACGCCGGCGGCAAAGCCTGCCAGCTGGGCGGCCGGCACCACGCGCACAAACTGGATGGCCTGGAAGCCGGGATAGCGCTCGGACAGGCGCAGCTCATGCACGTAATGGTTGAACTCGGCGCGGCTGACATTGCCGTTGCGCACCGCATACATGCCTTTGATGCTGAGCAGCGTGTCGAAATAGGTTTGCAGGCGCACGCTGGTGTCGCGTGCAATCTTGTCGGTGTCGCGCTGGAAGCTGGTGCGCAGGTTGTGCTGCTGGGCGTCGGACACGAACATGCACACCCACACGGTAATGCAGATGCCAAGGACAAACGCCAGGAAACCGTGTATGCGCAAATGCATGTCTATGCTCGACGTGAAACGCGGCGATGCAGCCTGCCGCAGGGCTGAAACGACTATAGCATAGCCCTGCGGCTACATATACAAAAGCAACGCTTATTGCACAGCGTCCTGAAACTCCGCAGCAATTTCCATGAAACGCTGCTCGGCCATCAGCATGGCGTCCACCACGTCGGGGTCGAAATGCTCGCCGCTGCCCTGGCGTATCAGCTCGATCGCGGTCTCGTGGGTGAAGGCCGGCTTGTAGACGCGCCTGGAAATGAGCGCGTCGTACACGTCGGCCACCGCCATCAGCCGCGCCGACACCGGAATGGCCTCGCCGGCCAGGCCCTGCGGATAGCCCGAGCCGTCGAACTTCTCCTGGTGCGAATAGGCGATCTCGCGGGCGAAGCGCAGGAAGTCGTTGGAAAAGCCCAGGTGCTGCTCCACGCCGGCGATGGCGTCGCGGCCGTAGACGGTGTGCAGCTTGATCTGCTCGAACTCCTCCGGGCTGAGGCGGCCCGGCTTGAGCAGGATGGCGTCCGGGATGCCCACCTTGCCGATGTCGTGCAGCGGCGCGGCCTTGTACAGGAAATCGATATTGCGGTTGCTCAGCTCGTGGTTAAAGCGCGGATGGTGCTTCAGTTCGCGCGCCAGCGCCACCACGTAGCGCTGCACGCGGTGGATGTGGTTGGCGCTTTCATGGTCGCGCGTTTCGGCCAGCGAGGCCAGCGCCCAGATCACCGCGTCCACCATCATGGTCAGTTCCACCGTGGTTTCCGTCACCAGTTCTTCCAGGTGCAGGCGCTGGCGGGCCAGCAGCTCGGCCGAACGCCGCAGCTGCAAATGCAGGCCCACGCGCGCCAGCACGGTTTCGGGCACCAGGGGCTCGGTGATGACGTCGGCCGCGCCGTCGCAATGGCCGCGCTGCTCGAGCTCCGGCTGGCCGGGCGGCACCATCAGCAGCAGCGGCAGGCCGGCCGTGTCCGGATTGCGCTTGAGCTGCTGGCAGACGGCAAAACCGTCCACCTGCGGCAGCCCGGCGTCGAGCAGCACCAGGTCGGGGCGCGGTATCTGCTGGGCGATGCGCAGCGCCGCCGGGCCGTCGGCGGCCAGCTTCACTTCGTAGAGGTCTTGCAGCAGGCCGTTCAGCCACAGCAGCTTGTCCGGCGCGGCGTCCGCGATCAGGACGATGGCCTTGTTGTTGTCGTTCATGGACTGCGCCCTCCTGACTGGTTTGATCAGTAATTATTACCAGCCAGCATCATACATGAGGGAGCAGCGCAGGATGGAACAACACCTACTCGCACAAGGCGGGGGTGCCATCCTCGAACAGGGCGCCGAAGCAGCGCGTGCAGTGGTAGCAAAACAAATGGGCGATGCGCACATTGTCCTGGCGCGGCACCAGCTGCAGCTGGCCTTGCCGGCAGGCCGGGCAGAATTCGCGCATGGCGCCGACGGCGGCAACGTCGCCGGCCAGATAGGTATCGTCGCAGCGCTCGCCGTCGATAACCGTGACAGGATCAAGTTCAACCAGGAGCAAGGCCGGCGCCTCGCCGCGCAATTCAGGTGTCCGTTTCATTACATTCGTCCCCTAGCCGCCTTCTGGAGAAGCGGACTGTATCACCTTAGCCAAATCGTACTTCACTGACAAGCAAAACTTTCAGCACAATGGAATCCGCTGTCAGCCGTATTTGACGATCACCAGCGAACCGGCAACGATCAAGCCCCCGCCCACGCAGACCGCCCAGTTCAGCTGTTCGCCCAGCACCACGACACCGAGCAGGATGGACAAAGCAACGCTGAGCTTGTCGACCGGCGCCACGCTGCTGAGCGGTCCCAGCTGCAAAGCGCGGTAGTAGCACAGCCACGACAAGCCCGTCGCCACGGCGGAGAGCACGATAAAGGCCCAGCTGGACCAGCTGGCCTGCGGCGGCCGCTGCCACTCATTGCGCAGCGAAATGACGCAGGCCGTCACGCCCACGATCACGATGGAGCGCACAAACGTCGCCATATTCGAATTAAGCTCCGTCACCCCCAGCTTGCCCAGCAGCGAAGTCAGGGCGGCAAAGAAGGCCGAACCGAGTGCGAACCAAACCCATTGTGCGTTGGCGGCCATAGTATGTGCGGGAATAGAGGGAAGACTGGCGCAGAATATCACCGCTGGCCGGCCGGCGCTGGCTGGGCGCGCGCTGTGACGATCTTGCAACACGGCGGGTCCGGCGCCCCCCTGCTGGGCGCCCGCAGTTAACGCGCTCCTCACGCCTATTTGACAAAGCGTTGACGGCGCGGATGCTAGTTTCCATCTTTCCGACTGCCATCGCCTGTCCCGTGCCCGCCATTCCCTTCCCCAGCAAAGCATGCTGACCATGTCCCTGCGCCGCCGCATCACCGCCGCTTATGCCTTGTATGCGCTGGGCCTGGTGATTTGCTTCACGCTGATCACCACCTTCACCGTCGAAGGCATAGAAGGGCATCTGGTGGACGCCCGGCTGCGGCAGGCGGCGCTGTGGGCGGTGCCGCGCCATGCCGCCGGGCTGACGGTCGAAATGCCGGCCGGAATCAGTTTCCATCAGGATCAGGAAATACCGCATGCGCTGCGCGACCTGGCCGACGGCATGCACGACAAGCACATCGAGGGGCACGGCCTGCACATCCTGGCGGGCAGCGCCGAGGGCCGCCCCTGGGTCGTGGTCGACCACCAAAGCGACTACGACAAGGTGGAGGTGGTGGTGTATTCCATGGTGGCCTGCTGCATGATGGGCTTCCTGGTGTTCTCTTACTTCCTGGCGGGCCATCTGGCGCGCGGCGTGATCAACCCGCTTGCGGCCTTGTCGGATGCGGTCGCCTCAGGACAGCCGCTGCCCGATATCGTCCACCCGCGCGAACTGGCCGAGCTGGCCCGCGCCCTCAATGAGCGCACCTGCTCGCTGCACCAGGCGCTGGAGCGCGAGCGCTGTTTCGCCGGCGACGCCAGCCACGAACTGCGCACCGCGCTGACCGTCATCCTCGGCGCCGCCGAGGTATTGCAGGCGCAGCAGGGCGCGAACTGCTCTGAAAAGTCCCCCGTCCAGCGGATACGCCGCGCCGCCACGGAGGCCGGCGAACTGGTGCAAGTGTTGCTGCTGCTGGCGCGCGCGCCCACGGCCGCGCACGCGGCCCCGGTGGACATCGGCGCCATCGTCGCCAAGGCGATGGCGCGCCACGCAGCGCTGGCCTCGGCCAAGGGTGTGCGGCTGCGCCTGGCCGATTCGCTGGCGTTCACGGTCCATGCGCCGGCCGAGCTGTGCGCCGCCGCCGTCGGCAACCTGATCCAGAACGCCTGCATCTACACCGAAGCTGGCGAAGTGGCGGTGCGCTATCGGGCGCGGCAGGTGGTGGTGGAGGACACGGGCGGCGGCCTGCCCGCCGCAGTGCTCGCCGCCATCGCGGACCAGGCCGCGCCGCCGTCGCAGGGATCGGCCGGCACCGGCCTCGGGCTGAGCCTCACGCAGCGCATATGCAGCTACCTCGGCGGCAGCCTGGCCTACGAGCCCACGCCGGCCGGCGGCAGCCGCTTCACCATCACCTTCGCCGCGCCGTAAGGCCGCCAACCGCGGCGCTTCGCGGACCGCTCAGAACTGCCAGCGCACCGAACTGGTCACGCTGCGCTCGACTTGCCCCGGACGCAGGCCAATCATGCTGCGTGCAGCACGCTGGCTGTCCACCGCCAGCAACTCCATCGCCAGCGTCACCCCAGCGTCAAGCGGCCAGGTATAGGCCAGTGCCAGCGACCTTCCCTTTTCATTGTTGGGATCGGACGGCAGCACGTCATGCTCGCTGGTGCCGAAGCGGTCGTAGCGCAGCGCCAGCCGGCCAGGCCCCACGGGATGGCTGGCCAGCACATACCAGGCCCGGAAGTCCAGGGCAACGGCGTTTTTCCCCATCAGCGTATCGCCGTGCATGGCCTGCGCCAGCAATTCCCAGCCGCCGCCGGGCCTGAGTACCAAGCTGGCGTGGCTGTAGCGGGTGCGCCAGCCGTACTGGCCATCTTTGACCACCAGCGGGTCGGCGCGGTTGTCATAGCGCTGGATGGCGAGTTCCACCCGCTCGCCCTGCTTGAAGTTGCCGCCGATGTAGTAGCCGGGCCGGCCATCAATTTCCCGGAACGGCCGGATGCGGCGGTCCTGGCGCGGAATGGCGCCGTCGGCGCGGTAGACCGGCAGATCGGCCAGCAGCACCGCCTCGTGGCGCCCGGCGATGCGGTCGCTGATGGTCCAGCCGCGCCAGGCCAGCAGCGTGCCGGCCGGATCGTTGCCGAAAAATGTACCCAGCGTCAGTCCGAAGTCGTAGCTGGCGCCGCTGTAGCGGCCCAAATGCGTCAGCTGCATTTCCGCGCCGTTGGTGCGCAGCTCCTCGCCTATCCAGCTATTGATGGCCGAGCTCGATATGGTGCGTTCCGGGGTCCAGGCGATGCCGGCATAGTCGATTTCCACGCTGCTGGGCGCGAAAAAGAAGCCCGCCTTCATCCGCAATTTCCACGCATTGACGGGCAAGGGACTCCAGCCCAGCCACGCTTCGCGCACATCGATACGGCCGTGATGCTGCGTATCCGCGCTCAATACCGCCGACGCGGACAGCGTGTCGGTCAAGTCGGCATCCCCCCGCAAGACGGCCTGGCCAATTCCCAGGCGGTTCGAAGCGCCGTCATAGCGGAGTTTGCCCAGGCCGGCATCGGTCCAGCTGCGCGCCGCATCGGCTTCGACCGCGCGCACATCGAGCAGGCCGCGCCACTCGGCCGCACTGGCGCCGGCGCTCCAGGCCAGCACGCTGCACCAACTTATGCAGGCCAGACTCTTCCCAAGTGCACACATGCCGCCTTCTCCCAGAGCAATTTTGACCATGCGCGCATGATAGCGGAAAGCCTGCGCCACCCATTCATCACAACTATATTGCGAGAGTTTGCTTGCAATTGAATAGTGCACTATCTATACTGTGCACATGGATACCACTACCGACACTACCAATCCCGCGCTCCGCCACGTGCCGCGCCTGGACGGCCAGCTGTGCTTCGCCCTGTACTCGACCTCGCTGGCGATGAACAAACTGTACCGCAAGCTGCTGCGCAAGCTGGGGCTGACCTATTCCCAGTACCTGGTGATGATGGTGCTGTGGGAAAAGAACGAGCAAACCGTGTCCGAGCTGGGCGAGCGCCTGTTCCTGGACTCGGCCACGCTCACGCCGCTGCTCAAGCGCATGGAGCAGGCCGGCCTGCTGACACGCACGCGCTGCCCGAACGACGAACGCCAGGTCATCATCGCCCTCAGCGAGCACGGCGACGCGCTGCGCCTGGAAGCGGCCAAGCTGCCCCCGGAAATCCTGGGCGCCACCAACTGCACGCTGGAGCAGGTGGTGGACATGAAAGAACAGCTCACCACGCTGCGCGACAGCCTGATGAAAAACGCCTGACCCCGCCCCACCGCCGCCTTGCGCGGCATCAAGCTGACACCGGCGCAAACCGTATTTCGTGGGCGTAGAATGGCTTCATCTGAGGTGCAGCCGGAGATCAGCAATGAACGCGCCACAATTCTTGCTCAAAGAATATTCTGAGGATGTTCGCCACCACGTTGAACTAGCTCAGCAAGTCATACAAGAGCTGAGTTTGACCTTAAGCGGCACGCCGGAAATACACCCTTGTTACTGGCCGGACGACGATGAACCAGGCGACTGTACCCCGCAAGATTGGACTCACGATAGCGTCGATGGGAAAATACTATTTTTTAACGTGGCGGGTGATACCGAAACAATGGTAGCGGCAAATCTGGCGCTCGCGGAAAAGGAATTACAACACCAAGTTGTGCGAGACGGCCAATTCACCATCGTCTTCATCGCTGGCCAAGATGGTCACACCTGCTGACCTTTTATTGACAGCCACCAGCATTGGCCAACTCGCTGGCACTGAAGCCAATATTCGCTCTGCCATCAGTCGCTACTACTACGCGGCTTATCACTGCAGCCACCAATTCCATGCCAAGTTGGCAATGCCTGGCCAGCCAGGCCGTGCATATGGCCGTCATAATCAACTCATCTCAAAACTGGCCAATCCATCACCGCAGCTTCCCCGGCACCTACAAGTGAGTTCGCTTGCAGTCGGCCGTGCCCTACTCTCGATTCGAAATCTGCGCATCCCGGCGGACTATCACTTAAACACAAGCTTCTCAAGCAAGCAACTGAGTCAAGCTGCGCAGCTTGCCGCGACCATCTTCGCGTTGACCTGACTTTCAATGTATCAACCTATTTACAAATGAAATTACAGCAGACGAGATAGCCGTTTTAGAATAACCGCTTAACTTTTTCACTAGAAAACAGGGATAGCGGATGATGAAGCGTTTGCCGATCAGTATTGCAGCACTGTGCCTCTCCTTGTCGGCCCAAGCGGCCGACGGATTCGACGACAAGTTCCGCCAGCTCGACGAGCTGCTGCCGACCGCCACGCAGTATCGCACTGCCTCCGGCGCCCCCGGCCACGCCTACTGGCAGCAGCGCGCCGACTACACCATCCGCGCCTCCCTGGACGAAGCCAAGCGCGCCATCACCGGCAGCGGCCAGGTCACCTACCACAACAATTCGCCCGACACCCTGCACTACCTGTGGGTGCAGCTGGACCAGAACATCTACAAGCCGGACTCCGACGCCCGCCGCATGCTCACCGCACCTTCGCGCGAAGCCTGGACCAAGCCGCGCGGCGCCGAAGACGGCATGAAATTCGAGGGCATGCGCGGCATCCTGGCCGGCCGCGACTTCGACGGCGGCTTCAAGATCGGCGCGGTGAAAACCGCCGGCGGCCAGCCGCTGAAAACCACCGTCAACCAGACCATGATGCGGATCGACCTGCCGACCCCGCTCAAGCCGGGCGAAAAATTCAGCTTCGCCATCGACTGGCAGTACAACATCAACGAGCAGAAAGTACTGGGCGGCCGCTCCGGCTACGAGTACTTCGAGCAGGACAAAAACACTTTATTCGAAGTGGCGCAGTGGTTCCCGCGCATGGCCGCCTACTACGATGTGGCTGGCTGGCAACACAAGCAGTTCATCGGCTCCGGCGAATTCACGCTGGAATTTGGCGACTACGACGTGAGCCTGACCGTGCCGGCCGACCACGTGGTGGCCAGTACCGGCGAGCTGCTCAATCCGGAGCAAGTGCTGAGCCCGGCCCAGCGCGACCGCCTGGCGCGCGCCCGCACCAGCGACAAGCCGGTGGCCATCGTCACCCAGGCCGAAGCGGAAGCGGCCGAGAAATCGGTCAGCACCGCCACCAAGACCTGGCACTTCAAGGCCAAGAACGTGCGCGACTTCGCCTGGGCCTCCAGCCGCAAGTTCATCTGGGACGCGCAAGGCTACAAGAAGGACGGCACCAATGTGATGGCCATGTCCTACTATCCGAAAGAAGGCAACCCGCTGTGGGAGAAGTTCTCCACCCAGGCCATCATCCACACCATCGAGCAGTACAACAAGTTCAGCTTCGACTACCCCTACCCGACCGCCATTTCGGTGAACGGCCCGGTGGGCGGCATGGAATACCCGATGATCTCCTTCAACGGCCCGCGCCCGACCAAGGACAAGAAAACCGGCGAGATCACCTACTCGAAGCGCGCCAAATACGGCCTGATCGGCGTCATCATCCACGAAGTGGGCCACAACTACTTCCCGATGATCGTCAACTCCGACGAACGCCAGTGGACCTGGATGGATGAGGGCCTGAACACCTTCGTGCAATACCTGGCCGAGCAGGCATGGGAAGAGAACTATCCGCAGTCGCGCGGCGAGCCGCGCGCCATCGTCGACTACATGCGCAGCCGCAACCAGGTGCCCATCATGACGAACTCGGAATCGCTGCTCCAGTTCGGCAACAACGCCTACGCCAAGCCGGCCACGGCGCTGAACATCCTGCGCGAAACCATCCTGGGCCGCGAGCTGTTCGACCACGCCTTCCGTGAATACGGCCGCCGTTGGAAATTCAAGCGTCCTACCCCGGCCGACTTCTTCCGCACGATGGAAGACGCGTCGGGCACCGACCTCGACTGGTTCTGGCGCGGCTGGTTCTACACCACCGACGCGGTGGACATCAGCGTGGACGGCATCAGCGAAGTGGCCGTGAGCACCAAGAATCCGGAGATCGAGAAGGCCTGGAAGAAGGAGCAGAAAGCGGCCGAGCCGCAGTCGGTGACCGACATCCAGAACAAGGGCATGCCGCGCCGCACCGACGCGCATCCCGAACTGAAGGACTTCTACAACGAGCACGACGACTTCACCGTCACCAACAAGGACCGCAACAACTACGCCGAAGCGGTGGAGAAGCTGGAGCCGTGGGAGAAGAAGCTGCTGGAACAGGGCAAGCACCTGTACCTGGTGGACTTCTCCAACGTGGGCGGGCTGGTGATGCCGCTGATACTGCAGATCGAGCTGAAGAGCGGCAAGAAGTACATCGAGCGCGTGCCGGCCGAAGTGTGGCGCTACTCGCCGAAGAAAATCACCAAGGTCATCGTCACCGATGAGCCGATGGTGAGCCTGACGCAGGACCCGAACTGGGAAACCGCCGACATCGACACCAGCAACAACGCCTGGCCGCGCAAGCTCACGCCGTCGCGCATGGAACTGTACAAGCAGGAACAGGGCCGCGAAGACATGATGAAGGACTTCAACACCCCGCTCAAGGGCAAGGACGCCAAGACCGAGGCCGGCGACATCAAGGGTGAGGCCAAAGCCGAAGCCAAGGGTGAAGCCAAGAAATGATGGCTAGCGGCGCCCGCAAGCTGGCCGCCGCCGCCGCGCTGCTGTTCTGCAGCGCGGCGCTGCACGTCCCCGCCCATGCCCACAATTACCACATGGGCATCACCGACATCAGCTACAACGCCAACACCGGCGGTACCGAAATCGTGCACACCTACACGGCGCACGACATGGAGGCGCTGCTGGCCAATCTGTACCAGCGGCAGTTCGACCTGGGCCTGCCCGAGGACCAGGCCGTGCTGCGGCGCTATGTTGAAAAGCAGTTCTACATCACGGCCGGCGGCCGGCGCTTGCCGCTGCAATGGGTAGGCGTCACGGCCGACGCGGCCAACATCACCATCTACCAGGAACTGCCGAAGACCGCGTTGCCCGCCGGCGCCGTGCTGCACCACGCGGTGCTGTCCGACTTCGTGCCGTCCCAGCTGAACACCGTCAACCTCGGCGCCGCGCCTTCCGGCCTCGCAGCAAGCTCCCTCACCTTCTCCGCCGCCACGCCGGAACGCACGCTGCCTTAGTTCTGCACCGCCTTCTTGAAATGCAGCCCATACAGGCGGTGGGTGGAAGCGACGGCGCCGGTAATGCGGCCGCCCGCGTCGCGCTCGAACCGGACCACGATGCTCTCGCCGCCGAAGACGTCGGGTGCCAGCGGCTTGAGCCGGAGCACGCTTTCCGGCTTGCCGAACAAACGGAAAGCAAGCTTGTCGCCGTCCGGCGCCACGTCGTAGCTGGCCAGCGCCTCGTCGCTGCCGTAGCGGCCAGTGTAGGCGCTCAAGGCGGCGCTGGCCGGGGGTTCGGCCGCGACCCGGCGGAAACTCATCAGCTCGCCGCCGCCCGGGTTTGCCACGAAGCGGTCCGGACCAGAAAATGCGAAGGTGCCGGTATTGACTGCAAACGTGCTGCCTTCGAGCGGCCGCAACGGCGTGCCGTTGGGCAGCACGAGCACGCCGTCGCGCAGCGCCACTATCACTGGATTCGCGGTCAGCTCGTTGTAGAACGTGCCGGCGTAGACGCCCAGCGCGGACGACGCAGCGACCGGCGCTGCAGCTGCGCCGGCAGCTTGAGCGGCTGGTACGGCTGATGCGGCTGGCGCGGCCAGGGCGGCCGGAGCTGGGGCCGGCGCCGCAAGCAGCTCCTGCGCCACCGCGCGCGCAAGCCTGCCGGGATTGGCGTCGCCCGCGTTGCACAGCAAGGCGATCGACAGGCGCTGCTCCGGATAGCGTCCCAGCCAGGCGCGGTAGCCGGCCGTGGCGCCGTCGTGCGACACCTCCGCCGCGCCGAGATAGCTTTGCGTGATCAGGCCGTGCCCATAATTGCCGACCCGGCCCTCCGGCAGCACCGGACGGCGCTCCAGCTGCGCGCTGATGTCCTTGCCCAGCAAGTTGCGCGTCAGCGCGTCGTTCCAGGTCAGCAGATCGCCCACCGTGGTAAGCAGGCCGCCGTGGCCGTACACGTCCTCGAACGGCATGTCCTGCTCGTAGCCTTTGCCCGCCGTGCTGTACGCCACGGCGCGGCCGGGCACCACGCGGCGGAAGTTGTCCCGCCATTGCGTGCGCGCCATCCCGAGCGGCTGGAAGATGCGCTCGCGCGTGAACTCGGCCAGCGTCTTGCCCGACACGCGCTGCACCACGAAGGCGGCCAGCACGTAGCCGCTGTTGCTATAGGAGTAGCGCTCGCCCGGCGGGAAGTTGAGGCCGCGCTGGCGCGCGATCACCGTCAGCGCCTGCTCCATGCTGACGGCGCGCGTGCCGCGCGGCCAGCCTTCCATTTCCACGATGCTGCCCCAGTCGCGCAAGCCGCTGGTGTGCGTGAGCAGGTGGTCCAGCGTGATCGGCTTGCCATAATCGGGCAGCTCGGGAATGTATTTACGCACATCGTCGGACAAGGCCAGCTTGCCGTCCTGCGCCAGCAGCAGCACGGCGGCGGCGGTGAACTGCTTGGATACCGAGCCGGCCTCGAACACCGTGTCCGGCGTATTGGCCGTTCCATGTTCCAGGTCGGACTGTCCATAGGCCAGCTTCAGCACCGGCTGCTCCGGCCGCGAGACGGCCAGGACGCAGCCCGGCGTTGCGGCGCTGTTCCATTTGGCGAACAAATTGCCCGCAACCGCTGCCGGCGTCTGGGCGGCGGCATCGGCTGCATCGGCAGCGGCCAGGTGGGCCGCCAGCAAAAACAAAACACCACATTTCTTCATCTTTGTCCCTCAAGGTTATTGCGTTCCGGGCTAGCCATTGTGCATCATTGCAATGCTTTTCAGGAAAGCATTCACTGCGGGAATTTCACGCCATCGTCCTGGACAACACCGCATGAATCCGGCTGCAGCTCGAGCCTTTCGTATCAGCATTACAATGGCCTGACCATAGCAAGCTCCCCATAGCGCGGCGTGCCCGCAGACGGAAACAGTACATGATTGAAAAGCCGCTCCGCCCCGCCACCGCCATTGAAGCAGAGCGCCTGCGGCTGTTTGTTTCCAGCGTCACCGACTACGCCATCTATACCCTCTCGCCGGAAGGCATCGTCACCAGCTGGAACGCGGGGGCGCAGCGCTTCAAGGGCTACTGCGAGGAGGAAATCCTCGGCCAGCATTTTTCGCGCTTCTATTCCGCACACGACCAGGCCGCCGGACGGCCCGCCATGGCGCTGGCCGTGGCGCGCGACAGCGGCCGCTTCGAGGACGAGGGCTGGCGCATCCGCAAGGACGGCACGCGCTTCTGGGCCAGTGTGGTGCTCGACCCTATCCGCGACCACCACGGCGTGCTGCTCGGCTACGCCAAGGTCACGCGCGACATCACGGCCCGGCGCAAGGAGCAGGAAGCGCTGCACGCCAGCGAGGAGCGCTTCCGCCTGCTGGTGCAGGGCGTAACCGACTACGCCATCTACATGCTGTCCCCGGAAGGGCTGGTGACCAACTGGAACGAGGGCGCGCGCCGCATCAAAGGCTACGAGTCGGACGAGGTGACCGGCACCCATTTCGAGCGCTTCTACACCGAGCCGGACCGGGCGGCGGGCCTGCCCATGCAGGCGCTGGCCGTGGCGCGCCGCGAGGGCCGCTTCGAGCGCGAGGGATGGCGCGTGCGCAAGGACGGCAGCCAGTTCTGGGCGCATGTGGTGATCGATACCATCAGCGACTCGATGGGCGAACTGATCGGCTACGCCAAGGTGACGCGCGACGTAAGCGAGCGCCGCAAGGCCGAGGAGGAACTGGCGCGCGCCAAGGAGGCGCTGTTCCAGTCGCAGAAACTGGAATCGATCGGCCAGCTGACCGGCGGCATCGCGCACGACTTCAACAACCTGCTCAACGTCATCATCAACGGCCTGGACATCCTGCGCAACGTGAGCGACCGCGCGCAGCAGACCAAGGCCATCGAAGGCATGGTGCGGGCCGCCGAGCGCGGCGCCAGCCTCACCCAGCAGCTGCTGACCTTTGCGCGCCAGCAGCCGTTCCGGCCCGAGCGCGTGCGCATCAACCGCATCGTCGACTCCTTCGAGGCGGTGCTGCGGCGCGCCGTGCGCAGCAACGTGCAGCTCGAGCTGCAGCAGGCCCAGGGCCTGCCCGAGATCATGGCCGACGTGCAGCAGCTCGAATCGGCCCTGCTGAACCTGGTGGTCAACGCGCGCGACGCCATCGACGACAACGGCGTCATCGTCATTTCAACCAGCGTGGAAGTGTACGAGAAAGGCAGCGGCGCGCTGCCGCCCGGCGCCTACGTCTGCCTGACCGTGCGCGACAGTGGCTGCGGCATGGCGCCGGACGTGGCGCGCCGCGCCATGGAGCCCTTTTTCACCACCAAGGAAGTGGGCAAAGGCACCGGCCTCGGGCTGAGCCAGGTGTACGGCATGGTGCAGCAGGCCAATGGCGAACTGCGCATCCAGTCCCAGCCTGGCGCGGGCACGGAGATTTCGCTGCTGTTCCCGGCCCATGAAAGCGGCGTTGGGCCCCAGGAATCGGCGCACGGCAGCGCGGCGGAAAAAGTGCTGGTGGTGGACGACCAGAGCGACGTGCTCGACATAGCGGCCCAGCTGTTCAGCAGCCTGGGCTACGAGGTGCTGGCCGCCAACAACGGCGCCGAAGCGCTGGAAGTCCTGGGCCGGCATCCGGACCTGCGCATCCTGTTCAGCGACGTCGTTATGCCCGGCATGAGCGGCATCGAGCTGGCGCGCACGGCCCGGCAGGCGCAGCCCGGCATGAAGATCATCCTGGCGTCCGGCTACCTGCCCTCCACGCTCAGCACCCAGCACCTGGACGTGGACCAGTTCGAGTTCATCGGCAAGCCCTACCGCCTGTCGGACATCATCAAGAAACTGCAATAACCTCCAGCCGGCAATCGATACCGGCCTTAGCGCCCTAATTGACGCCGGCTGTATTCCACTCGGTTTCCCAGGCCACAACGGCGCCCATAGCGGCAAGGAAGCGCTCGAACGCCGGCTGCGCATCGTCCAGCGCAAAGGCAATCTCCACCTCACCAGCATCGTTGAGCGCAGCTCCATGACGCCCGATTAATTCCGCAAGGCGGATGGCCTCCTCGTCACAGTCCAGCCCCATGCCGCACCCCAGCAAATAAAATATCGTGCCGCCATCGTCACAAAAGCGCAGCATGCCGGAAGTACAGTCCAGAAACACCGGCACCGGATCACCATCGGAATACCTGAGCGGCGTTGCAATCACGGCGTATCGTCCATCTTCGTCCAAAACTTGGCAGTCTCGTCCAATTGACGCTGCTATCAAATTACAGATCACGGTCATCTCCTTGAGGAAGTGTCCAATATGCTCGTGTGGGCTTCCATGCGCATACTTGATTGTCCTCTTGCTTTGGCAAATATCAAGCTGTCAGAGCAATCAGCGCAGCTATGTTTTTCCCGCCCGGCTGCGGCTATACTGCCCGCCATGACGCTATTCCGCCCTACTCCGTTCGCGCTGGCCGCCGCGCTGTGCAGTTTGCTGGCCTCTTCCACTTCCCACGCCGACGATACGCTGATGCAGCGCGTGCTGGTCGACGGTTCGCGCGCCAGCCAGCTTGGCATCGCCGACGCGGCCGGCGACGGCAGCGTCACGCAGCAGCAGCTGGCCGCGCGCACCACGTACCGCCCCGGCGAACTGCTCGAGGCCACGCCCGGCCTCATCGTCAGCCAGCACAGCGGCGAGGGCAAGGCCAACCAGTTCTACCTGCGCGGCTTCAACCTGGACCACGGCACCGACCTGCGCACCACCGTGGACGGCATGCCCGTCAACCAGCGCAGCCACGCCCACGGCCAGGGCTGGACCGACCTCAATTTCCTGATCCCGGAACTGGCCGCGCGCCTCGACTACAAGAAAGGCCCCTACTCGGCCGAACAAGGCGACTTCGCCTCCGCCGGCGCGGCCTCCATCATCTACGCCAACCGCCTGGTGCGCGGCGTGGCCAGCGCCACCGTGGGCCAGAACGGCTACCGCCGCGCGCTGCTGGCCGATTCGGCCAGCGTGAACGAGGCCAATAACGGCGCGCTGTTGTACGCGCTCGAAGCCATGCACAACGACGGCCCCTACACGCGCGGCGACGACTACCAGAAACTGAACGGCGTGCTGCGCTACAGCCAGGGCTACGCCAACAACGGTTTCACCGTCACCGCCATGGCCTACCACGCGGACTGGAACGCCACCGACCAGATTCCGCTGCGCGCCGTGCAGCAAGGCCTGCTGGGCCGCTACGACGGCGTCGACAACACCGACGGCGGCAAGGCGCACCGCTACAGCCTGTCCGGCGCCTGGCAGCGCAGCGGCGAGGACACGGCCTCCAAGGTCAGCGCCTACCTGATCGCCAACCAGCTGGACCTGTACTCCAACTTCACCTACTTCATGGACGACCCGGTGAACGGCGACCAGTTCGCCCAGCCGGACCGCCGCGTCACCAGCGGCGTGGACGCCAGCCACGCCTGGCACGCGCACATCGGCGAGGCCAGCTCCATCACCACGGTCGGCCTGCAGCTCCAGAACGACAATATCTTCAACGGCTTGTACAAGACCGTGGCGCGGCGCGCCGTCGCCACCACCCGCGCCGACCATGTCGTGGAAACCAGCGCCGGCCTGTATGTGGAAAACAGCACGCGCTGGTCGCCGCTGCTGCGCACCACGGCCGGCCTGCGCGCCGACGCCTACCGCTTTGACGTGCGCCCTTCGGAGCCGGGCAGCGCCGGCGCGCTGGCGCATCCGGCCGGCCGCGCCAGCGACCGCCTGCTCAGCCCCAGCCTGAGCGCCGTCTTCGGTCCCTGCGCGCTGACCGAGTTCTACGCCAACGCCGGCACCGGCTTCCACAGCAACGACGCGCGCGGCGCCGTCGCGGCGGACGCTCCGCTGGTGCGCTCGCGCGGCCTGGAGCTGGGCGTGCGCAGCGAATGGCTGCCCCGCCTGCAAACCTCGCTGTCCGTCTACCGCCTGGACTTCGATTCGGAACTGAGCTACGTGGGCGACGCCGGCGCCACCGAAGCGGGCGATCCGAGCCGCCGCTACGGCGTGGAGTTCTCCAACTACTACAAGCCCTTCAAATGGCTCAGCGTGGACGCGGACCTGGCCTTCGCCCGCGCCCGCAGCCGCGGCGCGGAAGCCCGCGCGGCAGGCGCGGCCTACATCCCAGGCGCGGTGGAAGGCGTGGCCCAGCTGGCGCTCACGGTGGACAAGCTGGGGCCGTGGTCCGGCGCGCTGCGGCTGCGCTGGTTCGGCCCGCGCCCGCTGGCCGAGGACAACAGCGTGCGCTCGCGCGCCAGCCAGACGCTGAACGGCCGCATCGGCTACAAATTCGCCGGCGGCATGCAGCTGGAGCTGGAGGCCTTCAACCTGGCCAATCGCCGCGTGTCGGCCATCGACTATTACTACGCCTCGCAGCTCAAGGGTGAAACGCAGCCGGTGGACGACGTCCACTTCCACCCCATCGAATCGCGCTCGTTCCGGCTGATGCTCACGCAGAGCTTCTAACCGTCGTAGAATAGATGACTCCATAGCCGAGCACACCCGCACATCCGTTCCAATGACGACTTACGCCCCGATCTACACCGCGCCCGAGCGCGTTACCGAAGCGCTGCGCAGCGAAGGCTACGCCCTGCTCCATCCCGAACACGTCGCCGCGCTGGCCGGCACCACGCTGGAGGCGCTGAACGCCCTGGTGCCGAGCTGGGAGCATCTTGAACTGGACAATTACCTGAAGGACGGTGGCCGCTACCGGCGCCGCCGCCATTCCTGCTTTATCCAGAAGGACGGCGCGCTGGCGCAGACCGCGCACCGCCCGCACTGGCAGCCGCTCGAATACAACGCGCTGCACGGCGGCATGCACCGCCTGTTCGAGCCCATGCAGCCGGACACCGTGGCGCAGCCGGCCTGGCGCCAGCTGATCACCGCCGTCGGCGACGCCTGCTCGGCCGCGCGCGCGCCGCAGCCCTGGTACATCGAAGCGCACCAGTTCCGCATCGACACCACCGACGGCATCGGCCGCCCCACGCCGGAAGGCGCGCACCGCGACGGCGTGGACTACGTGGCCGTGCTGCTGATAGGCCGCCACGGCATCAAGGGCGGAGAGACTCGCATCTTTGAAGCCGATGGCCCGAACGGCAAGCGCTTCACCATGACCGAACCCTGGACCATGCTGCTGCTGGACGACGCCACCGTGATCCACGAGTCCACGCCCATCCAGCCGCTGGCGCAGCACGGCCACCGCGATACGCTGGTGCTCACCTACCGCGCGGGTCAGTTCCAGGGCGCGCAGCCGTGAAATTTCACAGCTTGATAATTAAATCCTTTATAGTTACCTTAGAGTCAGCATAGCTTGAAAACCAATTTTTGGAGGCAGTCCGTGGACTCCAGCTACGAGATCGAACCGGATGAAATCGAAATCCTCATTGTCGAGGACAGTCCGACCCAGGCCGAGCGGCTGCGCCGCCTGATCCAGTCCGTGCGCTACAAGGCGCGCGTGGCCGCCAATGGCCGGCTGGCGCTGGAAGCGATCCGCGAACGCAAGCCGCACCTGGTGCTGTCGGACATCGTCATGCCCGAAATGGACGGCTACGAACTATGCCGCGCCATCAAGTCCGACGCCGTGCTGCGCGACATCCCGGTCATCCTGGTCACCTCGCTGACCGACCCCAAGGACATCATCAAAGGCATCGAGTGCGGCGCGGACAATTTCATCCGCAAGCCCTATGCCGAAGACTACCTGCTGAACCGCATCGGCCACATGCTGGTCAACCAGAAGCTGCGCCGCAACCAGAACATGGAAGTAGGCATCGCGCTGTACCTGGGCGACCAGAAGCACTTCATCAACGCCGAACGCCAGCAAATCCTCGACCTGCTGATCTCCACCTACGAACAGGCGGTGCAGGTCAACAGCGAACTGCAGGCGCGCGAGCGCCAGGTGATAGAGCTGAACATGCGCCTGGCCCACCACGCCGGCGAACTGGAAACCATCAACCGCGAAATCGCGCTGAAGAACCTGGAGCTGGCCGAAGCGAGCCGCATGAAATCGGCCTTCATCGCCAATATGTCGCACGAGCTGCGCACCCCGCTGAACGCCATTATCGGCTTCACCGGCGCGCTGCTGATGAAGCTGCCCGGCCCGCTGACCGGGGAACAGGACAAGCAGCTCAACACCATCCGCAACAGCGCGCGCCACCTGCTCTCGCTGATCAACGACATCCTGGACGTGGCCAAGATCGAAGCGGGCAAGGTCACGCTGTCGGTCGAGCCTATCCAGTGCCAGAACCTGATCGCGGAAGTGGCCGACACCCTGCGCCCGCTGGCGCAGCAAAAAGGCCTGGCGCTGGAAGTGGACTTGGCGCCGCAGGCGCTCACGCTCGACACCGACCGCCGCGCGCTGACCCAGATCTTGATCAACCTGGCCAACAACGCCATCAAGTTCACCGAGAAAGGCACGGTGCGCATCACCCTGAGCCAGCGCGCCGACGGCGACGGCGTGGTGACCGAATTCGCCGTGGCCGACAGCGGCGCCGGCATCCGCGAGGAAGACCAGGCCAAGCTGTTCCAGGCCTTCTCGCAGCTCGATTCGACCTCCACCCGCCATGCCGAAGGCGCGGGCCTGGGCCTGTACCTGTGCCAGAACCTGGCCAACCTGATAGGCGGCTCGCTGTTCTTCAGCAGCGATTTCGGACACGGCAGCACCTTCACGCTGGCGATGAAGAGCAAAAAATAAACCGCCCGGACGGGCAGCAGGGAGCGGTATGGCGGCGCGTGTGCTTATCGTGGAAGACAACCAGGCCAATATGGACCTGATGACCTACTTGCTGACCGCCTTCGGGCACATTCCGCTGGGCGCGGGCGACGGCCTGCAAGGCGTGGCCATGGCGCGCGAGCTGCTTCCCGACCTGATCATCTGCGACATCCACCTGCCCCGGCTGGACGGCTACGGCGTAGTGGCCCAGCTCAAGGCCGACCCGGCCACCGCCGCCATCCCGGTGCTGGCCGCCAGCGCGCTGCCGGTCTCGGACGGCGGCGCCGCCTTGCGCGCGGCCGGCTTTGACGGCCACCTGCCCAAATCGCTGGAACCGGACACGCTGATCCCCTCGCTGGAAACCTTCCTGCCGGCGGCGCTGCGCGGCCGGCCTCCGCAAACCGGCGGCCGGGCCGAAAACGACATCCCGCTGGCCGGCGAAACGCCGCGCGCGCGCCTGCTGCTGCTCGACGCCGCGCCCGACGACTGCGGCCTGGTGGCCAGCATCCTGGCGCACTACGGCTACGCGGTCACGGTGGCGGCGGACGCCGAACAGGCGGACCATTGCGCAAGGCAGCAATTCGACCTGATACTGTGCGACGCCGACACCGCGCAAAGCCGCCACACCGCCTTCCTGCCTTTGGTGCTGGCGCGCCACCAGGCTGCATGGGCCGGCGTGCCGCTGGTGCTGATTACCTCGTCCCGGGACGACCCGACGGACGGCCTGCTGCCGCCCGGCGTGGCGCCCGCGCTGCTGCTGGCGCATCCGCTGGAACCGCAGGAACTGGCCCGCGCGCTGGAGGGATGCCTGCCGGCGGCCTTGGCGCAACTGCCAAAATGAATAGATAGACATCGTATTTATACGGTATTGCGGTGCAACAAAAACGCGGCTATAGTGGAACTGTCTCCTCCAACCGTTCTCCGAACATTGGATTCAGCCCGCGCGCGACGCGGGCATTTTTTTGCCCGAAACGCACGCCGTATCTGACAAAAGGAGCACCAAATAACCCCCACCGACAAACCCGACCCGTCCACCCTGCCGCACTGCGACCTGGTCATGAAAGGCGGCATCACCAGCGGCGTGGTCTACCCCAAGCTGATCGCCCGGCTGGCGCGCGGCTACGCCTTCAAGAACATCGGCGGCACCTCCGCCGGCGCGATCGCCGCCGCAGCCTGCGCCGCAGCCGAATGCGGACGCCAGAGCGGACGCCAGCCAGCGGCCTTCGCCAGCCTGGCCGGCCTGCCCGAAGAACTGCAAGCGCAGGACCAAGGACGCTCGCGGCTGGCGCGCCTGTTCCAGCCCGCCCCCGCGTTGCAAGCCCACTTCGACATGGCCATGCGCTACATCGACGCCAAGGACAAGCTGCGCGCCGCGCTGGGCATCGCCGCAGCGCTGGTGCACTGGCCGACGGTGGCCGGCGCCGCGCTGCTGCTGATCGCGCCGCTGGTCATGCTCGCCACCCACCTCACGGCGCTGCGCAGCGCCGCCACCACCATGGCCATGCTGGCCACGGCCGCCGGCGCCGCCTGGCTGGCCAATCGCGCCTTTGCGCTGCTGCCCGCCCGTGCACTCGCCTCGCGCCCACCGTGGCTTCGCCTCGCCATCGAACTGGCCTGCGCCACGGCGGCGGGCCTGCTGGTGCTGGCGGCGGCGATCGCCGGCCTGCCGGGCCATGCCGGCCCGCTCAATATCGGCCTGCAGCTTCCCTTCCTGCTGCTGGTGCCGCTCTGCGTCGCCACCGGTTTCGGCTGGGGCGCCTGGCGCTCGGCCGCCGCGCTGCTGCAAGGCCTGCACCGCAACCAGTACGGCTTGTGCAGCGGCCGCAGCACCGGCAGCGACTCCGTGTCCGCCCTCACCGACTGGCTGTCCCTCTACCTGAACCAGCTGGCCGGCCTGCCGCCCGGCCGCCCGCTCACCTTCGGCGACCTGTGGGGACCGCAGCCCGCCACCGGCCCGGCGAACCGCATCGTCAACCTGGAA
The DNA here is from genome assembly GCF_059419605.1 of Pseudoduganella sp. GW821-FHT05F09. NCBI lineage: Bacteria > Pseudomonadati > Pseudomonadota > Betaproteobacteria > Burkholderiales > Oxalobacteraceae > Pseudoduganella > Pseudoduganella sp. GW821-FHT05F09. The sequence continues at coordinate 254,515 of NZ_JBWKSD010000009.1, forward strand.
GTCGTGACCACGGCGCTCAGCCAGCAAATGCCCTACGCCCTGCCCTTCCGCGACAACGCAGGCGCGTTCTACTTCCATCCCGCAGAATGGGCGCAGCTGTTCCCGCCGTCCGTGATGGACTGGCTGCTGCAGCAGGCGCCGCCGCCCCGGCAGAGCGGCGCCGTCACCGCGCCGGACGGCAGCCAGCTGGTGCGCCTGTGCGATCCCGCCGACATGCCCGTGGTGGTGGCCGTGCGCATGAGCCTCAGCTTCCCGCTGCTGCTGTCCGCCGTGCCCATGTACGCGGTGGACTACACCGACACCAGCAAGCTGAAACGCGTCTGGTTCTCGGACGGCGGCATCTCCAGCAATATGCCGCTGCACTTCTTCGACACGCTGCTGCCCGAGCATCCCACCTTCGCCATCAACCTGAAGGAAGCGCACCCCAAGTATCCGATCGAGGATGCCGCCCAGTGCGGGCTGGATGGCCGGGTCTATCTGCCCGGCGATAACAACAGCGGCAGGCTGCGCTACTGGGCCGCGCCGGACGACGCCACGCCCGCCGGGCTGTTCGGCTTCCTGGGCAATATCTTCGCCACCATGCACAGCTGGCGCGACGAGATCCTGTTCCCCTATCCGGGCTACCGCGACCGCATTGTGCAGATCAGTTTGCGGCCGGGCGAAGGCGGGCTCAATCTCAACATGCCGAAGGAAGCGGTGGAGCGGCTGGGCGACGCGGGCGCCTGCGCGGCCGAGATGCTGTACCGGCGCTTCCATCCGCAAGGCGGCGGCAACGGCTGGGACAACCACGAGCAGGTGCAGGTGCTGTCGGTGCTGGGCAATCTGGAACGGCTGGCGAAGCAGGCCGGCGCCCCCGGCGCGGCGGCACGCTGGCGCGCGGCGGCGGAGCGCAGCAAGCGCCTGGGCGCGAAAGAAAAAATGCTGGCGAACGACTTGCTCTCGGACCTGGAAGCGATGGGCGCCCATGTCAGCACCAGCGGCGATAGCGTGGAGGACAAGATGTACCGGCCACGCCCGGAGATGAAGCTGACGCCGAATCTGTAGCCAGGGCTGGCGGCTTACGCGCGCAGCAAACGCAAGCCCGACGACGACGGCATGCGCGGGAACACCTGCGCCAGCTGGCTGTCGCTCAGGCGCAGATGCCGTTCGGCGATCTGCGCCAGCACCGTGCGGAAGTCCGTCGTCACCGGCAGGTCGCGCCCCTCGTTGAGCTGCCCGTTGCCCACGCCCTGCCAGTCGCCCAGCACCTTGCCGCCGGCCACGCCGCCGCCCAGCACCCACATCACATTGCCATGCCCGTGGTCGGTGCCGCCGTTGCCGTTTTCGCGCGCGGTGCGGCCGAACTCGGACATCACCACGATGGTGGTGTCCTCGAACATCGGCCCCAGCTTCTGCGCCAGCAAGGCCAGGCCCTGCCCCAGCGGCGCCAGCCGGTTGGCCAGCTGCCCGGTGCCCGCGCCCTGGCTCGCATGCGTGTCCCAGCCGCCCAGCGCAAAAAACGCCATCTGCACATTGGGGTCGTTGCGCATCAGGAGCGCCAGCCGCGCCGCGTCATCCGGGAAGCCGTTCGGCAGCGGCGCGCCGCCGTCCGCCGCCATCGACTCGGCCATGGTCGCCGCCATCACCTCCTTGTGCGCCTCGCGCCCGTCCTGGTACACCTTGCCAAAGCGCTCGTGGCCCATATACAGCTGGTCGAAAGCCGTCGCCAGCTGCGGCCGGTCCAGCGCGCCCGGCTTGCCCGCCGCCGAGCCGTTGGCGATATTGATGGCCGCCGCCTGCCCGCTCAGGATGCGCGGCATGGTCGGCCCCACGCTGACCGCGCGCGTCGGCGTGGAGGTGCCCGGCAAGGTCGCGATCAGGCGGTTCATCCAGCCGTCCGGCGTGCTCTTCACGCCCGGCGTGGCGGACTCCATGTAATCCTGCGCGTCGAAGTGCGAGCGGGTGGCGTCCGGCGAACCGCTGGCGTGCACGAAGGCCAGCTTCTTCTCGCGCCACAGCGGCATCAGCGGCGCCAGCGCCGGATGCAGGCCGAAGTAGCCGTCCAGGTCCAGCGCGCCGTTGTCCTTGCCCGGCGCGGCCAGCGCAATGCTGGGCCGCAGCTGGGCGTAGTTCTCGTCGCCGATGGGCGCCACCACGTTCAGGCCATCGACCGCGCCGCGCAGCATGACGACGATCAGCTTGCGGTCGGTGGGGCGCTGCACCGAGGTGGCCGCCCAGGCCTCGCGGCCCAGCGGTATCATCAGCCCGGCGCCGGCGGCGAAGGCGTTGAGGAAGTCTCTGCGTTGCATGGCCTGCTCCTAGCGTTGCATGAAATCGGGACTGCCGAGCAGCATGGCAGTGCGTATCTTTTGCGGACTGGCCGCCACGATGCCCTGCGTGCGCTCGGACACCGACTCGCCCAGCGCCGCCTGCACCAGCGCCGCATCCACGCCCTGCGCCAGCGTGGTTGCGTAGCCGATGCGCCGGCTCAGCGCGTCCGGATTGAGCCAGGCCGCCTGCGTGTTCTTGTAGCCGTCCGGCGTCTGGCAGCCGTACAGCGGCATGCCCAGGCGGTCCAGCGCGCCCAGCACCGGCCGCACCTCGGCCATCGCTGAATTGCCGGCGCGCGCCGCCGAGATCACGAACTGGTAAGGCGTCTTGAACTTGGCGCCCTGCGCCTCCGGCGACATGAATTCATCGCTGGCGAACAGCGTCTTGAGCACCGAGCGGATGTCGCCCTTGCTGGCCACCCAGGTCTGCGCCATGCGCTCGACCAGGGCCGGCGGCGGCTCGTCCGCCACGAAGTACTGCGCCAGCTTGTAGCTGATGTGGCGCGCCGTGGCCGGATGCACGGCCAGCACGTCCAGCGCGTACTCGCCCTCGGCCTGGCCCTGCGGCTTGATCACGCGGCCCAGCCACTGCTTGTCGCCGTTGTCATGCCGCTTGGGGTCGAAACGGAAGGTCTCGTTGCGCGCCACCAGCTGGCGCGGGGCGAAGCTCCAGCCGGTCAGCATGCGCGCCAGCTCGGTCACGTCCTTCTGCGTATAGCCCTTGTCCACGCCCAGCGTATGCAGCTCCATCAGCTCGCGCGCGTAGTTCTCGTTCAGGCCGCCGGCCTTGGAGAGGTAGTTATCCAGGTAGAACAGCATGGCCGGGTGCTTGGCGGTGGCGCCCAGCATGTCGCGGAAGGAGCCGAACACGTAAGGCCGGATCGCATCGCGCTCGTAGCTGGCCACCAGCGGCCGCACCTGGCCCTTGCCGGAGAAGACGTTGAAATGGTTGAACCAGAAGTCCACCATCACTTCCTCCAGCTGGCGCGGGCTGGCCACGGCGCGCGCAATGCGCGCTTCGGCGGTCTGGTTGTTGATGCGGGCCAGCACTTCGCGCCGCATGGCCTTGGCGTCCTCGGTTTCGTCCTTGACCATGTCGCGCACGGCCAGGAAGTCGCCCAGCACTTCGCCGCTGCTGCGCTGCACCGTATCGAGGCCCGCCAGGCGTTCGCTCAGCGCGGCGGGCAGCTCCAGCGATTCGGGATGCAGCTGGCTGTCGATATAGCGCGCCACGCCCATCTGCGCCACCCGTTCGATGTCGCCGGGCGCCGGGCCGTATGCCAGCCGGTTCAGCACATGCGCGGCGGCGGCCTGCCCGCTCAACTGCGGGGGCGCGGCCAGCGCCGCCGGCGCGGCCTGCACGGCCGCCAGGAGAATCATCGATGCAAACCAGCTGCGCGCACTCATGTTTAGCCTCTTTGATGTCGTTATAAGCATGACTTTATACCAGCAGGGTCCGTCCAGCCACACCGCCGTGTATCGATTGTAAGCAGTTGTTACAACGCATCAGTAACTTAATCAAACGATCGATTAACTTATTGATTTTGTCTGAATAGCATGGTCAAATGGCATCATGAACGATAAAGCCAGAACAAAAAAATCGCGGTCGGACGGAGAGCAATCGCGCGAGCGCCTGCTGGCCGCCGCCATGCGCCTGTTCGCCGAGCAGGGCTACTCGCGCGCCTCCACGCGCGAAATCGCCCTGGCCGCCGGCGTGAACGTGGCCGCCATCAGCTACTACTTCGGCGACAAGGCCGGCCTGTACCGCGCCGCCTTCACCGCCCTCTCGCCCGCCCCGGCCGACAACATCGCCATGTTCGACCAGCCGCACTTCACGCTGCGCGAATCGCTGCAAGGCTTCTTCAACCAGATGCTGGCGCCGCTGAAGGAAGGCGACATGATGGAAACCTGCATGCGCCTGTGGTTCCGCGAAATGCTGGAGCCCACCGGCATCTGGGCCAACGAGATTGAAAACGGCATCCGCCCCGAGCATGAAGCGTTCAGCCGCGTGCTGGCGCGCCATCTCGGCCAGGACAAGCCGGACGACGAAACCCACCGCCTCGCCTTCAGCATCGCCTCCATGGCGCTGATGCTGATGATGGCGGGCGACGTGGTAAAGACCATCAAGCCGCAGCTGATGGCCGGACCGGAAGCCATCGCCACCTGGACCGAACGCCTGAGCGACTACGCAACGGCACTGGTAGACGCAGAGAAAATCCGCATCAAGGAAAAAACAGCATGACGACAAACAAGCACAAGCCGGCGATGGCGAAGGCAAGCTCAGTGGCGATGGCCTTGGCAGTGGCGATGGCGCTGGGCGGCTGCGCCCTGAGTGCGCCGCCCGCCAGGGTGGACGCCGCCGCGCCGCCGCAGTGGCAGGCGCCGCTGCCGCACAACGGCAATCTCACGGACCTGAACAACTGGTGGCGGAACCAGGGCGACCCGCTGCTGGTGCAGCTGATCGATGCCGCGCAGGCGGCCAGCCCCACGCTGGCCTCGGCCCGTTCGCGCATCGCCCAGTCGCGCGCCGAGCGCGTGGCGGCCGGCGCCGCGCTGGCGCCCTCGCTGGACCTGGCCGGCAGCGTGGCGCGGCAGAACCAGCAGTCCGCCATCCCCACCGGCACCACCAGCCAGGCGGCGCTGCAGGCCTCATGGGAGATCGACCTGTTCGGCGCCGGCCGCGCCGCGCGCAACGCAGCCGAAGCGCGCTTCAACAGCGCCAACGCCGGCTGGCATGAAGCGCGCGTGTCCGTCGCCGCCGAAACGGCCAACCAGTACTACGGGCTGCGCGCCTGCGAGCAGTTGCTCAAGGTGGCGGTGCAGGACGCCGGCTCGCGCGCCTACACCGCGCGCCTGACGGAATTGAGCAGCAAGGCCGGCTTCCTGTCGCCGTCGGACTCCGCGCTGGCCCGCGCCAGCGCCGCCGACGGCCGCAGCCGCGCCAGCGCGCAGCGCGCCGCGTGCGACATCGGCGTGAAATCGCTGGTGGCGCTGACCGCCATCGCCGAACCGGACCTGCGCGCCAGGCTGGGCGCCGCCGCCGCCGTGCCGGCGCCCGCCATCGCCATCGCGGCATTGCCCGCGCAGACCCTGAGCCAGCGGCCGGACGTCTACACCGCCGAACAGGAAGTGGCGGCCGCCAGCTTCGAAGTGCGCGGTGCGCAGGCGCAGCGCTATCCGCGCCTGTCGCTGTCCGGCTCCGTGGGCGCGGCCAACTTCCGCAGCGGCGGCGAGAACACCCAGCTCGATACCTGGACCCTGGGTCCGCTGGCCATCTCGGTGCCGGTGTTCGACGCCGGGCGCCGCCGCGCCAACGTGGACGTCGCGCAGGCGCGCTACGAGCTGGCGGTGAGCCAGTACCGCGGCAGCGTGCGCAAGGCCGTGGCCGAAGTCGAACAGGCCCTGGTCACGCTCAACAGCACGGGCGAGCGCGCCAGCGACGCCGAGATTTCGCTGCAAGGCTACCGCACCGCCTTCACCGCCATTGAAGACCGCTACAAGAACGGCCTGGCCAGCCTGCTGGAGCTGGAAGACGCGCGCCGCAGCCGCCTGGCCGCCGAAAACAACGTGGTCAGCCTGCAGCAGGAGCGCAGCAACGCCTGGGTGGCGCTGTACCGCGCCGCCGGCGGCGGATGGAATGCCACGGCCGCCGTCCCGGCCCAGGCAAACAACTAAGAACAACCAAAAATGCACACCAAGACCATGAATAAATACGCGCTCAAGCCCCTGGCACTGCTCATGTTTGCCATCTTCGCCCTGCACGCCCCGCTGGCCGGCGCCGCCGAAGAGAAAAAAGACGCCCCCAAGGCAGCCCTCACCGTCACCACCACCAAGCCCTCCGCCGCGCGCCTGCCCATCACGCTCACGGCCAACGGCAACGTCACCGCCTGGCAGGAAGCGAGCATAGGCAGCGAATCGAACGGCCTGCGCCTGACCGACGTGAAGGTCAACGTGGGCGACGTGGTGCGCAAGGGCGAGGTGCTGGCCACCTTCTCGGCCGACACCGTCAACGCCGACCTGGCCCAGGCGCGCGCCGCCGTGATGGAAGCGGAGGCCAACGCCGCCGAAGCCGCGGCCAACGCCGCCCGCGCCCGCTCGCTGGAAACCACCGGCGCGCTCAGCGCCCAGCAGATCAGCCAGTACATGACCGCCGAGCAGACCGGCAAGGCGCGCATCGCCTCCGCCAAGGCCGCGCTGGCGACGCAGGAGCTGCGCCTGAAATACACGCAAGTGGTGGCGCCGGACAGCGGCGTGATCTCGGCCCGCAGCGCCACCGTGGGCGCCGTGGTGGGCGCCGGCACGGAACTGTTCCGCATGATCCGCCAGGGCCGCCTGGAATGGCGCGCCGAAGTGACGGCGGCCGACCTGCCCAAAATCAAAGCCGGCGCCAGCGCCGTGGTGAAGGCCGCCAACGGCGCCGAACTGGCCGGCAAGGTGCGCATGGTGGCGCCCACCATCGACCCGCAGAGCCGCTACGCGCTGGTCTACGTGGACCTGCCCGCGCCCAAGGGCGCCGAAGCGAACGCCTTCAAGGCCGGCATGTTCGCCAGCGGCCGCTTTGAGCTGGGCAACTCGGACGCCATGACCGTGCCGCAGCAGGCCGTGGCCGTGCGCGACGGCTTCAGCTACGTGTTCCGCCTGAACCCGGACAAGCGCGTCAGCCGCATCAAGGTGCAGACCGGCCGCCGCCTGTCCGACCGCATCGAGATCCTGGGCGGCATCGACGCCGCCACGCCGGTGGTGGTGAGCGGCGCGGGCTTCCTGAACGACGGCGACCTGGTGAACAACGTGGCGCCCATCACGCCCGCCGCAGCCCCCGCGCCCGCCTCGGCGAACAAAGTGGCCAAGGCCAAGTAAGGAGCGGCAGTGAATTTCTCATCCCTATCAATCAAGAATCCCATACCGGCGATCATGCTGTTCGCCCTGCTGACCCTGGCCGGTCTGCTGGCCTACCGCGCCAACCCGGTGCAGGACTTCCCCGACATCCAGCTGCCCATCGTCACCGTCAGCGCCTCGCTGCCGGGCGCCGCGCCGGCCCAGCTGGAAACCGAAGTGGCGCGCAAGATCGAAGACTCGGTCGCCACGCTGCAGGGCATCAAGAACATCTACACCAAGGTCCTGGACGGCAACGCCACCGTGACCGTCGAGTTCATCCTCGAGAAGAACATCTCGGACGCCGTCAATGAAGTGCGCGACGCGGTGGCGCAAGTGCGCGCCGACATGCCGGGCGAACTGCGCGACCCCGTGGTCAGCAAGGTGACCACCGCCGGGCGCGCCGTGCTCACCTTCACCGCCGCCTCCAAAGCCGGCGCCGGGCGCGCGCTGGACGACCAGGAACTGAGCTGGTTCGTGGACAACGACGTGTCCAAGAAGCTGCTCAGCGTATCGGGCGTGGGCGCGGTCAAGCGCATGGGCGGCGTGTCGCGCGAGATCCGCGTGGAGCTCGACGACGCCCGCATGGCCGCCCTCAAGGTGTCCGCGCTGGACGTGTCGCGCCAGCTGCGCCAGGTGCAGAAGGAAGCGCCGGGCGGACGCGGCGACGTGAGCGGCGCCGAGCAGTCGGTGCGCACTATAGGCACCGTGCAGACCGCCGCCGCGCTGGCCGACATGGACATCCCGCTGCCGGACGGCCGCCATATCCGCCTCGGCCAGGTGGCCATCGTCAGCGACACCGTGGCCGAGCCGCGCGCCGTGGCCGAGCAGGACGGCAAGCGCGTGGTGGCCTTCGAAGTGCTGCGCACCAAGGGCGCCAGCGAAACCCAGGTCGCTTCCGACGTGCAGAAAGCCGTGGCCGAACTGCGCAGCAGCTACCCCAACATCGAGCTAAAACAATCGATCGACAACGCCTTCCCGGTCGAGGAAAACTTCGTCGGCTCGATGGAGCTGCTGTACGAAGGCGCGCTGCTGGCGGTGCTGGTGGTGTGGTGGTTCCTGCGCGACTGGCGCGCCACGCTGGTAGCGGCCGCCGCGCTGCCGCTGTCGGTGCTGCCGGCCTTCCTCGGCATGTACTGGTTCGGCTACACCCTCAACACCGTGACCTTGCTGTCGCTGGCCCTGGTGGTGGGCGTGCTGGTGGACGACGCCATCGTGGAAATCGAAAACATCTCGCGCCACCTGCGCATGGGTAAAACCCCGATGGAAGCGGCCATGGAGGCGGCCGACGAAATCGGCATGGCGGTGATCGCCACCACCTTCGCGCTGGTGGCCGTGTTCCTGCCCACCGCCTTCATGGGCGGCGTGCCGGGCCTGTTCTTCAAGCAGTTCGGCTGGACCGCCGTGCTGGCCGTGCTGGCCTCGCTGGTGGTGGCGCGCCTGCTCACGCCGATGATGGCCGCCTACCTGATGAAGCCCGTGCCGCACAAGGACGAGGAAGACGGCTGGCTGATGACCCGCTACATCACGCTGATGCGCTGGTGCCTGCGCCACCGCCACATCACCGCCATCGCCTCCGGCGCCTTCTTCATCGGCTCCATCATGCTGGTGCCGCTGCTGCCGACCGGCTTCGTGCCGCCGGCCGACCGCGCCCAGACCAACGTCAACATCGAACTGCCGCCCGGCTCCACGCTGGCCGAAACGCGCGCCGTCGCCGAGCAGACCCGTTTGGCCGTGATGCAGGTGAAAGGCATCACTGGCGTATTCAGCTCCATCGGCGGCGGCTCCAGCGGCGACGCCTTCGCCCCCGGCGCGGCGGCCGAAGCGCGCCGCGCCGTGCTGACGCTGACCACCGTGCACCGCACCGACCGCAAGGAGTCCCTGCCCGACCTGGAAACGCAGATCCGCGCCAAGCTGGACAACATCCCCGGCGCGCGCTTCAACGTCGGCCCGCCGGACACCGGCGTGAAAATGCAGCTGGTGCTGCGCAGCGAAGATCCGATCGCGCTGACCGAAGCGGCGCAGAAAGTGGAGCGCGAACTGCGCACCATGAAAGGCATCGGCAACGTCAGTTCCAGCGCCTCGCTGGTGCGGCCCGAGATCATCGTGCGGCCCGACTTCGCGCGCGCCGCCGACCAGGGCGTGACCGCCAACGCCATTGGCGAAACGGTGCGCGTGGCCACCGCCGGCGACTACGACTTCGACCTGACCAAGATGAACCTGCCCGAGCGCCAGGTGCCGATCCGCGTCAAGCTGCCGGACGCCGTGCGCGCCGACCTGGACGCCATCGGCCGCCTGACCGTGCCCGGCAAGAACGGCCCCGTGCTGCTCTCCACCGTGGCCGACATCAGCATGGAATCGGGCCCGGCGCAGATCGACCGCCTGAACCGCAGCCGCAACGTCACGCTGGACGTGGAACTGGGCCGCCGCACGCTGGGCGAGCTGAATGAAGAAGCGCGCGCGCTGCCGTCGATGAAGAATTTGCCGCCGTCGGTGAAGATCGCCGAACTGGGCGACGCGCAGGAGATGGCCGCGCTGTTCGCCAGCTTCGGCCTGGCCATGCTGATCGGCGTGATCTGCATCTACTGCGTGCTGGTGCTGCTGTTCAAGGACTTCATGCAGCCGGTGACGATCCTGGCCGCGCTGCCGCTGTCGATAGGCGGCGCCTTCGTGGCGCTGCTCATCACGCGCAACGCGCTGTCGATGCCGTCGATGATAGGCCTGATCATGCTGATGGGGATCGTGACCAAGAACTCCATCCTGCTGGTGGACTACGCCATCCTGGCGCGCCAGGCCGGCATGAACCGCTTCGACGCGCTGGTGGACGCCTGCCACAAGCGCAGCCGGCCCATCCTGATGACCACCATCGCCATGGGCGCGGGCATGATGCCGCTGGCCCTGGGCTGGGGCGCCGACCCGAGCTTCCGCTCGCCGATGGCGATCGCCGTGATCGGCGGCCTGATCACGTCGACGCTGCTGAGCCTGCTGGTCGTGCCGGCCGTCTTCACCTACATCGACGACCTGGAAGGGCTGCTCAAGCGCCTGCGCGCCAAGCTGCGCCGCCACAAGTCCGCCCCGCTCCCCCCGGCGCTCCCCGAAGCCGCAGAGTAGCGCGCGTTTGGCGGGTTAGCGGCGCAGCTGCGTAACCCGCCAGCGCCGTCACTGGCCCCAGCCGCCGCCGAGGGCGCGGTAGAGGTCGACCGAGGCGATCAGCATGCGCGTCTTGAGTTGCAGGCGCAGCACGTCGGCGCTGTACAGCGTGCGCTGCGCGTCCAGTTCTTCCAGGTAGGAGGCGTAGCCGTTGCGGTAGCGGTTGCGCGCGATGCGCAGCGTTTCGGCGGCCGTGGCGCGCCGCGCGTCGTTCTGCACGGCCTGCTCGCGCAGGCGCTGGATGGCGCCCAGGCCGTTGTCGGTTTCGGCAAAGGCGGCACGCACGGCGTTCTCGTAGGCATACGCGGCCTGGTCGCGCGCCGAGGCGGCGGAGTCGGTCTGCGCCTGCACGCGGCCGCCTTCGAACAGCGGCCCGGCGACGGCCGCCGTCAACCGCCATAAATGCGTGGGGTCCTTGAGGAAGTCGCTGAACACGGTCGATTGCAGGCCGCCCACCGCCGTCAGCCGGAACGAGGGCAGCAGCTGGTCGCGCGTGGCGGACAGCGTGGCGCTTGCGGCCAGCAGGCTTTGCTCGGCGCGGGCGATGTCGGGACGGCGGCGCAGCAGGTCCGACGGCAGCCCGCCGGGAACAGGCGGCGGCGCCAATCCGGACAGCGGCACGCCGCGCGGCACCGGCCCGGGATTGCCGCCGCTGAGCAGCGACAGCGCGTTTTCCTGCTCGAAGATCTGGCGCTGCAGCTGCGGCACCTGCTCGGCCGCCGCCTGGTATTCGGCTTGCGCCTGCAGCCATTCGAGCCGCGAGCTGTAGCCCACTTCGAACTGCTTGCGCGCCAGCTCGCGCGATTCTTCGCGCAGCTTGAGCGTGGCCTGCGCCAGTTCGAGCTGGGCGTCCAGGCCGCGCAAATTCAGGTAGCCGGAGGCGGCGCTGGCGGCGATCGACAGTGCAGCCGCATCGGCGCTGGCCTGCTCGGCGGCGTAGGCGGCGCGCGCGGCGTCGGTCAGGTTGGCGAGACGGCCCCAGACGTCGATTTCGTAGCTGGCCTGGAGTTCGGCCTGGAACAGATTGGTTTCGTAGGGGACGCCGTTGTAGGCCAGCGTGCGGGTGCGCGTGGGACTGGCGCTGCCGGTGACGCTGGGAAGCTGGCTGGCGCGCGCCGCCGCCACGCGGGCGCGGTAGTCGGCCACGCGGGCGCGGGCGATGCGCAGGTCGCCGTTGTGCTCCAGCGCGCGGGCCACCAGGGCGCTCAGCGCCGGGTCGCCGAAGGCTTGCCACCATTGCTGCTCCACCGGACGCGCGTCGCTGCCGGGGCCGACGCCGGTGCGCCATCCGGCCGGCGTCTGCAAGGTCGATTGCGGGGCCGGTCCCAGCTTGGCCGCGCAGCCCGAGATCAGCAGGGCTGCCAGCAAGGTAGCAGCCGGTGCGGGCCTCGCGCGCTTCACGGCCGCGCTCCGCCGGCGGACGACGCGGCAGGGGCGGCCGGGGTGGCGGACGGGCGCGGCTGGGCAGGCGCGCCGGGCTTGCGCGCTTCGTCGTCGCGCACCGAGGAGGTGTCTATGCTGACGATCACCGACATGCCGGGCCGCAGCCGGTGCGCTTCGCCCTGCCCGCTGTCTATCCGTATCCGCACCGGTATGCGCTGGGCGATCTTGACGTAGTTGCCGGTGGCGTTGTCGGCCGGGAGCACGCTGAATTCGGAGCCGGTGGCGGGCGAGATGCGTTCCACCTGCCCGGTCAGCACCGCGCCATTGAGCGCGTCCACCTTGAACGTGGCGCTCTGGCCTATGCGCACGTCGTTCATCTGGGTTTCCTTGAGGTTGGCGATGATCCACATCTGCCTGGGCACCAGCCCCATAAGCTGCGCGCCGCTGTTGACGTAAGCCCCCTGGCGCACCGTGACCTGCCCCAGCTGCCCGTCCGACGGCGCGGTGATGCGCGTGTTGTCCAGGTCCACCTTGGCGGCCTTCAGCGCGGCTTCGGCGTTGGCCACGGCGGCCTGCAGCGACAGCTTGTTCACCACCACGGTCTGCGCGGCCTGCTTCGATATCTCCAGGCTGGCGCGCGCCTGCGCCACGGCGGCGGCGGTCTGCGCCTTGCCCGCCTTCTGCTGGTCCTGCTCGCGCACGGACAGCGAGCCGTCCGCCACCAGCGCCTCCACCCGCTTCAGGTCGGCCACCGAGCGCACCGCCTGCGCTTCGGCGTTGGCCAGCGCGGCCTGGTTCAGCAGGATGCTCGCTTCGGCACTGCGGTGCGACTGCTCCCAGTTGGCCAGCGCGGCCTTCTGCGCCGCCAGCTGCGCCTGCGCCTGCTCGTAGCGCTGCTGGTAGATGCGGTCGTCGATCTGCACCAGCAGGTCGCCCTCCAGCACCTGCTGGAAGTCCTGCACTTTCACCGCCACCACGTAGCCGGACAGCTGGGTGCCGATCACCGTCACCTGCCCGCGCACCAGCGCGTTCTCGGTGCTGACGATGGGCGTGCTGAACGGCGGCAGCCGCCACGCGTACAGCACCACCAGCACGCCGGCCAGCGCCACCAGCAGGAAGCCGGCGGCGGACAGCCACTGCTGCCGCCTGTCGGGCTGCGGCGGCGCAGCCGGTGCGGGCGGTGCGGGCGGCGCCGCCGTCGCTGCGGGCACGGGAGCGGGAGCGGGGGTAGCACTCGGTTCTGGCTGCGTAGTTGTGCTCATTTGGATCCGGAGTTATTGAGGGAGACATTGGCCATGGCCGTCTGCGCGTTCTGCGCCAGCGGCGCCGGCCTGCACGCGGTACAGATATTCCACAGGTGATGCAGCAGCATCCACAAGATGGTGGCCACCGCCACCACCGCGATCAGCAGGAAGACGTCGTTGTAGGCGAGGATGTTGGCTTCGCGCGTGGCGGCAGCGCCCAGCTGCGCCACGCCCAGCGCGTTGCGGGTGCCGGGGTCGGCCAGCGTACCGGCCAGCGCCGCGCCGCCCGATTGCACGCGCGCGGCCACCTGCGGGTCCAGCAGCGTCAGGTTTTCCACCAGCTGGCTGGAATGGAATTTCTCGCGCATCACCTGCACCGTGCCGACAATGGCAGAACCCAGCAGGCCGCCGATGTTCTGCGACATGGTGAACATGAGCGAAAAGCTGATCAGGTTGCGCGGCGCCGCGATCACCGCGCCAAAGCCGGACACAAAGGTCGGCCCGAGGAAGAAGGTGCCGCCAAAGGCCAGCAGGAACTGGCTCACATACATCTGCTCCGGCCGCGTGAGGTTGGTGGCGCGGCTGTCCATGAAGGCGCCCACCGCCATCATCGCCAGCGCGATCATCAGCGAGGGCTGGATGCGCGCGGGCGTGATGGTCAACGCGCTGACGGCGATGCCGCCCACGCTGCCCACCAGGGTAATGAACCACAGGGTTTGCATCTGGTCGTTGTTCAGGCCCAGCGCCTGCAGGAAGCCCACCGTGCCCGCCGCTTCGGACTGCACGATGCGTATCAGCAGCACCGACGCGGCCAGCCGCAGCATCATGCCGGTGCTGAGCCAGCGCGTGTTGAGCAGCGGCGCCGAGCGGTTGTGCTCCACCAGCAGCGCCGCCGCGATCAGCACGATGGAGCCGGCCAGGCAGTAGCCCAGCCACGGCGATTCGAACCACCACACGGTGCGCCCCAGCGCCAGCACCGCGCACAGCAGCGCCACGCCGGGCGCGAACAGGCCGAAGGTGAGGAAGTCCAGTTTTTCGAAGGCCTTCACGCGGTCGCCCGGCGGCAGCTTGAGCAGCAGCACGCAGCCCATCGCCAGCAAGGCCATGCCCAGCTCGAAGAAGTACAGGCCGCGCCACTCGCCTATCTCCAGCAGCTCGGACGAGAACATGCGCGCCATCGGCAGCGCCAGCTGCGGGAAGCCCACGCCGATCACCACCGCCTTGAGCCGGTGCTGCGCCGGGAAGGCCTGCAGCACGTAGTACAGCCCCAGCACCGTCAGCGCGGCGCCGCTCATGCCGTGCGCGGCGCGCACCGCGATGGCGGAGGCCAGGCCGTGCACGAACAGGTGCGCCAGCGTGGCCACCGCGTACAGGCCGAGGAACAGTTCCGTGAACAGCTGCAGGCCGTACTGCTGGCGGAATTTCACCAGCAGCAGATTCATGGACACGTTGGCCATCACATAGGCGGCAGGCAGCCATTGGATCTCGGCCGCATACACGCCCAGCGAGCCTTGCGCATACGGCAGGTTGACGGTGACCAGGGCGTTGCCCAGGCCGCCCGTCATGGCGACGATGAATCCGACGATCAGGTAGGCGAGGCGGCGCCGGTCCGAATGGAGCGGCGTGGAGGGAGAGCCCGGCAGCAGCGGGCGCTCATGCGGTAGCCATGTTTGCGGTGCGTAGACGTCCATGCATCATCGCCGTAGTGTTGAGCCCTAGCCAAGAGCATAGCACTACGGCGATGTTAGTTGACGGATTTTAGCCCCCCGCCGGCTCATACCAAAGGAGGATCCGTCTCGCGCTGGAAGGCGCGGTGGCCGGCCAGCGCGGTCTTGAACGCGGCCAGCGCGTCGGCCAGGTCGGACGGGTCGGCGCCGATCAGCGCCGGGTCGGATGTGCCGTCCGGCAGCTGCGGTGGAATGCCGGCCTTGCCCAGCAGGACCGTGCCGGCGCCCACCGCCAGCAGCGGCTTGCAGTGGCGGTATTGCTGGCGCACGAAATCCAGCGCCAGCGCGTCGCGCGAAAGCTGTTCGGCGGCGTCCGCGCCTTCCGGCAGCACCACCGCGTCGAACAGCACCGGCGGCGCGTTTTCCAGCGTCTTCTCGACCGCCAGCATGGCGCCGCCCGCCGTGCGCACCGGGTTCAGCGTGCCCGCCACCAGGTGCGGCACGGCGCCGTCGGCCAGCAGCGCGGCACGGATCGCCTCCACGCCGTCGCCGTCCACGCCGGGCGCGATCAGGATGGCGACTTGGCGCGTCTTGACGCCCTGCTCGCCCGGCCGCGCCAGCAGCGACAGCGCGGGCGACGGCGGATAGGAAGGCAGCGGCAGCGCCGTGGCCAGCGGCTGCGGCGGCGGCACCGGCACGCCCAGGCCGGAGGCCACGCCGTGCGCCAGCGTGGCGTCCACATTGGCCAGCATGGACAGCATGCGCTCGCGGATGGCGGGCACTTGCACCTTGCTCAGTTCAAAGCGGAAGCCGCCCACGATATGGGCCTGCTCGGCCGGGCTCTGGCTGATCCAGAACAGGCGCGCCTGCGAGTAGTGGTCCGCAAACAGCTCGGGCTTGCCGCGCACCTTGTCCTCCGTCACCGCCTGCTCGCGCAAGCTGGTGAAGCCGGCCATGCCGGCCTGGAAGGGACAGCCGCCGCCCAGCGAATTCGGCTCATACGACACCCTGCCGCGATTGACGGTCTGGCGGTGCATGCCGTCGCGCTGGTTGTTGTGCACCGGGCACACCGGCGCGTTGATCGGCAGCTCGTGGAAGTTGGGGCCGCCCAGGCGGCTGATCTGCGTGTCCACGTAGGAGTGGATGCGCCCTTGCAGCAGCGGGTCGTTGCTGAAGTCGATGCCGGGCACCACGTGCGCGGTGCAGAAGGCCACCTGCTCGGTCTCGGCGAAGAAGTTGTCCGGATTACGGTTCAGCGTCATGCGGCCGACCAGCTGCACCGGCACCAGTTCTTCCGGCACCAGCTTGGTGGCGTCCAGCACGTCGAAGGGGAAGGCCTCGGCCTGCTCCTCGGTGAAGATCTGCAGGCCCAGCTCCCACTGCGGATAAGCGCCCGCCTCGATGGCTTCCCACAGGTCGCGCCGGTGGAAGTCCGGGTCGGCGCCCATGATCTTGTTGGACTCCTCCCACACCAGCGAATGCGTGCCGGCCACGGGCTGCCAGTGGAATTTGCAGAACACGCTCGCGCCGTCCGCGTTCACCAGGCGGTAGGTATGCACGCCGAAGCCCTGCATCATGCGGTAGCTGCGCGGGATGGCGCGGTCGGACATGGTCCACATCAGCATGTGCATCGATTCCGGCATCAGCGAGGTGAAGTCCCAGAAGGTGTCGTGCGCGCTGGCCGCCTGCGGCATGCCGTGGTGCGGCTCGGGTTTCACCGAGTGCACCAGGTCCGGGAACTTCATCGCGTCCTGGATGAAGAACACGGGGATGTTGTTGCCCACCAGGTCCCAGTTGCCTTCGTCGGTGTAGAACTTGACGGCGAAGCCGCGCACGTCGCGCGCGGTGTCGGACGAGCCGCGCTCGCCGGCCACGGTGGAAAAGCGCACGAACACCGGCGTGCGCTTGCCCGCCTGCGCGAACGGCGCGGCGCGCGTGACGGCGCCCAGGTCCTGGTAGGACTCGAAGTAGCCGTGCGCCGCCGAACCGCGCGCGTGCACGATGCGCTCGGGGATGCGCTCATGGTCGAAGTGGGTGATCTTCTCGCGCAGGATGAAGTCTTCCATCAGCGTGGGGCCGCGCAGATGGGCTTTGAGCGAGTTCTGGTTGTCGCCTACCGGCACGCCCTGGTTGGTGGTCAGGCGCTGGCCGCTTGCATCGCTGCGCACGCGCTCCAGGTTGCCGTCGTTGGGATTGACGCCCAGTGGCGGCGCGCCGCTGCCCACTTTGGCTGAGCTTTGCGTTTCGGACGCGGTGCCGGCGGTGGCCGCCGGCGCGCCCGCCGCCACGTGCATGCCTTCGGGCGGCGTGCGCGCGGCTTCGCCATGCTCGGCGGGCTTGTTGGCGTTGTAGGCGATGCCGGCGGCCAGGTCGGCGGCGCTGGCGGGCTGGCCTTTTTTGCTGTTGGTCATAAGTCCTCTGATTTAACGGAACAGTGCGAGCAGAATGATGATGGGCAGCGGTATGCCCAGCATCCAAAGCAGAATCGAGCGCATGTCGGTCTCCTTGTAGTTGGCTTGCGTATCAGCGGCGCGGTGCGGCCGCAGGAACAGAAACTGCGCTGCCTTCGTCGCGCAGCTTGCCGCCGAAGGTGGCGGCCAGGCTGGCGATGAAGGCGCCCAGCAGCAGGGCCACGAACATCCACAGCGCGGACTGCGCGCCGGCTTTACGGGCCTGTTCTGCGGCGTTCCTGGCGGCGGCTTCGGCGTCGGCGCGGGCTTTCACCAGGCGGGCGTGGACGTCGTCCACGCGGCGCTCGGCCTCGGACTGCTCAACGCCGGTGCGCTTGGCGATCAGGCGGGCCAGGTACTGGCGGTCATCCACGGCCATGGACGGACCGGTACCGGGCTGCTGCACCAGGATGCGGCCGATCTCTGCGCGCAGGGCGCCGTTGTCGGTCTCCGGCAGCGGCGTGTCGGTCCGCAGCAGCATGTCGGTGTAGTAGGCGGCCGGACTCGTCGCCGGACCGGCGGCTGCGTTGGTGCCTTGCGCCGCGCCGGGCAATGCCGGCAGCGCCCCGTTTTTCGCCAGGCCGGCGCCCGCGCCGGCAGCGGCGGTGGCGCCGATGGCGGTGGCCGCGCCCGCACCGGCGTCAATCGCGCCGCTCAAGGCTGCGCGCACGGCGCCCGCCATCAGCGCGGCGGTCAGCATGGTAGCCAGGGCCCAGGCCAGCAGGCCGTGTGCGGTATCGCGGAAATAGACTTCGTCGCCGTGGACGTTGGCCCACTTCACGCGCAGCCTGCCCGCAAGGTAGCCGCCCACGCCGGCCGAAGCAAGCTGCATGAAGGCGGCCCAGATGATGGTGCTCTTGCCGACGGGCGCGTCGTTGTACGACCAGGGCGAAACGGCCGACAGGCCCAGTCCCACGCCCAGTATCAGCAGGATGAATGACAGTGCGGCCGCGGCCAGCGCACCGGCGGCGACGGCGCCCCAGGAGACGCCGGAGGCGGTGGTTTCCGCAGCGGGAATGACGGCGATGCCGCTCGCCTGCGGCGCAGCGCCGGCGGGACCATTGACGGGTATGGAGGTTTGCATAGGGTTCTCCTCGGGAGATGGAACAGAACACGGTGCAGCTGGCCGCCCGGCGGAGCGCGGAATGCGCGCTCCGCCGGCGGCAAAGCCGGTACAGCGCCAGCTATGGCCTTATTTGCGGCCCAGCAGCTTGGACAGGCCGTAGCCCGCCGCCACGGCGATCAGCACCGACGTGGCAGGGCTGCTGCGCACATAGTTGCGGCCTGATTCGGCGAAACGGCTATAGGCATCGCCGAGCTGCTTGGCGGTGGTGGCGGCCTGCTCGCTGACCTGGGTGGCGGTATCGGCTACGCGGTCAACGGCGGTATGGGCTGCGCCGGCCAGGCGGTCGGCGGCGGGCGGTACTTTTTCAGCCATCTTGTCCACCGTGGCGTGCACGGTGCTGGCCAGGCGGTCAGTGGTGGGCTGGACTTTTTCGGCGGTGCGGTCGATGGCGCCGTGGAGGTCGGCGCGGGAGTCGCGGCCAAACTGGGTGACGGTGTCACGGGTGGTGCTGCTTTTATCGGTGGTGTTTTCCATGATGATTCCTCGGTGTTGTTGATGGGCCTCATTGCCTGAGTAACAATAGGCCCATCAGGCGCCGCACACCGTGCGGCACCTAACCAACTCGGGGAATCTGCGCGCTTACTGAATGAAGCCCAGCAGCGCAGGGATGGTCTGCTCAGGCGCCTCTTCCATGATCCAGTGGCCCGAACCCTTGATGATGCGGCCGTCCACCTTGTCCGCCACCAGCTTGCCCTGGTTGATCAGGAACTCGCCGCCCGACTTTTCACCGGCCAGCACCAGCATCGGCATGGTCAGCTTGGTCTTGCCCAGTTCCGCAAACTGCTCGGCGTCCTGCGGGAAGGTCTTGAAGTACTGGAAACCGGCGCGCACGCCGCCCGGCTGGGCATAGGCTGCGGCATACAGCTTGCGGTCCGCTTCCTTGATGGACTTGGTCTTGTCGGCGGCGAAGTCGTTCCAGAAGTGCTCGAAGTAGGTGCGCTCGCGGCCGGCCACCAGTTTCTCCGGCGTCTCGCCGAAGAAGTGGAAGTGCCACAGGTCGCGCAGCAGGAACATATTGGTCCAGTTGCCGATGCCGGGCAGGAAGGCGTCCATCAGCGCTACCTTGTTCACGTCGGCCGGATACTGCGCGGCGTAGGCGTAAGCGACCATCAGGCCGATGTCGTGGCCTACCACGGTGGCCGGTTCCTTGCTGATGGTGCCCACCAGCTCATGGATGTCCTTGGCCATATTGGTTTTCAGGTAGCCGTCCGCCGCTTTCTCGGAGCCGCCCACGCCGCGCATGTCGGGCACGATGACGGTGTGGGTCTTGGCCAGTTCGCCCATGATGGGTTGCCACATGTGGCTGGTCTGGGTGTAGCCGTGCAGCAGCACCACCGGCGTGCCTTTGCCGCCCACCAGGTAGTGGATCTTGGTGCCGTTCACGGCGGCGGTCTTGCTGGTGAAGCCGGCCGGCGCCGCGGCGGCGGCAGGAGCGGGAGCGGCGGCAAACGCGCTGCCGACGGCGGCAGCCAGGCTAAGGGCGGCGGCGCCGCGCAGAACGGTACGGCGGATGTGTTTCGATACGTTGCTGGCTACGATACTCATGTCATGCTCCTGGTTAGGTTGTTGGGTGCAGCCGCTTGGCTGCACTGCCATGGACACACTATATAATTCAAAAAGCCCACCATCAATCCAACGAATACTAAGACATCATTCATAAATTATGAATTGATAGCCAAGCGCCGCCGCATTGCAGGATGCGCCGGTACACGCCCTTCCGCCTCCCCCAATTTGAAGACGCTGACCGCCTGCGCTAGTGCCCCCGCCTGCTGCACCATGCTGGCGGCCGCTGCCGCCGCCGGCTCCACCGAGCCCGCGATCAGCGCGCACAGCAACAGCACGGCAAAGCCCAGCAGCAGGCGTTTGCCGATGTTCAGGTTGTTCAGCATGGCTCCTTCAGGTTATATCCAGACCAATCGGTCCGGAATTGATAAAAAAATATGCCCTGGCTTAATGGAGCGCAGCCAGCGCCAGATCGGCAACCTGCGCCAGCGCGGCGCGGTCGGACTTCAAGCGCGCCATGGCGCGCATGCCTTGCACGCTGACGATGAGAAAGCGCGCCAGCGCTTGCGGATCAGCCTCGGCGCGCAACTCGCCGCGCTGCTGCGCCTGCCGCAGGGCGGCGCAGAAAACCGATTCTACTTCATCGTTATTTTCTTGCAGAAAACTCGCCACCGCCTCGTCGTCCAGGTTGCGCTGCAGGTTTGCGCTCAGCAGCAGGCAGCCGCGTTCGTGCTGCTCGCGCGTCTCGGCCGCCAGGCTGTGCAACAGCATGGCAAAGCCCTCGCGCACGGTGGGCGCGGCCGCCAGCATGCGCTGCATAGACGTGATGGTGTTGCGGCGGTACTGCTGCATTGCCAGCATGAACAGCGAACGCTTGTCGCCAAAGGTGTCGTACAGGCTTTGCTTGGCGATGCCCATGGCGGCCAGCAGCACCTCCAGCGAGGCGTTGTCGTAGCCCAGCGTCCAGAAGACCTCCAGCGCCGCGTCCAGCGCCTTCTGCGGTTCAAATGCCTTGGTGCGGGCCATGCCGGGCTTCCTGCTTTACTTGGGCGCCAGCTTGATCGGCGGGCGCATGCGCGGCGCCGCGTCGGACTGGCGGCGTATCAGCGAAAAGTCCATCAGCACATGCTCGGGCGCTTCCGGCGCGCCGTCGCGCAGCGCGCGGATCTGGCGCACCAGGTACTGCACCGCCGCTTCCGCCATGCCGGTGATCGGCTGGCGCACGGTGGTCAGCTCGGGCCAGATGGTGGTGGCCAGCGCCGTGTCATCGAAACCGGCCACGGTCAGGTCGCCCGGCACGTCCAGGCCGAGGCGGTGCGCGATGGCCACGGTGGCCGCCGCCATATCGTCGTTGCTGGCGAAGACCGCCGTGGGGCGCTGCTCCAGGCCCAGCAGCAGCTCGGCCGCGTCCAGGCCGGAACGGTAGGTGAACATGCCCTGCACGGTCAGCTCGGCCGCGTCCTGCGCGCTGCGGTCGGCAATGGCGGCCTTGAAGCCGGCCAGGCGGCGCGCGCTGGCGGTCTGGTTCGGGTGGCCGATGACGAAGCCGATGCGCTGGTGGCCCAGCGTGATCAGGTGCGAGGTCATGGCGTAGGCGGCCTGGTAGTCGTCGATGCTGACGGCGCACACGCGCGGGTCCGGCTGGCCACAGGCCACGGTGACGGCCGGCAGCGAGGACTGGGCGATCATGTCGATCAGGCCCGGCATGTCGCACAGCGGCGGCGGCAGGATGATGCCGTCCACGCCGTTGTCGATCAGGCGCTGGGTCTGCTCCTTCCAGTGCTCGCCCGCTTCGCACTTCTCCACCACCAGCTGCACATTGTTCAAGCTGGCCTGGTTCAGCAGGCCGACCAGGAATTCGCTCAGGTAGCCCGCGCTCGGATTGCTGTACAAGAAGCCGATGCGGATGGGCCGCGAGCCGGCGAGGCGCCGGGCGGCCTGGTTGGGCACATAGTTGAGCGCGGCCACGGCCTCGTCCACCTTGCGGCGGGTGCTCTGCCGTACCTTGGTGTCGCCGTTCATCACGCGCGACACCGTCATCGGCGACACGCCGGCAAGTTTCGCCACGTCGGACATGGTGGGGACGCCGGAGCGGGACTCCGCTCCCGCAGCTGCTTTCGCCTTAGTTCTTGCCATCTGCTCAGAAAACCTGTGTTAAAAAGTGGACTTTACCACAAGCGGCAGTGTTAAAACTGTCCGGCCATATAACAAACGGTCACATTTATGTTACCGCAATCATTTGGCCGGACCGCCGCCCGCTAGCCGCGTCCGGGGGCGTAGGGGAATTTCAGCGACTTGTAGTAATCGAGCGGCATGCCCGGCGCCTTCACGCCGGCCGGCAGCGCCAGGCCCGATACCGACTGGAAGTAGGCAATGCTGGCGTCGCGCCACCACACCGCTTCCTGGTACTGCTTGTCGAGCAGCACGGCCACGTCCTCATGGCGGCGCGCGTCGATCAGCGGTTTCAAACGCGCCCAGCGCTGGCGCATGTCGTCCACTTGCGCCACACCGCTGTCGTATCGAACCAACAACTCTTCCCACAGCTTGCGGCCCGACGCCATCTTGTAGTCCCACGGCAAATGGTGGAACCACAGCAGCATGGTTTCCGGCGTGCTGCGCGGATCGGCGTACTGGCGCGCCAGGCCGGGCGCGTACTGCGCCACGGCGTTGCTGCCGCTGGCGGTACGGTCGAAGCCGATGCCGCCCTTGTCCGCGCGGTGGTAGTAGACCGGGTTCCAGTCCGGGCGCTCCAGGTTGGCCACCCACGGCGCGGGACCGTGGTGGTGGCCGGTACCCATCAGGTGGTGCAGGCCGAGCGGCGTCATGTAGTTCACCACGGCCTCGCGCGACATCATCATCATGTCCGTCACCTGCGCCACGGCGGCGGGTGCGGCCGAGAAGGTCTGCGCGGCCCACTCGCGCGCCAGCGCGCGGGCGTCCGCCTGCGGGTTCCAGGCCAGGCGGCCGAAGGCGTACCAGTTGGCCTGGTCGAAGTGCGAGCCGCTCCAATTGCGCTCGCTGCCGATATTGGCCACGCCGGCGATGCCGGTCAGCTTGCCGGCCTTGCCGCCTTTGCCGTCGGCGCCCGCCTCCAGTATCTGCGCCACGGTGCCGGCGCCGGTGTGCATGTCGGTACCCAGCGTTTCCTGGTACATGGTGCCGAGGTAGGCCAGGTGAGTGGCATAGCCCAGGTATTCCTTGGTGATCTGGAATTCCATCATCAGCGGCGTGTTCGGCATGGCGCCGAACAGCGGGTGGGCCGGCTCGCGCGGCTGGAAGTCGATGGCGCCGTTCTTCACCTGCACCAGCACGTTGGCATCGAAAGTGCCGTCCAGCGGCTTGAATTCGCTATAGGCCTGCTTGGCGCGGTCATCCGGTTTTTCATGCGCGTAGACGAAGGCGCGCCACATCACCACGCCCTTGTGCGGCGCCACGGCCTTGGCCAGCATATTGGCGCCGTCGGCGTGGCTGCGGTGGTAGTCCTGCGGGCCGGGCTGGCCCTCGGAGTTGGCTTTGACGAGGAAGCCGCCGAAGTCGGGGATGGACTTGTAGATCTCGTCGGCCTTGGCTTTCCACCAGGCTGCGACAGCCGGGTCCAGCGGGTCGGCGGTCTTGGTGGCGCCCAGCTCCAGCGGCGTGGAGAAGCGCGCCGACAGGTAGACCTTGATGCCGTAAGGGCGCAGCGAGTCCGCCACGGCGGCGGCCTTGGCGATCCACGGCGCGGTCAGGATGTCCGGCTTGGAGTTGACGTTGTTGAGCACCGTGCCGTTGATGCCCAGCGAGGCGTTGGCGCGCGCGTAATCCACGTAGCGGCGGTCGCGCACTTCCGGCAGCGCCCACCAGTTCCAGATGGACTCGCCCGCGTAGCCGCGCTCCACGGTGCGGTCCAGGTTGTCCCAGTGATTCAGCACGCGCAGCTGCAGCTTGGGCGCGGAGCGTTCGTCCAGCGCCGCCAGGCCTTCCGCGCCAATGCCGATCTTGCGCAGCAGGGCGTAGGAACCGTACAGCAGGCCGATGTCGCTGTTGGCGGCGACCAGCGTGACCTTGTGGCCCTGCAGGCGCGTGCTGCGCAGCAGATAGCCTTCCCGGCCCAGCGTTTCCAGTTTCAGGTCCATGCCGGACAGCGCGGGCATGGACGCGGGCGTGGCCAGCACCACGGCGCCGTCCTGCACGGACGCGGCCAGCGGCGGCTCCTTGCCCAGCAAGCCGCCCAGGCCGCGCTGCAGCTCGGCGACTGCGGCTTGCACCGGCGAGGCCGGCGCGGCACCGGCTCGTGCTGCAGGACCGAAGGCGACGATGGTCGACGCGGCCGCGCGCACTTGCACGCGCGCCGCCTTGTCCATCGGTCGGTAGCGCAGCCAGAGGTCGTAGCCGTCCTCCGTGGCGCCCTGCGCGGCGTGGGCCGGCATGGCCAGCAGCAGCGCAAGCAAAGGCATGAGCGCCTTGAACATTATTTTCATCTTGTCTCCGTTACGGGGTTTTACGGGGCTTTCGGGCTTTCTTGCGGGCCGAGATAGCTTGGTTTCAGGCCGCCTGCGTCGATTACCAGTTTTTGCAGCACCAGCGCGGGGTCCACCGCCCAGAACTTGAGCGTGTGGGCGCCTGCGGCCAGTTTGTGTTTGGTCTTGAAGACGACCGCGCCGTCCGACACGGCACGCTCCCAGAAGCGCTGCGACGCGTCGGCATGCACGTTCACCACTTGCGGCGTTTCTCCGTCAAAGGACACGGCGTAGCGGAAGCCTTCGCCGGGCTGGAACTTCAGCGTGGGCGCCAGCGTGGCGTGCAGCGTGACTTCGCCCGGCGTGAGCAGGTGCACCTTGTATTCCAGGCGCATGCCTTCGGCGGCGCCGGGCAGCGACAGCGCGGCGCTGGCGGGCAAGGTGGTCATGGCGGACAGGGTGCGGCCATGGTCCGGAATGCGCAGCCACTGCCAGCCTTCCTTGGCCACCGCGTTCGCGTAGTGCTCGGCTTCGATGGAGATGACGCCCTGCGATTCGACATAGCTGCCGGACGCCGTCTGCACCGCGCGGCGCAGCGGCACCTTGATGCGGGTCTTGCCGCCTGCGCCTTCCACCGTCAGCGTGGCCTCGGTCACGCCGGGCGGAACATCCGCCCAGCGCACGTCCACCGTGATGCGCTTTTCGCGCACCACGCGGCCGCCCGGGCTGCTCAGCACTATCCACGGATCGCTGGCGGTGACGGTGTAGTTGAACGCCAGCTGGCCACGGTTGAACACCTCCAGCCAGCGCGTCTGCTTGTTGCCGGCTTCCAGCGCGGGCAGCGCGAGCTTGTCCGCGTTCTGGCCCGGCCATGCGAACTCGCTGCCCTCCACCGCCACGCCCAGGTCGCCGGCCTTGGGCAGCTGCAGTTCAGACACCGGCGGCATCACGTTGCGCGGCGGCTGGTTCCAGTAGGTGTAGCCCAGGTGGGTCTGCGACATCATGTGGTTCCACTTGCCGTCGCTGACGTCTTCCATGTACTGGCGCGCCAGTTCCGCGTCCTGCTTGAACAGGGCGCGCACGCGCTCGGCCAGGTCGTTGGTGAAAGCGCGCCCCTGCCTGGCGTACAGCTGGTTCTGCGCGGCGAGCGTGTACATCTCATTGACCACCGCAGCCGCGTTCACCGGGTACTGCACCAGCTGGAAGAAGGCGTCGCGCTGCTCGGAGGGCAAGGCGGCGTCTATCTTGTTGGCGCGCGCCGCCAGATCCTTGTACTCCGCCGTGACGCGCGCGGCCTCGTTGTAGTTCACCTGGCTGTAGGTACCCGGCTCCAGCTGCTCCGGCTTGCGGCGGCCGTTGTACTTGGTGTACTTGGCCACGATGTCGGCGATGTCGTCCGCGTACTCCGGGCTGAACTCGCGCGCGGCCCACAGCTTCAGGTACTCCGGCAGGCGCTCGGCGGGCCAGGCGGCGGGATTCCAGGCGTAGCTGAGGAAGAATTCGATAGGCACTTCCATCGGCTTGAGGTCGCCCACGTTGACGATCCACATGCGCTTGGCGTCGTATTCCCAGGCCAGGCGCATCTGCTCCCAGATCTTCGGTATCGGCGTCACGTTCAGCCATTTGTAGGAACGCGGGCCGCCTACGTAGTCGAAGTGGTAGTACACGCCAGCGCCGCCGGAACGCTTGCGCTCTTCCGGCGTGGGCAGGCGGCGGATGTTGGCCCAGTTGTCGTCGCACCACAGCAGCAGCACGTCGTCCGGCACGCGCATGCCCTTCTCGTAGTACTCCTGCACTTCCTTGTACAAGGCCCATACCTGCGGCACCTTGCTCATGTCCGGATTGATCTGCTGCGCGATGATCTCGCGCTGATCCTTCACGATGCGCTCCAGCAGCGCCACGTTGGATTCCTCGGACATGGGCTCGTCGCCGTCGCCGCGCATGCCCAGCGTGACGATTTTTTCCGTGCCCTTGGAGGCGCGCAGGCCGCCGCGCCAGAAGTCCTTCAGCACGGTTTCGTTCTTGCTGTAGTCCCAGGCGCCCTTGCCGTAGCGGTCCCATTCCTTGTGGGCGCGCATCATGGGCTCGTGGTGCGAGGTACCGATGACCACGCCGTATTCTTCGGCGCGCACGCCATTGAGCTTGTCGTCGTCGAAGAAGGCGGCGTCCCACATGGCGGGCCACAAGTAGTTGCCGCGCAGGCGCAGCAGCAGCTCGAACACTTTTTCGTAGAACTGGTGGTTGTAGCCGCCGTAGTGCTGCTTGGCCCAGCCGGTGAGCGCGGGCGCTTCGTCGTTCAGGAAGATGCCGCGGTACTGCACCGCAGGCGCATCGTTCACGCGCGCCGGTGCGCTGGCGTAGATGGCCTGGCGCTGCTTGGGCGGCACGTCCGCCCACCAGTACCAGGGCGATACGCCTATCTGCTCGGAGACTTCGTATATGCCGTAGATGGTGCCGCGCTTGTCGCTGCCGGCGATCACCAGCGCGCGCTCCACGCCGGGCATGGGGTTCTTCAGGGTCTGCACCTGCCAGGCTTCCCACTTGCCCTTGATGGCGGAAACGTCCAGCGCGCCGGAGCGCACCAGCTTGTCGATCAGGGCGCTCTTGCCGACGGTGCCGATGATGACCACGTCCGCGCCCGCTGCGGAGGAGCTTTTCACCAGTTCGGGCAGCGTGCCGCCCACGCGCTTGATGTCGCCTTGCAGGTCGGCGGCGGCGCGCAGCACGCCGGTGTGGTCCGTGGAATCGACGTAGATTTTGGCGGAGCCGCCGTCATGCAGCAGCGCCACGGCGTTGGCGTCCGCGCGCTCGAAGGCGACGAAGGGTTTTTGTCCCAGCGCAAACGCGGGCAAGGCGCAGGCCAGCATGAGGACGGCGCAGGCCGCCCTGGTGATGAATTTCATTCGTATTGTCTCCGAGCGGCTCTTGAAGGGCCTGTATTTTATTATCTTGCGGCGCGCCTAAGCCGCCCAACGGTCGGCGGATGCGTCAGCGCGGGCGATAGGCGCACTGGCGCAAGGCGTTCAGCGGCACGGCGTCGGCCATGGCGCGGAAGCCGGCTGGCGAGGGGTGCAGGCCGTCGCCCTTGTCGCGCTCTTTCAGCAGGCGCGATGGCTGGGCGGGGTCGCGCAGCGCGGCGTCGAAATCGGCCACGCCGTCGAACACGCCGGAGCTGCGTATCCAGTTGTTCAGCGCCACGCGGTCGGCCTCGTTGTCCACATTGGGACGGTAGTAGTCCGAGCCCATATACGGCGAGATGGTGCCGCCGATGACGCAGACGCCCTGCGCGTGCGCGCGCTCCACCAGCTGGCGGTGCGCCGTCATCAGGTCTTCCAGCAGTTTTTTGCGCGCCTCCGGCGTGTCGTCGCCGTTTCGGTGCTGCCCGCCCAGGTCGTTCACGCCTATCATGACGATGGCGTGGGTGACGCCGCTGCGGGAAATTACGTCGCGGTCGAAGCGGGACACCATATTCGGCCCCAGGCCGTCGCGCAGCATGCGGCCGCCGCCTATGCCGGCGTTGACCACGCCCATGCTCTGCCCTTCGCGGGCGAAGCGGGCCGCCAGCAGGTCCGGCCAGCGGTCGTTGCCGTCCGTGGTGGCGCCGTGGCCGTCGGTGATGGAGTCGCCGATGGCGACCACCGCGCCCACGCTGCGCGGCGCCTGCACTTCCACGTCCGCCAGCGCGTACCAGCGTTCCACCTTGGTGGCGCCCGGCCATTCGGCTTCCACCAGGCGGTTGCCCTTGATGACGAAGCTGTTGGTGCGCGAACCGGGATGGCCGGTCTGGCGCGCGGGTTCGCCCTTGAAGTACATGGAAATGGCCAGGTCGGCGCCGGGCTTGAGCTCGAGCGCGACCGGGTCGCTATAGTATTCCCCGCCGGACGGTATCAATACGCTGCTGCGGCCATTGAAGGTGAGCGCGCGCGAGGTGCCGCCCTCCACATCCGGCTTGCCCGGCCCCTTGGCCAGCGCCACCGCCGCACCTTCCAGCACCAGCGGCGTGGTGCCAAACGTGTTGCTGATGCGGACGCGCAGCTTGCTGCCGCCCAGCGAAAGATGGACGATCTGGCGCAGGCTACCCTCGCGCCAGTGTTCGGCGGCCAGTTCATTGCCGCCCTCGGGGACCATGACGGCCGTGCCCCAGCTAGCTACCCAATGTGCCTCGGTGGCGGGATCCGCCTTGTCTTTTGCTGCCACTTCGGCAACCGCTGCAAATGCACCGGCTGCAAACAACAGGCCGGAAAACCAGCCGTACAACTTGTGTTGACTTGACCGCATAAATCCCTCACACTTAGGTTATGGTAGCGCTATTCATTTTAGGACAAAGCGATGGTACACGCAACAAATCAAATTAGCCCAGGCAGCCCCAAGGTAATTGAAATGCAGGTCATCCCGGTCGCGGGCCACGACAGCATGCTGCTCAACCTGTGCGGCGCGCACGCGCCCTACTTTATCCGCACGCTGGTGCTGCTGAAAGACAGCGCCGGCAACACCGGCATGGGCGAAGTCCCGGGCGGCGCGGGCATCCTGCAGGCGCTGGAAAAAGCCGTGCCGCTGGTGGTGGGCACCGAGATCGGCCGCTACAACCGCACGCTGAACGCGGTGCGCTTGTCCATCGCCGGCAAGGGCGGCGGCCACCAGCACCAGGTCACCTCCGCCGCCGAAGCGGCGGTATTGAAGCAGCCGCACGAAATCAACCTGCGCCTGGAAAACGTGGTGACCGCCATCGAAGCGGCGCTGCTGGACCTGATGGGCCAGCACCTCGGCGTGCCGGTGTGCGAACTGCTGGGCGCCGGGCAGCAGCGCGACAGCGTGCCCATGCTGGCTTACCTGTTCTACATCGGCGACCGCCGCCGCACCGACCTGGCCTACCTGGAAAGAAGCGGGCCGGGGACTGCCTCCGAAAGCAGCTGGTACCACATGCGCCACCAGGAAGCGCTGACGCCGGAAGCCATTGCCGACCAGGCTGCGGCCACGGTGGAAAAATACGGCTTCCGCGACTTCAAGCTGAAAGGCGGCGTGATGCACGGCGCCGAGGAAATGGAAGCCATCCGCACCATCAAGAAGCGCTTCCCCGATTCGCGCGTGACGCTGGACCCGAACGGCGCCTGGTCGCTGGACGAATCCATCGCCCTGTGCAAAGGCCAGGGCCATATCCTGGCTTACGCGGAAGACCCTTGCGGCCCGGAGAACGGCTATTCCGGCCGCGAGATCATGGCTGAATTCCGCCGCGCCACCGGCATCCAGACCGCCACCAATATGATCGCCACGGACTGGCGCCAGATGGCCCACTCGCACCTGCTGGGCGCCGTCGACATTCCGCTGGCCGACCCGCACTTCTGGACCATGCAGGGTTCCGTGCGCCTGGCCCAGCTGTGCCACGACTGGGGCCTGACCTGGGGTTCGCATTCGAACAACCACTTCGACGTGTCGCTGGCCATGTTCACCCATGCCGCAGCCGCCGCGCCGGGCCGCATCACCGCCATCGACACGCACTGGATCTGGCAGGAAGGCCAGGAGCGCCTGACGCGCGAACCGCTGCAGATCGTGGGCGGCGAAGTGCAGGTGCCGAAGACGCCGGGCCTGGGCATCACGCCGGACATGGACCGCATCATGGCCGCCAACGCGCTGTACAACAAAGTGGCCACCGGCGCGCGCGACGACGCCATGGCCATGCGCTACCTGGTTCCCGGCTGGACCTATTCGCCCAAGCTGCCTAGCCTGGGCCGCAACTAAAACAACTAAAGGATAGAGACATGGCATTTGCACAAATTACCCAGCCCCTGCCTGCCGACCTGGCCGGCGCCCTGCTGATCGGCCGCGTATGGCGCGGCGGCGCCATCAACGGCCCTTGCGTGGTCGTGGTGCGCAACGGCGAAGTGTTCGACATTACCGAGCACGCGCCCACCGTTTCCGAACTGTTTGAACGCAGCGACGTGGCAGCCTTCGCGCGCACCGTGCAGGGCGAATCGCTCGGCCCCGTGCAGCGCCTGCTGGACAGCGCGCTGGCCGTGAACCCGGACGCCGAAGTGCCGCAGCTGCTGGCCCCGAGCGACCTGCAGGCGCTGAAAGCCTGCGGCGTGACCTTCGCCGTGAGCCTGCTGGAACGCGTGATCGAAGAACAGGCCGGCGGCGACAAATCGCGCGCCGACGCGCTGCGCGCCTCGCTGCTCAACACCATAGGCGCCGACCTCTCCAGCATCAAGCCCGGTTCGCCGGAAGCGGAAAAGCTGAAGCAGCAGTTCATCGCGCGCGGCGCCTGGTCGCAGTACATGGAAGTGGGCATCGGCCCCTACGCCGAAGTGTTCTCCAAGTCGCAGCCCATGTCCGCAGTCGGCTTTGGCGCGGACGTCGGCCTGCACCCTGAATCGAAGTGGAACAATCCGGAACCGGAAATCGTCCTGGCCGTGAACAGCCGCCGCGAAGTGGTCGGCGCCACGCTGGGCAACGACGTGAACCTGCGCGACATCGAAGGCCGCAGCGCGCTGCTGCTGGGTAAAGCCAAGGACAACAACGGCTCCTGCTCCATCGGCCCCTTCATCCGCCTGTTCGACGGCGACTTCACCATCGACACCGTGCGCAACGCGGAAGTACGCATGGTCATCGAAGGCAAGGAAGACGGCTTCCGCCTGGACGGCGCCAGCTTCATGCGCGAGATCAGCCGCGACCCGCTGGACCTGGTGTCGCAGACCAGCGGCCCGCACCACCAGTACCCGGACGGCTTCATGCTCTTCCTGGGCACCATGTTCTCGCCGATCAAAGACCGTGGCGAAGCCGGCGCCGGCTTCACCCACCACATGGGCGACCGCGTCACCATCACCAGCCCGGCACTGGGCTCGCTGGTCAACCATGTGTTCCGCAGCGACCAGATCACCCCCTGGACTTTCGGCGTTCGCGCCCTTTACAAAAACCTGGCGGGCCGTGGCCTGCTGATCAACTCGAATGGAGCCAACTAAGATGGCGGCGCAGCAAACTGAACGCAAACCTATGGTCTACGCCACCTACCACGACCTGGCCGAAAAGCTGGTGGTCATCACCGGCGGCGGCACCGGCATCGGCGCGGCCATGGTGGACGCCTTCGCCAAGCAGGGCGCGCAAGTGGTGTTCCTGGACATCGCCGAGGAAGCCTCGCGCGAACTGGAGCAGGCCCTGGCCGGCTGCCCGCGCCCGCCGCGCTTCATGCGCTGCGACCTGACCGACCTGGACGCGCTGGGCAACGCCTTCGCCGCCATCCAGATCGATTTCGGCAAAGTGGACGTGCTGCTCAATAACGCGGCCAACGACCACCGCCACCAGGTGCAGGACGTCACCGCCAAGTACTGGGACGACAGCCTGGCCGTGAACCTGCGCCACCAGTTCTTCTGCGCGCAGGCCGTGGCGCCCGGCATGAAGGCCAAGGGCTCCGGCGTGATCCTGAACTTCGGCTCCATTTCCTGGCACCTTGCGCTGCCGCAGCTGTCGCTGTACATGACGGCCAAAGCCGCCATCGAAGGCCTGACGCGCGGGCTGGCCCGCGACCTGGGTCCGGACGGCATCCGCGTCAACACCATCATCCCCGGCTCGGTGAAAACCCCGCGCCAGATGGCGCTGTGGCACTCGGCGGAAGACGAAGCGGCCATCCTGAACGCGCAATGCCTGCACGAGCGCGTGGAAACCGAGGACGTGGCCGCGCTGGCCCTGTTCCTGGCCTCCGACAACGCCGGCCGCTGCTCGGGCCGCGACTACTTCGTCGACGCGGGCTGGTACGGCGCATGAGCATTTCCGCCCAAGGTCCGCAATGCATCTGGGAGCTGGGCGCCAAGCTCGGCGAAGGCCCGTTCTGGCACGCCGCCGAAGCGGCGCTGTACCTGGTGGACATCAAGGGCCAGCGCCTGCACCGCTGCGCCGAAGACGGCAGCGCGCGCCAAAGCTGGGACATGCCGGCCGAAATCGGCTTCGCCCTGCCGATGGAAGGCGGAGGCCTGGTCTGCGGCCTGCCGGGCAAGCTGCTGCGCTTTTCGCCTGAAACGGGCAGCTTCACGCCCCTGCTCGAACTCGAGGCCGACATCCCCGGCAACCGCCTGAACGACGGCTACGTGGACAGCCAGGGCGCGCTGTGGTTCGGCTCCATGGACAACGGCGAAAGCGCGCCCACCGGCGCGCTGTACCACCTGTCCCCGGACGGCGCGCTGCAGCGGAAAGACAGCGGCATCATCATCACCAACGGCCCGTGCCACAGCCCGGACGGCCGCACCTTCTACCACACCGACACGCTGGGCAAAGTGGTGTACGCCTACGACGCGGCGCCGGACGGTACGCTGTCCAACAAACGCGAATTCGTGCGCACGGCCGAACCCGGCCACCCGGACGGCTCGGTGGTGGACGCCGAAGGCTGCGTGTGGGTCGCCATGTTCGGCGGCGCCCGCGTGGACCGCTATTCCCCGGAAGGCAAGGTCGTAGCGACCGTCGCCTTCCCCTGCCCCAACATCACCAAGGTGGCATTCGGCGGCGCGGACCTGCGCACCGTTTTCGCCTCCACCGCCTGGAAAGGCATGACGGACGAGGCGCGCGCCGCCCATCCGCAGGCCGGCGGTGTATTCTCGTTCCGTGTGGAGACCCCGGGACAGCAGCAACATAAATACAAAGGAAGCCTGTAATGACTCAGAACCGCCGCTACCGCTCGCAAGACTGGTTCGACAATCCGGACCATATCGACATGACCGCGCTCTACCTGGAGCGCTTTATGAACTACGGCATCACGCCGGAAGAACTGCGCAGCGGCCGCCCTATCATCGGCATCGCGCAGTCGGGCAGCGACATCAGCCCGTGCAACCGCATCCACCTGGAGCTGGCCAAGCGCGTGCGCGACGGCATCCGCGACGCGGGCGGCATCGCCATGGAATTCCCGCTGCACCCGATTTTTGAAAACTGCCGCCGCCCCACCGCCGCCATCGACCGCAACCTGGCCTATATGGGCCTGGTGGAGATCCTGCACGGCTACCCCATCGATGCGGTGGTGCTGACCACCGGCTGCGACAAGACCACCCCTGCGCAGATCATGGCCGCAGCCACCGTGGACATTCCTTCCATCGTGCTGTCCGGCGGTCCCATGCTGGACGGCTGGCTGGACGGCGAGCTGGTAGGCTCCGGCTCGGCCATCTGGAAAGCGCGCCGCCGCCTGGCCGCGGGTGAAATCGACAACGAGAAGTTCCTGCAGATCGGCGCCGCATCCGCGCCGTCGGCGGGCCACTGCAACACCATGGGCACCGCTTCGACCATGAACGCCATCGCCGAAGCGCTGGGCATGTCGCTGACCGGCTGCTCCGCCATTCCGGCCCCCTACCGCGAACGCGGCCAGATGGCCTATGAAACCGGCCGCCGCATCGTCGAGATGGCCAAGCAGGACATCCGCCCGTCCAGCATCCTGTCGCGCGAAGCCTTCCTGGACGCCATCGTGGTCAACGCCGCCATCGGCGGTTCCACCAACGCCCAGCAGCACATCGTCGCGATGGCGCGCCACGCCGGCGTGGAACTGCGCGAATCGGACTGGATGGAATACGGCCACGACGTGCCGCTGCTGCTGAACATGCAGCCTTCCGGCAAATACCTCGGCGAGCGCTTCCACCGCGCCGGCGGCGTGCCCGCCATCATGTGGGAGCTGGAACAGAAGGGCAAGCTGCGCTCCAAGCGCGCCACCGTCACCGGCAA
Source organism: Pseudoduganella sp. GW821-FHT05F09 (assembly GCF_059419605.1). NCBI lineage: Bacteria > Pseudomonadati > Pseudomonadota > Betaproteobacteria > Burkholderiales > Oxalobacteraceae > Pseudoduganella > Pseudoduganella sp. GW821-FHT05F09. Next base: position 288,345 of record NZ_JBWKSD010000009.1, read on the forward strand.
GACCATGGCGGAAAACCTGCAGGGCCGCGAATCGCAGGACCGCGAAATGATCACCCCTTACGACCAGCCGCTGAAGACCAAGGCCGGCTTCTTCGTCCTGAAGGGCAATCTGTTCGACTTCGCCATCATGAAGACCTGCGTGATCTCGCCGGACTTCCGCGCCCGCTACCTGGAGCGCGCCGGCTCCGAGAACGTGTTCGAATGCCGCGCCGTGGTGTTCGACGGCTCCACCGACTACCACAACCGCATCAACGATCCCTCGCTGAACATCGACGAGAACTGCATCCTGGTGATACGCGGCGCGGGCCCGGTGGGCTGGCCCGGCTCGGCCGAGGTGGTGAACATGCAACCGCCGGATGCGCTGATCAAGCGCGGCATCCTGAACCTGCCGACGCTGGGCGACGGCCGCCAGTCCGGCACCTCGGACAGCCCGTCCATCCTGAACGCGTCGCCGGAAAGCGCCGTGGGCGGCGGCCTGGCTTATGTGCGTACCGGAGACACCATCCGCATCGACCTGAACACCGGCAGCTGCGATATGCTGATCACCGAAGACGTGCTGGCGGCCCGCAAGGCCGAAGGCATTCCGGCGGTGCCGGCCAGCCAGACGCCGTGGCAGGAGATCTACCGCTCCACCGTGGGCCAGATGCACGATGGGGCTTGCATGGAATTGGCGGTAAAGTATCGCGGCGTAGCGGACACCATGCCGCGCCATAACCACTAAAGCGGCGCAGTCCGCGAAAAATATAAACCTTAGGAGACCGATGATGAACACCAAACTGAAAGCACTAGCGGCAATTGCGGGCGCAGTCATGGCCCTATCCAGCGGCTTCGCGCACGCCGACGCCAAGAATCCGAAAATCGGCTTCTCGATCGACGACCTGCGCGTGGAGCGCTGGACCCGCGACCGCGACTTCTTCAACGCCGAAGCCGAAAAGCTGGGCGCCAAGGTGTTCGTCCAGTCCGCCGACGCCAGCGAGCAGCGCCAGATCGCCCAGATCGAGAACCTGATCTCGCGCGGCGTGGACGTGCTGGTCATCGTCCCCTACAACGCCACGGTGCTGAACAACGCCATCCGCGAAGCGAAAAAGGCGAAAATCAAGGTGCTCTCCTACGACCGCCTGATACTGAACGCCGACATCGACGCCTACATCTCCTTCGACAACGCCAAGGTCGGCGAGCTGCAGGCGCAGGGCGTGGTGGCGCTGAAACCGAAGGGCAACTACTACCTGCTGGGCGGCGCGCCCACCGACAACAACGCCAAGATGCTGCGCGAAGGCCAGATGAAGGTGCTGCAGCCGCTGGTGGACAAGGGCGACATCAAAATCGTCGGCAAGCAGTGGGTGAAGGACTGGAGCGCGGCCGAAGCGATGACCATCGTGGAAAACGCGCTGACCGCCAACGGCAACAAGATCGACGCCATCGTGGCCTCCAACGACGGCACCGCCGGCGGCGCCATCCAGGCGCTGACGGCACAGAAACTGGGCGGCAAAGTGCCGGTGTCCGGCCAGGACGCCGACCTGGCGGCCGTCAAGCGCGTCATCGCCGGCACGCAGGCCATGACGGTGTACAAGCCGCTCAAGCTGATCGCCGCCGAAGCGGCCAAGCTGGCCGTGCAGCTGGTGCGCAACGAGAAGCCCGCCTACAACTCGAGCTATGAAAACGGCATGAAGAAGGTGGACACGCTGCTGCTCAAGCCCATCCCGCTGACCAAGGCCAACGTCAACCTGCTGGTGGAAGACGGCTTCTACACCAAGGCCCAGCTGTCCAACTGACAGGCGGCGACCCGGCATGGCTGAATATCTTCTGGAGATGAGGGGCATCGTCAAGCAGTTCGACGGTGTGCGCGCGTTAAACGGTATAGACATCAAGATGAAGGCCGGTGAATGCATCGGCCTGTGCGGCGAGAACGGCGCCGGCAAGTCCACGCTGATGAAGGTGCTGTCCGGGGTCTACCCGCACGGCACTTGGGACGGCGAAATCCTGTGGAAGGGCGAGCCGCTGCGCGCCCAGTCCATCCGCGACACGGAGGACGCGGGCATCGTCATCATCCACCAGGAGCTGATGCTGGTGCCCGAGCTGTCCGTGGCCGAGAATATCTTCCTCGGCAACGAGATCACCCTGCCCGGCGGGCGCATGGACTATGCGGCCATGAACCGCCGCGCCGCCGAGATCCTGACCTGGCTCAACATCCACGACGTGAACGTGGTGGAGCCGGTGAAGAAGTACGGCGGCGGCCACCAGCAGCTGATCGAGATCGCCAAGGCGCTCAACAAGCGCGCGCAGCTGCTGATACTGGACGAACCCTCGTCCTCGCTGACGGCGTCCGAAATCGAGGTGCTGCTCAAGATTATCCGCCGGCTCAAGGCGGAGGGCGTCACCTGCGTCTACATCTCGCACAAGCTGGACGAAGTGGAAGCGATCTGCGACACCATCGTGGTGATACGCGACGGCCAGCACATCGCCACCACGCCGATGAGCGGCATGAATGTGGACCGCATCATCGCCCAGATGGTGGGGCGCGAAATGAACCAGCTCTACCCGCAGCGCAAACACGCGCCGGGCGAAGTGGTGTTCGAAGCGCGCGGCATCAGCTGCTACGACGCGGACAACCCGGCGCGCAAGCGCGTGGACAACATCTCCTTCTCGCTGCGCAAGGGCGAGATCCTCGGCATTGCGGGGCTGGTGGGCGCGGGGCGCACGGAACTGGTGTCGGCCATCTTCGGCGCCTACCCCGGCGCGCACGAAGGCGAAGTGTGGCTGGAAGGGCGCAAGCTGGACACCGGCACGCCGCAGAAAGCCATCAAGGCCGGCCTGGCCATGGTGCCGGAAGACCGCAAGCAGCACGGCATCGTGCCCGACCTGAGCGTGGGGCAGAACATCACCCTGTCCGTGCTGGGCCAGTACGCGCGCGGCACGCGGATCGACCAGGAAGCGGAGCTGAAGACCATCAAGGCGGAAATCGCCAGCGTCAAGCTGAAGACCGCCAGCCCCTTCCTGCCCATCACCGGCCTCTCGGGCGGCAACCAGCAGAAGGCCGTGCTGTCCAAGATGCTGCTCACCAAGCCGAAGATACTGATACTGGACGAGCCCACGCGCGGCGTGGACGTGGGCGCCAAGTTCGAGATCTACCAGCTCATGTTCGACCTCGCGGCGCAAGGCATGTCCATCATCATGGTGTCGTCCGAGCTGGCCGAAGTACTGGGCATCTCCGACCGCGTGCTGGTGATAGGCGAAGGCCAGCTGCGCGGCAACTTCGACAACGATAATCTGAGCCAGGAAACCGTGCTGGCCGCCGCCCTCGACCAAGTAGCGAACTGAGCCGCATTCGGGGTCAGACCCCGAATGCGGCTCAGCTCGCTCAGATGACAGACAACAATTGTTATGAACATCAAAAAACTATTCACGCAGTACAAAATGCTGGCCCTGCTGATCGCCATTGCGCTGATCTGGGGCTTCTTCAGCATGAAGACCGACGGCGGCTTCATCTCGCCGCGCAACCTGTCCAACCTGATGCGCCAGATGGCCATTACCGGCGTCGTCGCCTGCGGCATGTCGCTGGTGATCATCGCCGGCGAAATCGACCTGTCGGTCGGCTCCCTGCTCGGCCTCCTCGGCGGCGTGGCCGCCGTGCTGGACGTCACGCACCACCTGCCGCTGCCGCTCAACCTGCTGCTGGTGCTGGGCTTCGGCCTGCTGGTCGGCCTGTTCAACGGCTACCTGACGGCCTACCTGAGCATCCCCTCCTTCATCGTGGGCCTGGGCGGCATGCTGGCCTATCGCGGCATCGTGCTGGGCGTGACCGGCGGCACCACCGTGGCGCCGGTGTCGGACGACCTGGTCTACCTGGGCCAGGGCTATCTGCCGCCGCAGCTGGGCATCCTGCTCGGCCTCGCGCTGTTCGCCATCGCCGTGGCGCTCACCTGGCAGCAGCGCCGCAGCCGCGCCGGGCACGGCCTGGAAACCGCGCCGCTGTGGCGCGACGGCCTGAAAGTGGCCGCCATCGGCGCCATCGTGGCCGCCTTCGTGGTCACGCTCAATTCCTACGAAGGCATTCCGCTGCCGGTGCTGCTGCTGCTCGCGCTGCTGGGCATCTTCACCTATATGACCACGCAGACCGTGTTCGGCCGCCGCATCTACGCCGTGGGCAGCAATATGGAAGCGACGCGCCTGTCCGGCATCAACGTCAAGTCCATCAAGCTCTGGATCTTCGGCATCATGGGCCTGATGTGCGCGCTGGCCGGCGTCATCAACACGGCGCGCCTGGCGGCGGGCTCGCCTTCGGCCGGCACCTCGGGCGAACTGGATGCGATCGCGGCCTGCTTCATCGGCGGCACCTCCATGCGCGGCGGCTCCGGCACCGTGTACGGCGCGCTGATCGGCGCGCTGGTGATGGCCAGCCTCGATAACGGCATGTCCATGCTGGACGTGGACACCTACTGGCAGATGATCGTCAAGGGCTTCATCCTCACGCTGGCCGTGTGGATAGACGTGAGCACGCGCTCGGCCAAGCGTTAAAAGACACTACAACGGAGACAACGCAATGAGCAAAAACCGCAGGCAGTTCCTGTCCACCGCAGGAAGCCTGGCGGGTCTGGCCGCCCTTCCCGCGCCCATGGCCTTCGCCGCAGCAGTCCCGCCGTACAAGAATCCCGCCGCGCCGGTGGCCAGGCGCGTGCAGGACCTGCTGGCGCGCATGACGCTGGAGGAGAAAATCGAGCAGATGCAGTGCATCTGGCAGGACAAGAAGAACATCGAGGACGGCCAGGGCAATTTCTCGCCCGAGCAGGCCAGCCGCAACTACCCGCACGGCATCGGCATGCTGGGCCGCCCATCGGACCGCGTGGGCCAGGCCAAGAAGGCCGTGGCGGCGGGCGACGACGGCCGCCGCATCAACCGCAACGCGCTGGAAACGGCCACCTATGTGAACGCGGCGCAGAAATGGGCGATGGAGCAGACCCGCCTCGGCATCCCCATGTTCACGCACGAGGAAGCGCTGCACGGCTACGCCGCGCGCGACGCCACCAGCTTCCCGCAGTCGATAGCGCTGGCTTCCTCCTTCGATCCGGACATGGTGCGCAAGGTGTTCGCCGTGGCGGCGCGCGAAATGCGCGCGCGCGGCTCCAACTTCGCGCTGGCGCCGGTGGTGGACGTGGCGCGCGAACCGCGCTGGGGCCGCATCGAGGAAACCTACGGCGAAGACCCGCACCTGTGCGGCGAAATGGGCAAGGCCGCCGTGCTGGGCTTCCAGGGCGAAGGCAAGCAGCTGGCCAGGGACAAGGTCTACACCACCCTCAAGCACATGACCGGCCACGGCCAGCCGGAAAGCGGCACCAATATCGGCCCGGCCGAAATCACCGAGCGCACGCTGCGCGAGGAATTCTTCCCGCCGTTCGAGAAGCTGGTGAAGGAAACCAATGTGGCGGCCATCATGCCGTCGTATAACGAGATCGGCGGCGTGCCCTCGCACGCCAACCGCTGGCTGCTGAACCAGGTGGCGCGCGTGGAGTGGGGCTTCAAGGGCGTGATGGTGTCCGACTACCTGGGCATCAAGGAACTCATCACCCGCCACAAGCTGGCCGCCACGCCGAAGGAAGCGGCGCTGCGCGCCATCAAGGCCGGGGTGGACATTGAAACGCCGGACGGCTACGGCTACAAGGAACTGGCCGCGCTGGTGCAGGAAAAGCGCGTCTCCGTGGCGGAAATCGACGCCATCGTGGCCCGCATCCTGGAGCTGAAGTTCCAGGCCGGCCTGTTTGAAAATCCATATGCGGACGCGAAAGCGGCCGACAGCCTGACCGCCACGCCGGACGCGGTGGCGCTGGCGCGCGAAACGGCCTGCCGCTCGGCGGTGCTGCTGAAGAACGACAAGGGCGTGCTGCCGCTGGACCCGAAAAAAGTGGGCAAGCTGCTGCTGCTCGGCACCCACGCCAAGGACACGCCCATAGGCGGCTACTCGGACGTGCCGCGCCACGTGGTCTCCATCTACGAAGGCCTGAAGGCCGAGAGCGAGAAGCACGGCTTCGAGCTGGCCTACGCCGAGGCCGTGCGCATCACCGAGAGCCGCGTATGGGGCGCGGACGAAATCGTGTTCACGCCCAAGGAAAAGAACGCGCGCCTGATCGCCGAGGCGCTGGCGGCGGCCAAGACCGCCGACACCATCGTGATGGTCCTGGGCGACAACGAGCAGACCAGCCGCGAGGCCTGGGCCGACACCCACCTGGGCGACCGCGAAACACTGGACATGCTGGGCCAGCAGAACGAACTGGCGCAAGCCATTTTCGACCTGGGCAAGCCCACCGTGGTGTTCCTGCTGAACGGCCGCCCGCTGTCGGTCAACCTGCTGGCCGAGCGCGCGCCGGCGCTGATCGAGGGCTGGTACCTGGGCCAGGAAACCGGCCACGCGGCGGCGGACCTGCTGTTCGGCCGCGCCAACCCGGGCGGCAAGCTGCCGGTGTCCATCGCGCGCAGCGTGGGCCAGCTGCCCATCTTCTACAACCACAAGCCGTCCGCGCGGCGCGGCTATATCGACGGTTCCACCAAGCCGCTGTATCCCTTCGGCTTTGGCCTCAGCTACACCACTTTCGCGATTTCCGAACCGCGCCTGGCCAAAGCCAGCATCCGCGCGGGCGAGTCCACCCAGGTGCTGGTGGAGGTGCGCAACACCGGCGCCGTGCAGGGCGACGAGGTGGTGCAGATCTACATCCGCGACGATATCAGTTCCGTCACGCGGCCGGTGCTCGAGCTGAAGGCCTTCAAGCGCGTGACGCTGGCGCCGGGCGAGGCGAAAACGCTGAGCTTCGACATCAAGCCGTCCGACCTGTGGTTCTTCAATATGGACATGAAGCGCGTGGTTGAGCCGGGATCGTTCACCATCCACGCGGGACCGAACAGCGTGGAGCTGAAGTCCGTGAAACTGATGGTGAGCTGAAGCAAGCCGCCCTTGTGTTCGCCAGCCCACAGACGGCGGCGGCGCAAGGGCGCATCCTCGCGGGACTGTCCCTGACATCCCGCAAGGTGAAGCCATGCTGCCCCCGATTTCCAACGCCGACAATACCGCCGCCATTTCCCCCGTCCTGCCCATCAGTTCCGCGCCTGAAGCCAGCGCGGCGGAAGCCGTCGCGGCGAATGTTCAGCCCCTGGCTGCCACCGTCGAGTTTTCCGACCTGGGGCAATTCCTGTCGACAGTGGCGCTGTCGCGCCGGCAATTGCTTGAGCTGCAAGGCGCGCGTGACGAAGCATTGCCCGGCGAGGCGCAACTGGCGCTGCTCAACGACGCGGCCGAGGCGATACGGCAGTCCTTCAACCAGTTGCCGCCGGTTTCCAGCAGCCTGACGCCCTTGCTGGAAGATGAAAACGGCGCCTCCACGCTGGCCCAACGCCTGGCGGACAGCCTGAGGCAGCAAGGCGCGGCAGCGCTCCCCACTACGCCTTTCAGCGCCACGACGCTGGCATCCATCGGCGTGACGCTGGATCCGCTGGCGCCCGAGTCCATCAGCGAATCGCTGAACGTGAACCAACAGGTGCTGGAGGCAGCCTTCCAGCTGGACCGCAACGGCACCCTGAAGCTGCTGACGCAGACGAGCGAGCAGTTCAACACGGTGGGCGCCACGCTGGCGCGCCAGATTACGGCGGCGGCGCAGGCGGCCCAGCAAGCGGCGCAGGCCACGCAGAGCGCGCAAGCTGCGCTGGCCACTTCGGCGTCCGCAGCGCTTCAGGCGGAAACCGCCTTCTCCCAGCTCCAGATCAACGATCAGGCTTTGCGGGACGCCATCAGCGTCAGCGCTCCAGCACTCACGCCGGCCGAGCAGTTGCGCCAGCAGCAGCTTGAGGTGGCGCGGAGGGTAATCGCCGAGCAGGCCGGCAACGTCCTGGAAGAAACCCAGGCCGATCGCCTTGCCGCCAACCGCGCTGCCGAGGCACGCCAGCTGGCCAGCACCCGCGAGCAGGACCAGGCCGCCAGCGCACTGGCAGACCGTATGGAAGACGAACGGCTGGCGGCGCAGCGCCAGGATGCGGCGACCGCCCGTGCCATCCTCGCGGACCGGCTTGATACGCAGCGCGTCCCGGCTCAGGAGCAGCCAGCCCAGTCGGAGGAGATTGACGCAATCCAGGCTGCGGAGGAACGCGCCGCCGGCCTCCGTTCCGCGCAAGCCGCCGCCGAGCAACGCGCGGTTGAGCAGCGCGCAGCGGCCCGCCAAGCGGAAAGCCAGCGTATCGCGGAACAGGACGAGGCGCGCCGCGTTGCAAAGCAAGACGAAGCCCGCAGCATCGCCGCCCGCCAGACGGAAACCCAGCGCATCACCGAGCAGGAAGAAGCACGGCGGGTCACCGCCCAGGACGAGGCGCAGCGCCTTGCCCACGCGCGCGAAGCCAGCGGCAACCCTGTTCCGAATGCCGCCGATCCCGCCCTCGCTGCAGCCATCGCGGCATACAATTCCGCCAACATCGCCGCCGCAGCCGGGGCCCGCGCGCCCATACCTGCACCAGCCGCCGACCGTGTCCGCCCCGCCGCGCCAGTGACGGCAGTCACCCCTGTACAGCCAGCCGACAGCGGTGGCGGCGACACCACAAGGACCACGCGCTGACCAGCCACTCCGCGTCGCAAAGCTGCACCTGCCCGCCGATTTCTGCAATAATCAGCCGTCGACGGACCACAAGAGCCTCCTGGCATGCCGAATTTCAGCAAGCGTACCTTTCTGCTAAGCTGCTCACTTGCTTGCTTCATGCCAGTTACCAACGCCATGGCGGACCCCGCCGCGCGCCCCGCGCCGCAAATCGTCACGCTGCTGCTGGGCGACACGCTGGACCTGGCCGGCCGGCAGCAGCCCCTCAAGCCCTGGCGCCGCAAGCTGTTCAGCTACCTGGAGCAGGAACTGAACATCAGCTTCGACATCAAAGCCTACCCCTGGCCGCGCGCCGAGCGCCACGCGCGCGACGGCGACGGCCTGATTTTCGCCCTGCCCAAGAGCGCCGACCGCCTGCGCGAACTGCGCTATTCCGACCCGGCCTCCAGCAACACGCTCTGGCTGGTGACGCGCAGCGACGCCGTCTTCCCCTTCCGCGGCATGGCCGACCTGCGCGGCAAAACCATAGGCGCGGTGCGCGGCTACACCTATAGCGACGACTTCGAAATCGCCCGCCACAACAAGCTGTTCAAGGTGGACGAGGACATCGCCTCGCGCGCCACGCGCCTGCAGCGCCTGCTGCTGAAACGGGTGGACGCGCTGCTGCTCTACCAGCCTTCCGGCGAAAGCCCGGCGGAAATCGAGTCCGCGCTGGCGCAGTTCATCCAGCCCTATTTGAAGGAACTGGCGCTGCCGCCCGGCGTACGCCTGGCGGTGCTGCCCAAGCCCGTGCAGGTGGAAAACGGCATGCATTTCGCCATCGCCCGCAACCGCGACGACGGCCTGATCGACCGCATCAACGCCGCCCTGGCGCGCCAGCGCAAGCTCGCGCAGCACTGAAGCTGCACCAAGTTTCAGTTGCCCTGCCCTGCCCACTTGGCGATAATGCACGCGCATATCGACCCACAAGGAGACACAATGAATTTGCAATTGACCACGGGCGCACTGGCCCTGCTGGGCGCCATCAGCGCCATCGGCACCATGAGCACCGCAGCGGCGCAAGACGCCATCGTCAAGATCGGCCACAGCGGCCCGCTGTCCGGCCCGCAGGCCTTTTCCGGCAAGGACAATGAAAACGGCGCCCGCCTGGCAGTGGAGGAGCTGAACGCCAAGCCCATCACCGTGGCTGGCAAAAAGATCAAGTTCGAACTGCAGTCCGAGGACGACCAGGGCGACCCGAAAGCGGGCGTGCAGGTGGCGCAGAAGTTCATCGACAGCGGCGTGAAGTACGTGGTCGGCCCCTACAACTCCGGCGTGGCCATCCCCGCCTCGCGCGCCTACAACGACGCCGGCGTGATCTTCTCCACCGTGGCCACCAATCCGAAAATCACGCAGCAGGGCTACAAAGGCCTGTACCGCGTGAACGCCAGCGACACCCAGCTCGGCTCGAAAATGGCCATGTACGCCGCGCAGGAACTCAAGTTCAAGACCGTGGCCGTGATCGACGACCGCACCGCCTTCGGCCAGGGCGTGGCTGAAGAGTTCAAGAAGCAGGCCAAGGCCTCCGGCATGACCGTGGCCGGGCACGAATTCACCACCGACAAGGCCTTCGACTTCACCGCCATCCTGACCAAGCTGAAGCCGAAGAAAGTGGACGCCATCTTCTTCGGCGGCTACGCGCCGCAGGGCGCCCCGATGGCGCGCCAGATGAAACAGCTGGGCATCACCGCCAAGCTGCTGGGCGGCGACACCATCTGCACCGCTGAAATGGGCAAGCTGGGCGGCGACGCCGTGGCCGACAACGTGCTGTGCTCGCAGGGCGGCGCCATCCTGGACAAGGCCGCCAGCGGCCCGCAGTTCAAGGCCGCGTTCAAGAAGCGCTACAACCGCGACGCCGACGTCTACGCCGCCTCCTACTACGACGCCACCATGATGTACGCGCAGGCCATGCAGAAGGCGAACTCGCTCGACCCGGCCAAGGTGGGCGCGGTGATCTCGTCCGGCTCCTACAAGGGCGTGGCCGGCACCTACGCCTTCGACGCCAAGGGCGACATGAAGGAATCGCCGGTGACCATCTTCACCTTCAAGAACGGCCAGCCGACGCCGATCAGCAGTTACTGAAAGTTGGCGGGTTACGCGCCTGCGGCGCTAACCCGCCAAGCACGGTCAGACCAATCCTACCTTTCGTTCAGCAAAACACCGCTGCCGCGCCGCCCCCGGCGCGGCTAAGCTAAAAGCCTCACCCGTCCAGGAGGCTTCCATGCGCGCACTTGTCTACCACTCCGCCCACGACGTCAAAGTCGACACCGTCCCCGACCCCATCATCCAGGAAGCGGACGACATCATCCTGCAAATCACCGCCACCGCCATCTGCGGTTCCGACCTGCACCTCTACCGCGGCAAGGTGCCCGGCATGAAGGAAGGCGACATCATGGGCCACGAATTCATGGGCCTGGTGGTGGACGCCGGCCCCGGCGTGACCGCGCTGCGCAAAGGCGACCGCGTAGTGGTGCCCTTCGTGATCGCCTGCGGCAGCTGCTTCTTCTGCGATATGCACTTGTACTCGGCCTGCGAAACCACCAACCCCGACCGGGGCGCCATCATGAACAAGAAGTCCCTGCGGCCCGGCGCGGCGCTGTTCGGCTTCAGCCACCTGTACGGCGGCGTGCCCGGCGGCCAGGCGGAATATGTGCGCGTGCCCAAGGCCAATGTCGGCCCCATCAAAATCCCCGACACGCTGGCCGACGAGAAGGTGCTGTTCCTCAGCGACATCCTGCCCACCGGCTACCAGGCGGTGCTGAACGCCGGCGTCACGCAGGGCTCGACGGTGGCCATCTACGGCGCCGGACCGGTGGGCCAGATGGCGGCCGCCTGCGCGCGCATGCTGGGCGCCGAGCGCATCTTCATGGTGGACCACCATCCCTACCGGCTGGAATTCGCGCGCGCCACCTACGGCGTGATTCCGCTCAATTTCGACGAGGTGGACCCCGCCGAAGCCATCATCGAAAGCACCAGCTTCCGGGGCGTGGACGCGGTGATCGACGCGGTCGGCTTCGAAGCCAAGGGCAGCGCGCTGGAAACCGCGCTCACCAACCTGAAGCTGGAAGGCAGCAGCGGCAGCGCGCTGCGCCAGTGCATCGCCGCTGTGCGGCGCGGCGGCACCGTCAGCGTGCCGGGCGTGTATTCCGGCTTTATCCACGGCTTCCTGTTCGGCGACATTTTCGAAAAAGGCATAGCCGTGCGCGCCGGCCAGACCCACGTGCAGCAGCACATGCCGGAACTGCTGCGCTTCATCGACGAGGGCAAGCTCTACCCCGAAGCCATCATTTCGCACCGCCTGCGGCTGGACCAGGCGGCCGAAGGCTACCGCATGTTCGACAAGAAGGAGGACAATTGCCGCAAGGTCGTGCTGCGGCCATAACGCCGGCCCGGCGGTCATTTCAACAACACCTGGGCGCGCAGCTGATCTGCTTTACTTGTGTATTAAGAAGAACTAGCCAACAATGGCAAAAATACATGGGGAGAGCAGATGAACACCAAGCTGAAAACAGCCGCCCGCGCGGTCCGCACCACCTTGCTGGCCGGCGCGGCCATTGCCGCCTCGGCGGCCGCCTTGCCCGCGCTGGCGCAGCAGGTGCCCATGGCCACGGTGGAGATCACCGGTTCGGCCATCAAGCGCGTGGAGGCGGAAACCTCGCTGCCGGTGCAGATCATTACGCGCGCCGAGATTGAAAAGGCCGGCGTCACCACCGCCGCCGAGCTGATGACGCGCATCGCCGCCAACAGCGGCGGCCTGACCGACGGCGCCAGCATCAACGTGGGCGGCGACCAGCGCGGCTTCAACAGCGCCAACCTGCGCGGCATCGGCACCTCGTCCACGCTGGTGCTGCTGAACGGCCGCCGCATGGCCAACTTCGCCTCCCCCGGCGACGACAGCGGCGTGGACCTGAACAACATTCCGGCCGCTGCCCTGCAGCGCGTGGAAGTGCTGCTCGACGGCGCCTCCTCGCTGTACGGCACCGACGCCATCGGCGGCGTGATCAACTTCATCACCCGCAAGGACTTCCAGGGCCTGGAGCTGAACGCCTACGTGCTCGGCACGCGCGAAGGCGGCGCCGGCAAGCGCACCGCCAGCATCGCCGCCGGCACCGGCGACATCACGCGCGACGGCTACAACGTGTTCGCGGTGCTGGACTACCAGCGCACCGGCGCGCTCAGCACCTCGCAGCGCAGCTTTATACCGGAACTGCAGATCGAGCAGCGCCTGGGCCACTTGCTGTCCAGCTTCACCAGCCCGGCCAATATCCGCCTGACCTCCGCCCAGCGCGACCACTTGCAGGACATCGGCTTCAAGATCAACGGCAAGCCCATTACCAACCGCCAGATCAACCTGTCGGTGCCGGGCTGCGCGCCGCCGGCCAACGTCTACCTGCCGGCCGGCACCGGCGGCGTGGACGCCTGCACCTACAACTACATGGGCGACACCGAGCTGTTTCCCAAGTCCGAAAAAGCCAGTGTGCTGAGCCGGGGCGTGCTGCGCCTGGACGGCGGCCACCAGCTCTACGCCGAAGCCTCGCTGAGCCGCGCCAAGACGCACTACGTGGGCTCGTCCGCGCGCGTGACCGGCTATATCGATTACCGCAAGGTGCCGCAACTGGCCAACACCGGCCTGGACCAGCTGGACGACGACATTCCTGGCGAGCTGGAACTGCGCATGCGCCTGAACGAGGCGGGCCAGCGCACCAGCGAACTGACCAGCGACGGCGTGCGCTTCGTGGCCGGCGTCACCGGCGTGCTGGGCGGCTGGGACTACGACGTGGCGCTGAACCACAGCGTGAACACCGTGAAGGACAAGGACACGCACGGCTATGTGCTCTACAACGAACTGCTGGAAGGCATAGCGGACGGCCGCATCAACCCCTTCGGCCCATCCAGCCCGGCCGGCGTGGCGCTGCTCAACAGCATCCAGGTGAACGACGACGTGCGCCATGCGCGCGGCACCATGGACTCGGTGGACTTCAAGTTCTCGCGCGCGCTGATGCCCATGGCCGGCGGCGACCTGGCGCTGGCCATCGGCGGCGAAGCGCGGCGCGAGCGCACCGACTTCACGCCCTCGGCCCTGCTCCTGAGCGACAACATCAACAACGACGCGGCGCCCGAAGGCGGCAAGCCCACCAGCGACAAGCGCAATATCGCCGGCGTGTACGGCGAACTGCTGCTGCCGTTCGCCAAGCAGTGGGAAGCCCAGCTGTCCGGCCGCTACGACCATTACCAGGTGGTGGGCGGCGCGGCCAGTCCCAAGGTCGGCGTGAGCTACCGCCCCACGTCCGCGCTGCTGCTGCGCGCCTCGGCCGGACGCGGCTTCCGCGCGCCGTCCATGACGGACCTGTTCCGTCCCACCGTCTACAGCCAGACCGCCACCCTGCCCGATCCGGCCTACTGCGCCACGGTGGACAACAACTATTCCGACTGCGCCGACAACTGGGACACGCGCCGCTACAGCAACACCAAGCTGAAGCCCGAGCGCAGCCGCCAGCTCTCGCTGGGCGCGGCCTTCGCGCCCAGCCGCAACCTGAATGTGACGCTGGACTACTGGAACATCAAGCGCACGGACCTGATCAGCGAGATCGGCGACGACATCATCCTGGGCAACCTGGAAAAGTACGGCAAGCTGGTGCACCGCGACGAGGACGGCCTGATCGACTATATCGAACTGCGCAAGGAGAACCGCGGCGCGCAGCTGGCCAAGGGGCTGGATCTGGCCATCAACCTGAGCGGTGTGAACACGGCGGTGGGACGCTTCGGCGGGCGCCTGAACGGCACCTATGTGCTGACGTCCAAAATCCAGAACAGCCCGGGCGACGCCTATGTGAGCAATCTGAACAAGTTCGTGACCGACAGCGTGGTGCAGCGCTGGCGGCACACGGTGTCGTTCGACTGGGACCAGGGGCCGCTGTCGGCCAGCCTGTCCAACACCTTCTACAGCGGTTATGATGACCAGAACTCGGCCATCAATATCGACGACGGCAGCGTGGTGGCGGCCAACAAGGTGAAGGCGTATTCGCTGTGGGACATGTCGGCGGCCTATGCGGCGACGTCGTCGCTCAAGCTGCGCGTGGGGGTGCAGAATATGTTCGACAAGAGCCCGCCGTATTCCAACCAGGCCTACTTCTTCATCTCCGGCTACGACCCGAGCTACACCGACCCGCGCGGCCGGCGCTTCTACGCCAACGCGAGCTACGCGTTCCGCTGACAGTTTGGGGGGTTAAGGCACAAATCAATGCGGCAGCGCGCCCACATCCACAACGGGCGCCTGTCCTGTGGCGGGCCGCGTAAAGCCCTGGTTCACCGGCACATAATCGCCGAAGAATCCCCCATTGCGCAGATAAAACCGGCCGTCCTCCAGCCCGCCCGCATAATCCATGCGCTGCCCTGCGCGCACCGTTGCGTCTCCGGTGAAGCGCCCGGCTGTCACCTCCGTCCAGGCGCCGGACGCATTGCGCGCCCACTGGTTCCCGAACTGGACCCGCCGCTCCAGGTAGCCCCTGGTGTCGATGAAGTTCTCCAGGAATGAATACACCCCGGTCAGATACGTGCTGATATTCGGCCGCTTCCACGTCGCCATATAGCGCCAGCTGCCCGCCTCCGGCGCAAAGAACCAGGCCGAATAATCCGTCCCGCCCGCGCCGTCCGGATGCGCGCGCGTGAGTAACTTGTAGGTATTCCCCGCCACCCAGTTGTACGCCAGGTAGGCCTGCCCGCCCTCGCCCTCGCCTCCAAAGTCCTGGGCCACCACGCCTGCGCCCTTGCTTACCAGCTTGGTCAGCGCGCCATTGTCCGCGTTCCACACCGAGAACAGCATCCAGCGCTCGGTGTTCGACTTGACCTGCATGCCGAAATAGCCCTGGCCAAAACCGTTCGCCATGTAATAGGAGCCGATGGCGTCCTGCCCCGCAGGCACCGTCACCTCGTTGTAGAAATACTCGGTCCCGGCCGGCACGGTATAGCCCATATGCACGGACGGCCCGCGCCGCGACCAGTAATAGTTGGCCGCGTCGTCCGCGTAGCTCACCTTCGCCGCGCTGTCGACCTTGAGCGCAGCCACGTCGCCGTAGCTGCCGCCGTCCTTGCTCACGCCTTGCAGGTCCACCCGCACATAGCCCGGCGCGGCCACGTCCACCGTGCCCACCGCGTAGGTCTTGCCGGCGGCGCCGGCCAGCTTCACATTGAACGGCTTGCCGTTGACGGTGGCGCGCACCGTGCTGCCTCCGCCGCCGGCCAGCCTGGCGTCCATCGCCACCGTCACCGGACCTGCGCCGGCAACGCGGAACCAGACGCTGGCCACCGTGGCCGCGCTGGTCCAGTTGGCCAGGCCGCCTTCGTTGATGACGGCGCCGGCGCCGCTGCGGGTGATGAAGCCGTTGCCCGCCAGCGCCACCGTCACCGGGGCGCCGTGCGCGCCGCAGCCATTCAGCAGCAGCCACGCGCCGCATAAGAACATCAAGCTGCGCTGCTTCATTCAGCCCCTCTCAAAGAGCGAAGATCGGCTTGCGCGTGCGCCACTGGCCGTTGGTGAAGTCCGGGAAGTCCAGCGTCTGGAAATTCTGCGCGATGGACTGCTCGGACAGCGGCGTGATGGCGCTCCACGTCACCGCGTCGTAGATATCGATCGGCATCGGCGCCTCCGCCTTCAGCGCCTCGATGAAGGCATGGATCACGAAGAAGTCCATGCCGCCATGGCCCGCGCCTTCCGCGCGCGAGGCGTACTTGCGCCACAGCGGATGGTCGTACTTGTCCTGGTAGGCCTGGAAGTCCTCCCACTGGTGCGGCTTGCTCTTGCCTTCGATATGGATGGAATGGTTCAGGTCCATCCACAGCCCGTCCGTGCCCTGCACGCGGAAGCCCAGCGAGTAAGGGCGCGGCAGCGAGGTGTCGTGCTGCAGCAAAATGGTTTCGCCGTTCTCGCACGCCAGCGTGGTGGTGACCACGTCGCCCAGCTTGAACTCGGTCTTCGCGCTTGGATGCTGCGCGCCGCCCGGCTGCTTGGCGATGTAGTCGTGCAGGCCGCGCGCCTTGGTGGCGAAGGCGTTGATGCGCGTGAAGCGGTTGCCCCGGTTGATGTTGGTGTACATGGCGCACGGGCCGATGCCGTGGCTGGGATACAGCTCGCCGTTGCGGCGCACCGAGTGCTCCGTGCGCCAGCGCGCTTCGGACCAGCCCTTGGCGCCGTATTCCAGGCCGCTGCCGTAAGGCTTGGCCGGATCGCCGTTGTTGAACTTCACGGCGCGCAGGTCGTGCTGGTAGCCGCCCTGCAGGTGCACCAGCTCGCCGAACAGGCCGGAGCGCACCATCTGCAGCACCGCCATCACGTCGCGGCGGAAGCACACGTTCTCCAGCAGCATATACGGCGTGCCGGACTTGAGCTGCGCGTTGAGCACGTCCCAATGGTCTTGCAGCGTTACGCCGGCCACCACTTCGCAGCCCACCGGCACCTTGGCCTGCATGGCCTCGATGGACATCTGCGCATGCCATTCCCACGGCGTGGCGATGATGACGGCGTCCAGCTTGCCGCCCTTGACCTTGGCGCCGTCCAGCAGGCGGCGGTAGGCGTGCTTGTCGCCGTCTTCGCCAAAGGTGGCGGGACGCGGCTTGCCGAACTTCTCCACCTGCGCCAGCGCCTTGCCCAGCATGATGGGTTCGATGTCGCACAGCGCAGCCACTTCCACGTCGTCGCGGCGCAGCAGTTCCTGCAGCAGCACCTGGCCGCGCATGCCGGTGCCTATCATGCCGACGCGCACGCGTTCGCGGCTCGCGCCGAAGGCGCTTGGCGCCAGCAGCGCGCTGCCCAGCAGCGCTGCGCCGGCGGTCAGGAAGTCTCGTCGTTTCATTTGATTCATGCTGATCCTTTTAGAATGCGTATTCCGCAGTCAGCCGCACCGAACGCGGCGCGGTCCGGGCGGTGACTTGCAGGTAGTTGCTGGAGATTTGGCCGCCGTCTTCACGTGTTTCGTTATAACGGGTAGGGATGCGGCGGTCAAACAGATTGAACACGTCCGCCTTCAGGCTCAGGCCCTTGGCGAAACGCGGCAGGTAGACCAGGTTCAGGTCCACCATGGTCTGCCACGGCATGCGGCCCTGGCTGCCGCGCGGCGTTGGCTTGCCCTGGCAATAGAAGTAGGCAGCGCCGTAGTCGTTACCGAAGTGCAGCGCGGCAGGCAGCTCGCCGATGCAGTTGCGCGGAGAGCCGGACAGCAGCGACAGATTGGCGCCCACGTTGAACTCCGGCGTGGCCTGCACAAAGCCGTAGGCCTTGATGGCGTGGCGGTGGTCGCCCGGCAGGTAGCCGTAGGCGTTGTACATCAGCTCCTTGTGGTCGTCGCTGACGGTCAGGCCCACGTCGCCGCCGCCGTTGGTGTCGGTCTGGCCTTCCATATTGCCCTTCAGCTTGGACAGCGTGTAGGTTACCTTGCCGTACCAGCCATTGCTGAGCGGATGCTGCAGCGACAGGTGCAGCGCGCGGTAGGTGCGGTCCGGCCGCGGATTGCCCCACTCGGCCGCCGTAATGTCCACGCGGCGCAGTCCTTTGCCGTCGGCGAAGTCGATCATCAGGTTGCCGTCGCGGCCGGGGTTGATGATGGCGCACTGGAAGCCGCCCCAGTGCGAGGTGTCCACCTTGTTGCGCGCAGCCCAGGCGTCGATAGGACGCTGGTCGCAGGTGTCGTCGTTGGTGTCGTTCAGGCGGCGGTACTGCACGCTGGCGCCGGCCACCCACTGCTGGCTGAAAGCGCGCTCGAAGCCCATGGTGATTTCATCCTGCGACAGCGGCTTGAGGCCGATGGCGGTCACTTCGCGCGCGTCGCGGCTCTGGCCGTAGGCGTTGTTGGCCGAGTACGGCTTGCCGATGGCGTGCAGGCCGGTGGGCGCGCCGGTGGCCTGCTCCACGCCGGTGTAGGTGAAGAATTCGCTGGTGGAGGTGAACGGCGCGGCCATGTTCGACGACAGGTTGGACGGCACCGGCAGGTGGTAGCGGCCCGCGTTCAGCGAGAACTTGAGCGAACTGTCGCCGTGGTAGTCCCAGGTCGCGCCCAGGCGCGGCGCGATCATGCTGCGCTGGGAGATGAAGGCGTCGCCGGTGCTGGTGTAGTTGGTGAACTGCTCGCGGCGCAGGCCCAGGTCCAGCAGCACCCTGTCGGTCACCTGGTAGTGGTCCTGGATGTATTGCGCCGACTGCTCGCTGGTGGGGCGCGCCAGGTTGCTGTAGTAGTCGCGGCTCACGTAGTAGCCCTGCAGGCCGTAGCCGCCGCCCTGCGCCGGGGTTTCGGTGGCGCCGTTGATGGCACGGTTAGGATCGCTGGCTTTGCGGTAGGTCCAGCGGTAGCCGCCGGCCAGCATGAAGCCGACCACGGATTCCACGTCGATGCGGTCCACGCCGCCGCGCAGCGAGTGGTTGCCCAGCTTGTATTCCACGTCGAAGCGCTTGGCGGTCTGGCTGTCTCCCGACGAAGGGTCCACCAGGTTGCCTTTGACTTGCTGCGGCGTGGGGTAGGTCAGGCCCGGCACCTGCACCGTGACGCTGGTGGAAATCTGCGGCAGCGTGGGATCGTAGCCGCCCGGCGTGCGGCTATGGCTGTTGCCCGACTTGCCGTACAGCGCGGTGACGGTCAGGTTGTCGGTGAGGTAGCCGGTGTACTTGAAGATGTTGATATTGGCGCCCGGCGCAGCGGCCGCGCCACAGCAGTTGCGCGTGGATTCGCCCGCGTTGCCGGGCACATTGTCATGCTCCATGGTGGCATAGCTGTAGCCGTAGGCGCGGCTGCTGCTGACGGTGCGGTCATACAGCTTGGTGAACTCGAGGTGATGGTTCTCGGTCAGGTTGTAATCGATCTTGGCCAGGTAGCGGTCCACTTGCGATTCGCTGGTGCTCCAGCCGTTCTTCATCGCTTCCGCCGAGCCGTCGGTGGCGACGGCGACGGAACCGGAATTGCTCTTGGTGCGCTCCAGCCCCACGAAGGCGAACAGCGTGTTCCTGATCAGCGGGCCGCCGCCGTACAGACCCAGCACCTTGCTGGTGCTGGTGTTGTCGCCGTTGCGGATCTGCAGCTTGCCGTCGGTTTCCGGGTGCAGGGCGGTGTCCGGATAATAGCCGTCGGCCGACTTGCCCCTCAGGCGGCCCGGTATGATGGCCAGCTTGCCGCCGAATTCAAACTTGTTGCCGCCGCTCTTGGTGGTGATATTCACCACGCCGCCGGTGGAGCGTCCGAACTCCGAACCGTAGCCGCCGGACAGCACCTGCATATTCGATATGGCGCCGAACGGCAGTTCGGATGCGCCCACCTGGGTGAGGATGTTCGTGATCGGGAAGCCGTTCAGATAGAAGGCGTTCTCGGACTGGCCGCCGCCGCCGATCTGCGGGGCGCTGCCGTACTGGCTGTTGGTGCCGCGCGATACGCCCGGCGTCAGCTGCACCACGGAGGCCACGTCGCTCGCCACGGGCAGCGCCTTCAGCTCCTTCGCGGTGAAGACCACGCCGTTATTCGTGTTCGATACGTCGATGGGATTGCGGCTGGCGCGCACCACCACGGTGGCGGCGTTGTCCGCATCGCCGAAGTTCGCTTCCGCGCCGCTGCCTATCACCGCTTCCACTTCCTGCGACGCCGACACCGCGCCGCTGCGCAGCACGCGCGCAGCGTAGCGGCCCGGCGGCATGGAATTGGCCACGTAGCGGCCGGCCGCGTCGGGCGTCAGCGTGCGCTTGACGCCGGTGTCCAGGTTTTCCAGCACCACCGTGGCGCCGGCGGGAGATTTCACTTCACCGAAAATGGTGGTGGTGGCGTTGGACTGAGCCCAGGCCGGCGCCGATCCGCCTACGGCCAGCGCCAGCAAAACCGCTGCGGCCCCATCCTTCAGCTTAAAACGGTGCAATATGTCTCGTTGCGGATGCATGCTGTTCTCTCCCTTGGTGACTTTGTTGTATGCAGCTAATCGAAAGATTTTTCTGTTTCTTGTGAAGCCACTCTAGGAACAAAAACAAGCAAGGTCAACAAAAAGAAAGAATAAATGAGAATTTTCGTCAAAATATCTTTCACATTACGAATTTAACGCGTTTAAAACTTTCGATTTTGTAGTAAAAGATCCACATTGCACTGCGGAACGGGGCGAAATAAAGTCAAATCGCGCTATCGCAACTTTCTTTTTATCTTTCGAGTTTGACAGAACGAAAATTAAACCTTACCATTTCCATGACTTCAACCTGAAAAACTTTCGATGACTACCCTACTCCAGCGTGCCAGCCAAGACTGGCGTGACATCGGCGGCCTCGACACCGCCGAAGAAATCGCCCACCAGCCAGCCATGTGGCGCGAACTGGCCGCCGGCCTGGCTGCCGAGCAGGCGCGCGTGGCGGCCTTCCTCGGCGCCTGCCTGAGCGATCCGCGCCAGCGCGTGATCCTCACCGGCGCGGGCAGCTCGGCCTATGCGGGAGAAATCATTGCGGACGAACTGAACGCCGCCTGGTCTGCGCAAGTGCGCGCCGTGGCCACCACCACGCTGCTCACCCACCCCGAGCTGTATCTGGAAGCGGACGCGCCCACGCTGCTGGTCTCCTTCGCCCGCAGCGGCAACAGCCCGGAAAGCACGGCGGCCGTGAGCCTGCTGCGCGGCCTGGTGCCCGGCGCGCGCTTCCTCAACATCACCTGCAACGCCGCCGGCGAGCTGGCGCGGCAAGGCGCGCACGACGCCGCCACCTGCAATCTGCTGATGCCCGCCGCGAGCTGCGACCGCGGCTTCGCCATGACCAGCAGCTTCACCTGCATGATGCTGGCCGCCTTGTCCGTGCTGGGCCGCGAGCCGCAGCTCGAGCGGCTGGAGCAATTGGCAGCGCTGGCAGAACAGGCGCTGCAAGCATGGGCGGCGCCGGTGGCCGCGCTGGGTGCGCAGCCGGTGTCGCGCGTGGTCTACCTGGGCAGCGGCCCGCTGGAGGCGCTGGCGAAGGAAGCGGCGCTGAAGATATTGGAACTGACCGGCGGCCGCGTGCTGGCTGTCGCCAACAGCCCGCTCGGCTTCCGCCACGGCCCGAAAGCCATGCTGGACGCTGAGACGCTGGTGGTGCTGTTCCGCAGCGCCAAGCCCCTGGCGCGCAAATACGAACACGACCTGCTGCTTGAATTACGCCGCGACCAGGTGGCGGGCCGCTGCCTGACCGTGGGCTTCAGCGCGGATGGGGACGAAGCCACCGATATCGCCCTGCCCACGCAGCAGTCCTCCGCCGCGCCCATGACCGATGCCTGGCTGGCGCCCCTGTGGCTGCTGATGGCGCAGCAGTACGCGCTGCACCAGTCCGCGCTGCTGCAGCTGCGGCCGGACAATCCGTTCACCGGCGGCACGGTCAACCGCGTTGTGCAGGGCGTTACCATTTACCGCCATGACCAATTCTGAACCCGGGGACCGCATGGGCTACCACGGCATAGACATAGGCGGCAGCAAGATCGAGCTGGTGGCCTACACCGACGACGGCGGCGGCCTGGCCGAAGTCCACCGCGAACGCATCGCCACGCCCGGCACCGACTTCGACGCCTTCGTGCAGGCCGTGGTGGCGCTGGTGGAGCGCGGCGACGCGGCACTGGGCCAGCGCGCGCCGGCGGGCCTGGGCCTGCCCGGCATTATCGACAACGCCACCGGCCGCCAGCTCAGCTCCAACGTGCCTGCGCTGAACGGACGCCTGGTGGTGTCCGCGCTGCAGGAGGCCTTGCAGCGCCCCATCGCCATCGGCAACGACTGCCAGTGCTTCGCTTTGTCCGAAGCGCAGGGCGGCGCGGCGCAAGGCCTGCCCAGCATGTTCGGCGCCATCATCGGCACCGGCGCGGGCGGCGGCTACTGCGTGGAGGGCCGCCTGCTGCGCGGGCTGAACGGCATCGCCGGCGAATGGGGCCACTGGCCCGTGCCCGCAGCGCTGCTGATCCAGCACGCCATCCCCATACTCGACTGCCCTTGCGGCCGCAGCGGCTGCGCGGAGCGCTACGTGTCCGGCCCCGGCATGAGCAAGCTGCACGCGCACTTCGGCGGCGCAGGAGATGCGCCGCTCGCCATCGCCGCGCGCGCCCAGGCCGGCGACAAGACCGCCGAGCAAACCCTGGCCGTGCATCTCGACCTGCTGGGCCACGCGCTCGCCACGCTGGTGATTACGCTGGACCCGCACGCCATCGTGCTGGGCGGCGGCCTCTCGCAGCTGGCCCACCTGTACGACCGCCTGCCGGGCGCCATGCGCCGCCACCTGTTCAACGGCGTGCAGGCGCCGCCCATCCTGCCGCCCCGCTTCGGCGACGCCGGCGGCGCGCGCGGCGCGGCCCTGCTGGCCAGGCAAATGTTCGACCAACCAAGGACTGCGTGAGTACCATGACCATGATTGCATCCCCCATCCAGAACGTTGTGGCCGCCCACCGGCGCGGCGAGGCCGCTGGGCTGTACAGCGTGTGCTGCAGCCACCCGCTGGTGCTGCGCGCGGCGATGAAGGTGGCGTCTTCCTACGGCACGATGCTGCTGGTGGAAGCGACCTCCAACCAGGTGGACCAGTTCGGCGGCTACACCGGAATGACGCCCGCCGTTTTCCATGGCTACGTGATGGAGATGGCGCGCGAAGAAGGCTTCCCGCTGGAGATGCTGGTGCTGGGCGGCGACCATCTCGGCCCCAACGCCTGGCAGCACCTGGACGCAAACACCGCTATGCGGAACGCGGACACGCTGATCGCCGCCTACGCGGCGGCAGGCTTCCACAAGATCCACCTCGATTGCAGCATGCGCTGCGCCGACGACCCGGCGGTGCTCAGCGACGAAACCATCGCCGCGCGCTCGGTGCGCCTGGCCCTGGTGGCCGAAGCGGCGGCCGAACAGGCGGGCCTGCCGCCGCCGGTGTATGTGATCGGCACCGAAGTACCGATTCCCGGCGGCGAAGCGGAACTCGCCAAGGCCGGCGCCGTCACCTCGCCCGCTGCTGCGGCGCGCACGCTGGAAGTGCACCGCAAAGCCTTCCTGGACGCCGGCCTGAACGCCGCCTGGCGCCGCGTGGTGGCCATGGTGGTGCAGCCCGGCGTGGACTTCGACCATAGCCATATCCAGCACTACGACGCCGCGCAGGCCGCCGAGCTGTCCGCCTTTGTGGCCGGCCAGCCCGGCCTGGTGTTCGAAGCCCACTCCACCGACTACCAGCGCGAAAGCGCGCTGCACGGCATGGTGCGCGACCACTTCGCCATCCTCAAGGTCGGCCCGGCCGCCACCTTCGCGCTGCGCGAAGCCATGCTGTCGCTGTGCCGCATCGAGGAAGAACTGGTGCCCGCAGGGCAGTGCTCGCGCCTGATGCAGGTGCTGGACGAGGTGATGCTGGCGCAGCCGCGCCACTGGGCCAAGCACTACCCGGGCAGCAGCGCCGAGCAGCGCCTGCTGCGCCGCTACGGCCTGAGCGACCGTTGCCGCTACTACTGGGGCGAAGCGCCGGTGGTGGCCGCCGCCGCAACGCTGTTCGCCAACCTGGACGCGCGCGCAATTCCGCTGTCGCTGCTCAGCCAGCACCTGCCGGAGCAGTACTTGGAAGTGCTGCAAGGGCAGCTGGCCACCAGCGCCGGCGCGCTGGTGCAGCACAAGATCGGCCGCCTGCTGGCGCAATACGCGCGCGCCTGCAACCGCAATGAGGCCGACGCAGCGGACGCCCCGGCCGCCGCTGCCTCCACCACCGCCGCATCGATCTGTTAAGCTCGACGTTTTTCAAAGTCGACCCAACGCCATCATGCGAAATACCAGCCAACGCCGCGCATCCATCCTGCAAATGCTGACCCAACAAGGCTCCGTCCAGGTGACGCCGCTGGTGGAGCAGTTCGGCGTATCGGCCGTCACCATCCGCAGCGACCTGACGGCGCTCGAAAACCAGGGCGTGGCCACGCGCAGCCACGGCGGCGCCATCCTCACCCGCACGCCGGTGACCGAGCAGACCATCCACCAGAAAGATGCGCTGAACCAGCAGCAGAAGGACCGCATCGGCGCGCTGGCCGCCACGCTGGTGCAGCCGGGCGAGAACATCATCATCGACTCCGGCACCACCACCATTTCGCTTGCGCGCCATCTGCGCGAGGCGCAGGACGTGACGGTGCTGACGAATGGCCTGAACATCGCCTGGGAACTGGCCGACGCGCCGGGCGTGGACCTGATCATGACCGGCGGCCTGCTGCGCAAGCAGTCGCTGTCCATCCAGGGCGCGCAGGCCGAAGCCTGCCTGCAGGCCTACAGCTTCGACAAGCTCTTCCTCGGCGTGGACGGCTTCGACCTGCAGTTCGGCGTGACCACCCACCACGAAGCGGAAGCGAGCCTGAACCAGAAAATGGTGGAGCGCGCGAAAAAAATCATCGTCCTCACGGACGCCTCCAAGTTTGGGCGCGTCAGCCTGCACCGCATCGTGCAGCTGAACCGCGTCCACACCGTCATCACCGACGCCAGCATCAGCCCGGAATACAGCCAGGGGCTGCGCGAGCTGGGCGTCGAATTACTCATAGCGGAATAGAGCGTGCTACACGGCAGAATACTTACTCCCACCGGTTGGATCACAGGCAGCATAGGCTACGGCCAGCGCATCCAGCAGATACAGGAAGATCCTGCCGCAAGCCACAGCGGCCTGACGATACTACCCGGCTTCGTGGACCTGCACGTGCACGGCGCCGCCGGCGTCGACATCATGCAGGGCGGCGACGCCGGCGCCACCGTGGCGCGCACGCACGCCCGCCACGGCACCACCTCGCTGCTGGGCACCACCCTCACCGCCAAGGAACCGTCGATACGGCGCGCCCTGGCCGGCCTGGCCGGCGTGATCGCCGAGCGCCCTGCGGGCGGCGCCCGCATGCTGGGCGTGCATCTCGAAGGCCCTTTCCTCAATCTGCAGCGCCTGGGCGCGCAGCCGCCGGACGTGATGACGGCCAGCCTGGAACTGGTGCAAAGCCTGCACGCCGTCGCGCCCATCCGCGTGCTCACGCTGGCGCCGGAAGTGGACGGCCATCTCGCATTGATCCCGCAGCTGAAAGCCATGGGCATCCGCGTGCAGATCGGCCACAGCGCCGGCAGCTACGAGGACGGCGTGGCCGCGCTGGAAGCGGGCGTGGCGGGCTTTACGCACCTGTTCAACGGCATGACCGGCATGGACCACTACAACCCCGGCATGGTGGGCGCCGCGCTGGCGCACGCCGAATACGCCGAAGTGATACCGGACCTGATGCATGTCACCCCGGGCGCCATGCAAAGCGCGCTGCGCTGCATACCGCGCCTGTATGGCGTGACCGACGCCACCAGCGCCACCGGCATGCCGGACGGCGAATACGCGCTCGGCACGCAGCGCGTATTCAAATGCATGGGCTGCGTGCGCCTGGCCACCGGCTCGCTGGCCGGCAGCGTGCTGACCATGGACCAGGCGCTGCGCAACTTCGTCGGCCTGGGCCTGGACCTGGCCGACGCCTCCAACCGCCTGTCGCTTTACCCGGCCGACTACCTCGGCGAATCCGAACGCGGACGCCTGGCGCCCGGCGCGTGGGCCGACATGGTGGTGCTCAACGCCGAACTGCAGCCGGTCGCCGTCTACGTCGAAGGCGAAGCCATCGACCTTACTTCCAACTAGAACACGGAGCCACCATGTCCAGCATGTCCGCCAGCCCGAAGCCGTCCCCCGTCCGCGCCAAGCGCTTCATGCTGTTCATTGCCGGCATGGGAGGCCTGCTGTACGGGATCGACGTCGGCATCATCGCCGGCGCGCTGCCCTATCTGGAATCGACCGCCTCGCTGGCGTGGAAGCTCAGCGCGCAGCAGCTCAGCTTTATCGTGGCGGCGGTGCTGCTGGGCTCCGTGCTGTCCTCGCTGTTCGCCGGCGCGCTGGCGGACCTGATAGGGCGGCGCTGGGCCATGGCCTTGTCCGGCGTGCTGTTCACGCTCAGCATCCCGCTGATCGCGCTGGCCGACGGCTACACGCCGCTGCTGCTCGGGCGCCTGCTGCAAGGCGTGAGCGGCGGCTTGATCGGCGTGGTGGTGCCGCTGTATCTGGCCGAATGCCTGCACGCCTCGCAGCGCGGACGCGGCGCGGCCCTGTTCCAGCTGCTGCTGACCATAGGCCTGGTGGCCGCCGCCGTGATCGGCCTGGCGCAGGCGCACGCGGTGGACGGCGTCACCGCCGCCGCGCAAGCGCTGCCCGAAGCCGAGCGCGCCGCCACCGTGTTCGCCGCCAAGGACCACGCCTGGCGCAGCATCTTCTGGATGTGTCTCACGCCCGGCCTGGTGTTCACCGCCGGCGCGCTGCTGCTGGCCGAATCGCCGCGCTGGCTGGCCCGCCGCGGCCGCGCCGAAGCCGCCCTCGCCTCCCTGCTGCGCACCCGTCCCGCCGCCGAAGCGCAGGCCGAACTGCAGGACATCCTGCAGGCGCAATCGGCCAGCGCTGCGGGCCCAGGCGGCCCCGCCGCCGCGCCCTCCACCGCCGCCCGCGCCGCTGCAGATCCCCTGCTCAGCCGCCGCTACATGCTGCCCTTCCTGCTGGCCTGCCTGGTGCTTGCGCTCACGCAGGCGACCGGCATCAACTCCATCCTGGCCTACGTGGTCAACATACTGAACCAGGCCGGCCTGCCCGGCGCCACCGCCAACATGGCCGACGTGGGTTTGAAAGTAGTGAACGCGGTGATGACGGTGGTGGCCGTGGTGCTGGTCGACCGCAAGGGCCGCAAATTCCTGCTCATGCTGGGCAGCGGCGGCATCGTCGTCGCCCTGCTGGCAGCCGGCCTGCTGTTCCGCAGCGCCGAAGCCGGCCAGCGCGACGTGCGCCCCGCAGTGGAAGCCCGCATCCAGTCCAACACGCTCGCCCTGCGCCTCGACAGCGCCACCCTGCACACCCTCTCCACCTCCAGCCAAGCTGAGCCGCATTCGGGGTCAGACCCCGAATGCGGCTCAGCTCGCCTGTGTCCACCGGAGCAACTGGTGGTGGCCTACGCCTACGGGCCCTTCACCAATGTGCAGACCCGCCGCAGCGACGACGCCGCGCTGCCCGAGCTACGTATGAGCCGCGAGGATACCGTGCAGCCGGACAGCGTGATCGGCGCCTTCTTCCGCCGCCTGCACTTGAATCCCTTCGCCGATCCGGCCGATGCCGTCAACGCGCCGCTGCGCATAGAAAAGGCCTATCTGGCGCAAGTGCCGCCCGCCGCCCACGGCTGGCAGGTGGCGCTGGCCATCTTCCTGTTCGTGGCCAGCTTCGCCGTCGGCCCGGGCGTGTGCGTGTGGCTGGCGCTGTCCGAGCTGATGCCCACGCGCATACGCTCGAACGGCATGAGCATCGCCCTGCTGATCAACCAGTTTGTGTCGACGGTGATAGCGGCCGTGTTCCTGCCGACCGTGGGCCAGCACGGCTACGCCACCATGTTCTTCTACGGCGCCGGCTGTGCGGTGCTGTACTTCCTCACCGCCGCCTTCCTGCTGCCGGAAACCAAAGGCAAAACGCTGGAAGCGATCGAAGCACACTTCGACCGCAGGCGCGCCGCCTGAGCGCTCAGCGCTGCGCCGGCTGCCCGGCGCCTTTGATCAACAGCCACAGGCAAAACGCGCTCTCGCCGACCAGCGCGGGCAGCAGTATGGCGGGGAACAGCATGCTGGCCAGCGCGGGGCTGAGCACCATGCTGAAACTGTTGACCAGGTAGCACACCCCCGCCAGCTGCATCAGCACGCCGATAGCTTTGGGGATATAGCCGGACTTCCAGATCAGGTAGCCGACGATCAGGATTTCAACGCCGAAGAAAATCAGCGCCAGGCCAAACGCCTGCGCGTGCGACAGCACCGTCAGGTAGGCCATGACGTGCAGCTGCGGCAGGTCGTCCGGCTTCAGGTACTTGGCCATGGCCAGCGTGTCGAGCATGGACTGCAGCTGCAGCGCGCTCACGCTTTCCACCGCCAGCGAGGTGATCGCAAACAGCACCGCGAGCAGGCTCAGATTCTTGCTCACGGGCCGCAGCAGCACGTAAAAAATCCACGTCAGCGCCACCGCGCACACCAGCAGCAGCATCTGTCCCGCCACGCCCAGGCGCCACAGCCACTCCGACTCCTGGATGCGGCGCACGGTGGCGGCGGGATCGCCGCCCACCACCAGCGTGCCGCGTATCAGCGCCTCGCCCAGCAGGCCGATGACGATAATAATCAGGTACAGCACGCCGCCCAGCCGTGCATAGGTTTGCAGCGCTGCGCGCGGCGGTTGAATCAGACTGCTGCCATCCATGCTTGCTCCCGGTGAGAGACTGCGGATTATTCGACTTGCTTGAGGATTTTTTCGACCGAGGCCACGCTGCCGGACAGCTTGGCCAGCTCCGCCTGCATGGCGGCCAGCGTGGCCTGGTGCGCAGCCTGCGCCTGCACCGCCTTTTCCGCCAGCGCGCTGTAGGCCGCGTCGCTGTCGGCGCGGGCGCGGGCGGCGAGAGCCGCCGAGAAGTACTTCATGCCGAAGATCAGCACGGCCGCGCCTAGCGGCAGGCAGATTGTCAACAGATATATGCTTTCAGACATAACCACCTCTACTGTTCGTTGGGGACTTGTAGCGTCTTCGCCATCTCCGCGATGGAGGCGGGCGAGAGTTCGATTAAAAAGCTGCTGGGCTCAAAATAGTTGAGGGCCTTGCCGTCGTGCGACAACTCCATCTGGCTGACGACCAGGCCCGCGTCCTCCAGCTTCTGCAAGTGCAGATGCAGCAAGGGACGGCTGATGCCCAGCTCGCGCGCCAGCTGGCTCACGTAATTGCGCCCGCCGCTCACCAGCGCCGCAATAATGCGCAGCCGGTGCGGATTGGCCAGCGCTGCCAGCACCGCCAGCAGTTGGTCGCCATTCAGGGATTGTTTTTTTGCGCTCACGTGTCAACAATATCTTACACATGACAGCAGGTCAAGCGCATTGTGAATTCCGTGCATAACCTTCTTGAACAATGGTCGCTTCCGGCCCGCGAGGGCGCGTGGCATGCTGCCGCATTGTCAGACCGCCGGGGAAATAGCCATGCTGCGCCATATCTTCAACACCGTCTCCACCGCCTTCCTGGCCATGGCCATCGCCGTGCGGCTGGGGCTCCCCGCGCCGCAGATCGCCATGGTGTGCGTGTTCATCGTGATGCAGCCGCAGGCGCGGCAGGTCTTCGCCAAGGGCTATCATCGCATGCTGGGCACCATTGGCGGCGCGCTCGCGGCATGGGCGATGGCCGCGCTGTTTTCGCAATCACCGGCGTACTTCCTGGCTGCGGCCGGCGTCTGGGTGGCCCTGCTCACCGCAGTCGCCGCCTTCCACAGCCAGCTGACAGCCTATTCCTTCCTGCTGACGGGCTATACGCCGATCTTGATCGTCATTCCCATGGCGCTGGACGCAGGCCGCATCGGCGCCAGCGCCGCCAGCCGCTTGGCCGAGGTAGCGCTGGGCATCGTCTGCGCAAGCGCGGTGGCCTTCGCCAGCAGCCGCTGGCCCGGCAAAGGCACTCAGCCGGCCCCGCAGCCCGCCGCCCCTGCGCTGCCCGCACACGCAGCCCGCGCCTCCCTGGCCGGCCTGCATCCCGCCATCGCGATGGCGGCCATGGGCACGCTCTGGCTGGCCACCTCCTGGCGCGGCGGACCGATGGCAACGCTGAACGCCACGGTCAACTGCGCGCTGGTGGCGCTGGCCGCGCAGCCGGTGCGCGCGGCCTTGCAGATGACCTGGGGCACACTGCTCGCCGTCGCCGCAGGCCTTGCGCTGCAGCTCAGCTACCCGCATCTGCCAGTGTCCCCCTACCTGCTGTATGCGCCCGCCCTCGCCCTCGGAGCATGGATGACGGGCAGGCCGGAATCGCTGGCGCAAGGCCTGGGCTACAGCATCACCTTGTGCATGCTCGGCTACCCCGGCGGCAGCCTGGTCGGCGGCGGTGGTGCGGGGGACGGCGGGGGCGGACAATTCCTGTACGACGCGGCCGGCCTCGCCCTTTCGGTGCTCGTACAGACCGCAGTCTGTGCGGTACTATGGCCACTACGCCAACGTACCGTGCCAACATGAATATCGATCGCATCGATCTGAACCTGCTGCGCGTCTTCAACATCGTCTACGAAGAGCGCAACCTGCAGCGCGCCTCGCGGCGGCTCAACCTGAGCCACTCCGCCATCAGCCACGCGCTCGGGCGGCTGCGCGAAGCGCTGGGCGACGAACTGTTTGTGCGCACCGCCGGCGGCATGCAGCCCACCGCCCGCGCGCAGGCCATGGCCGCGCCGCTGCGCCATGCGCTGCAGCAGATCGGCGGCGCGCTGGGCAACGAACCCTTTGCTCCCGCCACCGCGCAGCGCGACTTCGTCATTGCCGCCACCGACTACGTCACCCTCCTGCTGCTGGACCGTTTGAGCGCGCAGTTGCAGGAGCTGGCCCCGCTGGCCAACCTGGTCATCCGCCCATCCACGCGCATCGACCTGGCCGGCCAGCTCGACCTGGGCCGCATCGACGTGGCCATAGGCGTGTTCGCCGACATCCCGCCGCGCTTTGGCGCCATGCCGCTGTGGACCCAGACCGACACCCTGTCCATGCGCCCCGGCCACCCGCTGGCAGGCCACGCCGTCACGGCCGAAGACCTGGCGAGCTATCCGCTGATTGCCGTCTCGCTGGGCGGCGCCGAAGAAGGCGCGGTGGACGGCTTCCTGTCCGAGCGCGGCCTGGCGCGCGAATCGGACATGTTCGACCGCGCCGCGCTGCCCGAAACGGCGCGGCTGCGCATGCTGGTGCCGCATTCGCTGGCCGTGCCCTCCCTGCTGCGCTCCAGCGACATGCTGGCCGTACTGCCCTCGTCCCTCAGCCGGATGTTCGCCGAGCGCGAAGGCCTGCCCTCCGCCCCGCTGCCCTACCCCGTCCGCAGCCGGCAAATGCAAGCCATCTGGCACAGCCGCAGCGACAGCGATCCCGCCCTGGCCTGGTTGCGCACCCGGCTAATCTGAAAGCCCCGGCCGGCTTGACCATCAATGCGTCCGCCCTTTCCGCCTCATCGGCAAGCGACTCACGCATTGCATCGCGACGATTCATCGGGTCCTCGGCAGCCAGTTTGCGCTCCGGAATCCTGATCACCCCAGGCATGGACCTTCCGGTAAGCCTGCTCAAAATTAACTCTGAGGGTGTTTTTGAAGTGCATTGGACGACACGCCGAGCAGCAGCACTGAACCGGCCCGGAAATCTGGGAGGCTCCAATCTTTGAGAGAATGGAGCCATGAACAAGAAATCGACACGATATTC
>NZ_JBWKSD010000010.1:0-174705 GCF_059419605.1 Pseudoduganella sp. GW821-FHT05F09
CCCCCACACCTTGCGGCACATGGACCTGAACCATGCGCGTCTACCAATTCCGCCACGTGGGCACTGTTACTGCTGTTCCATTTGCGTTGTTCTGCAACAGAGGCCCGAATCTTAAAGGCCTCGGCGCCCTCGGTCAAGAGTCAATTGATGTTTCCATGAAAATATTTCCTGCGGCCACTCCATGCCAGCGCCATCAGCGCCGCCGCGCCGTACATGGCGGCCTGCGAGGGCTCCGCGATGGGCGCCAGGCCGTAGCCGATGGCGTCCATCGCCATGCGGTCGTTGGCGGTGATGAGCAGCAGTTCGCCCTGGGCGGCGGTGGGGTCCATCAAGCCCAGCATCATCAAGTCTTTCCAGTGGCTGGCCTGGCGGCCGTCGCCGAAGGTGGCGCCGGTGGAGAACTGCGCGCCCGGCGTGGCGCCGCCGTCGACGGAGAAGTATTTCTCGCGTGCGTCCGCCGTCCAGTCGATCACGCCGCTGGCGCTGCTCAGCGGCGAGTAGCGGAACAGGTCCAGTCCGGACACATAGGTGAATTCGTTGTCGTTGAAGGGGCCGTTGTTGGGCGGCGAGTTGAAGTCGAGTACGTCCACGCCGCTGATGAAGCCCAGTGCGTGCCCGATTTCGTGCGCCGCCATGCCGACGAAATCGTACTGAGTGGCGCCGATGCCGTTGCTGCTGTCGAAGTCGAAAGCCAGGTTGCTGTTGAACTGGATAAAGCCGTCGCAATTGCCTATGCAGCCGGGCAGCGATTGTTCCGTCACTCCCATGCCCAGCGCCTTGGCTTCGGCATTGGTGATGAAGACGGTGCGGTTGTTGTCGCTGCCGTTGTTGTCAACGTAGGGCAGGGCGCTGGCGGCGCCGTTCGGATTGTTGGCGGTGCGGTTGATGAGCACACCGAAGCTGCCGGACGGCAGGTGGGCGACGGCGGTGTTGTCCAGCGCCGAGCTGCGGTCGGCCTCGAGCGCGCTGCGGAAGCTGGCGTAGGAATGGAAATCCTGCGCGCTGGCGGCCTGGCCGAGTATGCCGCCGCCCAGTGCGCCGAAGCCGACCGTCAGGTTGACGGTGATGTTGTCGGTCAGCGTGGCGGACCAGCGCGCGCCGGCGGCGATAAAGCCCTGCTGGGCCTGCAGCGTGGTGCCGGGCGTGAACTGGAAGTTGAAAATGGGCGAGGGCTGCGCTGGCGCGGCGGCCAGCAGCAGCGCGCAGGCAAGCGCGGCGGCGATGGTTTTCATTGGGCACTCCCGGGTGTGGAATGCCAAAGCCCATGCAAGAAGCATGCAGCGTAGTGGAATCAGGCACTTGCGCGCGCCGCAGGGGCGGGCGGCGGCGGAGTGTCAGCAAGTCCGACATCGGAAAAATCGGACGCGGAAATGAAAAATGCCTCCCGAAGGAGGCATTTTTGCGGAATTCTGTGGTGCCCACGGAGGGACTCGAACCCCCACACCTTGCGGCACATGGACCTGAACCATGCGCGTCTACCAATTCCGCCACGTGGGCACTGATACTGCATAACAACTTCTGCTATTATAACGACTTGGAGAGTTTCGCGCCAGATGAACGTTTCCGTTCCATACTGCACATCAACTCGCCGTTTCCTCAGCGTTGCCGCTGCGGAAGACCAGAATTATAGAGGATTCTTTTGAGAAGTCAAATAGCCTGGAATAACTTTTTTCCGGGCGCGGAAGCGGTGCAGCAGGACTGCGGCGAATTCCCGCACAATAGGCAAACAGGCCGTCCTCCGGTACACTACGCCTTGTTCCATGTCAACGTGGCTGGTCAGGGCGGTACACGATTTTTTCTCCATCAATAATAAAACCATAGAAATACTTTTGAGCCAATCTACCCATATCATTCCGAGCCGTGAGGAAATTCTCGGCATCTTCCGCAGCGCCAAGGCGGCGCTCGATTTGCGCGCCCTCGCGCTGACCCTGGATGTGAAAGCCGAGTCCCACGCGGTATTGACCCGCCGTCTGAACGCCATGGAGCGCGACGGCCAGATCGTTTCCGACCACAAAGGCTTCTACGCCCTGGCCGACCACTCCGGCTTTGTGGCCGGGCGCGTGCAAAGCCACCGCGACGGTTTCGGCTTCGTGATCCCGGATGAACCGGGCCAGGACCTGTACCTGTCCGAACGCGAAATGCAAAAAGTGCTGAACGGCGACAAGGTGCTGGCCAAGATGGTCGGCCTGGACCGCCGCGGCCGCCCGGAAGGCACCATTGTGGAAGTGGTGCAGCGCGCCAACACCCACATCATCGGCCGCCTGCTGAAGGAAAACGGCGTGTGGCTGGTGGCGCCGGAAGACAAGCGCATTGCGCAGGACATCGTGGTGGAAGGCCCGGTGGGCAAAGCCAAGGTGGACCAGATCGTATCCATCGAACTGACCGAGCAGCCGGGCCGCTTCAAGCAGCCTGCCGGCCGCATCGTGGAAGTGCTGGGCGGCCTGGACGACCCGGGCATGGAAATCGAAATCGCCGTGCGCAAGTTCGGCGTGCCGCACATCTTCTCGGACGCCGCGCTGAAACAGGCAGCCAAGCTGCCGGACCACGTGCGCGAAGCCGACCTGGGCGACCGCGTGGACCTGCGCGACGTGCCGATGATCACCATCGACGGTGAAGACGCGCGCGACTTCGACGATGCCGTCTATTGCGAACCGGTGAAAGTGGGCCGCAGCAAGGCCTTCCGCCTGATCGTGGCGATTGCCGACGTGAGCCATTACGTGAAGCCGAACGACGCGCTGGACACCGACGCGCTGGAGCGCAGCACCTCGGTCTACTTCCCGCGCCGCGTGATTCCCATGCTGCCGGAGAAGCTGTCCAACGGCCTGTGCTCGCTGAACCCGGCGGTGGACCGCATGACGCTGGTGTGCGACGCCGTGATCACCGCCAAGGGCGAGATCACCGCTTACCAGTTCTACCCGGCCGTGATCCACTCGGCCGCGCGCATGACCTACAACGAAGTGGCCGCCATCCTGGGCAACACCAAGGGTCCGGAAGCGGCGCGCCGCCCCGGCATCGTGCCGCTGCTGCAGAACCTGTACGACGTCTATCACGCCCTGGTGCAAGCCCGCAACGTGCGCGGCGCGATCGACTTCGAGACCACCGAGACCTATATCGTCTGCAACGCGGCCGGCAAGATCGAAAAGATCATCCCGCGCACCCGCAACGACGCGCACAAGATCATCGAGGAATGCATGCTGGCGGCCAACGTCTGCGCTGCGGACCTGCTGCTGCGCCACAAGCATCCCGGCACCTACCGCATCCACGCCGGCCCGACCAAGGAAAAGCTCAAGCAGGTGCGCGACTTCCTGAAGCAGGTGGGCCTGAGCCTGGCCGGCGGCGACACGCCTGCGGCCGGCGACTACGCCGAACTGATGCGCAAGATCAAGGAGCGTCCGGACGCGTCCCTGCTGCAAACCATGCTGCTGCGCTCGATGCAGCAAGCGGTCTACAGCCCGGACAATATCGGCCACTTTGGCCTGGCTTACGAGGCTTACGCCCACTTCACCAGCCCGATCCGCCGCTATCCGGACTTGCTGACGCACCGCGCCATCAAGGCCATCCTGCTGGGCAAAAAGTACGACCCGAAAGTGGCCGACACCAGCGTGCTGAACACGGCCGTGTCGAACGCCACCCGCCGCCAGCAGGCCAAGGACAAGGCCGAGGGCAAGGCGCCCAAAGCCGCCGCCGACCTGACCGTGTGGGACGCGCTGGGCGTGCACTGCTCGGCCAACGAGCGCCGCGCCGACGAAGCCTCGCGCGACGTGGAATCCTGGCTGAAGTGCTACTTCATGCAGGACAAGCTGGGCGAGGAATTCACCGGCATGATCACCGGCGTGACCACCTTCGGCATCTTTGTGCAGCTGCAGGAACTGTTCGTCGAAGGCCTGGTGCACATCACCGACCTGGGCGCGGACTACTTCCAGTTCGACGAAGCGCGCCATGAGCTGAAAGGCGAACGTACCGGCAAGCGCTACCAGCTGACCGACAAGGTCAAAGTGCAAGTGGTGCGCGTGGACCTGGAAACCCGCAAGATCGACCTGCGCCTGGCGCAGTCCGAGCAGGCGGCGGTCGGCGTGCGTCCCGGCGCGGATGTGGACGCGGAGCCGGCCAGCGGCCGCAACCGCAAGCAGCCCACCAAGGCCGACACCCGCAGCAATGTGAAGCCTGGTCCGAAAGTCCAGTCCCGCACCCCGGCCGTCGACAAGCCGAAAGCGAAAGCCAAGCCCGCCTCCAGCGGCAAGCGCAGCAAATCCG
Source organism: Pseudoduganella sp. GW821-FHT05F09 (assembly GCF_059419605.1). Lineage (NCBI taxonomy): Bacteria > Pseudomonadati > Pseudomonadota > Betaproteobacteria > Burkholderiales > Oxalobacteraceae > Pseudoduganella > Pseudoduganella sp. GW821-FHT05F09. The sequence goes on from NZ_JBWKSD010000010.1 coordinate 4,255, forward strand.
CAGCACCGGCAGCCAAGCCCGCCGCCAAGAGCAAGAAGAAGCGCTAAGCATTAACCGCCGCCCCGGCTTGGCCCGGGCGGCATCACCAGAAGAAAAGCATGTCCAAGAATAAAATGATTTTCGGCTTCCACGCCGTCACCTCGCGCCTGCGCCATGAAGCCTCCTCCGTGGAGGAGATCTTCGTCGACGTGGGCCGCAACGACCGCCGCATGACCGACCTGGTGGCCAACGCCAAGTCGCTCGGCGTGCGCGTGATGCCCGTGGATTCCACCCGCCTCGACAAGATCGTCGGCACCCACCGCCACCAGGGCGTGATCGCCTTTGCGCAGCAGATTTCGCTGGCGCGCAACCTGGACGAGCTGCTGGACGCCATCGAAGGCCCGCCGCTGCTGCTGGTGCTGGACGGCATTACCGATCCGCACAATCTGGGCGCCTGCCTGCGCGTGGCCGACGGCGCCGGCGCGCACGCGGTCATCGTACCGAAGGACCGCGCGGTGGGCCTGAACGCCACCGCCGCCAAGGTGGCCTCCGGCGCGGCCGAGAACGTGCCTTACATCACCGTGACCAATCTGGCGCGCACCCTGCGCGACCTGAAGGACCGCGACATCTGGCTGATCGGCACCTCCGACGACGGCGAGAAAAACCTGTACCAGTCCGACTTCACCGGCCCGACCGCGCTGGTGATGGGTTCGGAAGGCGAGGGCATGCGCCGCCTGACCCGCGAGACCTGCGACATGCTGGTCAGCATCCCCATGTTCGGCACCGTCGAGAGCCTGAACGTATCGGTCGCCTCCGGCGTCTGCCTGTACGAAGCGCGCCGCCAGCGCCTGGTCAAAGAAGGCTGATTCCAGCCATCCGCCGGGGCGCCGCAGTGCCCCGGCAAAACCTCCCCCTGCCAAGCAATCCGCAACCGAATACGCTACCATGCGTAGATCGGTCTAATTCCTGTACCCCCATGTTCCGCAACCTGCGCCAAGACATCACCAGCATCATCGAACGCGACCCCGCCGCCCGCAACGGCTGGGAGGTGCTGACCTGTTACCCAGGCTTGCAGGCCATCGTCATGCACCGCTGGGCGCACTGGTGCTGGACGCACGGCTTGAAATGGCCGGGCCGCTTCATCTCCTACCTGGCGCGCATCGTCACCGGCATCGAGATCCACCCCGGCGCCCACATCGGCCGCCGCGTGTTCATCGACCACGGCTTTGGCGTGGTGATAGGCGAAACCGCAGTGGTGGGCGACGACTGCACCATCTACCAGGGCGTAACCCTGGGCGGCACCTCGCTGCACACCGGCAGCAAGCGCCATCCCACGCTGGAGCGCGGCGTCATCATTGGCGCCGGCGCCAAGGTGCTGGGCGCGTTCACGGTGGGCGAATACGCCAAGGTGGGCTCCAACGCGGTGCTGCTCAAGCCCGTGCCTGCGGGCGCCACGGCGGTGGGCAATCCCGCCCACATCATTGACAAGGAAGCGCTCAGCGTCAGCCCGTCCGCCAAGATGTTCTCGGCCTACGGCATCACCGCCAACGGCGACGACCCGCTCATCAAAGCGCTGCGCGCGCTGATCGACCAGGCCGCGGCGCAGGAGCAGCAGATCGAACGCATGGCCGCCACCATGAAGGCGGCGGGGCTGGATTGTCCATCCGTGCCCGAGTGCGACAAATTCAATTCCGCCCAGTTGAACCGGCTGGTGGACTGATCACCAGGCGGAGGCGGGCTTGCTGCCCGCCGGCCCCTGGAAACTCGCCGCCAAAAACTCCACGAACACCTTCACCTTGGGCGACAGCTTGTGCTTCTCCGGGTAGATGGCGTGGATGTCCGCCGGCGGCGTGGCGTAGTCCTCCAGCACGATCTGCAGCCGCCCCGAGCGGATGTATTTCGCAATATCCCATTCCGCCCGCAGCAGCAGGCCGTGGCCGTCCAGCGCCCAGTTGAGCGCCACCTCGCCGTCGTTGCTGCTCAGGGTGCCGCGCACCTTCACCGTTTCCGTCTGCCGCCCCTTGGTGAAGCGCCAGGTGCCGTAAGCCGCGTCGTTCTGCCGCAGCACGATGCAGTTGAAGCGCGCCAGATCGTTCGGCGCCTTGGGCACGCCATGCTGCTTCAGATAGGACGGCGCCGCGCACACCAGCCGCCGGTTGGCTGCGATTTTGGTCGCCACCACGCGCGCGTCCGGCACTTCGCCGAAGCGGATGCCGATATCGAATGACTCGTCGATGAGGCTGAGCGGATGGTCGCTCAGCTGCAGCTGCAGCTCCACGTCCGGATAGCGCTTCACGAAATTGGAGACGATGGGCGTGATATAGGTGCGCCCGAAGCCCAGCGGCGCATTCACCCGCAGCAGCCCCTTGGGCGCGGCGCGGTCCTGCGACAGCTGGCGCTCCAGCTCCTCCAGTTCGCCCAGGATGCGCACCGCGTTGGCGTAATACAGCTCGCCCGCATCGGTCACGCTGAGGCGGCGTGTGGTGCGGTTCAGCAGCAGCACGCCCAGTTCCTGCTCCAGTTTGGTCAGCCGCTTGCTCACCGAAGCGGGCGTGACCCCCAGCTCGCGCGCCGCGCCCGACAGGCTGCCTTCCTTGACGATCTGGACGAAAAACGCCAGTTCGGATGGATCGATCATCTTTAACTCCAGAGAACAAGTAGCATAACTTTACACGTATTTCATAACTTTTGTGCCGCACTACACTGTGTTCACGGTGCTGTTGCATCCCATACAAATCTTAAGGAGATATCCATGCGCATCCATAAAATTGCAGCCATTCCAGCCGATGGCATCGGCCCCGAAGTGATCGCAGCCGGCCTGGAAGTGCTGAACGCGCTCGCCAGCCACGACGGCGGCTTCAAGTTCGACATCGAGCATTTTCCCTGGAGCTCGGACTACTACCTGGAGCACGGCTACTACATCCCCGAAGGCGGCCTGGAACAGCTGAAAGCCTTCGACGCCATCTTCTTCGGCGCGGTGGGCAGCCAGCAGGTGCCGGACCACGTGTCGCTGTGGGGCTTGCGCCTGCCCATCGCGCAGGGCTTCGACCAGTACGCCAACGTGCGCCCGGCGCGCGTGCTGCCCGGCGTGCAAAGCCCGCTGAAAGGCGGCGAGGACATCGACTGGGTGATCGTGCGCGAGAACTCGGAAGGCGAATACGCGGGCAACGGCGGGCGCACGCATCGCGGCCTGCCGATTGAAACCGCGACCGAGACCGCCGTGTTCACCCGCGCCGGCGTGGAGCGCATCCACCGCTACGCCTTCGAGCTGGCGCAGAAGCGTCCGGCCAAGCACCTCACGCTGGTCACCAAGTCCAACGCGCAGCGTTTCGGCATGGTGATGTGGGACGAGATCTTCTACGAAGTGGCGGCCGGCTTCCCGGATGTGAAAGTGGACCGCGAATTGGTGGACGCCGTCACCACCCGCATGGTGCTCAAGCCCAAAACGCTGGACGTGATCGTGGCCACCAATCTGCATGCGGACATCCTGTCCGACCTGGCCGCCGCGCTGTCCGGCAGCCTGGGCATAGGTCCCACGGCCAACCTGAACCCGGAGCGCGTGTTCCCGTCCATGTTCGAGCCTATCCACGGCTCCGCCTTCGACATTACCGGCAAGGGCATCGCCAACCCCGTGGCCACGTTCTGGACCGCCGCCATGATGCTGGAGCACCTGGGCGAAGAGGGAGCCGCCAAGCGCCTGATGCAGGCCATTGAAGCCGTCACGGCGGACAAGGTCCACACGCCCGACCTGGGCGGCACCGCCACCACGGCCGACGTGACCCGCGCAGTGTGCGAATTCATCCGCGCCGGCAAATAAAGCAAGCCACCCGCGCGCCTAGGCGGCCACAGAGCCGCCGCGCGCTCACTCATATCGGAGACTGATCATGAAAAGAACCCGCAAGTTCCTGGGGACGCTATATGTGCAAGTCCTCATCGCCGTGGCCGCAGGCATCGTGCTCGGCGTGCTCGACCCCGAGATGGGCGCCAAGCTCAAACCATTGGGCGACGCCTTCATCAAACTGATCAAGATGGTGTTCGCGCCGGTGATCTTCGCCACCGTGGTGCTGGGCATCGCGAAGATGGAAAGCATGAAGGACCTGGGCCGCGTCGGCGGCCGCGCGCTGATTTACTTTGAGGTGATGTCCACCTTCGCGCTCGGCCTGGGCCTGCTGGCGGTGAACCTGGTGGGGCCGGGCGTGGGTATGAATATCGACCCGCACACGCTGGACACCAAGAGCATCTCCAGCTACACCGCGGCCGCCGCCAAACCCGCCTCCTTTATGGACTTCGTGCTGGGCATGATACCGGGCAGCGTGGTGGACGCCTTCGCCAAGAACGAGATCCTGCAGATTCTCGTGTTCTCCATCATGTTCGGCGTGGCGCTGGCGCACCTGGGCAGCCGCGCCAAGCCGGTGGTGAGCTTCCTGGAGTCCTTCTCGAACGCCATGTTCTACATCGTGGGCCTGGTGATGCGGGTGGCGCCGATTGCGGCCTTCGGCGCCATCTCCTTCACGGTGGGCAAATACGGCTTCTCGTCCATCGCCAAGCTGGCGCAGCTCATGGGCACCATGTATCTGACCTGCTTCCTGTTCGTGTTCGTGGTGCTGGGCGTGGTGGCGCGCATCTCCGGCTTCAGCCTGTGGAAGTTCCTCAAATACCTGCGGGCCGAGATCTTCACTGTGCTGGGCACCAGCTCGTCCGAATCCGTGGTGCCGCAGCTAATGCACAAGCTGGAGCAGGTGGGCTGCTCCAAGCCGGTGGTGGGCCTGGTGGTGCCGTCGGGGCTGACCTTCAATCCGGACGGGCAGTGCATCTACTACACCATGGCCGCCATCTTCATTGCGCAGGCCACCAATACCCATCTGTCGCTGATGGACCAGCTGCTGGTGCTGGGCGTGCTGATGCTGACCTCCAAAGGTTCGGCGGGCGTTACCGGTTCCGGTTTCATCACCCTGGCCGCCACGCTGGCCTCCATGGGCAAGATACCGGTGGAGGGCATGGTGCTGCTGCTGGGAGTGGACCGCTTCATGTCCGAAGCGCGCGCCATCACCAATACCATAGGCAACGCGGTCGGCACCATGGCGATTGCGCGCTGGGTCGGAGGCCTGGACCGGGCGCGGGCCGAAGCAGTGCTGAACGGCACGGCGGACATGGACGTCCTGTACGGCGAGCCGCTTGCCAGGGATGTTGAAGACGCGCCGCAGCCGGTGGTGCGCATGGCCATGGAAGGAGCGGTGCGCCATGGCTAAGCTGATCGAAGCAGCGCACGGAGAGGCAGGCGCCGCTGCCGCCGCCGGTTGGGAACGCCGCCTGCTGCGCGACATGTTCGACGCCGCCATCGCCGCCGCGCAGCCGGCACTGTGCATCCCGCCGCATCTGCCGCCGCCGCCGAAGGGCCGCACCATCGTCATCGGCGCGGGCAAGGCCAGCGCGGCGATGGCGCAGGCGGTCGAGTGCAACTGGCCCGGACAACTGGAGGGGCTGGTCGTCACCCGCTACGGCTACGCTGTGCCGTGCGAGCGCATCGAGATCGCCGAAGCCGCGCACCCGGTGCCGGACGAAGCAGGCCACCGCGCCGCGCAGCGCATGCTGGACCTCGTGCGGGGCCTGGGCCCGGACGACCTGGTGATCTGCCTGGTCTCCGGCGGCGGCTCCGCGCTGCTGCCGTTGCCCGCGCCCGGCATCACCATGGCGGAGAAGCAGGCCGTCAACCAGGCCTTGCTGGCCAGCGGCGCCACCATCTCCGAGATGAATTGCGTGCGCCGCCACATCTCGGCCATCAAGGGCGGCAGGCTGGCCGCAGCCTGCGCGCCGGCCCGGGTGGTGACGCTGCTGATTTCCGACGTGCCGGGAGACGACCCCATCGACATCGCCTCCGGCCCCACCGCGCCGGACCCCAGCACCTGCGCGGACGCGCTGGCCATCTTGTCGCGCTACCGCATCGCCGCCCCGGACAGCGTGCTGGCGCTGCTGCGCAGCGGCGAAGGCGAAACCGTCAAACCCGGCGACGCGCGCCTGGCCGCGTCCGAACTGCGCATGGCCGTCACGCCGCGCATGGCGCTGGAAGCCAGCGCCCGCGTGGCGCGCGGCGCGGGCATCCGCACCTACATCCTCGGCGACAGCCTGGAAGGCGAAGCGCGCGACGTCGGCAAGGCCATGGCGGGCATGGCGCGCTACGCAGCGCGGTACGGCGAGCCGTTCGAAAAGCCCTGCGTCCTGCTCTCCGGCGGCGAGACCACGGTCACGCTGCGCGGCCAGGGCCGGGGCGGTCGCAATGTTGAATTCCTGCTGGCGCTGGCCGTGGCGCTGGAAGGGCAGGAGGGCGTGTACGCGCTGGCGGGCGACACCGACGGCGTGGACGGCGTGGAAGAAATCGCCGGCGCCATCCTCACGCCGGACACGCTGTCGCGCGCGGCCGCGCAAGGCCTGCGGCCCCGGCTCAGCCTCGACAACAACGACGGCCACGGCTTTTTCCAGGCCCTGGGCGACTCCGTCGTGACCGGCCCCACGCTCACCAACGTCAACGACTTCCGCGCCATCCTTATTACCTGAAGGTAGATTATGGTAAATTCGGCTATGTAACTTGTCGAATGAAGGAATATGCATGACTAACGAAGCGGACAACGCCAACCTGCTGGACCCATTCGAGACCCGCGTGCTCGCCGTCCTGGCGGAAAAAGAAGCCCTCACGCCCGACAACTACCCGATGTCGCTGAACGCCATCACCAACGGCTGCAACCAGCTCTCCAGCCGCGACCCGGTGATGTCGATTTCGGAGGAAACCGTGGCCGACGTGCTGCAGCGGCTCATGCAGCGCAAGTTCGTCAACGGCATCACGCAGGCCGGCGCGCGCGTGACCAAGTACGAGCACCGCATGCGCATCAAATGGTCGCTGGAGCAGGACAAGGTGGCCGTGCTGACGGTGCTGATGCTGCGCGGCCTGCAGACCGCAGGCGAAATCCGCACCCGCACCGGCCGCCTGCACGACTTCAAGTCCGTGGCCGACGTGGAGCTGGCACTGCAATTCCTGATCGACAAATACCCGCCGCTGGCGGCCAAGCTGCCTTTGGCGCCGGGCACCAAGGAGCCGCGCTACGGCCACCTGCTGCAAGGCGAAGAAGCGCTGGCGCGCGAAGAAACCGCCGCCAGCTACGGCGGCAGCACCAGCACCCCGGCCCAGGGCAGCCGCGTCGCCCAGCTCGAAGCCGAAGTCGCCCAACTGCGCCAGGACTTCACCGACCTGGCCGCCCAGTTCGAGCAGTTCAAGAAACAGTTCGAATAGTTTGCTGGCGATTCAGGCTATTGGCGAAGGATCCGGATCTCGTGCTGGGCTGGATTTCCCCCCTTGCCGGCGATCTCCGCCGATAACACGTCATCAAATTCTATTGGGATGGCGAATGGCCGTCCCGCGTGTCGGAAAACTTTACACAAGAAAATAAAAAATTCCCAAGAAAAACTTATGTTGTTGATTGTAAAGTTATTTTTTTGACGGGTTCGATGTGGCATAGATCGTGCTTATGGTGCGTGGGAAGAACACTCATTGCATCGGGGGAAATATGTAAGGGCTTGCCGAGGGGCTCAGCCCGAATTTATCTCCCCAGCGCTATCAGACTTCGTGTCACCGATCGTACTCAACAAAAGGTTTATTGATGAAAATTAGCAATTCTCTTTCCAGTGTCGTTCCAAAGCTCGCGCTCTCGGCGGTTCTGACATTCGCATTCAGCACCGCATATGCAGGTGTGATCCCGTTTGGAACTGCAGCGGACCTGAGCCAATTCAGCCTCAACGGCGGTGCGTCAACCGGATTCATATTCGGCGCGAGTGCTGGGGTCGGCGGAGGCGGTGGTATCACCTCGACAAGCAGCAGCTATTCCAGCGCTGCAGCGATCTACATGACCGGGTCTGAAAACAAGGTAGGCAGCAGCTTCTTTGTCTCGCTGGATTACAAGATGGCATTGCAGGGCAGCGGCCCCGACATCCGCCTTGGTTTCACCACCGCGACCAACGGCAATTTTGGCGGCAGCAATGATATTTGGATTGAAACCTATGGCTCTTCGACATCGAAGTCTTTCACGAGGAACGGCTTTACATCGGGGAGCTTTTCGAACGTGACCATGACCCCTGGCAATTGGTTCCGGGAGACGTTCAGTTTGACTGAGACGGCCCAGAACAGCTATACGGGGGTGGCGAGCGTGTATGATCTGGGTCTCACCGGGCTCGTTGCGCCGACGCTTCTCACTTCCCAGTCCTTCTCGTTTACTTCGTCGGCGATGGCGAGTGCTGCGAAGTTGTATCCAGGTTTCTTCCTGTATTCGTCGACAACCGCCGCTGACAACTTCCAAGCGTCAGCCATCCCGGCTAGCACCGTCCCGGAGCCCGGCACATTAGCTCTCACCGTTCCGCTCCTCGTTGGCATCGGTCTGATCCGTCGGCGCCGGCGTGCGTAAGGCAAGCAACTAACTCACGCACCCGCCGGCCGCAGGACATTCGCCCATGGGCGCCGAGCGGGGTGAACGCTTGACTTCGAGTGCACTCCAACTTCTACCATGGCCTCATGATAGCTTCACTCACGATACAACAGACGGCCGAGGCGTCCGGGCTGAGCGTCCATACGCTGCGCTACTACGAGCGGATAGGCTTGATCAAGCCGATTCCGCGCCGTAGCAATGGCCACCGGCTTTACCGGACCGAGGATCTCAACTGGATAGCTTTCCTGTTGCGGCTGCGCGCCACCGGCATGTCGATCGAAGAGATGCAGCGTTATGCGCAATTGCGGGAGCAGGGCGAGCTGCTGTCCAGCGTGGCCGAACGCAAAGCCATGCTGGCCCGGCACACCGCCGCCGTCGAGGAAGAGGTGAGGGCGATGCAGGAAACGCTGGCCTATCTGCACCAGAAAATTGCGCTGTACTCCACTTTGGAATCCGAACTGCAATCAAAGGAGAAACAGCATGGAAAGCACGCGATATGAACGGGGATTGGCGCGCCTGCGCGAAGTAGACGGCAGCGCCGGCGACAAGGTGATTGAGTCGCTGGCGGACATCAGTCCGGACCTGGGCAAATACATCATCGAATTCGGCTTCGGCGACATCTATTCCCGCCCCGGCCTGACGCTGCAGCAGCGCGAACTGGCCACCGTCGCCGCGCTCACCGCGCTGGGCACGGCGCAGCCGCAGCTCAAGGTGCATATCGCCGCTGCGCTGAATGTCGGCCTTTCCCGCACCGAAATCATCGAGACCATGCTGCAAATGAGCCTCTATGCAGGCTTCCCCGCCGCATTGAACGGCGTGTTCGCGGCCAAGGAAGTCTTTGCAGTGCACGAAATGTAGCGGCTAGCCGCTGGATGCTGCCGTGACCGAAGTCTTGCAGTTGCTGCATTCCGTGGTACTGACTCCCAGAATCCGATTTGCTCTATGTCAAGGTGCGCTTTCCAGCCCGTGATATACACTGCTTATGTCACGGCGAGGAGGGCGGATTATGAAGCAACTTGTTGTTGAGCTGTCCGAGGAGAATGCTGGCTGGTTGCAGGCCATAGCGTCTGCCGGGCAGAAAGCGCCCGATGAAGTGGTTCAGCAAGCCTTGGCAATGGGGTTGAGTTTACTCAGGGCGCGCATGAGGCCGGTAGATCCGGAAGCATCAAAAGCAGCCCTCGCGGCAGGTTTTGGTATATGGAAAAACTATCCCGAGACACCTGCCGATGGGCTTGCATATCAGCTCGAGGTACGCCCTGAATGGCCTTAGTTCTGGTCGACACCAACATGTTGCTTGCAGGCTTGCCAGCCGAGATGGCTGAGGCAATGAAGGCTACTTTAAGCCAGTTCGTGATAGTTGACTGCGGGATGGGGCCAGTAGCAGATCAATCGGTTTCCATACGCCGTGCCAGCCTTATCGCCGGGCAGAAAAAATTGCGCCTGCCGGACGCAATCATTCTGGCCACGGCCATTGTGCATTCCGGAGTTCTTCTCACCCGTAACACGAAGGATTTCAAACCCGGGCCGCATGTAGTGGTGCCATACAGTTTGTAAACGTAAGGCCGGGTGAGTTAAAGCCCGGCCTTAATATTTCAAGCTTCCGCCTGCTCGCGCACCGCGTCCACTGCGTCCAGGATCGCTTCACTGGTGGCGGGGGCGCGCAGCGGCGGGTTGACGCGGTAGTCGCCCACCGATGCCACCGCGTCGCGGATCGCCAGGAATACGGAGAAGGGCAGCAGCAGCGGCGGCTCGCCCACCGCCTTGGAGCGATGGATGCTGTCGAAGGCGTTGCGGTTCTTGAACAGCTGCACGTCGAAGTCTTCCGGGCAGTCGGACACGCCCGGAATCTTGTAGGTCGACGGCGCATGCGTCATCAGCTTGCCCGCCTTGTTCCACCACAGTTCTTCCGTCGTCAGCCAGCCCATGCCCTGGACGAAGGCGCCTTCCACCTGGCCCACGTCGATGGCCGGGTTCAGCGAATTGCCAGCGTCGTACAGCGCGTTCACCTTCAGCAGTTTCCATTCGCCGGTCAGCGTGTCGACCACCACTTCCGATACCGAAGCGCCGTAAGCGTAGTAGCCGAATGGATTGCCGGTCATGGACTCGCGGTCCCAGCTCAGGCCCGGCGTGGCGTAGAAGCCGTCGGACCACAGCTGCACGCGCGCCAGGTAGGCTTTCTGCACCAAGTCCGGGAAGCTCAGCGTGGCGCCGCCCGCATACACCACGCCATTGGCGAACACCACGGCGGCAGGCTCGCAGCCATAAGTCTTGGCGGCGAACTCGCGCAAGCGGCGGTTCAGCGTGGCGGCGGCGTCCTGCGCGGCCTTGCCGTTCAAATCCGCGCCGGTGGACGCGGCCGTGGCCGAGGTGTTGGCGACCTTGCTGGTGTCGGTAGCGCTGGCGCGCACGCCGGCCAGCGGTATGCCCAGTTCATGCGCCACCACCTGGCATACCTTGGTGTTGATGCCCTGGCCCATTTCGGTGCCGCCGTGGTTCACCAGCACAGAGCCGTCGGTGTAGATGTGCACCAGCGCGCCGGCCTGGTTGAAGTGGGTGACGTTGAAGGCGATGCCGAACTTCACCGGCGTGAGCGCCAGGCCTTTTTTCAGCACCGGGCTGCCGGCGTTGAACGCGCGGACCGCTTCGCGGCGCGCGCGGTAGGCGCTGTCGCTTTCCAGCTGGGCCACCAGCTCGTGGATCACATTGTCGACCACCTTCTGGCCGTACTGCGTGTAGTTGCGGCCTTCCTCGTCGTTGCGGCCGTAGAAGTTGATCTTGCGGACGTCCAGCGCATCCTTGCCCAGGTTGCGCGCGATCTCGTCGACGATGTATTCGATGGCGATGGCGCCCTGCGGTCCGCCGAAGCCGCGGAAGGCCGTGTTGGACTGCGTGTTGGTCTTGCCCGCCATGGCGCGGATGTCCACGTCCGACAGGTAGTAGGTATTGTCGAAGTGGCAGATGGCGCGCGTGGCCACAGGCGCCGACAGGTCGGCCGAGAAGCCGGCCCGCGACACCATCTCCACCTTGGCTGCGGTGATCAGGCCATTGTCGTCATAGCCCATCTCGTATTCGTAGTAGAAGCAGTGGCGCTTGCCGGTCACCATCATGTCATCGTCGCGGTCGGCGCGCAGCTTGACCGGGCGTTTCAGGCGCGAGGCGCAGACGGCGGCGCAGGCGGCCCACAGCGCCGACTGCGACTCCTTGCCGCCGAACGCACCGCCCATGCGGCGGCACTCGATCACCACCGCGTGCGACGCAATGTGCAGCGCATGCGCCACCACGTGCTGCATCTCGGTGGGGTGCTGGGTGGAGCAGTAGACGTGCATGCCGCCCGCTTCTTTCGGGAGCGCATAGGAGATCTGCCCTTCCAGGTAGAACTGCTCCTGGCCGCCCACGTGCAGCTTGCCCTTCAGGATGTGTTTGGAGCGTTCGAAAGCGGCCTTGGCGTCGCCGCGCGTCAGGCGCATGGGCGGCACCACGAAGGACTCCGCGTCGCGCGCCGCTTCCGGCGTCAGGATGGCCGGCAGCTCCTCGTACTGGATGTCGGCCTTGCGCGCGGCGTGGCGCGCCTGGTCGTGGGTCTCCGCCACCACGATGAAAATTGGCTGGCCCACGTATTCAACCTTTTCCTCTGCCAGGATCGGATCGTCGTGGATGATCGGGCCGCAGTCATTGGTGCCGGGGATGTCCTTGTAAGTGTAGACGGCCACCACGCCCGGCATGGCTTTCACCGGCTCCAGGTTGACGGACAAGATGCGCGCGTGCGCTTTGGGCGACAGGCCCAGCGCGGCGTGCAGCGTGCCTTGCGCTTCGGGGATGTCGTCGGTGTAGGTGGCCTCGCCCAGCACGTGCAGGATGGCCGATTCGTGCGGGTGGTTCTGGCCGACTTCGGCCCAGCCCTGGGCTGCGCCTATCGTCATGAACGCTTCGGACTTGCTGTTCATGCGGCGGTCCTTTCCTTGTATGCAAACGCGTTGATCGAGGTGGCTGGCAGCGCGTCTTCGGCGCGCGATTCGAGCCAGAAGCGGCGCAGCAGGTTCTGCGCTGTCTTCATGCGGTAGCTGGCGGTGGCGCGCATGTCGGTCAGCGGCGTGTAGTCCTGCGCCAGCGCGGCCATGCCTGCCTTCAGCGTGTCCTCGTTCCACGGCTTGCCGTTGATGGCCGCTTCCGCCAGCGGCGCGCGCCGGGAGGTGGCCGCCATGCCGCCGTAGGCGATGTGCGCGTTGCGCACCACGCCGTCCTCCAGCGTGATGCAGTAGGCGGCTGCGACGGCGGAAATATCCTGGTCGTAGCGCTTGGCCAGCTTGTAGGTGCGGAACTGCTGTTTGGGCTGCGGCAGCGGCACGCGCACCGCTTCCACGAACTCGCCCGGCTGCCAGTTCTTCTTCATGTAGTCCAGGTAGAAGTCCTGCAGCAGCATGCTGCGGCGGCCTTGCGAGCCGTTCAGCACGATCTCGGCGCCCAGCACGATCAGCCAGGGCGCGGAGTCGCCGATGGGCGAGCCGTTGGCCACGCTGCCGCCCAGCGTGCCGGTACTGCGGATGGGCTGCGAGGCAAAGCGCTGCCACAGTTCATGCAGCGAGGCGTTCTGGTACAAGTCGCCCACGGAACGGTAGGCGTCGTCCAGCGACACGGCCGCGCCGATTTCCAGCATGCCGTCCACCATGCCCAGCTGGTGCAGCTCCTGTACCTGGCGCACGTAGATCACGTCGCCCAGGTTGCGCATCTGTTTGGTCACCCACAGGCCCACGTCGGTGGAGCCGGCCAGGATGGTGGCGGCGGGCTTGGCGGCGCGCAGTTCGGCCAGTTCGGCCAGGGTGCGCGGCGCGTGGAAAGTCTGGCCGTCGTGGGTGTAGCTGAACATGGCGTTGCGTTGCAGGCCGCGCAGGGTGGCCGTCAAAGCCTCCCGGTCAAATTGCACGGCAGGCAGTTCGCCCATGCGGTGCGCGGCGTCGATGATGGGGCGGTAGCCCGTGCAGCGGCACAGGTTGCCGGACAGGGTCTCGTCGATTTGTTTTCGGCACAGGGGTTCGGGCTGCGTTTCCTGTTTCAGGTACAAGCTCCACAAGGACATGGCGAAGCCCGGCGTGCAGAAGCCGCATTGCGAACCGTGGCATTCGACCAGCGCTTCCTGCACCGGGTGCAGGCCGCCGTCCTTCTGCTTCAGGTCCTCCACCGAGAACACGGCCTTGCCGTCCAGCGTGGGCAGGAACTGGATGCACGAGTTCACGTTGCGCATTTCCAGTTCGCCGTTCACCAGCGAGCCGATGACGACGGTGCAGGCGCCGCAATCGCCTTCGGCGCAGCCTTCCTTGGTGCCCGTGCAGTGCTGGTCCTCGCGCAAATGCTGGAGCAGCGTGCGGGTGGGCGATGCCGATGCGACTTCCTGCACGCGCCCCTGGTAGTAAAAACGAATCGGGTGAGACATGGTGCTACTCCTTCAACCTGCGATATAGATAGTCTTGAACAGGAACACGCCTGCGATGCCCCAGATCATGCCGCTCACTTCCTTGTGCTTGCCAGTCAGCAGTTTCAGCGCGGCGTAGCTGATGAAGCCCAGCGCCAGGCCGTTGGCGATGGAGTAGGTGAACGGCATCACCAGCGCGGTGATCACGGCGGGAATGCTCTCCGTGGTTTCGCTCCAGTTGATCTCGGCCAGTTCGCGCAGCATCAGGCAGGCGACGAAGAACAGGGCGGGGGCGGTGGCGTATTGCGGCACCACGCCGGCCAGCGGCGCAATGAACAGCGCCAGCAGGAACAGCACGGCCACGGTGACGGCGGTGAGGCCGGTGCGGCCGCCCGCCTGCACGCCGGCGGCGCTTTCGATAAAGGCGGTGGTGCTCGAGGTGCCCATCACGGAACCGGCGATGATGGCGCCGGAGTCGGCCAGCAGGGCCTTGTTCATTGCGGGCGGCAGTTTGCCGTCCTTCATCAGGCCGGCGCGCTGCGCCACGCCCATCAGGGTGCCGGTGGCGTCGAACAGTTCAACCAGGAAGAACACCAGCACCACATTGAGCAGGCCGTGCGAGATGGCGCCCATGATGTCCAGCTTGAACAAGGTGGGTTCGATCGACGGCGGCGCGGATATCACGCCGTGGAACTGGTTCCCGGCAAAGAAGAAGCTCAGCACCGTCACGCTCATGATGCCGATCAGCAGGGCTCCGGTGACTTTCAGGCGGTCCAGCGCGACGATGATGAGGAAGCCGACGATGGCCAGGATGGGCGCTGGTTCGTGCAGATTGCCCATGGTGACGAAGGTGGCCGGGCTGGAGACGACGATGCCGGAATTCTTCAGCGAGATCAGCGCCAGGAACAGGCCCACGCCGGCCGGAATGGCGGTGCGCAGCGATGCGGGGATGGCGTTCATGATCTTCTCGCGCACGCGCAGCAGGCTCACCACCAGGAAGCAGCAGCCCGAAATGAACACCGCGCCCAGCGCCGCCTCCCACGGGAAGCCCATGCCTTTCACAACGCCGTAGGCGAAGTAGGCGTTCAAGCCCATGCCCGGCGCCAGGCCGATAGGGAAGTTGGCGTACAGGCCCATGATGAGCGTGCCCACCGCCGCCGCCACGCAGGTCGCCACAAAGACCGAATCCTTGGGCATGCCGGCGTCGCCGAGGATGGAAGGGTTGACGAAGATGATGTAGGCCATCGTCAGGAAGGTGGTGAGGCCGGCCAGCACCTCGGTGCGAACGTTGCTGCCGTTCTCACTCAGCTTGAAGTAGTTATCCAGGAAGTTCATGATGTTTGTCTCGGGTTTAGTTTTTATACGCCAGACGTGGCACAGACGTGGCATTTTGATATTAGTGCGGCGCGCGGCCGGAGTCATATCGCCACGGAGATAGCATCTATGCCTATTTCACCAGCAGCTTTGCAGCCGTACTGACTTGCGCCCGCAGCCATTTGTGCTCTGTGGCGTGGTGCGCGCGCTCGTGCCATAGCTGGTAGAAGCGCAGCGGCGGGAATTTTACGGGCACTTTGTACGATTTCAGCCCCAGCGTGTTCTCGTAAAAACTGGCGAACTGCTGCCCCGCCGTGAGCACCAGATCGGTCTGCGCCACGATGTAGGGCAGCATGCGGAAGTGTGCCGATTCCACCACAATATTGCGCTCCATATTCTGCTGCTCCAGGAAGGCGTCGATATTGCCGTGGTAGCCCGGCAGGATCTGGGCCGGCGCCGCGTGCGGCAGGCTCAGATAGTCCTCTATCGTCATGCCGTCCTTGGGCGTGCGGCGGGCGTAGGCGCTGTTGGCGCGCATCAGGCACACAATCGGATCGTCGAACAGCTTGGAGATGTGCAGATGGTGCGGCGGCTCGTCCCAGTTGGCCACCACCAGATCGAGCTCGCCGTCCGATAGCAGGCGCACGTAGTCGGCGTCCGGTCCCAGCGCGTGGATCACTAGCCGGCTCTTGGGCGACTCGCGCCGCACGCGCGCAATCACCTCGGTGAAGAACTGCGTGTTCATATAGTCCGGTGCGGCGATATGAAAGGTGCGCGCCTCCTCCTGCGGCACAAAGGCCGTCTTGGGGCTGAACAGGTTTTCGGTTTCGTCGAGGATGCGCTTGGCCGGCTTGAGCAGGCTTTCGCCGTGCTGCGTGGGCACCATGCCGCGCCCGCCGCGCACCAGCAGCGGGTCGCCCGTCAGCTCGCGCAGCTTGCGCAGCGAGGCGGAAATGGAGGGCTGCGGCTGATTCAGTTTCAGCGCCACGCGCGAAACGTTTTTCTCGCACAGCAGCAGGTAGAGGATGCGGATCAGGTGGATGTCCAGGTGGTCTGGCAAGCGTGACATATCGGTCTCCCATGGTTGGATATTTGAACTTATGCATAACAGAGTCGCATATCCGGGGCCGTAACAGCTATACCTCAAAACGTATGCAAGTTATATGTGCAAACACAGGACTCGCGGGTCCGGGACGGCTATCGTTCCATCATCCCGGCAAGAGAGGAGACACCTTCCATGGCCGGGGGCAGGTTGATGGCTTCGATGCCATCACGATCGTAGCGGCGGCAGGATAACGATCGTTCCGGAGGTGACAACCTCGCTCATCTGAAGTGCCCGCCAGAGGCAGATGAACAGACTAATTGGAAAATTCATGGAAGCTTTATTCGGATCGTATGGGGTGGAGTGGTTGAATCTGCTGGTGCGCTGGCTGCATTTGATCACCGGCATAGCGTGGATCGGCGCGTCGTTTTACTTCGTCTGGCTGGACAACTCGATCCGGCCGCCCAAGCCCGGCAGCCCGCTGGCCAAGGCCGGCGTGTCGGGTGAACTGTGGGCCGTGCACGGCGGCGGTTTCTACAACCCGCAAAAATATCTGGTGGCGCCGGCGGAACTGCCGTCCGACCTGCACTGGTTCAAATGGGAAGCGTATGCGACCTGGCTGAGCGGCTTCGCGATGCTGTTCATCGTCTACTACTTCAACGCCTCGGCGATGATGATAGACAAAAACGTGGCCGACCTGTCGTCCCTGCAGGCCGTGGCCGTGGGCTTGGGCACGCTGGCCGGCGGCTGGATCGTCTACGACCTGCTGTGCAAATCGCCGCTGGGCGAAAAGCCCGCCGTGCTGGGCTCCGTGCTGTTCGTGCTGATCGTGGCTGCCGCCTATGTGCTGACGCACACGCTGAGCGGCCGCGCCGCCTACATCCACGTGGGCGCCATGATAGGCACCATGATGGTCGGTAACGTGCTGTTCGTGATTATCCCCGGCCAGCGCAAGCTGGTGGAAGCGATGGAGAAGGGCCAGTCGCCCGACCCTATCTACGGCAAGCGCGCCAAGGTGCGTTCGGTGCACAACAACTATTTCACGCTGCCGGTGCTGCTGATCATGATCAGCAACCACTACGCCATGACCTACAGCCACTCCTACAGCTGGCTGATCCTGGGCGCCATCATGGCGGCCGGCGTGCTGATACGCCACTTCTTCAACCTGCGCCATGCGGGCCGCGTGTCGCTGGGCTTCCCGGTGGCGGGCGTGATCCTGCTGGTGGCCGTGGCGATCGCCATCGCTCCCGCGCCGCGCAAGGCGGTTGCAGCGCAAGCTGCCGACAGCCACGCCGCCGCGCCGTCCGCAGCCGACATTGCCCGCTCGGGCCACGACATCACGGCCGTCCAGCAAGTGGTCACCGCGCGCTGCGCAAGCTGCCACTCGGCCTCGCCCACGCAAGCCGGCTTCGCTTCGCCTCCGGGTGGCGTGATGCTCGATACGCCGGAACAGATCAAGCAGCACGCTGCCAAGATCTACCAGCGCGCCGTGCAGAACAAGGACATGCCGCTGGCGAACATGACGCAAATGACGGACGCCGAACGCCAGCTGCTGGGCACCTGGTTTGAATCCGGCGCCAACTGACAAGAAGGGAACTGACATGACTACCGTAACCATCGACGGCTTCAACCTCACGGCGGAGCAGGTGATCGCCGTGGCGCGCGCCCAGCAAGGCCAATACGCGCAGGTGGCGCTGGCCGCCTCCTCGCGCGCCGCGCTGAAGGAAAGCCGCGACTACATCGAATCGACCTGGATGCACGACGAAGCGCCCATGATGTACAGCTTCAACACCGGCGTGGGCCTGCTGAAGGACACCCGCATCAAGGTTGAACACATTGAACTGTTCCAGACGCAGCTCATCATGGCCCACAGCGGCGGCATCGGCGAGCCGTTTTCGGAAGAGGTGAGCCGCGCCACCATGCTGCTGCGCGCGAACGCCTTCGCCTCCAACTACTCGGCGCCGCGCGTGGAAGTGGTGGACCGCCTGCTGGCCTTCATCAACGCCGGCATCCACCCCGTCATGCCGCAGAAGGGTTCCGTCGGCGCCTCGGGCGACCTGGCGCCGCTGGCTTACCTGGCGGCCGCCATCGCCGGCTTCGACGAAGCGGAAGTGATGTACCGGGGGCAGCGCATGTCCGCGCCGGAAGCCATCGCCCGTTCCGAAATCGGCCCGGTGAAGTTCGACCTGAAAGCGAAAGACGCCTCGGCCCTGATCAACGGCTGCACCGCCTCGCTGGCCGTGGCCGTGCTGGCGGCCGCCGACGCGCGCAACCTGCTGACCGACGCCTGCCTGTCCCTGGGCCTGACGCTGGAAGCCATGCGCGCCGAAATGGCCGCCTTCGACCCGCGCATCCAGCAGGCGCGCCCGCATCCGGGCCAGATCAAGACCGCGAAAGTGGTGCGCAAGCTGCTCAAGGGCTCCACCCGCACCACGCACGAAGCGCGCGCCGTGCAGTTCCCGGACGAACTGCGCCGCACCGACATCCCGTACACCGCCCGCATCCAGGACGTGTACTCGCTGCGATGCACGCCGCAAGTCTACGGCCCCGTGTTCGACGCGCTGGACTACATCGACACCATCGTGAAAAACGAGATCAATTCCGCCACCGACAACCCGCTCATCTTCGGCAAGGACGGCGGCGGCTTCGAAATCATCTCGGGCGGGAATTTCCACGGCCAGTACCTGGCGCAGGCCATGGACCTGCTGGCGATGGCGGTGACGGACCTGGGCAGCATCTGCGAGCGCCGCGTGGCGCGGCTGATCGACCCGACCCTGTCCTGGGGCCTGCCGCGCAACCTGATGAGCGGCATACGCGGCGTGAACACCGGTTACCCCGTGGTGCAATGCTCGCTCAGCTCATTGGTGATGGAAAACCGCACCCTGAGCATGCCGGGCAGCGTGGACAGCATACCGTCGAAAGGAAACAGCGAAGACCACATCTCCAATTCGACGTGGTGCGCGCGCAAGGCCGCGACCGTGGTGCAAAACACCCAGTACATCATCGGCGTGGAAATGCTGCTGGCGGCGCAGGCGCTCACCATGACGGAAGACCTGCTGCCCGGCTTCCAGCTGGGCGAGGGCACGCAAGCCGCCTATGACGAGATCCGCAAGCAGATCCCGGCATGCCTGGACGGCGACCGCTGGTTCCACAACGACATCCAGGTGGCCCACTCCTTCGTCACCAGCGGCACCGTGCGCGATGCGGTAACGAGCAAGATCGGCGAATTCGTCTAAGCCGTCTTAGGCGTGCAAACCGCGTAGGGCGGGTTAGGCAAGGGCGCAGCCCTTGCCGTAACCCGCCGTTCCCCCGCAGCCCGCAACTGCGCCATCACCGCCGCCAGGTCGACCTTGCGTCCTGCGCGCGCAGCCTTCACCACATCCAGCGCGGCGTTCACAGCCGCCGCCGCAACCTGCTCCATCCGGTAAGGCAGCACCAGGCGATAGCGGCCCGGCATGCGCGGCAGCGCGCCCACAAAGCCCACCATCACATCGCTGCCCGCCAGCCGCTGCAGCTCCAGCGTGACAGCCTGGATCAGGCGCGCCAGTTGAAAATGTCCGGCGGGCGCCGCCTCGGCGTCCGCCGGCCCTATGACATTGATCAGCCGCTCCAGGCCCGGCAAGTTCCCCAGCACGCCCTTTAGTTTCGCCGCGGTCGAGCGCACGTCGGCCGGAGACGCGGCAGCGTCATCCAGTTCTAGTATGCTGAGCAGGCAGGGGTGGTTGGAATAGCGGTTTTGACGGGAGAGAAAGCGTTGATCGATGATCTTCATTGCACAAACCTTGGAAAAATAAAGCAGGCCACATTATGCAAACCCCCGCCGCCGCGCTCAATCGGCACACTCCTGTTTTCATGTAAGAGCAGACTGACAAGCGATCTTGTGGCACATTGTCTTTTCCATAACCATTCGATATGCCCATGCGCCTCGTCCTTTCCTTACTGCTCCTCTGCCAGGCCCCCGCCTTTGCCGCCGTCGCATGCGGCGCCGTTGACCAGCGGCTGAGCGACATGGCCGCCGCCGATCAGAAAATCCGCAACGAAAGCCAGGCGCTGGAAAACAATGCGGGCAGGACGCGCGCCCAGCAGGACGAGCTGCACCAGCGCTGGACGCAAATCGACAGCGCCAATACGGCCGAACTCAAGGAGATCATCGCCGCCTGCGGCTGGCCCGCCGGACAAAAAGCCAGCCACAACGCCTGGCTGCTTGCGCAGCACGCGGACAAGGACCGGGATTTCCAGCGCCTTGCAAGAGACTTGCTGGAAGCGGCGGTCAAGAAAGGGGAGGCCGCGCCGCGCGACCTGGCTTATCTGGCGGACCGCATTGCGGTAGCGGAGGGCAGGCCGCAGGAATACGGCACGCAGTTCAGCATGCCGGACCGCTGCACGCTCACCATGCGGCCCGTCGACAGCCGCGAACAGGTGAGCCGCCGCCGGCATGCCGTGGGCTTGCCCAGTTTGGAAGAATACGAAGCGGAAGGCCGCAAGCGCTTGATCCCGGCCGATTGTTCAGGCGAAAAGAACTAGCTGGCCGTCACCACGCGCTGGCAGCGCCATGCAAAACGGGCCGGCACTTTGCAGTACCGGCCCGTTTCTTAAGCTGCTAAGGGCTTACAGACAGCAGGCCAGCATCTTCAGGCAGCATTCGATGCTCGCGCAGCAGTCCATATTGGCTGCGAAGGCAACGGCGGAAGTGGCCAGCAGGGCTGCGGCTGCAGCGACTTTGATAGCGATGGATTTCATGTTGTTTCCTTGATCAGTTTAAAAGTGGGTTCAGGGGCGGGCCGGACTCAATCCGGCGGCGTCCAGACTTCTTTTAAAGGCAAGGGAAGATCGATGCTGGCTGATTCGGGGAAGTCCATGCCGGCGGCAGGCGGCGGCAATGGCGGCAACGCTGCCGCGATCATGGGCTGCACGGCCGGCAGGCAGCCCATGGCTGCGCACACCGTGGGCGGACAGGCTTCGTCGCAGCAGGTGCGTATCGGCGCGGCGCCAGCCAGTGCGGTCTGGAGCGCGAAGAACAGCATCAGCAGGAAAAAGCGGATTTTCAGCATGGGACTATTGTAGCGCGATCCGCACTCAGCTGCGCGGCGGGCGGGTCATCAGCCAATAATCGGCGCCGGTGACGGGCTCGAAGTACTGCGCCGCCACCTCGTAGCCCTGGCGCCGGTAGAAGGGCAGGCTGCGCTCGTTGAAGGTCTCCAGGAAGCTCACCGCGCCGGCCTGGTCGGCCGCGTTCAGGCCGTGCGACAGCAGGCGCGTTCCCATGCCGCCGCCTTGCGCGTCCGGGCGGATGCCCGCAATCGACAGATACCAGGCCGACTCCAGCCCATGCGGCGCCAGGTTGGCCTCCATATTGGCGACGATGGCCTGGAAGTTGGCAAAGCCTTGCGCGCCCAGCAGCACGGCCAGCTCGCGTTCGCGCGCGGCGTAGGCGGCCGCCTTGCGTTCCGCGTCGCCCGGTACGCTCCAGATGGCGGCGCCGCTATCGTCCGCCTCCGCCAAGTCGACGCGTCCGGCCTGTTCGCCTTCGATCAGCGCCAGTTCAACATAGCGCGGCAGCAGTTGCCGCACGCCGCCGGCCACGCAGACGGTGACATAGAATGGATCTTCGGCCAATGCTTCGGCCACGGCGGCGCCATACGTGGCGCGTTGCGCAGCGGTCAGCATTTTTCGTACTTCCAGTTGCGCGCTTTGCCTTCAGCGATCCACTCGACAGCCTGCTCCAGGCGGCGCAGCCGGGTGGCCTCGGTCTTGGCTTCCTCCATCCACTCAACGTAGTCGCGCTTTTTGCTGGTGCTGAAGGCGTTGAAATGATCGAGTGCCGCCTGCTGCTGCGCCAGCGCCGCCGTCAGATACTCAGGCACCACCAGCTCGCGCGGCGCGGCAGGCTTGACGCGCGCGGGCGCCTTCACGCCGTCGTCGTTCAGCTTCATCGCCTTCTTGATATACGACTCCAGCGTCTTCTTCGGCGGCAGGTCCTTGATGGCGGTGATGCGCCCGAACTGGCCCATGGCCTCCTGGGTTTTCGCGTCCGCCTCCGCCACCAGCAGCTCGCCCTTCCAGAAGCCGAACGCGCAATGCGCCTTGAACGAAGCCATGCTGCACAACATGCCGTTGTACTGGAAATGCGGGAAGCTCCACTTCATGGTCTCCTCCACGTCCGGGCAAGCCGCATGCACGACGGCGCGCAGGTGCTCCAGGATGGGCTGGGCGAATTCGGCGGATTTGGCGATATAGGCGTCTATGCGCGGGTCCAGGGTAGGCATGGCAGCTCTCGGTGACTTTCAGTACGAGCAATATAACCAAGCGTGTGCTGCTAGTCCAGCCTGAAGGCCAGCCAGTCCCGCCGGACTAGCTGGCTTGTTGCGTATTGGCTTAGAAATGGTACTCGGCGCGGACCATGGGCGTTTTGGCGGTGGCGCCGGGAACGCTGTGCGGGGTGCCGAATTTGTTGCGCCAGTACTGGTATTCCAGGCCCACGCGCAGCGTTCTCGGCTTCAGGCCGGCGGCGCCGCTAACGTCATACATCAGTTGCGCGTCGAAGTTCAGCTCCGGCGCGGTCGGGCCGCCGAATTCGTTCTTGCCTTTGTGGCCCAGCCAGTTGGTGTAGCCCTCAAAAGCCCAGCCGGATTGGCCGAGCGGGATGCCCCAGGATGCGTTCAACAAGGCGTGCGTATCGTAGGTATAGCGGCTGGCAATGCCGATAGGCTGGTTGCTTTCCCATACAGCCAGCAGGCTCACGTTGAGGAAGCCCGGCACGTCCAGCATCAGCGTGGGGCCGGCCACCAGCATGCGTTTCTTTGAATCGTAGCTGTGGTCGTTCTTGGTGTTCCAGTCAAAACCTGCCGTCGCACCCAGGCCCCGCACCGGACCGAATTTGAATTCCTTGCCGCTTAGTTTGCCGATGTCCAGCGTGTGGCGGTACAGGATGTAAGCCTCGTGGGCGTTGGCGTCGTTGCCGTCCGAATTCAGCAAGTCCACGTTCACGTAATTGCTGCCATATTTATAGCCGCTGGCGTGGGTGAAGTTCAGGATGTGCTTGTCGATGTCCTTGCTGTTGTACGGCTCGGCGTAGCGGGTGCCGTAGCGGTAGCCTATCGACGTGTCGCTCCAGTCGGCCGCGCCGGCCTGCTGCATGCCCGTGGCGAAAGCCAGCACCGCCACCGCGGCTGCGGCGCTTACTCGGAATGCGTTCATATTGCGTCTCCCTCTTTTATTGTATTGGAGGCCCGATTATGTCCGCCGGGGTCATGGTTGTTATCCGCCTGCGCATATATCGGACAGTCCTGTGCCGTATATGATTTTCAGACAGGAGTTCCTGTTTCAATCAACAAGAAAGCGAGACATCATGGGCAAACTGAGTACACACGTTTTGGACATCACGCAGGGCAGACCTGGCGCGGGCGTACAGGTAAAGCTGTACCGCGTGGACGGCGGCGCGAAGGTGTTGATAAAAACCGACACCACCAACCAGGACGGCCGCTGCGAACAGCCTTTGCTGCTCGGCGACGAGGTCAAGACCGGCAAATACGAGCTGGTGTTCGGCGCTGGCGATTACTTCGCGGCGCAAGGCGTCGCCTTGCCGGAGCCGCGCTTTATCGATGAAGTGGTGATCGCCTTCGGCATTGCGGATGCGGCCCAGAACTACCACGTGCCTATCGTGGTGTCGCCGTGGGCCTATTCGACGTATCGCGGCAGCTAAGGGTTAGCCTGGGGCGCATCGAAGCACGACGTCTCCAGCTGCTTCAAGGCCGGGGACGCGCTGGCGATGGCGTCCTTCAAGGCGGGCAGTGTCTGGAATACCAGCGCGTCCGCCGTGACGGCGCTGCGCATTTCCTCGCGCGTGCTACCCAGTGCTGCGGGCTTGCGGCGTGCAGGCCAGTCCACGCCATAGGCCTTGGGCTGCAACACCGGCGGCGCCGTGGACGCCAGAGCCACGTAGCTCGCGCCCGCGCTGCGCGCCAGTTGCACGACTTCCCGGCTGCTGGCGCCGTCCACAATGGCATCCTCCACCAGCAGCACGCGCCGGCCTTTGAACTCCGCTGCGATGGCGTTCAGCCGCAGGCCGGGGGCGCGCCGCGCCGCACCTGCGGGCAAGTCAAAACTGCGGCCCGGATAGCGGTTCTGGATAAAACCCTCGCGGTACTTGACGCCAAGCCTGAGCGCAAGCTGGATGGCGGCTGGACGGGAGACATCGTCCACAGGCATCACCACGTCGATGGCGGCGGCATCGATTTCGCTGCGCACCTGCGCGGCCAGCAGTTCCCCCAGTTTTAGCCGCGCCGCGTACACCGAGGCGCCGTCGATCACCGAATCCGGCCGCGCCAGGCTGACGAACTCGAAGGCACAGGGCCGCGCCGGGGTATCGGCC
Source organism: Pseudoduganella sp. GW821-FHT05F09 (assembly GCF_059419605.1). Classification (NCBI taxonomy): domain Bacteria; kingdom Pseudomonadati; phylum Pseudomonadota; class Betaproteobacteria; order Burkholderiales; family Oxalobacteraceae; genus Pseudoduganella; species Pseudoduganella sp. GW821-FHT05F09. The sequence continues at coordinate 28,836 of NZ_JBWKSD010000010.1, forward strand.
GCGAGCCGGCGCGCCGCCAGTTCGCCCGCTGCGGTGATAAAGACCGCCTCGCCGGGGGCGATGTCGCGCACCAAGCCGTAGCCCATGCCGTCCAACGCCACGGACTCGCTGGCCACCATGAACCCGGCGCCATCTTCAGGCGGCTGCATGCCCAGGCACAGCGGGCGCACGCCTTGCGGATCGCGGAAGGCCAGCAAGCCCCGGCCCGCGACCAGCGCCACCACAGCATAGGAACCTTGCACGCGCGCCTGCAGAGCCCCAACGGCCGTGAACAGGGCCTCGGCGCTAAAGTCCCTGCCATGGCAGGCCACATGCAGCTCGTGGGCCAGCACGTTCAGCAGCACCTCCGCGTCGGACGCCGTATTCATATGCCGCTTGCCAGCAAGGGACAGCTCGGCGCGCAAGGCGTCGCCATTGGAAAGCCAGCCGTTGTGCGCCAGCGTGATGCCGAACGGCGCGTTCACGTAAAACGGCTGCGCCTCCTCGTCGCACGAGGGACCGTAAGCGGCGCAGCTGCAGTGGCCTATGCCCGCGCCGCCGCGCAGCGAACGCATATTCCTGGTGCGGAAGACGTCCGTCACCAGGCCGTTCGCCTTGTGCATGGCGAAGATACTGTCGCTATCGGTGGCGATGCCTGCGGCCTGCTGGCCGCGATGCTGCAGCAACAGCAGCGCATCGTAAATGGTTTGATTTGCAGGGGCGCGCGCAAGCACGCCGACGATGCCACACATGGTCGGACTCCTCGAAAATACAAGCGAGACAGTACCGCGCAAGGCCGCCTCGCAGGCCGCCGGCGCGCGCATAGCGGCCATAAGGAAGGCGATATGAATCCGCGCCAGGCGGCTGATAGCCTGTCATGGCATAAGGCCGGAGTTCGTCCAGCCCTGCCGCCTATCATTAAACTACTACGCAATCATGAACAAAATCGAGACGACATTAAAGGCCTTCCGCGCCAGCATCCTGCACTTCACGGGCGACCCTGCACTCAGCGGCCAGGCCCACCATTGGCATGAAGACGGCCTGCTGGTGCTGGAAGAAGGCCGCGTGAAAGCCGCAGGCGACTACGACAAACTGAAGGCTACGCTGCCGGAAGGCGCCCTGGTGCGCGACTATCGTGGCAAGATCATCATGCCCGGTTTCATCGACACGCACATCCACTACCCGCAGACCGACATGATCGCCTCGCCCGCGCCGGGGCTGCTGCCATGGCTCGACAGCTACACCTTCCCGACCGAGCGCCGCTTCCAGGACCCCGACCACGCGCGCAGCGTGGCCGATTTCTTCCTCGGCGAGCTGCTGCGCTGCGGCACCACCACCGCCATGGTCTACTGCACCGTGCACCCCGAATCGGTGGACGCCTTCTTCGGCGCGAGCGAGCAGCGCAACCTGCGCATGGCGGCGGGCAAAGTGATGATGGACCGGAACTGCCCCGGCTTCCTGCAGGACACGGCGGAAGGCGGCGCGCGCGAAAGCGAAGAACTGATCAAGCGCTGGCACAACAAGGGCCGCAATATGTACGCCATCACGCCGCGCTTCGCCCCCACGTCGACCGAAGCGCAGCTGCAGCTGGCGGGCGAATTGGCGCAAGCCTACCCGGACACCTACGTGCAGACCCACGTCGCCGAAAACACCGACGAAGTAGCCTGGGTAAAGTCCCTGTTCCCGAAAGCGCGCAGCTACCTGGACGTGTACGACCAATACGGCATGCTGCGTCCGCGCTCCATGTACGCGCACTGCATCTGGCTCGACAACGAAGACCGCGCGCGCATGGCCGCAACCGGCGCGGCGGTATCGATGTGCGCCACATCCAACCTGTTCCTGGGCAGCGGCCTGTTCGACTTCGCCGGCGCCGACAAGGCGCAGGTGGCGCTGTCGCTGGCCACCGACGTGGGCGCCGGCACTTCCTTCTCCATGCTGCAGACGATGAACGAAACCTACAAGGTCGCGCGCATGGGCGGCACCTACATGCCGGCGCTGCGCATGTTCTACCTCGCCACGCTGGGCGGCGCGCGCAGCATGCGGCTCGAAGGCACGGTAGGCAACTTCGCGCCTGGCGCCGAAGCCGACTTCATCGTGCTCGACCCGAAAGCCACGCCGCTGCTCGAGCGCCGCACCACGCGCACGAACAGCCTCGAAGAGCTGCTGTTCGCGCTGGCCATGCTGGGCGACGACCGCGCCATCAGCGCCACCTACGCCGCCGGCCGGCAAGTCCACCAGCGCGGCGAATAAGCGCCATTGCAAAAAACCAAAAAGGGGTCAGGGTTAATATTGCAAAAATAATTAACCCTGACCCCATTTTGGTGTTTGGAAAGATTATTGCGGCCAGATTTCGGCGAGGCGGAGGAGGTTGGTGGTGCCGGGTTGGCCGAACGGGGTGCCGGCGGCGATGGCGATCTGGTCGCCAGGTTTGACGAAGCCTTCGCGCAGGGCGATGCGGCAGGCTGCCGCCACCATCTCGTCCACGCTGTGGACGTCGGGGCTGACCGTGCTGTGCACGCCCCAGGCCAGCGCCAGGCGGCGCGCCGTGGCGCGGTTGGGGGTGATGCTGACGATGGGGGCCGCCGGCCGCTCGCGCGCGGCGCGCAGGCTGCTGTGGCCGGACGTGGTGTAGGTCACCGTCGCCACCACGCCCATGATTTGCGTGACGTCGCGCAGCGCGGCACAGATGGCGTCGCCCTTGTTTGGCAGCGGCGCTTCGTGCTGGGCGTCGATCAGGGCCTGGTAGTAGGGGTCGCGTTCCACTTCGGAGATGATGCGGTGCATGAGGGCGACCGCCTGCACCGGGTAGGCGCCGCTGGCCGATTCGGCCGAGAGCATGACCGCGTCCGCGCCTTCGTACACGGCGTTGGCCACGTCGGAGGCTTCGGCCCGCGTCGGCACCGGCGCGCTGATCATCGATTCGAGCATCTGCGTGGCCACCACCACCGGCTTGCCGTGCTTGCGGCACATGCGCACGATGCGTTTTTGCACGCCGGGCACGCGCTCGGGCGGCAGTTCCACGCCGAGGTCTCCGCGCGCCACCATCACGGCGTCCGATGCGGCGACGATTTCTTCGAGCCGGTCCAGCGCGGCCGGCTTTTCAAGCTTGGACAGCACGCCGGCGCGGCCGTTGACGATGGCTTGCGCTTCCTTCACGTCTTCGGGCCGCTGCACGAAGGACAGCGCGATCCAGTCCACGCCCAGGCCAAGCGCGAATTCGAGGTCTTGCCTGTCCTTGGTGGTGAGCGCGGGGATGGGCAGCACGGCGTCCGGCACGTTGACGCCTTTGCGGTCCGACAGCACGCCGCTGTTGACCACGCGGGTGCGGATGGTGCTGGCGTCGCTGGCCAGCACTTCCAGCCGCACCTTGCCGTCGTCCAGCAGCAGCGATTGGCCTGCGCTCACCGCTGCGAACAGCTCGGGGTGCGGCAGGCAGACGCGCGTGGCGTTGCCCTGGTCCGGGTTCTGGTCCAGCACGAATTCGGCGCCGGCGCTCACGTTTACCTTGCCGCCGCTGAACACGCCGATGCGCAGCTTGGGGCCTTGCAGGTCGGCCAAAATGGCGATCGGGCGGCCCAGCTCTTTTTCTATGTCGCGCACGATGGCGTGGCGGCGCTGGTGGTCGGCGTGGCTGCCGTGGCTGAAGTTGAAGCGGAAGACGTCGGCGCCTGCTTCGAACAGCGCCTGGATGGTGCTGCGTTCGGAGCTCGCTGGCCCCAGGGTGGCCACTATTTTGGCTTTGCGTTCACGGCGCATGGTTGGTCTCTTTCAAAGAATTAGGATGGCGCGGAAGTCGTTGACGTTGGTGCGGGTCGGCCCGCTCACCACCAAATCGTCCAGCGCGCTGAAGAAGCTGTAGCCGTCGTTGTTGGCCAGGTGCGCTTTGCCGCTCACGCCCAGGGCTTCGGCGCGCGCCAGCGTGTCCGGTTCGTAGAGGGCGCCGGCGTTGTCTTCCGAGCCGTCGATGCCGTCGGTGTCGCAGGCGATGGCGTGCACGCCGGGCGCCGCTTCCAGCGCCAGCGCGAGGCTGAGCAGGAATTCGACGTTGCGGCCGCCGCGCCCGTTGCCGCGCACTGTGACCGTGGTTTCGCCGCCGGACAGGATGACGCAGGGACGTTCGAAGGGCTGGCCGCGCGCGATGACCTGGCGCGCCAGCGCGGCGTGCATCAGGCCGATGTCGCGCGCTTCGCCTTCTATGCCGTCGGACAGGATGTAGGGCGTGATGCCGGCGTCGCGGGCTTTGTCGGCAGCCGCTTCCAGCGCGTCCTGCGCGGTGGCGATGACGTGGTGGCTGTGGCGCTCGAAGCGGGCGTCGCCCGGCTTGGGCGTTTCGCTGGCGGGCGATTCCAGGTGGGCGTGCACGCTTTGCGGAATGTCGATTTTGTACTTGCGCAGGATGGCGAGGGCCTGGGCGCTGGTGGTGGCGTCCGGCAGCGTGGGGCCGCTGGCGATCACGCGCGGGTCGTCGCCGGGCACGTCGGAGATCAGCAGGGTGACCACGCGCGCTTTGCCGCAGGCCAGCGCGAGGCGGCCGCCCTTGATGGCGGAGAGGTGCTTGCGCACGCAGTTCATTTCGCCGATGGCCGCGCCGCTGCGCAGCAGGGCTTTGTTCAGGGCCTGTTTTTCGGCCAGGGTGATGCCTTCCGCGGGCAAGGCGAGCAGGGCGGAGCCGCCGCCGGAGATCAGGCAGAGCACCAGGTCGTTTTCGGTGAGGCCCTGCACCATGTCCAGCATGCGCGCGGCGGCCTGCTGGCCGGCTTCGTCGGGGACGGGGTGGGAGGCTTCCACGACTTCGATATGTTCGGTCCTGGCGCCGTGGCCGTAGCGGGTGACCACCAGGCCGGATATGGGGCCGTTCCAGTTGCGCTCGACCGCTTCGGCCATCGCCGCCGCGCCTTTGCCTGCGCCGATGACGAGGGTTTTGCCGTTGGCGGGAGGCTGGGGCAGGAATTCGGACAGCAGCGTGCGCGGGTGGACGGCGCTGATGGCTGCGTTGTACAGGTCGAGCAGGAATTGGCGAGGGTCTTGGCGAGGATCTTGGCGAGGATCTGTGACGGACATGATGGGCTTCTTTCTTCGTTGATGCTGTAACGGTGGAGCTGGCGGGTTAGGCGCGGAGCGCCGTAACCCGCCATTGCGTCAACCCTGCGCGATCTTGTGGTTGGACATCAGCTCGATGGCCTGGCACAGCGCGGAGTGGTCGAGGCCGGACAGGCCGTTGGCGGCGCAGGCGTTCATCAGCTCCTGCGTGTTGGCGGTGTTGGGCAGCGATACGCCCAGCTGCTTGGCGCCCTGCAGCGCCAGGTTCAGGTCCTTCTGGTGCAGCTGGATGCGGAAGCCGGGATTGAATGCGCGCTTGACCATGCGCTCGCCGTGCACCTCCAGGATGCGCGACGAGGCAAAGCCGCCCATCAGCGCTTCGCGCACCTTGGCCGGGTCGGCGCCGGCCTTGGAGGCGAACAGCAGCGCCTCCGCCACGGCCTGGATGTTCAGCGCCACGATGATCTGGTTGGCCACCTTGGTGGTCTGGCCGTCGCCGTTGCCGCCTACCAGAGTGATGTTTTTGCCCATCAGGTCGAACAGCGGCTTGACGGTGTCGAACGCTTCCGCCGGGCCGCCGACCATGATGGTCAGCGATGCCGCCTTGGCGCCCACTTCGCCGCCGGAGACCGGCGCATCCAGGTAGGCGCAGCTTTTCTTGTTGATCTTCTTGGCGAATTCCTTGGTGGCGATGGGCGAGATGGAGCTCATGTCGACCACGATCTTGCCCGCCGTGAGGCCTGCTGCCACGCCGTTTTCAGCGAACAGCGCTTCTTCCACGTGCGGGGTGTCCGGCACCATCAGGAAGATGATGTCGGCGCGCTTGGCCACTTCGGCAGCCGAGGTGCACACGGTGGCGCCGCCGTCGATCAGGTTGGCCGGCGGGTTCTTGATGTCGTGCAGGTAGAGCTTGTGGCCGCCGGTTTGCAGGTGGCCCGCCATAGGGGCGCCCATGATGCCCAGGCCGATGAATCCGAGGTTTGCCATGTTGATTCTCCTTGATAGTTAGTAGTTATGCTGCAAGCTTCTGGATCCAGCCCAGGCCTTCTTCTGTGCCGTTTTGCGGCTTGTATTCGCAGCCCACCCAGCCGTCGTAGCCGATCTGGTCCAGGTAGTTCAGCAGGTAGCGGTAGTTGATCTCGCCGGTGCCGGGTTCGAAGCGGCCCGGATTGTCGGCCAGCTGGATATGTTTGATGACGGACTGGTTGGCCTTGATGGTGTTGGCCAGTTCGCCCTCCATGCGCTGCATGTGGTAGATGTCGTACTGCAGGAACAGGTTGTCCGAGCCCACGGCTTCGATCAGTTCCAGGCCCTGGCGGGTGCCGGACAGGAAGAAGCCCGGAATATCGAAGGTGTTGATAGGCTCGATCAGCAGCGGAATGCCGGCCTTCTTCAGCGCGGCGGCCGCGAACTTCAGGTTGCGCACCAGCGTGTCCTGCGCCTTGGCGCGCTCCACGTTGGACGGCAGGATGCCAACCAGGCAGTTGATGCGCCGCGTGCCCAGCGCCTTTGCGTAGCGCAGCGCGTTCTCCACGCCTTGTTCGAACTCGCCCACGCGGTCCGGCAGGCAGGCGATGCCGCGTTCGCCCGCCGCCCACTGGCCGGCGGGCAGGTTGTGCAGGACCATCTCGAGCTGGTACTGGTGCAGCTTTTCTGCCAGCTGGTCCGCCTCGAAGTCGTAGGGGAACAGGAACTCCACGCCCTTGAAGCCGGCGCGCGAGGCGGCGCCAAAGCGGTCCAGGAAATGCAGCTCGTTGAACAGCATGGTGAGGTTGGCGGCGAATTTAGGCATGTTGTGCTCCTTACGCGACATCCAGGATGTCGTTGAATTCGTTGATGGCGTTGATCTCGGTACCCATGGCGATATTTGTCACGCGCTCCAGGATGATCTCGACCACCACCGGCACGCTGAACTGCGCCATCAGTTCGCGCGCTTTTTCGAAGGCGGGGATGATGTCGTCCGGCTTGTGCACGCGGATGGCCTTGCAGCCCAGGCCTTCCACCACGGCCACGTGGTCCACGCCGTAGCCGTTCAGTTCCGGCGCGTTCACATTCTCGAAGGCCAGCTGCACGCAGAAGTCCATATCGAAGCCGCGCTGCGACTGGCGGATCAGGCCCAGGTAGCTGTTATTCACCAGCACGTGGATGTAGGGCAGCTTGAACTGCGCGCCCACGGCCAGCTCTTCGATCAGGAACTGGAAGTCGTAGTCGCCCGAAATCGCGACGATGTCGGTGGTCGGGTCGGCGGCGCGCACGCCCAGCGCGGCGGGGATGGTCCAGCCCAGTGGGCCGGCCTGGCCGCAGTTGATCCAGTTGCGCGGCTGGTACACGTGCAGGAACTGCGCGGCGGCGATCTGCGACAGGCCGATGGCGGACACGTAGCGCGTATTGCGGCCGAAGTAGTTGTTCATTTCCTCGTACACGCGCAGCGGCTTGACCGGCACTTCGTCGTAGTGGGTCTTGCGCAGCATGGTGCGCTTGCGTTCCTGGCACTGGTGTACCCAGCCGGTGCGGTCTTTCAGCTTGCCCGCCGCCTTCCATTCCTTGGCCACTTCCACGAACAGCTCCAGCGCGTAGCCCGCGTCGGATACGATGCCCAGGTCCGGACCGAACACGCGGCCGATCTGGGTGGGTTCGATGTCCACGTGGACGAAGGTGCGGTCGGCGGTGAACACGTCCACCGAGCCGGTGTGGCGGTTGGCCCAGCGGTTGCCGATGCCTATCATGAAGTCGGAGGCCAGCACCGTGGCGTTGCCGTAGCGGTGCGAGGTCTGCAGGCCGGCCATGCCCGCCATCAGCGGGTGGTCGTCGGGGATGGTGCCCCAGCCCATCAGCGTCGGGATCACGGGCACGTTGATGATTTCGGCGAATTCCTGCAGCAGCGCGGAGGCGTTGGCGTTGATGATGCCGCCGCCGGCGGTGATCAGTGGCTTGTCCGCGTCGTTCAGCATGCCCAGCGCTTTCTCAACCTGGGCGCGGGAGGCGCGCGGCTTGTACACTTCCATCGGCGTGTAGGTGTCGGGATCGAACTCGATCTGCGCCATCATCACGTCGAAAGGCAGGTCGATCAGCACCGGGCCTGGACGGCCGGAGCGCATCAGGTGGAAGGCTTGCTGGAACACGCGCGGCACCTGGGCCGGTTCCAGCACGGTGGTGGCCATCTTGGTGACCGGTTTGGCGATGGAGGAAATGTCCACGGCCTGGAAGTCTTCTTTGTGCAGGCGGGCGCGCGGCGCCTGGCCGGTGATGCACAGGATGGGAATCGAATCCGCCTGGGCGGAGTACAGGCCGGTGATCATGTCGGTGCCGGCCGGGCCGGAGGTGCCGATGCAGACGCCGATATTGCCCGCTGCGGCGCGGGTGTATCCTTCTGCCATGTGCGAGGCGCCTTCCACGTGGCGGCCCAGGATGTGCTTGATGCCGCCGTTCTTTTTCAGTGCCGCGTACAGCGGGTTGATGGCCGCGCCGGGTACGCCGAATGCGACCGTGATGCCTTCTTTTTGCAGGACATGGACCGCCGCTTCGGCTGCCGTCATCTTTGCCATGGTGTTCTCCTCGAGTTATGTGCAATACCGTTGTTGATGTTTTGTATGCTATAGGCGATCCATGCGCTTGATAAGACAACAAAATATCGGTTTATTCGATACCCTGAGTATGGAATAATGAATTCATGGACAAACTCAAACAAATCGAAGCCTTCGTGGCGGTGGTGGAAAAGGGCAGCCTGGCGCGCGCCGCGCTGGTGCAGAACATCACGCCGGTGATGCTGGGGCGGCGCATAGACGCGCTGGAAAAGCGGCTGGGCGTGAAGCTGATGCACCGCACCACGCGCCATCTCACGCTCACGGAACAGGGCAATGTCTTCCTCGACGACTGCCGCAAGCTGCTGTCGGACTTCGAGGTGGCGGAGCGGAATATCTCGGAGGGGCGGCACAAGGCGACCGGCCATTTGATCGTGTCCGCCCCCGCGTCGTTCGGCCGCCAGCATGTGGCGCCGCACGCGCCGGCTTTTTTGGCGGCCAATCCGGAGGTGCAGGTGTCCTTCAACCTGACCGACCAGGTGATAGACCTGGTGCGCGAGGGCTATGACCTCGGTATCCGCATCGGCGGCGTGATCGATCCGAGTTTCGTGGCGGTGAAGCTGGCCAAGAACCGCCGCGTGGTGTGCGGCACGCCGGACTATTTCGACCGCCACGGCATCCCGCGCACGCTGGACGACCTGGCGCACCACAACTGCCTGGCCTTCAACCTGCAGGGCGGCCAGCAGCGCGGCTGGTATTTCCAGCAGGGCGGCAAGCCGGTGACGATACGGGTTCAGGGCAACCTGGATTGCAACGACGGCGAACTGCTGCACCGCTGGGCGTGCGAGGGCCTGGGCCTGGCGTGGCGTTCCACCTGGGAGATCCAGGCGCAGCTGGCCGAGGGCAGCCTGATCACGGTGCTGGACGATTTCGCCTTGCCGGACTATGACATCATGGCTGTCTATTTACAGCAAAGGCATCTGCCTGCCAAGATACGTTTCTTTATAGACGAGTTAAAAGAAATATATGCGCAACCGGGCTATTGGACGCGCATCAAATAGCGGAAAATAGCCATGCCGCGCTAGACGGCGTTCATAATTTTTTTTGGGGGAGTCCTTATGCTTTTGCTGCGCCGGCTGTCGATCAAGAACAAACTGATGCTGAGCATGGGCCTGTGCCTGCTGCTGTTCATCATCATCTCGTCCACGCTCAGCATCGTCATGAGCAGCAAGAACAGCCGGGAGCGCGTGGTGGAGCAGGAGCTGCCGGCGCAAATCGGCGAAATCCGCAACGACATCCAGCGCCAGATTGCGCAGCCGCTGTCGGTGTCGCTAACGCTGGCCAACAACACCTTCCTGCATGGCTGGGAGGAGGCCGGTGTGCCGGACGAGGGCGTGGCCGCATGGCAGAAGGAGGCCGCGCAGCTGAAGGCGAAGAACCAGGCGGCCACGGTGTTCTGGGTGTCGCACGGCACCGGCAAGTATTTCGTCGACAAGGGCTACGACCGCACGCTGAGCAAGGACAAGGCCAGCGACCAGTGGTTCTACGACTTCCTCAACAGCGGCAAGGCCTATACGCTGGACCTGGACAAGGACGTCAGCGCCGACAGCTATATGTTGTTCATCAATACCCGCGTGCAGACGGCCGGCGGCAAGCTGGGCGTGGCTGGCCTGGGGCTGAGCGTGAATTCGCTGGCGCAGGCTGTGCGCGCCTACAAGCTGGGCAAGTCCGGCTTTGTCTACCTGGTGCGCGCCAACGGCACGGTGGTGGTGCACCGCAATCCCGCGCTGGGCGACGGCAAGCATTTGCTCAAGGACGTGCCGGGCTTCACCCCGGAGCTGAGCAAGACTTTGCTGAACGGCGAGAAGTTTGCGCACGCCACCTACAAGGGCCCGGACGGCACGCAGTTCGTGGCTTCCTCCTTCATCCCCGAGCTGAATCTGTACGTGCTGGCGGAAGTGCCGGAGAATGAAGTGCTGGGCAATATCGTGCGTTCGGCCACGGTCTCCTCGCTGATCGCGGCGCTGGTGGGCGGCGGCATCGGCCTGTTCGCCATTTATCTGATCGCGCGCGCGATCGCCGCGCCGGTGATGCGCGCCGCCGAAATGCTGGGCGATATCGCCAGCGGCGACGGCGATTTGAGCCGCCGCATGCCGGTGGAGTCGGAGGACGAAATCGGCGCGCTGGCGTCGGCGTTCAACCGTTTCGTGTCCTCGCTGAACGGCACCATCCTCAAGGTGCGCGACAGCACGCAGCTGATCAGCACAGCCTCGAGCGAAATCGCCACCGGCAATTTCGACTTGTCCGCGCGCACCGAGCACCAGGCGTCCAACCTGGAGGAAACCGCCGCCGCGATGGAGCAGCTCACGTCCACCGTCAAGCAGAACACCGCCAACGCGGAGGAGGCCAACAAGCTGGTGTCGGCCACCACGTCCGCAGCGGTGAGGGGCGGCACGGTCGTTACGCAGGTGGTGGACATGATGGGCGAAATCACCGCCAGCTCGCGCAAGATGTCGGACATTATCGGCGTTATCGACGGCATCGCTTTCCAGACCAATATCCTGGCCTTGAACGCGGCGGTGGAGGCGGCGCGCGCGGGCGAGCAGGGGCGCGGCTTTGCGGTGGTGGCCTCCGAGGTGCGCAACCTGGCGCAGCGCTCGGCCGCTGCGGCCAAGGAGATCAAGGAGCTGATCGTCGATTCGGTGGCCAAGGTGGAGGCGGGCGGCAAGCTGGCCGACACGGCGGGCGCCGCGATGACGGAAATTGTGGCGTCGGTGCAGCATGTCGCCACGCTGATGGTGGAGATCGCGTCGGCCAGCCACGAGCAAAGCGACGGCATCGGCCAGGTCAACCAGTCCATCATCCAGATGGACGACGCCACGCAGCAGAACGCCGCGCTGGTGGAGCAAGCCGCCGCCGCCGCGCAGTCGCTGCAGGAGCAAGCGGCCATGCTGGATCAGGTGGTGGGCATCTTCAAGCTGGACGAAGCCGGCGCCGCGCGTGCGCCGGGCGGAGCGCTGGCGCTACGCTAGCTTACTTTGGCGCTGGCTTGGGAGCAACGCGCCAGATTTCGCCCGTCACGTCGTCGTCCACCAGCAGCGAACCGTCGTTCTGTACCACGACGGACGACGGACGTCCCCACACTTCCTTGTCGCTGATGACAAAGCCCGTCATGAAGTCCTGGTACTGTCCGGCGGGCACGCCGTTCTTCATGAACACGCGCACCACTTTCGAACCGGTGCGCGTGGCGCGGTTCCACGATCCATGCAGGGCCAGGAACAGGTCGCCGTCGTAGGCGGGCGGGAAGGCCGCGCGGGCTGCGGCCGGTGCCTGGTACATCACCATGCCGAGCGGCGCGGAGTGCGCGGTGAGTAGCAGGTCCGGCGCGGTGACCTTGGCTTTCAGGTCGGGCCGCTGCCCCTGCAGGCGCGGCTCCTCGTGGCCGCCGATGTAGTGCCACGGCCAGCCGTAGTGGGCGCCGCCCTTTACGCGCGTCAGATAGTCGGGCGGCAGGTTATCGCCCAGCATGTCGCGCTCGTTCACGCTGCACAGCAACTCGCCGGTGCGAGGGTACAAATACATGCCCACGCAGTTGCGCAAGCCGGTGGCGTGGGTGCGCTTGTTCTTGCCGTCCGCGTCGAATGCCAGCACCAGGGCGCGGTCAAGTTCGCTGCCCCAGGCTGCGCCCAGTCCGTGCCTGGCTTCCCATTGCGCCAGCGGTTCCGGCGGCGTCGCGCCTATGCCTTCCGCCACATTCGAGGCCGAGCCGATGGACAGGTACATGGTCTTGCTGTCGGCCGAGAACACCAGCGTGCGGGACGAATGGCTGCCGGTTTCCGCCGTCAGGGTGGGCACCACCACTTCCGGTTCTCCGCTGGCCACGAGGTCGCCGTTGCGGTAGGGGAAGCGCACGATGGAGTTCACGTTCGCCACGTACAGGTATTGCGGATTCGGCCCCACGGGCCAGAACGCGAAGCCGAAAGGGCGGTCCAGTTTGGACGCGAACACGGTTACGGTGTCCGCTTTTTCGCCCGTCGACGAGCGGAATACCTTGATGAGCCGCTTCGTGGTCGATGAAATGAAGATGTCGCCGTTCGGCGCCTTCGCCATCACGCGGCCCCGGTCCGGATCGGTGGCCCACAGGCTGGCGCTGAAATTCTCAGGCACGGACGGCAGCGCGCCCTCGGGACGGGGAACGTTGCGGGGGCTGTTGCCGGCGCTGGCGCTGGCAAACGGCGGCGGCAGGTCCGCCACGCGCACCTCGTGCATGCGTCCGGGCTTGTCGTCGCTCCAGTGTTCTTCTTCAGCGATGGCTGCTGCCTGGACCGGTGCGGCCGCCGCCGGCGCAGCCTTTGCCGCTGACGCCTTGCCTTTCGCGGATGCGAGGTAGGCCAGCAGCGCACGGCGGTCGTCCGGCTGCGCCACGGCGACTGGCATCGTGGTGCCGGGGGCGTAGACGGCGGGGTCTTTCAGGAACAGGTCCAGCTCCCGCGCGGTCCAGTGGCCGCCCTTGGCGCCCAGGGCGGACAAGGCATTGGAATAGGCAAACCCCGGAACGCCTGCGGTTTTGCGTCCAAGCACGTTGAACAGCGGCGGCCCGGCCAGCGTGGCCATGTCCGGCGACGCGGTATGGCACATGGCGCAGTTGTTCTGGAAAATGCGCTTGCCATCGGCGGCGCTGGGGCCTGCGGCATGGGCGGCTGTCGCCAGTGCCATGCCTAGGACGGAGAAGGCGAGTCTGTTTGTGGTCTGGAATTGCATGGCTGCCTCTATCCGTTTCGGTATGGGCAAACATCATTTCACAGTTCAGTAGTCCCGCCTATCTCCCGGCTTTCTTTAGTCAATAATATGATTAAAAGCCTGCGGCCGTGCTTAGAACAGGCGGCTCAGGTCCGGACGGGTGGCCAGCGCCTGCTGCACGATGGCGGTGACCTTGGCGCGTTCGGCGCCTTGCAGCGGCTGGCGCGGACGGCGCACCATCTCGTTGCCAACACCGACCAGCGCTTCCACCAGCTTCAGGTTCTGCACCAGCTTGGTGGAGACGTCCAGGTGCAGCAGCGGCATGAACCACTGGTACAGAGCCAGCGCTTCGTCGTAGCGCTTGGCCTTCATCAGCTTGTACAGGGCTACGGTTTCGGCCGGGAAGGCCACCACCAGGCCGGCCAGCAGGCCGTCCGCGCCCACGGCGAGGCCTTCGAAGGACAGGTCGTCCACGCCCATGAACAGCTGGTAGCGCGTGCCCACGGCGTTGCGCAGGTCGGTGATGCGGCGGATGTTGTCGGTCGATTCCTTGATGGCGACGATGTGCTCGCAATCGGCCAGTTCCTGGAAGTCTTCCGGCGTCAGGTCCACCTTGTAGGTCACCGGGTTGTTGTAGACCATGATGGGCAGCTTGGCTGCGGCGGCGATGGTGCGCAGATTGTCCTTCGCTTCGCGCGCGTCCGCCGCGTACAGCACCGAAGGCATGACCATGAAGCCGTCCACGCCCAGTTCGCGCGCCTGCTCAACATAGCGGATGGCGTTGGTGGTGCGGGTTTCGGACACATTGGCCAGCACCGGCACGCGGCCTTTGGATACCTTGACGGCGGTTTGCGCCACGGCCAGCTTCTCCTCCAGCGACAGCGTGCTGGCTTCACCCAGCGAGCCGCAAGTGACCATGCCGTGCACGCCGTTCTGGATCTGGAACTCGAAATGCTTTTCCATTTCGGCGTGGTCCAGCTCCTCGTTGGCGTGGAACTTGGTGGTCACCGCCGGGAATATGCCCTGCCATTTTGCTGCGCTCATGCTGATCTCCTGAGGTTATGAGTGGATGATGCTATCGACGCGTGCCGGTGTAATCGGAACGCGTACCGAATCTGGCCGCCAGCCGTACAGCGTGGCGGTGGCGCCGCCGCAGATGCGTCCCTGGCAAGGACCCATGCCGCAGCGCGTGTGCAGCTTGGCGCTGCGCCAACTGCCGTGTTGGCGCAGTTCGCCGTGGCAAACGTCCTCGCAGCGGCAGACGATGGTGGCGTCGTCCGCCAGTGCCGCAATCTCGGGGCGCAGGGCGAAGGCGCGCGCGAGGCGCTGCGCGAAGGCTTGCCAGCGCGCGCGGCGGGGAAAGTGGCGCCGGGCCAGGTCTTCGCGGCCGATGGCGGCCAGGCCCGCAATGCGGCCTTCCGCCAGCGCCTTGTCCACGCCGCCCACGCCGGTTCCTTCGCCGGCGCAGTAGATGCCGGGCATGCTGGTTTGCTGGTACTGGTCCACCCTGGCCGCCTGCGTGGTGGGGTGGAGCTCGCAGCCCAGCGCCATGGCCAGCTCCGGGCTGGGAACCAGGCCGTAGCCGCAGGCGAGATAGTCGCAGGCGATGGTCATGGACGTGCCTTCGCGGCACATCAGCTTTACGCTTTGCAGGCCGTCTTCGCCTGCGGCGGCGCTGACGTAGCTGTCGTAGTAATAGGGAATGCCGCGCAGGCGGGCCTTGAAGCGCAGCGCCTGGGCAATCTTGGACGGCGTAGCCAGCAGTCCCGCCGCAAAGCGCGCCAGGCGGCGCAAGGGCGCCTGCTCGACGATGGCGGCGACGTGCGCGCCTTGCCGGGCCAGCGTTGCGGCAACCGCCAGCAGCAGCGGGCCGGAACCTGCAACCACGACGCGCTTGCCCGCCACGGGATAGCCGCCCTTGGCCAATGCCTGCAGTCCGCCCGCGCCGGTTACACCGGGCAGTGTCCAGCCGGGGAAGGGCAGCAGCAGTTCGCGCGCGCCGGTGGCGAGGATCAGGCGCTGGTAGCACAGCGTGGCGGCGCCGCCGGGCGACTGCACCAGCAGCTGGCCCGGGCCGGGCGCGTACAGTACGCGGGACTGGGGCATGAAGGTCACGTTGCGCGCCGCCAGCAGTTCGCGTGACAGTTTGCGGGCGCGGTAGTCACGCTGCTTGTCCGCGCCGCCGCGCCAGATCTGGCCGCCGCTCAGCGGATTGTCGTCCACGATGCAGATGGCGGCATCCGGCGCGTGCGTGGCCGCCGCGTGGGCGGCCGCCAGGCCTGCGGGGCCGGCGCCGATAATGAGAACGTCGAACAGCTGCTTCATGCGGAGCTCCGGGCGCGCGCCGTTTCCACCACCATGTCCGGCTGACACAGGGTCTGGCAGGAGAGCTGGTGCGGTCGGCCATCTATGGTGACGCGGCACTCATGGCACACGCCCATGCCGCACAAAGGCCCGCGCAGCAGGCCGCCGACGGAGCGGCGCGTGATGGTCGCCGCGGCCTCGTGCAGATTGGCGGCCGTGGCGATGGCTGCGATCACGGTGGCGCCAACCGGCACCACGGCTTCCTGCCCGTCGATGGAGAGGGAAATCAGCTCAGGCATGGCCCTGCCTCATTTGCGAAAACCGGCTGGGAAGATAGGGCGTGTGCGGGATCGCCGCCGCTTCGCCGCACATCTGCGCCGCCACCAGCTGGGCCGTGCCCAGCGAGGTGGTGATGCCCAGGCCTTCATGGCCGGTAGCCAGCCACAGGCCGGGACGGGCCGGGTGGGGGCCGATAATGGGCAGGCCGTCCGGGCTCGCCGCGCGCAGGCCGGTCCAGCAGCGCAGCACGTTCATGCCGGCCAGCGCGGGCGTGAAGGCGGCGGCGTGGCGCAGCATGCGCGCCATCATGGCGTGTTCCACTGCGGGATCGGTGGTGCCGAACTGGCGCGAGGAGCCGATCAGGATCTGGCCGGTGGGACGGGGCTGCAGGTTGAAGGCCACCGAGTCGCCGCTGGCGGCGTGGGCGCTCTTGATGTAGCCCAGTTCCACCAGCTGGTGGCGGATAAAGCCGGGATAGCGGTCGGTGATGGCGACGTGGCCCTTCTTCGGCTGCACCGGCAGTTCCGGGAGCAGCGCGGCGCAGCGCGAGCCCGTCGCAAGCAGCACGCGGCCGGGATGCAGGCGGGTGCCATCCGCGAGAAGCACACTGCCGTCCGCATCGAGATGGTGGACGCTGCCGTACACAAGCGCCGCGCCACGCGCCACGGCGCGGTCCATCAGCATGCGCGCGCTCTTGGGCGGGTACACCAGGCCGTCGCCATTGACCAGCAGGCCGCCGGCCAGGCCGGGCCGCAGCTGCGGCTCGCGTTCGTACAGGCTGGCCGCGTCCAGCATCGCGCAGGGAAGGCCATGCGCCGTCAAGGTCTTTGCCTTGACGCGCGCTGCGGCCATTTCTTCGTCGTCGGCGGCCACCCAGATGGTGCCGCACTGGCTGTATTCGTGCCGTTCCGGATGCTCGGCCACAAACTCGCGCCACAGCTCCAGCGACCATGCGGACAGCGCCAGCTCCGCTTCGTTGTCGTCCATGACCACGAGGTGTCCCATGCCCGCCGCCGTGGCGCCGGAGCCCACCACGTCCCGTTCCACCACCGTCACGCGCAAGCCGCGCGCGGACAGGCTGTCCGCACAGGCGGCGCCGATAATGCCGCCGCCGATAATGAGCACGTCGGGCGAGGGGGATGTCACCGGATGCCCCACACCAGCGGGTCCGACGGATCGAGTATCAGCGTGGCCTGCGAATTCACCCAGGCCTGGCCGCGTATGCTCGGTATCAGTTTGCCGCCGTCGTGGCGGTAGGAGCCTTCGAACACGCTGCCGACTATGCTTTCCTGCCGCCAGATGGCGCCCTCGGCCAGTTTGCCGTCGGCCGCCAGGCAGGCTAGCTTGGCGCTGGTGCCGGTGCCGCAAGGCGAGCGGTCGTAGGCGTTGCCGGGGCAGAGAACGAAGTTCTGGCTGTCCGCGCCGCTGCGCGAGGCCGCGAACAGCTCGATATGGTCGATCTCCGCGCCTCCGTCGCCGGTCACGCCGGCTGCCGCCAGCGCCTGGCGCACTGCGGACGTGAACGCCGTCAGCGCGCCCGCGTTGGAGACGTGCAGTTCCAGCCCGTGCTCCGCCACCAGGAAGAACCAGTTGCCGCCCCAGGCCACGTCGCCGGTCACGCCGCCGTGGCCGGGCACCTGCACCGTTACCGCGTGCTGCGCGCGGTAAGCCGCCACGTTTTGCACGGTGACGCTGCCGTCCGCATGCAGCTCCGCCTCGACCACGCCAACCGGCGTATCGATGCGGTGCACGCCCACGCCGATGCGGCTCATATAAGCCAGCGTCGCCACCAGGCCTATGGTGCCGTGTCCGCACATGCCGAGGTAGCCCACGTTGTTGAAGAAGATGACGCCTGCTGCACAATCGGCCGCGTGCGGTTCGCACAGCAGCGCGCCCACCAGCACGTCCGATCCGCGCGGCTCGCACACCACGGCGGAGCGGAAGGTGTCGTGTTCGCGGCGCAGCAGTTCCAGGCGCTCATGCAAAGGCCCGCTGCCGAGTTCCGGCCCGCCGGCGGTGACCAGGCGGGTGGGTTCGCCGCCCGTGTGGGAATCGATAATGGAGATGGTTTTCATGCTGAAATGATAGGCTTTCGCCCGCCCGCCGTCTTGCAGGCGTTGCGCATCAAAGATGACGAAATCGGCACAATCGCGGCGCGGCGAAGGCGCGGCGTGCGAGAATGCGACCATGGCTACTGCGAAAAAAGGGGGCGCCCGCCTGGCTCTGGGCGCGCACATCGCCGACGTGTTCTTTGCCGAGCCGCTGTTCGACGCGCTGCCGGACGTGGTGTTTTTCGTCAAGGACGCGCAAGGGCGCTACGTGGTGGTGAACCAGACCCTGGTGAAGCGCTGCGGCTTGAAGCACAAGGACGCGCTGCTGGGCAGGACGTCGGCGGAGGTGTTCGCGCGGCCGTTCGGCCAGAACTATCTGGCGCAGGACGAGGCGGTGCTGGCGGGCGGCGCGGAGATCGAGGACCAGCTGGAGCTGCACCTGTATCCGAACCGCGATCCGGGCTGGTGCCTGACGCGCAAGACGGCCTTGCGCGACGCGTCCGGCGCCATCGTGGGCCTGACCGGCATTTCACGCGATCTGGCGATGGAGGACAGGAAGAATTCGGCCTACCACAAGGTGGCGGCGGCGGCGCGGCTGATACAGGAGCGCTACGACCAGCCCTTGCCGCTGCCCGAGCTGGCGCGCACGGCGAATATGTCGGTGGCGCAGCTGGAGCGGTATTTTTTGCGCATTTACCAGCTCACGCCGCGCCAGGTCATTATCAAGACCCGGCTCGATGCGGCGTCGCGCATGCTGGCGGGGGAGGGCAGCGTGGCGGAGATTGCGCTGGCTTGCGGCTATGGGGACCACAGCGCTTTCACCCGGCAGTTCCGCGCCACCGTCGGGGTGACGCCGACCCAGTACCGGCGGGTTACGGCTGGCGCCTAACCCGCCATTACGTCAGCCTTCCTCGCGCCAGCGGCGCAGCCACACCGCGCCGGCGATCATGGCCACGCCGGCAGCCACGCCCACCCACAGCGCCGGATTGCCCAGCGTGCCCCAGGAGGCCGAGAACAGGTCCGCCGCCTGGATATGGTTTTCGCCTTCGCGCACCAGGCTTTGCGGATTGACCCTGCTGAACATGAACCACGAACCCGGCGCCACGCCGAGCAGGATGCGGCTGACGATGTGCTCCATGAACCAGCCCTGCGGCATGCCCAGTGCGAAGATCTTGTTGGTCCACGCGATCAGCGCCGCCGTGACCAGCGGTGCGCCCACAGCCCACAGGAACACCTTGGAACGCGCCCAGCTCGACACCAGCAGCAGCCAGCCCACGGTCGGCAGCGCCCACAGCATGTACACCGGCAGCAGGCCCAGAAGGCGCAGCGGCGACAGGTAGAAACTGGCCGACGACATGACCGGGCCAAACATGTTCAGTCCATGCAGCGCCATGCTGGCGCCGGCCATCAGCACAATGACCAGCGACAGGACGATGCCGACCAGCGCAGCCACCAGCGGCAGCACCACCAGCGCCAGGGCCACCTTGGACAGCACCGTCGTCAGGTCCGACACCGGCAGCGACTTCCAGAACAGCAGGCTGCGGTCGCGGCGGTCATCGTGCAGGGCGCCGAGGCAGTAGAAGAACACCAGGAAGCCCAGCATCACCAGTATCGGCATCGCGGCCAGCGTGTAGAACTCGGCGATCATGGCCACCACCGTGTCGCGCGCCTGGCCGCCCAGCTCCACGCTCAATTTGCCGCCGCCTTCGCCGCCGAAGCTCACATTGCGGCCCATAAGCAGGCCGCCCATCGTCATCAGCGCGATCAGGCCGGCCACCACGGCCGGCGCCCACAGCACCATGCCCTTGTGCTCCCAGAACTCGCGCTTGATCAGCCATTTCATCGTTTTCATTCGTAGCTCCCTTTCATGGTGGCGACAAACAGGTCCGCGACGCTAGGGGTGCGGATCTCGCCGAATTTCTCAAGCTGCGTGCGCGAGGCGCCGTCGAACAGCATCACGGCCTTGCCGAACACGCTGCGCTGCGTCATCGGCGCCAGCGCGGTGGCGGCGGTGATGTACTGCGGTTCCACCATCACCTCCGTGTAGCGGTCGCCGATCTCCTCCATCGACGCCGCCAGCGTGATCTTGCCGTCGCGGATGAACATCAGGTCGGTCAGGATGTTTTCCACTTCCTCGATCTGGTGCGTGGTGATGATGATGGTCTTGTTCTCGTCGAAGTAGTCCTCCAGCAGATTCTGGTAGAACTGCTTGCGGTACAGGATGTCCAGGCCCAGCGTGGGCTCGTCCAGCACCAGCAGCTTGGCGTCGATCGCCATCACCAGCGCCAGGTGCAGTTGCACGATCATGCCCTTGGACATGGCCTTGACCTTCATGTCCGGCTCCAGCTTGGTGTGCGCCAGGTAGCGCTCCGCCTTGGCGCGGTTGAAGCGCGGGTGCACGCCTTCCACGAAGTCGATCGCGTCCTTCACCTTCAGCCAGCGCGGCAGGATGGCCACGTCGGCGATGAAGCACACGTCGTTCATCAGGGCGTCGCGCTGCTTGCTCGGGTCCATGCCCAGCACCGACAGTTCGCCTTCATAGCGGGTCAGGCCGAGGATGGCTTTCAGCGTGGTGGTCTTGCCCGAGCCGTTGGGACCGATCAGGCCGATGATGCGGCCCGGCTGGATCTCGAAGCTGGCCTGGTCCAGCGCCAGCTTCTTGCCATAGCGCTTGCTCAGGTTGCGCGCGGTGATCAAGGCGCTCATGCCGATGCTCCCGGCGGCGTGCCCGGCTGGGCGGCCGCGCGCAGCAGCTGCTCCAGGTCCAGCCCCAGGCGGCGGATGCGCTCCACCATGGCGGGCCATTCTTCGCGTACAAAACGGTCGCGTTCGGTTGCCAGCAGTTTTTCGTGCGCGCCTTCGGTAACGTACATGCCTAACCCCCTTCGCTTTTCAACCAGGCTCTCGTCCACCAGTTCCTGGTAGGCCTTGGATACGGTAATTGGATTCAATTGGTAATCGGCGGCGATCTGCCGTACTGAGGGCAGGGCGTCGCCCGGCTTGAGCAAGCCGTCCAGCATCATGCCGAGCACCCGCTCCTTGAGCTGGCGATAGATCGGCGCGTTGTCATTCCACATACATGCGTCCTCCTAGTGATGTGATGAAGTGGTGTTGTAGTGAACTATAACACTAGATTTAAACGCCGCAAGTGTTTTTTTTGCATGGGTCAGGACAGGCGTTGCAGCAGGGCGACGGCGTTGGCGGCTGCGGCGCCGGAGGCGGTGTTGTCGAAGATGCACCACGCGTCATGGCCGTCGCCCACGCGGCCGGCCAGGCTGGCGGCGGCCTGGTCCAGGAAGCTGTCCTCGTAGGACGAGTAGTAGACGCGCGGGCTGCCGTGCAGGCGCGCATATGTGGCTCCCGTGGTGGCCACGTGCGGCCCGGGCTGGCCCTTGGGCGGATCGGCGATCACCCGGGTCACTTGCGCGGCTTGCAGCAGGGCGGTGGCTTCGTCGCCGAACCAGCTTGGATGGCGCGCTTCGCAAGCGATCATGCCGCCGAAGTGGTCCCTGGCCAGGGCGAAGAAGCCGGCGGCGGCGGCCGCGTCCAGCTGCAGGCCGGGCGGCAGCTGCACCAGCACGCAGCCCAGCTTTGCGCCCAGGCCCGCCGTTTCGGCGGCGAACTGCCGCATGGCTTCGGCGCAGTCTTGCAGGCGCAATTCGTGCGTCATGCGCTTGGGCGCCTTGACGGCGAAGCGGAAGTCCTCCGGCACGCTGGCGGCCCAGCGTTCATAGGTCTGCGGCTGGTGCGGGCGGTAGAACGACGAGTTGATTTCGGCGGCGTTCAACACGGCGGCGTAGCGCTGCAAATGGCTGCCTTCGCCGGGGAAGGCGGCGCCCGCAGCCTTGGGTATGGACCACCCCGCGCATCCGATTCGTGCCAATGCCATAGCGCCTCCGCCCTAGATGAAATACACTCTACGGCACCCGGGCGCGGCATGTCGCCCGCTTTACAGGAATCAAGATGAACCTTACTCCGCAACGCCGCCGCCTGCTCGCCCTGGTGGGCGCCGCCGTGGCCGCCGGCCTGCTGGCTTCCTGCGCCGGCATGATAGGCCCGCGCCAGTTTGAATTGCCGCTGGAGCGGCTGCAGAAGAACCTGGGCCAGCGCTTCCCCGTGCACCACCGCGTGCTGGGCGTGTTCGACGTCCAGCTGAGCAATCCCCAGCTGAGCAGCGTGGGGCAGAACGACCGCGTGGCGCTGTCGGCCGAGCTGAGCGTATCGCCGATACTGGTGCGGCAAACGTGGCGCGGCAACATCGCGCTGTCCGGGCGGCTGGTGGTGGATAATGTGCGCAACGCGGTCTTCCTCAGCGACGCGCAGGTGGACCGTTTCGCCATCGACGGCGTCGGCGAATCGCAGCAGCGCCAGATCGCCGGCGCGGGCAGCATCCTGGCCGACAAGCTGATACGCGACGTGCCGCTGTACAGCTTCAAGCCGGAAGACCTGCGCTACGCGGGCGTGCAGTTCGTGGCCACCGGCATCCGCACCACGCCGGGCGCCCTGGTGGTGATGCTGGAACCTGTTAAATAAAGAAGCGGGCCTGTGACAAAGTGCGTACATTCGGCCCGCAAGTTGCAGCCATAATGCAGCCTTTTGTTCACCGAGGTTTTGCTATGCCGTTTATTGGTGTTGGAATCCACGTACTGATCGCCCTGTATTTCGCCGTGCACGCGGTCCGCTCCGGACAGCAGATGTACTGGCTGTTTGTGCTGTTCTCCTTCCCGCTGCTGGGCAGCGTGGTCTACTTCCTGGCCATCTACATGCCCAGTTCGCGGCTTGAGCACGGCGCGCGCCGGGTTGTCGCCGCTGCGGCGCGCACGCTCGATCCCGGCCGTGAACTGCGCGAAGCGCGCGCCGCCTTCGAGTACACGCCCACCGCGCAGAACCAGATGCGCCTGGCGCAAGCCCAGCTTGAAGCGGGCGCCGCATCGGACGCCGCCGCCACGTATGACGCCTGCCTGTCCGGCGCCTTCGGCAACGACCTGGAAATCCGCCGTGGCGCCGCGCGCGCCAACCTGGCCAGCGGCCGGGTAGCCGAAGCCATCGCCCACCTCGAATTCATCGCCCGCACCGACCCCGCCTTCCGCGCCGAAGAAGTGGCGCTGCTGCGCGCGCAGGCGCTGGGCGCCAGCGGCCGCAAGGACGAAGCCAAAGCCGCCTTCGAAGACGCGCTGAAGCGTTTCGGCAGCTTCAACGTGCGCGCCGAATACGCCATCTGGGCCATGTCGGTTGGCGACACCGGCATGGCCGCCATGCTGCGCCCGGAACTGGACCGCGTGATGCAGCGCTGGAGCCGCCACAACCGCGAGCTGAACGCCGACATGATCCGCCGACTGAAGGCCGCGTACGCTTCCTGACACGCAATCCGCTACGAATTGATCAATGCCTGGCATAGCGGTAAATCCTAGAATGGCTGATCTAATAATTCGTGTTTACAGCCGCGATGACGGAGTTCAGACCATACCGCAGGTCGCTTGATGATGAGCTGGATTGGAAGCGCATTGATCAGTTGTATGGCGTCGTCACGCAGCTCAGCGGATTCTGTTTTGAAACGAAGAAATTCTGTGTGACTACGGAGTTTGTGATTCTGGCGCTACTTGTTAAACTGACTGATGGCGCCTTGGACCGGGCGTTTTTTATAGCCGGGTTCGCTATTCCAATCTGCTTTTGGTTTCTTGACTCAGTAGCATATTTTTACCAAGTGAAATTGCGTGCCGCGATGGATGAAGCCTGCGACCACATCAGGGAGCGCAATCGCCGGCATTTGCTTGATGGTTCAGGCGGCGTGGTGATTGCCCAGGAGCGCGTGATGCGCTCGCCCGCACGTAAAGTGGCAGATGCCGTGTTCAATCATTCCATGTGGCTGTACGTTGTGCTGACCGTCTCCGACATCCTTGTATGGAACGCTTTTCGGGTAGGGTATGCAATATGAGGATCTTCGTAAGCTACACATTGCGCGATGGCCTGGTTACTGCCGAACTCCTCGCAGGCTTGCATCGCCACTTGGCTGGAATAGGCATTCCTTTTATTCACGCCATTGAGGCACCCCGCCTCAGGTACCAGCAGCTCGCTGTACTGTGGGCACTGTTGCGCAGCCGGGCTGTGGTGCTGGTTGTTTCCCCTTCCGTGCAGCAGTCGCCCTGGGTGAGGCTGGAACTCGCGCTGGGGCGGTTTTTGAGACACCCCATCATTCCTGTCGATGTGTCTGTACTCCGGCACCAGCGGGCGCTACTTAACAAAGAGACGGCATGACGACACTTTCCCACCATTTGCTGACCGAGGCGTACAACAACGCCTGGGCCAATCACCGCCTGCTGAAAGCCTGCGCGCAATTGAGCCAGGAGGAATTCGAGGCCAGGCGCACCAGCTTTTTCCCGTCGATCAGGGCAACGCTGAACCACATCCTGACCGTGGACTGGTTTTACATCGATGCGCTCGAGCGCGAGATGCGCGGCGCGGAGCCGCATCCGAACTACCTGAGTTTCTTCGAGCGCGACGAGCCCTGCGGCACTTGCGCCGAATTGCGCGCCGGGCAGAAGGACGCGGACCGGCGCCTGATCGAGTACTGCCGGCAGCTCAAGGACGAGGAGCTGGGCCGCGTGGTGACGATCCTGCGCACAGGCTCGGTGCAGCGCGACAAGCGCTACCGCCTGCTGGCGCATGTGTTCCAGCACCAGACCCACCATCGCGGCCAGGTGCACGCCATGCTGTCGGGCACCCACGTGGCGCCGCCGCAGCTGGACGAATTTTTCAGCGCAGGCGAAGCGGCCGAGCGCGCGCAGGATTTTGCGGAGCTGGGCTGGACTGAAAAAATGATATGGGGTTGATTGACGGGGCCGACGCCCCAAGGAGACCGACGATGGGCATCACCATTACCGCATTCGAGCGTTCCCCCGACCGCGGCCTGGGACTGGCGCGCGACACGCGCGTGCGCTGGGCGCTGGAGGAGGTGGGCGTACCCTTCGAGGTGCGCCATGTGTCGTTCCAGGCGATGAAGGAGCCCGCGCACCTGGCGCTGCACCCCTTCGGCCAGATTCCCACCTATGAGGAAGACGGCCTCGCCATCTTCGAGACCGGCGCCATCGTTTTCCACATCGCCGAAAAATATGCGGGCCTGATGCCGTCCGAAGCCAACGCCCGGACGCGCGCGGTCACCTGGATATTCGCGGCCCTCAATTCGGTGGAGCCGCCGATCCTGGAATTTGCGAATGCCCGGATACTGGAGCGCGACAAGCCCTGGTATGCCGAGCGCCTGCCCTTGGTCGAGGAGCGCGTGCACTGCAAGCTGAACCAGCTGTCGGCCCGCCTTGGCGGCGCCGAGTGGCTGGACGGCCCGTTCAGCGCGGCCGACCTGATGATGGTGTCGGTGCTGCTGCGGCTGAAACCGTCGGGCATGCTGAGCGGTTTCCCCGTGCTGGCGGCCTATGTCGCGCGCGGCGAAGCGCGGCCCGCCTACAAGCGGGCGTTCGACGCCCAGCTGGCGGACTGGCAGGCGGCGAGCCAGCCCGATTCCACGCCGTAGCCGGGCGGCCGGCTAGCTGCTGCCGCGCTGTATCAGCTCGAAGCCGGTATTGATGGAACGCGCAGGCTGCGCTTTGGCTGCGCCGTCCAGGCGCTCGAGGATGGCCTGCGCCGCCGCCGCGCCTATGCGCGCGCCGTCCACCCGCACCGTGGACAGCGGCGGCACGGTGTGGCTGGAAAAATTCAGGTCGCCAAAACCCATCACCGCCAGCTTGCCCGGCACGTCCAGGCCCCGGCTGCCCGCTTCGATCAGGGCGCCGTGCGCCAGGTTGTCCGAGCTGCAGACGATGGCGTCCAGGTCCGGATGCGCGTCCAGCAGCCGGGCCGCGCCTTCGCGTCCCGCAGGCAGGGTGCCCGGCACCGCCGCCGTGTGCGTGGCCACCACGCTGACGCCTTGCTTGGCCAGCGCCACTTGCAGGCCCTGGTTGCGGCGCGCGGCGCGCGGGTCGCTGGCGGTCAGGATGGCGAAGCGCTTGCGCCCGCGCTGCAGCAGATGCGTGGCGGTGGCGTGGCCCACTTCCTCGTGCGAAAAGCCGATCACCGTGTCGATAGGCGTGGCCGTCATGTCCCAGGTTTCCACCACCGGCGTACCGGCCTGCTGCAGGCGGCGGCGCGTGCTGTCGGTGTGCAGGGTGCCGGTCAGGATGATGCCGTCCGGGCGCCGGCTCAAGATGGTCTCCACCAGGATCTCCTCGCGCCATTCCTCATAGCCCGAAAAACCCAGCAGCAGCTGGTAGCCCGCTTCGGTCAGCGTGTCGCTGGTGCCTTGCACCATGTCGGCGAAGATCTGGTTGGAGATGGTGGGCAGCACCAGCGCCACCAGCTTGCTGCGGCTGGACGCCAGCGCGCCGGGCTGCATATTCTTGGCGTAGCCGGTTTGCTGCACCGCCGCCTGCACCTTGGCCAGCGTGTTGGGCCGCACCAGGTGCGGCTGGTTCAGCGCGCGCGACACCGTAATCGGCGACACGCCCGCCACCCTGGCCACGTCCACCAGCGTGGCGCCGCTCACTTGCAGCTGCGCGTTGGGGGTGGTGAGCAATCGAAGTTCCGGCAGGTCTTTTTGCATGTTGTACGACGACTCCGCTTAAGTATGGTAGGATTTGATGTAATTATTCCGAACTATATATCATTTTCAATCATTTGGAGGCAAAGATGCAGAATTCCACCCCAGTGGTCACCGCCATGCGCGTCATTCCCGTGGCAGGCCGCGACGGCATGCTGCTCAACCTGAGCGGCGCGCACGGCCCTTATTTCACGCGCAATATCGTGCTGATCACTGACAGCGCCGGCAACACCGGCGTGGGTGAAGTGCCGGGCGGCGAGGCGATCCGCAAGACGCTGGAAGACGCGCAGGCCATGGTGGTGGGGCAGTCCATCGGCAACTACAAAGCCATCCTGAATACCGCGCGCACCGCCTTCGCCGAGCGCGACTCGGCCGGACGCGGCCTGCAGACCTTCGACCTGCGCATTGCCATCCACGCCGTCACCGCACTGGAATCGGCGCTGCTGGACCTGCTGGGCAAGTTCCTCAACGTGCCGGTATGCGCCTTGCTGGGCGACGGCCAGCAGCGCAGCGAAGTGCCGGTGCTGGGCTATCTGTTCTACGTGGGCGACCGCACGGTGACCGACCTGCCTTACAACAGCGAGCCGGATGCGGCGGACGACTGGCTGCGCCTGCGCCACGAGAAGGCGATGACGCCGGAAGCGGTGGTGGCCCTGGCCGAAGCGGCCTATGCGCGCTACGGCTTCAAGGACTTCAAGCTGAAGGGCGGCGTGCTGCGCGGCGAGGAGGAGATTGAGGCGGTGACGGCGCTGGCCGAGCGTTTCCCGGACGCGCGCATCACGCTGGACCCGAACGGCGCCTGGTCGCTGAAGGACGCGATCCGCCTGTGCCGCGACCAGCACCACGTGCTGGCCTACGCGGAAGACCCGTGCGGTGCCGAAAACGGCTACTCCGGCCGCGAAGTGATGGCCGAATTCCGCCGCGCCACAGGCCTGCGCACCGCCACGAACATGATCGCCACCGACTGGCGCGAAATGGGCCATTCCATCCAGCTGCAATCGGTGGACATTCCGCTGGCCGACCCGCATTTCTGGACCATGCAAGGCTCCGTGCGCGTGGCGCAGATGTGCAACGAGTGGGGCCTGACCTGGGGTTCGCATTCGAACAACCACTTCGACATTTCGCTGGCCATGTTCACCCATGTCGCCGCTGCGGCGCCGGGCAACATCACCGCCATCGACACGCACTGGATCTGGCAGGACGGCCAGCGCCTGACCAAGGACCCGCTGCAAATCGTGGGCGGCCAGATCAGCGTGCCGTCCAGGGCCGGCCTGGGCGTGGAAGTGGACATGGACGCCATCGAAGCGGCGCACCAGACTTATCTGGGCATGGGCCTGGGCGCACGCGATGACGCGGTGGCCATGCAGTTCTATTTCCCGGGCTGGAAGTTCGACAACAAGCGCCCGAGCTTCGTGCGCTGAATCAGCGCTCCTGCGGAACCGGCTTGGGCGTGATGCGGATGGCCTGGTTCAGCTTTTCCATCGTGGCGGCGGGGATGTCCTTGCTGCACACGATATGGCGTTTGAGGCCGGGCGGCACGTCCGGCACTTCATACTGCACCACGCTGTCCAGGCTGCGGTGGCGGATGCGCGTGTAGTTCCAGTCGGTGCGGTCGGACAGCATGTAGGACACGCGGTCCGCCGCCACCATCTGCATCATGCCCACGCTGTTCACGCTGCTGAGCATCTTGCGGTTGGCGCTGTCCTTGATGCGCGCGTCCAGCTCGGCGCCGTAGGACGAACCGTCGAGCAGGCCCAGAGTCAGCGTGGGGTCGGCCAGCATGGACGCTAGCGTGGCGTGCGCCTGCACTTGCGCCACGGACTTGGGCGCGATCAGCACCATCTGGCTTGGGTCGGTGTAGATCGGCAGCGAGTACTGCGCGATGGCGGTGCGCTCAGCCAGGTGGTACCAGCCTAGCGAGCAGTAGTTGCGCATGCCGGTGCGGAAGCGCGACCAGATGCGTTTTTGCGGCTCGCGCACGAAAGCCGCGTCGATGCCCGCTGCGGCAAACACGGTTTTGCCGTAGGCCAGCATGAAGCCTTTGTCGATGCCGTCTTCAATGTAGTAATAGGGCGGCTTCTCCGACCACGCCACCGTAATCGGGGGCGCAGCGAAGGCCAGCGTTGCAGCCAGCTGCAAGGGCGTGGCCAGTAGTAAAGCAAATTTCATCGGGACTGCTATTTCACATTGATGAAAAGATTATACGCGCTGGCTTTGTTCCAACATGTAACAAAAAGTACGAGAAAAGCGGGAAAAGGGCCGCATCAGCCGATAACGGCGCCATCCAGCTGGTGGCGCGTAATGGCGCCCCCGGCGTCGATGGCGATCCAGCCGCCGCGCGGCGGCGTGGCGGCGGGCTCCCAGTCCGGCAGCACGTAGCGGCGCTTGCCGTCCACCTGGTGCAGGGCAGGGCGGTGCGTATGGCCGTGGATCATGACGGTGGCGCCGGTCTGCTCGAAAATGTCCGCGATCGCCTGCGGCGTCACGTCCATGATCTCGTAGGACTTCTCGCCGTGGGCCTTGCGGCTGTTGTCGCGCAGGCCGGCGATGATGGCCTTGCGCTGCGCCAGCGGCATGGCCAGGAATTGCTGCTGCCACGCGGGCTGGCGCACCTGGGCGCGGAATTCCATGTAGCTCACATCGTCGGTGCACTGGGCGTCGCCGTGCAGCAGCACCACGCGCTGGCCGGCGATGTCGGCCACCCAGGTCTCGGGCAGGATGGTGGCGCCGGAAGCGGCGGCAAAGCCGTCGCCCGCCAGGAAGTCGCGGTTGCCCGCTATCCAGTAGACGGCCACACCCGCGTCGCTGACGCGCCGGATGGCGGAGGTAATCTCTTGGTGGAACGGTTCGGCGAGGTCGTCGTCGCCCGCCCAGTACTCGAACAGGTCGCCGAGCAGGTAAAGGGCGTCGGCAGCCGGCGCCCGCTGTTCCATGAAAGCATGGAAGGCCGCCGTGATGGCGGGCTGGGCCGGCTGCAGATGCAGGTCGGAGATGAAGAAGGCGCGAATGCGCTTGGTGTCGTCGGCCTGCATCGGGTGCTGCTGGATTAAACCGCTTCGACTTTCTCGATGATGATGTCTTCCACCGGCACGTCGGCGAACAT
Organism: Pseudoduganella sp. GW821-FHT05F09; assembly: GCF_059419605.1. Classification (NCBI taxonomy): domain Bacteria; kingdom Pseudomonadati; phylum Pseudomonadota; class Betaproteobacteria; order Burkholderiales; family Oxalobacteraceae; genus Pseudoduganella; species Pseudoduganella sp. GW821-FHT05F09. The sequence goes on from NZ_JBWKSD010000010.1 coordinate 58,440, forward strand.
GCCGCTGCGGGTGGTTTTCACTTTTTTCATCGCGTCCACAACTTCGGTGCCTTCGGTAACTTTACCGAACACAGCGTAGCCCCAGCCGTCCTGGCCTGGGTAGTCCAGGAAGGAGTTGTTCTTCACGTTGATGAAGAACTGGGCCGATGCCGAGTGCGGCGCCGAGGTGCGGGCCATGGCCAAGGTGTACGGCTCGTTTTTCAGGCCGTTCTTGGCTTCGTTTTCCACGGTGGTGTCGGCCGGCTTTTGCTTCATGCCTGGCTCGAAACCGCCGCCCTGGATCATGAAGCCGTCGATCACGCGGTGGAAGATGGTGTTGCTGTAGTGGCCGGCGTTCATGTAGGCCAGGAAGTTCTCAACCGTTTTCGGCGCTTTTTCAGCATCCAGCTCAGCGGTGATCTTGCCCAGGTTGGTGGTGATGACGATTTTGGTCATGATATTCCTTGAGGTAGTTTTCTTGAGTAATGAGGTGTTCTGTACAGGGCCGGGACTATACAGCAGGCGCGGCCAAAGCGCTATTTTACTGCGTCGCGGCGACCGGCGTTTTCAGTATCGTGGCGGAGGTGATGACGATGGGTTTCACCGGGATATTCTGGAAAATGCCCTTGTCGTCCACCAGCACGCCCTTGATCTTGTCCACCACCTCCTGGCCCTTCACCACCTTGCCGAACACGGTGTAGCCGAAGCCGTCCTGGCCCGGGTAGTCCAGGCCGGTGTTGTCGACCACGTTGATGAAGAACTGGGCCGTGGCCGAGTTCGGGTTGCCGGTGCGGGCCATGGCCACGCTGTAGGTTTCATTCTTCAGGCCGTTCTGCGATTCGCTCGCCACGGGCGGGCGGGTCGGCTTGCCCTTCAGGTCCACGGTGTAGCCGCCGGCCTGTATCATGAAGCCGTCGATCACGCGGTGGAAGATGGTGCCCTTGTAGTGGCCGCTTTTCACGTAGGACAGGAAGTTGGCCACCGACTTGGGCGCTTTTTCCTGGTTCAGTTCCAGCACGATCTCGCCTTCGGTGGTTTTCAGCGAAACCTGGGGCGTCGGATTGGCCAGCCCGGGCGCGGCGGCCACGGCGCCGGACAGGGCCACGCCGGCGAACAGGCTCATGAATTTTGCCAGCAGGGTCTTGGTGTCTTGCATAGGGTCGGTCCTTTTTTTGTGGATGTTCTGTTAAAACCAGTCCAAGATCGGGGCAGTCCGGTTTTTATCAATGCTATACTAAGCGTTGACGTTTCATTCTAGCAAACTAGAACAACAAGATACCGAGGGTCTGTCAGTCTCCACGGAAATGCTTGAGAGCCCGGTGCGGCACCAGAAGTGCCCGCGCCCGGTTCTCGTATTGTCCGGCTGGCTTGCACTTAACAAAAACGCAAGAGTCCGATGAGCAATTTAAAGATTTACAACACGCTGGCGCGCGACAAGCAAACATTCGTACCGATGGAAGCGGGCAAGGTCCGCATGTATGTTTGCGGCATGACGATCTACGACTACTGCCACATCGGCCACGGCCGCATGATGATGGCGTTCGACGTGGTCTACCGCTGGCTGAAGGCATCCGGCTACGAGGTCACCTACGCCCGCAACATCACGGACATCGACGACAAGATCATCAAGCGCGCGGTGGAAAACGGCGAAACCATAGGCCAGCTGACCTCGCGCTTCACCAAGTACATGGACGAGGACACCGCCGCGCTGGGCATCCAGCCGCCGACGCTGGTGCCGCGCGCCACCGAGTACGTGCCGCAGATGCTGGCGCTGATCGAAAAACTGGAAGCGAAAAACCTGGCCTACCAGGGCGAGGACGGCGACGTGAACTACGCCGTGCGCAATTTCGAAGGCTACGGCAAGCTGTCCGGCAAGTCGCTGGACGACCTGCGCGCCGGCGAGCGCGTGGACGTCAACACCGGCAAGCGCGATCCGCTGGACTTCGTGCTGTGGAAGGCCTCCAAGGAATCCGAGCCGGAAGAAGTGAAGTGGGACTCCAAGTGGGGCAAGGGCCGTCCGGGCTGGCATATCGAGTGCTCTGCCATGTGCTCGGCGCTGCTGGGCGAGCAGTTCGACATCCACGGCGGCGGCGCCGACCTGCAGTTCCCGCACCACGAGAACGAGATCGCGCAGTCGGAAGGCGCGCACGGCCACGCGCTGGCCAACTACTGGATACACAACGGCTTTGTGCGGGTGGACAACGAGAAGATGTCCAAATCGCTGGGCAACTTCTTCACCATCCGCGACGTGCTGAAGAAGTACGACGCCGAAGTGGTGCGCTTCTTCATCCTGCGCGCCCACTACCGCAGCCCGCTGAACTACTCGGACGCCCACCTGGACGACGCCAAGGGCGCGCTGACGCGCCTGTACACCGCGCTGGACGGCGTGGACGCCGATGCGGGCGATGGCCAGCCGCTGGACTGGACCGAAGCCAACGCCAAGCGCTTCGCCGAAGCCATGGACGACGACTTCAACACGCCCATGGCCGTGTCGGTGCTGTTCGACCTGGCCACGGAACTGAATAAATCCAAATCGCCCGCCGTGGCGCGCCAGCTGAAACAGCTGGCCGCCGTACTGGGCCTGCTGGAACGCGCGCCGCAGGCCTTCCTGCAGGCGGGCGTGGGCGAAGCCGGCGGCGACGCCGCCGCCATCGAACAGCGCATCGCCGCGCGCGCCGCCGCCAAGAAGGCGCGCGACTTCGCGCTGTCGGACCAGATCCGCGCCGGGCTGCTGGCCGAAGGCATCGTCCTCGAAGACAAGCCTGACGGCAGCACCAACTGGCGCCGCGCATAATGGTGAAGGCCACGGACATGATGGGGGCGCAGTCCCCAGCGGTAGCAGTGCCGCCGTACTGGGAAGAAGCCAAGCAGGAGCTCATGAAGCGCGACCGCATCATGAAAAAGCTCATCCCGCAGTTTGGCGACCTGCACCTGGTCGGCCACGACGACCCGTTCACGACCCTGGCCCGCTCCATCGTCAAGCAGCAGGTCACGCCCAAGGCCGCCGCTGCCGCCTGGCAGAAGCTGCTGGCGGCCTGCCCGAAATTCACCCCGGCCGCCGTGCTCAAGGCCGGCGCCGAGGAGCTGTCCGCCTGCGGCCTGTCCAAGCGCAAGACCGAATACATCCTGGACCTGGCCGACAACTTCAAGACCAAGAAGGTCCACGCCAGCCAGTGGGACCAGATGGATGACGAAGCCGTCATCGCCGAACTGGTGCAGATACGCGGCATCACCCGCTGGACAGCGGAGATGTTTTTGATATTTAATCTGCTCCGTCCCAATGTTTTGCCGCTGGACGACCCCGGTCTGATCCAGGGCATCAGCCAGAATTACTTCTCCGGCGAGCCGGTTTCCCGCAGCGATGCGCGCGAAGTCTCGGCCAACTGGGAACCCTACCGGACCGTCGCCACCTGGTATTTATGGCGTAGTCTGGACCCGGTTCCGGTAGAATAGCGAAAAATTCGCCCTGCGCGAGGCTGGCCCACGGGCCGCCCGCCATCCGGGCTACAACACGGAGGTACAATGACCAAGACAACTTTCCTCAATTTTGAGCAACCGATTGCGGAACTCGATTCCAAAATTGAAGAACTGCGTTTCGTGCAAGACGATTCGGCAGTCGACATCTCCGAGGAGATCGACCGCCTGGCCAAGAAGAGCCAGCAGCTCACCAAAGACATCTACGCCAAGCTGACCCCCTGGCAAGTGGCGCAGATCGCGCGCCACCCGCAGCGTCCATACACCATGGACTATGTGAACGAGATCTTCACCGACTTCCATGAACTGCACGGCGACCGCACCTATGCGGACGACCAGTCCATCGTCGGCGGCCTGGCGCGCTTCAACGGCCAGGCTTGCATGGTGATCGGCCACCAGAAGGGCCGCGACACCAAAGAGCGCGCCATGCGCAACTTCGGCATGCCCAAGCCTGAAGGCTACCGCAAGGCCATGCGCCTGATGAAGCTCGCCGAGAAATTCAACCTGCCCATCTTCACCTTCGTCGACACCCCGGGCGCATTCCCCGGCATCGACGCCGAAGAGCGCGGCCAGTCCGAAGCCATCGGCCACAACCTGTACGTGATGGCGGAACTGAAAGTGCCGCTGATCGCCACCATCATCGGCGAAGGCGGCTCCGGCGGCGCGCTGGCGATCGCCGTGGGCGACCAGGTGCTGATGCTGCAATACGCCACCTACTCGGTGATCTCGCCGGAAGGCTGCGCCTCCATCCTGTGGAAGACCAGCGAACGCGCGGCCGACGCCGCCGAAGCCCTGGGCCTGACCGCGCACCGCCTGAAAGCCATCGGCCTGATCGACAAGATCGTGTCCGAGCCGCTGGGCGGCGCCCACCGCGACCCGAAAGCCATGGCCACCATGCTCAAGCGCGCCCTGGCCGACTCGCTGCGCCAGTTCCACGGCGTAAAAACCAAGGACCTGATCGCCGCCCGCCACGAGAAGCTGATGGGCTACGGCAAGTTCAAGGAAACCACGCCGCAAGAATAAGGGCAGGAGTCCAGCCCAAGCTGGAGCCCGGCCTGCCATTGTCAGGCCGGTGCGCCGCACCCCGGGGACAGCCGCGCCAGCGCCTGTCCCCGTTTGTCATCCGGAGTCCCCATGAAAAAGCAGCAAACCGCCACCCTCGCCAGCACCTACGCCCAGGCTCTGGCCGCGTCCCAGCACGGCGGCCGCATCGCCATCGCCCTGAGCGGCGGCCTCGATTCCTCGGCGCTGCTGCACCTGGCCCACGCGCACGCGTCGGAGCAGGGCATTGCGCTGTACGCCTTCCACGTCCACCACGGTATCAGCCCCAACGCGGACGCCTGGCTGGCGCACTGCGAACAGCAATGCGCCGCCCTGGGCGTGACCTTTGAAGCGCGCCGCATCACGCTGGAAAACGTGCGCAAGAGCGGCACCGAAGCCGCCGCCCGCAAGGCCCGCTACGCTGCCCTCGGCGCCATGTGCGCCGGGCACGGCGTGAAGCTGCTGCTCACCGCCCACCACCAGGACGACCAGGCCGAAACCGTGCTGCTGCAGTTGCTGCGCGGCTCCGGCACCGCCGGCCTGTCCGGCATGGACGCGGCCAACACCGCGCCCGAACTGCTGGCCAACCCGGAACTGGTCATGATGCGCCCCTTGCTGCCCGCCTCGCGCAAGCAGCTCGAAGCCTACGCGGCCGCATACGGCGTAGCCCACATCGAAGATGAATCGAACGACGATCCGCGCTACGCCCGCAACGCGCTGCGCCACACCGTCATGCCCGCGCTTGCGCAGTATTTCCCCGGCTTCCAGGAGCGCTTTGCGCGCAGCGCCCAGCACGCGCAGTCCGCCCAGCGCCTGCTGACCGAACTGGCCGAGCAGGACCTGGCCGCCGCGCTGGACGGCGACTGCCTGCAGGTGGCCAAGCTGCGCGAGATGAGCACCGACCGCGCCTACAACCTGCTGCGCCACTGGTTCGCCTTGCGCGGCCTGAGCATGCCGTCCACCGCCTGGCTGTCCGAAATGCTGGTGCAGCTGCTGGAAGCGCGCCACGACACGCAAATGCTGGTGGTGCACCCCGAAGTGGACGTGCGCCGCCACCGCGACCGCCTGCACCTGATTCCCAAGCTGCCCGAGATCGCCGGCACCCGCGAAGACCAGTTCGACGACTCCCCCGGCCAGGACTTCCGCTGGAACGGCGAGGCCTCGCTGGACTTCCCGGACTACGGCGGCGTGCTGCACATCGATCGTGCCGAAGCGGGCCTGGACGGCGCCTGGCTGCGCGGCCAGTACCTCACCATCGAGTTCCGCCGTGGCGGCGAACGTTTGAAACCGGCCGAGAACCGCCCCACGCGCGGCCTCAAATACCACTACCAGACGCTGGGCATCCCGGCCTGGGAGCGCGGCCGCCTGCCGGTGGTGAAAACGCCCGCACAATTGCTGTTCGCCGCCGGTATCGGCATGGACTGCCAGCAAATAGGGCAGGGGGCGGGCGAAAGGGTGGTATTTCGCTGGGAAGCCAAATAAAATCCGGTACTGCGGCGATTTAGTATGTCCATATGCCAATACTGTATGAGGTCATAACTTTTTTGGCTTGTCGTTTCGCACTGCAACATGTAGAGTAACAAGCCCTCCCTTTTTTCAATCTTCGAGCGGAAACATCACTGTTATGGCTTTAATCGTTCACAAATATGGCGGAACGTCGATGGGATCGACCGACCGCATCAAGAACGTCGCGCGCCGCGTCGCCAAATGGCACGACGCAGGACACCAGATCGTTGTAGTGCCGTCGGCCATGTCCGGCGAGACCAACCGTCTGATTGCGATGGCAAAGGAAATTCAAAACCCGCCCGACCCGCGTGAACTGGACATGATAGCCTCCACCGGCGAGCAGGTCTCCGTGGGCCTGCTGTCGATGGCGCTGCAAGCGATCGGCAAGGACGCGGTGTCCTACGCCGGCTGGCAAGTGGCGATTAAAACCGACTCGGCCTTCACCAAGGCCCGCATCCAGTCCATCGACGACGAGCGCGTGCGCAAAGACCTCGACGGCGGCAAGATCGTCATCATCACCGGCTTCCAGGGCGTGGACGACAACGACAACATCGCCACCCTGGGCCGCGGCGGCTCGGACACCTCCGCCGTGGCGATCGCCGCCGCGCTGAAGGCGGCCGAATGCCTGATCTACACCGACGTGGACGGCGTCTACACCACCGACCCGCGCGTGGTCTCGGAAGCGCGCCGCCTGAAGGCGATCACGTTCGAAGAAATGCTGGAACTGGCCTCGCTGGGCTCGAAAGTGCTGCAGACGCGCTCCGTGGAATTCGCGGGCAACTACCGCGTGCCGACGCGCGTGCTGTCGTCGCTGACCGATCCGCTGATGGATCTCGAGACCGAAGCCAACTCCGGCACCCTGATTTCGTTTGAGGAAGACACCAACATGGAACAAGCAGTCATCTCCGGCATCGCTTTCAACCGCGATGAAGCCAAAATCACCGTGCTGGGCGTGCCAGACCGTCCGGGCGTGGCCTACCACATCCTAGGCCCGGTGGCCGACGCCAACATCGAAGTGGACATGATCATCCAGAATCAGTCCGTGGACGGCAAAACCGACTTCACCTTCACCGTTTCGCGCGGCGAATACCAGAAAGCCATCGACGTGCTGGAAGGCCAAAAAGCCGAAATCGGCTACAGCACCCTGGTGGGCGACGCCAAGGTATCGAAGATCTCCGTGGTCGGCGTAGGCATGCGTTCGCACGTCGGCGTCGCCTCGCAGATGTTCCGCACCCTGTCCGAAGAGAACATCAACATCATGATGATCTCCACCTCCGAGATCAAGATTTCGGTCCTGATCGACGAAAAGTACATGGAACTGGCCGTGCGCGCGCTGCACAAAGCGTTCGAACTGGAAAAAGAGTAAAAAAGATGGCCCGTTTCCTTGACCAAACGAGGGGCGGGCCATTAATATAGCGCTCGTCTGATCCGAAGCGGCAACGCAGAGGAAAGGGCAATAGTTGAGTAATCAGCTAGGAGACGTGGCCGAGTGGCCGAAGGCACATCCCTGCTAAGGATGCATACGGCTTATACCTGTATCGTGGGTTCGAATCCCACCGTCTCCGCCAGAACAACGAAAAAAGCCTCCCCTGCGGGAGGCTTTTTTCGTTGTTCTGGACGGAACGGTGGGATTCGAAGGGGGCGCGCGACGCATGCGTCATCTAAAACAGCGCGCACCGCGCCACCGTCGAGTAATTCCAGTCACAAGCAAAACTAAAAACACGGTCCAACAAAGCCAGCCACCTCCTACAAAAGCACCCTACGGTGGCCGACGCGAAAAACTGCGCCGCCGCCTACCATGATGACTCCACAAACGTTCTAAACAGGAGACCATCATGGCAAGCTCGAACCAAGGCAGCAACCAAGGCAGCAGCAAACAAAGCAGCGACCAAGGCAGCAGCAAGCAAAGCAGCAACCAAGGCAGCAACCAAGGCAGCAACCAAGGCAGCAACCAAGGCAGCAGCAAGCAATCCGGCAGCCAGGGCAGCAGCCAGAGCGGCGACACCAGCAACCGTGGCTTCGCCTCCATGGACCCGGACCGCCAGCGTGAAATCGCGGCCGAAGGCGGCCGTGCGGCGCACGCCGCAGGCACTGCGCACGAGTTCACCTCGGAAGAAGCGCGCAAGGCCGGCAGCATGAGCCACAAGAACGACGGCAACCAGCAAAGCGGCAGCAGCGGCTCGCGCAGCGGCAGCGACGAGGACCAGTCCGGCGGCGGCCGCAGCGGCAGCCAGGCCAGCAACCAGGGCAGCAGCCAAAGCAGCACGGGCACGCGCGGCGGCTCGCCTGAGCAGCATGCCGAGGCCGGCCGCCAAAGCCACAAAAACGACCGTACCTAAGCCGGCGGACCAGCCCGCCTGCGCGCCGCTAGCCTGGCGCGCAGGCCAGCCTGGTGCGGGGGCCAAGGAGCAAGGCCGGCCTTGCATCCTTGCCCATACTGCGGAATTTCACGCGCAGCAGGGTCAGCTCCCGCACATCCCGCGTCCACAGGCCGGACGCGGGCATCACCCTTGAGTACATATGCGGGTCCGGATACTCGGCCCGCGCTTCGGGTATGTCCGCCTCGCTTGTAGCGGGCTCGGTGGCGGCAGCCATCGCCAGATCCACGTCGCGCAGCAGCACATGCTCTATCGGCTTGTCCTCGATGCCGACGAAGAAGGAGCCGCGCATGCCGTTGTCCTCGCCGCTGATGCGGTCGAACACAACGTGCCGCAGCACGCCCGGTCCCGGCTTGGCCTGTTCCGGCCGCACCCGTCCCCGGTCGCCCAGGCGCAGGAACAGCGGGCTTTCCGCGCGCACGATGCGCGCGTCATGCACCAGCACGCGCTCCAGCGTGCCGCCGTCCACGATTTCCCATGAGACGCCGCCGTCCGCCTTGCGCCGCTTGATGGCGCGCATGGCGCCCGACGGTCCGCCCAGCACCACGTTTCGCACCAGGATGTTGCGGAAGTCCCCCTGCGTATCGGTGCCGAATTTCAGCGCGTTGCAAGTGCTGTAGAACTCGCAGTTCTCGATCAGCACCTGCTCCATGGGGCGCTGGCCGGCGCCCTTGAAGCACATGGCGTCGTCCTCCGCGTTGATGAAGCTGTTGCGCACGATGACGCGCCGGCAGCTGTCGATATCCAGCCCGTCGTTGTTGTGGTTGGCCTGGTTCTCGACCCGGATGCCGTCGATCAGCAGGTCCTCGCAGTCGAGGTAGTTCTGCATCCAGCACGGCGAGTCCTTCAGCCGGATGCCGCTGATTACCACGTTCTTGCAATCGATCACGCGAATGATGAAGGGCCGCCCCGGCGTCGAGCCTATGGTCTGCTCGCCCGGGAAGTTGTCCTGCGTGCCGCGCCCGTCTATCGTGCCTTTGCCGCGTATGCCGATGCGCGCGCAGTTCTCGGCAAAGATCAGCGACTGGTTCATGCCCATATTGCTGTCCATGACCGTCAGGCGGCGAGCCTGGTGCACCGGGTAGTCCGCCAGGCTGGTGCTGGCCAGCAGGCGGCTGCCTTCTGCCACCTCCAGCATCACGCCCGTGCGCAGCACGATGGTGCCGCTGACATAGTCGCCCCCGGCCAGCCGCACCACGCCGCCGCCCGCCGCCGCGCAGGCGTCGATGGCGCGCTGGATGGCCGCCGTGGCTGGCGTGACCGGCGCGCCGGGTGCGCCTGGCGTGCCCGGAACCAGTCCGTGCGCTTCCGGCGTGAACACGCGGTCCGGCACGGCCCAGGGCAGCAGGGTGCGCGTGAGCTGCGCCGCCATGCTGTCCAGGTCGCGCCGCAGGCGGGCGGCCCACGCCGGCGCCGTGGAGCAGGGCGCCGCTGCAGTAACAGCAGCGGCGGCCGGCCCCATCCAGGAGCCCAGCAGGCCCCCGCCCAGTGCCAGCGCCAAGCTGCGGCGCCGTGGGTTGAAGGAAGCCGTCCTCATAGTTTGATGTTCAGGCTGGCGAACAGCGAGCGGCCCAGCACATCGTAGGTGGCCGAGATGGTGTTGTTCGACGGCAGTTGCGACGAACCCAGCACCGGAGGGTCTTTATCGAGCACGTTGCGCACGCCCGCCGTCAGGCTGACCATCTTGTTGAACTCGTAGCCCGCCGTCAGGTCCAGATAGGTGTAGGCCTTGATGGTGGGATTGGTCAGGCTTTCCAGCGCCGGCGGGGTGCCGCCCTGGCGCAGCGGCACCAGGTAGGAATCCACCGTCACGCCGCCGATGTAGCGCGCGCGGGCCGACAGCAGCAGCTTGCCCGAGTTCATGCTCAGACGCGCAGTCCCTTTCCAGCGCGGCACCGGCTGGCCGCAGGTGCCGCCCCAGGCGCCCACGCACTCGTTGGTGATCGCAGGCAGGTCCTGGATGGGCGTGAAGGTCAGCTCCTTCACGTAGGTCCAGTTGGTGTCCACGGTCCAGCGCGTGTTGTTGCCGGCCAGGCCCCAGTTGCTGCGGAAGTCATAGTGCCCGGCCAGGTCCACGCCCTGCGTCTTGATGCCGCCGATGTTGGCGGCGGTGGTCATCACATAGGTCGGCGCGGCGATCTGGCCGGTGATGCGGTCGCGGTTGATGGCGCGGCAGTACACGCTGTCCGCGTTCTGGATGGTGTTGTAGCACAGGTTCAGCACCGACTGCACGCCGCCGCCGCCCAGGGTGGAGATGGCGTTGTCCAGCGTGATGCGGTAGAAGTCCAGGCTCAGCTGCAGGCCCTTGACCGCGCTCGGCGTGAACACCGCGCCCACCGTGGTGGTGTGCGAGGTTTCCGCGTTCAGCTTGGGATTGCCGCCCACGATCTGGGTGACGAAGTTGGTCGGCTGTACAGACTGGTCGAACACCAGGTTGGCCGGCACGCCGGTGGCCACGCACAGCGCGCGCACGGCGGCGGTCTGCTGCCCGGCCGGCTGGCGGTTGGAGCAAGGGTCGGTGGCGGTGGGGCCGTTGGTGCCCTGACCGCCAAACAGTTCGCCCACGTTGGGCGCGCGTATCGATTTCTGCTTCTGGACGCGGAAGGTCAGGCTTTCGGACGGTGCCCATTCGCTGCCGATGGAGTTGGTCCAGACGGCGCCGACTGATTCCACGTCGTAGTCGGAACGGCGGAAGGCGCCGCTCAGGCTCAGGCGCTTGGCGAAGGGCTGGTCGTTCAGCAGCGGCACGCGCGCCTCGCCAAACACTTCCTTGACGGTGGACGAGCCTTCGGTCGGCAGCGCCGCGTTCCAGCCGGACACGTCGCCGGAGGCCAGGAACACGTCCGGCGAGTATTTGCTGAAGGAGTAGCGCCGCTCCACGCCGGCCGAAAAGTCCACCGGCCCGGTGGGCAGCTCCACCAGCTTGCCGGTAAGATTGGCCGCCACGCCGTTCTGCTCGGCCAGGATGCGCGAGTTGGAGGAGATGGAGATGGCCGTGCGGCCCGCGTCGGACATGTTCTGGCCGAAGGGATTGAGCACCGGCGCCGCGCCGTTCTGGGACAGGATGGCGTTCTGGAAGCGGCTCAGCGACACCGAGCCGGCCTGCGCCTGGGTCTCCGTGGTGCGGCTGTTGGTGTAGTACATATCGTAGCGCAGGTCGCTGAGGTAGCGCTCGGACACGTCGCCCAGCTGGCCTTTCAGGCCCACCGCAAAGCGGAACACCGAGTGGTCGGTTTCCGCCGCGCGGGTGCCGATGTCCGGCAGGCGGCGGTTCAGGTTGAGCACGGCCAGGCCGTCGCCCGCCACCGTGCTCAGGGTCTGGGTGCCGGCCGTGACGCGGGTGGTGCCGGTTTCCTTGAGGTCCAGCTGGCGCAGCACTTCCTGCATCTGCGGGCTCAGGTTGGGGTTGTTGGTGTTGACCAGGAAATTGCCGGCGGCGCTGGTCGGGGCGATCTTCACATTGGCCGTGTTATTACTGAAGTGCATCTCCAGATAGCCGGTGGCCTTGTCGTTGAACTTGTAGTGCGAGAAGGCGTTGCCCATCCAGCGCTTCTGCGGCGTGACCAGGTAGGACAGGGGGCCGAGGTCGTAGGCGTCGTCCGGCGCGACATAGGGGCGGACGATCTTGCCGGTGCTGTCGAAGATGGCGCCCAGCGTGCTCATGTTTTGCAGCCCGGCGGCGATCATGGCCGCGTTCAGCGCCGCGTTGGAGGACGAGGAGCCCACCGTGGGCAGGTTGCCGATGCGGCCGTTGGGCACGGTGGACGAGCCGCTGAAGATCAGGCCGGGCCGTCCGCCGGAGGACAAACAGGTCTGGCCGGAGGGCACGGCTTGCGGCGTGCCCGCCTTGGTGGCCGACCAGGTGGAGGCCGTGACGCAGCCGTCGCCCAGCGAGGGCATGGCCCAGTCGCCGCGGTCGCCGCGCGTCAGGCCTTCGCGGTCCATATGGTTCACGGACAGCACCACATTGCCTTTGCCGTCGGCGAAGTTGCCGCCTATGGTCAGGTCCAGGCTCTTGGTCGGCGTGCGGGTGGGCTGGTCCCAGCTGCGCTGCAGATTGATCTCCGTGCCTTCGAAATTGTCGCGCATGATGAAGTTCACCACGCCCGAGATGGCGTCCGATCCGTACACGGCGGACGAGCCGCCGGTCACGGTTTCAATCCGCTTGACCAGGCCGGCGGGGATGGCGTTGATGTCGGTGGTGAAGTCCGGCCCGGTGATGGCGAAGCGGCGGCCGTTCACCAGCACCAGGTTGCGGGTCGGCCCCAGGTTGCGCAGGTTCAGCGTGGAGGTGCCGGACGGCTGGCCCGCCTGCACCGTGTTGGCGGTGGGGCTGCTCAGCTGGTTGGCGGTGAATTGCGGCGTGTCCGACAGCAGCACTTCCAGATTCTGCGTGCCGGTCAGCTTGAGTTCCTGCGCGTCGACCACGGTGACGGGCGTCGGCGCCAGGAAGCCCCGGTTCACCAGCCGGGAGCCGGTGATGACGACCTTGTTTTCCTCAGGATTCGCGCCGGCGCTGCCGCTGTCCTGCGCCTGGGCCGCTCCGGCCACGCCCACTGCCATCAGGATGGCGGAAATCGATTTGCTTTGCTGCCGACGGCTGCGTTTTTTGGCGTTGTTCTTCATTGCGGTGTCCCCTCATTGTTGTTTTATTCAATGATAAAATGTTAGGCAAACATGAAAATGTTTGCGCAATCATTTTTTGACGCAAATTGCCCGGATCTGTGTTGATCCGAGGTGATGGTAGGCAGCTTTCTTAAATGGAGTCAATTGCCTGCCGGGTGTGCGGCGGCGCCAGGCCCTTATAGTCAACAAGTTGATTGTTTTGGCCGATTAACTGTTGCTTTACTTGGCTATGATCCATCGGCCGACTTGGACAAGGAGCCCCAATGCAGGGAGTATTTCGCGTAATGCAGTGTGCAGTGCTGGCGCTGGCCGCCGTGCAGCCCCTGGCCGCCCAGGCGGCGGCCACGGCCCCGGTGTACACCAACCCCATCCTGCATGCCGACTACTCGGACCCGGACGTGATACGCGTCGGCGGCACTTACTACATGGTGGCCTCCAGCTTCCATTTCTCGCCCGGCATACCGGTGCTGCAGTCGCAAGACCTGGTGCACTGGAAGATCGCCGGCCATGTGCTGGCCAAGCTGAACTTCCATCCTTCCTACAATATGGTGCCGCCCTACACGCTGACGGACAGCGTGTCCAAGCCGGTGGGAGAAGGCATGCGCTACGCGGGCGGAGTGTGGGCGCCGTCGATACGGCACCACCAGAACAGGTTCTACGTCTACTGGGCCACGCCGAACGAAGGCATCTTCATGAGCAGCGCGGAAGACCCGGCGGGCAAATGGACGGACCCGGTCACCGTCATCGCCGGCCCGGGCTACGAAGACCCGTGCCCGTTCTGGGACGACGACGGCAAGGCCTACCTGGTGCACTCGAAAGTGGGCGCCGGCCCCATCATCCTGCACCGCATGAGCGCGGACGGCCGCAGCGTTGACGACGGGGGCGCCACCATTATTGAAGACAAGGCCGCGCTGCCGGTGCTGGAAGGCCCCAAGGTCTACAAGCGCAACGGCTACTACTACATCTTCGCACCCATAGGCGGCGTGGAGACCGGCGGACAGGCGGTGATGCGCGCCAAGTCCATAGACGGGCCGTATGAACACCGCGAAGTGCTCAAGCCGGGCAACGGCCTGCGCGGCCCGCACCAGGGCGGCTATGTGGAAACGCCGTCGGGGCAGGGCTGGTTCATCCATTTCAACAGCACCGGCGCGTTCGGCCGCATCGCCCATCTGCAGCCGGCCATCTGGAAAGACGACTGGCCGGTGCTAGGCGCGCCGGCCGGCGACGGCAGCTACGGCCTGCCCGTGCCGGGCCACGCCTATCCGGATAGCGGCGTGCCGCCGCAAAGCGGCAAACTGCAGGACAGCGACGAGTTCTCAGGCCGCGAACTGGGCCTGCAATGGTCGTGGAACCACAATCCGGACAACGCCCGCTGGAGCCTGGCGCAGCGGCCCGGCTTTATGCGCATCGAAGCCAACCGGGCGCGCCACCTGGTGGGCGCGCGCAATACGCTGACCCAGATCCTGCAAGGGCCGAACGCGGAGATCAGCACGCGGCTGGAACTGGGCGGCATGGCGGAAGCGCAGCGCGCGGGCCTGACGCTGTTCGGCGTGAAAGTGCCTTGGATAGGCGTGGTGCGCGAAGGCGGCGTCAATTACCTGGCGTACTCCAACGCGGGCGAGGAGATGCGCGGGCCCAGGATAGATGGGAACGCCATCCTGCTGCGCGCCACGGTGGCGCAAGACCAGAGCGTGCAATTCGCCTACGCACTGGCGGAAAACGCGGCCTACACCAGCTTCGGCCCGGCGACCCAGTTGGCGCGGTTCTCGTGGTGGAAGGGCAGCCGCCCGGCGGTGTTCACCTACATCCGCGACGAGGCCGACGAAGCCAGGTCCAGCGGGCAGCCAGGCCGCCGCATCACGCAGAACTATATCGATATCGACTGGTTCAGGGTGAAAGTGGGCAACTGAGCGTGCCGGCCGTGTCGCGTATCGCCGCGATTGCTTCCGGGAGCGGCGCGGCGGCCTGAAATGCTTGCCTGTCCCCGTCGTCCGGAAATATGCGCCCGCCGCGCACCTCCAGGGTGGGCTGGTCGCTGAAGTAGCTGGCGCCGCTTGCCAGCTTTTTCAACGCCAGCAGATACAGCTGCCCGGTTTTGTATTCCGTATTCGTGGTGTTGATTACCCGGAATTTCTCCCCGCCGTCGCTCGCTTCGCCGCCCTCGCGGATAAGCTGAACCGTTTCCGGACTGCCGCCCTGGGCCGGGTAGACGGTATCGACCACCTCGAACCGGAATTTGGTGAAGACCGAGCTCGCGGTCATGAAGGACGCTGAAGCGCCGGCTTTGGCCAGCACAATCCGTTCGCTTGAGCACAGCAGCTTGCGCAGCACCGCCTTGCGCCGTGCAGCCGGATCGGCGGGGAGCGCTTCGCGCTTGCTGCTCAAGGATTTGTAAAACCCCTTTGCTCCGTCCGGAAAACGCTCCTGCAGTTCTTTCAGCGGCGGATGGGGAGCTTTGACGAAATGCGCTTCGGCCTCGGCGGCGTCGGCGGAAGTCACCGGCAATGGCTGCGCATTTGCCGTAAGCGCAGCGGCGATACAGCTCGCGAGCAGGGTGGTTTTTTTCATCTTCGGGACCGAAATGCCGGAGCAATCAAGCATATTCCGAATTTACCGGCGCGGTGGCTAGTGCACTTGGTAAATAATCACAGTTTTGACGAATGCTGCGCCGCCGGGCACATTAGGATGACGGGCGAACGTCCCGATAATAAAAGTAGGAGTAGACCTTGGTCCAGACGAACAAAGCCCGCCGCCGCGCCATCCATACGCAAGTCCCATACCTCGGCAGACTCGCCGCCGCCGTTGCCGTCGCTTGCGGCACGCTGGGCGGTCCCGCCATGGCGCAGGAGCTGGGCATACCGCAGGCGTCCGACGCCGCGCTGAAGGCGGCCGAGGCCAAGGCCAAGGCGGACCCCGCGCAGTCCCGGCAGGTCTACCTGATGTCCAGTTTTACGGCGTCGTCGCCGAACACCCTCAGCGTGTTCTCGTCGCCGGACGGCGCCAGCTTTGCCACGCTCGCCTCGGAGACCTACACGGCGCCGCAGCGCCTGCTGCGCGATCCGTCCATCGTCCGCCATACGGACGGCTACTACTACGTGGTCTACACCAGCGGCCAGGATGGCGCGGCCTTCGGCATTACGCGTTCTCGCGATCTGAAAAACTGGGAGCCCATGTCCGAGGCGCGCATTGCGCTGCCGGGCGTGGGCAGCGTGTCGGCGCCGGAGTGGCTGCGCGACAAGGACGGCAGCCTGAAGGTGGCCGTGTCGCTGTCCAGGGACGGCGCCAAGGGCGCGTTCAGCACCTATATCGTGGAGCCGAACGCGGACTTCAGCCAGTGGTCCGCCCCCAAGCCGCTGCAAGGCCTGCAAGGCTATGCGGACACCTTCGTGGTCGCCAGCGGCGAGGGCTACGCCGCCTTCGCGCGCAACCAGCAAAGCGGCTTTATCGAACTGGCCACCGCCAGCTCCCTGGCGGGGCCGTGGACGGTGCAGAAGAAGGGCGACTGGGCCGGCTGGGGCGCGGGCCGGGAAGCGCCGGCGCTGGTCAAGCTGCCGGGCGGCGGCTGGCGCATCTATTTCGGGGACAGCGCCAGCAAGCGTTCGTGGTATGCGGACAGCCAGGATAATTTCGCCAGCTGGACGCCGAAGAAGGAAGTCGGCGGCGTCTCCACCGTGGCGCGCCACTTCACCGTGCTGGCGGAGGACGCGCAAGCCTACGCACAGGCCACCAAGCCCAAAGGCCAGCCCAAGCAAATCAGCTGGGACGAGCATTCGCTGATGGTGGACGGCAAACGCGTGGTGGTGTGGTCGGGCGAGGTCCATCCCTTCCGCCTGCCCAACCCCTCGCTGTGGCGCGACGTGATCCAGAAGATGAAGGCGTCAGGCTTCAACGGCGTGGCGTTTTACTTCGACTGGGGCTACCACTCGCGGGAGCAGGGGGTGTACGACTTCTCCAGCGTGCGCAACGTTGAGCGCGCGCTGCAGATTGCCGAGGAGGAGGGCATGTACATCATCGCCCGCACCGGCCCCTACGTGAACGCCGAACTGACCGGCGGCGGCTACCCCGGCTGGATGTTCCGCAACCGCGCCGAGGCGCGCACCGACGACCCGGTCTACACCGCCGCCACCGACGAGTGGATGACGCAGATTAACGCCATCATCGCGCGCCACCAGGCCACCACTGGCGGCGGCAATGTGGTCGCCTACCAGCTGGAAAACGAACTGGGCAAGGTCGAGCCCAAGCATGTGCGGCACATGGAGCACCTGGCGCAGAAAGCGCGCGCCGACGGCATCACCGTGCCCTTCTTCCACAACGCGGCCGGCCGCCTGCCGGACTGGGCGCCGAAAGGCTCCACCGCGCCGTGGGCCAATTCCGGCCCGACCGAGCTGTACGCCTTCGACGGCTACCCGGGCGGCACCTGCAACGTCTTCGCCGACCCGTCCGGTCCCAACAAGGCGCCCGACTGGGGCATGCACGGCAAGCCCGGTCCCAAGTCTGGCGCGCTGACGTCGCCGAAGACGCCGGGCTTCGCCGCGGAACTGGGCGGCGGCTGGTTCGACTACTGGGGCTCGAACGGCACTTACAACTGCACCGCGCAGCGCCAGGGCAAGGGCTACCAGCGCGTGTTCTACGGCACCAACCTGATCAACCGCATCACCATCCACAACATCTACATGACCTTCGGCGGCACCTCGTGGGGCTGGCTGGCGGGGCCCGTGGTGTACACCTCCTACGACTACGGCGCGGCCATTTCCGAAGACCGTGGCCTGCGCGAGAAAGCCTACGCGCTCAAGCAGCAGGGCATGTTCGTGCAGGCGGCTGAGCAGGCGCTGGCCGAGATGGACAAGGGGCCGGAGCTGAAGACGAGCAACGGCAAGCTCAAGGTCTACCATAACGTCAATCCGAAATCGGGCACGCATGTGCTGTTCGCCGTGCACAGCCCATCGGACGCGGTGACGGACGACAGCGCCAGCTTCGAGCTGGCCACCAAGGACGGCAGCTACCAGATCCCGGTGCGCATCAACGGCCAGGACGGCAAGCTGCTGCTGGCTTCCTACGCCATGGAGCGCCAGCACCTGGTGTACTCGAACTCCGAAATCCAGACGCATTTCCGCAACGGCGAGCGCGACATCGTGCTGCTGCACGGCCGCGACAAGGAAGCCGGGGAAACCGTGCTGCGCTACGCATCCGAACCCAAGGTGGAGGTGCTGTCCGGCCAGGTCCGTTCCGTGTTCGACGCCGCCAGGGGTGACCTCAAGCTCTCGTACACGCATGACGGCCTGGCGCGCGTGCGCGTCAGCGGCGGCGGGCGCGCTCCGATGCTGCTGTTGCTGGCCGACGAGAAAACCAGCTTCAATATGTGGCGCCAGGACACGCCGCATGGCGCGATGCTGGAACTGACCCCGGCGCTGGTGCGCTCTGCGAAACTGGACGGCGGCAAGCTGGCGCTGGAGGGCGACGCCAGCAAGGACAGCGTGCTCGAAATCTGGGGTGCTGGCGCGTCGGCCGTTACCTTCAACGGCGCGGCGCTGAGCGTGAGCGCGCAGCCGGACGGCAGCATCAAGACCAGCGCCGTGCGCGGTCCCGATGCGGTCTCCCTGCCTAACCTGGCCGCGCAGAAGTGGACGCGCCGCATGGACAGCCCGGAAGCGCAGCCCGGCTTCGACGACAGCCAGTGGGTGAAGGCCGACAGCCGCGCCTCCGCCGCGCAGACCTGGACCATGCCGGAACGCGGCCAGCCCACGCTGAGCATGAGCGACTACGGCTTCCACCATGGCGACGTGTGGTATCGCGGCCGCGTGAAAGTGGGCGCGGCCAAGGCTAACCAGCTGGAGCTGTTCTACGGCGGCGGCGGGGCAGGCCTGATACAGGTCTGGGTCGACGGCAAATTCCTCGGCCAGGACGAAATGGACACGGGCCGCTCCTTCCCCGAAACCACAGACAGCGTGAAATTCTCCTTCGCCGACCTGAAGCCGGGCGAGCACGTCATTTCCGTCATGGTGCGCAACAACTCGCACAACTGGAACCTGATGGCGGACGACTACCACCGCGAAGCGCGCGGCCTGATCTCGGCCTCGCTGACCTCGCGCGGCGGCAACCGCTTCGCCGTACCCATCGCCTGGCGCATCCAGGGCAACCAGGGCGGGGAAGCGATAGCCGACACGGTGCGCGGCCCGCTCAACAACGGCGGCCTGTATGGCGAGCGCCAGGGCTGGCATCTGCCGGGCAAGCAGGACGGCTGGCAAGCCGCGCAGCCCACGGACGCGCCGCCGGCGGCCGGCACCTACTGGCTGCGCACCAGCTTCGCGCTGGACCTGCCGAAAGGCCACGACGTGCAGCTGGGCCTGGCCTTTGGCGACGCCGGCAAGCCGCGTTCGGAGCGCAGCAACCGCGCGCTGATCTTCGTCAACGGCTGGAATATGGGGCAGTTCGCCGCCAACGTCGGCCCGCAGCGCACCTTCATCATCCCGCCGGGCATATTGAACCCCAACGGTCAGAACACCGTTGCGCTGGCCGTGACCACGGACGGCAAGGCAGAGAACGCGCTGGAAGCGGTCAAACTGGTCAACCTGCGCACCGCGCGCGGCGGCGTACCGCTCGAAATAATGCCCGGTGCGCGGCCTTGACCAAATCGCGGCGGGCCAGTACTATAACGCTCGTCTGAACCGAAGCAGCAACGTGGAGGGAAAGGCAATAGTTGAGTAATCAGCTAGGAGACGTGGCCGAGTGGCCGAAGGCACATCCCTGCTAAGGATGCATACGGCTTATACCTGTATCGTGGGTTCGAATCCCACCGTCTCCGCCAGAACAACGAAAAAAGCCTCCCCTGCGGGAGGCTTTTTTCGTTGCTCTGGACGGAACGGTGGGATTCGAAGGGTTGCCCGCCTGGCGGCGGGCAACCCTCTCCGAATCGCCCATCTGCTGCCGCTGCGCGGCAGCCCCGCGCGCCGAGGGCGCGCGATGCAAGCGTCACACCCGCTCAATAAGCATGGCAATCCCCTGACCCACCCCAATACACATGGTACACAGCGCATACCGCCCGCCGGTTCGCTGCAGCTGGTAAGCCGCTGTAGTAACCAGCCGCGCCCCGCTCATGCCCAGCGGGTGGCCCAGCGCAATCGCGCCGCCGTTCGGATTCACGCGCGTATCATCATCGCGCAGTCCCAACTCCCGCAGCACCGCCAGCCCCTGCGCCGCAAAGGCCTCATTCAGCTCGATCAAATCCATCTGCTCCAGCGTCAGGCCGGTCTGCCTCAGCAGCTTGCGCACCGCAGGCACAGGGCCGATGCCCATCACGCGCGGCGCCACGCCGGCGGTGGCCATGCCCACCACGCGTGCCAGCGGTTTCAGGCCGTGTTCCCGCGCCGCCTGCGCGCTCGCCAGCAGCAGCGCGCAGGCGCCGTCATTGATGCCCGACGCATTGCCCGCCGTGACACTGCCATCCACCCGCACCACGCCCTTCAGCTTGGCCAGCGCTTCCAGCGTGGTGGCGCGCGGGTGCTCGTCCTGGCTGAACACGACCGGATCACCTTTCTTGACCGGCAGCGTCACCGGCACAATCTCGCGCTCGAATATGCCCCCGGCGATGGCCGCCGCCGTCTTGTTCTGGCTCGCCAGCGCAAACGCATCCTGGTCCGCGCGGCTGATGCCGTAGTCCTGCGCCACGTTCTCCGCCGTCTCCGGCATGGTCTCCACGCCGTAAGCTTCCTTCAGCGCCTTGTTGATAAAGCGCCAGCCCATGGTCGTGTCCTGCAGCGAGGCATTGCGGCTGAAGGCCGAATCCGCCTTGCCCATCACGAAAGGCGCGCGCGTCATCGACTCCACGCCGCCGGCGATCATCAGGCTGGCGGCGCCCGCCTGGATGGCGCGCGCCGCCGTGCCCACCGCGTCCATGCCCGAGCCGCACAGGCGGTTGACAGTGGTGCCGGGCACCGCAGCCGGCAGGCCGGCCAGCAGCGACGACATACGCGCCACGTTGCGGTTGTCCTCGCCGGCCTGGTTGGCGCAGCCGTAGATCACGTCGTCCACCTGGTCCCACGGCAGGTCCGGGTGGCGGCGCATCAGTTCGCGCAGCGGAATGGCGCCCAGGTCGTCGGCGCGCACGTCCTTCAGCGCGCCGCCGTAGCGGCCTATCGGGGTGCGCACCGCGTCGCAGATGTATGCATCGTTCATGCTTGTCTCCTTCATTCGCCTTGCAGCAGCGGCGCGGCCGTTGCTGCCTGCAGTTCTTCAAAGCTCAGGCCCGGCGCCATTTCCAGCACGCGCAGGCCCTGCGGGGTCACGTCCAGCACCGCCAGGTCGGTGTAGATGCGGTTCACGCAGCCCACGCCCGTCAGCGGATAGTTGCACTGCGCCACGATCTTGCTCTCGCCGGTCTTGGTCTGGTGGTCCATCATCACGAACACCTGCTTGGCGCCTATTGCCAAGTCCATCGCGCCGCCGACGGCGGGGATCGCATCCGGCGCGCCGGTGTGCCAGTTGGCCAGGTCGCCGTTGGCCGCCACCTGGAAGGCGCCCAGCACGCAGATGTCGAGGTGGCCGCCGCGCATCATGGCGAAGGAGTCGCCGTGGTGGAAGTAGGCGCCGCCGGTCAGCAGGGTGACCGGCTGCTTGCCGGCGTTGATCAGGTCCTCGTCTTCCTCGCCGGCTGCGGGCGCCGGGCCCATGCCCAGCAGGCCGTTCTCGCTGTGCAGGAACACCTCGCGCTCGGCGGGCAGGTAGTTGGCCACCTTGGTCGGCAGGCCGATGCCCAGGTTGACGTAGGCGCCTTCGGGAATGTCCTGCGCCACGCGGGCGGCGATCTGGTCGCGGCTGTAACGGTTCATCATGCTGCCTCCTTTACCACGCGCTGGACGAAAATGCCGGGCGTGATGATGACTTCGGGATCGAGTTCGCCCAGCGCCACCACGTCGCGCACCTGGGCGATGGTGGTCTTGGCCGCCATGGCCATGATGGGGCCGAAATTGCGGGCCGCCTTGCGGTACACCAGGTTGCCCCAGCGGTCGCCGCGCAGCGCCTTGATGAGCGCGAAGTCGGCGTGGATGGGCGACTCCAGCACGTACATGCGGCCGTTGATTTCGCGGGTTTCCTTGCCCTCGGCCAGCAGGGTGCCGTAGCCGGTGGGCGAGAAGAAGCCGCCGATGCCGGCGCCGGCGGCGCGGATACGCTCGGCCAGGTTGCCTTGCGGGGTCAGTTCCAGCTCCACCTTGCCTGCGCGGTACAGGGCGTCGAAATGGTGCGAGTCGGCCTGGCGCGGGAAGGAGCAGATGATCTTGCGCACGCGGCCTGCGGCCAGCAGCGCGGCCAGGCCGGTGTCGCCGTTGCCGGCGTTGTTGTTGACGATGGTGAGTTCGCGCGCGCCTTGTTCAATCAGCGCGTCGATCAGCGCCGAGGGCATGCCGGCGTTGCCGAAGCCGCCTATCATCACCGTGGCGCCGTCGCCGATGTCGGCCACCGCGGCCTGCAGCGAGGGAGAGATTTTGTTGATCACGATATGCTTTCCAGCGGCGGAGCGCCGCGCTTGTTGGGTCCAGGCCGGTGTGCGATAATCGAACAACTGGCCGAATTTGCTACCAGTTCAGTGTATCCAGCCCGGATCTGCGGGGCAATCGGCTGGAAACGAAGCTGTGCGGTAATCGAACGATTTTTCAAGGAGTGCATCGGCATGCCCAAGACCCCCGCCAGCCTGGAAGCGCCGGAGCGCATGAGCGAGGCCGAGGAAATCGATGCGCTGACCAGTCCCGATTTCATGACTTCGCTGGCGCGCGGCCTGTCCGTGCTGCGCGCTTTCAGCGACCAGCGCCGCAGCCTGACCATCGCCCAGATCAGCCACCGCACCGGCATTTCGCGCGCGGCCGTGCGGCGCTGCCTGCACACCCTGTGCGCGCTGGGCTACGCGGAGGCGGACGGCAACCAGTTCACGCTGCAGTCCAAGGTGCTGACCCTGGGCTACTCTTATCTGTCCTCCACGCCGCTGACGGTATCGACCGCGCCTTATTTGAACCGCATCAGCCGCACGCTGAATGAATCGTGCTCGCTGGCGGTGCTGCAGGAGGATGAGATTCTGTACGTGGCGCGTTCGGCCACCTCGCGCATCATGTCGGTGTCGCTCAACACCGGCAGCCGCCTGCCGGCGTATTGCACCTCGCTGGGCCGTGTCATGCTGGCGCAGCTGGAGCCCGAGGAGCTGGACGCCTACCTGGCGCGCGTGAAGCTGAAGGCCTATACGGACAAGACCGTGGTGTCGGCCGCGCGGCTGCGCACCATACTCGATGAAGTGCGCGGCGCGGGCTACGCGCTGAACGACCAGGAACTGGAAGAGGGCCTGCGCTCGCTGGCGGTGCCGGTGCGCGGCGCGTCCGGCAACGTGCTGGCGGCGCTGAACGTGGGCGTGCAGGCCAGCCGCGTCAGCGCGGCGAGGATGATAGAGACTTTCCTGCCGGTGCTGCGGGAGGGCGCTGGCGAGCTGTCCGTGCTGCTGCCATAGCAATCCGGCGCCCCCATTCCTGAACTTCGGCTATCATACCGCCCGGTCCGCAATATTACCGCCAGCTTGTCTTGCGTGTAGAAGCATTGTAGGAAAACAAACGCAAGCAAGGGATGGTAATGAATGCAGTAGCAGCACGCCCGGCGAGTGCGGGCACGGCCCCCGCACAATTCGGCCTGATCAACCTGTTGAAAGCCGGCGCGGCGCAGCTGATTGTGCTGCACCACCTGGCTTTCTACGGCCCCATGTCCGGCCATGCGCGCGCGCTGGCGCCCGAGCTGATGGCCTGGCTCACCGACCACGCGCGCATCGCCGTGCAGGTGTTCCTGGTTGCAGGCGGCTTCCTGGCCGCCAAATCGCTGTCCCCCGCCGGCCGTCCCGGCGTGGCCGCGCCGCTGCACACCATCTGGCGCCGCTACGTCAAGCTGGCGCCGCCCTTCCTGGCCGCCACGCTGCTGGCAGCCGGCGCCAACGCGCTGGCCGGCGCCTGGATGACGCACGACTCCATTTCCGCAGCGCCCACCTTCGGCCAGCTCAGCGCACACGCCTTGCTGCTGCACGGCGTGCTCGGTTACGAATCCCTGTCGGCCGGCGCCTGGTACGTGGCCATCGACTTCCAGCTTTACGCCGCCATGGTGCTCATGCTGTGGCTGGCCGGACGCCTGGCCGGCGGCGGCCAGCGCCCCTGGCTGATGCCCGCCGTGATGCTGGCCGCCGTCAGCAGCTCGCTGCTGCACTTCAACCTGGACAGCAGCTGGGACAGCTGGGCGCCATACTTCTTCGGCAGCTACGGCCTCGGCGTGCTGGCCTGGTGGGCCAGCGACGCCAGGCGCAAACCCGGCGCGGTGGCCTTGCTGCTGGCGGTGCTGGTGCTGCCGACGCTGGCCGCCCTGGTGCTGGACTTTCGCATCCGCATCGCCGTGGCGCTGGCCGTGGCCTGCGTGCTGTTCGCCTTCGGCCGCACCAAACTGGCCGCCAACGCCGGCCGCGCATGGCAGGCGGTCAACGCGCTGGCGCGGACGTCGTACTCGGTATTCCTGATACACTTTCCGGTCTGCCTGCTCGTGAACGCGGCCTTCACCCGCTACGCCCCGGCCGAACCGTACTGGCAGGCGGCGGGCATGCTGATCGCCTGGAGCGCCAGCCTGGCGGCGGGCGCCGTGTTCCACCGCTGGGTGGAAGTGCCGCTGGGCCGTGCCGTTGCGCTGGCGGTGCAGCATCTCGGTGCGCGCCCCGTACCGGCCTGACTGAAAGAGGAAAACATCCGTGCCCTGGGACTACCCGCAAGCCTACACCTTACCGCTGCAGCCGCAGGAGCAGGACATCGACGGCCTGCAGCACACCAACAACGCGGTCTACGTGCGCTGGTGCGAGGCGATAGGCTGGTCCCATTCGGAAGCCCTGGGGCTGGCGCTGGCCGACTACCACCGCCTCGACCGCGCCATGGCCATCCGCAGCGCCACCTATGACTACCTGCAGGCCACGCGCCTGGGCGAGCCGCTCACGCTGGGCACCTGGCTCACCGCCAGCGACGGCAAGATGACCATGGAGCGCCGCTTCCAGCTGATACGCGATAGCGACCAGGCCACGGTGCTGCGCGGCCGCTGGGAACTGGTCTGCGTGGACATCAGCGCCGGCCGCGCGCGCCGCTTCCCGCCGGAATTCAGCGCCATCTATCTGCAGGCCATGGTGGGCGCGGCGGACGCGCCTTAGCGGCTGGTTTACTGTCCTCCCAGCGCCGGATTGTCCCGGCCCAGCCTGGCCTTGAGCAGCGCCGCCCATTCATGCTTGGCGGCCAGGAGCCAGGCCGGTAGCTTGCCCAGCCGCTGCTCCAGCAGCGCCTCGTAGAGCGATTCGGGCGCCACGTGCCTGCCCATGCTTTCGGCCAGCCCCATGTTCGCGCTGTTCACGGCGGAATATGGCCCCACATAGCCGACCAGAACCGGATTGACCGCCGTGTACGGGCCGTACTGCTGCGCGTCCGAGCCAGGCAGCTTCCACATGTCCAAAGTGGGGCTCTCGTTTGCTTCGAGCTTCCCGGTCTGGTGGAAATTCCAGATGACCAGGCCCGCCAGATGGTTGGGCAGGTCGGCATAGTTCCCGCCCGATCCCCACATGCCGCGGCTCTCGATCGCGTCAAACAGCGTGTGGCGCGGGAAGTTGGCGTGGGAATCGATGCCGCGCGAGGCCGGCGCCACATCCCGCCAGAACACCGTACCCGTGGATTGATGCGAGGCGCCGACCCCGTGCCACTGGCCGTCCTTCGTGATGTCCAGGTTCAGCCCGATCAGGCTGTAGGTGGAAAAGGTGGCGGCAAAGCTGAGGTGGCCGCTATTGCCGGCGACGGTGTTCAGCATCACGGTGTTGGCCGCCCCGGCGTGGATCACTGCGGGCTGCGTCACATTCTCGAACTGGTTGCGGCGCACCCAGGAATGGACGGTTTGATCCAGCTCGACGCCGCAGAAACCGGAGTCGTGATAGGCGTTCTTGTGATGGACGAAGCGATCATTGAAGCTGCCCTCGAGCCGGATGCCTTCGAAGCCGACATTGCGCAGCACGGCGGCCTTGCTCGCGGTCCACGGCAGACTGGGATCGATGGCCGTCGTCAGCGGCGTCTTGAGATGCAGCACCGCGCCGTCGACGCTGGCCACCTCGTGCATTTCCATGACCTTGATGCCCTGGCTGTTAATCCTGCTCCAGATCGGGCGCGTGGGCTTGCCTTCGAGATAGCTGGCGTTCGCGGCGGTGCTCTGCATCTCGATACGGACGAAATCGCCCTGCTGGAAGCCGGCGGGGGCGGACAGCACGATGCGGGTGTCGCCCATGCGCGCCGGCGCCGCCAGCGGCCATGCCGGGCCAGCTTGAACTTTGCCGGGAGTGAAGGTCACCAGGGCAGGCGCGGCCCACAACTGGCTTGGGTTGGCCGGAGCCAGGGCGTTGACCATCTTGAAGTGGGTCTGTCCCTGCATGGCGCCGCGCAGCACCACGCCGCTGGCGGATACGATCAGGCGCTTGGGCGCCGGCCCGCTGTTGAGCAGATAGGTCCCGGCCTCGAATTGCACGATGCCGCCATGGGCCGCGCTGGCCGCGTCGATGGCGCGCTGGATCGCGTCGGTATCGTCCAGCGCATCGCCCGGGATTGCGCCGTAGTCGGCCGCCTTGAAGATCGCCGTGTTCACCGGCGCAATCTCCTGCCCGCCGTAATGGGCGCCGGCCCACGAGAAGTCGATGAAGGGGCGCTGCGCCCAGGCGCTGGTCTTTTCCGCCCATGCGGAGGAGGCGCAAAGCATGAGGAGACTGAGGAGGGTGGTTTTCATGGCCGGCCGCAAAGTGAGGTGTGTGAACGTTACCAGTCATCCCCCGGAAAAGCAAGCCGGGATGCCGTCCAGCCTTGCCTACAGCGGCAGCGCGGTCTCGTACTTCACTTCGCGCAGCGCCACGCTGGTGTTGACCTGCGACACGCCGTTCAGCTTTACCAGCACGTTGTGCAGGAAATCGTGGTAGCCGTCCATGTCCGCCACCACGATCTTGACCAGGTAGTCCGCATTGCCGGTGGTCTCGTAGCATTCGACCACCTCCGGCCGCAAACGCATCGCCTCCTCGAAATTCTTCACCACGCCTTCCTCGTGCCGCGCCAGCGTAATGTGCGCCATGCACACCACCGACAGCCCCAGCTTGCGCCGGTCCACCAGCGCCGTGTAGCGGATGATGTAGCCGTTGTCCTCCAGCTCCTTCTGGCGGCGCCAGCACGGGCTGGCCGACATGCCTATCTTTTCGGCCAGCTCGTTGGACGAGATCCGGCCGTTCTTTTGCAATTCCGACAGGATTTTGAGGGAAGCGGCGTCCAGGGAATCATTTTTCATTTTTGTGCGGTTTTGCGAAAGAAAAAACCATTCTATTGCTTCCGTCCGAACAAATAGAAGAAATATTTCGCCAGGAGCGCGATATCATTTCCGCACTATAAGATCCTGATCCGAGACGCCCGCCCATGAATTCGATGACCCTGCCGCAGTCCCTCCTGCCCACGCTGGCCGATCCCGACTACGCCCTGTCCGACAACCTGACCCGCAGCCAGGGCCGTGTGTTCCTGACCGGCACCCAGGCGCTGGTGCGCCTGCTGTGCATGCAGAAGACCGTCGACGAGACGCAAGGCCTGCACACGGGCGGCTTCGTCAGCGGCTATCGCGGTTCGCCGCTGGGCGCTGTGGACCAGGAACTGTGGCGCGCGTCCGCGCTGCTGGAAAAGCACAACGTGCAATTCCTGCCCGCGATTAACGAGGAACTGGGCGCGACTGCGGTACTCGGTTCGCAGCAGGTGGAAGCCGACCCCACGCGCAAGGTCGACGGCGTGTTCGCCATGTGGTACGGCAAAGGGCCGGGCGTGGACCGCGCGGGCGACGCGCTCAAGCACGGCCACGTCTACGGCTCCTCGCCGCGCGGCGGTGTGCTGGTGATACTGGGCGACGACCACGGCTGCGTGTCCTCGTCCATGCCGCACCAGAGCGAGCAGGCGCTGATCGCCTGGGGCATGCCGGTGATTAACCCGGCCAACATCCAGGAATACCTCGAATACGGCTTGTACGGCTGGGCGCTGTCGCGCTACTCGGGCGCGTGGGCCGGTTTCAAGGCCATCTCCGAAACCGTGGAGGGCGGCGCCGTGGTGGACCTGCCGCCGCTGCCGCAATACGTGGCCCCCGCCGACTACACCGCGCCGCCGGACGGCCTGCACAACCGCTGGCCGGACTTGCCCGGCCTGGCGTTGGAAGTGCGCGTGGAAGCCAAGCTGGAAGCGGTGCAGGCCTTTGCCCGCGCCAATTCCATCGACCGCCTGGTGGTGCCGGCGCCCGGCGCCGCCATCGGCATCATCAGCGCCGGCAAGGCCTACCTTGATTTGCTGGAAGCACTGGAACGCCTTGGCCTGCCACTAAGCCGCCTGGAAGAAATGGGCGTGCGGCTGTACAAGCCGGGCCTGACCTATCCGCTGGAGCGCACGCGCCTGGCCGCGTTTGCGGAAGGGCTGCAGGAGATCCTGGTGGTGGAAGAGAAGGGCGCCGTAATCGAGCAGCAGGTGAAGAACCTGTTCTACAACCTGCCGCAGTCCGCGCGTCCCGCCGTCATCGGCAAGACCGACCAGCACGGCCACGCCTTGCTGTCCGCGCTGGGCGAACTGCGCCCGTCGCGCATCGCGCCCGCGCTGGTGCAATGGCTGGCGCCGCGCTACCCGGCGCTGGACCTGCAGCGCATGCTGCCGGACTTCTGCGCCGCCGAGCTGCTGTCGAACAGCGCCGACGGCGTCAAGCGCACGCCTTACTTCTGCTCCGGCTGCCCGCACAACACCTCCACACGCGTGCCGGAAGGCAGCCGCGCCATGGCTGGCATCGGCTGCCACTTCATGGCAACGTGGATGAAGCGCGACACCAACTACCTGGCGCAGATGGGCGGCGAGGGCATCAGCTGGGTGGGCTCCTCGCGCTTCGTCGGCGAGAAGCACGTGTTCCAGAATCTGGGCGACGGCACCTACTACCATTCGGGCTCGCTGGCCATCCGCCAGGCGATCGCCGCGCGCACCAACATCACCTACAAAATCCTCTACAACGACGCGGTGGCCATGACCGGCGGCCAGCCGGTGGACGGCACCCTGTCCGTGCCGCAAATCGTGCAGCAAGTGGTGAGCGAGGGCGCCAAGAAAGTGGTGGTGGTCACCGACCAGCCGGAGAACTACGACGGCGTGACGCTGCCGGCGGGCGTGACCGTGCACCACCGCAGCGAACTCGATGCCATGCAGCGCATGCTGCGCGAGATCGCGGGCGTGACGGTGCTGGTGTACGACCAGACCTGCGCGGCCGAAAAGCGCCGCCGCCGCAAGAAGAACAAGCCGGACAAGGTGGTGTTCCCCGACCCCGCGCGCCGCATGGTGATCAACCCCGCCGTCTGCGAAGGCTGCGGCGACTGCGGCGTGCAGTCCAACTGCCTGTCCATCCTGCCGCTCGAAACGGAGCTGGGGCGCAAGCGCCAGATCGAACAGTCGTCCTGCAACAAGGACTACTCCTGCGTGGAAGGCTTCTGCCCGAGCTTCGTCTCGGTGCTGGGCGGCACGCTGCGCAAGCCCGCCAGCGTGGCGTTGACGCTGGCGGACCTGGAGCAGGCGCTGGGCCGCTACCCCGCGCCCGCGCCGCACGCGCTGGCCAAACCGTTCGAGATCCTGGTGGCTGGCGTGGGCGGCACCGGCATCGTGACCGTCGGCGCGCTGATCACCATGGCCGCGCACCTGGAAGGCAAGGGCGCTTCCACGCTGGACTTCATGGGCTTTGCGCAGAAGGGCGGCGCGGTGTTGTCGCACGTGCGCGTGGCCGCATCGCCGTCGGCGCTGAACCAGGTGCGCATCGACCTGCAGCAGGCGGACGCCGTATTCGCCTGCGACCTGGTGGTGGCGGCCATGCCCGACAGCCTGTCCGTGATGCGTCGCGGGCATACGCAAGTGGTGGCCAACGAGCGCGAAATCCCGACGGCGGAATTCACCCGCGACCGCGACGCCTCCATCAACAAGGACGGCCTGCTGGAAAAGCTGGCCTCGGCGGCAGGCGCAGACCGCATGCTGCAACTGGACGCGCAGGAGATAGCCGCGCGCTTCCTTGGCGACCCTATCGGCGGCAACATCCTGCTGATGGGCTACGCCTGGCAAAAAGGCCTGGTGCCCGCCGGCCTGGAGGCGCTGATGCGCGCGATTGAACTGAACGGCGTCGCCATCGACATGAACAAGCGCGCCTTCATGCTGGGCCGCCTGGCCGCAGCCGACCAGGACGCGCTGGCCCGGCTGGCGCAGCCGCAGCAGAAAGTGATCCAGTTCACCGCGCCGAAATCGCTGCCCGAGCTGGTGGCATTCCGCGTCGAATGGTTGAGCAAATACCAGAACGCCGCCTACGCCAGCGTGTATGAGGAAGCCGTGGCCGCCATCGAACGGCGCGAAGTTGCGCTGGAAGGCGACGGCTCCAAACGCGCCTTGAGCAAGGCGGTGGCGCGCAACCTGTTCAAGCTGATGGCCTACAAGGACGAATACGAAGTCGCCCGCCTGCACGCCGATCCCGCTTTCCGCGAGCAGATCTCCGCGCAATTCGAAGGCGACTACAAGCTCGGCTTCCACCTGGCGCCGCCGCTGCTGGCGCGCAAAAAGCCCGGCTCCGACGTCCCGGCCAAGATGGCCTTCGGCGGCTGGATGATGAAAGGCTTCGGCGGCCTGGCGCGCCTGAAAGGCCTGCGCGGCACGCCGCTGGACATCTTCGGCTACACGCAAGAACGCCGCCGCGAGCGCGCCCTGCGCGACCGCTACCTGGCCTTCGTCCGCGACCTCGCCGCCAGTCTCACACCGCACAACAAAGCCGCCGCCCTCAAGCTCGCGCAGCTGCCCGAGCAAGTGCGCGGCTACGGCCACGTCAAACTCGCGGCGATGGACCAGATGGACGCCGCCTGGCAAACGCATACGGCCGAACTGCGGACCTCCGGCGCCAAGGAACTACGCCGCCAAGCCTGAACCCCAAGCCGGGGTCAGTTCTGTCATCACGTCATTTCCAAGTTGGGGTCAGTTCTACCATCACGCCATATGACGTGATGGTAGAACTGACCCTAATTTTATATGGCGCGATGGTAGAACTGACCCCGGTGGGGGGCTTAGAAAAGTGACTGCAGCGCGAGGCGATGGCCGCTGAGGGCGCCGTCGTAGCCGGGCAGGGCGGCCAGGGTGTTCTTGAATTCGGCGCTTTCCATGACGGCCAGCGCTGCGGCGACCAGCGGGGCGGCGGGGGCTTCGCGGGAGCAGGCGAAGAAGTAGCGTTCGCGCACCACGGGCACAAAATCCAGGTCGAAGCGGCGGGCGGCGGTTTCTACGCCGAAGCTGGCGTCGGCCATGTTGCTGGCGACGTAGGCGGCCACCGCCGCGTGCGTGAATTCGGCGCTTTCGAAGCCGTTGATGCGGTCCTGCGCTATGCCGTGCCCGTTCAGCAGCAGTTCCAGCAGCAGCCGCGTGCCCGAGCCGCGCTGGCGGTTCACGAAGCGCACGTCCGGCCGCGCCAGGTCGTCCAGCGTGCGGATGTCTTTGGGATTTCCTTTGGCGGTGAAGATGCCTTGCATGCGGTAGGCCAGGTGGATCAGCATCTGCCGCCCTGGATCGAGCAGGGGGCGGTATTTGGCGGCCGCCGCGCCTTCGAATTCACCCACCGGCAGGTGGAAGCCGGCCAAATCGCATTCGCCACGCGCCAGGGCCGCCACGGCTTCGGTGCTGCTGCGGTATTGCAGGTCCACCAGCACGCCTTGCTGCTCCAGCCGGCTCACCAGCGCGGCCACTGCGAAGCCGTGCGATGCGGTCAGGCGCAGCGCGGGCGGACGTTCGTCGAGCAGGCTGGCCAGCTCTTGCTGCAATTCGGACGCCAGGCTGTCGAGCATGGGGCTGAGGCGGGCGGCAATGCGCTTGTCGGCCCAGATCAGCTTGTCGGCCAGCGGCGACAGCACCGTGCCCGATCCGCGCGATTTGTGCACCAGCTCGGCGCCGAATTGTTCGTTAAATTGGTTCAGCAATCCCCACGCGTGGCGGTAGGACATGCCGCTGTCCTTGGCCGCCTGGCTGATGCTGCCCGAGCTGCGCACGGCCGCCAGCAGGTCCAGCAGCACCGGCAGGGGCACGGTTTGCCCGTTCGGATGGCGCAGCACCCAGTCGGGGCGGATCTCAACTTTGAACATATGCAAAATCCTTCATATTGCGTTGCTGTTTTTACAGTGCTAGCCTTGGCTTATGCGTGAATATTAACTGAAATATATGTTTTGTAGAACATAACTTCAGGGCTCACGGTACACAATAAAAACGACGGAGGCATTATGCAGCAGCGTATTCCCCAGGTAAGCGCCATCCTTGCCGCCAGCAGCGGCGCGCAGGACCAGTTGTTGCCGGTCCTGCATGCGATCCAGGATGCAATCGGCTATATCCCGCCCGGACAGGTGGATGAAATTGCCTCCACTTTCAACCTGTCGCGCGCCGAGGTGCATGGCGTGATCACTTTCTATCATTACTTCCGCACCGAAGCGCCGGCGCGCCAGGTGGTGCAGATCTGCCGCGCCGAGGCTTGCCAGAGCATGGGCGGCGACGCGCTGCTGGCGCACGCCGAGCGCGCGCTGGGCTGCAAGCTGCACGCGCACAGCACGGACGGCGAGTTCGCGCTGGAGCCGGTCTACTGCCTGGGCCAGTGCGCCACCGCGCCGTCGATGATGATCAACGAGGCGCTGCATGCGCGCGTTACCCCGGCCCGTTTCGACGCGCTGCTGGCCAAAGTGAAGGAAGCAGCATGAGCATCCGCATCTACATTCCCGGCGATTCGACCGCGCTGGCGCTGGGCGCCGACGACGTTGCGGCCGCCGTTGCCGCCGAAGCTGCGCGCCGCGGCGTTGACATCGACATCATCCGCAACGGCACGCGCGGCTTGCTGTGGCTGGAGCCGCTGGTGGAAGTGGCGACAGTGGACGGCCGCATCGGCTTCGGCCCGGTGGACGCGGCGGACGTAGGCGCGCTGTTCG
Source organism: Pseudoduganella sp. GW821-FHT05F09 (assembly GCF_059419605.1). Lineage (NCBI taxonomy): Bacteria > Pseudomonadati > Pseudomonadota > Betaproteobacteria > Burkholderiales > Oxalobacteraceae > Pseudoduganella > Pseudoduganella sp. GW821-FHT05F09. The sequence continues at coordinate 91,488 of NZ_JBWKSD010000010.1, forward strand.
AGGCGGGCTTCCATCTCGGCGAGAGCAAGCATGCGCTGGCATTGGGCCTGGTGGAGCAGATTCCTTACCTGGCCATGCAAAGCCGCCTGACCTTCGCGCGCGCCGGCATTACCGATCCGCTGTCGCTGGCCGACTACGAGGCGCACGACGGCTACAAGGGCTTGCGCAACGCGCTGGCGATGGAGCCTGCCGCGATAGTGGCCGCCGTTACCGCTTCCGGCCTGCGCGGCCGGGGCGGCGCCGCTTTCCCGACCGGTATCAAGTGGAACACGGTGCTGAAGGCGGCCGGTCCGCAGAAGTACATCGTCTGCAATGCCGACGAGGGCGATTCGGGCACCTTTGCCGACCGTATCGTGATGGAGGGCGATCCCTTCATGCTGATCGAGGGCATGACCATCGCCGGCCTGGCGGTGGGTGCGAACAAGGGCTACATTTACGTGCGCAGCGAGTATCCGCACGCCATCGCAAACCTGAACCACGCGATTGCCATCGCCGTGCAAGCGGGTTTCCTGGGCCAGGATATCCTGGGCTCGGGGCGCGCTTTCGACCTGGAGGTGCGCAAGGGCGCTGGCGCTTATATCTGCGGCGAGGAAACCGCGCTGCTGGAAAGTATCGAGGGCAAGCGCGGCGTGGTGCGCGCCAAGCCGCCGCTGCCTGCGCTGGCCGGCCTGTTCGGCCTGCCGACGGTCATCAACAACGTGCTGTCGCTGGCGGCGGTGCCGCTCATTCTCGACAAGGGCGCGGCCTACTACCAGAACTACGGCATGGGCCGTTCGCGCGGCACCTTGCCGGTGCAGCTGGCCGGTAACATCAAGCACGGCGGCCTGATCGAGCTGGCCTTCGGCGTGACCCTGCGCGACATCCTGTTTGAATACGGCGGCGGCAGCGCGTCCGGCCGCCAGATCAAGGCGGTGCAGGTGGGTGGCCCGCTGGGCGCCTATCTGCCCGAGTCGCAGTGGGATACGCCGCTCGACTACGAGGCCTTCGCTTCGCTGTGGGCCGTGCTGGGCCACGGCGGCATCGTGGTGCATGACGACAGCGCCGACATGGCCAAGCTGGCGCGCTACGCGATGGAGTTCTGCGCGGTGGAGTCTTGCGGAAAATGCACGCCGTGCCGCATCGGCTCCACCCGTGGCGTGGAGGTGATCGACAAGATCCGCGAGGGCAGCGAGCGTCCCAAGCAGGTGATACTGCTGCGCGAGCTGTGCGACACCATGCTGCACGGTTCCCTGTGCGCGATGGGCGGCATGACGCCGTACCCCGTGCTGTCGGCCCTGAACCACTTCCCGCAAGATTTCGGCCAGGTCTCCGAAGACCAGCGCGCCGCCTAGGAGACTTAGATGATCGAGACAATTATCAGCCGCGACTTCGGCACCCCGCCCAGCCTGGCCACGGACTTCGTTACCCTGACCATAGATGGCCAGCGCGTGACGGTCGCCGCCGGCACGTCGGTGATGCGCGCCGCCGCCGAAAGCGGCACCAATATTCCCAAGCTGTGCGCCACGGACAGCCTGGAGCCCTTCGGTTCCTGCCGCCTGTGCCTGGTGGAGATCGAGGGCCGGCGCGGCTACCCCGCTTCGTGCACCACGCCGGTGGAGGAGGGCATGGTGGTGCGCACGCAGACGGCCAAGCTGCAGGAGCTGCGCAAGGGCGTGATGGAGCTCTACATTTCCGACCACCCGCTGGACTGCCTGACCTGCCCGGCCAACGGCAACTGCGAGCTGCAGGACATGGCCGGCGTGACCGGCCTGCGCGAAGTGCGCTACGGCTACGAGGGCGCCAACCACCTGAAGCTGAAGAAGGACGAGTCGAATCCCTACTTCACGTTCGACTCGTCCAAGTGCATCGTCTGCAACCGCTGCGTGCGGGCCTGCGAGGAAACCCAGGGCACGTTTGCGCTGACCATTTCCGGACGCGGCTTCGAGTCGCGCGTGTCGGCCGGGCAGAGCGAGACGTTCATGGAATCGGAGTGCGTCTCCTGCGGCGCCTGCGTGGAAGCCTGCCCGACCGCCACGCTGCAGGAAAAATCGGTGATCTGGCTGGGCCAGGCCGAACACAAGGTGACCACCACTTGCGCCTATTGCGGCGTGGGCTGCTCGCTGGACGCGGAGATGAAGGGCAGCGAAGTGGTGCGCATGGTGCCGACCAAGAGCGGCAAGGCGAATGAAGGCCACGCTTGCGTGAAGGGCCGCTTCGCCTGGGGCTACGCCACGCACAAGGACCGCATCCTGAAGCCGATGATACGGTCCAGGATCACCGACCCGTGGAAGGAAGTGTCGTGGGACGAGGCGCTCGATTATGCGGCCTCCGAATTCAAGCGCATCCAGGCCAAGCATGGCCGCGATTCGATAGGCGGCATCGTCTCCTCGCGCTGCACCAACGAAGAAGGCTACCTGGTGCAGAAGCTGGTGCGCGCGGCGTTCGGCAACAACAACGTGGACACTTGCGCCCGCGTTTGCCATTCGCCCACCGGCTACGGCCTGAAACAGACGCTGGGCGAATCGGCCGGCACGCAGACTTTCGCTTCGGTGGCCAAGTCGGACGTCATCATGGTCATCGGCGCCAATCCCACCGACGGCCATCCGGTGTTCGCCTCGCGCATGAAGCGCCGGCTGCGCCAGGGCGCGAAGCTGATCGTCGTCGATCCGCGCCGCATCGACCTGGTGAAGTCGCCGCACGTCCGCGCGCACTACCATTTGCAGCTGCGTCCCGGCACCAACGTGGCCATGGTCAGCTCGCTGGCCCACGTGATCGTGACCGAAGGCCTGCTAGCCGAACAGTTCATCGCGGAGCGTTGCGACGACCGCGCCTTCAAGCAGTGGCGCGACTTTGTGGCGCAGGAAGCCAATTCGCCGGAAGCGATGGAGGCGGTGACCGGCGTGCCCGCCGAGCAGGTACGCGGCGCGGCGCGCATGTTTGCACAGGGCGGCAACGGCGCCATCTTCTACGGCCTGGGCGTGACCGAACATGCGCAGGGTTCGACCGCCGTGATGGGCATCGCCAACCTGGCCATGGCCACCGGTAACGTGGGCCGCGAAGGCGTGGGCGTGAATCCGCTGCGCGGCCAGAACAATGTACAGGGCTCCTGCGACATCGGCTCCTTCCCGCATGAGCTGCCGGGCTACCGCCACGTGTCCGACACCACGGTGCGCATGCAGTTCGAGGACGCGTGGGGCGTGGAACTGCAGGCCGAACCCGGCCTGCGCATTCCGAACATGTTCGAAGCGGCGCTGGACGGCAGCTTCAAGGGCCTGTATTGCCAGGGCGAGGACATCGTGCAGTCGGACCCGAACACCCAGCACGTGATCGCGGCCATGGAGGCGATGGAGTGCATCGTGGTGCAGGACATCTTCCTGAACGAGACCGCCAAGTACGCCCACGTGCTGCTGCCGGGTTCCTCCTTCCTGGAGAAGGACGGTACGTTTACCAACGCCGAGCGCCGCATTTCGCGCGTGCGCAAGGTGATGGCGCCGAAGGCCGGCTATGCCGACTGGGAGGTGACGGTGCAGCTGTCGAACCGCCTGGGCTATCCGATGAACTACACGCATCCGTCACAGATCATGGACGAAATCGCGCGCCTGACGCCCACCTTCAGCGGCGTGAGCTACGCCAAGCTGGAGAAGCTGGGCAGCATCCAGTGGCCGTGCAACGACGCCGCGCCGGAAGGCACGCCGACCATGCACATCGACCAGTTCGTGCGCGGCAAAGGGCGTTTCATCATTACGCAGTACGTGCCGACGGACGAGAAGGTGACGCGTATGTATCCGCTGATACTGACCACGGGGCGCATTCTGTCGCAGTACAACGTGGGCGCGCAGACGCGCCGCACCGAGAACGTGCGCTGGCATGCCGAGGACAGGCTGGAGATCCACCCGCACGATGCGCAGGAACGCGGCATCAAGGACGACCAGTGGGTGGGCATCCAGAGCCGGGCAGGGGAGACCGTGCTGCGCGCCCTGGTGACGGAGCGCATGCAGCCGGGCGTGGTGTACACCACCTTCCACTTCCCGGAATCGGGCGCGAATGTGATCACCACCGAGAATTCGGATTGGGCCACCAACTGCCCTGAGTACAAGGTGACGGCGGTGCAGGTGATGCCGGTGCAGCAGCAGTCCGATTGGCAGCTGGAGTTCGCGCGCTTCCACGAGGAGCAGATGGCCCACAAAGACGCTGCGGCGCAGCCGGCTTGAGACCAGGAGAGATTATGAATATTCACCACCTGGTCATTATGGCCAACCAGATCGGCACTTTCTTTGCGTCCTACCCGGACCAGGAGGAGGCCAGCAGTGAGATCGCCAACCACCTGCAGCGCTACTGGGCGCCGCCGATGCGGCGCCAGCTGCTGGCGCACGTGGCGGAGCATGGCGGGGAGGGGCTGGCGCCGCAGGTGCTGGCGTCCATCCAGGCCAACCTGGTGCGGTTGTCCCCCGCTCCGGTCGGGGCGTAGCGGCATGGCGGGTTACGGCGGCTCGCGCCGCCTAACCCGCCATGCACGGCCACCGGCCTCACACCACTTTCAACATCACTTTCCCAATATGCGCGCTGCTCTGCATGAGCGTGTGTGCCTCTGCCGCCTGCTCCAGCGGATAACTCCGGTAAATCACCGGCTTGATCAGCCCATCCTCCAGCAGCGGCCACACCCGCGCCAGCAATTGCCGCGCAATGGCCGCCTTGAACGCCACCGGGCGCGGACGCAGGGTGGACCCGGTCACCGTCAGCCGCCGCAGCAGTATCTGCCCCAGCGGCACCTCCGCCTTGCCGCCGCCCAGCAGCGCGATAAACACCAGCCGCCCGTCATCCGCCAGGCACGCCAGCTCGCGCGGCACATAAGCCCCGCCCACCATATCCAGTATCACATCCACGCCCTTGCCGCCGGTGGCGTCCTTCACCGCCGCCGCGAAGTCGCCGGTGCGGTAGTTGATCGCCAGGTCCGCCCCCAGCTCCTCGCAAGCGCGGCACTTCTCGTCCGACCCCGCCGTGGCGAACACCCGGTGCCCCAGCGCCTTGGCCAGCTGGATCGCGGTCACGCCTATGCCCGAACTGCCGCCCTGCACCAGCAGCGTCTCGGTGGGCGCCAGCGCGGCGCGGTCGAACACATTGCTCCACACGGTAAAAAAGGTCTCCGGCAGCGAAGCCGCCTCCAGCAGCGACCAGCCCCGCGGAATCGGCAGGCACAGCTCGATCTGCGCCGCGCAATACTGCGCATAGCCGCCGCCCTGCACCAGCGCGCACACCATGTCGCCGATGCGCCAGCCGCTGTCGCCAACATGGCCGGCCACGATCTCGCCGGCGACCTCCAGGCCCGGCAGGTCGGACGCGCCGGGCGGCACCGGATAGCTGCCGGCGCGCTGCAGCAGGTCGGGCCGGTTGATGCCGGCCGCGTGGACTTTGATCAGCACCTGGCCCGGCTGCAGCGACGGGCGCTGGCGCTCGCACAGTTGCAGCACTTCCGGGCCGCCGGGCTGGGTGATTTCGATGGCGCGCATGGTTTCCTCTCTAGAAATGGGGGAATCCGATGGTAGGCGCGGGTGGGCGCGCACGCCGATGACCGCCGTCAATTTTCCACAAATTGACGGGACAGGGGCCATCTTGCGAATCTTGACCGGGGTCAATGCGTGTTGTCTCAGCCGCTGCCTATGATGGGACTATCTCGCGGTGCAAACCGCATGCCATACTAGCCATCAAAAAATTATAACTACTGGAGATAGACCCATGAGCAAAGCATTAGACGGGGTGCGCATCCTCGACTTCACCCACGTGCAATCGGGGCCGACCTGCACCCAGCTGCTGGCCTGGTTCGGCGCCGATGTGATCAAAGTGGAAAGGGCCGGGGAGGGCGACGCCACCCGTGGCCAGCTGCGCGACATTCCCGGCGTGGACAGCCTGTATTTCACCATGCTGAACCACAACAAGCGCTCCATCACGCTGGACACCAAGAAAACCATGGGCAAGCAGGTGCTGGAGACCCTGATACGCGACTGCGACGTGCTGGTGGAGAACTTCGCCCCCGGCGCGCTGGACCGCATGGGCTTCAGCTGGGAGCGCATCCAGGAACTGAATCCGCGCATGATCGTGGCCTCGGTCAAGGGATTCGGCCCCGGCCCCTACCAGCACTGCAAGGTGTACGAGAACGTGGCCCAGTGCGCGGGCGGTTCGGCCGCCACCACCGGCTTCGCCGACGGTCCGCCGGTCGTCACCGGCGCGCAGATCGGCGACAGCGGCAGCGGCCTGCACCTGGCGCTGGGCATCGTCACCGCGCTGTTCCAGCGCAATGCCACCGGCCGGGGCCAGAAAGTCGACACGGCCATGCAGGACGCCGTGCTGAACCTGTGCCGCGTCAAGCTGCGCGACCAGCAGCGCCTGGAGCGCACCGGCACCATGGAGGAATACCCGCAGTTCGCCGAAGGCGTCACCTTCGGCGACTCGGTGCCGCGCGCAGGCAACGCGTCCGGCGGCGGCCAACCGGGCTGGATCCTCAAGTGCAAGGGCTGGGAGACCGACCCGAATGCCTACATCTACTTCATCGCCCAGGCGCCGGTGTGGCCGGCGATCTGCAAGGTGATAGGCCGCGAAGGCTGGATCAGCGATCCCGATTACGCCACTCCGCGCGCGCGCCTGCCGCGTTTGATGTCCATCTTCGCCACGGTGGAGGAGTGGACCCGCGAGCACACCAAGTTCGAGGTGATGGACATCCTGAACAAATACGACATTCCGTGCGGGCCTATCCTGTCGATGAAGGAAATCGCCGAGGAACCGTCGCTGCGCGCCAGCGGCACCATCGTGGAAGTGGACCATCCCGAGCGCGGCAAGTATCTCACGGTGGGCAACCCCATCAAGCTGTCCGACAGCGCCACCGAGGTCACCCGCTCGCCGCTGCTGGGCGAGCACACCGAGGAGGTGCTGCGCGAGCTGGGCTACGACGCCGCGCAGATCGCCGCGCTGCGCGACGAACGCGTGATCTGAAGCGGCGGCAGCCGTGCATTACGTCACGCCGGGCGGGACGCATGGGGAGCCCGCCGCCGCACCCGCCTCGCTGTCGGCCATGCCGTCCGGCGCCGTCCCCGCGCCGGTGGCGGACCTGAACGCGCTGTACGGCGAACTGCCTTTCCTGGACCGCTTCGATGCGGCGGCGCAAGCCGGCTTCGAGCGCGTGGAATGCCTGTTCCCGTATCTGTATCCGGTGGAGCAGATCGCGCACCGGCTGTGCTGCCACGGCCTGCAGCTGGTGCGCTTTTGCCTGCCCGCCGGCGATTGGGTGGGCGGCGAGCGCGGCATCGCCTGCCTGCCGGAGCGCAGCGGCGAGTTCCGCTACGGCGTGGAGGAGGCCATCCGCTACGCCCGCCCGCTGGGCGTGCGCCAGCTGCGCTGCCTGACCGGCTTGCCGCAGGCGGGGCTGGCGCCGGAACTGGCGCGCCAGACGCTGGTGGCCAACCTGCGCCACGCCGCCGCCGCGCTCAAGCCGCACGGCATCGCGCTGCTGGTCGCCGCGCAGGATGCGCCCGACGCCCCCGCCATCATCCGCGACACCGGCGCGGACAACCTGTTCCTCCACGAGCAAGGCCAGCCATGACGAAACCGCGCAACCATGTCCACACCCGCGTCTACACCCACGTCGACTGCTACGACCACCAGCCCGGCGCGGGCCACCCCGAATCGCCGCAGCGGCTGGCGCTGGTGCTCGAAGCGCTGAAGACCTCGGAATTCGCCGCCCTGGACTGGCGCGAAGCCCCGCTGGGCACGCGCGCCCAGACCGAGCTGATACACGACGCCGACTACTACGACGCCGTGGCCGAAGCCTTGCCCACGAGCGGCGTGGTGCCGCTGGACGGCGGCGACACCATGCTGTCCCCCGGCTCCTGGCGCGCGGTGATGCGCTGCATCGGTGCGGCCTGCACCGGCGTGGACGACGTCATGCTGGGCGAAGCGGCCAATGTGTTCTGCGCCACGCGGCCCTGCGGCCACCATGCGGAGCCGGACCGCGCCATGGGCTTCTGCATCTTCAACCAAGCCGCCATCGCCGCCGCCCACGCCAGCCGCGCGTATGAGCTGGAGCGGGTGGTGGTGGTCGATTTCGACGTCCACCACGGCAACGGCACGCAGGCCGCGTTCTCGCCGCTGCCAGGGCTGTTCTACGCCTCCTGCCACCAGTCGCCGCTGTATCCGGGCACCGGCTTGCGCAGCGAGACCGGCAGCCGCAACAACATCCTCAACGTGCCGCTGCCGCCCGGCTGCGCCTCTGCCGCCTTCCGCGACCGCATGCGTCTTGAACTGCTGCCGGCGGTGCGCGCGTGGGCGCCCGAGCTGCTGGTTATCTCCGCCGGCTTCGACGCCCACCGCGACGATCCGCTGGCCGGCCTGCAGCTTGATGACGATGACTTCCACTGGATCACGCGGGAGCTGATGGCCATCGCGGCCGAGTCGGCGCAGGGGCGCGTTGTCTCTATCTTAGAGGGCGGCTATAGCTTGACCGGCTTGGCCGGCGGTGCAGCAGCCCACGTGCGCGCGCTAATGACGCCGTAATCATGCTTGCTACGTTCCATCGGGAGATTTGTTCTCCGCAGCGATTATTTGCAGTGCCGCCCTCGAAAGGAAGCCGCTTCGTGTCTCATGCCTCGCTTTAGTGAAGTCGTCGATTTTGCTAAGAACGAATCGCGGGAGACTGATGTTAATGCGCTCAGGCTTACTATCCAGTTTCTCCAGTTTTATATCGACCAAGGCCCAAACGGCACCCGCGTAGTCTTCGTTTTGAGATAACACCTCAATCTTTGATTGTGTGATTTCTACCTGCTCGCCCAATTCGTTCAACACATCAATATGACTGTAAATTGCCTCTTTGACATTTCGCAATGCTTCATCAATGGACTCGCCCGATGAGTAGCATCCTTTGATATCAGGGACGTTCACGCCATATACGCTCCCTTCGTCCTTAAAAATAGCTACGGGAATCTCCATCGTCCTCTCCATTGTCGTTTTACTTCAGCCCTGCATCCTTCAATATGCTGTTCCACGTTCCTTTTGGCAGATCTTTCTTCGGATGAGGCACAGTTACGAGGTTCGGTTTTGTCGGGTGTTTGAAGTGATGGTGGCTTCCCTTCACCCTGACCAGTTGCCAGCCATCTTCTTCCAGCAGTTCAATGAGCTTGTGAGAGTTCATTTGCTTTTTATGACGCCGTTGTGTGTAATTCTACACACGGATTTTGCTTATGCAAGGCCAAGACTATGTTGTTAGTGATCTAGGCTGGCGCCAGGTATTGCTCGATCAATATCGCGCCGTCGCTCAGAAGGAAGTTCTTGAACGCCTGCGCCACTGGCGGCAGGCGTTTGTTTTTGCGGTGCACCACGTACCAGTTCAGCATCACCGGGAAGCCTTCCACGTCCAGCACCACCAGGCTGCCGGCCTTCAGCTCCTGGCTGATGGTGTGCGCCGACAAAAACGCCACCCCCATGCCCGCAATGACGGCCTGCTTGATGGTCTCGGTGCTGCGGATCTCCATCGCCACGTTCAAGCGCTCCAGGTGCGCGCCGAAGCCGTCCTCCATTGAATTCCAAGTATCCGACCCGCGCTCGCGGACCACGAACGGCTCCTGCACGATGCGCTCGACCGGAATGCGCCGCGCGCCCGCCAGCGGGTGCTGCGGCGGCGCCACGATCACGTAAGGGTGGGGCGCAAAGGCGGCGTGGGCGGCGTCGCCTTGCTGCGGCGGGCGGACCATCACGGCCAGGTCGGTCTGGTTGCTGGCCAGCCGTTCCAGCAGTTCGGCGCGGTTGTGCACCGTCAGGTTCAGTTTCACGCCCGGATGGCGGCGCGCGAATTCCACCATCAGGCGCGGGAAGAAGTAGTCGCCCGCGCTGATCACCGCCACGTTCAGCTTGCCTCCGGCGATGCCCCGGAACTGCGTGAGCGCCTCCTCGGCTTCCTGGAACTGCTGGATGATGGCGCGGCTGTGGTACAGCAGTTCGGCGCCGCCCGGCGTCAGGTAGACCTTCTTGCCCAGCTGCTCGAACAGCACCAGGCCGGCATGGCCTTCCAGCGTCTTGATCTGGGTCGACACGGCCGGCTGCGTCAGGTGCAGCTCGGCGGCGGCGCGGGAAAAGCTCAGGTGGCGCGCTACCGCTTCGAAGACTTTCAGCTGGCGCAGGGTGGCATGTTTCATCGGAGGCCTATGTATACAGCATCGTGTATGGAAATGACAAAAACCTTTAACTATACCTAATCATTGTCTGGCCCTACGATGCATTAGTCAACCGACATTATTCCAACAGGAGGAGCAGACCATGATGCAGATCGATACCGCCGACCTGGCAGACGCGCAGCGCGAGGCTTACAACGCCGCTTTTGGCGAACTGGGCCTACGCTGGTACTGGGGCAGCAACGATTACGCCGGCCAGATGGGCGTGGAGAGCCAGCGCGCCCACCTGCGCCGCTATGTGGAGAACCACCACCCGCACATGCTGAAGGTGTACGAGGCCGACTTCCTCGTCAACGCCATCCAGACCACCATGGCGCGCTGCCTGGAGGCGGCCCGTGCAGGGGGCGCTTTATTTAGCTTGAAATAAATGAAAGAATGTCGAATCTTAACCGCGGTCAAGGATATCGGTTTTTGCTTCTTCCACAATCATCTCGTGACACGGTCGACCAGACACAGTCCCACATAAAAATTTTAATGGAGATAACGAAATGAAGCATGACGATGACATCGCGCCAGTGATCAGGCCTCCTTCGTACCGCTGGCTACAACTCATCATGGGCATTATCTGTATGGCCATGATCGCCAATCTGCAGTACGGTTGGACCCTGTTTGTGAATCCCATCGCCGACAAGTACGGCTGGAGCAAGGCGGCCATCCAGGTGGCCTTCACCATCTTCATCCTGACCGAGACCTGGCTGGTTCCGGTGGAAGGCTGGGCGGTCGACAAATGGGGACCACGTCCCGTGGTGCTGTTCGGCGGCTTGCTGTGCGCGCTGGGCTGGATCATGAACTCCTACGCCGACTCGCTGACCATGCTCTACATCGCGGCGGCCATCAGCGGCATCGGCGCCGGCGCCGTGTACGGCACTTGCGTGGGTTCGGCACTGAAATGGTTCCCTGACCGCCGGGGCCTGGCGGCGGGTTTGACGGCGGCGGGATTCGGGGCCGGGTCAGCGGCCACCATTATTCCCATCTCCATGATGATCGCCAAAAGCGGCTACGAGTCCACCTTCCTCACCTTCGGCATCGGCCAGGGCGCCATTGTGATGCTGCTGGCGCTGCTGATGGTGCGTCCGCCGGCCCACGTGCCGAGCAAGATCCAGAAGCAGACCAAGGTACAGCAAGGCCGCGCCGAATTCGGCCCGTCGCAGATCATCCGCAAGCCGGTGTTCTGGGTGATGTACGTGATGTTCGTGCTGGTGGCAGCCGGCGGCCTGATGGCGACCGCGCAAATGGGCCCTATCGCCAAAGACTTCAAGATTGACGGCGTGACCTTCAACATCATGGGCATGGTGCTGCCTGCGCTGACCTTCGCCCTGGCCATCGACCGGGTGCTGAACGGCCTGACGCGACCCTTCTTCGGCTGGGTGTCGGACCAGATCGGCCGCGAGAAGACCATGTTCATCGCCTTCGCGCTGGAATCGGTGGGCATCCTGGCGCTGTACTACTGGGGCCGCGATCCTATCATGTTTGTGATCCTGACCGGCCTGGTGTTTTTTGCCTGGGGCGAGATCTACAGCCTGTTCCCCGCCACTTGCGCCGACACCTTCGGCACCAAGAACGCGGCGGGCAATGCCGGCCTGCTGTACACGGCCAAGGGCACGGCTTCGATCTTCGTGCCGCTGTCGAGCGTCATCACGGCGGCCACCGGCAGCTGGGAAGCGGTGTTCTTCGTGGGCTGCGGCCTGAACGCGGCTGCCGCCTTCATGGCCTGGTGGGTGCTGCGTCCGATGCGCAAGCGCTTCATGGACACTGCCGTTACCCCGGTTGAAGTAGCCGACGAAAAAGGCCTGGCCGCCGCCGCCCGGCTTGCCAACTAGCCCAAACCCCTGACTGATACGCGCCGGCTGCAGCAGCAGCCCTGGCAGCCGCAGCTCCCGCTGCCGCCGCCGAGGGACTCTGCACGCCGGCGTCTTTCGAAACGAGAACGACATGATCAAACGCTGGCTGCGCTTCCAACACTTCGACACCGTGCGTTTCGGCACGGTGGAAGGCGACAAAATCCGCATCTACGAAGGCGATATGTTCGATGCGCCCACGCCGACCGATTACACGCTGCAGCTGTCCGACGTGAAGCTGCTGATGCCGGCGGTGCCCGGCAAGGTGCTGGCCATGTGGAACAACTTCCATGCGCTGGGCCGCAAGCTGGGGCTGGAACCGCCGCCCGAGCCGCTGTATCTGCTGAAAACGCCGAACTCCTACCTGGCCCCCGGCGCCACCATCCGCAAGCCGCTGTGCGAGGACAAGGTGGCCTTCGAAGGCGAGCTGGCCATCGTGATCGGCAAAACCTGTTTCAACGTCTCCGAGGCCGACGCCCCGGACCATATATTCGGCTATACCTGTGCCAATGACGTCACCGTGAACGACATCATCAAGCGCGATCCGACTTTTCCGCAGTGGGTGCGGGCCAAGGGTTTCGACACCTTTTGCCCCTTCGGCCCGGTGATCGCCACCGGCCTGGACCCCGCCATGCTGGTGGTGCGGACCATCCTCAACAGCGAAGTGCGGCAGGACTACCCGATCAACGACATGGTGTTTTCCGCCGCCCAGCTGGTGAGCCGGATTTCCAAAGACATGACGCTGGATCCGGGCGACATCCTGCTGTGCGGCACCTCGGTCGGCGTCGGTTCGATGCGGCCGGGCAGCATCGTGGAGGTCGAGATCGACGGCATTGGCAAGCTCAGCAACCGTTTTGAGTAAAAACCAAGGAGCTGAAAATGAAAATCGCCATAGTAGGGGCGGGAGCAATAGGAGGATTGGTGGGGGCCAGGCTGGCCCTGGCAGGCGAGCAGGTGACGTTTCTGGTGCGGGGCGCCAATTTGCTGGCGATCCGCAACAAGGGCATCAAGCTGATCGAGCATGACGGCACGGAAAAAGTGGCGGTCAACGTGGCGGCCACGGACGACTACGCCGAGGCGGGACCGCAGGACGTGGTGATCCTGGCGCTGAAGGCGCACCAGGTGGCGGCCGTGGCCGACCAGCTGCCGCTGCTGTTCGGCCCGGAGACCAGCGTGGTCACCATGCAGAACGGCATACCGTACTGGTATTTCCACCGCCACGGCGGCAGCCTGGAAGGGCGGGTGGTGCACAGCGTGGACCCGGACGGCCTGCTGGCGGCGCGCATTGCGCCGGAGCGCGTGATTGGCTGCGTGGTCTATCCGGCCTCGGAGCTGGTGGCGCCGGGCGTGGTGCGGCATGTGGAGGGCGAGCGCTTCCCGCTGGGCGAGCTGGACGGCTCGAACAGCGACCGGGTGCAAGCCATTTCGGCCTGCTTCACGCGGGCCGGCTTCAAGGCGCCGGTGCTGGACCATATCCGGTCCGAGATCTGGCTCAAGCTGTGGGGCAACCTGAGCTTCAACCCGATCAGCGCGCTGTCCCACGCCACGCTGGAGGGCATTTGCCAGTATCCGCTGGCGCGCGGCCTGGCGGCGGACATGATGCGGGAGGCCGAAGCGGTGGCCAACCAGCTGGGCGTGACCTTCCGCGTGACGCTGGACAAGCGCATCGCCGGGGCCGAGAAAGTAGGGCGGCACAAGACGTCGATGCTGATGGATATCGAGGCGGGCAGGGGGCCGGAAATCGACGCCCTGGTGGGCTCGGTGGTGGAACTGGGGCGGCTTACCGGCACGGCAACGCCCCATATCGACGCGGTCTACGCTCTGGTGAAAATGCTGGAGCGGACCATGGCCGATGAGAGAGGGCAGGTCAGGCTGCAAAAAATGGCGGCCTGATGAAGAAACGGACGTCTCACAAGGACGTCCGTTTTGCTTTGCGGCGGGTGATTACATGCCGTAGGTGTACTTGGCGTCGCTCTTGTCGCCGCCGGTGCTGGCGTCCAGCTGCTCGCGCAGGTTGACGGCGAACAGGGTTTCAATGATGAACATCAGGCTGAACGGCGTCGCTTGTTCGGTGGCGGGACGGGTCTGCTTGTTGGTGATGGTGGTCATGATATTTCCTCTGAAGTTAAGAATGGTTGCCAACGCGTTTGGGTTGAAACGAGTATAGGTAGGCACCCAGCGCGCCGCCAATTGAGGACGCGCATATCAGATATCACCAGCAAGAATATTGCCTATGAAAAACACGGTTTTCCGGCATATTTCTAATTTCAGGATTCTTGACCGCGGTCAAGATTCGGGTGGCGGGCGTTGCCCGCGCGCTTAAATCTTGCCCTGGTTTTTGAGCCGGCTCAGCGTTTCCGGCGACAAATTCAGGTACGCCGCCAGTTGCTTCTTCGGCAGGCGCTCAAACATCTCCCCATGCTTGCGCACAAAGCGGTGCACGCGTCCCGGCGCGTCCAGCAGATGCAGGGTGATGGTGTGCCCCATGATCTCGCTCATCAAATGCATCACCTCGTATTCGAAGCTCTGCTTGAGCTGGGAATGGCTTTCCAAAAACGCCACCCACTGCGGCATGGGCAGCTTGGCCACGCGCGCCTTGCTCACGCAGACGATGCTGTAGGGCGTGGGCGTCTTCAGCCGCCAGGCGGCGTAGCTGGTCTCGATATCGCGCTCGGCCGCGAAGCGCAGGATCATTTCCTTGGCCTCCTGGTTGGTCACCACGCGCTTGAGTATGCCGTCCAGGATGAAGTACTGCTCCATCTCGTGCACGCCCTGGTTCAGCAGCAGGTCGCCCTTCTGGCAATCGACCACGCTCAGGTAGGGCTCGAGCGCCGCCATCTCGCTTTCGCGCAGTTCTTTCAGCACGATATTTTGGCGCAGCTGCACGCGCAGCACATTGCGTTCCGGGTGGTTGGCTAACAGCGTCATGGCTAGAAATTGATACCGATCTGGAAATGTTAAGCATCTTCCTTTGAATCTTGACCGCGGTCAATGAGAGAAAACAAGTGCTCTCGCTAATATGGCCTTCAACAACCGGCCCGTTTCATAACCACAATATAAGAGACACTCATCATGACCAATACCGCAGCGGCATCCGAGCAGACCGATGGTTTTCACCTGGTAGTCGACGCCCTCAAGCACAACGACATCGACACCATTTACGGCCTGGTCGGCATCCCGATCACCGACCTGGCGCGCCTGGCGCAAGCCGAGGGCATGCGCTTCATCGGTTTCCGTCATGAGCAGCACGCCGGCAACGCCGCCGCCATCGCCGGCTACATGACGCAGAAGCCCGGCATCTGCCTGACCGTGTCCGCGCCCGGCTTCCTCAACGGCCTGACCGCGCTGGCCAACGCCACCACCAACTGCTTCCCGATGATCTTGATCAGCGGCTCCAGCGAACGCGAAATCGTCGACCTGCAGCAGGGCGACTACGAAGAGATGGACCAGCTGAACGCGGCCAAGCCTTACGCCAAGGCCTCCTACCGCATCAACAAGGCCGAGGACATCGGCATCGGCGTGGCGCGCGCCATCCGCGCCGCCGTGTCGGGCCGTCCCGGCGGCGTCTACCTGGACTTGCCGGCGCAGCTGCTGGCGCAAGTGATCGACGCCGAACACGGCCGCCGCTCGCTGGTGAAAGTGGTGGACGCGGCGCCGCGCCAGATCCCGGCGCCGGATTCGGTGCAGCGCGCGCTGTCGCTGCTGCAAGGCGCGAAGAAGCCGCTGATCCTGCTGGGCAAAGGCGCCGCCTACGCCCAGGCCGACGCCGCCATCCGCGCGCTGGTGGAAGAGTCCGGCATTCCCTACCTGCCCATGTCCATGGCCAAGGGCCTGCTGCCGGACACCCACGAACAGTCGGCCTCGGCCGCCCGTTCCTACGTGCTGGCCGAAGCGGACGTGGTGATGCTGATCGGCGCGCGCCTGAACTGGCTGCTGGCGCACGGCAAAGGCAAGACCTGGGGCAGCCCCAAGCAGTTCATCCAGATCGACATCTCGCCCACCGAGATCGACAGCAACGTGGCCATTGCCGCGCCCGTCATCGGCGACATCGGCTCCTGCGTGACGGCGCTGCTGGACGGCATCCGCGCCAGCGGCCAGGGCAAGCCCGACCCGGCCTGGACCGGCGCCATCGCCGAGCGCAAGGACAAGAACCTGACCAAGATGGCGGGCATGCTGGCGCAGAATCCCTCGCCGATGAACTTCCACAGCGCACTGCGCTCCATCCGCGACGTGCTGAAAACCCGGCCGGACATCAACGTGGTCAACGAAGGCGCCAACACGCTGGACTTCGCGCGCAGCATCATCGACATGTACGAGCCGCGCAAGCGTTTCGACTCGGGCACCTGGGGCATCATGGGCATAGGCATGGGCTTCGCCATCGGCGCGGCGGTCACCAGCGGCAAGCCGGTGGTGGCCATCGAAGGCGACAGCGCCTTCGGCTTCAGCGGCATGGAGCTGGAAACCATCTGCCGCTACGACCTGCCCGTGACCACCATTATCTTCAATAACAACGGCGTCTATCGCGGCACCGACGTCAACCCCACCGGCGGCAAGGACGTGGCGCCCACCGTGTTCGTGAAGAACGCCCGCTACGACAAGATGATAGAAGCCTTCGGCGGCGTGGGCTACCACGTCACCACGCCGGAGGAGATGACGCGCGCGCTGACCGAAGCCATCGCGGCCGGCAAGCCGGCGCTGATCAACGCCGTCATCGACGAAACCGCCGGCACGGAAAGCGGCCGCCTCACCAATCTGAACCCCAGCACCGCAGGCAAGAAGTAAAAACCGAACAACACCAGGAGACTTAAATGACCAAACCATTAGAAGGCATCAAGATCATCGACTTCACCCACGTGCAGGCCGGCCCGGCATGCACCCAGCTGCTGGCCTGGTATGGCGCCGATGTGATCAAGGTCGAGCGCCCCGGCGCCGGCGACGTGACGCGCTCGCAGCTGCGCGACATTCCAGGCGTGGACGCGCTGTACTTCACCATGTTGAACAGCAATAAGAAGTCGCTGACGCTGGACACCAAGACGCCCGAGGGCAAGGAAGTGCTGACCCGCCTGATCAAGCAGTCGGACGTGCTGGTGGAAAACTTCGGCCCCGGCGCGCTGGACCGCATGGGCTTCACCTGGGAGCATATCCGCGAACTCAATCCGGGCATGATCGTGGCGTCGGTCAAGGGCTTCAGCGACGGCCACCACTACGAAGACCTGAAAGTGTACGAGAACGTGGCGCAGTGCGCGGGCGGCGCGGCCTCCACCACCGGCTTCGACGACGGCCCGCCAACCGTGAGCGCGGCCGCCCTGGGCGACAGCAACACCGGCATGCACCTGGCCATCGGCATCCTGACCGCGCTGCACGCGCGCAACCGCAACGGCGGCAAAGGCCAGAAGGTGGCCGTGTCCATGCAGGACAGTGTGCTCAACCTGTGCCGCGTGAAGCTGCGCGACCAGCAGCGCCTGGACCGCATCGGCTACCTGGAAGAATATCCGCAATACCCGCACGGCAAGTTCAGCGACGTGGTGCCGCGCGGCGGCAACGCGGGCGGCGGCGGCCAGCCGGGCTGGGTGCTCAAGTGCAAAGGCTGGGAAACCGACCCCAACGCCTACATCTACTTCACCATCCAGGGCCACGCCTGGGCGCCGATCTGCCGCGCCATCGGCAAGCCGGAGTGGATAGAAGATCCTGCCTATATGACCGCCTCGGCGCGCCAGGACAAGATCTTCGACATCTTCGCCACCATTGAAACCTGGCTGGCCGACAAGACCAAGTTCGAAGCCGTGAACATCCTGCGCAAGTTCGACATTCCGTGCGCGCCGGTGATGACGATGAAGGAGCTGGCCAACGACGAGTCGCTGCGCGCCAGCGGCACCATCACCGAAGTGGACCACAAGGAGCGCGGCAAATACCTGACCGTGGGCAGCCCGATCAAGTTCTCCGACTTGAAGGTGGAAATCACCGGTTCGCCGCTGCTGGGCGAGCACACCAACGAAGTGCTGGAAACGCTGGGCTACAGCTCGAAGGAAATCGCCGCGCTGCACGCCGCGTCGGCCGTGTAAGCTTGCCTTAGAGGCTAATCCGGGGGCGGATGCATTCCGCCCCCGTTCATTTTGGGAGACAGCAATGGAAGCCAAGGATTACCAGCAACTGGTGGAAGGCATAGGCGACGCGGTGGTGGTGTGCGATGCGGGCGGGGCCATCACCGTCTGGAACGACGCGGCGGTGCGCATGTTCGGCTTTACGCGCGAGGACGCGCTGGGCCAGTCGCTCGACCTGATCATCCCCGAGCGGCAGCGGCAGCGGCACTGGGACGGCTACAACAAATCCATGTCCACCGGCGAGACCCGCTACGGCAACGATGTGCTGCGCGTGCCGGCGCTGCACAAGGAGGGGCGCACGCTGTCGATCGCGTTCACGGTGGCCATGCTGTTCGACGACGCGCGCAAGGTCACCGCCATCGTCGCCGTCATCCGCGACGAAACCGTGCGCTGGGCCGAAGAGCGCCAACTGCGCATCCGCGTGGCGCAACTGGAAGCGGCGGCAGCAACGGCCGCACCGGCCTGATACGCCAGCGGGTCCGCGCTGGGCTTGTGCTGGGTAGCGCTGTAGCGCGGGTGTGTGCGCCGCCTGCATTGAAAATCCTATTACTATCGGCTTTCCCCTCGGGGCTGCGTTCCCCATGGGGCTGCGCGGCGCCTGCCGCCGCAGGTCGAGAAAAGGAGACTTTCAATGACAAACTCTGCAGCGTATTCCCGCCTGCTCGGCATTGCTCTGCTTGCCGCCGGGGCTCATGGATCGGCGCTGGCCGCGCCGGTGCCGCTTCCCTCGTATAACGTGGATATTGCCCAGACCTCGGTGTCCGGCCTGTCCTCGGGCGGCTTTATGGCCGTGCAACTGCATGTGGCGTTTTCGGCCACCTTCAAGGCCGGCGCGGGCATAGTCGCCGGCGGGCCATACTACTGCGCGCAGGGCTCGGTCGGCACCGCCACCGGCCCCTGCATGGCGGCCAGCAGCTTCAGCAAGCCCGCCACGGCGACGCTGGTGTCCACCACCAACAGCTGGGCCAGCCAGGGCCTGATCGACCCGACGAGCAACCTGGCCGGCTCCAAGGTCTATCTGTACTCCGGCACCATAGACAGCACCGTCAAGCAGCTGGTGATGAACGAGGCGAACAGCTACTACAAGAACTACATCGCCAGCGCCAATATCTTCTATAAAAATAATCTGGCGTCCGAGCACGCCATGGTGACGGACTACTTCGGCAGCGGCTGCAGCACCAAGGCCAGCCCCTATATCAACAACTGCAATTTCGACCTGGCGGGGAATATCCTGCAATGGATATACGGCCCGCTGAACGCCCGCAACGCCGGCACGCTGGGCGGCAGTTTTGTGGAGTTCAACCAGGCCGAGTTCATTGCCAGTCCCGCCGCGCATGGCATGGCGGCCAGCGGCTGGGCCTATGTGCCGGCCAGCTGCGGCAGCCGGCAGCAATGCAAGCTGCACGTGGTGGTGCACGGCTGCCAGCAGGACCCGACCAAGATCCAGGACAAGTACTACCGCAACACCGGCTACAACCGCTGGGCCGACAGCAACAACATCATCGTGCTGTATCCGCAGACCGCACCCAGCAGCGCAGGCAATCCGAACGGCTGCTGGGACTGGTGGGGCTATGACGACGCCAACTACGCTAAGAAAAGCGGACGCCAGATGGCCGCCATCAAGGCCATGGTGGACCGCGTGGCGGCAGGCGCGGGCGGGGGAGGCGGCGAAGGATCGCTGCCGGCGCCGGCCGGGCTGGCCGTAAACAGCGTGAGCAGCAGCAGCGTGTCGCTGGCCTGGAGCAGCGTGGCCGGCGCGGCTGGCTACAATGTGTACCGCGGCGGCGGCAAGGTCAACGCCGGTCCGGTAACGGCGGCGGCCTATACCGATACCGGCCTGGCCGCCGGCACCACCTACAGCTACACCGTGCGGGCGCTGGACGCGGGCGGCGCTGCCGGGGCGGAATCCACTCCGGTCAGTGCCACCACCAGCGCGTCCGGCCATGTGTGCAGCGCCACCACGGCCAGCAATTACGCGCACGTGACGGCGGGCCGCGCCATCAACAGCGGCGGCTATGCGCTGGCCAAGGGCTCGAACCGGAACATGGGCCTGTACAACATTTTCTTTACCAGCACGCTGGCGCAGACGGCGCCCGGCTACTACATCATCGGCGCTTGCCCCTGATGGCTCGCTGGCGACGCCGGCAGCCGATCTTTGCTAAGCTGTACTTGTCAGCCCGCATGAAAAATTGACTTACTTTGGGAGACCATCATGGCCATGTCACACGAAAGCTATGTCAGGCAGCAAGGCCTGCGCAAGACTTACGACGTTGAATACAGCAGCCTGCGCTACCGGATTTCGCTGTCCGGCAAGGTGCTGAAAGAAATCGAACTGCCGCTGGACTCGCTCGCCGCACTGGGCGACGAGGCGAGCTGGAAATGCGCAGTGGCCGATATCGAGCATCTGCGCGGCATGCCGGAACAGTAGGATTAGGCCCGGGCGGGCAGCTTCCAGTCCGGGCGGATGAAGTGGCAGGTGTAGCCGTGCGGCAGGCGCTCCAGGTAGTCCTGGTGCTCCGGCTCGGCTTCCCAGAACGGGCCGGCCGGCGCCAGCTCGGTCACCGCCTTGCCCGGCCACAGGCCCGAGGCGTTCACGTCGGCGATGGTGTCTTCCGCCACGCGCTGCTGTTCGGCGCTGGTGTAGAAGATGGCCGAGCGGTAGCTGGTGCCCAGGTCGTTGCCCTGGCGATTGCGGGTGGTCGGGTCGTGGATCTGGAAGAAGAATTCCAGGATCTTGCGGTAGCTGATCACGGCCGGATCGAACACGATTTCAATCGCCTCGGCATGCGTGCCGTGGTTGCGGTAGGTGGCGTTCGGCACATCGCCGCCCGAATAGCCCACGCGCGTTTTCAGCACGCCCGGATAGCGGCGCAATAAATCCTGCATGCCCCAGAAGCAGCCGCCTGCCAGCAGCGCGGTTTCAGTAGTAGTGCTCATGCCAGTTCCTTTGCAGTGTTTAGGCAGCATAAGTATAGCCACAATGCAAAAAAACAACCCGGCGCGAGGCCGGGTTGCAGGGACAGCTATGGAACTGCAGACGAACTTAGTTGCGGATCGTCATGCCGATCATGATGCGGCGGCCAGCGTAAGCGTAGTCCAGCAGGTTAGGCGTACCGTCCGCGAACGGGGTGTACGGGCCCTGGCTGTTGGAGGTGGTCGCTTTGCCCAGGTTGCGGCCTTCGGCGAAGATCTCGATGCCGTTGGCGAAACGGTAGGCGATCTTGGCGTCGATGAAGCGGGTCGAGTCCTTGAAGTTAGGCGAACCCGGGTTGAACGGGGCGATCGTGTTACGGGTGACGCCCGGCGAGCTCGGATAGTTGTTCACCGTGTTGGCGCCGCAGGCGGCGATACAGGTGAACTGCTGCGCCACGAACTGCAGCGCTACGCGTGCCGAGAACGCACCATCGTCATACCACAGCGCGGCATTGTACGAGTACTTCGACTCGCGGGCCGGCGGCAGCGGCGTGCCGGTGATCAGGTCTACCACATTGACTGCCGAAACAGCCGAGCGCAGCTTGGTGTAGTTCGCGTCCAGGCCGGTGTACTTCAGGACCGAAGGCAGGAAGGTGAACGCGGTCTTGCCTTGGAACTCCACGCCCTTGCGGGTAGTTGCCACGCCGTTGTCGTAGGTGCGATAGTTGAAATCCAGGTCGCCCAGCGATTTGCCGGTGACCGGGTCGACCAGTTCGGTGCCTGAGAACAGCTGGACGTTGCTGCGGCTTACCGGTTCGTTCGGTCCAATGATGCCCTTCTGATGGAAGTAGGACGCGTTGAACGTGGTGTCGCGGTTAGGGTACCACTCGAGCGAGAAGTTCTGGTTCCAGTTGGTCTGCGGGCGCAGCGCCGGATTGCCCATGGTGCCGGTGCAAGTCTGGTCCAGTTCAGTACCGGTCAGCGTGTCGATCTTGCGCTCGTCGTAGGTGCAAGTACCGGCTGGCAACAGGCTGGTGACCGGTGGGCGAGCCACGGTCTTGGCGCGGTTGTAGCGCAGCACGACCTGGTCCGGAATGGCCCACAGCGCCAGGTTCAGCGATGGCATGTAGTCCGTGGTGCTGGCGTTCAGCGTGGTCGGAACGATCAGCGTGTTGGTGATGATGCCGCCGGCCGCGTCCGGGTTGGACGGATTAAACGAAGGCGATTTCTGGATGGTCTGGAGGCCAAGGTTGCCAGTGCCGGATACTTTGGTGTTGACAATGCGATAGCCGAAATTGCCTTCCAGTTCCAGGTTGAACGGCAGCGCCTTGGTGGTGCCGGGCACGTGATCGATGGTGAAATCGGTCATCAGATAGCCGGAGCGCACTTTCTCGTCGAACTTGTTGGACGGCTTTTTGTAAACCTTGCCGTCGCTGGCCAGGCACTCTTTCACGCAATCATAATTGACGTTAGGCACACCGGTCAGGGCGAACACTTTTTCCACGTCGATCTGGGTCCAGCCGTTCAGCAGATTGGAAGGACGGTCTTTGGCGCCGTTGAAGAAGGTGGTGGTTGGCGTGGTCATGGACTGCGTCAGGATGTCCAGGAACTGCTTCTGCGTCATCACGAGTTGGCCCGAGCTGGTGGTGCTGGGATTGACGCTCGGGTTGTAGCCGTATTTGCACGCGGCGCCGCCAGCGCCCAGGGAGCCGGCGGTGTTTTCGCAGCCGACGAAGGACGAGCGGACGATGGTCTGCGGCATGTAGACGCCGGGTATGTAGGCCGCCGTTCCAAAAGTGCCTACCGGCGCTTTGATCACGTAGTCGCCGTTCGGTACCCAGCTTTCGCCGAAGGTGTCGCGCAGGTTGATACCGGTCTTGATGCGCGACAGGAAGGGCACTTGGTCGTTCAGCGCATAGGTTAAGTCCACCTTGGCAGTGCGTTCGCCGCCTTCGTTCAGGCGCGGCGTGAACTGCAGCGACGGCGCCTGGGTCAGAAGCGGCTGCTGGTTGATCGTGTAAGCCGGGATAGCGGTTGGCTGGGTGGCTGACGCATTTACCGCCGCCAGCGCCGCGACTGCGGGCCGCGCTACGGCGAAGTTGGCTGGGTTGGACGAGTCGAAGGTGCTGCCCTGCGGGAAGGTATGGGTCCACAGGCCGTTTGGCAGTACTTCCAGCGTGGCCGGGCCGTAGTTGTAGCTCCACGAGGTACGCTTGTCGCCGCGCGAGAAGTCGGACTTGGCGTTACCAATGAAGAATTCCGCCAGCAGCGGGCCGTTGCGGTAGGTACCGCCGGTCTGGAGATAGGTGCTGCTCGTCTCGATGGTGTTGTGAATCTGGTCCACGCCGACGTTGCCGTCGCTGATAGTGAACTTGGTCACGTGGTGGTTTGCGTCCACCGTCACCGAGCGCGGATCTACGTTGACCGCAGTACCGGCGATCGGGAACAGGTTGCTTCGGAAGCTAGGCGTGTCGTAGGTATAGTAGCCGGAACCCGGAATGGCAACACGCGAGCCGGTGGTGTCGCTGAAGGTGGCGCCGGAGTAGGCTGGCGTGGCGGTGCTGGCCGCATTGGTGGTCAGGCCGCCCAGATTGTAGGTCAGGAAGTTGTCGTCTACCTTGCGGCGCTGAATGCTGCCCTTGGCGTACACGGTCAGCTCATTGTTGACCTTGAAGTCCAGGCGCAGGTCGCCGGAGCGGCGTTTGTCGACCTGCGATTTTTCCAGGTAGCGCACCAGCGACGGCGTGTAGTCGTTCCACTGGTTCAGGCAGGTCAGCAGTTCATTGCCGCGCTGGACGATGGCGGCGTTGCGGGCAGTGGTGCCGTTGATAGCGTTCTGCTGCGCGGTGGTCAGGTTGGGGAAGGCCGCGTAGCAGTCGGCCTTCGAGTTGGCGTTGGCCGAACGCGTCACCAGGTCCAGCGGGGTGGCGGCGTTGAAGAAGCCGCCTGCGGTCAGCGGGCTGGCCAGCAAAGTGGTGGTGGACAGCGGGTCCGTGGTGGACACGGTGCTTGGATTGAACTTGAAGGTCTTTTCCGGCGAGTTGTCGAAGTCGACAGCGCGCGCGTAGCCTTGGTTGGCACTGGTGGCAACCTGGGCCGAGTGGCCCTCGTTGCGGGCCTGCGAGGTGGACACGTTCAAAATGACGCCCAGGCGGTCATCGAAGAACTTGTTGGCCAGGATCAGGTTGGTGTCCGGCGTCCATTTCTCGTTCAGCGAGTTCTGTGCTGCGGCTACGCGCAGCGAAAAGAATGGTTTCTTGAAGTCCAGGCCGGTGCGGGTCTTGATGATGATGCCGCCGCCCAGCGAGCCTTCGGTCATGTCGGCGGTGGAGCCTTTGACCACGTCCACGCTCTTGATCAGGTCGGACGACATTTCGCGGAATTCCACGCCGCGGCCGCTGCCGCCGCCGTTCAGGTCGGTACCGCCGCCTGCTTGCACGCCCTGGCCGTCGATCTCGACGCGGGTCAGGTCGGCGGAGTTGCCGCGCACGGCCACGCTCACGCCCTCGCCGAAGTCGCCTCGGTCCAGTGCAATACCGGCGATACGGGAAATGGCTTCACCGATGTTACGGTCAGGCAGGGCGCCGACGTCTTCGGCTACGATGGAATCCTGTGCGGTGGCCGCGTTCTTTTTGCGGTCAATGCTGCTTTGCTGCGAAGCCCGGGTGCTGCTGACCACAACTTTTTGGACCACTGGGTCTTTGGCCGGCGCGTCGGCCGCTTTCGGTGCTTCCTGTGCGATGGCCATGTTGCTGGCAAGTGCCAGAGCAATGGCGTAGCTCAAACGTTTTGGCCGAAGCTGGCCGTTTGCGATGATGTGCATTCTCTCCGTCTCCCTTTGAGGAATTATTAATTGCGAACTGAGTTTATTGTTGGAGTTTGAATGTGTGTTTGTCGCTCAGGAAATAATCACCCTATTGATTAAGATTGTTGTTTTTGTAGGATTTAGCTATATCGAATCGGGGAATTGCTATATCGGAAGGGCATAGCGGCAAGCATTCAATCAGCAGATTGATTGTTTGATCGGCAAGCTGCTTAGCGGGGTGCAGCCAGTACCTGGGTCCAGTACATAAGCCGCCGGCCGGTATTGAGGGAATAAGCCGCGCCCATTTCGGTGAACGTGGGATTCATGATGTTGGCGCAATGGCCGGGGCTTTCCAGCCAGCCTGACACCGCTTCCTCGGCGGTGTTGATGCCGGAAGCGATGTTTTCGCCGACGATGCGCCAGGCGTAGCCAGCGCGTTGCACGCGGTCCGCCACATAGCTTCCGTCGCGGGCCTGGTGGCTGAAGTAGTGCTTGGACGCCATGTCACCGCTGTGCGCCAGGGCCGCCTTGGCCAGCGCCGGATTGAGCGACAGGGGCGGCGCCGCTGCGAACAGACGGTCCCCGCACAGCCGGGGTGCGGCGCGCGCGGCATTGCTTGCCGCCAGAGCAGCCAAGGCTGCCAAGTCCGCATCGGGCAGTGGAATGGGATGCTGCGGTTCGGCCAGCACCACCTGCCAGGTATCGCCGTCGCGGGCGGCGCCCACGGCGGAGAACTGCGTGCTGAGCAGCTGGTGGCAGTATTTTTCACGCAGTACGGCCATGGCGGCGTGGGCGTCAGCGGCGTTAACGACATAAATGACTGCAGCATGCTCGACCGGGAAACCGGCCCGCTCCAGCGCCAGTTCGATGAAAGCGCCGGTGCCCAGCCGTACACGTGACAGGGCCGGGGGCGATGCCATCGGCGCCATCGGGGATGCGGGCATATCACCGCAGCGTTGCGGCTGGGCGCGATAGCTGTTGATCAGGCCAAGCAGTGCCGGCTGCGGTACGCCCGGCGCCGTGGCCGCCGCAATAGTGGGGGCGGCCAGGGCGGCAAGCATGGCGCTTGCATACAGCGCCGCCCGTAGCCCGGATCGGCTTTCTGGTGGATAATCGGAGAACATAAACAATATTACAACATCCTTCTGACTCCATATTAAGGCGCCTATGCGTTACATCCCGTCCCTGGTTCATGCCGCACTGCTGTTCGCCATAATGATGTCTTCGGCCATAGCCGATAGCCGTGGCTTGCTGTTCCGGGCCACGCTCGACGGGAATACGATGCTGCTATATGGCACGGCCCATTTGGTCAATCAGCAGAACAGCAAACTTGATAGCACGCTGAACCAGGCTATGGCTCGGGCGACGTCGCTTTCCCTGGAAATCCACCCGGACGACAAAAGCGGCTTGACGGGGTTGTTATGGCAAAGCGTGAGTTTTAGCGACGCGCCGGCCTTGAAATTGCTGTCGGAAACAGATCAGGCCCGGCTTGATCGGGCATTGCGCAAGCACGGGATTTCCGCGTTTGTGGCGCGGCATATGAACACCTTTATGCTGGTTGCCTTGCTGACGGCCAAAGAACTGGAACTCAAGGGTTACGACAGCAAATTCAATCCGGATGCGCAATTGCTCAAGCTGGCGAAGCAGCGCGGATTGCCTGTGTACGGGCTGGAGCGTACCGAGGATCAGGCCGCCATCTTTGCCAAAGTCTCGCCCGAGCAGCAGGCGGTAGCGCTTAGCGCCATGCTGGGTGGCTTCGAAGACGGGACCGTGCTGTCGACCTTTACGGACTCGATTAAGCTGTGGGAACAGGCCGACGAGGCCGGCATGGCGGCGAACTTGACAAAAGAAGATGCGGTGCCCGGCAGCGACAAGTTCATGCTGGCGCTGGGCCCGGAGCGTAACAAGCGGATGGCTGAAAAATGCTACGCCATGCTGAAAAACGGCGACGGCGCGCTGGTGTCCGTTGGCGCCGCGCATCTGCTGGGCAAGGACAGCGTACTGGCGCTGCTGGCCGCGCGGGGCGTGAAGGTGGAGCGGGTGGCTGCGCCAGCGCAGCCGTTGTCTGGATCGGCTTTCTAGTGGATAATTGACGCCCATGAACGATACCACCACCCCACCACCACTGCCGGACCGCCTGTCGGTTGATCCGAAAAGCCCACACCACCACCTGCCAGTGCTGCAGCACGACATCGGCATCAAGTTCAACGACAAAGAGCGTCTGGACGTCGAAGAGTACTGCATCAGCGAAGGCTGGATCAAAGTTGCCGCCGGCAAGTCGCTGGACCGCAAGGGCCGCCCCATGCTGATTAAACTGACCGGCAAGGTCGAAGCGTTTTACAAGTAATGTCTCACCTGGCCACGTGCGCAGTCAGCGCGTGGCGTTCTTCCTCGAACCACACTGGCGTGCCCAGCAGCTGGTCGTAATCCCAATATTCCCACTGATTGCCGCCGAGCTCGCGCGCGCCGGCGGGATGGCGCACGGCCCAGCCTTCTGGCGCCGCATAGCGCACCCGGCAAGGCCCGTCGTGCGGCGCCACACGCAGGTAATTTCCCCCGAGCACAATCGAATTGGACTCCAGCCGCAGCGCGGCCATGCGGTAGGACAAGCCCAGCGCATTCGAACGCTGCTGTGCCGTGTAGCACGACCAGCCGTGGCGGTGGATTTCGATGGCCGTGCCGCTGGCGGGATCGAAGGCGCGCACCTCGCGCACGGCGCGGCTGAAACGCTCAAAATCGTAGTCGCCCGGCGCCAGGCCCGGGGCCAGCAGCGTGGTTTCGCGCGGCGTGAGCCCGGCAATGTGCAGCTGCACGCGCAGTTCCAGGAGCCCGGGGTCCAGTTCCACCTGATAGACCGGCTGCATGCGCATCCTCAGTAGCCCAGGTGGTAGGCCGGGTCCAGCCATTGCGGGCGGCGCAGGCCGAAATGCTCCTCCAGCATGCGCTCGGCGGTGCAGAAGGCGCCTTCCACCCAGCCCTGCTGGTCCGAATAGGCCTCGCCCACGATGTGGACCGCTTCGGCGCGGTCCGGCTTGCGCATGAAGGGCATCACGCGGTCCACCGCGTAGCCCGCCTGCCAGGCGTGGTAGCCGCCGCCGTAGGGGTCGGCCGACCAGTCCTTAAACCAGGTGACATAGGGCTGCGGAATGCTCACGCCGCTGCCGTGCAGCTCGCGCAGCTCCTTCATCACTTCGTTGACCATGCGCTGCGGCGCCTGCACGTTCTGCAGGCCTTGCAGCTCGGCGGGCGCCACCAGCGCCGTGGCGCGCGGCTGGAAGCGCTCGGGATGGCGCGCCAGCACCTGCCAGAACGGGGTGGCGCGCATGTCGTTGTAGCTGCCCAGCAGCAGCGAATGGCTGTTGGACGGGTCGGCGCCGAAGTAGTAGCACTGGCGCAGCGGCAGGTCGGTGATGGAATGGCCGGCCTGCGCGCCAAAGCTCTGCTGCCACCAGGGCTGCTCGAAGCCCATCAGTATCTTGTAGGACGGCTCGGGGATCACGGCGGCCAGGTTGCGCTGCAGCTCGTCGTTGCGGAAGAAGAAGCTGTCCTGCGCTAGCAGTTCCAGCGCGCGGCGCGGCATGGCCAGCACCACGCTGTTGGCGTGCACCGCCCACGGCGCGCGGCCCGGACGGTTCAGGAAGTGCAGGGTGTAGCGGTAGCCCGGCTTGCTGGAGCGGGTGAAGCCCAGCAGCTGGTTCTCGCGCCAGATGCAGGCGCCCGGCGCGGCCAGGTAGGCGTCCGCCAGGGCGTAGGCGATGCCGTCGTAGCCGCCGGCGATGGTCTTGTAGGCGGTGCCGGCATTGGAGAAGTCGCCCACCATATAGGGCAGCGCCTCGGCTGCGTTCCAGTTGATGGTGTTGGAGTAGTAGCCGCCGGCGTCGGCCAGGAAATTGTAGCCCTCCTGGCCCACGCGGTCCTTCAGCATGTTCCAGAAGCCCAGCTCGTTCACGAGCACGTCCTGGTAGGGGCCGGCGAAGCAGTAGCGCAGCTGCGGCTTGATGCGGCTCCAGTCCTCGGCGCTGAGCAGGAAGGTGTAGTCGTAGGCGCCGAAGTGCTTCACCTTGTCCGCGTAGCGCGCGTTGAACCACGGGTCGGCGGTCAGCACCTCGTACACTACCTTGTTGAACAGCTGGTCCGCGCTGTAGCCGATGTCGCCCTCGTTCAGCATGTAGCGTGTGAGCTGGCGGTCGCCGCGCGCCTGGGCGCGCTGCCAGGCGTCCGCGCGCAGGTACTGCTTGCGCAGGAAGGCGAACAGATGCGCGTTGTCGCCCATGGGGAAGGGCACGCTTTGCAGCGTTGGGCTGAACACCTGCTCGACCAGCGTGGCGATGATGCTTTGCGAAGCCATATAGCGCATGCCGCCCAGCTCGCCCACCACGTCCATGCCCGGCAGGGTGACCGATTCCAGGCGGCCGCCGATGCGGTCGTCCATTTCAAACAGCTGCACCTGGGAGCCGGGCAAGTCGCCATCGGCCACCATGCGCCACGCACTGTACAATCCAGCAGCGCCGCCGCCGATGATGGCGAGCTCGGTGCACAGGCCGTCCTGATAAGTGCTGTTCAGTGGCAGATTGGTCAGTTCGCTACGTGTTTTCATGTTGCTGCTCCTGCAATTCATCATTACTGGATGTCAATAGCAATCCCCATGCCTGCACGCAATATGGACAAACTGACCTGATTTGCATATTGCAACCCTTTCATTCCGTTAATTGACATGTCAAGCGGCGGGCTTTACATTGTCATTTACACTAGGAGAGAACTTTGGCTGCAGGCTTGAACGATTCCGATTACACGCTGACATCCCCACTGCGCGACGCGGAAGTGACGGGCGGGCCGGTGCTGGCGCTGACGGTGTTGTGGCATCCGGACCCGGCGCGAATCGGCGAACAGTATCTGGACGGCAGCGGCGACGGCGTGATCGAGCTGGGCCGCTTCATGCCCATGTTCAGCCGCCCCGGCAAGGACAGGCTGCCGCTCGGCTACGGCGGCATCTCGCGCCAGCCGCTGCGCATCGCGCGCACGCCAGACGGCGGCGTGGTCATCATGCCGCCGGACAGCCGCATGATCGTGGAGCTGGACGGCGAGGAAGTGTGCGGCGCGCAGCAGCTGGGCGCCGAGCGCGTGGCCGAGGGCGCCGTGCTGGGCCTGGGCCGCGCCGTGCTGCTGTGCCTGCACTGGGCCACCTCGCTGCCGCGCAACAACCCGGTGAAGGGCCTGCTGGGCGTGGGCAGCGCCGCCATCATGATGCGCGAGCAGGTGCGCGCGGCGGCGCAGACCAATATGCCGGTGCTGCTGCTGGGCGAAACCGGCAGCGGCAAGGAAGTGGCGGCGCGCGCCATCCACGCCATGGGGCCGCGCGCGGCAGCGCCGCTGGTGGCGGTGAACATGGCCACGCTGAACGAATCGCTGGCGGCGGTGGAGCTGTTCGGCGCCGCCAAAGGTGCTTATACCGGCGCGCAGACCGTGCGCGTGGGCCTGTTCGGCGAGGCCGACGGCGCCACCCTGTTCCTGGATGAAATCGGCAACACCCCGGCCGTGGTGCAGCCCATGCTGCTGCGCGTGCTGGAAAGCGGCGACTACCGGCCCGTGGGCGCGGCGGGCGACCGCCACAGCAGCGCGCGCCTGATCGCCGCCACCGACCAGGACCTGTACGGCGGCGCCTTCAACCACGCGCTGCTGCGGCGCCTGGAAAGCTATGTGATTCCAATGACGCCGCTGCGCGAGCGGCGCGAAGACATCGGCGTGCTGATCCAGCACTTCCTGGCCGAAGGCGGCGCGGCGCCGGAGGAATTCCCGTTTGCCCTGGTGAGCGACTGCGCCTGCTACGACTGGCCGGGCAATGTGCGCCAGCTGGCGCAGGTGGTGCGGCGCGCGCTGCTGTCGGTGCGCATGGGCGAGGTGCCGCTGCTGACCGCGCTGACGCGCAGCGTGGCGGCGCCGCAGGGCAGCGCAGCCCGGCTGGCTGCTGCTGCGGCCGCGCAGGGCGACGATAATGCTGCGGAAGCGGGCGCGTATCGCGGCGGGCAAGGACGGGTGGGGCAGGGGGCGGCAAGCAATGGCGGCGCCAGCCCGGCCGGGAATGGTTCAGCGGCGCCAGCGGAAGCCAAGCGCGGACGGCGCGCGATGCCGGATCACGCGGAAGTGTTGGCCGCAATGGACGGCAACGGCTGGCGCATCCTGAGCGCCGCGCAATCGCTGGGGATCTCGCGGCCGACCATGTACAAGCTGCTGGATGAACATCCGCAGATCCGGCGACCCGAGCGGATTGCCGAAGAAGAACTGCGCAGCGCGCTGACGGCCTGCGACGGCGCCGTCGACCGCTGCGCCGCGCAGCTTAAAACGCCTGCCGAGGCGCTGAGGCGCTACCTCGGGGCGCTTGGCATTGCGTAGGGATTAGGTGCCGTTACCAACTTCGAGTTCAGGGCCGCCCGCAACTGCGCGCAATTCGTCTTCCGTCAGTGGGCGCATTTCAGGCGCAATATTTTTTGCCGACGTTTCGCCAGCAAAGACTTTGCGAATGCTGGAGAAAATGGATTCGTGTTGTGTGTTTTGCATATTGAGTCCTTAAAATTGATAAGTAGGAACACAACATCATACAGCGTTTTGCGCTAAGGAAATACACACATTGTCATCGTTATTGGCGGCTACGCTATCGAATTCCGATGGCTACATGGTTGCAGTCCCGTTCGGTCACGAATGTGGTGCTGGATGAACGTCAGCAGATCCGGCGACCCGAGCGAGTCGCTGAATTAGAACTGAGCAGCATGCTGGCAGCCTTTGAAGGTGCTGTTGGCCGTGCGCCGCGCAGCTTAAAACGCCATCAGAGGCGCTGCAGCGTTACTTCTAAGTGCTCGAAGTTGCTTAGGTTTTTACTTGAATCTCCGAAGTTGAGCGGTACAATGCGCCACCTGCCTGCAGCTGTACCGCTCTATCTTTACCAATGCCTAAGACACTTGTTCAGATCCTGTGGACTTAACGTTAGACACCGTTTCCGACTTCGAATTCTGGGTCGAATGCGAAAACTCGTTGTTCGCTTGTGGCCAGCCCACCTTGGTTTCGGACTATGGTGGTCGTTATTACGAAAGACATCTCCCAGCGACCAATATTGTCACACTGCATTGGAACATTCGATTGCCACTGTTTTGCAGTGGTTTTGCCAAATCCTTCACATTCGCCGCTACCGAGATCTACAACAGCACCGTACTCGTTAAACGGCGATGGTTCAGGGAACTCGCCGGCTCGCTCAGGATTTTCACGTTTAGTAAACGCACGTGGAATGGTAATCAAATGGCAGCCATCGATATGGACGCTGCCCAGCGGATCTTGTTCGCTCGTGGCGATAACAGTCACGCTCAACTTGTCGTCTTTCTGGAATGCCAAGAGTCCCGTTTCTACTCCTTGACCGGAGATGGGCTTGCCATCCACGGTAAACGCCCAGCTCAGTAGCTGAGAGTCTTGGTCTATATCAAAGATTGCTGTCAGAAGGACATTTCTCATTACTTAACTCCATTCGGTTGGGGGGACAAGTAGCGCGGATCCCTGCGTAATTCCACCAAATCCGGCTCAGATTCGATAGCGCTCACGGGATAGCCATTTTGTTTTGCTCGCGCGATATTACTGAGCGCAAGTTCTCGCTTTCCAAGCAATTCGTATGCCAGCCCGGCGCGAAATTGAATATCAGGGCTATTTGGTGCTAGAGATGTTGCCGTTTTCAGCAGTTCCATGCTGCGCTCGTTTTCCCCAGCGCGCGCAGAAAATAATCCCATGCGGGACATTAAGGTTGCGTCTTTGGGCGCGCGTTGCAGGAGAGGCGTCAAGAGGGTTAATGCTTTCTGGTAAGCCTCACGCGCCTGTGCGGAACGGCCGGGTATCCACAGCAATGTATCTCCCAAATTAGCCCAACGCAGATAGTGATTCGGATTGCCTATCGGAGGAGTGACGGAGCGCTGATAGGCGTCGGCGGCACCGACATAGTCTCCGCGCAGGAATAGTGCCGTGCCCAAGGATGCGTACAGTCCGCCATTTGGTCGTACTTGTAATCCTTGTTGCAGGACCTGTAAGCCCTCGTCCCGGCGATCCTGGCGCTGTAAGGCGGCATTCAAATTGGCGTAAGGTAGTGGTGAATCTGGTTGCAGTTCTATACTGCGGCGGAATGCTTTTTCGGCACTGGCGTAGTTGCCTTGCTCATAAAAAAGAGTTCCTAGTGTATTGGCAAACGCCGGTTCGCCTGGCTGACGCTGTATTGCCTGTTCGGTCCATTGTTGTGCCTCTTCGTACCTGCGTAGTTTGGTTAGTACGGTTGCTTTATTAAGCGTTGCAAAGAAATGACCTGGCTCTAGTGCCAAGGCGCGCTCGCACTCAGCCAGTGCCTCTTCGGATTTTCCTTGTTTGAGGAGTACTACGGCTTGGGCAGCATGACTTAGTGCCAGTTGACTGTCCAGCTTCAATGCCTGCTGTGCGCTCGCGGCGGCGCGTTGTAGCCAAGTTTCATCTTGTTGATCGTTGGCATAGCGGAAGTTGTAGACCAGCGCCATGCCGGCCACTGCAGCGGCATTGTTTGGATCCGCTTCCAAGACGGCACTGAAGTTCTTTGCTGCTTCGTCCAAGCGGTCGGGTTGAGAAAATTGTTGTAGCGTCGTCAGTGCGCGAGAAATAGCCTGGGCTTTGGAGAAGCTGGGAGTCGTGGTTGTGAAAAATGGGGTGCCAGATACAAATAGCCAGCCTCCAGCTGCGAGCATTAGTATTGTCGCAGTAGTGCCGATAATTATCCCGCGCCGTGAGTGGAGCTGCCTTTGAATACGGCTGACCAATCCCTGCCTGCTGCGCCGCCCAAGACCAGTCGAGGTTCCTGTTGACGTTGCTGCAGTGCTATGTGTCAGTTGTTCTGTGCATTTAGTAGTGCGTTGGGCGACTTGTTGCATGGTTGCCAGGCGCTGGTCCAAACGGCGGGCTGTCATGGCGCGGATCAGCTGGACTATTTCTTCCGGCAGCATATCCGGGAACGTCCAGTCGTTGGAACTCGACTGCATCTGCGCCGCAGCCAGGGCCAAGCCGCTCATGTTGCCGAAAGGACGGGCGCCGGTGGCCAGTTCGAACAGGATCACGCCCATGGCATAGATGTCCGACTGCCGGCCCGGCGCGGCGCCGAGCAGCACTTCGGGTGCCATGTAGGCGATGGTGCCTTGCTGCTCCAGCTGCATCACCGAAGTGGTGGCTTGCGCGTCGTCGTGGAAGGCCAGGCCGAGGTCGAGGATGCGGACTTTGCCGGACGGGTCCAGCATCAGGTTGGACGGTTTCAGGTCGCCGTGGATCAGGCCGGACTCGTGCGCCGCTTCCATGGCCACGGCCAGCTGGCCCATCCAGGCGAGCACGGTGGGCAGGTCGAGCGGATGTTCCTTGTCCTGCGCCAGCTGGCGCCAGGTCTGGCCGGCGATCAGCTCCATGACGATGGCCCAGCCCTCGTCGTCCTGCTCAATCGAGTAGATCTGTGCGAACGCCGGGTGGTGCAGCGACGCCGTCATGCGCGCTTCCTTGACCAAGCTGGCCGGGTCGCGCAGCGGGTCGAGCGCGCGGTGGCGCTTGATGGCTACCTTGCGGCGCAGCCGGCTGTCCCAGCCTTCGTACACCTCGCCGTGGCCGCCAGCACCCAGGCGGGCCAGAATTTGATAGTGCTGAAACTGCGGTACGTCTGGCGGCGGGCTGGTGACTTCGGCGGCTTGGTTTTCCATATCTTTCCGTGGACGGCACGGCGCTTGCGTTGCCGAACCGCCTTTCAATAGCAGATATGTGAGTCTCGCATAGCGGACGCAGCTTCGCTAGTGAAATATTGTACTTAGGGAATGATTACGGGGCTGAATGTCAATTTTCATGTAAAAAACCGCCTTGCGGCGGTTGCTTTACACGTCAGTGTTGACAGTCTTGCGTCGCACGGCGATGGCAACAGCGATGCTCAGCGCACCGAGCAGCCAGGAGGGGCGGTCGTTCTTTTCGGCACGCGTAGCTGCTGCGTGGGCAGCAGGCGCCAGCGCCAGGATAGCTCCGGCCACCAGGGCAGTGGTGACGGTCTTGCGGACTATTTCAGTGTTCATTTCCCACCTCGGTTACATACAAAGGCAACAGCGCCGACAGGGGTAATGCAGGATGCATGCCAGGCAAATCAACACTTCATTGCTGAACAGACTTGAAATGGCT
The DNA here is from genome assembly GCF_059419605.1 of Pseudoduganella sp. GW821-FHT05F09. NCBI lineage: Bacteria > Pseudomonadati > Pseudomonadota > Betaproteobacteria > Burkholderiales > Oxalobacteraceae > Pseudoduganella > Pseudoduganella sp. GW821-FHT05F09. The sequence continues at coordinate 126,526 of NZ_JBWKSD010000010.1, forward strand.
GGGACTGGCTAAATATGGGGGCTAGATTAACCAACAAGAAAGTTCCCATGTCCGATCTGCTCGAAGTACTGAAATGGCGCTACGCCACCAAGAAAATGGAACCCGCCAAGGTGGTTCCGCAAGAAAAAGTTGATCGCATCCTGGAAGCGGTGCGCTTGACGGCCAGTTCCAGCGGCCTGCAGCCGTATGAAGTATTCGTGGTCACCAATCCGGAACTGCGCGAGCAGATCAAGCCGCATGCGTGGAACCAGGGCCAGGTGACGGACTGCTCGCACCTGCTGGTGTTTGCCGCCTGGGACAACTACACGGCCGAGCGCATCAACCAGATGTTCGACCTGGTGAACGAAGAGCGTGGTATCAAGAACGAAGGCTGGGAAGCCTATCGCCAGCAGCTGCTCAACACCTACCCTCAGCGCGACGCCGAGACCAACTACGCGCACGCAGCGCGCCAGGCCTACATCGGCGTGGGCACGGCGCTGATCGCCGCCGCGCAAGAGCAGGTGGATTCGGTGCCGATGGAAGGCTTTGATCCAGCCAAAGTGGACGAGATCCTGAAGCTGCGCGAACGCGGCCTGCGCTCGGTGGTGATGCTGCCGCTGGGCTACCGCGCCGGCGACGGCGACTGGCTGGTCAACCTGAAAAAGGTCCGCCGCCCGCGCGAGCAGTTCATCACCGAACTGAAGTAAGCGCCTAAGCCGGGGTCTAAGCCGGGGTCAGTTCTACCATCACGTCAAATGACGCGATGGTAGAACTGACCCCAATTTTATATTGACCCTGGCTGGGGTCAGGGGCGGGGTTGGGGTAGGGCGGGGGGGACGATGATGGTGTCGTTCAAGCGCAGGAATTTGAAGCCGGCGAGCTTTTGGCCGTTTTTGCCTTCGGCGGCGTTGCGCGCTTCGCGCTCGGCGGTGCGGGCGAGGAATTGGTCGAAGCTTTCTTCGCGCACCTTGGGCTCGGCGGAGTTGAGGAACATGCGCTTGCCGTCCGCCGCCGTGACCACCAGCCCGACGTGCGAGGCCCAGTAGGCGCCGTCGCGCGTGGAGATGATGTTGACGAAGTCGCCGTCACGCAGCTTGCCCAGCACGTCGGCGACGCGCTCCTTGGGCACGTAGTATTCGGTGCTGTCCTGCACCGGCATGCTGACCTCGGTGTTGTGGCGCGTTTTCAGGAAACGCTGGCGGTCTACGTGCAGCGGATACGAGGCCACGAAGTCGCCCGCCAGCTCGCGCGTGGCGTCCGTCAGCAGCCAGCCGTTGTTGATGTTCCAGTCCTGCTCGGTGTAGTGGTTGCGCGTGGCGACCCCGATCACGCCGTCCTTGTAGCGGATACGCTGCAGCATCCAGAAGAATTCTTTCCAGTTGCGCGACAGCGCCATGGCGTAAGTGTGTTCGGCGAACACCACGCAGTCGCTTTGCGTGAGGCTGAACATGGGCAGCGTGTCGTGCAGCTCGTAGGGGTATTCGCCCAGCAGGTTGAGCATGTAGGGCTGGCCGATGTTGCGGCGGCCGATGGCGGCGATGCGCTTGCGCAGGTCAGGCTCGGCTTGCTGCATCTGGGCGATGTAGCCGTCCGCTTCCTGCGGCGTCATCTGGTACAGCTGCTTGGGCTGCGGCGCGGTGGCGACAGGCGGGGTGGGCACGCTGGCGCAGCCTGCGAGCATGGCGGCGACGAGTAAGGCGGCGATTCGGGTCATGAGGTGGCGCTCGCAAAAAAAGCTCTACGGTATACCGAATCGTGCAAATAGAAAAGGCCCCCGGAGGGGCCTTGGTGCTGCGTGCTGCGGGGAGGCTTAGAACTTGTAGCGCAGGCCGACCAGGTATTCGCGGCCGGTGACGTTGTTGACCACCACGCTGTTGCGGGCGCGGCTGACGAACTGGTCGTTCGGCTCGTTGGTCAGGTTCACGCCTTCCAGCGTCAGGTCCAGCTTGTCATTGACCTTGTACGAGAACGAGATGTCGACGTTGGTGGACTTGTTCTTGCCTTCCACGTCGTTGTTGTTCTGGCCCGGTACGCGGGTGACGAAGGAGGCGCGCTGCGAGGCCGACAGGCGGGCGCTGAGCTTGCCGTCGTCGTAGTACAGCGTGGTGTTCCACGAGCGCGGCGACAGGTTCAGCAGGTCGTCGGTGATGGTGGTGTTGCTCGTCGGCGAGACCAGGTACTCGATCTTGGACTTGACGAAGGTGTAGTTCATCAAGGTGCCGAAGTTGCGGCCCCAGCTTGGCAGGAAGGTGAACGGCTGCTGGAAGTTCAGCTCGAAGCCTTTCAGCTTGCCGCCGTCGGTGTTGACCGGGGCGGTGACCTGGAAGATTTCCTCGCCGCTGAAGTTGCTCGGCAGCAGCGACATCGGCAGGCCGGTGTCCTTGAAGGCGACGTTGGTGCGCAGGCTCTGGATGTAGGTGCCGATGTTCTTCTGGAACAGGCCCAGGCCGATGAAGGCGTTCTTGCCGTGGTACCACTCGAAGCTGGTGTCGAAGGTCTTGGCGCGGAACGGTTTCAGCAGCGGGTTGCCGGAGGTGATGGTCAGCGTGCCGGTGGTGGCCACGGTGCCGCCCGGCGACAGGTTGCCCAGCTGCGGACGGGTCATCACCTTGGCGGCGGCCAGGCGCACGATGAAGTCCTTGCTCAGGTTGGCGGCCACGTTGAACGATGGCAGCACGTCGGAGTAGTCGTTGCCGACCGTCACTTCGGAGCCGCCGCCGGCCGACTGGTAACCGGTGGCGTTCATGGCGGTGCGCACGTAGCGCGCGCCGAAGTTGCCGCGCAGCGGGATGCCGCCCAGCTCTTCGGTGAACTCGCCCATCAGGTAGATGCCCTTGTCTTCTTCGGTGACGGAGCGGTTGTTGCCGCGCGCGTTGCCGTTGGTGATGGAGGACAGCGTGAAGTCGCCGGGGCCGCCGGCCGGGCCGCTCTTGATGCAGTTGCAGTAGATGTCGTAGGCCTTGGCGATGGCGTTCAGGTCCGGGATCACCCACGAGGTCGGCGTGCCGGCCGGCAGGTTCTGGCCACGGCCGAAGCCGCTGATGGTGGTCATCAGGCTGGCCATGCTGGTGCCGGCGGCCGGCGCGAAGATGGTGTCGCCCTGGTTCACGCGGCGCGACTCGTAGGAGTCGAAGGTGTATTTCTTGTAGTTGGCGCCGGTCTTGAAGCTCAGGCGGTCCGGGAAGGCTTCCCACACCAGGTCGACCTGGCCCACGTCGTTGGTGTTGGTGGCGCCTTGCGGACGGATGCGGATTTCGCTGGTGGTGGTGTTGGTCACGGCCGCCGGCTGGGTGCCGCTGGTGACCACCGGCACGCCCACGATGCCCATCGCCGCGCCCGGATTGGCCGGGTCGAACGGGTAGGTGATGGACGGCATGCGGTCGTTCTGGCGGAAGTCGATGGTGTAGCCGTTGACGTTCAGCGCGTCCAGCGTGGTGGTGGTCTGCACCGGGTTGCGGAACTTGGACTTGGCGCTGCCGACCTTGGCCAGCAGGCGCAGCGAGTCGCCGATGTCCTGTTCCAGCGTCAGCGTGGGCTGGGTGAAGGTGGTGGACAGTTCGTCGTAGCGCGATTCGGCGCGGATGTCGACGCCGTTGAACTTACCGTACAGCAGCGAGCCGTTGGGCGCGAACTGGGCTTCGACCACGCTGGTCTGCGGCTTGCCGCCCTGGGTGGCGGTGCGGCTGAAGGAGATCGCTTCCAGGAAGTCTTCCTGGCGCGTGGCGTCCAGCTTGGAGTACAGCATGTCGAAGGTCAGCAGGGAGCCGCGCGCCGGACGCCACTGGAAGGAGCCGGTCAGGCCCAGGCGGTCCTGGTCGTGCGTCAGGCGGCCGTAGCGCGGCAGGCGCGGCACGAAGTTCTCGGCCTTGCTCGCTTCGTTGTAGGCGGCGGTGGCGGCGGCCGAGGCCGGCAGGCGCGGCACGCCTTGCGCGGCCGGGCCGCAGGTGGTGGCGGTGGAGGTGGTCGGGTTGGCCGGGGTCACGCCGATGGGGGCGCACCAGCCGCCGGACGAGGGGCCGTTATCCCAGCGCACGGTGGAGAAGCCTTCTTCCAGCACCTGGCGCTTGGAGTAGGCGCCGGACACCAGGAAGCCCAGGGTGCGGTCGGCATTGGTGTTGGAGATCAGGAAGCCCAGGCGCGGGTCGGTCTTGCGCGACAGGTCGTTGTACTTGCCCTTGGCCATGACGGTGGCGTTGAAGCCTTTCAGGTCGAAGGGGCGGGTGGTTTGCAGGTCCACGGTGGCGCCCAGCGAGCCTTCGTCGATGTCGGCCGAGGAGCTCTTGCGCACCGTCAGGGAGTTGAACAGCTCGGACGGGAACACGTTGAAGTCGAAGCCGCGCGAGCGGTTGGCGCCGCCCGAGCTGTCGGTGCCGCCGGTGGTGGCCAGACCCTCGATGCCGTTGATGCGCACGCGGGTGAAGTCCTGGCCCAGGCCGCGCACGGTGATGCTCCGGCCTTCGCCGGCGTCGCGGTCGATCACCACGCCGGGCACGCGCTGCAGCGACTCGGCCAGGTTGGTGTCGGGGAACTTGCCCATGTCTTCGGCCTTGATGACGTCGACGATGCCGTTGTCCTCACGCTTCTTGTTCAGTGCGCTTTCCAGCGCGGCGCGCATGCCGGTCACCACCACGGTGGTGGGTTCCTGCGCTGCGGGCGGCGTGCTTTGCGCGTATGCCGGAGCATAGGCGGCGCCGATGGCCAGGGCCATCGCGGTGATCGAGGTGGAGCCTGCCAGGCGCACGTTGAAGCGTGCCGGGCGGCGGGTTGGTTGTTCGCTGTTGTCCATACTGTCTCCCTGTTTAGTTATGTATTTCGAGTACGACGGCGTTTTGAAAATCTATTTGCTGTTACTTTTGCCAGCTCACTTTCACCGGGTTGCGGGCGCGCGCGGCCACATTGCGCACATAGGCTTCCCACTGGGCTTGCGAGGTGATGTCGCCGGAACGCTCCCAGGCGCCGCCCACGTAGTAGGTCAGCGGCTGGCCCGAGGTGGCGTTGGCCACGATCAGTTCGTTGAGCTTGTCCTCGGTGTAGTCGGTGGCGCTCGGCAGCACCATGGCCACGCCGAAGGAGCCCTTGGTGGCTTGCTGTATCCACTGCAGCACGGCGGTGGAGGCCTTGTCCTTGACCACGGCGATCTTGGGGTCTTCGCCCTTGTCGGTCGGCGTCTTGTTCAGGCCGATGGCGATGGGCAGCGTTTTCGGGCCGGTGAAGGTGAAGGTGCTGTCGACCCGGTCCATATAGTGGCCGGCGTCCACGGTGAAGCGCTTCACTTCGCTGACCTGGGTGCCGTTGGCGTTCCAGGCCGTGTAGTTCAGCTCGAAGATGGTGCGCACCGGGCCGTTGGCCAGCACTTTCCAGCTGGCGTAGTTGCTGCTGGTGTACAGGGTGCCGCCCAGCCACACGCCGGCGCCGCCGGCGCCGCGCGACTTGCCGACGTTGTACATGTCCATGCCTTCACCTTCGTCGTGGTGGTAGTGGTCATGGCCCTTGTTGTACCAGCGGTCGACGATGGGATAGTTCACGCGCTTGAACCACAGGTCCAGGCCACTCGTCTCCAGCACTTCCTTGCCGCTGCCCGGCGCGGCCGGGGCGGCCAGCGCGGGGCCGTAGGTGCGGTGCGCCAGCTTGTCGTTTTCCCAGGCGAAGTCGTCCAGGCGTTCCGGCACGTAGCGGGCCGAGGACTGGCTGGGGAAGGGCGGCGCCAGCGCGTCTATGGTTTCGACGGTGTAGCTGGCCGATTTTTCGCCGGCCTTGAAGCTGTGCTGGAAGATCAGTTCGCCATACGCCACGCCTTCGTTCTTCGGGTCCTTGGCCTGCGGCGCCACATTGGTCACCTGGTGCGGCACCACGCGGCCGGACGCGTCCTTCACGGCCAGGCGCTGGATCAGCGCGCCGGGCAGCTGCTTGTTGACCTCGACCCAGGGTATGGTCACGGTTTCGGACGGACGGGCGATATCCAGGTCATGGCTGAGCTTGACGGTGAAGGCGGCGCCCTGGGCCATCGGCGCCAGGGTGGCCAGCATGGCGGCCAGCAGCGGAGTAGTGGTCATGTTCATGGCGTATCCTTAGTGGTGTTCGCGGTAGTCGGTCTGGCCGCTGGTCTTCGGCATGTAGTGGTAGGTGCGCACGCGGTGCTCCACGGCGATGTTCGGGTTCTTCAGCAGCTTGATCATCTCGGCGCCCGCCAGCAGGGTCGGGCCGTAGCCGTGCAGCGCGTTCACGCTGGTGGGGCGGTGGTAGTAGTAGGTCTGGTCGCCGGCCAGCGTGGTGCCCACGCAGATGCCTTCGATCTCGCCCTTGGGCGTGACCTTGGATACCAGGCCCGCCCAGCCCGCTTGTGCGATGGAGCCGTAGGTGGTGGGGCTGATCCAGCCCTGGTTGATGGCGTGCGCCGTTACGTAGACGAACATGGCGCTGGCCGAGGTCTCCAGGTAGGAGTCGTTGCGGTCTATCATCTGGTGCCACAGGCCGCTGCCCGATTGCAGCTCGGCGATGCCTTTCAGGCTCAGGCGCAGCTGGGCCAGCACTTTCGGGTAGCCGGGATGGTCCTTGGGCAGCACGTCCAGCAGGTCGGACATGGCCATGACGGCCCAGCCGTTGGCGCGCGCCCAGTAGAAGCGCGGCGCGTCCGGGATGTTGGCGTGCCAGCCGTGGGTGTACAGGTTCAGCTGCGGGTTGAACAGGTAGTTCGACATTTGCAGCGCGTTCTTCACGGCGTCGTCGAAGTGCTCGCGCTTGCCGGTCATGCGGCCCATTTCCGCCAGCGCGGGTATGCTCATATACATATCGTCGCCCCACAGCGACACCGCTTGCGGACGCTTGCGCGCCATGGTGCCGTCCGGCAGGCGGAACTGCTTGTTGGCCACCCAGTCGCTGCAGGTGGCGATCATGCCGCTCAGGTCAGGGCCGATCTTCAGCGCGCGGGCGCGCATCAGGGCGGCGCACATGGAGCCGGAGTCGTCCAGCGCGCGCGGGTCGAGGAAGCGCGAGAAGCTGTTGTTGCGCTCCAGCTTGAACTGCTGTTCCTGGGCGCGGAAATAGGGCTGCATGTCGGCGAAGAACTGGAAGTGGCGCTTGGTCATGTCGGTGAAGCGCGCGTCGCCGGTGGCTTCGGCCGCCTTGAACAGGCCCGCGTGCACCACGCCCATTTCATACACCATGATGCCGTAGTCGCCCGCGCTGGGCGCGAAGATGGCGTCTTTGTTCGGCTTGCTGAAGTCGGTGATCTGGTTGCCGGTCTTCTTGTCGATCACGCGGGTGGGCGTGGACGCATCCATATAGCCGCGTATGCGGTTCAGCACCTCGGTGATTTCGGACACCACCGGCATCTTGTACGGCACCGGATACGTGCCCTCGCCGGCGTCGGTCAGGCTTTTGTTGTCGGGATTGCGGTAAGGACCTTCGGCGTGGGCCGAGCCCAGCAGCAGGGTGAGGGCGGCCGCGCTGGCCAGCAGTTTCTTGGTGGGGTACATGTGTCTCCGTCGGCGCTTATTGAGATGGTGCGTCATTTGGTCAGGCCATTCTAGTTTGGTCTGACCAAATGTGCAAGGCGGACTAGCCGCCTTGTTGCGCCATTTACAATTTAGGGACGGAGACTGTTGGGTTTAGCCGCGCGAGAAGGTGCGCGTCACGCGTTCCAGGTGGGCACGCATGGCCTGGCGGGCGCCGGCCACGTCGTGCGCGGCGATGGCTTCCAGCACCTTGCGGTGATCCTGCAGCGTTTGCTTGCGCAGATCCTCGGTCTGGAAGTGCTCCTTCAGCTTGTGCCACAGCGTGCCGCGCTGGTTCCACAGGTATTCAATCACGCCCACCAGCGCCGTGTTGCCGGTGGCGCGCGCGATGGCCAGGTGGAAGTTGCGGTCGGCTTGTTCGTTGCTGGTGCGGTCTTCGTGGTGCTGTTCCATCTCCATGACCGCGCGCAGGATGGCGTCGACATGGGAATCGGTGGCCACCTTGGCGGCGATGGCCGCCACTTCGGACTCGATCAGGCGGCGCGCGGCCAGCACCTCGAAGGGGCCGGGGCCGACTTCGGGCATCTCGGCCGGGGTTTCCACCAGTTCGGACACATACACGCCGGAGCCGCCGCGCACCTCGACCATGCCGCCCAGTTCCAGCGCGATCAGCGCTTCGCGCAGCGAGGCGCGGCTCACGCTCAGCTTGGCGGCCAGTTCGCGTTCCGCAGGCAGGCGCGAGCCAGGCTGGATATCTTCGTCCTTGATCAGTTGTTGGATACGGGAGGCTACGACACGGTACAGGCGCGGCTCGGCCACAGTGGCTTCGCGCGGCGCAGGAGGTTTCTTCATTGGATGGACGTGTCCGAGAGAGGTGTTAAAGATGCAAGGTGGACAGATTTTAGTTTGGACAGGCCAATCTTGCAAGGCGGACCAGCCAATACCGGCGCGCCTGCGCTACACTGGGCGCCCAGTTCGGCTGCATTTGAGGACAAATGATGAAAAAAGTATTGATCGTTACCGGCGCCGGGCGCGGCATCGGCGCCTGCATCGCCCTGCGCGCGGCGCAGGACGGCTATGCGGTGGGCGTCAATTACCACAGCGATGTGGCAGCTGCGGCCGGGGTGGTGGATAGTATCGTTGCATCGGGCGGCAGCGCCATCGCGGTGCAGGGCGACGTCGGCGTGCCGGCGGACGTGGCGCGCCTGTTCGCCACGGTGGAGGCGCAGCTGGGGCCGGTAACGGCGCTGGTCAACAACGCGGGCATCACCGGCGGCCTGGGGCGCTTCGCGGACGCCGACCCGGCCGGTATCGCCGCCGTGTTCCAGGTCAACGTGCTGGGGCTGATGGACTGCTGCCGCGCGGCGATCGCCTCCTTCAAGCGCAGCGGGGTGAAGGGCGTGATCGTCAACATCTCCTCCACGGCGGCCAGCAGCGGCAGCGCGGGCGACTATGTGCATTACGCGGCCAGCAAGGCGGCGGTGGAGGCGTTCACCATGGGGCTGGGGCGCGAACTGGCGCCGGACGGCATCCGCGTGTGCGGCGTGGCGCCGGGCATGACGCTGACCGAAATCCACGCCCGCGGCGGCGACGCCTACCGCCTGGAGCGCGCCGCACCCGGCATACCGATGCGCCGTCCGGCCAATCCGGAGGAGATCGCGGAACCGGCGGTCTGGCTGCTGTCCCCGGCTGCCTCTTATATTACCGCCACCACGCTCACGGTCGGCGGCGGCAAGTAAAAAAAAAGCCCGCTACGGGAGCGGGCTAAATCTAATCTCTTGGAGGAGAATAGAGGAGACAGGTGCATCATCTCGCACTGCAGCATATGCGTCTACTTTATCTTCGTGATGAGAGAAATATCTTTTGTGAATGGCGCGGCTGGATCAATTCTCAAATATGCAGCCGACGTAGGCCTTGGTGATGGTTTGCATGCGGTCGGTGTCGCCGATCTGGCCGGGGTAGCGCTGGGCGGTGGCGGTTGCGCAGAGGTCTTCGCGTTCGTGCAGGCGCGCGATGCAGGCACTTTCGCTCAGATTGTATTTGTTGCGGGCGCAGGCTTTTTCCAGGCGGCCGGACAGGCTTTTCAGCATGCTGGTGTCCGCGCCGGATATTTGCAGCGCGGTGTTGGCAATGGCTACGCCGGCGCCGGACTCCGATTGTCTTTCCTCGGCCACGGCGATCTCTGCTTCCGGAGCCACTCTGGACCTGCGATCAAGGGCGGCGTTCAGGCCCCAGCCCAGCGCGACCAGCAGCATGGCTTTGAACAGCCAGCCGAGATTCCAGCCCGTGTCGGCCTGCGCATACGTTGCGCTTGCAGGCCGCACCGGTTCGGCGCCGGGCTTCTGGAACTTGGCGTAGCAAATGCCGCAGGCGGGGCATTGCCAGTCGGGATTGGTGGCGTCGGGTGGCCGCACATGGCTGCATTTCGGGCAGATCACTGTCATGGGTATAAAGATGGCTGCTAGGGTAGGGCGAGTATAGCGGCCGTCGCAGCGGGGAAAATGCGCGGATTGTCACATGCGGCTATCTGAAAAGACAAAAAGCCCCCGGGGCTCACCCCGGAGGCTTTCAGGCACGGCTTCTAGCCGGAATCAGGACCTGGCGAAGGCCAGCAGGTCGGCGTTGACCTTGTCCTTGTGGGTGTCGGTCAGGCCGTGCGGCGCCCCGGGGTAGACGATGAGCTTGGCGCCTTTGATCTGCGCCGCCGAGGCGCGGCCCGCCGCGTCGATCGGCACGATCTGGTCGTCGTCGCCGTGGATCACCAGCGTGGGCTTGTCGAACTTTTTCAGGTCGGCGCGGAAGTCGGTTTCCGAGAAGGCCTTGATCGAGTCATAGGTGTTTTTATGGCCGCCCATCATGCCCTGCATCCACCAGGCGTTGATGATGCCTTGCGATGGCTTGGCGCCCGGACGGTTGTAGCCGTAGAAGGGGCCGCTGGCGATGTCCAGGTAGAGCTGCGAGCGGTCTTTCACCGAGCCGGCGCGGATGCCGTCGAACACTTCGATCGGCAGGCCGCCCGGATTGTCGGCCGTTTTCAGCATCAAAGGCGGCACCGCCGACACCAGGGCCAGCTTGGCCACGCGCTTGGTGCCGTGGCGGCCCACGTAGCGCGCCACTTCGCCGCCGCCGGTGGAGAAGCCGACCAGGATGGCGTTCTTCAGGTCCAGCGCTTCGATCACGGCGGCCAGGTCGTCGGCGTAGTGGTCCATGTCGTTGCCGTCCCATGGCTGGCTGGAGCGGCCGTGGCCACGGCGGTCGTGCGCGATGACGCGGAAGCCGTTGTTCGCCAGGTGGAACATCTGCGCTTCCCAGCTGTCCGAATTCAGCGGCCAGCCGTGGCTGAACACGACCGGCTGGCCCGAGCCCCAGTCCTTGTAGTAGATGTCCACGCCGTCCTTGGTGGTGATGGTGCTGGCGGTCTTGCGGACCGGCTTGCCGGCCGGCGCCGCTTGCGCTTCGCCGGTGGCGGCCAGCGGCAGCATGGCGGCGGCGGCGATGGCGGCCAGGCCGGCGCCGCCGGTCAGGGCGCCGCGGCGGGCGGTGTTGATCTCATTCACAGCTTGATCCTGGGTCTTGGTGGACATGATGGGTTCTTCCTTTTAGTGTATGGAGGGTTGAAAATCGCTGTGCTACATTAGGCAAGATGCTGTTTGAAGAAGGCTGCCGTGCGGCCGTTCGCCAGTTCGGCCGCGGCTGCGTCGTAGTGGTTGCCGCCGGGACGCGCAAAAGCGTGGTTGCAGCCGGGGTAGGTGTGCAGTTCGATGTGCTTGTTCCGGCCCAGCGCGGCGTTGATGGCGGCCTGCGCTTCCTTGCCGATGTATTCGTCCTCGCCGGCCAGGTGGTACAGCAGCGGGTCCTGCACCTTGCCTGCTTCGGACACGAACTTCTCGGTGCCGCCGCCGTAGTAGGCCACGAAGGCATCGGCGCGGCCGCGCGCCGCGCTCAGGTAGGTGAGCAGGCCGCCCAGGCAGTAGCCGGTGACGGCGACCTTGCCGCTTGCGCCCTGCATGGTGCGGGCCGCTGCCACGGTGGCGGCGATGTCGCGCACGCCCTTGTCGAAGTCGTAGGCGCTGTACAAGGCGAAGCCTTTGGCCCAGTCGCCTTCGCTCGCCTCGGACATGTCCAGGCCCGCTTCGGCGCGCCAGAACAGGTCGGGGGCGACGGCGATGTAGCCTTGCGCCGCGTAGCTGTCGGCAATGCTGCGGATGCCGGCGTTGACGCCGAAGATCTCCTGCAGCACCACGATGACCGGGGCCGGCGCGGCGCCGCTGGGACGTGCTACGTAGCAGTTGAAGCTGCCGTCTTCTGCCTGGATGGAAATGCCTGGTTTCATCTGTTTTCTCCCTTGTGTAGTGCGCTTCGATGGATGCATCTTAGGACTGAAAACGCGGCAAGGGAACGGACAAAGCTGCAATGCCGCTTTGTAAAAATGCAGATCTTTCGATAGGGATAGGGGAACAAGCGACGAATGGCTAACGACTTTGACTGGAACGATATTCCGCTGATCTTGTCGCTGGCGCGCACCGGCAGCATGAGCGCCAGCGGCCGCGCGCTGGGGGTGGACGCGTCCACCATCAGCCGCCGCATTGCCGCGGCCGAGAAGTCGCTGCAGCTGCGCCTGTTCATCCGCGATAACACGCGCTACCAGTTGACCGAGGCGGGCCGCGTGTTCGTGGAATACGGCGAGGCGGTGTACGGCAATGTGCAAAGCATGCTGCTGGCGTCGTCGCGCGAGGCCGAGGCCATTAGCGGCACGGTGCGCATCACGGCCATCGATTTCCTGTTCGACTATTGGCTGCTGCCGCAGCTGCCCGGACTGGCTGCGCAGTATCCGCAGCTGGACGTGCATCTGCTGGGCGGCAACGACAACCTGTCCTTCACGCGCCGCGAGGCGGACTTTGCGCTGCGCCTGGCGCAGCCGGGCGAGGACGCGGCGCTGGTGATGCGCAAGCTGGGCGATATCGGCTGGACCGTCTACGGCAGCGCGAACGCGGAACCGGTGCCGCGCGCGCAGTGGGGCGAGCAGCCCTGGATCATGTACGGCGACGAGCTGGCGCATGTGCCGGAGATGGCGTGGATACGCAGCCTGGGGCCGGGCGTGCGCGGCCCGGTGCGGGTGAACAGCCTGACCACCATGCTGCGCGCCTGCGAGTCGGGACTGGGGCTGGCGCTGCTACCCTGCCTGATCGGCCACCCGCCCGGCCTGCGGCGGCTGGGCGGCGAGGCCGAGCTGCAGCGCGAGCTATGGCTGCTGAGCCACCGCGACGCCGGCTCCATCGCGCGCTTCAAGGTGGTGGCGGCCTGGCTGGCCAAGCTGTATGCGGACAGCCAGGAAGTCATGTGCGGCTAGGCCGCGCGGCGGCCACATTGGCACAGGTTGTGGCAATGGTCGCAAACCAGCGCATGGCGTTTTGCTACAGATTAATATTTACATAATCCAAATAAGTAGTTCTACCGAGAAAGTGATCGACAGTTACTGGCGGCTGCGATAAAGTGCCGGGTTCACGCTGGATTCCCCATGACAGGCCCCATCCCGCCTGCTCTCGCCCGGTTACCTTTGGTTAGCCTCCGCCCCCGGCGGCTGGCATGTTGCACTATCGCAGAAAACAAATAATCGTAATGCTGAACGCCTTTTCCGTCCGCCGCCTTGCTGCCAGGCTGCTGTTCTGCCTGCTTTGCGCATGGCAGGGGCAGGCGGGCGCGCGCGAACTGGTGGTGATCGTGTCGGCCAAGAGCCCGGTCATGGCCCTGCAGGCGCGGCAGGTGGCGGATATTTTCCTGGCCGAAGCGGCGCGCTATCCCGCCGGCGGCGAGGCCGTGGCGCTGGACCAGAAACTTGGCTCGGCGGCGCGCAATGAGTTCTACAGCAAAGTGGCCGGACGCACGCCGGAGCAGATGAAGGCGCACTGGACCAAGATGATGTTCACCGGACGCGGCCAGCCGCCGCGCGAAGCGGCCGGCAGCGCCGCCGTGCGCCGCATGGTGGCGGCCGACCCCGCCTTGATCGGCTATATCGACCGCGCCGCGCTCAATGCCAGCGTGCGCGTTGTGCTGGTGGTGAAATAATGGCGGGCGGGAGCAACTGGAGCAAGGCGGGCGCAGCCGGCGGCGCCAAGCGCAAGCGCTGGCTGCGGCTGCTGCTCGAGACCTATGTCTCGCTGCCGTTTTTCACCGTGCTGCTGCTGGGCGCGATCTGGGCCGCCACTTTCCACTTCATCGGCATCGAGCGCGAAGCGGCCGGCAAGGGCGCGGCCGACTCGGTGCGCGAACTGGTGGACACTTACGAAGCCCAGGTGGCGCGCAACCTCGGCGGCATAGACCAGAGCCTGAAAGTGATCGCCTACGCGGTCGAGCGCAGGGGCGCGGCGGACGCGCTGGCGGAACTGAACCAGCACGGCCTGCTGCCGTCCGCGCTGGTGTACTCGATCAGCATCGCCGACGCGCAGGGGCGCGTGGTGGCGCGCAATCCGGCGGCGCGGCCGGTGTCGGTGGCCGGCCAGCCCTATTTCAAATTCCACCAGGAGACGCCGGGGCACAGCGCCATCGCCGGCGTCACCGTGCGCGACGCGGCCAGCGGCGACGCCCGCCTGCATTTCACGCGCCGCCTGGACGACGCGGCCGGCCAGTTCGCCGGCGTGGCCGTGATGGAAGTGGACCCGGCCTATTTCACCAGCGGCTACGAGCGCCGCCGCCAGGGCGAGCAGGGCATGCTGGCGCTGGTGGGCAACGACGGCGTGGTGCGCGCGCTGCGCGTGGGCGACAAGGTGAGCTGGGGCCAGCAGCTGGACCTGCGCGCCGAAGTGGGCGCCGGCCTGGCCAATTCCTGGGACGGCGTGGCGCGCTACACCATGGCCCGCCCCATGCACGGCTTTGCGCTGACGGCGCTGGCCGGCCTGGCCGAGCACGAGCAGCTGGCCGGGTTCGAGCGGCGCCGCGTGGCCAGCCTGTGGGAAGCCGGCGTGGCCAGCGCCGTGGTGCTGCTGGTGGCGGCCTTGCTGTGGATCTGGACCTGGCAGGGCGCCATGGCGCGCCGCCGCATCCGCAACGCGCAGGAGACCTACGCCGCCGCCTCCGAGGGCAGCATGGACGCCTTCTTCGTGCTGCGCGCGGTGCGCGACCGGCGCGGCATGGTGACGGACTTCGACATCGCGGACGCCAACGGCCGCGCCGAAGCGCTGTCCGGCCTGACGCGCGCGCAGCTCAAGGGCATGACCTTGTGCGGCTGGCTGCCGCAGGTGCGCGTGAGCGGCAAATTCGAGACCCTGGCGCACATTGCGCAAGTGGGCGGCGTGTACCAGGAAGAGCAGCGCAACGGCATGCCGCAGCTGCACGCCAACTGGCTGCACTGGCAGGTGGTGGGCGTGGACGGCGGCGTGGTGGCCATCGTGCGCGACATCAGCGAGCGCAAGCTGGCCGAGGAGCGCATCGTCCACCTGGCGCACCACGACAGCCTGACCGGCCTGCCCAACCGCAGCCTGATCGCCGACCGCTTGCAGCAGGCGATACTGCACGGCGAGCGCAACGACCGCGAAGTGGCGGTGGCCTTTATCGACCTCGATAGCTTCAAGCTGGTGAACGACGGCCTGGGCCACACCGCCGGCGACCAGCTGCTCACCGAGGTGGCGGCGCGCATGGTGGGCTGCGTGCGCCGGCACGACACCGTGGGCCGCTTCGGCGGCGACGAATTCGTGCTGGTGCTGCCGGAGCAGCGCGACAGCGAAGGCGCGCTGATGCTGCTGCTGGAGAAGGTGCGCGAGGCGGTGATACGCCCCGTGGTGCTGGGCGGGCAGCCGGTGCAGGTGAGCTGCAGCATAGGTGTGGCCATGTATCCGCGCGACGGCTGCGACGCCGACACCTTGCTGATGAACGCCGACGCCGCCATGTACCGCGCCAAGGACACCGGCAAGAACAATGTGCAGTTCTACACCATGGAAATGAACGCCAGCCTGGAGGAAAAGCTGGAGCTGATGGACGGCCTGCGCACCGCGCTGGCCGAGGAGCAGTTCCGCGTGTTCTACCAGCCCAAGGTGAGCCTGGACACCGGCCGGGTGTTCGGCGTGGAAGCGCTGCTGCGCTGGCAGCATCCGCAGCGCGGCATGATGGCGCCGGACCAGTTCATTCCGCTGGCCGAGGAGAGCGGCGCCATCGTCTCCATCGGCGAATGGGTGCTGCTGACCGCCTGCCGGCAGGCGCGCGCCTGGCAGCTGGCCGGCCTGGCGCCGGTGACCATCTCGGTCAACGTGTCGGCGCGCCAGTTCGACGACGCGCGCCTGGTCATGCGGGTGCAGCGCGCGCTGGAGCTGAGCGGCCTGG
The DNA here is from genome assembly GCF_059419605.1 of Pseudoduganella sp. GW821-FHT05F09. Taxonomy (NCBI): domain Bacteria; kingdom Pseudomonadati; phylum Pseudomonadota; class Betaproteobacteria; order Burkholderiales; family Oxalobacteraceae; genus Pseudoduganella; species Pseudoduganella sp. GW821-FHT05F09. The sequence goes on from NZ_JBWKSD010000010.1 coordinate 142,272, forward strand.
CGCCGCGGTGGCTGGAGCTGGAAGTGACCGAAAGCCTGATCATGCGCGACCTGCAGCAGGCCATCGCCAAGATGCGCGAACTGAAGGCCATGGGCATTTCGCTGTCCATCGACGACTTCGGCACCGGCTACTCCAGCCTGGCCGCGCTCAAGTCCTTCCCCATCAGCAGCCTGAAGATCGACAAGTCCTTCATCCGCGACCTGGATGTGAGCAGCGACGACCAGGCCATTGCGCGCGCCATCATTTCGCTGTCGCACCAGCTGCAGCTGCGCGTGATCGCCGAGGGCGTGGAAACCGTGCAGCAGCGCAGCTTCCTGCAGGAGAGCGGCTGCGACGACATGCAGGGCTATCTGTTCAGCCGTCCGGTGATGCCGGAGCAGATCCAGGGCATGCTGGAAGCGCAGGGCGAAGCGCTCGCCACTTAGTTCAGGCTCCCGCTCCGGTTGCATGCGCTACAATTGCTAAATCGCATCTATTAAGATTTCAGCAGCCATGAGCCAACAATTCTCCGACGATATCTACACCGAACCGTCCGACGTGGACGTCAACACCCTGGCCAACCTGGGGCCGCTGACCGCGATGGCCGGCATTTTCGAGGGCGAGCGCGGGCTGGACATCAAGCCCAAGAAAGACGGTCCGCGCAAGCAGGCCTACGTCGAGCGCATCGAACTGCAGCCCATCGACCCGGTGACCAACGGCCCGCAGCTGTTCTACGGCCTGCGCTACGTCATCCTGATCACCAAGCCGGACCAGGTGAAGACCTACCACGAGCAGGTGGGCTACTGGCTGTGGGAACCGGCCACCAACACCGTGATCCAGACCCTGGCCATCCCGCGCGGCCAGATCGCCATGGCGTCGGGCACCGCCGCGCCGGACGCGAAAGAGTTCGAACTGGTGGCCTATCGCGAGTCGGACACCTACGGCATCCGTTCCAATCCCTTCCTCGAATTCGGCTTCAAGACGGTGGAATACCGCATCAAGGTCACCATCAACGACGACGGCACCTGGGGCTACGAAGAAGACACCGTCATGCTCATCCGCGGCAAAGAGGACGAGCCCTTCCACCACGTAGACCGCAACCTGCTGCGCAAAGTGGCCGACGCCACGCCGAATCCGCTGGCGCGCAAATAAACCGGGGCGCAGCATGAAAACCCAATACTACGCAGCGACCAGCCTGGACGGATTCATCGCGACCGAGGACGACTCGCTGGACTGGCTGTTCCCGCTGGGCGAGATCGGCCAGTCCAGCTATCCCGAATTCATTGCCGAAGTGGGCGCGCTCGCCATGGGGGCGACTACCTACGAATGGATGATGCGCAATGCGGACAAGGTGACCGCCGAGGTAGGCTCGCCCTGGCCCTACACGCAGCCGACGTGGATCTTCACCAGCCGCAAGTTGCCCGCCATCGAGGGCGCGGACCTGCGCTTTGCCAGCGGCGACGTGCGCAGCGCGCACGCCGACATGCAGGCGGCGGCAGGCGGCAAGAATATCTGGGTGGTGGGAGGCGGGGATCTCGCGGGCCAGTTCTACGACGCCGGCTTGCTGGACGAGCTGATACTGCAAATTGGTTCGGTCACGCTGGGCCAAGGCAAGCCGCTGTTCCCGCGCCGGGTGCTCAGCCCTGTGCTGCGTTTGACTTCCATGCGCCAGATCGGCACGAGCATGGCCGAACTGCGCTACGACATTCACAAAGACGGCTGAGGCCTGCGTCTATTCCTGGTCCTGCTGCTTGCGGTAGACCAGCCAGCCCGCGACGGCCGTGAACGCGGCCACGATGGTGGCCACCACCCAGAATCCCGACGGATCGTTCGCCATCGGCACGCCGCCCACATTCATGCCCAGCAGGCCGGCGATGATGTTGATGGGCAGGGCCAGCACGGTGACGATGGTCAGCACATACAGGCTTTGGTTGTTGCTCTCGTTGACCTGCGCCGCGATCTCCTCCTGCAGCAGCTTGATCCTTTCCTGCAGCGACGCCATATCATTCAGCACCACCGCAAATTCCTCGGTCGCCGCGCGCAGCTCCTCGCTGTCCACGTCGGCCACCCAGCCGGGCGGCTTTTGCAGCAGGCGGAACAGCGCCGCCGGTTCGGGCGCCAGCAGGCGGCGCAGGCGCACCAGCACGCGCCGCAGCGCGCCCAGATCGGTGCGCTTGCGTTTCAGCTTCCCTTGCAGCAGATTGTCCTCGATGCCGTCCACGCGGACGATGGCGTCGCGCACGATCTTGACCAGCGCGTCCGCCTGGTCGCGCAGCAAATGCGTCAGCAGCTCCACCGGCGAACGTATCGGCTCGCCGCCGCGCACGGCCTGGCGCAAGCCCTCGATGGCCTTGAGCGGCTGGCGCCGCGCGCTGATGACCACTTGCCGGTCCACGCTCAGCCACAAGGTGGCGATGTCGGACGGATCGAAGGAAAAGTCGTGCACCACGTCGTTGACGACTGCGATCAGCGCATTGTCGGCCAGTTCGATGCGGGTCGAGCGCTGGCCCTCGTGCAGGCTCTCATAGAACTCCTCGGCCAGCGTCACGTGCTCCTTCATCCACTTTTCCGTGGCGGTGTTGGCCAGGTTGAAGTGCAGCCAGATGAATTCCCCCTCGTGGTGGCCCGGCTGCGCCAGCCATTCCTGCGCGGCGCCGGCTTCGATCGGCAAGGGCTGATGGTCGCGGCCGAACAGATAGCCGCAAACCAGGCCGGATTGGTCCGATCCGTAGGCGGGCGCGTTGATCAGCATGGGCATCTCCTGGGTTGAGTGCCGCAAGCATAGCAAACGGATGTTACCTGTGGAAGTCCACCTGGAAGCGCACCGGCCCGATCACCTCCACTTCATGCTGGATGCGCGGCTCGACGATGCCCGGCTGCTGCGGCGTGAGGCGTATGGTTTCGCGTTCCGGTTCGCTGATGTGGTACAGCAGCTCCCCCTCGAGGACGGTGATGCGGCCCCACACGCCGGCGGCGGTATTGTGGTTGCGCTGCAGGGCGCCGGGCACGGTGTGCTCGGTGAAAACAGGGGTGCTCTTGTAGTGGGCGACGTGGTCGGGCAGGGTCTTCATCATGGGCTCCTGGTTGAGGTTTGAACCCATTGTAGACCAAAATCATTAAACATGTATTTTAAATGCTTGATTTATTGATGAGGCTGGACTACGATGGCTTGCATGGAAACCTACACCACTTTATTGCTGGCCGCCGCCGCCGTGGCGGGTGTTTTGCTGCTGATATCGCTGATACGGATCTGGAACGCGTCGCAGCGCTTGCAGCGCATGATCGACTCGGCGTCGGACGCCATCATCACCATCGACGCGCGCGGCATCATAGAAACCGTCAACCCCAGCGCCGAGCAGATGTTCGGCTACCGCGTCGACGAAATGAAGGGCAGCAACGTCAAGCTGCTGATACCCGGCCCGGACCACGGCCAGCACGACCAGTACATCGGCCGCTACATGCAGACCGGGGAGTCTAAGGTGATGGGACACCGGCGCGACGTCTGCGCGCGCCGCAAGGACGGCACGCGTTTCCATGTGCACCTGTCGCTGGGCGAACAGGCCGAGCGCGGCGAGCGCAAGTTCACCGCCATCATGCGCGACATCTCGGCGTTGAAGGCCACGGAGGCCGCGCTGCAGCAGGCCAAGGAGACCGCCGACGCGGCCAACCGCGCCAAGAGCGCCTTCCTGGCCACCATGAGCCACGAAATCCGCACGCCCATGAACGGCGTGCTGGGCATGCTGGAGCTGCTGGGACTGAGCCGCCTGGACGCGGAGCAGCGCGCCACGCTGGAACTGGTGGAGCACTCGGGCAAGGAGCTGCTGCGCATACTTGACGACATCCTGGACTTCTCGAAAATCGAAGCGGGCAAGCTGGAAGTGCAGGTCGAGCCGGTCGCCATCGGCGAGGACGTGGTGGAAAACATCTACCGCACCCACCTGGGCAGCGCGGCCAGCAAGGACCTGCTGCTGGCGCGCCACGTGGACCCGCGCATCAGCCCCGCGCTGCTGGCCGACCCGCTGCGGCTGGGGCAAATCCTGCACAACTTCACCAGCAACGCCATCAAGTTCACCGCCAGCGGCAGCGTGGAGCTGCGCGCCGAACTGCTGCGCGCGGAAGGCGGGCGCGAAACGGTGCGCTTCACCGTCAGCGACACCGGCATCGGCATCGCGCCCGAGCAGCAGGCGCGCCTGTTCCAGCCCTTCGTGCAAGCGGAAGGCGACACCGCGCGCCGCTACGGCGGCTCCGGCCTGGGCCTGACCATCTGCGCCGGCCTGGCGCGCGGCATGGGCGGCGCCATTGAAATGGACAGCGCGCCGGGCAAGGGCACGCGCATGTCGCTCACGCTGGCGCTGGCCGTGGCCGACCCGAGGCAGCGGGACGTGGCGCCGGCCGCCGCCGCGCCCACGGCGCCGGTGGCCGCCGTTCCAGCCCGCGCACGCAGCGGCAGCCCGGTGCTGGTGGTGGACGACCATCCCACCAACCGCAAGGTGCTGCTGCGGCAGCTCGAAGCGCTGGGCTTGCAGGCGGAGACCGCCAGCAACGGCGTGGAAGGGCTGCGCAAATGGCGCAGCGGGCGCTACGCGCTCACCATCACCGACTGCGAAATGCCGGAAATGGACGGCTACGCGCTGGCGCGCGCCATCCGCGGCATCGAACAGGAAGAAGGGCGCGCGCGCATGCCGCTGATCGCCTGCACCGCCAACGCCTACGCCAGCGAGATGAGCATCTGCTTCGCCGCCGGCATGGACGACTACCTGGCTAAGCCCACCGCCATCGCGGCGCTGGCGCGGATACTGGACAAATGGCTGCCGCAGCAAGCGCAGGACGAGCAGTTGCTCGACGCCGCCATGCTGGCCGAACTGGCCGGCGGCGACGCTGCCGCCAGCGCCGAGATCCTGGCCGAATTCGCCACCGCCAACGACAGCGACCACGCCGCTCTGGAGCGCGCCTTTGCGCGCGGAGATTTGCAGGCCATCGGCCGCATCGCCCACGCCATCAAGGGCGCGGCGCGCACCATAGGCGCCGTGCCGTATGCGCGCGCCGCCGAACTGCTGGAACGCGCCTGGCGCGACAACGACCCCGGCGCCGCCGAGCGCGCCCGCGGCGCGTTTGAAGAAGCCTACGCGCAGCTGAACGCCCGCCTGCCACAAGCCGTCAATTAGGAAGAACCGCCATGCCGACCGAAACCCTCAACTTCCTAGTCGCCGAAGACCACAGCTTCCAGCGCAAATCGCTGGTGCGCATGCTCAAGCTGCTGGGCGCAGTGCAGGTGGCCGAAGCGGGCGACGGCGCCGCCGCGCTGGAAGTACTGCAGCGCGCCGCCATCGACATCGCCATCGTCGACCTGAACATGCCAGGCATGGACGGCATGGAGCTGATACGCCACCTGGCGGAGCTGCACAGCCCCGCGCACATCATCGTCTCCAGCGCGCTGGACCGGGCCTTGCTGGCCTCGGTGGAAACCATGGCGCGGGCCTACGGCGTGCACCTGCTGGGCGTGATCGAAAAGCCCGCCACGCCGGACAAGCTGCGCCAACTGATCGCGAGCTACGGCCCGGTGGCCGAAAGCCAGCGCGCGCGCCGCGCCGCGTTCAGTGGAGAAGAAATCCGCGCAGCGCTGGAACGGCGCGAATTCCTGCCGTACTTCCAGCCCAAGGTGCGGCTGGCCGACGGCGCCATCGACAGCGTGGAAGCGCTGGCGCGCTGGCAGCATCCGCAAGCCGGGGTGGTGGCGCCGGGCGCGTTCATCGGCACGCTGGAAGCGCTCGGCCTGATCGACGAACTCACCTGGCAGATGCTGGAGCAGTCGGCGGCGGCCTGGAAGGCGTGGGCGGCGCAAGGCTTGCTGCTGCGGATCTCGGTGAACCTGTCGCTGTCATCGCTGGAGCAGCCGGGGTACGCGGACCGCATCATCCACTACCTCGCGGGGCAGGGCATCAGCAGCCGGCATTTTGTTTTTGAGATTACCGAATCGACCGCCATGACCGACTTGCCGCACTGTCTGGAAAACCTCACGCGGCTGCGCATGAAAGGCTACGGCCTCTCGATAGACGACTTCGGCACCGGCTACTCCAGCCTGCAGCAGCTGGCGCAGATTCCGTTCTCGGAACTCAAGATAGACCGCTCCTTCGTCATGGGCGCCTGCGCCAGCGAAACCACGCGCACCATGCTGGCCAGCAGCCTGGATCTGGCCGGGCGGCTAGGTCTGAGCTCCGTCGCCGAAGGCGTCGAGACACGGCAAGACTGGGCGCTGCTGCAGCGCATGGGTTGCGACTACGCCCAAGGCTACTTCATGGCGCGCCCCCAAAGCGCCGCCGAGCTCCCCTGCGCCATCACGCGCTGGAGCGAAACCCACCGCGCCCTGACCGTCGTCGCCGCTTAGCCCTCCCAATCCGGGGTCAGTTCTCGCATCACGTCATGCCTGAAAGCATGACGTGATGCGAGAACTGACCCCAATTTTATATGGCGTGATGACAGAACTGACCCCGGCGGGGCGAAGGTTTATTGGGCGACGACTTTGCCGAAGTAGCCGTATTGCAGGCTGGCGGCGATGCGGCGGGCGACGGTGAGGAATTCGTCGGCGAGCGCGGGGACGAACAGGCGAGCGGCGGTCATTTCGAACAGGGTGAGCCAGCGGCGGAAGTGCTGCGGCTCGATGCCGCTCAGCTGCATGTGCGTGCCGAAGACGTTGCCCTGGAATTGCTTGGTGCCCATCATGACCGTGCTCCAGAAGTCGACCATGCGCGCCAGGTGCGGCTCCCAGTCGCCGCCAATGGCGGCGTCGAATACGGGCTGGAGCTCGGGGTCGGCGCGCACGCCGCCGTAGAATTCGTGGACCAGGGCGGTGATGGTGGCGGTGTTCAGTTCTTGGTACTGCATGGCTTAGTCTCGGACAGGGGCGGGCGGGGTGGGCGCGTTCAGCGCGGGGAAGCGGTAGATGCACCACCCTACGGCGGCGGCCACGGCGACGATGATGAGGAAGGCGCCCGTCAGCGCCTGGTCGTCTTTCAGGTAGGCGTTGCAGAGCTGCTCGGGCACGTCCTGGTAGAGCATGCCGCCGATGGCGGTCATGGCGCAGTAGTTCCCGAGGAAGAACAGCTGGATGATGATGTTGGCGCGCGCAATGGAGCCGGGCAGCACGGCGCCCAGCAGCGCCCAGGAGGCGAATTTGGCCGCTTCGTAGCCTGGCATGGTGAGGCTGAATTCAAGCGCGCGCGGAATCATCCAGTAGCTGCTGATGAGGAGCAGCGCGGTGAGGCCGGTCAGGCCGTGCCTGTCGTAGCTGGCCAGCACGGCGCTGTTGCGCGCGGCGCGCCCGAACAGCAGCAGGCCGCCGAGGAAGATCATGGGCAGCTGCGCGACCATGTGGCCGAGCATGGTTTTTTCCAGCTGCGCGCGGAACAGGAAGGCGCCGGCCAGCAGCAGGGCGCCGCAGATCTGGCCGAACAGCTGCAGGCGCGGGCGGCCGCGCCGCTCGGGTGCGTTGCCGATGGCGCTGCTGCGGCTCATGGCGCACCTCCGGCCATGGCGAGGGCGGTGTCGAGCGCGCCTTTGCCGTCGGTGAAGTCGATGATGCGCGCCAGGCGGCCTTGCTGGTCGATCAGGTGGAAGGCGGCGTTGTGCTCGAATTCGCCCAGCGGCGCGGGCAGCACGACGATGCCGAAGGCGTCCAGCACTTGCCGGCGCTGGGCGGCGTCGGGCAGGGCGAGGAATTGCCAGGTGCCGGGCAGCGCTTTTTGCTTGCCGGCGTAGCTGGCCAGCAGTTGCGGCGTGTCGCGCGGGTCGAAGCTGATGCTGATCAGGCGCACCTTGTCCTGCAGGCCGCGCTGGCGCAGGCTGTCTTGCATCTGCTGCAGTTCGGAGCCGAGCACCGAGCACATGGCGTTGCATTGCGTGTAGATGAAGGTGACGATGGCGACGCGCCTGTCGTCGCGCAGCGCCTGCTCCAGCGTGGCGGGCTGCGGCTGGCCGCTGGCGGCGGCTACCCGCGCGACGGGCAGCGCGCGCGGATGCTCGGCGATGTCCAGGCGCCGCCCGGCTTCCGTGGAGATGACGCGGAAGCCGGAGGTGCCGGTGTATAGGGCCGCCGTGCCGGCGGCCGCCAGCAGCAGCAGGGCGGCGGCGGTGCGGTATTTACTTAAGTTTTTCCAGCTCGTCATCACCATTCCATGGGTCTTTGCGCTCTTTGCCTTCTTCGCGCGCGGCTTTCACCGTGTCGGGACTGACCTTGGGCGCGCTGTTGCCGAACTGGCTGCGGATGTGGCTCAGCACCGCGGCCACTTCGGCGTCGCTCAGCTTGTCTTTGAAGGCGGGCATCTGGCCATTATAGGCGCTGCCTTTGACGGTCAGCTTGCCGGTGATGCCGTGCAGGACGATGTTGGCGGCCAGGCTGTCCTTGCCGGTCACCCATTCGGAGGCGGCCAGCGGCGGGAACACGCCGGGCAGGCCGGCCCCGGTGGCCTGGTGGCAGGCTACGCATTGGGCGCCGTAGATCTGCGCGCCGTCCACCGCGCCGCCGCCGGCCTCGGCGGTCTTGCCCATCAGCGTGGACATGGTGCGGCGGTCGCCCAGTGCGGGGTCGTCGTCGCGCTGGGTGGTGAGGATGTAGCCTATCGCCCAGGCGAACACGGCCGTGACGACCAGCAGCACCAGCTTGGGCACCGGGCGGCCTTGTTCGTGCGGGTCGGCGTTTTCGCGCGCTTGCGCGTCGTGCTGCGGCAGTTCGGTTTTCATTTGGCCGCTCCTTTCGCCGCCGGAGCGGGCGCGGCAATCACCGGGTAAGTGTGGTCCAGCCCTTGCAGGTAGCTGACCAGATCGAGCATTTCCTGCTTGGCGACGACGATCTTGCCGGCCGGGTTGTAGCCGGGCGGCAGGTTGACCACGCGGTCGCCCGGCTCGGCGGCGTCCTTGATGTCGAACAGATAGGGGTAGGACGGCATGATGGAGCCGGGCGTGTAGGCGCGCGGCTGGTACAAATGGCCCAGGTGCCAGTCGGCGCTGGGCTGGCGCGCGCCGATGTTGAACAGGTCCGGCCCGGTGCGCATGGTGCCCAGCAGGTGCGGCTTGTCGTAGAAGTAGTCGCCGGCCACCGAGGCGCGGCCCCAGCCGCGCTTGTCGTCCGGCGCCTGCGCCTTGTCGCGCGGCTGCTGGGAGTGGCAGTACACGCAGCCGTTGCGGATGTAGGATTCGCGTCCGCGCAGCTGGGCGCTGGTGTAGGGCTTGAGCCCGGCCGGCGCTTCGAGTTTGCTCAGCTGGATGTGGGGCACGACCACCAGCGCGGAGGTGGCGAGGGCCAGCGTGACCATGGCGCCGCCCAGCAGTTTCAGTTCGTCTTGCATGCTTATGCTCCCGCCAGGCTGGTGGCCGGCGCGCCGGCGCCGCGGGTGTGCAGCAGGGCGGCGCCGATGCGGCGCGGGCCGTTGCGCAGGGCCATGGCGGCGAAGTGGCCGGCGAATACGATATGCCCCAGCGTCATGATGGCGCCGCCCAGCGAGCGGCTTTGCAGGTAGGGGATGGTGACGGCGACCGAGTCCATAAAGGACTTGGAGGCATCCAGCATGGCCAGGCCTTGCAGCCAGCCGCCGGTCGTCAGGCCGATGAAGTAGATGGAGAAGCCCAGCACCACCAGCCAGAAGTGCACCGCGATCAGGCTGGGGTATGGCCATTCCCAGGCCATGATGCGCGGCATGACGAAGTAGATGGCGCCGAACATGACCATGGTGAAGAAGCCGTACAGGCCGAGGTGGGCGTGGGCCACCGTGAAGTGGGTGAAGTGGGCCACGGTGTTGACGGCGCGCAGCGCTTCCACCGAGCCCTGGATGGAGCTCAGCGTGTACATCATGCCGCCCAGCACAATGAAGCGCAGCGTGGGCGAGTAGATCAGCTTGGAGAAGTAGCCGCGCATGGTGAGGTGCTGGTTGATGGAGAAGGAGATCACGGGCACCACCATCATCACGCTTTGCACGATGGACAGGGTGATCAGCCAGCCGGGCACGGGGCCGCCTATCAGGTGGTGGCCGCCGACCTGGCCGTAGAAGAAGGCCAGGGTCCAGAAGCCGAGCAGCGACAGGTTGTAGGACTGCACCGGGCGGCCGATGATCTTGGGCAGGAAGTAGTAGACCGAGGCCAGCGCCATGGGCGTGTAGAACAGGCCCAGCACGTTGTGGCCGAACCACCAGTTCATGGCGGCCTGCTGCACGCCGAAGTGGACGGCGGGCAGGTTGCCAATCAGGAACAGGATGGGGAACCAGAACAGCGCCGCGCCCATATACCAGACCGACACGTAGAGGTGGTGCACCTTGCGGTTTTGCAGCGTGTACACCAGCGGGAAGCCGACCAGCGCGCCGCCGGCCACCAGCAGCACGTCCACCTGCCAGGGGATTTCCAGCCATTCCATGCCGTCGTTCAGGCCGGCGGCGATGCAGCCCAGGCCGGCGATCAGGCCGGCGTTCCACAGCATGCAGCCGAGGACGGCGTAGCGCGCGCCCACCAGCGGCGTCTTGAGCAGGCGCGGCAGCAGCCAGATGGCGACGCCGAAGGCGGCCATGGGCGCCCAGCCGTAAGCCACGGCGTTCAGGTGGATGGTGCGGATGCGGCCGAAGGTGAGCCAGGCCTGCTGCACCAGCCAGTCCGGTTCGTGCAGCTTGATGGAGCTGGTGAGCCCGGCCAGCGAGGCGACGATCAGCCACACCATGGCGCAGGCCAGGAAAATGAAGGAGGTGAAGGCGCTGGAGCGGTCCGCTTCGATGCGCTCGGCCAGCTCCTGCTGCTGCGCGGCAAGCTGGGCGCTGCTCAGTTCGGGCTTGGTCTCGCCGGCCACCGGCTTGGCCAGGCCGGCGCGCTGGGCGGCGTTGGCGGCGGGTTCTTCGCCGTGGCCGAGTTCGCCGGTGGAGAAGATCACGTGGGCGGCGGCCGAGTCCTTGTCGAACATGCGCTTGCGCAGCGACCAGATGAACACCAGCAAGCCGGTGACGGACAAGATAAACGAGGAGAGCAATATGGTCACGGTGTCCATGATGGGCGTCAACCTTTCCTGATTTAAACTACAACAAGTGTCACAGAAAACGGTGTCCGTGTCTTTATTGAAAATGGGAGAACAATGAGCTACGCAAGCAATAAGCTATATAATGAATGCTACATTAGGGCTGGACTTAAAGCAATACTTTGCATGCATGTTTAAATTCTGGATGGCCACGCCATGAGACTGACTTCGTTTACTGATTACACGCTGCGCTCGCTGATGTATCTGGGTATGAACCGCGACAAGCTGGTCACGATCCAGGACATTGCGGACTTGCACAAGATTTCCAAGAACCACCTGACCAAGGTGATCCACCAGCTGGGCGTGATCGGCCTGGCCGAGACGGTGCGCGGGCGCAACGGCGGCCTGCGGCTCAAGCGCGAGCCGGCCGACATCAACATCGGCGCCGTGGTGCGCGGCAGCGAGAGCGATTTCTACATGGCCGAGTGCTTTGACGGCGAACACAACACCTGCGTGTTCAACGGCGCCTGCTTTTTGAAGACCAAGCTGGAGGAGGCGACGGACGCCTATCTGAAGGTGCTGGACGGGGTGACGCTGGCCGACTTGCTGCCCAAGCGGGGCACGCCGGCCGAACAGCAGCTGCACCCGGTGCAGCTGCATCTGGCCAAGGTGGAAGCCTAGACCAGCATGGTCGCGTTCATGGCCTCGGCGTCCTTGCCGGCCTGGGCCAGCAGTTCTTCCATCATTTCCTCGTCGATAAACAGGTCGATCACCGATTCGGAGTGGGGCGGCAGCTCGCGCGGCGCGGCCTGCAGCGGGGACGCCACCGGCGACAGGTGATTGGCCAGCAGCAGGGTGTCGAGCAGGGTTTCCGGCGGAATCTGCAGGAAGCTGTCGCGCATGCCCTGGATGGCGGTGCTCACCGGTTCCGGGATATTGAGTTTCTTGAGCACTTCGCGGGTGATGATTTCCTCGCTGGCGGGCTGCCAGTTTTCCGGGTCGTCTTCCAGCAGGCCGGGGAATTCGTCGGCGCGCGAGAGCAGGTAGAAGTTGCCCACCTCGTGCACGATGGCGGCGAACAGCGCCGTGTCCGGATTGGTGTAGGTGACGTCGCGCGCGATGATGCGGGCCAGGCAGGCCACGTGCACCGTGTGCTGCCACAGCTGCTCGGCCTTGGCGCGCAGCTCGGGGTCGGCGATCTTGCTGCCGAACTGGCGCACCACCATGGCTGCGGCCAGCGCAAACAGGTTGTGGTAGCCGATGCGCATGATGGCGGCGCGCACATTGGTTACTTCCGGGCCGCCGGTGCGGTTGAACATGGCCGAGTTGGCCAGCGCGACGGTGCGCGCGGCCAGCTGGGGCTCGGCCAGCACCAGGCGGATCGCTTCATCGATGGGACATTCGGGGTCGTCGAGCGCGAGCTGAACGCGCAGCGCCGCGTTGACACTGGTGGGAAACACCAGGTCGCCGCGTATCGCCAGGGCGGCGATGTGGCCGTAAGCTTCTAGTTTATTCATGTAAAAAATTATACGCAGGGCGCGTGGGCCGCACAACGGCCAATCGCACCCGGCGTCCGCCGGTGGTGCCGGCACAACGGCGAGCGCGGCAGTGATAGAGCCGCCAGCCTGCCGTAGGGCGGGTTAGCACGGAGTGCGTAACCCGCCGAGCCGTGCCGCTCAGGCGTTCGCCAGCTGCGGCGCGCGCTGCCCCGGCTGCTTGCTATAGCGGCTGACCGACAGGTCATCGGCAAAAATCGCCGGCCGCTTGGCCGAAATAATATCGGCCAGCAGCTGCGCCGAGCCGCAGGACATGGTCCAGCCCAGCGTGCCGTGGCCGGTGTTGATGAACAGATTGCGCACGGCGGTGGGGCCGACCACGGGCGTGCCGTCCGGCGTCATCGGGCGCAGGCCGGTCCAGAAGCTGGCCTTGGCGGTGTCGCCGGCGCCGGGGAACAGGTCGTTGACCACCATTTCCAGCGTTTCGCGGCGGCGCGGGTTGAGGCGCTTGTCGAAGCCCGCGATCTCGGCCATGCCGCCCACGCGGATGCGGTCGTCAAAGCGGGTGACGGCGATCTTGTAGGTTTCGTCCAGGATGGTCGAAACCGGCGCTTTGGCGGCGTCCACGATAGGCACGGTGATGGAGTAGCCCTTCAGCGGGTAGACCGGGATCTTGACGATGTCCTGCAGCAGCTGGGTGGAGTAGGAACCCATCGCCACCACGTAGCTGTCCGCCTGCACCAGGCCGGCGCCGGTCAGCACGCCCTTGATCTCGCCGCCTTCCATGACCAGGCTGTCGATCTCGGTGTTGTAGCGGAACTTCACGCCCAGCTCCACCGCCATGGCGGTCAGGCGGGTGGTGAACAGCTGGCAGTCGCCGGTTTCGTCATTGGGCAGGCGCAGGCCGCCGACCAGCTTGTCCTTGTCCAGGCCGGGTTCGGCGCCGAGCAGCTGTTCGCGCGTCAGCAGTTCGTAGGGCACGCCGGTTTCCTTGAGCACGTCGATGTCCTTGGCGGCGCCGTCCAGCTGCTGCTGGGTGCGGAACAGCTGGGTCGTGCCTTTCTGGCGGCCCTGGTATTCGATGCCGGTGGCGGCGCGTAGCGCCTTGAAGCAGTCGCGGCTGTACTCGGCCAAGCGCACCATGCGTTCCTTGTTCACGGCGTAGCGGTCGGCATTGCAGTTCTGCAGCATCTGCCACATCCATTGCAGCTGGAACAGGGTGCCGTCGGGCGTGATGGACAGCGGCGCGTGGCGCTGCAGCATCCATTTCATGGCTTTCAGCGGAATGCCGGGCGCGGCCCACGGGGAAGCGTAGCCGGGGGAAATCTGGCCGGCGTTGGCGAAGCTGGTTTCCTGGGCGGAAGCGGGCTGGCGGTCCAGCACGGTCACGTCATGGCCTGCTCGGGCCAGGTAATACGCGCTGGTGACGCCGATGACGCCGCTGCCAAGAATGACGATACGCATAACGCTTCCTTTGTGGATGAGTTTTTATGGCTTGCGCCAGATATAACGCTATGATAAGTTTGTTCTACTAGTGTTTGTTACTATAAAAATTCAACAATTCAGTAAAAAATCATGCGAATTCAGAAGGATTCCGTCCGCATCCTGGACAAGATGGACCGCAAGATCCTGCGCATCCTGCAGGAGGACGGGCGCATTTCCATGAAGGATTTGAGCGAGCAGGTGGGCTTGTCCATCACGCCGGCCATCGAACGGGTGAAGCGCATGGAGCGCGACGGCGTCATCACCGGCTACCACGCCCGCATCGATCCGCCTGCGCTGGGCGCCAAGCTGCTGGTGTTCGTGGAAATTACGCTCAACACCAAGTCGGCCTCGATGTTTGAGCAGTTCCGGCGCGAGGTGCTGCGCATACCGGAGGTGCAGGAGTGCCACCTGGTGTCGGGCGATTTCGACTACCTGATCAAGGCGCGCATCCACGAGATGGCCGAGTACCGCAAGCTGCTGGGCGAGATGCTGCTGCAACTGCCGGGGGCGGCGCAAAGCAAGAGCTACGTGGTGATGGAGGAGATCAAGGAGACGCTGTTCCTGTCCACCGAAGCGGTCTAGCACACGATTGAGCGTTATCAAGGTTGCCACATTCTCCGGGCGAACTATAATGATTTCGACTGGGCGGCAGCCATGCCGGCCCTTGGATCCAATCTGAGCCGGTATGCCGGATGCCTTGAAATTGTTCTCACGAGTACTGGATGGATGCTGAAAAACCCTTAGAAATACGCACGCTGGACGAGCACTTGTCGTCCGACCAGAGCTTCGGCTCGGCGCTGGCGCGTACCGTGGGGGCGCTGGCCGCTGCCGATGGCACCGTCACCCTGGGCCAGTTTGCCGCCGTCGCCGACCTGGCGGGCGAAGGCAAGGCGTCCGCCATTTTCACCGCATTGGTACTGAACGCCATCGAGTCCGGCGTGAGCGTGGACTGGGCGCTGAATGCGCTGGCGCGCTGCGCGCCGGAGGTGGACCAGCAGACCCGCGACAGCGCCTACGCCATGCTGCGCCCGCTGGTGGCGCTGCAAGGCCCCAAGGCGCGCGCGCTGGCGCAGCGCGTGGCGCGGGCGCTGGGCGTGCATCTGCGTAGCGATGAACTGGCCATGCTGCCGCCGGAGGACGAGCGCGGCCTGCTCAGCAATATAGGCCAGCAAGCGCGCAAGCTGGTGAAAGGCCGCAGCCTGGCCGACGCGGTGGCGGACTTTGGCCGCAGCACCGGCCATGTTGAACTGCTGGACGGCGCGCGCCGTTTCCAGAGTGGCAAGCTGGGCGACGAGCAGCTGCGCGGCATGGTGCAGCAGGCCACGGCCACCATCGTGCAGGGCATAGGCGCCTACCAGGAACTGGCCGCTTCGCTGGCCGCGTCCGCCGCCAACGCCGAGCGCATGATGAGCGCCGCACACGAATTGCGCGACCAGGTGCAGCAGCGGCTGGCGCTGGTGGACGCGCGCGTGGCCTACGAGCGCAGCACGCTGTTCCAGGACATAGACGACGCCGTGCACGATGCGGGCAACGCCATCGAGCTGGCCATTGCCGACCGCCTCGCCACCGACCAGTGGAAAGAGGGCGAGGTGTGGGAAAGCATAGGCCGCAACCAGTTCGGACAGGAGATGGAGCGCCGCCTGGACCGCGTGGTGCGGCGCAAGGAGGAGGCGCTCAAGCTGATGCAGCACGATTTGCGCCTGTTCCAGTCCGGCATGCGCCTGGGGCAGACCAGCGTGTTCCAGCGCGAGCACCACGCGGCGCTGGCCAGGCTGATGCCCAGCCTGCGCATCGGCACGCGGATCGCGAACACGGTCGACACCGCCGCCAGCCTGACGCTGATGGGCGGCGCCGTGGCGGCGGCGGGCACCGGCACGGCGGCCTACCTGTTCGGCGTGGCGGTGGTGATGCCGGTGCTGGCGCCGGCCGCGCCCTTCGTGGGCGGGGCGGTGCTGCTGGCCGGGGCGTTCAAGTGGTTCACGGACGGCGGCAAGCGCAAACGCTCGGAAATCCGCGACAAGCGCCGCGCCTTCGAGGACGAGCTGCGCGCGCGCCTGAAGGTGGCGGAGCAGTCCTACCTGGCGCAGCTGGACCAGGTGGCGCAGGGCTTCCACGAGTCCGCCCGGCAGATGCTCACGCCGCTGCTGCTGGAGGCGGAGGCGGCGGGACGGGTGCAGGGCATGCGCGAGCGCATCGCCGGCAAGGTCATCGCGCAGTCGCAGGCGGCCATCGAACAGCTCGAGAACCACCTGCGGCAGCAGGCTTAGCGCACCGTTCAGTGCACCAGATTGCGCGCGATGATGGAGTCCGCCGCCGCGCTGGCCTGCGGTAGCGGCTGGGCCAGCGTGCTGGTGCTGTAGATGGGCGCTTGCGGCATCGGGCTGCCCAGCATGGCGCCATCGGTCTTGCTGATATCCACCTTCACCGTGGTCGACAGGCCTATGCGCAGCGGATGCGCGGCCAGTTCCCTGGCGTCCAGCGTTATGCGCACCGGCACGCGCTGCACCACCTTGATCCAGTTGCCGCTGGCGTTTTGCGCGGGCAGCACCGAGAACGCGCTGCCGGTGCCGGCCGACAGGCCCAGCACCTTGCCGTGGTATTCCACCTTGCTGCCGTACAGGTCCGCCTCCACCGTGGCGGGCTGGCCGATGCGGATGCTGCGCAGTTCCGACTCCTTGAAATTGGCGTCCACCCACAACTGGTCCAGCGGGACGATGGACAGCAGCGGCATGCCGGGCGTGATGCGCGCGCCCACCTGCACGCTGCGCTTGGCCACGTAGCCCGACACCGGCGCCACGATGGCGTTGCGGCGCGCGGCCAGCCAGGCCTGCATATAGTCGGCGCGCGCAGCCTGCACGGCCGGATGTTCGGCCAGCGCCACGCCCGCCACGCCGGCATGCGCGGCTTCGCTTTGTTTCAGCGCGACTTCAATGGCGGCCTGGGCGTTGGCCACGGCTTGGCGCGCATGTTCCACGTCCTCGCCGGAGACGGTATGGTCGGCCGCCAGCGGCAGGCGGCGCGCCAGGTCGTCCTGCGCGTTTTTCAGGGCCAGCTTGCGCTGGGTGACGGCGGCGTCGAACTGGCCCACGTCGGCGTAGCGCTGGCGCTCCTGGCGCACGGCCGCGCCGAGGCGGGCCTGGGCCAGTTCCAGCGCCACTTCCGCGTCCACCGGGTCGAGCTTGACGATTTGCGCGCCGGCTTGCACCAGCTGGGTTTCATCGGCGCGGATCTCGGCAACATTGCCCGCCACCTGGGAGGACAGCGTGACGAGGTTGCCGCCCACGTAGGCGTTGTCGGTCTCCTGCTGCTTGGACAGCACGGTCTCGTAGTAGAAGGCGTAGGCCGCGCCGGCGGCGATGAAGGCCAGGGTGATGCCCGCCAGGACGCGGACACGTTTCTTGTTGTTGGCTGGGGCTGGGCTGGGAGTGGCAGTGGTCATGGCTGGCTCGGCTTATTTCAGGGTGAATGCGGTATCGGCGCGGTAGCCGCCGCCGAGGGAATGGATCAGGGCGACTTCGGCTTGCAGCGAAATTTGCTGGAGCTGCAGGGCCGCGTCCTGCTGGCGCAGGGCGTTCAGGCTGGCGTTCAGCACGGCGCGCTGGCCGGCCAGGCCGCCGGCCAGCCGGGCTTGCGCGGAGCGCAGCAGGGCCTGGGCGCTGGCGCTGGCGGCGGCCTGTTCGGCGGTCTCGGCTTCCAGCGCCTGGACGGCGGCGGCGTCCTGCGCCACGTCGCGCACGGCGGCGACCACGGCGCGGTTGTATTCGGCCACCAGCGCGTTGCGTTCGCTGCGCGTGCCTTCCAGCTGCGCCGCCAGGCGTTTGCTGTCGAACAGCGGCAGCGTGATGGTGGGCCCGGCGAACAGCGTGCGGCTGGGCGCTTCCAGCAGGCGCTCGAAGGAGATCGAATTGAGGCCGGCGGCGGCGCTGATGTTGATGTCCGGGTAGAAGGCGGCCTTGGCGGCGTCGATGCGGCTGAGCGACGCCTCCACGCGCCAGCGCGCGGCCTGCAGGTCCGGGCGGCGGGCCAGCAGCTCCATGCCCAGGCGCGAGGGCAGCGCGTGCGGTCCGGCGGGCAGGGGGCGCGGCTTCAGCGCGGCCAGCAGCTGCGCCGTGCCGGAGGCAGGGCGGGCGCTGGCCTGGACGGTTGGCTGGCTGGCGTCGGCCGCAGGGGCGCTGGAGGCGCTGGACGCGCTGGACGCGCTGGACGCGCTGGACGCGCTGGATATGCTGGATGCGCTGGATGCGCTGGATGCGCTGGCGCCGGGCGCGTTGTCGCCGCCGAGCAGGGCGCGCAGGGCTTCGCGTTCGCGCAGGCTGTCGCCATCGAGCTGGGCGAGCTGCTTCTTGAGCTGCGCCAGCTCGCCGCTGGCTTGCCGCTCTTCGTCGCCCACACCCAGGCCGCGCGCGATGCGCTTGGCGGCGTCGTCGATGACCGCTTGCTGGGCGATGGCCAGCTGCGCCAGGTTGGCGCGGCGCGCCCAGCCGCCCTGCAGGCGGAAGTAGCTCTGCGCGATGGCGGCGGCCAAAGCGCGTTCGGCTTGCGCGTAGTCGGCCTGGTGGGCATGCACTTCGCCCGCCGCCGCCGCCACTTGCGCCTTGTTGCGGCCCCACCAGTCGAAGTTGTAGCGCGCTTCCACGCGCACGGTCTCTTCGCTGAAATAGCTGCCGCCTATGGGCGCGGGGAACAGGCCGGTGGCGGAGTAGCGCTGGCGGTTCATGCCGCCGTACACGCCGGCCTCCAGCCCTGCGGCCGAGCGCGTGCGGTCCAGCGTGGAATGCGCCGACGCGATCTGCGCGGCGGCGGCGTCCAGGTTCGGGTTGGCGGCCAGCGCGGCGGCGATCAGGCCGTCCAGCTGCGGATCGCCGTAGATGCGCCACCAGAGGGCTTCGGGCCAGCCGTCGCGGGCCAGCTTGATGTCGTCCGCGATGACGGTGGTGGCGGCGTCGCGCTGCGCCAGCGGTGCGCTGCGCTCGGCCGGCACGTGGGCGCAGCCGGCCAGTGCGCAGGCGAGCGCGGCCAGCGTGGCAAGGGTGGTGAGCTTGTGGAGGGTGATGTTTTTATTCATGTTCAATCCATGGCCGCATGGTCGATGGGAGCCGGTGCGGCGGTTTTGGCTGCCGGGCGTATCAGCAGCAATAACGGTATCACCGCCAGGGTCAGCAATGTCATCAGCCAGAAGTCGTCCACGTAGGCGATCATCGACGCCTGGCGCGTGACTTCCGCGTTCAGCATGGCCAGGGCGTCCGGCGCGGCGTCGCTGACAACCACGCGCTCGGCCAGCGCCGAGTGCACGGTTTGCGTATTCCGCACCAGCAGCGCCTGCACCAGCGCGATGCCCACGCTGCTGCCGATATTGCGCACCAGGCTGTAGATGGCCGTGCCTTCGGCGCGCATCTCGGGCGACAGGGTGGCGAAGGTGGCTGCGCTCAGCGGCACGAACACCAGTCCCAGCCCCAGGCCCTGGATCACGCCGGGCCAGATGATGTCGCCGGTCTGCAGCACCAGCGTGTAGCCGCTCATCTGCCACAGCGAAAACGCGGTGATGGCAAAGCCGAGCGCCAGCAGCAGGCGCACGTCGTAGCGGCCCACCAGGCGGCCCACCAGCATCATGGCCACCATGGTGCCGAGGCCGCTGGGCGCCGTGACCATGCCGGCCAGCTGCGCCGGGTAGCCCATCAGACCCTGCAGCAGCGAAGGCGTAAGCGCCCGCGTGGCGAACAGCACCAGGCCGACGATGAAGATGAACAGCAGGCCGCTCACGTAATTGGCGTTCTTCAGCAGGCGGTAGTTGAAGAAGGACTGGCCGGCCGGGGTGAGCGCGGTGTGCGCGGCGAACCAGGCGAAGCTGAGCGCCAGCACGATGGCCTCGATCCAGGTTTCGCTGGAGGCGAACCAGTCGTTCTGCTCGCCCCGGTCCAGCAGCATTTGCAGCGCGCCTATGGCCAGGCTGAGGGTGGCGAAGCCGAAGGCGTCGAAACGCATCTTGCGCGGCGCCGCCGTGGGGCGGATGTATTTCCAGATGCCGTAGAAGGCCAGCGCGCCCACCGGCACGTTGATGAAGAACACCCAGCGCCAGTCGTAGCTGTCGGTGAGCCAGCCGCCCAGCGTGGGGCCGAGGATGGGGCCTATCATCACGCCCATGCCCCACACCGCCATGGCCGAGCCGTGTTTTTCGCGCGGGTTGATGTCCAGCAGGACGGCCTGCGACAGCGGCACCAGCGCGGCGCCGAACACCCCTTGCAGCAGCCGCGCGGCGACGATTTCGCCCAGCGTGGCGGACAGGCCGCACAGCACCGAGGCCAGCGTGAAGCCGGCCACCGACACGAGGAAGACGTTTTTTTGCCCGAAGCGGTCGCACAGCCAGCCCGTCAGCGGGGTGGCGATGGCGGCGGCCACGATGAAGGAGGTGAGCACCCAGGTGATCTGGTCCTGCGAGGCGGACAGGCTGCCCTGCATGTGCGGCAGCGCCACGTTGGCGATGGTGCCGTCCAGCGCCTGGATGATGGTGGCCAGCATGATGGACAGCGTGATCATGCGGCGGTTGATCGGCGCCCCGGCAGTGCCCATGGATTTGTCGCCCGCTGCGGTCACAGCTTGGACTCGACGGCGGTCTGCAGCTGTTCCAGGAAGCCGGTGACGATGGCCAGCGTGGCTGGATCGGCGTCGCCCAGCAATTCCTGGCGGAAGGCGTTGGCCTCTTTCTTCACGCGGGTGTAGATGTCGTTGCCATCCGGCGTGAGCGACACCAGCTTGACGCGGCGGTCCTTGTCCGACGGCGTGCGCTGCAGGTAGCCGGCCTTCACCAGGCGGTCGATCATGGCCACCATGGTGGGGTCTTCCACGCCGAGCAGGCGCGCCAGTTCGGTCTGCGACAACGGCTGGCTCTTGGCCACGGCGGCGATCGCCATCCAGCTGGCCTGGCCCATGCCGAGGTCTTTCAGGCGCCGGTCCAGCGCCAGGCGCCAGGCGCGCGCGGTGGTGTGCAGCGCGAGCGAGAAGCGTTCTTCGAGTGTCAATTCCATGCTGAGCCATCTAATGGTTAGGTATCTAACGATTAGTGTAGCATGCTACTTTGCTCGTTAGCAATGGGGCCGGCATGGTAGGCTGGCGGTAGGAATGCGGCTTGAATGTGGCTTGAGTGTGGCTTACGTGCGGAGGGATGATGGGACTGCGGAAAACGATGCGGGTGGCCATGGCGGCGTGCGCCGTGGCGGGGGCGGGCGCGCTGGCGCCGGCCATGGCGCAGCAGGGCGCGGTCGCGGCGGCGGGCGGGCCGGAGCTGCCGCCGGTACTACCCTATCGGCCCTCGGTGTCCAGTCCGGCGCAGCTGCCGGCGCCGGGACAGCTGGAGCTGGAACTCGGCGGCCTGGCCAGCCGCGACGGCGGCGCGCGGCGCGCCAGCCTGCCTTACACCCTCAAGCTGGCGTTCAGTCCGGAGTGGGGCGTGCTGCTGGGCGGCGAGGCCTGGGTGGCGCAGCGCGATGACGGCGCTCCCCGCCTGCGCGGCGTGGGCGACACCCTGTTCGTCGTCAAACGCGCCTGGGCCATGGGGGAAGGCAGCGCGCTGGGGCTGGAACTCGGCGCCAAGATGCCCACCGCCCGGGACGGCATCGGCAGCGGGCGGCCGGACTACAGCGTGAACGGCATCCTCAGCCGCGACTTCGGCAGCGTGCACATGGACGCCAACCTGAACCTGGCGCGGCTGGGCGGCGCGGAACCCGGCCTGGGACGGGTGCAGACCGGCGCTTCGGCCTCGTTCTCGGTGCCGCTGGACGAGCGCTGGGGCGCCACAGCCGAACTGGCCGGCACGCACCGCAGCGGCGCGCCCGGCACCGCGCAGCTGCTGCTGGCGGCGGCTTACAGCCCGCATCCTAGGCTGACCATCGATTTCGGCCTGGCGCGCGGCATTACCCGCGCCGCGCCGGACTGGCAGTTCTTCAGCGGCGTGGTGTTGCCGTTGGCAAACTTTTGGTAGAGTTATGTGCGCAAGCGTACATACATGGGGCGGCTTGCGGTTTAAGATGCTTGCTGTGACACCCAAAACTAGAAGATAAAATCATGAAAAAACTCCTTATCGCCGCCAGCTTGCTGGCAATCTCCCTGACCGCCGCCGCTCAGAATGTTTCCATCAGCGTAGGCCAGCCAGGCTTTTACGGCCGTATTGATTTGGGCAACATGGGCCCGCCGCCGGTCATTTACACGGAACCTGTGATCGTGCACCGCCCCGTGCGCGTGATCGAGGAACCGCTGTACCTGCGCGTGCCGCCCGGCCATGCCAAGAAATGGTCGAAACACTGCGGCGCCTACAACGCCTGCGGCCGCCGCGTGTATTTCGTGCGCGACGACTGGTATGTGAACGACTATGCGCCGCGCTACCGCTCGGAGCATGGCCGCCATGACCGCGACGACCGCCGCGACGATCACCGCGACAAGCATGAAGGCAAGCACGACAAGCATGACAATGGCCACGGCAACGGCAACGGCCACGGCAAAGGCCACGGCAAAGACTGATTTTCCACCGCCTCGGGAGCGCCATGCATAGCAATATCGTGATCGTAGGCGGCGGGGCGGGCGGGCTGGAACTGGCTTGCAAGCTGGGCCGCAAGCTGGGGCCGGGGCAGGTGATGCTGGTCGACAGCCGCCTGTACCATATCTGGAAACCGTCGCTGCACGAGGTGGCGGCGGGCACGCTGGACATCCATCAGGAAGGCCTGTCCTACCAGATGCTGGCCCACGACAACGGTTTTACCTATGTGTACGGCGCGCTGACTGCGCTCGACGCGCCGGGCAAGCAGCTCACGGTGGCGGCCATCGCCACCGCCGAGCAGGAAGAGGTGCTGCCCGAGCGCCGCATCGGCTATGAATCGCTGGTGCTGGCCATCGGCAGCACGTCCAATTACTTCGGCGTCCCCGGCGCCGAGCAGCACACTATTTCCCTGAACGCCACCGAAGACGCCGAACGCTTCCGGCTGACGCTGCTCAAGCTGCTGACCAAGGCCGCGCTGAAAAAGAGCGCACCCGGGCAGGGGCAGGACGGCGTGGACATCGTCATCATCGGCGGCGGCGCCACCGGCGTCGAGCTGGCGGCGGAACTGCGCGAGGCCAGCGGCGTGTACGCCGCCTACGGCTTCGGCCAGCTGGAACCCATGAAGGATGTGCGCATCACCTTGCTGGAAGGGGCGCCGCGCATCCTGGCGCCGCTGCCCGAGCGGGTGTCGGCCGCCGCGCTCAAGCTGCTGCAGGAGCGCGCCATCCAGGTGGTGACGGGCACGCGCGTGACCGCCATCGACGCCGCGCAGGTGACGGCGGGCGAGGGCGGCCAGCCGGAACAGCATTATCCGGCCGACATCGTGGTCTGGGCGGCGGGCATCAAGGCGCCGGCGCTGCTGTCCACGCTGGGCTTGCCGACCGCCAAGGGCGGCCAGCTGGAGGTGGACGGCATGCTGGCCGTCAAGGGCCACGGCAATATCTATGCGTTGGGCGACTGCGCGCTATGCCTGGGAGCGGACGGCAAGGCAGTGCCGCCGCGCGCGCAGGCCGCGCACCAGCAGGCCGATTACCTGGTGCAGACTTTCCTGCGCCAGGCCCGGGGCAAGCCGCCGCAGAGCGTGCCCTATGTGTACAAGGACTACGGCTCGCTGGTGTCGTTCGGGCAGACTTCGTCGGTGGGCAGCCTGATGGGCTCGCTCAAAGGGCTGAACTGGTTCGTGGACGGCTTCGTGGCGCGCCTGATGTATGTGAGCTTGCACCTGATGCACCACCAGGCCGTGCTGGGCACGGTCCGCACCGGCGTGCTGGCGCTGGCGCGCTTCCTGATCAAGCGCAGCACGCCGCTGGTCAAGCTGCACTAAGGCTGGGTTGACGCCCCTCAGGGCTGCTGGGCCGCCGGCTTGGGCAGGATGACGGTCAGGATGGCGCCGCCGCTGCCGTTGGCCGACAAGGTCAGCACGCCGCCCAGATAGGCGGCCCGTTCGCGCAGCACGCGCAGGCCGTGCTTGGCGCTGTCGGCGCCGATGGCGTCCGCCGCTGCGGCCAGTCCCACGCCGTTGTCCTTGACGGTCAGCATGATCTCGTCTTCATTGTCGTCCACCACTACTTCCACCGCGCTGGCGCGCGCATGGCTGGCGATGTTGCGCAGGCCTTCCTCCAGCGCGCGCAGCAGCACCACGTTGTGGCTGCGGGGGCAGCGCGGCTCGTCGTCCGGCAGGCTGCAGCTCGCGGCCAGGCCGTGCTGCTCGCCGAATTGGGCCACCAGCTCGCCCAGCGCCACCTTCACGCCGAGAAACTCCAGCTTGTCGTTCCACAGCCGGTGCTGCATCTGGCGGTTGGTTTCTATGATGGTGTGCAGCAGGTTTTTCATCTGCGTGGTGCGTTCCAGCAGCGCCGGGTCGGGCGGCAGCTTTTGCGTCAGCAGGCCCAGATGCATGGTCAGCGCGGTCAGCGAGGAGCCCATGCTGTCGTGCAGCTGGCGCGACAGCGAGCGGCGCTCGTTGTCCCAGCAGGCGTTGACGTGGCCGAGCAGTTCGCTCAGCTCGGCGGCGCGCTGGCTGTCATCGGGGGCAAGATGTAACTGTGCGGACATAGTGGTCTCAGCGTAAGAAAGTCTGTTTTTATGCGGCGATCATACCTGAGGTTGATTTTGCTTGTCGCACCGGCGCAAGCGTATTCCTTATGCGTGTGCCTATTGGCGCTCGGTGGCCGAGCAGGAGCCGATGGCTTTCATCAAATGGTCGATGTCGACCGGCTTGACCAGGTGCATGTCAAAACCGGCCTCGAGCACGCGGCGCTGGTCTTCGGCCAGGCCGTAGCCGGTCAGCGCGATCAGTTTCATGCCGCGCGTGCCGTCGCCGGCGCGCAGGCGGCGCGCCACTTCGTAGCCGTCTATGCCCGGCAGGCCGATGTCGACCAGCGCCAGGTCGGGCCGGAAGGTGGCCGCCAGTTCCAGGCCCTGCAGGCCGTCGGCGGCATGCCGCACTTCGTAGCCATAGCAGCTCAGCATCATGGACATCATTTCGCGGCCGTCGTCGTTGTCTTCTATCAGCAGCACGGTGGGCTTGCCGGTTTCTATGGGGTCTGTCATCGCTTGCCTCGTTTCGGATGGCTGCTCGCAGCGCGGCAGCCGGATAGTGAAGATGCTGCCTGTGTTGGCGCCGGCGCTGTGCGCGGTCACGCTGCCGCCGTGCAATTCGGCCAGCCGCCGCACCAGCGCCAGGCCGATGCCCAGCCCGCCTTGCGCGCGGTCCAGCGTGCGCGTGCCTTGCACGAACACTTCGAACACATGGGGCAGCAGGCTGGCCGGAATGCCCACCCCGCTGTCCTCGACCGACAGCTGCACTTCGCCGCCGTCGGTTTCGCAGTACACCGTGATGGCGCCGCCCGGCGGCGTGTATTTCAAGGCATTGTCCATCAGATTGCAGAATATCTGTTCCAGCCGCGTGGCGTCGCCGTGCACCCAGCCCGCTTCGGCTTCCAGCGTCACCGTGTGGCCGGTGCTGCGGCCCGTGGTGCGGTAGGTCTCCAGGCAGGTGGCCAGCAGCCCGGCCAGGTCCAGCGGCGCGCGGTTGAGCAATATCTTGCCCGACATGGCGCGGCTCAGGTCCAGCAGGTCGTCCACGATGCGGCCCAGGTGGCGGCTCTGGCGCTGGATGATGTGCTTGGCGCGTGTGACCGCGTCGCCCTGCACGCTGGGCAGGGCGATCAGCGAGGCGGCGCTGCTGATGGCGCTGAGCGGATTGCGCAGCTCGTGGCCCAGCATGGCCAGGAACTCGTCCTTGGCGTGGTTCTGCCGCTCGGCCACCTGGCGCTCTTCGATCTCGCGCGTGAGTTTCTTGTTGGCGGCAATCAATTCCGTGGTGCGCTGGCTGAGCTGGCGCGCCTGCCGCTTCAGCTCCTCGTTTTTCACGGCCAGCGCCACGAACACCGAGATCTTGGCGTGCAGGATCTGCGGAATGATGGGCGTGAACAAAAAGTCGACCGCGCCGCGCTGGTAGGCCTTCAGGCGGTCCAGTTCGTCGGCCACGAAGGCGGTGACGAAGATGATGGGTATGTCGGCCGAGCGGGCGCGCTGGTGGATGGCCTCGGCGGTTTCAAAGCCGTCCATGCCGGGCATGTTCACGTCCAGCAAAATCACCGCGAAGTCGTGCATCAGCACATGGCGCAAGCCTTCCTCGCCGGAGCGCGCCGCGATGACGTCATAACCTTCCTGGTCCGACCATTGCGCGAGCAGGCTGGTCAAGGCGAACAGGCTGTTGGCGTCGTCGTTGACGACCAGGACTTTGGGTTTGTCTACTTTAGGCACGTTGTTGTTGGAGCTTCTGGAAGGAAGAATTTCGCCTGACAAACTGTTGATTGATCATAACAACCTGATAAATGAAAGTCAAAAGCGCCCCCGGCTATCGCGCGCACCCCGCCGCAGGCTATGTTCGGCTGCGCACATACAGTCCGGGCCGTGCATGCGATAGTGGCCAGGTGCCGACCAACCTAGAAAGGACGCATCATGAATATCGATACCGTTGTGGATAAAGACTATGTGGGCAAGTGCTTCCGCGAGCTGGCGGACGCCCCGGTGAGCGCGCTCAAGGGCGTGAGCGCCAGCGACGCCAAGGCGCTGGCCAAGGCCTTCAGCGTCAACACGGTGCGCGACCTGGCCGAGCTGGACTTCGTGAAATGGGCGCAGGCCATCACCGTGCTGGCCGGCCAGGAGCAGCCCGCGCCGCATGAAGTGGCCAAGGAAACCCTGCTCGATGAAGCGGTGGAGATGACCTTCCCGGCCAGCGATCCGATTTCGGTTGACGCCGGCATCACGCGCATCGAAGTGGCGCCGGACATGGTGGCCGCGCAAGGCGACCACCAGCACGCCGGCAAGGTGGAACAGTCGACCGAGGAGGGCGCCGCCAGGGAAGCGGCCGCGCAGTAATAGAGGGGAATATGGCGAAGGGCCGCGCGGCTTGCTGCGCGGCCCTTCAGTCCGTGGCGCGGACGCGCACACGTTCAGGCAGCCGAGGTGCTGTGGACCGGTGCGCTGGCGACGAAGGTCTCGGCTTCCGCCGCCGCCTCGCGCCGCGCCGCGCAGTGGCGGTTCTTGCCGCCGCGCTTGGCTTCGTAAAGGGCCTCGTCGGCGCGCTGTATCAGCGCCGCGACATGGTCCGCATGGTCGGGATAGAGCGCAATGCCGATGCTGGTGGACAGGCGCAGCGTCAGCGCCCCCACCTGGTAGGGCTCGGACACCACTTCAATCAGCTTGCAGGCCGGCTCCTGGGCGTCGCCCAGGCTGCCCACTTCGCCCAGCACAATAACGAATTCGTCGCCGCCCACGCGCGCCACGGTGTCTTCCTTGCGCGAGGAGCCCACCAGGCGGCCGGCCACCAGTTTCAGGATTTCGTCGCCGCAGGCATGGCCGTGGGTGTCGTTGATGGCCTTGAAGCCGTCCAGGTCCAGATACATGACGGCGGCCTTGTGCTGGTGGCGCGCGGCGTGCTGCAGCGTGGTGGCGATGCGGTCTTCCAGCAGGCGGCGGTTGGGCAGGCCGGTGAGCGGGTCGTGCAGCGCCAGTTCCTGCTGCTGCTTGCTGTATTGCGCCAGCTCCTTGTACAGCAGGCGCACTTCCAGCATGTTGTGGATGCGCTTGTGCACTTCCAGCAGGTCGAAGGGTTTGCTGATGAAGTCGCGCGCGCCCGCTTCCAGGGCTGCAATCTTGAAGCTGGGCTGGGCGGTGAGCGCCAGCACCGGCAGATAGCCTTCCTGCTCGATCTCCTTGAGGCCCTTCATGACCTGGAAACCGTTCAGTTCGGGCATTTGCAGGTCGAGCAGGATCAGGTCGTAGCAGTGCTGGCGGTGCAGGCCGCACACTTGCTCGGGCAGCATGGTGGACGAGACATTGCTGTAGCCGGCATCGCGCAGGATTTCGAGCATCAGGTCGATATTATCGGCACAATCGTCGACGACCAGGATCTTGGCATTCAGAATCTCGTCCGGACTAGGCATGGTAGGGTCTCATCAAAAGCGGTAGAGGCGGTCAGTTCAATACTTTGAGTTTAGCAAAGGATAGTCGCGTTGCTTGTAGGACAGCGCCGCGTCGTCAGGTAGGAAGGTAAGTTGTTCCGTGTGGAAACATTCATGCCCTCACCGTATGTGTTGCGCAAGAGCAACGGCGGACACCAGCTCGGCCGGCTCCACCGGTTTCGACACATGGTCGCGGAAACCGCACTCGAGCGCGCGCAGCCTGTCCTCGGAGCGGGCGAAGGCGGTCAGCGCGATGGCGGGCAGGCCGCCGCCGCGCGTGGCGCCCAGCGCGCGCACCTGGGCCAGCAATTCAAAGCCGTCCACGTCCGGCATGCCGATGTCGCTGACGAGCAGGCTGGGGCGCTCGCGCTCCACCAGGGCCAGCGCTTCGGCCGCATTGGCGGCGGTCAGCACGACTGCGTTGCAATCGCTAAGTATGCGCTTGATCAGGTCTCTTGCGTCGATTTCGTCGTCCACCACCAGCACCCGCAGGCCGGACAGGTCGCGCAGGCCGCTGTCGGCCGGCACCGAGGGCGGCAGCGGCGCCATGACGCGGGCCTGGGGCGCCGCGCCGTTGTGCCCGCTGGCCAGCGGCAGGCCGACCGTGAAGCTGGCGCCGCGTCCCTCGCCCGGGCTGGAGACGGACACCGTGCCGCCGTGCTGCTCGACCAGGTGCTTGACGATGGACAAGCCCAGCCCCAGCCCGCCATGGCGGCGCGTGGTGGTGGAGTCGGCCTGGCGGAAGCGCTCGAACACATGGCCGAGGAATTCGGGCCGGATGCCGATGCCGGTGTCGGCCACGGTGATGGCCACGTGGCCGTCCGCCTCGGTCACGCTGACCTTCAGCGCGCCGCCCTTGGGCGTGAACTTGATGCCGTTGGTGAGCAGGTTCCAGATCACCTGCTGCAGCCGGCTCGGGTCGGCCGCCACCAGGCCGGTGCTGTGGAAGTCGCGCTCGATCAGGATGTTCTTGGCGTCGGCCGCCGGGCGCACCGTCTCGATGGCGGCGTCCACCACCGTCAGCGGCGACAGGGTTTGTATGTCGAGCAACACTTTGCCCGAGGTGATGCGGCTCATGTCCAGCAGGTCTTCAATCAGCTGGGCCTGGGCGCGCGCATTGCGTTCTATGGTTTGCAGGCCCTTGTGCAGGTCGGCCTCGTCGCGGCTGCCGCGCCGCAGCACCTGGGCCCAGCCCAGGATGGCGGTGAGCGGGGTGCGCAGCTCGTGCGACAGCGTGGCCAGGAATTCATCCTTCATCTGGCTGGTGCGCTCGGCCTCGGCGCGCGCGCTGCGTTCGCTGTCGAGCAGGATTTTGCGCTCCTCGGCGGCCTGCTGCGCGGCCTCGTACAGGCGCGCGTTGTCGATGGCGACGGCGGCCTGCGCGGCGATGCCGCCGACGATGCGCTCGGTGCGCTCGTTGAACATGCGCGGCTCG
This sequence comes from Pseudoduganella sp. GW821-FHT05F09, assembly GCF_059419605.1. NCBI lineage: Bacteria > Pseudomonadati > Pseudomonadota > Betaproteobacteria > Burkholderiales > Oxalobacteraceae > Pseudoduganella > Pseudoduganella sp. GW821-FHT05F09. Next base: position 171,652 of record NZ_JBWKSD010000010.1, read on the forward strand.
GGGTGGCCGAAGAACAGTGAGCCTATCACCTCGCCCGAGCGCGACACCACCGGCAGCGCCATATAGCTGCGCACCGTCGGGTGGCCGTTGGGCACGCCGTGGTGGGGCGCGTTCTGGCCGTAGCGCGGGTCCTGCAGCAGGTCGTCGCTGCGCAGCGTGCCTTCGCCGCGCATGCTGGGGCCGAACAGGGCGGTGGCGCGCGGGTGGGGGAAGCGGGCGAAGGCCTCGGGCGGCAGGCCGGACAGCGTGTACAGCGTGAGCACGCCGCCGTCGGCGCTGGTGCTGTTGTAGAAGAAGGCGCCGAAGCGCGCGCCGCTGATGCGGGTGGCCGCGTCGGTCACCTCCTGCAGCAGCGAGCGCAGGTCGCGCTTGGAGGCCAGCGCGTTGCCCGTGCTGTTGAGCAGCTCCAGGATGGCGCTCTCGTCGCGCAGCGCTTCCTGCACCCGCTTGACCTGGTCGACGTCGGTGCTGGTGCCGAACCAGCGCACCAGCCGGCCGGTGCTGTCGCGCACCGGGTTGGCGCGCGACAGGAACCAGCGGAATTCGCCGTCCGCGCCGCGGATGGGGAATTCCATTTCGAAGGGCTGGCCGGTGCGCAGCGCCTCCTGCCAGCGCTGGCGGATGGCGGGCAAGGTGTCCGGGTCGTACACCTCGTCCCAGCCGTGGGCCGGCGCCTGGCTGCCGGCCTCGCTGCGCGGCAGGCCGGTGTACTCGTACCAGCGTTCGTTGTACCACACCACGGCGCCGTCGAAGCGGGCGATCCAGGCCAGCTGCGGGATGGAGTTGGCCATGGCCTGCAGTTCCTCCTGGCTCTGGCGCAGCGTGTTTTCCGCCGCCTTGCGGTCGCTGATGTCCTGCACCATGCCGGTCATGCCGAGCACGGCGCCGTCGTCGGCATAGTTGCCGTGGCCGACCACCGACAGCCAGCGCCGTTCGCCGCCGGCGCGCTCGATGCGGCATTCAACATTGAAGTCGGTGCAGCCGTCGAGCGCGCGCAGGAAGGCGGCGCGGGCCGGTTTGCGGTCTTCCCGCACCACATGTTCGCTCAGCGCTTCCCAGCTGCTGGTGGTTTCCTCCGGCAGGTCCAGCAGCTCGGCGGCGCGGCGGCCCAGGCTCACCAGGTTGCTGCCGGCGTCCCACAGCCAGTCGCCCAGCTTGCCCGCCGCCAGCGCCACTTGCAGGCGGTTGGCGCTTTCGCGCAGCGCGCGCTCGTCGAGCTTGCGCTTGGTAATATTCTGGATGGAGCAGGACAGGCCTTCGGCGGACGGGTAGGCGCGCACGTCCAGCCAGCTTTTGCGCGGCAGGTAGTACAGCTCGAAGCCCACGCTTTGCTGTTTTTCCATGGCGCGCCGGAACTGCGCCTCCAGCACGGTGCCGCGCAGTTCAGGGTAGGCGTCCCACAAGCTCATGCCCAGCACGTGCTGGCCGCCGCTTTCCAGCGGGTGGATGATGTTGCTCGCTTGCGGATTGATATAGGTGACGGTCCAGTTATGGTCGAGCACGATAAAGCCGTCGGTGATGCTTTCGAGCACGGTCTTGAGCCGTTCGTTGGAGCGCCGCAAATCCTCGCGCGCCTCCTGCATCTCGTGCTCGGCGCGCTGGCGGGCCAGCAGCACACTGTTGGCGCCGCGCGTGGCGGCCAGTTGCATGCGTGCTTCTTCCTCTTTGTCTAGCTTGGCCACTCAGGTTCTCCCATGTTGTGGCGGCTGTGGCGGGCAGCGGTGTGGGGCGGAATAACTCATCGGCATCTGCATCTCGGGAGCGGCCCAACCGGGCCGTGCTTTCATTGTAGCCGCCTTGCGGGGTTTACAAACGCACCATTGGCGCTCGCGCGGCGGCGCTGGCCAGCATATCGCGCAGCTGGTCGATTTCGTAAGGCTTTTGCAGGAAGGCAGCGGGAAAGTCGAGCTGGCTGGTCAGCGCGCCGCCGTAGCCGGAGGCGAACACCACTTGCAGCTGCGGCTGGTGGCGCAGCGCGGCGCGCGCCAGTTCGATGCCGGACATGCCGGGCAGGCTGACGTCGCTGAACAGGATGGCGTAGCGCCCGCCCTGCAGCATGGCCAGCGCCTGTTCGCCGTCGCTGGCCGGGTCCACTTCGTAGCCCAGGGCGCGCAGCATTTCGCAGACCAGGTAAAGGGCGTCCGGATTGTCCTCCACCACCAGCACGCGGGCATGGGAGGGCGCGCTGGCCGTGGGCGGCGGGGCGGCGGCCGGCTGCATGGCGCACAGCACGCCGCGCACCACGCCGGCGTCGTCGCGCAGCGGGGTGTAGTGCAGGTCCAGCAACTGCTGGGCGGGCGCGCCGTCGCGCCACAGGGGCATGGCCTGGGCCGGGTAGGCCAGCGCCGCGCCGCCCCAGGCCGCTTCCAGCGCCGCATGGTTCCAGCCGAACACGGCCGGGATCATGGTCGGCACGGCGCCGCCGGGCACGGATTCGGCGCGCACGCCCATCAGCGCCGCGTAGGCCTTGTTATAAAGCAGGATTTTTTCCGGGCCCCAGACGATGGCCATGCCGGACGGGCAGTTGAGCATGATATCGACGGACAGCCGCAAGCAGGCTGGCCAGCCGGACGGTGGACCCAGCGCCGTGCGCGGCCAGTCTATGGGCGGCAGCGTATGCAGGCTGATACTTTCTTGTTGTGTCATCCAGGGCCCGTTGTTGCGTCTTTGGCTACGTGGCTTGATGCTACACCAGCGCCGGGCGAAAAAAAAGCCCGCTGCGGGAGCGGGCTGAATCTATTTCCCGTTAGGAGAATAGAGGAGACAGGTGTAACTATGCAACATGCCCTATGGAAAATCCAATTGCAGTTGGTGATGATCAATATCACTTGCATGAATGAAGTGCCGAAGCGACGCCGAACGCGTTTCATGCGATTTCCCTCTGGACAAGCACAATGGAGTTCCCTATAATCTTGCTTCTTTCGACGGGGAACCAGAGAAAGAAAGCGAAAACTGCGGTTTATTAGCGGTTTGCGATGCGGCTGTAGCTCAGCTGGATAGAGTACTTGGCTACGAACCAAGGGGTCGTGGGTTCGATTCCTGCCAGCCGCACCA
>NZ_JBWKSD010000010.1:174802-232505 GCF_059419605.1 Pseudoduganella sp. GW821-FHT05F09
GTGGCTGTAGCTCAGCTGGATAGAGTACTTGGCTACGAACCAAGGGGTCGTGGGTTCGATTCCTGCCAGCCGCACCAGTTTTACCGTAGTACAGATGTGAGAAGCATAGCAATACCAAGCGGCTGTAGCTCAGCTGGATAGAGTACTTGGCTACGAACCAAGGGGTCGTGGGTTCGATTCCTGCCAGCCGCACCAGTTTTACCGTAGTACAGATGTGAGAAGCATAGCAATACCAAGCGGCTGTAGCTCAGCTGGATAGAGTACTTGGCTACGAACCAAGGGGTCGTGGGTTCGATTCCTGCCAGCCGCACCAGAATACGAGGGCCAGATCGGAAGATCTGGCCCTTTTCGTTTTGGGCTCCTGTTATGATTTGCTGGAATAGCAATCCCGGGAGCCTGCATGACCATCATCACCTGCATCGAAGACCTGCGCGTGCTGGCGCAAAAGCGCGTGCCGCGCATGTTTTACGACTACGCCGACGCCGGTTCGTGGACCGAGTCCACCTACCGCGCCAATTCGAGCGACTTCGCCGCCATCAAATTCCGGCAGCGCGTGGCTGTCAATCTTGAAAACCGCACCCTGGCCAGCAGCATGGCGGGGCAGGCCGTGTCCATGCCGGTGGCGCTGGCGCCGACCGGGCTGACCGGCATGCAGCACGCCGACGGCGAAATCCTGGCCGCGCGCGCGGCCGAAGCGTTCGGCGTACCGTTCACCTTGTCCACCATGAGCATCTGTTCCATCGAGGACGTGGCGGCGCACACCACCAAGCCGTTCTGGTTCCAGCTCTACGTGATGAAGGACCGCGAGTTCATCAACCGCCTGATCGACCGAGCCAAGGCGGCGCGCTGCTCGGCGCTGGTGCTGACGCTGGACTTGCAGGTGCTGGGACAGCGCCACAAGGACATCCGCAACGGCCTGTCCGCGCCGCCCAAACCCACCCTGGCCAATCTCATCAACCTGGCCACCAAGCCGCGCTGGTGCATGGGCATGCTGGGCACGAAGCGGCGCAGCTTCGGCAATATCGTCGGCCACGCCACGTCGGTGTCGGACATGTCCTCGCTGTCGTCGTGGACCAGCCAGCAGTTCGACCTCAGCCTGTCGTGGAAAGACGTGGAGTGGATCAAGCAGCGCTGGGGCGGCAAGCTCATCATCAAGGGAATCATGGACGCGGAGGACGCGCGCCATTGCGTGGAGGCGGGGGCGGATGCGCTCATCGTGTCCAACCACGGCGGCCGCCAGCTGGACGGCGCCGATTCCTCCATCGGCGCGCTGCCTGCGATAGTGGAGGCGGTCGGCAAGGAGATCGAAGTGCATATGGACGGCGGCATCCGCTCCGGGCAGGACGTGATCAAGGCGCTGGCGCTGGGCGCGAAGGGCGTGTATATCGGGCGGCCTTTCCTTTACGGGCTGGGCGCCATGGGCGAGCAGGGCGTGACGCGCTGCCTGGAAATCATCCGCAACGAGCTGGACCTGACGATGGCCTTCTGCGGCTTGCGCGACGTGGCGCAGGTGGGTAAGAACATCCTGCTGCCGGGCAGCTTTCCGGGACGGCCTTAACGATGCCTGCCGAACGACGGCGTCTAGCGCCGCACGTTGCGCGCGCCTTTGCACGCCAGCCCGTACTGGGTGGCGGTGCAGTCGAGCTGGACGCACTTGGCCGCGTGATAGCCGGCGGCGCGACATAGCCTGAGCGTTTCCGCCAGCGGGGCGGTGCGGCCGGGTTTGCCGCTGCCGGACCTGGCTTTGGCCTGCGTCGGCGCTGCCGCTGCAGCCCTGGGTGGTGGCGCCGATGTGCGCTTGCGTATCGTCTCGGGCGCCGCTGCGATGGCTGGCGCCGCTTCCTGGTTGTCGGCCTGCGGCGGCGGGAGGTCCGCAACGCGCGGCGGGAGGTCCGCTTCCGGCGGCGGCTGTGTTGCGTGCGCGGCGGGGGCGGGAAGGGGGCGGCGCGCAGGAATGGGCGCCTTGGCCAGCACGGACAGCGACTGGTCCACTTTGCTCTCCTTGTACAGCCAGAGTCCGGCGCCGCTCACGGCGAGCGTGGCCAGCAAAATAGCCGTGCCTGCCGCAGCGCGGCGTCCCCAGCGGCCGAACCAGGCGGGCGCATCCTCCGGCGGCGCATAAGCAGGCGCGGCCGCTGCGCTCCAGCTGGGGGCGGCGTCGCTTGGCCACGGATCGGATAGTGGCGGGGCCGTCGTCCATACCTCGGTGTCCGGCGGAGTGGTCGCCTGCGCCGGTCGCGGCGGTGCAGGCGGAAGGCTATCGCCTATGTCTTCCAACAGCTGGGCTTTCATTCCTCAAACCTGCCAATCTGATATCGATCAAAGATACTAGCGGATCTGCGCCGGCGGTGGTGCGCGCTTGCGGCGGTGTGTTAGTGTGCTGAAATATTCTTATAAGAAGGAGCAAAACCATGTGGAAGCAAAGCTTGGCGGTACTGTGCGGATTGCTGGCCTTCTCCTCCTTGCCGGCCGCAGCGCAGAGCGATCCCGAACTGGCCAAATCGCTGGGCGGCAACGAGATGGGGATGAAAAAATATGTGCTGGTCATCCTGAAAACCGGCCCCAATAAAATGCCGGCCGGCGCCGAGCGCGACAATATGTTCAAAGGCCATTTCGCCAATATGCAGCGGCTCGCCGACGAGAAGAAGCTGGCGCTGGCCGGCCCGCTGGATGGCGTCGACGGCTGGCGCGGCGTGTTCGTGATCGCCACCGACAATATCGACGAGGCGAAGAAAATCGTCGCCACCGACCCCGTCATCATCAATGGCGAAATGGTGGGCGAATTCCACGCCTTCTTTGCCTCCGCCGGCCTGATGGCGGTGGGCGACATACACAAGAAGATATCCAAGCAAAAATAAGCGCTTAGGTGCTGGCCGCCGCGCGGAGCTTGCTTGACAAGAAGAAGGGCATGTCGGATGCTGAAATGCCTACGACCGCGCGCGATCTGGAGAAACGCATGTACTCCGCCGAGACCGAACTGGCCCTGATACGCGCCACCATGGCGACGAAGCAGGACATTGCCGAGTTGCGCGGCGAAATGAACGCGCGTTTTGCCAGCATCGAGGCCCAACTGCCGCACTTCGCCACCAAGGCTGAATTGAAAGACGAAATCGACAAGCTGCGGACCTGGATGATAGGCGTCGCGATCGGCCTGTTCTTCTCACAAGCCGGCATGAGCATCACCTTGTTTTTCCTGCTGAAAGAAGCAATTCTCCGCCATTAGCCAAGCTTTGATGCTGCGCAAACAGGTTTGCAGTATTCGGGCGCATAGTAGCTGGAGCTTGCTTGACAAGGAGGAGCCCATGTCCGATGCTGAAATTCCAGATGAACGCGCGCGCGACTTGGAGAAACGCATGTATTCTGCCGAAACAGAGCTGGCCCTGATACGCGCCACCATGGCGACCAAGCAGGATGTGGCCGAGTTGAATGCGCGGCTGACTGCGATCGAGGTGCAGTTGCCTTATCTGGCCACCAAAGCTGACCTCAAATACGAAATCGACAAGCTGCGGACATGGATGATAGGCGTGGCCATCGGCCTGTTTTTCTCGCAGGCCGGCATGAGCATCACGCTGTTCTTCCTGCTGAAGCAAAGCTTGGGCTGAACCCTATCCCACCACGTTGACCGGCTTGCCCGCCGCGTAGGCTTCGATATTGTCGATCAGCTGGTCGGCCAGGATCTGCATGGCTTGCGTGCTGGCCCAGGCGATGTGCGGGGTGAGGATGAAGTTGGGCAGATGCAGATGGAGCAGCACATTGTCTTCCGGCGGCGGCTCCTTCACCAGCACGTCGAAACCGGCGCCGGCGATCACGCCGGTGGTCAGCGCCTCGGCCAGGGCGGCCTCGTCCACCAGCCCGCCGCGCGCGGTGTTGATCAGCAGGGCTGAGCGCTTCATGCGCGCCAGTTCGGCCGCCCCGATGAGGTTGCGGGTCTGGTCGTTCAGCGGCGCGTGCAGGCTGAGCACGTCCGACGTCTCCAGCAGCTCGTCCCACGACACATTCCGCACGCCGTCCTCTTCCACCGGCGTGCGCTTGTGCACGATGATTTCCATGCCGAAGGCCCGCCCCAGCCTGGCCACCGCCTGGCCCAGCGCGCCATAGCCCAGCAGGCCGAGCTTGCTTCCCGCCAGGTCGGCGATGGGGTGGTCGAACAGGCAGAATTTGTCGGACTTTTGCCATTTTCCGGCCAGCACGTCGGCGCGGTAGGCCAGCAGGTTGCGACGCAGCGCCAGAATCATGGCGAAGGTGTGCTCCGGCAGCGTGGCGTAGGCGTAGTTGCGGATGTTGGCGACCACGATGCCGCGCTCCTTGCAGGCGGCCAGGTCGATGATGTCGGTGCCGGTGGCGGCCACGGCGATCATCTTCAGCTCCGGCAGCTGCGCCAGCGTGTCGGCGCGCAGCGGCACCTTGTTGGTGATGGCGATGGTGGCGCCGGCCAGGCGCGCCGCCGCGTCGGCAGCAGCCGTGGCGGCATACTCGGTCCAGCTGTGGCTGAATACCGGCCGGCGCACATTGGCGATCAGGCTTTCACGGTCGAGGAAAACGATATTGTGCGGATTGTTCATCAGGCGGCCTGCTGGCTGGATAAAAGGGTGGGCGTGGTGCGGATGCGCATGCCGGGATGGGCGGCGAAGTGCTCGGCCACCCATTCGACGAACACGCGCACCTTGGCCGACAGGTGGCGGTTCTGCGGATAGACTACATGAATCGGGATCGGGTCGGTAATCCACTCGTCCAGCACCTGGACCAGGGTGCCCTGGCGCAGGTGTTCCTCCAGCGCGAAATCGGTCATCTGCACGATGCCCAGCCCGGCCACGCCGGCCGCCACGTAGGCGTTGCTGTCGTTGAGGGCGATGACGCCCGGCAGCGGCATCTGGATGCGTTCGCCGTTCAGCGTGAAGTCCCAGTCGTAGATCTTGCCGGTCTTGGCGGAAAAATAATTGACGCAGCGGTGGCGCTCCAGCTCGCGCGGGTGGCGCGGCACGCCGTAGCGCGCCAGGTAGGAGGGGGCGGCGCAGGTAACAAAGCTGAGCACGCCGATCCGGCGCGCGATCAGCGCCGAGTCGCCCAGCAGGCCGCCGCGCACGGCGCAGTCCACGCCTTCTTCAATCAGGTCCACCGGGCGGTCGCTGCAGCCCAGTTCCAGCGTGATGTCCGGATAGCGCTCGAAAAAGTCGGGCAGGGCGGGGATCAGGATTTCGCTGGCCAGGCCGGTGGGAGCGTCCACCCGCAGCCGGCCGCTGGGGCTGAGCTTGGTGCGCGACAGCGACTCTTCGGCCTCGCGCACGTCCGACAGGATGCGCAGGCAGCGCTCATAATAAGCGGCCCCGTCGGCGGTGACGCTGATCTGGCGCGTGGTGCGGTGCAGCAGCTTGACCGCCAGCGCCGTTTCCAGGCCTTGCACCAGCGTGGACACGCTGGCCTTGGGCAATTGCATGTTCTCGGCTGCGCGCGTAAAGCCGCCGGCGTCCACCACCTGCACGAACACTTCCATTGCTAGCAGTTTGTTCATCTATTTCCTTATTGTTCGGGATTCTGAACAATCAATTCGACTTCATCGTATTTATCGGATTGTAGATCAAGTTTATAGTTCATGCATGCGGAAATGTTACGCACAGCTACCAGGAGTTTTACCATGAAACATCGGGATGGAATCTTTGCAACGATCGCTTTGACGCTGAGTTCGTTCGCCTTGGCCGGAATGATGTACACCGACGCCTACTCGGCAGCGACCGGTACGGAAGTCCGTGGCGTCAACGCCTTGACCCACGAGGTCATCGGCGGTGGCATGGTAGCCTCCGCAGACAGCGTGGACGGCACTGCTTCTGCGGCGGTGCAGCAATGATGGAGCAGGGCCCAGTGGCGTTGAAGACGCGCGATATCCAAGTGACCGGCGCGCACGGCCCGCTGGCGGCGCGCTTGTATAGCGGCGCCTGGTCGGGCGCCGGCAAGCGCGATACGCTGATCGTCTTCTTCCCCGGCGGCGGTTTCGTCAGCGGCGACCTGGAAGAGGCCGACGAGTTCCTGCGCGGCTTGGTGAGCTGCGACACCGGCTACCTCGTGCTGGCCAGTAATTACACCCTCGCCACCACCAGCCCTTTCCCGGCTGCGGTGGAGGACGCCCACGCGGTATTGCTGTGGGCAAAAAAGAATAAAACCAAGCTGGGCTGGAATGGCAAGCGCCTGGTGGTGGCCGGCATCGAAGCCGGCGCCAACCTGGCCGCCGTCAGCACGCTGATGTCGCGCGACCGCGGCGGCCCTGCGCTGTCCGGCCAGATCCTCATTATGCCCATGCTGGACCCGGGCCTGTCGAGCAGCTCCATGCGGGAGCTGCCGACATGCACCGACAAGGCCAAGGCGGCCGACGTGTGCGCCGCCGGCTACCGCGGCTACCTGCCCAACGCGGCGGACCGCACCCATCCCTATGCCTCGCCGCTGCAGTCGAGCCGGCTGAAGAATCTGCCGCCCGCGCTGATCCTGTCGGGCGAAGACGACCCATTACGCGATGAAGCTGAACAATACGGCAGCAAACTGATCTCCTGCGGGATCAAGACCACGGTGCGGCGCCTGCCTGCCGCCCCCGTTTCCGACGTCGAAGCGCGCAATGAATGCGCGTGCAAGGTGTTTGCGCTGAGCGAGATTGCCGGCTTTATCGCCGGACTGGACGGTGCGGAGTCCTGATCATGAATAACTAAACAAATAAGTTTACATATTAGCTGCCTGCCAGTATATTTGTAAACCAGAGACATTCCATGCAGTAACAATTTTTCCGTGCCTCGTGCGCGGTAGGGTCGTCTTGTCCCTACGTTTTTGCAGTGGCGAGCGGTATCGCCGCATCTATTAAAATTTTTCATACAAAAAGGGGTAAATATGAAAACCGAGAAAAACATCACTGCCATGCTGCGTCCGCTGGCCGCCGCACTGGTCGTAGCCGGGCTGGCAGCGGTCAGCCTTGCTGGATGCGATACCGCCAATGGCAAGACCGCCGAAGCCCCAGCGGCCGGCGGCCCGCCGATCTCCGCCGCCGCCGTGGTGGAAAAAAGCGTGACCGAAACCCAGGAATTCTCCGGCCGCCTGGAAGCCATCGAGCGCGTGGAGATCCGTTCGCGCGTCAGCGGCTTCATCACCGCCGTCAACTTCAAGCCGGGCAGCCTGGTGAAAAAGGGCGACGTGCTGTTCCAGATCGACGCCCGTCCATACCAGGCTGAACTGAGCCGCGCCGAAGCCGCCGCCAACTCGGCTCGCGCCAAGGCCGACCTGGCCAAGCTGGAACTGGCCCGCGCCGAGAAGCTGCTGGCCGACAAAGCCATCGCGCAGCGCGAATACGACGAGAAATCCTCCAGCCTGAAAGAGCTGGACGCCAACGCCCGCGCGGCCTCCGCGCAAGCCGAAGCGGCCCGCCTGAACGTGGCTTACACCCAGGTGGTGTCGCCGATTAACGGCCGCGCCTCGAAAGCGGAAATCACGCTGGGCAACCTGGTGGACGCGTCCGCCGTGCTGACCTCCGTGGTGTCGCTCGACAAGATCTACGCCAGCTTCGACGGCGACGAGGACACCTATCTGCGCGTGGGCTCGTCCGCCGCCAAGGGCCAGCCTGTGACCGTGAAAGTGGGCCTGGCCAACGAGACCGGCTTCCCGCACGAAGGCAAGCTGGAATTCGTGGACAACCAGCTCGACCCGCGCAGCGGCTCGGTGCGCATGCGCGCCACCTTCGCCAACGCCGACAACGTGCTGGTGCCCGGCCTGTTCGCCCGCGTGCAGCTGGAAGGCGCCGGCAGCGGCAAGCCTGCGCTGCTGATCAACGACCGCGCCGTGGGCACGGACCAGAACCGCAAGTTCGTGTTCGTGGTCGGCGCCGACAGCAAGGCCGAATACCGTCCCGTCACGCTGGGTCCGCAAATCGACGGCCTGCGCGTGGTGCGCGACGGCCTGAAGCCGGGCGAGAAGATCGTGGTCAACGGCCTGCAGCGCGTGCGCCCGGGCTCCCCGGTGACGGCGGAAATCGTGAAGATGGACTTCGATCCGCTCGCGCCGGCGCCCGCCAAGCCAGAAGCTAAAAAAGACGAAAAAGTCGCTGCCGCCAGCACCAAGGCCGGCACTGCTCAGAAGTAATAAGAAGGAATAATCCATGAACTTTTCACGCTTCTTTGTCGATAAACCGATCTTCGCGGCGGTTCTATCGATCATCATTTTTGTCGGTGGACTGATCTCCATCTTCAAGCTGCCCATCTCCGAGTATCCGGACGTGGTGCCGCCGTCCGTGGTGGTGCGCGCGCAGTACCCCGGCGCCAACCCCAAGATCATTGCCGAAACCGTGGCCGCGCCGCTGGAAGAGCAGATCAACGGCGTTGAGAACATGCTCTACATGACGTCGCAGAACACCTCGGACGGCGCGCTGGCGCTGACCGTGACGTTCAAGATCGGCACCAATGTCGAGCAGGCCGAAACCCAGGTGCAGAACCGCGTGCAGCGCGCGCTGCCGCGCCTGCCGGAAGAGGTGCGCCAGATCGGTGTGACCACCGTGAAGTCCTCGCCCAACCTGACCATGGTGGTGCACTTGCAGTCGCCGGACGGCCGTTACGACGACCTGTACCTGCGCAACTACGCCGTGCTGAACGTGAAGGACCAGCTGGCCCGCATCCAGGGCATGGGCGAAGTCCAGCTGTTCGGCTCGGGCGACTACGCCATGCGCGTCTGGCTCGATCCGCAGAAAGTGGCGGCGCGCAACCTGACCGCCGGCGACGTGGTTGCCTCCATCCGCGAGCAGAACGTGCAGGTGGCGGCCGGCGTGATCGGCCAGGGCCCGTCGAAAGACGCGGACTTCCAGCTGACCGTCAACACCCAGGGCCGCCTGCAGACCGTTGAGGAATTCGGCAACATCATCGTCAAGACCAACGCCGACGGCGCCGTGACCTTGCTGAAGGATGTGGCGCGCCTGGAAATGGGCTCGAACTCCTACGCGCTGCGCTCCCTGCTGAACAACAAGTCGGCGGTGGCCATCCCCATTTTCGAAGCCCCGAACGCCAACGCGCTGCAGCTGTCATCGGACGTGCGCGCCAAGATGGCCGAGCTGAAGAAAGATTTCCCGGAAGGCGTCGAATACAGCATTGTGTACGACCCGACCCAATTCGTGCGCGAGTCCATCGACTCCGTAATCCACACGCTGATTGAAGCGATTGTGCTGGTGGCGCTGGTCGTCATCATCTTCCTGCAAACCTGGCGCGCCTCCGTCATTCCGCTGCTGGCGGTGCCGGTGTCGGTGGTCGGTACCTTCGCGGTGATGATAGGCTTCGGCTTCTCCATCAACACGCTGTCGCTGTTCGGCCTCGTGCTGGCCATCGGTATCGTGGTCGATGACGCCATCGTGGTGGTGGAAAACGTGGAGCGCAACATCGCCAACGGCCTGACCCCGCGCGACGCCACCATCCAGGCCATGAAAGAGGTGAGCGGGCCGATTATCGCCATCGCCCTGGTGCTGTGCGCCGTGTTCGTGCCGATCGCCTTCGTGGCGGGCCTGACCGGCCAGTTCTACCGCCAGTTCGCGCTGACCATCGCCATCTCGACCGTGATCTCGGCATTCAGCTCGCTGACCCTGGCCCCGGCCCTGTCGGCAGCCCTGCTGAAACCGCACGACGCGCCGAAAGACGCGCTGACCCGCGGCATGGACAAGATCTTCGGCCGCTTCTTCGCCTGGTTCAACCGCTTCTTCGGCCGCAAGTCGGACCAGTACGAAGTGGGCGTGAAGGGCGTGCTGCGCCGCAAATCGGCCGCCGTGGGCGTGTACGTGCTGCTGGCCATCGCCGCCGTGTTCATGTTCAAGGCCGTGCCGTCGGGCTTCGTGCCGGCGCAGGACAAGCAGTACCTGGTGGGCTTCGCCCAGCTGCCGGACGCCGCTTCGCTGGACCGTACCGACGCCGTCATCAAGAAGATGTCCGCCATCGCCCAGGAAATCCCCGGCGTGGAAGCCAGCGTGGCTTTCCCCGGCCTGTCGATCAACGGCTTCACCAATGCGCCTAACTCGGGCATCGTGTTCACCACGCTCAAGCCTTTCCATGAGCGCAAGGACAAGAGCCAGTCGGCCGAAGCCATCGCCGCTGAAATCAACAAGCGCATGGGCGCCGTGAAGGACGCCTTCGTGATGGTGTTCCCGCCGCCGCCGGTCAACGGCCTGGGCACCATCGGCGGTTTCAAGATGATGCTGGAAGACCGCGGCAACGTGGGCTACGACGAGCTGTATAAAGCCAGCCAGGCGATGCAGATGAAAGCATGGGGCAATCCGCAGCTGCAAGGCGTGTTCTCCAGCTTCCAGATCAACGTGCCGCAGCTGTTCGCGGACGTGGACCGCACCAAGGCCAAGCAGCTGGGCGTGCCGCTGGCGACCATCTACCAGACCTTGCAGATCAACCTGGGTTCGCTGTACGTGAACGACTTCAACCAGTTCGGCCGCACCTACCAGGTGCGCGTGCAGGCTGACGCCCCGTTCCGTTCGCAGGCCGAGCAGATCGCCCAGCTGAAAGTGCGCAACGACAAAGGCGAAATGATACCGCTGTCGTCGCTGATGCGCGTGAAGGACAGCTATGGCCCGGACCGCGTGCAGCGCTACAACGCCTACGTGTCGGCCGACATGAACGGCGGCCCTGCGCCTGGCGTTTCGTCCGGCACCGCGCAAGCCATCTTCGAGCAGATCGCCAAAGAGACTCTGCCAAAAGGGATAGCCTACGAGTGGACCGATTTGACTTACCAGGAGATCCTGTCCGGTAATACCATGATCTTCGTGTTCCCGCTGTGCGTGCTGCTGGTGTTCCTGGTGCTCGCTGCCCAGTACGAAAGCTGGACCCTGCCGCTGGCGGTGATCCTGATCGTGCCGATGTCCATCCTGTGCGCCCTGATCGGCGTGAAGGTGACCGGCGGCGACAACAACATCTTTACCCAGATCGCCCTGTTCGTGCTGGTGGGCCTGGCCTCGAAGAATGCTATTCTGATTGTGGAATTCGCCCGCGAACTGGAAGACCATGGCCGCACCGTGCTGCAAGCCGCCCTGGAAGCCTGCCGCCTGCGTCTGCGTCCGATCCTGATGACGTCCATCGCCTTCATCATGGGTGTCGTGCCCCTGGTGTTCTCGAGCGGCGCAGGTTCGGAAATGCGCCACGCCATGGGTGTGGCGGTGTTTGCCGGCATGCTGGGCGTGACCTTCTTCGGCCTGTTCCTCACGCCTGTGTTCTACGTCCTGCTGCGCACCCTGGCCCAGCGCCTTGAGAAGAAATCCCCGGCCGACGCCATCGCGCCTGCCAAACTGGAAGGGACTCACTAATGAATATGATCGCTAAAGGCGTCGCCCCCCTGGTCGCGGCATTGCTGCTGACCGCGTGCGCCGCGCCCACTTTCAAACAGCCGGAGATCGCCGTGCCGGCCGCCTTCAAGGAAGGCCAGGCCCCGGTGCAAACCGCCGCCGACGGCACCCGCTGGAAGCAGGCGCAGCCCGCCGAGCAGCAGCCGCGCGGCGAATGGTGGCTGGCCTTCAACGATCCGGCCCTGAACCAGCTGATCGCCGAAGCCACCAAGGCCAACGCCAACCTGGCCGTGGCGGCCGCCCGCGTGAAGCAGGCGCGCGCCATCGCCGGCATCGCCGAAGCGGACCGCATTCCGCAAATCGGCGTGGGTGTGGGCGCCCAGCGCGCCCGCGCTTCGGCGCAGTCGCTGGGCCTGCCGCAAGGCAGCCCGGTGGCGCCGCAGACCAGCTACACCGCCAGCCTGACGGCCAGCTATGAAGTGGACCTGTTCGGCCGCGTTTCCTCCGGCGTGGACGCCGCCCGCAGCGACGCCGCCTCGGTGGAAGCGACCTACCGCTCGGTGCTGCTGTCCGTGCAGGCCGACGTGGCGCAGACCTATTTCCGTCTGCGCGCCACCGACGCCGAACTGGCCACGCTGGAGCAGACCGTGCGCCTGCGCCAGGAAAACGTGAAGGTCAACCAGCGCCGCTTCGACCTGGGCGACATCGGCGAATTCGACCTGTCGCGCGCCAAGACCGAACTGGCCACCTCGCGCGCCGAAGCCATCGGCCTGCAGCGCACCCGGGTGACCACCGAGCACGCGCTGGCTGTATTGCTGGGCAAGCCGGCGGCCGACTTCACCGCCGGCGTGAGCCCGCTGCTGGATTCGTCGCTGCTGCCGGCCATTCCTGGCGGCCTGCCGTCCACGCTGCTGGAGCGCCGTCCGGACATCGCCTCCGCGCAGCGCGCCATGGAAGCGTCCAACGCCCGCATCGGCGTGGCCCGCGCGGCCATGTTCCCGGCGCTGAATATCAGCGCCAGCGGCGGCGGCGCGGCGGGCACGTTCTCGGACGTGTTCAAGTGGAGCAGCCGTTCGTGGGTGCTGGGCGCGCTGATGTCCATGCCGCTGATCGACGGCGGCCGCAACAAGAACAACGTGGTGCGCAGCGAAGCGGCGCTGGAAGAATCCGTCGCCAGCTACCGCCAGAGCGTGCTGACCGCGTTCGCCGAGGTGGAAGACAACCTGGCCGGCCTGCGCATCCTGTCCGGCCAGACCCAGGAAATCGACGACGCGGTGGTATCGGCGCGCCGCTCGGCGGACCTGGCGCAGAAGCTGTACGACGCCGGCCGCTCCAGCTATCTGGACCTGCTGGACGCGCAGCGCAACCTGGCCAGCGTGGAACGCAGCGCGGTCCAGCTGCGCGGCAGCCGCGCCGTCACCACCGTGGCGCTGATACGCGCGCTCGGCGGCGGCTGGGATGCGGCGCCGTTGACTGTTGCCTCTAAGTAAGACGATTAAATACCTTTACCGGTAGTATTGCCCTTTGACGGCGCCAGAGATGGCGCCGTTTTTTTTGTGCCCCGTCATTACCATCTTTTAACATTGATTTACTCGCCTCCGGCCGGCAAGCCCGTTAAACTCGTCGCAGGATACCCGTACCCTGCGAAGGAAAGCCATGCGCCAGCCTGCTCTGCCGTTCGTCTTGTCCGTGACCGTCTCCTTATATTTGCTTGCCGGCTGCGGCGAGAAGCCGAAAGAGGCGCCGCCACAGGGCGGGGCGCCGGTGTCGGCCGCCGTGGTGGTGGAAAAGGACGTCACCGAAACCCAGGAGTTCTCCGGCCGGCTCGAAGCCATCGAGCGCGTCGAAGTGCGGCCCCGCGTGGGCGGCTACATCACCGCCGTCAACTTCACGCCGGGCAGCATCGTGCGCAAGGGCGACGTGCTGTTCGTGATCGACCCGCGCCCCTACCAGGCGGCCCTGAACGGCGCCGAGGCGGGCGCCGCCTCCAGCCGCGCCAAGGCGGACCTGGCCAAACTAGAGCTGACCCGCGCCGAACGCCTGTACGCGGACCGCGCCATCGCCCAGCGCGAACTGGACGAGCGCGCGGCGGGCCTGAAGCAGCTGGACGCGGACTTGCGCGCCGCCCAGGCCGCGCTGGAAACGGCGCGCCTGAACATGGCTTACACGCGCGTGCAGTCGCCCATTGCGGGCCGCGTCAGCAAGGCCGAAATCACCATCGGCAACCTGGTCGACACCACCGCCATGCTGACCTCCGTGGTCTCGGTGGACAAGATCTACGCCAGCTTCGACGGCGACGAGGAAACCTATCTGCGCGTGGGACCGCTGGCGCACAAGGGCACGCCGGTGCCCGTGCGCGTGGGACTGGCCAATGAACAGGGCTTCCCGCACGAGGGCAAGCTGGAATTCGTGGACAACCGGCTCGATCCGCAGTCCGGCAGCGTGCGCATGCGCGCCACCTTCGCCAACGCGGACAAGGTGCTGGTGCCCGGCCTGTTCGCGCGGGTGCAGGTCAGCGGCGGCAAGGACGGCAAGGCCTCGCAGGCCTTGCTGATCAATGAGCGCGCCGTGGGCACGGACCAGAACCGCAAGTTCGTCTTCGTGGTGGGCAAGGACAGCAAGGCCGAGTACCGGCCGGTTGAACTGGGACCGTCCATCGACGGCTTGCGCGTAGTGCGTTCCGGGCTGGCGAAGGGCGAGAAGATCGTGGTCGGCGGCCTGCAGCGCGTGCGGCCCGGCGCGCCCATCACGCCGCAGATGGTCAGCATGGATTACGACCCGGCGGCCCCGCCCAAGCCTGAGAAGTCCGCCAAGGCCGGGGACAAGTCATGAACTTCTCCCGCTTCTTCGTCGACAAACCCATTTTCGCCGCGGTCCTGTCCATCATCATTTTCGTGGCGGGGCTGATATCCATTATCGAGCTGCCCATCTCCGAATACCCGGACGTGGTGCCGCCGTCGGTGGTGGTGCGCGCGCAGTATCCCGGCGCGAATCCCAAGATCATTGCCGAAACCGTGGCCGCGCCGCTGGAGGAGCAGATCAACGGCGTCGAGAACATGCTCTACATGGACTCGAAAAACACCTCGGACGGCTCGCTGGCGCTGACGGTGACGTTCAAGATCGGCACCAACGTCGAACAGGCGGAAACCCAGGTGCAGAACCGCGTGCAGCGCGCCTTGCCGCGCTTACCGGAGGAGGTGCGCCAGATCGGCGTGACCACCGTGAAGTCCTCGCCCAACCTGACCATGGTGGCCCACCTGGTGTCGCCCAACGGCCGCTACGACGACGTCTACCTGCGCAACTACGCGGTGCTGAACGTGAAGGACCAGCTGGCGCGCATTCCCGGCATGGGCGAGGTGCAGCTGTTCGGCGCCGGCGACTACGCCATGCGCGTCTGGCTCGATCCGCAGAAGGTCGCCGCGCGCAACCTCACCGCCAACGACGTGGTGCAGGCCATCCGCGAGCAGAATGTGCAGGTGGCGGCGGGCGTGATAGGCGCTGCGCCCTCGCGCGGCTCGGAGTTCCAGCTCACCGTCAACACGCAGGGCAGGCTGAAGTCGCTGGAGGACTTCGGCGCCATCGTCATCAAGACCAGCGCCGACGGCGCCACCACGCTGCTGCGCGACGTGGCGCGCGTGGAGCTGGGCTCCAATTCCTACTCCCTGCGCTCTCTGCTGAACAACAAGTCGGCCGCCGCCATCGGTATTTTCGAGGCGCCGGGGGCGAATGCGCTGCAACTGTCGACCGACGTGCGCAAGACGCTGAGCGAACTGAAAAAGGACTTCCCCGAGGGCGTGGACTTCGACGTGGTGTACGACCCCACCCAGTTCGTGCGCGAGTCCATCAAGGCCGTCATCCATACGCTGCTGGAGGCGGTGGCGCTGGTGGTGCTGGTGGTGATCGTGTTCCTGCAGACCTGGCGCGCGTCTATCATTCCGCTGCTGGCGGTGCCGGTGTCCATCGTCGGCACCTTCGCGGTGATGCTGATGTTCGGCTTTTCCATCAACACCTTGTCGCTGTTCGGGCTGGTGCTCGCCATCGGCATCGTGGTGGACGACGCCATCGTGGTGGTGGAGAACGTGGAGCGCAATATCGCCAACGGGCTTTCCCCGCGCGACGCCACCATCCAGGCCATGAAGGAGGTGAGCGGGCCGATCATCGCCATCGCGCTGGTGCTGTGCGCCGTGTTCGTGCCGATTGCTTTCGTATCCGGCCTGTCCGGCCAGTTCTACCGCCAGTTCGCGCTCACCATCGCCATCTCGACCGTGATCTCGGCATTCAGCTCGCTCACGCTGGCGCCCGCGCTGGCCGCTTCGCTGCTGCAGCCGCACGACGCGCCCAAGGACCCTCTCACGAAACTGATGGACACGCTGTTCGGCCGCTTCTTCGGCTGGTTCAACCGGGTTTTCGGCCGCGCCTCCGCGCGCTACGAGGATGGCGTGGGCGGCGTGCTGAAGCGGAAGGCTGGCGCGGTCGGCGTCTACCTGCTGCTGGTGGTGGCGGCCGGCTTCATGTTCCGCGCCGTGCCCGAGGGCTTTGTGCCGGGGCAGGACAAGCAGTACCTGGTGGGCTTTGCGCAGCTGCCGGACGCCGCCTCGCTGGACCGCACCGACTCGGTGATACGCCGCATGTCCGACATCGCCACCGCCGTGCCGGGCGTGCAGGATTCGATCGCCTTCCCGGGCCTGTCCATCAACGGCTTTACCAACGCGCCCAATGCCGGCATAGTCTTTGTCGGGCTCAAGCCCTTCCACGAGCGGCATGGCGACGCCGAGTCCGGGCTGGGCATCGCGGCGGAAGTGAACAAGCGCATGGGGGCGATACAGGACGCCTTCATCATGGTCTTCCCGCCGCCGCCGGTCAACGGCCTGGGCACCATAGGCGGCTTCAAGATGATGATAGAGGACAGGGGCAACCTGGGCTACGACGAGTTGTACAAGGCGGTGCAGGCCCTGCAGATGAAGGCCTGGCAGGAGCCCAAGCTGGCGGGCGTGTTCTCCAGCTACCAGATCAACGTGCCGCAGCTGTTCGCCGACATCGACCGCACGCGCGCCAAGCAGCTGGGCGTGGCGCTGCCCACCATCTACCAGACCTTGCAGATCAATCTGGGTTCGCTGTACGTGAACGATTTCAACCAGTTCGGCCGCACCTACCAGGTGCGCGTGCAGGCGGACGCGCAGTTCCGCTCGCGCGTGGAGCAGATGGCGCAGCTCAAGGTGCGTAGCGACAAGGGCGAGATGATACCGCTGTCGTCGCTGATGCGCGTGAGCGACACCTACGGGCCGGACATGGTGCAGCGCTATAACGCCTACGTGGCTGCGGACCTGAACGGCGGCCCGGCGCCGGGCGTGTCGTCCGGGCAGGCGCAGGAGGCGCTGGAGAAGCTGGCGCGCGAAGTGCTGCCCAAGGGGATCAGCTATGAATGGACCGAGCTGACCTACCAGGACATCCTGTCCGGGAACACCATGATCTACGTGTTCCCGCTGTGCGTGCTGCTGGTGTTCCTGGTGCTGGCGGCGCAATACGAAAGCTGGACGCTGCCGCTGGCGGTGATTTTGATCGTGCCCATGTCCATCCTGTGCGCGCTGCTGGGCGTGAAGCTCACGCATGGCGACAACAACGTGTTCACGCAGATTGCGCTGTTCGTGCTGGTGGGGCTGGCGTCCAAGAACGCCATCCTGATCGTGGAATTCGCGCGCGAGCTGGAGGACCACGGCCGCACCATCTTGCAGGCCGCGCTGGAGGCCTGCCGTTTGCGTCTGCGTCCTATCCTGATGACGTCCATCGCCTTCATCATGGGCGTGCTGCCGCTGGTATTTTCCAGCGGCGCAGGTTCGGAAATGCGCCATGCGATGGGGGTGGCGGTGTTTGCCGGCATGCTGGGCGTGACCTTCTTCGGCCTGTTCCTCACGCCGGTGTTCTACGTCATCCTGCGCACCTTCGCCCACCGCTTCGAGCGCGTGCCGCACAAGGACAGGGCGAAGAACCAGCCCCACTGAACCATGGTCACTGCGCCGGCGCCGCCTTCACGTCGAATTTCTGCGCGATGGCGTTGATAGTGCCGTCGCGCAGCAACTGGCGCAGCGCCTGGTTGAAGCGCTCCGCCAGTTCCGGCGGCATGCGCGTGCGCGACAGGCCGATGTAGTACTCGGTCTTCTTCAGCTCCCCGATCTGGCGCAGGCCCGCATCGCCATCCTGCTTCAGCAAAAAGCGCCCCAGCTCCTTGTTGATGACAACCACGGCCTTGCCGCCGTAGCGCCCCTGGCGCAGTTTGCGCAGCGCGGTCTGGTTGTCGACCTCGATCTCCACCCGGCTGTTGGGCGCCAGCCGGCCCAGCTCTTCGGCGGCGACGGACGTGCCTGAAGGGCCGTAGCCGGCCACCGTGTAGCCCGCCAGGTCGGCCGGACTGGTGTAGCGCACCGTGGTGCCCGGCGCCGTGTACAGCACATAGGCCGACTGTAGGACAGGCGGCCCCATATTGAAGGCCACCGTGCGCTCCGGCGTTTTCAGTAGCATCAGCATGCCGTCCGCTGTGCCGCCGCTCATCATGGCGAAGGCGCGGCGCCAGGGGTAGACCTCGGCCTTGCACTCGATCTTGATGGAAGCGCAAACGGCCTGCAGCACTTCGGGGAAAAAACCGTCCGGCTTGTTGGTGCCGTTGGTGGTCAGCGGGGGAAAGGGCTGCATGACAAAGGTAAGGACCTGCGGCTGCGCAGCGCCTGCGGAAAGCGGCAACAGTAGCGACAACATTCGCAGCTGATGCGGCAGTTTCATGGCGGCTCTCGGTTGAATGCGATGCCCGACTATAAGCCGATTTTCGGTATGAATCAACCTGCAACCGGCACGTTGCTGACTGGTTGCGGCGGTTCGATTATCATGCTGCTTTGGCGTGTAAAAAAGATGGGGCGGTTTTGATTACGAGTGCGTTGCTGGCGTCGGTGCCAGGGGTGGAACATGGGTTTGGCACGGCGGCGGGCCTGGTGCCGGAAGTGCTGCAGGCAGCGTGGGAGCTGCGTCCGGACAAGCGCCAGGTGCACGGAACGCGGTCGGTGCACATCACCGGGCCACGCCAGGCCGCCGGCGAGGCCGATGCTTTTTACACCTCGGCAGCAGGCATTCCAGTCAGCGTCATCACGGCCGATTGCGTGCCGCTGCTCATGGCGCGGCGCGACGGCGGCATGGCCGCTGCGCTGCACGCCGGCTGGCGCGGCCTGTACTCCGGCATCATCGGCCGGTTCTGGCAGGAGATGCGCGAACGCGGCGAGCGGCCGTCCGAATGGGTGGCCGCCATCGGCCCCACCATTTGCGCACCGTGCTATGAGGTGAGCGAGGAGCTCGCGCAGGACTTTACGCGCCACTACGCAGCGCTGCCGCCCGCCACGGTGGTGCCCACGCACCGCCACCTGGACCTGCGCGCGGTGGCGCAGTATGAGCTTGAGCGCGCCGGGCTGGGCGCGTTTGAGCATGTGGGCGGCTGCACCTGCTGTACGCGCGGCGCGGACGGCGAATTGGCTTTCCGCAGCTACCGGCGCGGCGACCGCAATTCGCAGCAGCATGCGGGCTTGCTGATCCGTAGCTGAAAACTTTGTTAGCTGGCTAACCGTGCCGCGCAGCCGGCGGGTGTAGAGTTGACGCCATGAGCGATTCACTCAAAACCTACAAGGCCAAGCGCAACTTCGACGTGACGCCCGAACCTGCCGAGGGCGGCGAGGAGGGCGGCGAGAATCTGTCGTTCGTCATCCAGAAGCACTGGGCCTCGCGCCTGCACTACGACTTCCGCCTGGAACTGGACGGCGCCATGAAAAGCTGGGCGGTGCCGAAAGGCCCCAGCTACGACACGCACGACAAGCGCATGGCCGTGCACGTGGAAGACCATCCCATTTCCTACAACAGCTTCGAGGGCACCATACCGGAGAAGCAATACGGCGCGGGCAAGGTCATCATCTGGGACAAGGGCACCTGGCATCCGCTTGGCGACGCGCGCAAGGGTTACAAGGCGGGCAGCCTGAAATTCGAACTGCGCGGCCACAAGATGCACGGGCGCTGGGCGCTGGTGCGGATGAAGGGGCGCGGCGAAAAGCAGGAGGCCTGGCTGCTCATCAAGGAGAAGGACGAGTACGCGCGGCCCGCCACTGAGTTCAGCGTGGTGGACGAAATGCCGGACAGCGTGAAGAAACTGGGTATGCCCAAGGCTGCGCGCCGGCCGGCCGCCGACGCCTCGGCCGCCAAAGCCGCGCCGGCCAGCGAACTGCCCGCCACGCTGGCGCCTGAATTGGCCACGCTGGTGGACAAACCGCCATCCAGCCCGCAGGACTGGCTGTTCGAGATCAAGTTCGACGGCTACCGCATCCTGGCGCGGGTGGACGGCAAGGACGTGCAGCTGTTCACGCGAAACGGCAACGACTGGACCCACAAGCTCAAGCCCCTGCACGCCGCGCTGGTGAAAATGAAGCTGCCGTCCGGCTGGTACGACGGCGAAATCGTCGCGCATGACGAGACGGGGCGGCCGGACTTTGGTCTCTTGCAGCAATCCTTCGACAACGAAAAAACAGACGATATCGTTTACTTCGTTTTCGACGTCCCCTACCTGGACGGCCATGACCTGCGCAGCGTGCCACTGGAACAGCGGCGCGAGCTGCTGTCCGCCGTCATGGAGAAGCACGGCACGGACAAGGTGCGCCTGAGCGCGCAGCTCGACGCGCTGCCGGACGAGATGGTGGCCGCCGCCTGCAAAATGGGCCTGGAGGGCATCATCGGAAAGCGGCGCGATTCGGTCTACACTTCCCGCCGTTCGGGCGACTGGATCAAGCTCAAATGCGGCCAGCGGCAGGAGTTCGTCATCGGCGGCTATACCGACCCGCAAGGCTCGCGCACCGGCATCGGCTCGCTGCTGCTCGGTACGCACGGTAAAGACGGCAAGCTGCACTACGCGGGCAATGTCGGCAGCGGCTTCAATCAAGCCAGCCTGGCGGCGCTCAAGACCAGCCTGGAAAAGCTGGCGGCAGACGAAAGCCCGTTCGCGAACACGCGCGCCATTGCAAAGAAGGCACACTGGGTCAAGCCCACGCTGGTGGCGGAAGTCAGTTTCGGCGAATGGACGCGCAGCGGCTCGGTGCGCCACGCCGTGTTCCAGGGACTGCGCAAGGACAAGCCGCCCCGCATGATCACGCGCGAGCAGCCGGCGCATGTTGAAGACCTGGCGCACGCGGACGACGGCGGGCGAGGCAAGCCCCGCACCCGCACTGCGGCTGCGGCGGCTGCGGTGGCCGCGCGCGCGCTGCATGGCACGTTGCCCGAGACCCTGAAAATCACCAACCCGGACCGCGTGATCGACGCGGAAAGCGGCACCACCAAGATCGCGCTTGTGCGCTACTACGCGCTGGTGGGCGAGCTGATGATGGAGCATCTGAAGGCGCGGCCCGTGTCGCTGGTGCGCGCGCCTGCGGGCGTGGGCGGGGAGCTGTTCTTCCAGAAGCACGCCGACGTGGCGAAAATGCCGGGCCTGAAGCATCTGGACCAGGCGCTGGACCCGGACCATCCGCCCATGCTGGCGGTTGGCAGCGTGGAAGGCCTGCTGTCCGCCGCGCAGTGGAACGTGGTGGAGATCCACACCCAGAACGCCGTCGCGCGCAGTTACGAAAAGCCGAACCGCATGATCTTCGACCTGGACCCCGGCAAAGGCGTGGAATGGCCCGCCATCCAGGAAGCGGCGGAGCTGGTGCACGCCTTCCTTACTGAATTGGGGCTGGCTGCGTTTCTCAAGACCAGCGGCGGCAAGGGCCTGCACGTGGTGGTGCCGATCAAGCCGGCGTATGGCTGGGACACGGTGAAGGCATTCTCGCAAGCCATTGTCGAGCATGTGGCGGGCACGCTGCCGGACCGCTTCTCGTTCAAGAGCGGGCCGAAAAACCGGGTCGGCAAGATCTATATCGACTACCTGCGCAATGGCCGTGGCGCCACCACGGTGTGCGCATGGTCGGCGCGCACGCGGCCGGGACTGGGAATTTCGGTGCCCGTTCGCTGGGACGAGCTGCCCAAGCTGAAAGGCGGCGACCACTGGACGGTGGCCACCGTGCACCAGCGGCTGGACGAGGGCAACTCGCCGTGGGAAGACTACGCCGCCAGTGCGAAGAGCATCACTGCCGCGATGAAGCAGCTGGGATTCAAGCCGGAGGATTAGCGGCAGCGGCGGCAGCGGCGGCAGCAGAGCTCAGGCTGCGCGGCTGCGCGCGGGCGCCGCCGTGGAGCGGGTGCTGGACGTCTTCTTGGCCGTCTTTTTGGCCGCAGGTTTGGCTGCGGTCTTCGCCGGCGCCTTTGCCGCGGCGGTTTTCGCCGCAGGCTTGGCGGCAGTTTTGGACGCGGACCGGGCCGGCGCGCTGGCGGCTGTGGGCTTTTCCTTGCCGCCCAGGCTCTGCTTGAGCAGCGCCACCAGGTCCACCACGTTGCTGCTGGCGGGCCTTTCCTTCTCCGGCGCGGCGACGGTGATCGACTTGGTCTGCTTCGCCTTCACCTTTTTCTCCACCAGTGCCAGCACGTCGTTCTTGTAGGTGTCGTGGTACTGGGCGGGGTTCCATTCCTCCGTCATGCCCTCCACCAAGGATAGGGCCATCTGCAATTCCTTGTCCGTGATGCCGGCCGACTTGAGCGTCTTGGGCGGCAGCTTCAGCTCTTCGGTGCTGCGGATCTCCTCCGCGAAGCGCAGGGTGTTGAGCACGATGCCGTCGTCCACGCACACCAGCGCGCACAGGTGCTGGCGCACGCGTATCACCACCGTGGCGATGGCGATGCGCCCGGCCTTGCGCAAGGTCTCGCGCAGCAGCGCGTAGACCTTGGCGCCGCCGCGCCCCGGCGCCAGGTAGTAGGGTGTTTCGAAGTAGGTCAGCGGCACGTCGGCGGCGTCCACAAAGGCCAGGATGTCGATGGTCTGCGTGGCCTCCACGTTGGCCTGGCGCAGGTCCTCGTCGGACAGCACCACGTACTCGTCCTGCTTGTACTCGTAGCCCTTGACGATGTTGTCCCACACGACTTCCTTGCCGGTGTTCTTGTTGTAGCGCTTGAACCCGATGGGCGAAAAGTCGCGCCGGTCCAGCATGGTCAGGTCCAGGTC
The DNA here is from genome assembly GCF_059419605.1 of Pseudoduganella sp. GW821-FHT05F09. Taxonomy (NCBI): domain Bacteria; kingdom Pseudomonadati; phylum Pseudomonadota; class Betaproteobacteria; order Burkholderiales; family Oxalobacteraceae; genus Pseudoduganella; species Pseudoduganella sp. GW821-FHT05F09. The sequence continues at coordinate 197,197 of NZ_JBWKSD010000010.1, forward strand.
ATGCGACTGCACCGCCGTGTGCATTTCGACCGGAATGTGCACCAGTCCGAAACTGATGGCGCCTTTCCACAATGAGCGTGCCATGGGACCGTCCTCCTAGTTGCCCACGCTGCCGGTCACCGGCAGCACGATGCCGGTGATGTAGCTGGAGCAGCAGGGCGCCGCCAGGAACACGTAGGACGGCGCCAGTTCCTCGGGCTGCGCCGGACGCTTCATGTCGGTGGTGGCGCCGAACTGCGCGATTTTCTCGGGCGGCTGGTCGGCCGGATTGAGCGGCGTCCACACCGGCCCGGGCGCCACCGCGTTCACGCGTATGCCCTTGTCCAGCAGATTGGACGCGAGCGACATGGTGAACGCGTGGATGGCGCCCTTGGTGGTGGAATAGTCCAGCAGGTGGGCCGAGCCTTGCAGCCCGGTCACCGAACCGGTGTTGATGATGGACGCGCCGCGCTGCAGGTGCGGCTCCACCGCCTTGGCCATGTGGAAGTAGCCGTACACATTGGTTTTCATGGTGAGGTTGAAGCGCTCCTCGGACAGCTCGGCCAGCGAACCGGCATGCGCCTGGAAGGCCGCGTTGTTGACCAGGATGTCGATATGGCCGAATTCCGCCAGCACCTGGTCCACCGCGCGGCGGCAGAAAGCAGGGGCGCTCACATCGCCGGGCAGCAGCAAGCAACTCTGGCCCTCGGCCTCCACGTAGCGCCGGGTTTCGGCGGCGTCCTCGTGCTCGTCCAGGTAGATGATGGCGACGTCAGCCCCTTCGCGCGCGTACAGCACCGCCACCGAGCGGCCTATGCCGGAATCGCCGCCGGTGATGACGGCCGTCATGCCGGCCAGCTTGCCGCTGCCGCAATAGTCCGGCGCCAGGAAGCGCGGGCGCAGTTCCATCTCCGCCTCGCTGCCGGGCTTTTGCAGGTGCTGATTGGGTAATGGCGGGCTGGGCTGGTCATGGTGGCCGGTCTGCACGGCGTCCTGGCTGGCCTTCTGCTGGCCCTGGGACTGGTCGCGCTGGTCCTGCTCTTGCTGCACAGCACGCTGCATGCTGGCGGCCGACTGCGCCGCCTTGTTTTCCGAATGTGCCATGTTGCTCTCCTTCGTCTGCAAGCTGCCAGTATTGGGAAGGATGGCGTGGACAACCGTGCGGTTTCACACATAAATCTGGTTTTTTAACCTACATACGTTGCTAATTATGAACTTTATGGCAAACTGTAGAGACCATACTTATAAGAATGCTTTGGGGATATGTCATGACAGCAGAAATCGACAGCCATGCCCGGCGCGTGGGGCTCTTTCTCAACCTGGCCGGCGAGCGGCGCGGCGAGTTTCAAGCCAGTTGCGGCGAGCTGTTCAACCGTCTGCTGCTGACGGAAACGTTTGACGGCACCACCGCCATGCTGGCGCGCCAGCCGGTGGACCTGCTGGTACTGGACCTGGACGGTTTCGACGACAGCGGCGACCTGTCCGCCGCCAGTGCGCTGGTGCGCGCCCGGCATGGCGCCCCGGTGCTGGTTTTGTGTCCCTATGGAAATACCGCCTGGCTGCCAGAACTGATGGCGGCCGGGCCGCTGACTTACCGCATCAGTCCGCTGCTCAGCGAAGACCTGCAGCAGTCGGTCAGCCAGGCGCTGACGGCGCCGCTGGACGCGGCGGCCGCGCAGCAGCAGGCGCTGCTGGACAAGGAAAAAGAGCTGCGCGACCTGCTTGCCATCCAGCGCGGCGTGCAGCGCGCGCTGACCGGCATGGACGAGTTGAGCACGATGGCCGCGCGCATCTGCACCGCGCTGTGCAGCTTCCCCGGCGTGCGGCACGCCGCGCTGTTCCACATGCAGGAGCGCGGCAACCTGGTGCTGGCGGCGCAGGAAGCGCGCAACCACCTGGACATGGCGCGGCTGCTGCAGCGCAGCGAGCGGCTGCTGCAGTCGCCGCTGTCCGACACTTTCCCGCCGCTGATGGCGGTGGGCAGCGGCGACATGGTGCTGCTGGACGCGCCGGAAAAAGCGGGCGACCCCGAACTGGCCATGCAGCTGCACGACAAGGGCGTGCGCATGGTGCTGGCGCTGCCGCTGCGCAGCGAGGCGGGCGGGCCGGTGCAGGGCGCGGTCAGCCTGATGTTCGACCGCCACATCGCCTTTTCGCGCGAGCAGTTTTCCGGACTGGGCAGCCTGGCGCAGTTCATCAGTTTCGGACTGGCGATGAGCGAGCTCAAGCACCAGAACGACGCGCTGGCCGGCAAGCTGACGCAGATCACCACGGTGGACGCGCTCACCGGCGCGGTGAACCGGCGCCACGGCGAGGCCGAGCTGGACAACGAAATCCGGCGCGCGCGGCGCTACGGCATGCCGCTGGGCGTGATCGCCTTCGACATCGACAACTTCCGTTCCGTCAACGATATTTACGGCTACCCCTGCGGCGACCAGGCCTTGCGCACGGTGGCCCAGACGGTGCTGAGCCGGCTGCGCACGTCGGACCAGCTGGTGCGGATGCGAGGCGAGGAATTCCTCATCATCGCCACCCACACCGCCGCGATCGACGCGCTGAAGCTGGCCGAAAAGCTGCGGGAAACCATCGCCACCACCGAGCTGCCTGGCTGCGAGACGGTGACCATCAGCCTGGGCGTGGCGCAAGCCGGCCCGGAGGAGGGCGCCAGCACCCTGCTGGAGCGCCTGGACGCGGCCCTGCACCGCGCCAAGCGCGCCGGCCGCAACTGCGTCGAACTCGCCATGGCCTCCTGACAAGCCGCGCCGGGGCCTACAGCGCCTCGAGGATGGTGGCGACGCCCTGGCCGCCGCCGACGCACTGGGTGGCCAGTGCGTAGCGGCCTTGCTTGCGCGCCAGCAGCGCGGCGGCTTTGCCGGTGATGCGCGCGCCGGTGGCGCCCAGCGGGTGGCCGATGGCCATGCCGCCGCCGTCGATGTTCACGATAGCCGGATCGATGCCCAGCTCGCGCACGCTGGCCAGCGCCTGGGAGGCGAAGGCTTCGTTAATTTCCGCCACGTCCAGCTGGTCCGCCGTGATGCCGGCCTGCGCCAGCGCCTTGCGCGTGGCCGGGACCGGGCCTATGCCCATCACCGCCGGGTCCACGCCCGCCGACGCCATGCCGATGATGCGTGCGCTGGGCCTGAGGCCGTGCTTGCGCGCGAACGCCTCGCTGGTCACCAGCACGGCGGAGGCGCCGTCGGTCAGCGGCGAGGACGTGCCCGCCGTCACCACGCCGTCGTCGCGGAACACCGGCTTCAGCCCGGCCAGCGCTTCCAGCGAGGTGCCGGGACGGATGCAGCCGTCTTCGCTCACCAGCTCGCCAGCGGCCGTGCGCACCGGCACGATCTCGTCCGCCAGCAGGCCGGATTCGCGCGCCGTGGCCGCCTTGCGGTGCGATTCAAAGGCCATCCTTTCCTGGTCGGCGCGCGCTACGTCGTAGCGGCTGGCGACGTTTTCGGCGGTGTCGCCCATGCTGATGTAGGTGTCGCTGTGCTCGTACAGCTGCGGATTCGGCGAGAAGTTGAAGCCGCCCTGCGGCACCATGGTCATCGATTCCACGCCCACGCACAGATAGGCTTCGCCCAGCCCGGCCTCGATCTGCGCGGCGGCAATGTGGATGGCGGACATGGACGAGCCGCAGAAGCGGTTCACCGTCATGCCCGGCACGTCGAACGGGAACCCGGCCAGCAGCGACACCACGCGCGCCAGATTGTTGCCCTGCGACGATTCCGGATAGGCGCAGCCCAGGATCACGTCGTCCAGCAGCGCCGGATCCAGGCCGGTGCGCTGCATCAGGCCCTGCACCACTTGGGCGGCGAGGTCGTCGGGACGGGTTTCGGCCAGCTTGCCTTTGCGGGCAAAGTGGAAGGGGGAGCGCGCGTAGGCGCTGATCACGGCTTTCATAGTGGATCCTTTAAATTACGATCATCATCAATGCTTCATATATTACGTCCATAATGTATAATGTCAAGCAGAACTTGGCGAAACGAGGAGGGGCATCATGAAGGTGAGCAGGGAGCAGGCGGCGTTGAACCGCGAACGGATTGTGGAGACGGCGGCCAGGCTGTTCCGCGAAAAGGGATTTGACGGCATAGGCGTGGCCGATCTGATGAAGGGCGCTGGCCTGACGCACGGCGGCTTCTACGGACATTTCGCTTCCAAGGAAGTGCTGCTGGCCGAAGCCACCGCGAAGGCGCTGGAAAAGTCGGTAATGAAGTGGCGCAAGCTGGCCGACGGCGCGCCGGCGCGGCCGGTGGCGGCCATCGCCGAGTCTTATCTGTCGGTGGCGCACCGGGATTGCCCGGGCCGGGGCTGCGCGGTCAGCACCCTGGGCACGGACGCGGCGCGCGCCGGGCCGGAAGTACGGCAGGCCATGTCGGCCGGGGTGCAGGCCCAACTCAAGCTGCTGGCGGAACTGGAACCTGGTACGGACGCCGCCGCCAAACGCCAGCGCGCCATCGCCGACTACGCCAGCATGGTGGGCGGCCTGGTGCTGTCGCGCGTGATGGCGGACCCGATGCTGTCGGAGGAGGTGCTGGCGGCGGTGGTGGCTGAGCTGGAGCAGCGCCGCTGAGTTCAGGGACGGCGCTGTAGTCGGCTGTCAAGGCAACCGGGGTGGTAGCGCCGGTGCGGCCGGCGTGGTGGCCGACACCGGCGCAGGCTGGTTGTATGGCGGGTTGTAGCGTGAGATAAACCAGACGGCGCTCGTCAGCAGCGTCATTGCTCCAATGATGCGCCAAGTCATGCCGTGCAGCGCTTTCTGCAGGTATTCCTTGGTGGCGAAGGTGTTCTCGATAATCCCAAGCCGGATCTCGATCTTGTTAAGCTGCGCCGCCAATGCGGCCACGGTTTGCGTAAGCGCTGCTATTCCTTGACCGTGTGCGGCGGCAGTTTGAGCGAGCAATGCGACGTCCTGTGATAACTTCCCCATCTCCTGCGTCAACTTGCTCACGGCTTGCGACAGCTCGCCGACGATTCGCGACAACTCGTCAACGGTTCGTGACAACTCGTCAACCGTCCGCGACAACTCGTCAACCGTTCGCGACAACTCGTCAACGGTTGGCGACAGCCCGGCCACCGTTTGCGTCAAGACAGCCAGGTCATGCGCAAGTCCGTCCACCTTGCGCTCCAGCGAGCCCAGGCGGATTGCGGTCTCTTCCGCAATTTTTTCCAGATTGGCGACGCGTTCATTCATGTGGCCATCCTCATCCCGCAAGTTTTTCGTGTCAATCGAATTCATTTCGACCTCCGGTGAGCACATTGGTTCCTCACTGTGACCCCGTTCCTGGCAACGCATCCTGAGAAGGATCAAAAGACTCCCATATCTGTTTTCCTTATATCCATATGCGTTGTCCGTATGGTAGGCTTCGCATATTTCCAGGCTGGACGGGTTAGAGCATGCTGCATTGGTTGAGGCAATACCGGCGTGCCATGCTGCCGGGCGACATTAGCGCCGGTATCGTGGTGGCAATGATGATGATCCCGCAGGGCATGGCGTATGCGCTGGTGGCGGGCCTGCCGCCGGTGGCGGGGATATACGCCAGCATTTTGCCGCCGCTGGTCTACGCGCTGTTCGGCAGCAGCATGACCCAGTCGGTCGGCCCCATGGCCATCGTGTCGCTGATGACGGCGGCGGTGATCGCGCCGCTGGCGCCGGCCGGCTCGGCGCTGTACGGTGTGCTGGCCGCGCAGCTGGCGCTGGTTGCGGGCGTGGTGCTGCTGGTGTGCGGCGCGCTGCGCATGGGTTTCCTGGCCAATTTCTTCTCGCGTCCCGTGATGAGCGGCTTCACCGTCGGCTCGGCCATCGTCATTGCCGGCGGACAGCTCAAGCCCCTGCTGGGCGCCAACTTCCCGCAATTCCACACTCCCAGCGCTGTGCTGGGCGGCGTGTCCCTGCTGCTGCTTTTGCTGGGCAAGCGCTACCTGGCGCGCCTGCTGCAGCGCTGCGGCCTGTCCGCCGCGCAAGCGGATCTGGGCGGGCGCCTGGCGCCCATGCTGGTGGTGCTGGCCGCCACCGCCGCCATGCCCTTGCTGGGTTTGCAGGCGCTGGGCATCCACGCTACTGGCGCCGTGCCGTCCGGCCTGCCGGACCTGAACCTGGCCACCTCCAGCAGCCACTGGCGCGCGCTGCTGCAGCCGGGCCTGCTGATCGGCTTTATCGTGTTCCTGATGAGTATGTCCGCCGCGCAGACCCTGGCGCTCAAGCGCAACGAGAAGCTGGTGAGCAACCAGGAACTGTTCGGCCTGGGCGCGGCCAATGTGGCCAGCATGGTGTCCGGCGGTTTTCCGGTCACCGGCAGCATTTCGCGCTCGGCGGTGAATTTTTCGGCCGGGGCCAACACGCCGCTGGCCAGCGTGATCACCGCCGTGCTGCTGGCGGCGGCGCTGGTGGCGCCCACCGGCTGGCTGGCGCTGCTGCCGCTGCCCACGCTGGCCGCCACCATTATCGTGGCCGTGCTGGGCATGCTGGAATTCGATACGCTGCGCCTGGCCTGGCGCTATGACAGGGGCGACGCCGCCGCCTGGGCCGCCACCGCCGCCGGCGTGCTGGCGCTGGGCGTGGAGGCGGGCGTGGTGGTCGGCGTATTATTATCGATGGGCACGCTGATCTGGCGCGCCAGCCGGCCGCATATCGCCGTGCTGGGCCGCATCGCGGGCAGCGAGCACTTCCGCAATATCGAGCGCTACGCGGCCCAGACGCAGTCGGACATCCTGGTGCTGCGCATCGACGCCAACCTGTTCTTCGGCAACGTGGAGGCGGTGAGTGAACGCATCGAGGAGGAACTGCGCACGCATCCGTCCGCGCGCCATGTGGTGCTGGTGATGACGGCCGTCAGTTCGATCGACACCACGGCGCTGTTTGCGCTGACGGAATGGAACGCCAGCATGCGCCGGCGCGGCGTGAGCATGCACCTGGCCGAAGTGAAGGGGCCGGTGATGGACCGTTTGCGCGAGAGCGACCTGCCGGCGCAGCTGAGCGGCCCCATCTTCCTGAGCACGGCCATGGCCTGCAACGCCCTGCAGGAAAGCCGCGAGGGCGGCGTGGCGGAATACATTTAGGAGCAGGTATGCAGGATCAGGTTTACCGTCCGGGCGATTCGCCCGGCAGCGTCGAGCGCCGCGCAGCCAAGCTGCTGTGCGCCGCCTTCAACCGCGAGGACGACGTCGCCAGGCGCGCGGAAATCCTTGAGCAGCTGCTGCGCAAGCCGAACAACGCCCACTTCGAGGCGCCGTTCTTTTGCGACTACGGCTACAACATCACCGTGGGCGAGCATTGCTTCGCCAACCACAACCTGGTGATACTGGACTGCGCGCCGGTCACGCTGGGCAACCACGTGCTGATCGGCCCGAACACGGTGATTTCCGCCGCCAGCCATCCGGTGGACCCGGTGGCGCGCGCGGCGGGCGTGTTCGAGGCGCTGCCCATCACCATAGGCAACCATGTGTGGATAGGCGCCAACGTCACCATCCTGCACGGCGTGACCATAGGCGACAACTGCACCATAGGCGCGGGCAGCGTGGTGAGCAAGTCCATCCCGGCCAACAGCCTGGCGGTGGGCAACCCTTGCCGTGTGGTGCGCGCGATCCCTTAGGGAAAAGCTATCGGGACGGTAAAAACAATTGTCTGTCAAAGGTAAATGAGAATCGTTATTATTCAGTGACTGATCCAGACATTGAAACGAGGCTCACCATGATTACCGCAGCGAAAAAAATCAGCCAGGTTGCCGCCCACACAGGCATTGCGTTCGGCCTGATGTACGTCTTGACCGGGTCCGTCGTGTTCGGCGGGCTGGCGGCGGTGCTGGAGCCTGTGGTCAATGTGCTGCTGCTGCCTTTCCACGAGCGCGCCTGGCACAAGCTGCGCGCCCGCGCCGTGCAGGCCCGCGAGCGCTACGCCGCGCTGGCCGGCGAGAAGGTCAGCCAGACCATCATGCACGCGGCGGTGGCCTTCCTGATGCTGTGGTGGGCAACCGGCTCGATGGCGGTGGGCGGCCTGGCGGCGGTGCTGGAGCCGGTGCTGAACGTGGTCGCCTTGCCTTACCATGACCGCCTGTGGGACAAGCTGGAACTGCGGCTGGCGGCCCAGCCTGCCGCCGTGTTGGCGTAACCTCTTGGCCCTGGCCTTCGGCGTGACCGGGCGGCGGTTTGGTACACTGCGTCCTTTTCCTCGCTCCAAGGTAGTCCCATGCCGCACCCAACAGAGCTGCGCGCCTACGCGCTGCAATGCCTGCTCGAAACCGATCCCGCCGTGAAAGCCGCCGCCGTGGCGTCCATGGCGCAAGCCTGGGCCGAGGGCTGCCTTGCGCTGGCCCCCGAACTGAACGCGTCCGCCGCGCCGGCGTCCGGGCTGGCCATCCCCGGCCGTCCCGAACGCCCGGAGCTGGTGCCGCCGCGCCTGGTGGGCCGCCGCTCGATGGCGACGCTGGAGGGCAGGGCGATGCTGGTGCATGCGCTGTCCCATATCGAATTCAACGCGGTGAACCTCGCGCTGGACGCGCTGTGGCGCTTCCCCGGCATGCCGGCCGAGTATTACACCGACTGGCTGCGCGTGGCCAAGGAGGAGGCCTACCACTATTCCATGCTGGCGGCGCACCTGCAAACCCTGGGCTACCAGTACGGCGATTTCACCGCCCACGACAGCCTGTGGGAGATGGTGGAGCGCACCCGCGAGGACATCACTGCGCGCATGGCGCTGGTGCCGCGCACGCTGGAGGCGCGCGGGCTGGACGCCATTCCGCCGCTGCGCGCCAAGATCGCGCAGGCGGGCGACATGGCGGCCGCCGCCATCCTGGACATCATCCTGCATGACGAGATCGGCCATGTGGAGATCGGCAACCGCTGGTATGGCTACCTGTGCGAGCAGCGCGGACTGGAGCCGCGCGCCACCTACGACGAGCTGGCCGCGCGCTACCGGGCGCCCACGCCCAAGGGGCCGTTCAACCTGGAGGCGCGCCGCAAGGCCGGCTTCAGCGAGGCGGAACTGGACCGCTTGCAGTCGACGTAGGCATCCGCCCGCGCCGGCCGCCCTGTTGCCTTGGCGAGACAAAATAGGCCGCCGGACGGCGCGGCGGCGGCGGTTTTGTTGCAAACCTGTCTGCCGTGGGCTGCTTACAGCCACTCTGGCTTGCAATATACTTGCGTGGCCGATATCGTCTGGCGGGGCGCAAATAGCGTCCATGACTATCGGTGCACATGGGAGCGGGAATGGAAGCAGAAGGGCGGCGGGAGCAGGCAGGGGCGCAGGCAAGTGCGCACATCCAGGCGCAGCAGGCGCCGGAGCAGGTGCGCGGCGATATCCTGGTGGTCGAGGACACGCCGGCATCGCTGCAATTGCTGTCCAAGCTGCTGACGGACGCCGGCTACCGCGTGCGCGAGGCGCCCAATGGCGAGCTGGCGCTGTGGAGCGCGCAGGCCCAGGCCCCCGAGCTGGTGCTGCTGGACATCCGCATGCCGGGCATAGACGGCTATGAAGTGTGCAGCCGCCTCAAGCGGATGCCCGGCCTCGAAGAAGTGCCGGTGATCTTCCTGTCCGCCCACAGCGACACGGACGACAAGCTGCGCGGCTTCCAGGTGGGCGGTGTGGACTTTATCTCCAAGCCTTTCCATTTCGAGGAAGTCAACGCGCGCGTGATGGCGCACCTGAAGATACGCCGCCTGCAGCAGCAGCTGGCCGCGCACAACGACCAGCTGCAGCGCGAGTCGCGCCAGCGCCTGGCCGAGATCGCGCACATGAACCGCAACGCCAGCGCGTCGGTGTATTGCGCCGCCCTGGTGCACGAGCTGAACCAGCCGCTGGCGGCCATCATGAGCAACGCCGAGGCGGCCGAACTGTTCCTGCAGATGACGCCGCCGGCGCTGGACGACGTGGAAGAGATCCTGGGCGACATCCGGCGCGACGACCGCCGCGCCAGCGAACTGATACAGCGCATGCGCGAGCTGCTGAAAAAATCCGACCCGGTGGCGCAGCGGCTGGACCTGAACGAGGCGGTGGCGCAGGTCATCGCGCTGCTGGGCAGCGAGGCGCGCATGCGGCGCGTGCTGCTGCAGGCCGAACCGGCCCCGGCGCCGCTGATGGTGTCGGCCGATCCGGTGCAGCTGCAGCAAATCCTGATCAACCTGGTGCTGAACGGCATGGACGCGATGGGCGCCGCGCCGCAAGGCATAGGCGCGGCGGATGCCGGCTGCGGCAAGCCGCGCCAGGTGGTGCTGCGCGCCGGAATGCGCGGCGACGGCATGGCCGAAGTGCTGGTGCGCGACTACGGCTGCGGCTTCAGCGCCAACCAGGAGCGCCTGTTCGAGAGCTTCTTCACCACCAAGGCGCACGGCATGGGGCTGGGCCTGTCCATTGCGGCGGCCATCGTGCAGGCGCACGGCGGGCGCATCTGGGCCGACAACAACCCGGACGGCGGCGCCACGGTGGGCTTTGCCCTGCCTTCCGCATCCGCAGCGGCCGGAGAGCAGCCATGAAAATCCATATCATCGACGACGACGAAGCGCTGCGCACCGCGCTGTCGCGCCTGCTGGGCGCGTGCGGCTACCGCGTCACCGTGTACGAGTCCGGCGACGCCTTCGTGCGCGCCGAAACCGGCGACGAGGCCGGCTGCATCCTGCTGGACGTGGACATGCCCGGCCTGAGCGGCCTGCAATTGCAGGATCTTTTGCGCTCCCGCAACAGCATCTTGCCCATCGTCTTCCTGACCGGCAACGGCGACATCGCCATGAGCGTGCGCGCCATCAAGGCCGGGGCCGAGGACTTCCTGTCCAAGCCCATCGCCAAGGAGGACCTGCTGGACGCCATCGGCCGCGCCATGCTGCGCTACGAGGCGGCGGCCGCGCACAACAGCGAGCTGAGCGGCCTGCGCAAGCGCGCCGCCACGCTCACCGCGCGCGAGCGCGAAGTGTTCGTGCTGGTGGTGCAGGGCATGCTGAACAAGCAGATCGCCTATGAGCTGGGCAACACCGAGCGCACCGTCAAGGCGCACCGCCACAGCCTGATGGAAAAGCTGGAGGCCGGTTCGCTGGCCGAGCTGGTGCAGATGGCGAACCGCCTGGGGCTGGCCCGAAAATAAAGTTGCATCATCGCCCCACCTGTACCAAAGGACACGTTACAGCCGTGTGAATTCTCCCTACAGTCATACCTATCGGTGCTTGCACCCAGAGGGATGGCGTCATGGAAACAGGAAAAATCGTCGTTGCCGTCGTCGAAAACGATGCGGGCATGCTCAAGGCGCTGGGCCGGCTGCTGCGCGCGGCCGGCTATATGGCGCAGCTGTACGCGTCGGCCGAGCTGTACCTGCAGCGCGACGACCACAGCGATATCACCTGTCTCATCCTCGACATCGACCTCGGCGGGCTGTCCGGCATCGAGCTGCAGCAGATGCTGGTCGGCGCCGGCAAGGCGCCGCCCATCGTCTTCGTTACCAGCCAGATAGACGGCGGCATGCAGGCCGCAGCCCAGCGCCTGGGCTGCCTGGCCTATCTGCGCAAGCCTTTCGACTCGCACGAACTGCTGGCGGCCTTGCAGCTGGCCGCGCACAACCACTGACCGGGGATGCACTATGAAAAACATCACGATTAAAGCGCGCCTGATCGCCGCCATGGCGTTTCTGTCGCTGCTGCTGGCGGCCATCGGGCTGGCCGGCCTGAACAGCCTGAGCCGGACCAACGCCGCCTTGCAAACCGTGTATGACGACCGCCTGGTGGCGATGGGCATGCTGAACCAGATCGGCACCGGCCTGCTGTACCAGCAGATCGGGCTGGGCAACGCGGTGGACGCCGCCGACGGCGCCCACACCGGCCTGCTGGAGCATGTGCGCAAGCGCGGCGCCGAGATCGACAAGGTGTGGGCGGCTTATATGGCCACCTATCTGACGCCGGAAGAAGCGGCGCTGGCCAAGACCTTCGCGGCGGCCAACGCGGCCATGCGCGAACAGGCCATGCAGCCGCTGGCGGCGGCGGTGGCGGCGGGCGAACGCGAACAGGCGGCGGTGCTGCAGCACCAGAAGCTGGACCCGGCCATGTCGGCGGCGGACAAGGCGCTCGACGCGCTGGTGGAGCTGCAACTGGTGGTGGCCAAGCAGGAATACGACGCCTCGCAGGCGCGCTACAGCACCTTCCGCGCCATCTCCATCGCGTCCATCGTGCTGGGCGTGGCGGTGGGTGCGGTGATGGGCTTCTGGCTGCTGCGCGCCATCCTCACGCCGCTGCGCAGCGCCATCGAGGTGGCCGAGGCGGTGGCGGCGGGCGACCTGACCCAGCGCATCGAAGTGCGCTCGAACGATGAGATGGGCCAGCTGACGGCCGCGCTGAAACGCATGAACGACAGCCTGGTGAGCATCGTGGCCGAGGTGCGGCAGGGCACGGAGACCATCACGGTGGCCTCGGGCGAGATCGCCAGCGGCAATGCCGACCTGTCCTCGCGCACCGAAACCCAGGCTTCCAGCCTGGAAGAAACCGCCAGCTCGATGGAGGAACTCACGTCCACCGTGCAGCACAACACCGAAAGCGCGCGCTCGGCCGACGCGCTGGCCCACGAGGCGGCTGCGGTGGCGCAGCGCGGCGGCGCGGTGGTGGCGCAGGTGGTGAGCACCATGGGCGCCATCAACCAGTCGTCCAACAAGATCGCCGACATTATCGGCACCATCGACGGCATCGCCTTCCAGACCAACATCCTGGCGCTGAACGCGGCGGTGGAGGCGGCACGGGCCGGCGAGCAGGGGCGCGGTTTCGCGGTGGTGGCGTCCGAGGTGCGCAACCTGGCGCAGCGTTCGGCGGCGGCGGCCAAGGAAATCAAGGAGCTGATAGGCCATTCGGTGGCCCAGGTGGGCGAGGGCAGCAAGCTGGTGGACCAGGCCGGCGCCACCATGCAGGAAGTGGTGCACAGCGTGGAACGCATGACGGGCATGATGTCGGCCATCCTGACGGCCAGTGTGGAGCAGTCCTCCGGCATCGAACAGATCAACCAGGCCGTGGCCGAGATGGACACGGTAACCCAGCAGAACGCGGCGCTGGTGGAGCAGGCGGCGGCCGCCGCCGAGTCGCTGCAGGACCAGGCGCGCGCGCTGGAGCAGGCGGTCAGCGTGTTCAGGCTGGACGGCGCCGCGGTGTCCCGCCAGGCCGCGTCGCGTCCCGCAGCCCGCCCGGCGCCGCGCGCCGTGCCTGCGGCCAAGCGCCCTGCGGCGCCGGCGATTGCGCGGTCCGCATCGGCCCCCGCATCGGCCCCCGCATCGGCCCCCGCATCGGCTGCGCGCCGCCTCGCTGCGGCCCCGGCTGCGGCGGACGGCGACTGGGAAGAGTTCTGATGCGGGTTCTGATGCGGCGGCCGGCGCGGCGCGCTACGGCCTGAAAGGAATGCCATGGGCACATTGAAATATCGGACGGGCTGCGCGGCCAAGCTGCGGGCCAGGGGCGAGATTTCGATTGCCCTGCTGGTGAGCGTGGCCGTGACGGCGGTGGTGACGCTGGTGCTGGCCGCCTTCGCCGTCTATTTCTACCAGAGCGAGAAAGCGCAGCGCTGGACCCGGCTGCGCGCCGAGCTGGCCGCCAGCGCCGGCGAAATGGCCGACGCGGCCGCGCTGCCGGTGTGGAATTACGACCACGCGCAGCTGGTCACCATCATGAAAAGCGGCTTGAGCAACCGGGGCCTGCACGCCAGCATGGTGGCGCCGGTGGGCGTGCCGCCCTACATCCTGGTGCGCGGCGAGGACGGCCGCCTGCACAGCGAAACCCAGCCGCCACAAGATCCGGAACTGCTGCAGGAGCGGCGCGACGTGCGCGCCCAGGGCCAGACCATCGCCAGCATCACCCTGTACGCCTCGCCGGCCGCGCTGCTGGCTGAACTGCGCAGCCGCAGCTACGCCATCGCCGGCATGATACTGGCGCTGGACCTGGCCCTGGTGGCCGGGCTGTACCTGGTGCTGTGGCATATGATGCTCAAGCCGGTGCAGGCCATCGGACGCTACGCTGCCGACGTCAAGGCCGGCCTGAACCCGGCCGCGCCGGCGCCGCGCGCCTGGCTGTTCGGCGAACTGAAAGTGCTGATGGCTTCGCTGCGCGAAATGATCGCGCTGCTCGACAGCCGCTACCGTGCCATGCACGCCAGCGAGCAGCGCCTGCAGATCGCCACCCGCGCGGCGGCCATCGGCATCTGGGACTGGGATATCCAGAGCGGCGCGGTGGAATGGGACGACCAGATGTACCGCCTGTTCGGCGTCGAGCGCGCGCAGGTGGAGTCGCCCATGCAGTTGTGGCTGGACATGCTGCATCCCGACGACAAGGACCGCACCCCCGCCGCGCTGCAGCGCACGCTGGAGTGCGGCGAAGAGTTCGACCGCGAATTCCGCCTGGTCTGGCCGGACGGCACGGTGCGTCATATCCAGGCCGATTCCATGGTGTTCCGCGACGCCGGCGGCAAGGCGCTGCGCATGGTGGGCGTGAACTACGACATCAGCGCGCACAAGGCGGCGCAGGAGGAACTGCGCCAGCACCGCCACCACCTGGAGGAGCTGGTGGTGGAGCGCACGCGCGCGCTGTCGGTGGCGGTGGCGCAGGCGCAGGCGGCCAGCCAGGCCAAGAGCGTGTTCCTGGCCAATATGAGCCACGAGCTGCGCACGCCGCTCAACGCGGTGATCGGTTTTTCGCGCCTGATGGCCGGCTCGCCCAGCATGCAGCCGGAGGAGAAGCGCAACCTGGGCATTATCCACCGCTCCGGCCAGCACCTGCTCACGCTGATCAACGACATCCTGGAGCTGTCCAAGATCGAGGCCGGGCGCATAGCGCTGCAAAGCGAACCGGTGCTGCTGTCGGAGATGCTGCAGGAGGTGATGGACATGGTGAGCATGCGCGCCGGGCCGGACGTGGCGCTGCGGCTCGACAGCCAGCAACTGCCGCTGCGCGCCCAGCTGGACGGCACCAAGCTGCGCCAGGTGCTGCTCAATCTGATGTCCAACGCCGTCAAGTTCACCCGCGCCGGGCGCATCACGCTGCAGGCGCGCGCCAGCTGGATAGACGCGGATGGCGGCGGCTATGGCCACTGGCTGCTGGCGTTCGCCGTGAGCGACACCGGCCCCGGCATCGCGCCGCAGGACCAGGAGCGCATCTTCGAGCCCTTCGTGCAAGCCGCGCAGGACGGCGCGGCCGAGGGCACCGGCCTGGGCTTGCCGATTTCGCGCGAATTCGTGCAGCTGATGGGCGGCTCGCTCACGGTGCAGTCTGCGCTGGGCGAGGGCGCGGAGTTCCGCTTTGCGGTGCCGGCCGGACTGGCGCAAGGCGGGGCGGCCGGCCACGACGGCCAAGAGTATGATGGGGATTGCGCCGAGCTGCAGAGCATCGATGGCGGCGCGGCGCCGCCGACGGCGGCGGACCTGGCGGCGCTGCCGGGCGAAACCGCCGGTGCGCTGCGCGACGCGGTGCTGCAGCTGAACCTGGCGCGCGCGGCGCAGTTGCTGGCGGAGCTGCCGCCCGCCTGCGCCGGCACGGTGGCGGCCATCGAGGCCATGTTGGCGCGCCACCAGTACCCCGAGCTGTGCGCCATGCTGGCGCCGGCTCTGACTGAACATTAGAGAGGGCGGCACAATGATGCAGCGCGCGGACCATAGCTCCAGCGGCGAAATCCTGGTGGTGGAAGACACCCCGGCCTCGCTCAAGCTGCTCAGTGAATTGCTGGGTAATGCCGGCTACCTGGTGCGGCAGGCGCCGGACGGCGAGCTGGCGCTGTGGAGCGCGCAGGCCCGTCCGCCCGAGCTGATACTGCTCGACATCCGCATGCCCGGCATCGACGGTTTCGAGGTGTGCCGCCGCCTGAAGGCCGATCCCGCGCTGAGCGATATTCCCGTCATTTTTCTGTCCGCCCAGTACGACACCGACGACAAGGTGCGCGGCTTCCAGGCCGGCGCGGTGGACTTCATCGCCAAGCCCTACCAGTCGGAGGAGGTGCTGGCGCGCACCCGCGCCCACATCCACCTGGCGCGCGCGCAGCAGGCGCTGGCCGCCAGCAATGCGCAGCTGACGCGCACACTGGAGGAGCTGGGCACGGCGCGCGCCGAGATCGTGCGCTCGGAGCGGCTGGCGGCGCTGGGCGCGCTGGTGGCGGGCGTGGCGCATGAGCTGAACACGCCCATAGGCAACAGCGTGCTGGCCGCGAGCGCGCTGCAGGACCGCAGCAGCGCCTTTTTCGGCGGCATTGAACACGGCGTGAAACGTTCCGAGCTGGAGCGTTTCGGTGCGGACACCGAGCACGCCACCACCCTGTTGCTGCGTAACCTGCACAAGGCGGCCGACCTGATCGAGTGCTTCAAGCAGGTGGCGGTGGACCAGACCAGTTCGCAGCGCCGCAGCTTCGAGCTGGCCACGCTGGTGGACGGCATGGCCAAGACGCTGGCGCCGTCCTTGCGCGCGGCCGGCGCCGAGCTGCGGGTGGAAGCGGCCGGGGGACTTGCCATGGACAGCTATCCCGGCGCGCTGTGCCAGGTGCTGACCCAGCTCACCAGCAATGCGGTGCTGCACGCGTTTGCGCAGCCCGATTCTGCTTCCCGGCCCGCGCCGGGCGCCATCACCATACGCATGGCGGCCGACGGCGGCGCGGTGCGGCTGGAGTTCGAGGACAACGGCGCCGGCTTCCCGGCCGGCGGCCTGGCGCGCGCTTTCGAGCCTTTCAACACGGGCAGCATGGGCCGCAGCAGCGGCCTGGGGCTGCATATCGTGCACAACCTGGTGACCAATGTACTGGGCGGCGCCATCGAACTGGCCAGCGCGCCCGGCCGCACCCGCTTCGCCATGCGGCTGCCGCTGGACGCGCCGGCCCTTGGGCGGGCGTCCAATCTATGGTAGGGTGGCGAGCGAAGCCATATAGGAGGGGACGCGGGTGATGCATCGGGATTTGTCGGAACAGTCCAGCAAGGGGGAAGTGCTGATCGTGGAAGACACGCCAGCCTCGCTCAAGCTGCTCAGCGACCTGCTGACGGAGGCCGGCTACTACGTGCGCCAGGCGCCGAACGGTGAACTGGCGCTGTGGACTGTGCAGTCGCGCCCGCCCGAACTGATACTGCTGGACGTGCGTATGCCCGGCATAGACGGCTTTGAGGTGTGCCGCCGGCTGAAGGCCGCGCCGGCCACGGCCCATGTGCCCGTGATCTTCCTGTCGGCCCAGCACGACACCGACGACAAGGTGCGCGGCTTCGCCCTGGGCGGCGCGGACTTCGTGGCCAAGCCCTTCCAGGCCGAGGAAATCCTGGCCCGCACCGACGCCCAGGTGCGCCTGGGCCGCGCCCAGCTGGCGCTGGCGGCGCAGCGCGCGCTGCTGGAACAGCGGGTGCGCGAGCGCACCGCCGAACTGGCCGAACTGGCCGCCTCGCTGGAACGGGAAGTGGAGCGCCGCCGCGCCAGCGAGGACAGCATGCGCCTGGCCTCGCGCGTGTTCGCCGCCACCCAGGACGCCATCGTCATCGCCGACGCGCAAGGCGTGATCGTGGCCACCAACCCGGCGTTCTCCACCATCTCCGGCTACGCCAGCGGCGAAATGGTGGGGCGCCACGTCACCACGCTGCACACGGTGCAGCAGAACACCGCCGCCTACGAGGCCATGCAGGCCACGCTGGCCGGGCACGGCCACTGGTCCGGCGAGATGCTGGCGCGGCGCAAGAACGGCGCCACCTTCCCCGGCCTGCTCAGCGTGTCGACCGTGATGGGCGAGAACGGCGCGGTGGAGAATTACATCGTGGTGTTCATGGACATCACCGAGCGCAAGGCCGAGCAGCACCTGATCGACTTCCTGTCCTATCACGACGCGCTGACCGGGCTGCCCAACCGCATGCTGGCGCGCCAGTGTTTCGACGAGGCGCAGGCGGCCGCGCAGCGCAACGGCCATTGCGTGGCGGTGCTGTGCCTGGACCTGGACCGCTTCAAGAGCATGAACGATTCCTACGGTGCGCAGGTGGGCGACCAGGCCTTGCAGGCGGTGGCGCGCCTGCTGCGCGGCTGCGTGCCGGAGGGGGCCACCGTGTCGCGCCAGGGCGGCGACGAGTTCCAGATCATCATGGCCGACGACGCCCAGCTGAGTGCGACGATGGCGTCCGCCCAGGCCATCCTGGCGCGGCTACGGGCCGGCGTGCAGCTCGACGTGCAGGCCGGCACGCAAGCGCAGCCGGGCCAGCACGCCTCGCTGACCACCAGCATCGGCATCGCCGTGTGGCCGGCCGACGGCGCCACGCTGGACGAGCTGCTGCGCAACGCGGACACCGCGCTGTACCGCGCCAAGGAAGTGGGGCGCGACAACTACGCCTTCTTCACCGAGCGCATGGACGCCGACATCCGCGCCAAGCTGGCGATCCAGACGCAGCTGCGCGGCGCCATCGGGCGCGGCGAATTCGAAGTGCA
Source organism: Pseudoduganella sp. GW821-FHT05F09 (assembly GCF_059419605.1). Lineage (NCBI taxonomy): Bacteria > Pseudomonadati > Pseudomonadota > Betaproteobacteria > Burkholderiales > Oxalobacteraceae > Pseudoduganella > Pseudoduganella sp. GW821-FHT05F09. The sequence continues at coordinate 215,548 of NZ_JBWKSD010000010.1, forward strand.
CTACCAGCCGCAGATGTGCTTGCGCACCGGCGCCATGCTGGGCGCCGAGGCGCTGCTGCGCTGGCACAACCCGGTGCTGGGCCAGGTGCCGCCCAACCGCTTCATTCCGCTGGCCGAGGAATACGGCCTGATCGCGCCCATCGGCCTGTGGGTGGTCGACACCGTATGCGCGCAGATCGCGGCCTGGCAGGCGGCCGGGCTGGGCACGGTGAAGGTGGCGGTCAACCTGTCCGGCAGCCAGTTCGCGCACGACGGCACGGTGGCCAGCGTGGAGCAGGCGCTGCGCCGCCACGGCGTGCAGCCCGCCTCACTGGGGCTGGAGATCACCGAAGGCACGGTGATGGGCGACCCGGACAAGGCCGTGGCCGCGCTGGCCCGCCTGAAGGACATCGGCGTGGCCATTTCGCTGGACGATTTCGGCACCGGCTATTCCTCGCTGGCCTATCTGAAGCGCTTCCCCATCGACGTGCTGAAAATCGACAAGTCCTTCGTCGACGACGTCACCAGCAAGGCCAGCGACGCGGCCATTGCGCTGTCGGTGATCTCGCTGGCGCACAACCTGAACATGCGCGTGATCGCCGAGGGCGTGGAAACGCGCGAGCAGGTCGAGTTCCTGGCCGCGCACGGCTGCGACGAAATGCAGGGCTACTACTTCAGCCGGCCGCTGGCGGCCGGCGCCTACACCACGCTGCTGCGCGAGAAGCGCATGCTGCAGCTTTGACCTAAAGGATAGTCATGAAGAAAACCGGTGCCGCCCTGGCAGGCCCGCTGGCCGCCGCATGCATGCTGCTGGCCGCTTCCGCGTTTACCTCCGCCTCCGCCCGCGCCGACGACGGCGCCGCCTTCAAGGCGCTGTACACCGAGGAATGGCAATGGCGCATGGGCCAGCGCCTGGAGGACGACGAGGACGACGTCAACGGCATCCGCCCCGACCTGCCGCGCATCGACGCCGCCACCCAGCAGGCGCGCCTGGCCTACTGGCAGCGCGTGCTGGCCAGGCTGGACGCCATGTCGCCCGCCACGCTGCCGCCCGCGCAGCGCATCGACTACGCCGTCTACCGCGCCCAGATCGCGGCGCTGATCGAGAACCAGCGCTTCCGCGAATACGAGAAGCCGCTCAATTCCGATTCGGCGTTCTGGTCCAACATCGCCGGCGAAGCCGATAAACCCTTCCGCACCGACGCCGAATACGCGGCCTATGTGCGCCAGCTGAACGACATGCCGCGCTACTTCGCCGAGGCCACCGCCAATATGCGCGCCGGCCTGGCGCGCGGCTTCACGCCGCCGCGCGTGACCCTGCAGGGGCGAGACAAATCCGTGGCCGCCGTGGCCGAGGAAACCGTGCTGGAGAAGCTGGCTTACTACCGCCCGTTCAAGGACATGCCGGCCACCATACCGGTGGCGCGCCAGGCCGAACTGCGCGCCGCCGCGCTGAAGGCGCTGCGCGAGTCCGTGGTGCCGGCCCACCAGCGCTTGCTGGCCTTCCTGCGCACCGAGTATGTGCCCAATGCGGCCGAAGCGCTGGCCGCCGAGCGCCTGCCGGACGGCAAAGCCTATTACCAGTCCAAGATCACCGAATACACCACCACCACGCTGAGCGCCGAGCAGATCCACCAGACCGGCCTGGCCGAAATGGCCAAGATCCGCGCCGAGATGCTGGAGGTGATCAAGCAGGTGGGCTTCCAGGGCGGCCTGCCGGAATTCCTGCAGTTCCTGCGCAGCGATCCGCGTTTCTACGCGCGCACGCCGGAAGAGCTGCTGATGCGCGCGGCCTACATTGCCAAACGCTTCGACGGCAAGGTGGCCAATTATTTCGGCTACCTGCCGCGCAGCCGCTTCGCCATCACGCCGGTGGCGCCGGAAATTGCGCCGTACTACACCTCGGGCCGTGGCGGCCCCGGCGTGTACATGGTGAACACCTATAATCTGCCGGCCCGTCCGCTGTATAGCCTGCCCGCGCTGACGCTGCACGAATCGGCTCCCGGCCACGCTTTCCAGATGCCGATCGCGCTGGAGCAGAAGGGCCGTCCGGCCTTCCGCAACGCCTATATTTCGGCCTACGGCGAGGGCTGGGCGCTGTACACCGAGCGCCTGGGCGTGGAGATGGGCATCTACGAAACGCCGTATGAAATCTTCGGCATGCTGAGCTACCAGGCCTGGCGCGCGTCGCGCCTGGTGGTGGACACCGGCGTGCACGCCAAGGGCTGGACCCGCGAGCAGGCGCAAGCCTATCTGCGCGAGAACACGGCGCTGTCCGAGCACGAAGTGGCGACCGAGATCGACCGCTATATCTCTTGGCCGGGGCAGGCGCTGTCCTACTACCTGGGGCAGATGGCCATCATGGAGGCGCGCAAGAAGGCGGAAACGGCGCTGGGCGCCAAATTCGACATCCGCGCCTTCCACGACACGGTGCTCAACCTGGGTTCAGTGCCGCTGCCGGTGCTGCACGCGCGCATCGACGCTTTCATCGCGGAAGGCGGCAAGAGCCCGTATCCCAAGGAGGACTGAGCGTGTAAGCTCACTTCGTACGCGCATTTTTGCGGCCGGGCCCGCAACGTACTACACTAGGTACAGGAGGGCTCCCATGGCCAGCAAAATCACGCATCGCGGCGTTGCCATCGTCACCCTGGACGAGGGCGAAGCCGTGTTGCAGCACTGCACGCAGAATTGTATTGCCATCCGGCACGACGATGCTGGCTGGTGGACCTGCTTTGTCGGCCCGAACGGCGAAGTGGACGATTACGACCAGCCATTCCCCAGCCGGGACGAGGCGGTATGGGCCGCCAAGGCCGCCGCCGAGTTCGGCATCTGACCTGTTGCAACTGCCCAGCTGCTACGCGGCTTCCGCCTCCAGCGCCTTGCCGATCACGATGGCGAAGCCGACGAACATCAAACTCAGGTTGCGCAGTTCGCCCACGGCGGCAAACAGCACAAACAGCGGCAGGTTGACGGCCGCCGCCAGCAGCATGTGCTGGCGCACCTCCCGGGGGCTGGCGCGCCAGCCGCGCGCAAACACCGTGGCAATCAGCAGCAGCGTCAGCACAAAGGCCTGGCGCGGCCCCATGATGCCGTAGGTCAGCTCCATCTGGCTGTAGGTGCGCACGGACAGGTAGGCGGCCAGGTTGTCGCCCAGGTGGAGTTCGACCGGGGCGCCGCCCGCGCCCGCAAAATGCAGCTTGACGGCGGCGTTCACCAGCCCGGACACCAGCAGCGCCGCCGCCGCAATGGCCAGCGCCTTCCTGCGCGGGCAGGCGGCCAGCAGCAGCGGCAGCAGCGTGAGGATATAGAAGAAAAACGATTCCTTGTTCAGCGTTGCGGGGGCAATGATGGCGAAAAACCAGCCCATGCGCCGGCGCGACACCAGCAGATAGGCCAGGCTGAAAAACAGCAGTTCGGCCGTATCGTAGAAATAGCCGCCTATGGTTTGCAGATAGGGAAATCCCAGCGCCAGCACCGTGGGGGCGATGATGGCCGCCAGCCTGCCCACGCCGGCGTCCAGCGCGATGCAGTGCAGCAGGAGCAGGCTGGCCAGCAGCGACAGGAAGGACAGGTAGTACACCACCACGTAGCGGAAGCCGAACGCGGGGTTGGCGGCGCCGCTGGTCTTGGTGTAGACCTTGCCGGGATTGAGCTTGTCCGCCAGGCGCGCCTGGATGCTTTCGGGCACGACGCGCGCCGCGCCGTTGGCCAGCATGGGCAGCAGCTGGCGGTAGACGAAGGGGCGGTCCGCGCTGGCGTCCAGCATGGCTTGCAGCGAGAAGCGCGCGGTGTTGTCGCGCATGCCCCATTTGCCGATGTAGCCGGAAAAGCTGGCCGCCGCCACCATCCAGAAAAAAGTGCAGTGCAGCAGCAGCGACAAACAGCTGGACCAGGCCAGCTTTTGCCAGGTCAGTTTCAATGTGGATAGCATGGCGGACTCCCGGCGGGGACGGTCCGGCCAATATTCCACGCCGCCCGGCAGGCGGACTACGAATGCGTCAACAGTGCTGCAGATTGCGCTTTATTGCACACCGAGCGCGGACAGCAGCTTGCCGATGTCGGCGCGGTAGAACTGCTGCCGCATGCGGTAGGGCTCTGCGCACGGCACGGCCAGCGTGCCGCCGTCCTTCAGGCCCAGCACCAGCTGATGGCGCGCGGTGCAGGCGGCCGCCATGGTGTCGCCGGTGGCCGGGTGGCCGAATACGGGCAGGCTTTCTATCGACGTGACGTAGATATCCTGGCGGAAGGTCTTGCAGGCAGCCATGCCGTCCAGTATCACGCCGTCCGAGGTTTCGGTCGTGCCGCTGCGGCCGCCGCAATCGTCGTTCATCAGCTTGACGACGGCGCGCAGCACCATGGCGTCGCGCACGGCTTGCGACGGGGGCTGCGGCGCGGCCAGGCCGGTGCCGGCGAACATGGCTTGCCATTGCTGCTCCATGGGGCCGCCCGCGCCCAGGAGCAGCGGCAGCCAGCGCGGCTGGCAGGACGGGCTGCCCGCGCCGCATTCCATCGCTTGCGCAAAGTCCGGCTGTCCGCCTTGCCGCAGGCTGCGGTAGAAGGCGTTGATGCGCGCCACCGGCGCTTCGCCGCCCTGGCGCGCCGCCAGCGCGTACACGTAGGCGGGCAGGCCGCATTTGTATTCCAGCCGGTTCACGCCAATCTGGCGCGGCGTGAGCTGGCGCCAGCTTTTCGTGTCGCTGTACAGGATGCAGGCGGCCAGGGCTTCGTCCAGTTCTTCCGCAGCCTGCGCGGGCGTGAGCCAGCCGTTGTGCAGCGACGCCATCCAGCGCAGGAACTCGCCGCCGCCCTCGTGGATCAGGCGCGCGTCAGGGTAGTTGTCGACCGCGTCGCGCAGCTGGAAGCGGTGGCTGAATTCGTGGGCCACCAGCAGCGTGGCCTTGGCCTGCACGCTGGGGGAGGGATCGCGGGGCCAGTTGTACAGGGCCAGGCGCAGCACGTCGCTGGCGTCGCCGCCGACGTAGGGCGTGCCGGGCGCGGCGACGAAGGCTGCCGCCACGACGGGGCGCCGGAAGACGGCGTCCGGCATGGCGCGGCGCAGGTAGGCCACGGTGCCGTCGGCGACGGTCTTGATATTGGCCACGGTGGCCGGGGACAGGCGCGGGTCGAAGTAGCTGGGCGTTTCGCGGTCCTGCTGCGGCAGCGGGGCGGCCAGCAGCAGGGCGGGCGTGTCCGCGCCGGATTCCGCCGGAGCTGTGTCGCGGTAGGCGCGGCCGTTGGCGGCGATGCCGGGCGCGGCGAAGCGGTAGCTCACCTTGCCGCAGCCGTCGCCCACCGCGTAGTTGGACAGGTGGGTGTACACGCCCTGGCCCATGGGGAAGGCGGCGGAATAGCCCGCCTGGCGGATGGCGGCGGGGACGCGGAAGCGCAGCACCGGGCAGGACTCGCCGCTGCGGGCGAGCTGGCTGGCGTCCGCCGTGCCGCACTGGTCCAGCGCCTGCCAGCCGGCCCGCGTTACGCGGCCGGCCTCGCCGTTTTTGTCGAAGGGCAGCGCGCGGCAGGCGGCGGGCAGCGTGTAGCTGACCTCGAGCGCGTCGTTGGACAGCAGTTTTACTTGTACATCAACCTCTGCTTGCGCCGCTGGCGCCAGCAGGAACAGCGCAATACGCAAAAACCGCATGTATGGTCCCGAATGAAATAATCGCAGGCGCGAACGATATCATATAAGCAAGCATCAATCACGCCAAAAACGGTCGAACAGCGGCTTGACGCTGATGCCGTGCACCGCGATGGAAAGCATGATGACCACCAGCGTAATGTCGATCAGATCCCTGGCCAGCCCCTGCGGCAGCCCGTGGTTGATGGCGTACATGAGGTAGTACACCGAGCCGATGCCGCGCACCCCGAACCAGGCGCTGATGCCGCGCACCCGGCCGCGCGCGCTGGAGCGCCACAGGCCGATATAGACGCTCAGCGGCCGCGCCACCGCAAACAAGAACAGCGCCGTGCTCCACGCGCGCCAGTCCCAGGCCTGGGCCGTGACGGCGCCGCCCAGCAGCAGCACCAGCGTGAGCTCGGACAGGCGCTCCAGGTGTTCCTTGAAGATCAGCGACTCGCCGCTGACGGTGAGTGTGGTCTCGGCCGCCCCTTCGGCGGCGGACGGCGGGCCCGCATGCGCGGTGCTGGCCGGCGGCGCCTTGAGCAGGCCGTGCCTGTCCTTGGGCGCCCCGGCCAGAACTAGCTCGGTCTGCCGCAGCGCCACGCCGGCGAAGAACACGGCCAGGAAACCCCAGGCGTGCAGCCACAGGCTGGCGCCGTACACCACCGCGATCAGCCCCAGGCCCACCAGGTCGTCCAGCACCTCGTGCCGGGGATCCTTGCCGCGCAGCTCCCAGCCCAGGCGCGCCAGCGCCGCGCCGCCCGCAATGCCGATCAGCACCGCGCCCGCCGTGCCCCACAGCACGTCCAGCAGCGCCCAGCGCCAGCCGGACTCGCCCAGGTCGTGCAGGCCCAGCAGGCCCAGGCCCAGCATCACAAAAGGGAAGGCGCTGCCGTCGTTCATGCCGGCCTCGCAGGTGAGGGCGAAACGCAGCTGGTCCTTGTCGCCCGCGTGGCGCACCTGCACGTCGGTGGCCAGCACCGGGTCGGTGGGCGCAAGGATGGCGCCCAGCAGCACCGCCGCGCCGAGCGGCAGGCCCAGCACCAGGGTGCCGAAGGCGGCCATCAGGCCCACGGAGATGCTCATGGACAGCCACGCCAGCCGCAGCGACGGGGCCCAGCGGGCCAGCGAAAACGGCACCGGCATTTTCACGCCGGCCGAGAACAGCGAAACCAGCACGGCCAACTCGGTCAGCACATCCAGCATGCCGGCCTGGGCGTAGGGATCGACCGCGAACACGCCCAAAAACGCCGGCCCCAGCGCCAGCCCGACGCCGAGATAGACGATGGCCGACGTGACCGGCAGGCGCGACAGCGTGGTGGCCGCCAGGCCGCGCGCCAGCATCAGGCAGCCGATCAGGATAAACCAGAGAGTGGTACTCATGCTTGAGCAATATACGCGATGCCTGCTTGCAATGGCGCGGCATTGCTTCGTGCGCCATTTTGGTGCGTTTGGGCCGTATTGGTGCGGCTGGCGCGGCGTCTTGCGGGGGAATAGCACGCCAGTGCTGGCACGCTACTTGCGTAATGAATGTCCAGTACAACACGAGACACGACAACCGCTACATGCCAGACACCGCCGACCGCGCAAACGCGCTTTATAGCGCTAACAGCAGCGCTACCAGCCAGCCCCCAGGCTCCTGCCTGCCGGGGACGGGCGGCGCTGCGCCGGAGCAAGGGCACGCGCCCTGGCAGGCCAGCCTGTCGCTGCGCTTCGCGGACGACCACGGCACCACGCGCCTGGTCGAGCGGCGCCACAGCGGTCCGCTGCGCGTGCAGAAGGCGCTGTATCCGGAGGGCGGCGCGGTGTGCCACGCCATCGTCGTGCATCCGCCGGGCGGCGTGGTGGGCGGCGACCAGCTGGCGCTCAACGCGGCGGTAGGCGAGGGCGCGCGCGCTTTCCTCACCACGCCGGGCGCGGCCAAGTGGTACAAGGCCAACGGCAAGGTGTCGCGCCAGAGCGTGCGCCTGCAGGCCGGCGCCGGCGCCAGCATCGAGTGGATGCCGCAGGAGACCATCTTCTTCGACGACGCCCACGTGGAGCTGGAGCAGGACATCACGCTGGCGGCGGACGCCAGCTTCATCGGCTGCGAAATCCTCTGCATGGGCCGGCGCGCTTCCGGCGAATCGTTCCGCAGCGGCCGCGTGGTGCAGCGCACCCGCATCCGCCATGGCGCCAGGCTGCTGTGGTGGGAGCAGGGCGCGCTGACGCCGGACGGCGTGGCCAGCCCGCTGGGCATGGACGGCTACAGCGTCTGCGCCACCATGCTGGCCGTGGGCGCGCCGCTGCCGGCCGGCGTGCTGGCGCAACTGCGCAGCGACGGCGCCGAAGCGGTGGCTGCCTCCGGCGCCGGCGGCGCCAGTTTTGGCGCAACCCAGATGAAAGGCCTGCTGTGCGTGCGCCATCTCGGCCACGACAGCGAGGCTGCACGCGAAATCATGCTGGCCGCGTGGCGCACGCTGCGGCCGCACCTGCTGGGCCGCGCGGCCTTCGATCCGCGCAGCTGGCGCACTTAGGAAAATCATGGACCTGACCCCACGCGAAAAAGACAAGCTGCTGATCTTCACCGCCGCCCTGCTGGCCGAGCGCCGTCGCGCACGCGGCCTGAAGCTGAACTATCCGGAGGCGGTGGCGCTGATCTCCGCCGCCATCATGGAAGGCGCGCGCGACGGCCGCACCGTGGCCGAACTCATGTCCGAAGGCGCCACCATCCTGACGCGCGCCGACGTCATGGAGGGCGTGCCCGAAATGATCCCCGACATCCAGGTTGAAGCCACCTTTCCGGACGGTTCCAAGCTGGTCACCGTCCACCACCCCATCCCCTGATCCCTGAAGGAGCACATCATGATCCCTGGTGAATTCATGCTCGAAGAAGGCGAGATCGGCCTTAACCAAGGCCGCGAAACCGTCACCGTCGTTGTCGCCAACCGGGGCGACCGCCCCATCCAGGTCGGCTCGCATTTCCACTTTTTCGAGGTCAATCCCGCGCTGGCGTTCGAGCGCTGGAAAGCCTACGGCATGCGGCTGAACATCGCCGCCGGCACCGCCGTGCGTTTTGAACCGGGCCAGACCCGCACCATAGAACTGGTGAAGCTGGCCGGCGACCGCGTGGTGCACGGCTTTAACGGCGCCGTCAACGGCAAGCTGTCCGACACTCCGCCCAAGGCCTGACGATGGCGACTATCCCGCGCGCAGCCTATGCTGAAATGTACGGCCCCACGACCGGAGACCGCATCCGCCTGGCCGACACGGAACTGTTCATCCAGATCGAGCATGACTACGCCATCCACGGCGAGGAAGTGAAGTTCGGCGGCGGCAAGGTGATACGCGACGGCATGGGCCAGTCGCAGCGTCCGCATGCGGACGTGATGGACACCGTCATCACCAACGCCGTCATCCTGGACCACTGGGGCATCGTCAAGGCCGACATCGGCCTGAAGAACGGCTTGATCGCCGCCATCGGCAAGGCCGGCAACCCGGACATCCAGCCGGGCGTGACGATGGCCATAGGCGCGGCCACCGAGATCATCGCCGGCGAGGGCCTGATCGTCACCGCCGGCGGCATCGACTCCCACATCCACTTCATCTGCCCGCAGCAGATCGAGGAAGCGCTGATGAGCGGCGTGACCACCATGCTGGGCGGCGGCACCGGCCCGGCCGTGGGCACGGCCGCCACCACCTGCACGCCGGGGCCGTGGCATCTGCACGCCATGCTGAGCGCGGCGGACGCTTTCCCCATGAACCTGGGTTTCCTCGGCAAGGGCAACGTGAGCCAGCCCTTGCCGCTGGAGGAACAGGTGCGCGCCGGCGCCATCGGCCTGAAGCTGCACGAGGACTGGGGCTCCACCCCGGCCGCCATCGACAACTGCCTGACCGTGGCCGACCGCATGGACGTGCAGGTGGCCATCCACAGCGACACGCTGAACGAGGGCGGCTTCCTGGAGCACACGCTGGCCGCGTTCAAGGACCGCACCATCCACACCTTCCACACCGAAGGCGCGGGCGGCGGGCATGCGCCCGACATTATCGCGGCGGTGGGGCAGGGCAATGTGCTGCCTTCGTCCACCAATCCCACGCGGCCCTACACCGTCAACACGCTGGACGAGCACCTGGACATGCTGATGGTGTGCCACCACCTGGACCCGGCCATCGCCGAGGACGTGGCCTTCGCCGAGTCGCGCATCCGGCGCGAGACCATCGCCGCCGAGGACATCCTGCACGACATCGGCGCCATCTCCATGATGTCGTCCGATTCGCAGGCCATGGGACGGGTGGGCGAAGTGATCATGCGCACCTGGCAGACCGCGCACAAGATGAAGGTGCAGCGCGGCTCGCTGGCCGAAGACGGCGCGCGGCACGACAACTTCCGCGCCAAGCGCTACATCGCCAAGTACACCATCAACCCGGCCATCACGCACGGCATTTCGCACGTGGTGGGCTCGCTGGAAGTGGGCAAGATCGCCGACATCGTACTGTGGAAGCCGGCCTTCTTCGGCGTCAAGCCGTCCATGATCTTAAAGGGCGGCATGATCGCCGCCGCGCAGATGGGCGACCCGAACGCCTCCATCCCCACGCCGCAGCCGGTGCATTACCGCATGATGTTCGGCGCCTTCGGCGGCGGCCTGCGCAAGTCCTTCACCTTTGTATCGCAGGCCGCGTTCGACGCCGGCATAGGCGAGCAGCTGCGGCTGCAGAAGCAGACCATCGCGGTGAAGAATATGCGCACGCTGCGCAAGAGCGACATGATCCACAACGGCGCCACGCCGCATATGGAGGTCGATCCCGAAACCTATGAAGTGCGCGCCGACGGCCAGCTGCTGGTCTGCGAGGCGGCCGCCGTGCTGCCGATGGCGCAGCGCTATTTCCTGTTCTGACGAGGTTCACCATGCTTACCCTGCACACCAAGATTGCCCCGGCCGACATTGCCGATATTGCCGATGCCGCCGGCGCGGCGGCGCTGCTTGTGCTGCCTTACGAGCTGCGCGAAAAATGCCGTCTGCGCGCGGTGCTCAGCACCGGCGAGGAAGCGGCCGTGTTCACCGTGCGCGGCACCGTGCTGCGCGACGGCGACCTGCTGACCGGCGAGGACCGCAGCCGCGTGGTGAAGGTGGTGGCCGCGCGCGAGCCGACCTACAAGGTGACCTGCGCGGACGCCCACACGCTGCTGCGCTGCGCCTTCCACCTGGGGAACCGCCACACGCAGGCGCAAGTGGGCGACGGCTTCCTGCGCATCCGCGCGGACGCCGTGCTGAAGGACATGCTGGCCGGGCTGGGCGCGAACGTGGTGGCGGAAGACGCGCCCTTCGAGCCGGAGTCGGGCGCTTACGGCGGCGGCCATGGCCACAGCCACGACGGCCACGGCGCGCATCCGCTGGCGCCCATCCCGCTGCGCCAGAAAATCCACCGCCCCGGAGACAGCGCGCGATGATGCACGCCACGGCCCTGCTGCATCTGCTGCAATTCGCCAGCCCCGCGCTGCCGATAGGTGCATACAGCTATTCGCAGGGACTTGAGGCCGCGCTGGAGGCGGGCACGGTGCACAACGCCGACACTGCGCGCGCCTGGATCGCGCGCCAGTTGCGCGAGGTGATGGCGCAGTGGGAGGCGCCGGTGTGCTGGCGCTTGATGCAGGCCTTCCAGCAGCGCGACGCGCAGGCCGTGGCGTTGTGGAGCGAGCGTTTCCTGGCCTCGCGCGACACCGCCGAATTCCGCGCCGAGACGCTGCAAATGGGCTTCTCGCTTTCACGCCTGACGGCAGAACTGGGCATCGCCGACGCGGCCGTCATCGCCATGCTGCCGCCGGAAAGCGAGCTGGCGCTGCCGGTCGCCTACGCCTGCGCCGTCGCCGCGCTCGATATCCCGCACCAGGAGGCGCTGCTGGCCATGCTGTTCGCCTGGGCCGAAAACCAGGTGCTGGTGTGCGTCAAGTCCGTGCCGCTGGGGCAGGTGGCGGGGCAGCGCATGCTGCTGTCGCTGCGGCCCGACCTGGAAGCGGCCGCGCAGCGCGCGCAGCAGCTGGCAGACGACGATTTGAGCAACTGGGCGCCGGGCTTGTCGCTGTTGTCGATGCGGCACGAGGTCCAGTACAGCCGCTTATACCGATCTTAAAAAGGAATCATCATGACCCAATCGAAACCGCCATCCAATCCGCTGCGCGTCGGCATCGGCGGCCCGGTCGGCTCCGGCAAGACCGCGCTGTGCGAAATGCTGTGCAAAGGCATGCGCGACCACTATGACATGGCCGTCATCACCAACGACATCTACACCAAGGAGGACATGGAGATCCTGCTGCGCGCGGACGCCTTGCCCGCCGAACGGCTGATGGGCGTGGAGACCGGCGGCTGCCCGCACACCGCCATCCGCGAGGACGCCTCGATCAACCTGGAAGCCATCGCCCGCATGCAGGCGGACTTTCCGGACCTGGACCTGATCCTGGTGGAGTCCGGCGGCGACAACCTGGCCGCGACCTTCAGCCCCGAGCTGTCCGACCTCACCATCTACGTGATCGACGTGGCCGGCGGCGAGAAGATTCCGCGCAAAGGCGGGCCGGGCATCACGCGTTCGGATCTGCTCATCATCAACAAGACCGACCTCGCGCCGCACGTCGGCGCGGACCTGGGCGTGATGGCGCGCGACGCCCGCCAGCAGCGCGGCACCCGGCCTTTCCTGTTCACCAATCTGCGCAGCGGCGAGGGCGTGGAGTCCGTGATTGACTTTATTCGAGAGCAAGGCCTGCTGGAGCAGGCATACAAGGAGCAAGCATGACATTACGACTGAATTCCCGCAAAGCGCTGCTGGCGCTGCTGGCCGCCGGCCTGTGCCTGCCGGCGCTGGCCCATCCGGAGGCGTCGCACGGCGCCGCGCATGTGCACGCCGCAGCCCAGGCTGGCTGGGAGGGTTGGGCGCAGGCCTTCCAGGACGGTTTCCTGCACCCCTTCACCGGCTTCGACCATTTGCTGGCCATGCTGTCGGTGGGCATCTGGAGCGCGCACCAGGCGCAGGGCAAGGCGTTGCCGCTGGTCTTCCTGGCGGCCATGCTGCTGGGCGCGCTGAGCGGTGTTGCGGGCGCCACCATCCCCGGGCTGGAAACCGGCATCGCCGCCACCGTGGTGCTGGCGGGCGTGCTGATCGCCATGGCCACGCGTTTGCCGCTGGCGGCCGGCGCGGCGCTGATCGCGGCCTTCGCCGTCCTGCACGGCAATGCGCACGGCCACGAACTGCCGCTGGCGGGCAGCGCCTTCGGTTTCCTGGCCGCGAGCGGCGTGCTGATGCTGGTGGGACGCTGGTTCGGCCGGGCGGCCGAGCTGGGCATGGTGCGCATCACCGGCGCGGGCATCGCCGCGACCGGTGTGCTCTTGATGGCGGCTTAAGTCCGGGCGGCCTAGTTCGGCTTGCGCTCGGACAACACGATGGGCGCCGCGTTTTCCGGATGCAGGCCCTGGTGGCCTGCGTAGGCGGCGCGGATGGCGGCCATGTCGGCCTCCTGGTCGCCGGTCAGCACCAGATGGTTGACCAGGCCCAGCGTCTTGTTCGGGTAGTCGATATACACCAGGCACAGCGGCACATTGGCCGCCAGCGCCAGGTGGTAGAAACCGCTTTTCCAGCTGTCGCGGTAGCCGCGCGTGGCTTCCGGGGTAATGCCCACCCAGTACCAGTCGGCCGCGTTCATGCGCTCGGCCTGGCGCTGTATCATGCCGGTCTTGGCGCTGCGGTCCACCGGCTCGCCGCCCATGGCGCGGAACCACTTGCCGAGCAGCGGAATCTTGAACAGCGAGTCCTTGGCCAGCCAGCGGAACGGCAGGTCCAGCGTCCACTTGCCGAAGATGCCGACCATGAAATCCCAGTTCGAGGTGTGCGGGTAGACCACCGCAATGCCGCGCGGGCCGGGCAGCGGCCGGTACAGGATGCGCCAGCCGAACGCCATCAACATGCGCAGCGCAATACGCTGGCCCAGCTTGGGCAGGTCTGCCGGATTTAGTTGATCTTTGTTCATGGTTGGTCTGCTTGCCTGTCGGAAAAAGTGCGCCGGTATTCTATCCGGGTGGCCCGCCTGCGGCAAGCACGGCCGCGCCGCTGCACGCCAGACGCGCTGAAAACAACGCTCAGCAATATCGCCTCTGGTACAGTCTTCATTGCCGTTTTGTCACTATTGCAGCTCAGACCGGCACCGGAGACAATAAATGACAACAAAAACCTTGCTTTGCCTGAGCTTGGGCGCGCCCGCGTCCGCCATGCCACGCCAGCTGGACGGCTTGCTGCCCGGCTGGGAATTGTGTCTCGCCGCCAGCCTGCGCGATGCCGCCCGGCAGCTGCGCCTGCGTCCTCTCAGTGTAGGACTGTTGCTGCTGGAATACGAGCCGGCCGGGCCGGGCGCGGCGGTGGCCGCGCTTGCCGCAGCGACCGCCGCCGCGCTGGCCGAGCTGGACGCTTTTCTGCGCCAGCATCACTGGCTGCACTGGATCGCCGTGTGCCACCGGCCGCTGCTCCAGCACGAGGCGGGCCGCCAACTGGTGGGCGAGCATTGCTGCGATTTCCACACCTGGCCGCTGGACAGCGCGCGCTTGCGCCATACGCTGGGCCACGCGCTCGGCCTGGCGGCCTTGCGCGCCGTGCCGTTTCCGCCCTTGCCGCAGCGCGGCGCCGCTGGAATCAACGGCGCAGCGGTGGGCAGGGAGGCCGCCGCCGGGCAGACAACGGGACAACTGGTGGGCCATACGCCCGCCATGCGGCGCTTGCACGGCCAGATTGCGCGCGTGGCCCCGGCCGACGCGGCGGTGCTGATCTGGGGCGAGAGCGGCACCGGCAAGGAGCTGGTGGCGCACGCCATCCACGCGCGCTCGGCCGCCGCCGCCGGACCGTTCGTGGCCGTCAACTGCGCCGCCATCGCGCCCAGCCTGGCGCAGTCCGAGCTGTTCGGCCATATGCGCGGCGCCTTCACCGGCGCCGCGCAGGACAGGCGCGGCCTGCTCGAGTCGGCCGACGGCGGCACCATCTTCCTCGACGAGATCGGCGATTTGCCGCTGGAGCTGCAAGCCAATCTGCTGCGCTTCCTGCAGGAGAAGTCCGTGCTGCGGGTGGGCGCCAACCGCAGCGTGCCGGTGAACGCGCGCGTGATCGCCGCTTCCCATGTGGATCTGGAGGCGGCGGTGGCGCGCGGCGCGTTCCGCCAGGATTTGTATTACCGCCTCAACGTGCTGTCGCTGGCGGTGCCCGCGCTGCGCGAACGCAAGGACGACCTGCCGCTGCTGGCGGACCATTTCTTCGAACGCTACGCGGCGGAGCGCGCGCCGCGCATACGGGGCTATAGCGGCGCCGCGCTGGCTGCGCTGCGGCGGCACGACTGGCCCGGCAATGTGCGCGAGCTGATCAACCGCATCCGGCGCGCGCTGATCATGGCCGAGGGCAGGCTGATCCAGCCGGAGGACCTGGGCCTGGCCGGGGCGGCGGCGCCGGACGGCTGCGAGCCGCTGGGCGGCGCCCGCGTGCGCGCCGAGCGGCAGGCGATAGAGGGCGGGCTGGTGCAGGGCAAGAGCATGACCCAGGTGGCCGAGGAGCTGGGCGTGTCGCGCATGACCTTGTACCGTCTGATGGCCAAGCACGGCATTTCCAACCCGGCCCGCGTGCGCGGCAAGTAGCGCCGCGCCCGCCACAGCCGCGTTACAGCCCCGGCGCCGGCGCCGCCCAGTTAAATCAAGCGTTTGCCTCCGGAGGCGTTGCCCGGGCTCGTCACAGAAGTGTGACGCGGCCACCCGGACCGGTCCGCTCGGAACCTGTTACTTTATAAAAAATTCAATAATATCAATGGCTTGCGGCGGTTATCGCTGCTGGCACCAAGCTTGCAATCCATGCTCTGACCGGGCATATCCCGGCGACTCTTTCAACTTAACCTGGTGAGGCATGGAAATGAAGAAAACAATGCTGGCAACAACCATAGCGCTGCTGTGCTGCGCAAGCGCATATGCCCAAAGCGATCCTGAAACCAACGCCGATGCCATGGCGCGCGCCCTGTCCGACAGCAAGGCGGCGGCGGACCGTGGCGCAACGGCAACCTCGAATTTGAGCAACTCGTTCAATACCTCGTCGGCCACGGCGATCAGCCGGCTGAACGGCGAGGTCAGCGGCAACGCGGTGCATCACATCGGCAATACCGCCAACAACTGGGGCGGCAGCAATGGCGGCGCCGGGGCCGGCGGAGTGGGCGGACAGGCGATCGGCGGCTCGAACCGGGGCGCGGGCGGCGGTAACGGCGCCGAGGCCTATGGCGGCGACGGCGGACGCGGCGCCAGCGCCTATGGCGGCGACGGCGGCGACGGCGCATCCGGCGGCCGCGCCCGCAACGGCAGCGCCAGCAGCGGCAGGGCCTACGGCGGCGAAGCGTATGGCGCGAATGGCGGCAGCGGCGGCAGCGCTTCCAACGCCACCAGCGGCCGGGCCGGCGAAGGCGGTGCGGGTGGCAACGGCGGCAACGGCGGCCGGGCGGGCGCCAGCACGGGCGGCGCAGGCGGCAGCGGCGGCGCAGGCGGTCTGGCTTATGGCGGCAACGGCGGCGCCACCGGCAATGCGCGCGGCGGCGCGGGCGGGGACACGGGCGCGGCACGCGGCGCGGCCGGCGGCGACGGCGGCCGTACCGGTGCGGCCTATGGCGGTGCGGGCGCCAGCAGCGGCGCGGCCGGCCATGGCGGCGCCGGCGGCAGCTCGGGTGAAGTCTATGGCGGCAACGCGTCGGCCCAGCAGTACGCCACCGGCGGCAATGTGCAGAACGGCGGCGCCACGGGCACCGCCACGGCTAGCGGCACGCCGGACGGCAGCGGCGGCTCGGTGGGCGGCGGCCAGAGCGCCACCGCAACGGCGGGCACGGCCACCGGCGGGGCGGTCAGCCCCGGCACCAATAGCGCCACCTCGGGCGCATCGACTTCCGGCGGCGCTGGCTCAGGCGCTGCCGGCGGCGGTTCCGGCGCCGGCGGCGCGGGCGCTGCGGCCAGCAATACGGGCGGGGCCGGTGCTGCGGGCGGCACCAACACCAGCGGTGCGGGCGGCGCGGGCGCCATGGCCAGCAATACCGGCGGCGCCGGGGCGGCGGCAACCGGCGGCGGCGGCGGCGCAGGTGCGGCCGCGGGCAACGGCTCCAGCAGCGGCGGTGCAGGCGCAGCGGGTGCGGCGGGCGGCACGGGCGGCAACAGCGGCATGGCCTCGAACACCGGCGGCGCCGGTGCGGCAGGCGGCAGCGCCACCGGCGGCACCGCTACCAGCGGTTCGGCCAGCAACGGCAGCGCGACGGCCGGTGACGGCGGCGCGGGCGGTGCGGGCGGCGGCGGCAACACCGGCGGTTCCGGTGCGGCGGGCGGCGCGGCCACGGCAGGCG
>NZ_JBWKSD010000011.1:0-132799 GCF_059419605.1 Pseudoduganella sp. GW821-FHT05F09
GCGCCTGGCGCCCGCGCGCCCGGCCAGCCGCGCCCCGCGCAGGCCGGCGAGGGCCGCGCGCCGCGTCCGCCGCGCACGGAGTCCGACGGCGCCGAGCGTGGCGAACGTGGCGAACGTGGCGGCCGTGGCCAGCGCGCGCGCCTGACGCCGGAGGAGGCTGCCGCGCGCGAGGCGGAGGCGGCGTTCCGCAATCCCATCCCGCCGATCACCTTCCCCGAGGACCTGCCTGTCTCCGGCCGCCGCGCGGAAATCGCCGAGGCGCTGATGAAGCACCAGGTCATCATCGTGTCCGGCGAAACCGGTTCGGGCAAGACCACCCAGCTGCCGAAGATCTGCCTGGAGCTGGGGCGCGGGCGCAAGGGCCTGATCGGCCACACGCAGCCGCGCCGTATCGCCGCTTCGTCCACCGCCAAGCGCATTGCGCAGGAGCTGGGTACGCCGCTGGGCGAGAACGTCGGCTTCAAGGTGCGCTTTGCCGACACCCTGATGCGCGGCGCCTGCGTCAAGCTGATGACGGACGGTATCCTGCTGGCCGAAACCCAGACCGACCCGCTGCTCAAGGGCTACGACACCATCATCATCGATGAGGCCCACGAGCGCAGCCTGAACATCGACTTCCTGCTTGGCTACCTGAAGCAGCTGCTGCCGCGCCGTCCGGACCTTAAGATCATCATCACCTCGGCGACCATCGACGCGGACCGCTTCTCGCGCCACTTCGGCACGCCGGAGCAGCCCGCGCCGGTGATCGAAGTGTCCGGCCGCCTGTACGCGGTGGAAGTGCGCTACCGCCCGGTGGAGCGCGACCAGGTGCCTATGGGGGGCGCGAATGCCGCCAACCCTTCGCCGCAGCAGGGCAAGGCCGCCGCCGCGCGCGAAAAGCGCGACCTGATGGACGCCGTGGTCGATGGTGTGGACGAAGTGTGCCGCATCGGCTCCGGCGACGTGCTGGTGTTCCTGCCCGGCGAACGCGAAATCCGCGACGCCGCCGAGGCCCTGCGCAAGCACCATCCGCCGCACGTGGAGATCCTGCCGCTGTTCGCCCGCCTGTCGGTGGAGGAGCAGGAGCGCGTGTTCCGCACGTCGAACGCGCGCCGCATCGTGCTGGCCACCAACGTGGCCGAGACCTCGCTGACCGTGCCCGGCATCCGCTACGTGGTGGACGCCGGCCTGGCGCGCGTGAAGCGCTACAGCTACCGCAACAAGGTGGAGCAGCTGCAGGTCGAGCCGATTGCGCAGTCGGCCGCCAACCAGCGCGCCGGCCGCTGCGGCCGCGTGGCCGACGGCGTCTGCGTGCGCCTGTACGACGAGCAGGACTACCTGCAGCGCCCCAAGTTCACCGAACCCGAGATCCTGCGTTCCTCGCTGGCCGCCGTCATCCTGCGCATGAAGTCCCTGCACCTGGCGGACGTGGAAACCTTCCCCTTCATCGAGCCGCCGCTGGCGCGCGCGATCGCGGACGGCTACCAGCTGCTGCAGGAGCTGGGCGCGGTGGACGAGTACAATCAACTGACGCCGCTGGGCCGCAAGCTGGCCAAGCTGCCGCTGGACCCGCGCGTGGGCCGCATGATTTTGGCGGCGCACGACAACGCTTCGCTGACCGAGGTGTTGATCGTGGCGTCCGCGCTGTCGGTGCAGGACCCGCGCGACCGCCCGGTGGAGCACCAGCAGGCGGCCGACGAGGCGCACAAGAAGTTCGCCGACGAGAAGTCCGAATTCCTCAGCTACATCAAGATCTGGCGCTGGTTCGAGGGCGCCATCGAGCACAAGAAGACCAACCGCCAGCTGCAGGAAAACTGCCGCAGCAACTTCCTGTCGCAAGTGCGCCTGCGCGAATGGCGCGACGTGCACTCGCAGCTGCTCACCATCGTGAAAGAGCAGGGCTGGCGCATGAACGAGGCGCCCGCCACCTACGAGAACCTGCACCTGGCGCTGTTGACCGGCTTGCTGGGCAACGTGGGCTTCAAGGGAGAGGACGAGCCGGGCGCCGGCTTCCTGGGCGCGCGCGGCATCAAGTTCCATATCTGGCCGGGCTCCAATCTGCTGAAGAAGCCGGGCAAGTGGATCATGGCGGCGGAGCTGGTGGAAACCACGCGCCTGTACGCGCGCTGCGTGGCCAAGATCGAGCCGGAATGGCTGGAGAAGGTGGGCGGCCACCTGCTGAAGAAATCGTGGGGCGAGCCGCGCTGGGAAAAGCGCAGCGCGCAAGTGACCGCGTCCGAGCGCGCCACCTTGTACGGCCTGGTGGTGTACAGCCAGCGCCGCATCAACTACGGCGCTTTCAATCCGCAGGAAGCGCGCGAGATCTTCATCCGCGACGCGCTGGTTGGGGGCGACTATGACACGCGCGCACCGTTCTTCGCCCACAACCACAAGCTGGTGAAGGAGATCGAGAACCTCGAGCACAAGTCGCGCCGCCTGGACGTGCTGGTGGACGATGAACTGATCGCCGCCTTCTACGACAAGCTGGTCCCGGCCGATGTGGTGAACGGCGCCGGGTTCGAGAAGTGGCACAAGGAGGCCACCGCCGCCGAACCCAAGCTGCTGTTCCTGAACCGCGATGAGCTGATGCGCCACGAGGCGGCCGGCGTGACCACCGACCTGTTCCCGAAAACGATGATGGCGGCGGGCCTGGAAATGGCGCTGACCTATCACTTCGAGCCGGGCAGCGTGCGCGACGGCGTGACCCTGGCGGTGCCGCTGTATGCGCTGAACCAGCTCTCGCGCGAGCGCTGCGAATGGCTGGTGCCGGGCATGCTGAAGGAGAAGGTGCATCTGCTGCTGAAGTCCCTGCCGCAGAAGCTGCGCCGCCATTGCGTGCCGCTGCCGGACTACGCGGCCAAGTTCTGCGAGCGCGTGCACGCGGCGCTGGCTTTCGGGCGGGGCGACCTGATCGACGCCATCATTGCCGACATCCGCAAGGAAATCACCATCGGCGTGCTGACCACGGACTTCAAGCCGGAAACGCTGCCCGCGCACCACTTCATGAATTTCAAGGTGATCGACGAGCACGGCCGCCAGCTGGACATGGGCCGCAACCTGGCCACCTTGCAGGCTGAATACGGCACGCAGGCGCGCCAGAGCTTCCAGAAGATGGCCGAAGCGACGGCGCCGTCGGGCACGCAAGTGCGCGCGGGCACGCCGGCATCCGCGTCCGCCGCAGCGCCCAAAGCGGGGCACGGCGGCATCGCGGCCGAACGCGTTACCGCCAAGGGCAAGGCGCCAGCCGCTTCCACCGCTCCCGCCGCCCCGGCCGCGCCATCGGCCACCACCGGCATCACCGGCTGGACCTTCGGCGAGCTGCCGGAGATCCTGGAGATCGTGCAGGGCAAGCTGAATCTGATCGGCTTCCCCGCACTTGTGGACAAGGGCACGCACTGCGACCTGGAGGTGTTCGACGACCCCACCGTGGCGGCGCGCACCCACCGCGTCGGCCTGCGCCGCCTGTTCGCGCTGCAGATGAAGGACCAGATCAAGTTCGTGGAAAAGAGCATCCCCAACCTGCAGCAGATGGGCATGCAGTTCATGTCCATGGGCACGCAGGAGGAGCTGCGCGACCAGATCATCAACAAGGCGCTGGACATCGCCTGCCTGCAGGACCCGCTGCCGGCCGACGCCGCCAGCTTCGCCAAGCGCAAGGATGAAGGCAAGTCGCGCCTGGTGCTGCTGGTGAACGAGGTGGCGCGCCTGCTGTCGCAGGTGCTGACCGAATTCCACGGCCTGCCCAAGCGCCTGCAAGGCATCAACGCGCAGGTGGCGGCGGACATGCAGGCGCAGCTGCAAGGCCTGGTGCACAAGCGCTTCCTGCTGGAGAGCGACTACGCGCAGCTGGCGCATTTCCCGCGCTACCTGAAGGCGATGAATGTGCGGCTGGAGAAGCTGCGCGCCGATCCGGCGCGCGACGCCAAGCTGATGGCTGAGTGGCAGAGCGCCGCCGCGCCGTATCAGCGCCTGATGCGCGACAAGGCCGCCGGCCGCAACACCGACCCCAAGCTGGTGGAATTCCGCTGGATGCTGGAGGAGCTGCGCGTGTCGCTGTTCGCGCAGGAGCTGCGCACGCCGATGCCGGTGTCGGCCAAGCGCTTGCAGAAGGTGTGGGAATCCATGCAGCGCTAAGGCGCCGGCATGGTGTAGGGTGCGCGGCAGGGCGGCCAACGCAGTCCCACCTGCCGGCCACCCTGTTTTCCCCGCGCATGGCGGTTACTGCTGCATTCGGTACGAAAGTTTAATCGGCGATCCCGTGCGCTGGCGCACCGATGGGACCTTGCTGCCCCGGTATATTGCACTGCAACATACTGAACAGGAGTGTCGCATGACCAAGCCCATCTTTGGCGCACGATTGCTGCGCAGCATTACCCGTGCAGGCAAGTCGCAGCAGAAGTTGATGACACAGTTGTTCGGTGTGCCCGCCGTGAAGGCCAAGCCGAAAGCCAAGCCGAAAGCGAAGGCGGTAAAGGCCGTCAAGCCCGTCAAGGCCGCAGCCAAGCCATCCATCCGGCCCGTCGCCAAGCCCGTCCGCGCGGTGGCGCGCCCCATCTCCGCGCCGGACGGCATGCCGATCCGCCAGCACGCGCGGCCGGATGTGTCGGTGCTGCCGGGCCGCTGGCTGGCATCGCACTACGCCGCCATGCCGCAGCCCGGCCAGGCGCCTGGCCAGGCCATGAGCTACTGGCTCTACCTCCCCCAGCACGTGCCCGACGCCGCCGTGCGCCACGGCCTGCCGCTGATCGTCATGCTGCACGGCTGCCATCAGAGCGCAACCCAGTTCGCGCAAGGCACGCGCATGAACCGCCTGGCCGAGCAGAAGGGCTACGCCGTGCTGTATCCGCAGCAGGCGGCCAGCACGCAGGCGCACCGTTGCTGGCGCTGGTATGACAAGAGTACGCAGGAGGGCGGCGGCGACACGGCGCTGATCGCCGCGGTGATCGGCAAGGTGTGCAGCGACTACGCCATCGACCGCAAGCGCATTTATGTCTGCGGCATTTCCGCCGGCGCCGGCATGGCCAATATCCTGGCGCTGAACCATCCGGAGCTGGTGGCTGCTGTCGGCCTGCATTCGGGACCGGCTTACGGCGGCGGACACAGCACCGTCGGCGCGCTGACCGTGATGCAGCACGGCGCCGGCCTGCAAGCGTCCGCCGCCATCCGGCAGGTGCTGCTGCGGCGTCCCGGTTTCCCGGCCATGCCCACTATCCTGATCCACGGCGAGGGCGACAAGGTGGTGCGGCCCGTCAACCAGGCGCAGCTGGTGCAGCAAAGCCTGCTGTTGAACCGCCTGCCTGCGGGGACCGAAGTGACGGTGGTGGAGCGCGCGCGGCGCGGGCTGACGCGCAACGCGCACGAGATACGCGACTACAGCGCCAGGGGCAAGGTGCTGCTGCGCGTGGCGCGCATCGCGGACCTGGAGCACGCCTGGAGCGGAGGCGACCCGGCGCTGTCCTTCAACGCCAAGGCCGGCCCGGACGCCAGCAAGATGATGCTGGACTTCTTCGCCAAGCACCGGCGCCTGGTGGCGTGACCGCGCCGGCGCGGCTTACTCCGGCGCGGCCTCCGGGCTGTCGCCGGCCTGGCTGTCCGTGCCGCCGCTTTCGCCCTTGAGCTTCACGCCGCGCCGCGCCAGCCCCTCGCGCAGCAGGAACTCGATTTCCGCGTTCACGCTGCGCAGGTCGCGCGCAGCCAGGCGCTGGATTTCTTCCCACAGCGCGGGGTCTATCCTGAGCGGATAGGCTTTTTTACCTGGGCTTGCCATGCTGTTCCGCCGCTAGTTATACAGCGTGCCCGTGTTGATAATCGGCTGGGTCTCTTTGTCCGAGCACAGCACCACGAGCAGATTGCTGACCATGGCCGCCTTGCGTTCGGTATCCAGTTCCACGATGTCGCGCTCCGCCAGGCCTTTCAGCGCCGCCTCCACCATGGTCACCGCGCCGTGCACGATCTTGGAACGGGCGCTGATGATGGCGTCGGCTTGCTGGCGGCGCAGCATCACTTGCGCGATTTCGGCGGCGTAGGCCAGGTGGGTCAGCTTGGCGTCCAGCGTTTCCACGCCGGCCGCGTCGAAGCGCGCCTGCAGTTCCACCTTGAGCGCATTGGCCACCACGTCCATGCCGGCGCGCAGCGTGGTTTCGCCTTCGGCCAGGTCTTCGCCTTCATCGTAGGCGTATTGCGAGGCCAGGTGGCGCAGCGCCGCTTCCGCCTGCACCGATACATAGCGCTCGAAGTCGTCCACTTCAAACACGGCCTGGGCGGTGTCGCGCACGCGCCAGACGATGGCGGCGCTGATCTCCACCGGGTTGCCGCGCTTGTCGTTGACCTTCAGGGTGGGGCAGTTGAAATTGCGCGCGCGGACCGACAGCTTGCGCTTGCCGTAAAACGGCAGCGCCCAGCGCAGGCCCTCGTTGCGGTCGGTGCCCAGGTATTTGCCGAACAGCGTGATGATGGCGCTCTCGTTCGGCTGCAGCATGTACAGCCCGGCGAAGGCGGCGATGCCCAGCACGGCGGCCAGGATGCAAAGCAGCGGATGCATGCCGCCGCGTATGCCCAGCCCCGCCAAAGCGAGCAGCGCAATGGCGCCGACCGCCGCCGTATAGCCGCTGACCGATGAATACGCCGCTTCGCGGCGAATATGTGCTGCATTCATGCTGGACTCCCTCTTGGTTGTGACATCAAAGTGATATCACTTTAGGATCACTTTGAGTTGGAGTCAAGAAATTTATCAAAAAAATATCAAGGCGGGAAGCGGCCGCCCGCTCGCGCTTGCTGCGTTCCGTCTAGGGAACGCATGGTGTTACAGGAAAAAGGCTGCCGCGGCCACGGCGGTGGGCGGCAGCGCGCCCAGCAGCAGGCTGATGGCGCCGATGGATTCGTCCTGGAAGCCGCGCCGCAGCAGCGACACGCCGGCCGGGTTGGGGGCGTTGGCGATCACCGTCAGGCCGCCGCCGGCCACCGCGCCGGCCACCAGCATGTACTGCGCTTGCGGCGCCATGCCTTCGATCAGCGAACCGAGGTAGGTGAGGGCGGCGTTGTCGGTGATGGCGGTCAGGCCCAGCGCGCCGAAGAACAGCGCCACCGGCGCCAGGCTGGAGACGATGGGCTGCAGCCACCATTGCTGCATGCCGCCCAGCACCACCAGCCCGGCCAGGAAGAAGCCCACCAGCAGGCCTTCCTTCAGGATCAGCGGCTGCTGGTAGCGCTGGTAGGCTTGCGTAAAGCCGAGGAACAGCAGGAACAGGCCGAGGAACATCACCGGATGGTGCGCCAGCATCACCACGGCCGCCAGGAATGCCAGGTGTATCAGCGACACCAGCAGCGGCACCTGCGCGGGGCCGCCTGCGGCCGGTGCGTGGTCCGCAGGCTGCAAATGGCGCTTGAGCACGAAGCAGATGGCGGTGGCGTTGAGCAGCACCGCCAGCGTGGCTTTCCAGCCGAACTGGCTGGCCATGAAGGCGCTGTCCCAGCCCCAGGTGGCGGCCACCATCAGCACCGGCGGCGCGGCGTAGGAGGTGAGCGTGCCGCCGATGGAGACATTGACGAACAGCACGCCCAGCGCCGCGTACTTCAAGCGTTCGGGCATCCCTTCGCGGAACACCAGCGGCGCCAGCGTGAGCGCGGCCAGCGTCATGGCGGCCGGTTCGGTGATCAGCGAGCCGGCCAGCGGCACCAGCGCCATGCCCAGCCAGGCCAGCGCCAGTTCCTTGCGCATCGGCGCCAGCTGCGCCAGCGCCTGCAAGGCGCGCTGCACCGCGTTCAGTACCGGCCACGAGGCGGCCACCACCATCACCACGAACACGAACAGCGGCTCGGTGTACTGGCGCGACTCGGCGTAGGCGATGGCGTTCTGGCCGCCCGCCGCGAGGGCGATGGCCACGATCAGGATGGCGGCCCAGAAGCCGAACACCACTTCCACTTCGCCCAGCAAATGCAGCAGCCCCGCGTGGCGCGGGTGGCGGTGGGCCAGTTTTTCGAAGGATTTGGCGGCGAAAGTGTGCACCAGCGCCAGTCCGAACAGGATGGCGCCGATGAGTTCAATGGTGGTCATAAATATCCATGAAGAATGGTGGCAATGGCCATCTTACAGCATGTGCAAGCTTTCCCAGGGGCACAGACCGCAAGTAGTCCTTGCTAAAACCGGGAGTAAATAGTACTGTGTATATGTACAGTATTTTGCATTGAGCGCCATGTCCAACTCCACCGCAGCCGCCGTTATCGCCGCGCCCGAAAGCCTGCATCCGTCCCTGTGGCTGGCTTCGCAGCTGGCGCATGCGGCCACGCGCTGCATGGACACAGGCTACGCGGCGCTGTCGGCGCAATTGCCGGGCGGCGGCTGGCCGCAGGGCACGCTGACCGAACTGATGCTGCAGCAAGCGGGCATAGGCGAAATCCGCCTGCTGCGGCCGGCACTGGCGGCGGCCGCGCAACGGCCGGTGGTGCTGCTGGCGCCGCCGCAAATTCCGCAGGGGCTGGCGCTGGCCGCGCTGGGCCTGCCCCCAGAACAGATGGTGTGGATACGCGGCACCGGCAAAAGCGGGGACGCGCTGTGGGCGGCCGAACAGGTGCTGCGCAGCGGCTGCTGCGGTGCGCTGCTGCTGTGGCAGCAGCAAATGCGCAGCGAAAGCCTGCGCCGGCTGCATCTGGCGGCGCAAAGCGGCGACACGCTGTTTTTCCTGATGCGCCCGCTGGCGGCGGCGCAGGACGCCTCGCCCGCGCCGCTGCGGCTGGCGCTGCGCCCGGCGCCGGGCGGCATCAGCATCGATTTTGTAAAACGCCGGGGACCGCAGCGCGACGCGCCGCTGTTCCTGCCCTTGCCCCCTTCTTTGTTGCAACGTCATGCGTTTATGGATAGGCCTCTACCTGCCACGGTTACCGCTCGAAGTCTTCTGCCCCAGCTGGTCGGAGGATAAGGGCAGCGTGGTGCTGGAGCAGGACGGCGTGCTGGCGGTGTCGCCGCAGGCCCATGCGGCCGGCGTGCGGGTGGGCATGCGGCGCGGCGGCGCGCTGCTGATGGCGCCGGAGGCGCAGTTGCACGAGCGCGCGCCGCTGCGCGAGCGGGAGGCGGCGCACGCGGTGGCCATGGCGCTGCTGCGCTACACGCCGCAGGTGGCGGAGGCCGAGGAGGCCGTGCTGCTGATGGATGTGGGCGCCAGCCTGCGCCTGTTCGGCGGCGTGCGCAAGCTGTGCGCGCTGGTGCGCGCCAGCATGCGGGCGCTGGGTTTCACCGCCGTGCTGGGCTGCGCGCCCACCGCGCGCGGCGCCTGGCTGCTGGCGCGCAGCGGGGGCGGACGTTCTTTGACAATCGAGAGCATGACGCGGCGGCTGGCGCCGCTGCCCAGCAGCCTGCCGCCGCCGGCGCGGCCCTTCCTGAACTGGTTCGAGGGCATGGGCTGCCTCACGCTGGCGGACCTGCGGCGCCTGCCCCGTCCCGGCTTGCAGCGCCGCTGCGGGCGCGCCTTGCTGGACCTGCTGGACGAGGCGCACGGCGAGGCGCCCGAGCTGCATGTGTGGATAGAGGCGCCACCCACCTTCAGCGCGAAGCTGGAGCTGTTCGACCGCGTCGAGCACGCGGACGCGCTGCTGCACGGGGCGCAGCGCCTGCTGCAGCAAATGGTGGGCTGGCTGTGCGCGCGCCAGTTCGCGGTCGAGCGCGTGAGGCTGCTGCTCGAGCATGAGCGGGGCAAGGTGGCGCGCGCGCCGACGGCCATCGACATCGCGCTGGGCGAGCCGGTGTGGCGCGACGACCATTTGCTGCGCCTGCTCAAGGAGCGCCTGGCCAAGACCGAGCTGGCGGCGCCGGTCATCGGCCTGTGCCTGGAAGCGGCGCAGGTGCGCCCCATGCTGCCGCCGACCGATACGCTGTTCCCGGAGCCGGGCGGCAGCAAGGAGGACCGCGAGCGCCTGTTCGAGCTGCTGGTGGCGCGGCTGGGGGCGGACAATGTGCTGAAGGCGTCGCCGCAGGCGGACTACCGGCCGGAACTGGCCAACGCCTGGGTGCCGGTGCGCGACAAGCTGCGCGCGGCCGAGGCGGCCGGGCGCCTGCCGCCGCAAAGCCTGCCGCGCCCGGCCTGGCTGCTGCCCAAGCCGATCGCGCTGCTGATGCGCGACCACCGGCCGTTCTATATGTCGCCGCTGCGCATGGTGTCGAATGCGGAGCGCATCGAGGCGGGCTGGTGGAGCGAAGGGCAGACGCGCGACTACTTCATCGCCGAGGGCGCCGACCATGCGCATTACTGGGTGTTCCGCGAACGGCTGGGGGCCAGGGAGGGCGAGGCTGAAGCGCGCTGGTATCTGCATGGCTTGTTCGGCTAGACTGCGGGTATTGCCATCTTCGCGGAATCCATCATGCGTGCGGAACGACACGAATTCACCAGCGCCAGCGGCCACCGCCTGGCGGCGCGCCTGGACGCCCCGGACGGCGCGGTCCAGGCTTATGCGCTGTTTGCGCATTGCTTTACCTGCGGCAAGGACGTGATCGCGGCCAGCCGCATCGCGCAGGCGCTCACCGCGCACGGCATCGCCGTGCTGCGTTTCGACTTCACCGGCCTGGGCGCCAGCGAGGGCGAATTCGAAAACACCAATTTCTCGTCCAATGTGGCGGACCTGGTGGCGGCGGCCGATTTCCTGCGCGCCCAGTTCGCCGCGCCCCGCCTGCTGATCGGCCACAGCCTGGGCGGCGCGGCGGTGCTGGCGGCGGCCGTCAGCGTGCCCGAAGCCAAGGCGGTGGTGACCATCGCCGCCCCGGGCGAGCCGGCCTACGTGACCAATATGTTCAGCGCCCACCTGGAGCAGATCGCCGCCGAGGGCGAGGCGCAGGTGCAGCTGGCGGGGCGGCCGTTCCGCATCAAGCAGCAGTTCGTGGAGGACGTGGGCGGACACAGCCTGCGCGAGCATATCGCGGGACTGCGCAAGGCTTTGCTGGTGATGCACGCGCCGGGGGACGATACGGTGGCGGTGCGCAATGCGATGGATATTTTCATGGCGGCGCGCCATCCGAAAAGCTTTGTTTCGCTGGACGACGCCGACCATCTGCTGACGCGGCGCGAGGACGCCGCCTATGTGGCCAATCTGATCGCGGCCTGGGCCAGCCGCTATCTATAACGAACTACTCGTCGAACTCGGACGTCAGGTCTTTAAAGCCCTTGCGCACGGCGAAGGGCAGGAATTCGTCCGGCGTGTCGAGCACGATCAGTTTCTTTTCCTGGATCACCGGATCGCCCGGTGTCATGTCCGGACCGGCGTAGCCCAGGCTGCGCAGGCGGGCGCTGATCTCGGCGATCAGTTTCTTGTCCTTGTGCAAGCCGTCGGACGCCGGCGCGGCCAGGTCCACATACAGGTCGATGACGCCATAGCCCTCGTCGAAAATGCGGATGGCTTTGATGTCGATAGCGCGGCCGGCGCCGTCGGTGGCCTTGAACGGGCCGCTGAGCTGGATATCGGTGTCTTGGTTCATGCCCGCAGCATACACCAAATCAGGTCGCGATGCGGTCGCGGCCCAGGTGTTTGGCGCGGTACAGGGCCTGGTCGGCCAGCGAGTAGAGCTGGTCCAGCCCCAGTTCGGCGCCGGCCGCCAGGAAGGCCGCGCCCATCGACAGCGTGACCGCCAGGCCGGGCGGATTGTCGCGGTGCGGGATGGCGTGCGCCGCCATTTCGGCACGGATCTCGGCGGCCAGCGCCAGGCTTTCGGCGGTGCCGCTGCTGGTGTACAGGCAGGCGAACTCGTCGCCGCCGATGCGGAAGCACAGGTCGCCCGCGCGGTGCAGCGCCGCGCGCATGCTGTGCGCCACGGCCTGCAGCACCGCGTCGCCGGCCGGGTGGCCGTAGTGGTCGTTGTATTGCTTGAAGCGGTCCACGTCCAGCAGCAGCAGGGTCAGCAGGCGGCCGTCGCGGCGCGCGCGCTTTTGCTCCTCGCTGAAGCGCATATTGAAGTAGCGCCGGTTCTTCAGCCCGGTCAGCTCGTCGGTCACGCTGCTGTCTTCGGCGGCGCGCGCCTGCGTGATGTCGGTCGAGACGGCGCAGGTGGCGTTGACCTGGCCGTGCTCGTCGTACAGCGGGAATTTCACCGTCATATAGGTGTGCAGTGTCTTGTCGCGGTGGTGCACCGCTTCCTCTTCCAGCACGGCGCGCTGCTCGAGCGCGGCGCGGCGGTCGTTGCGCCACAGCTGCTCGGCAATCTCGGGCGGGAACAGCTCGAACACGCTGCGGCCGACGAAATTGGCCGCGTCATAGCCGTCGAGCACGTCGAAATGCCGGTTGGCCATCGTGATGCGGCCCTCCAGATCCTTGGTGGAAATGAGCAGCGGCGCGTTGTCGAGCAGGGAGTTGAAGACGCGGTTGTGGCCGTGCAATACGGCCAGCTCCCGGCGCAGGCGGGCGATTTCTTCCAGCAGGGCAGGGACGTTGGCGGCTTCGTCCATGAAAGCTTTCCAGGCTATCGAGAGATGGCCAGTATAACCGCAGTCCGGGACCGCGCGTGCTGTCCCGGACAAACTTCCGGCGCGCTTATTTCAGCGGCGAGAGGATGGTCTGCAGGCGGTCCGGGGTGCCGGGGATGCGCTCCAGGCGCGGGTACTTCAGGCCGTCATGGTAGTCGAGCAGGATGGTGCGGTATTTCGCGCCCTTCTTGACCAGCAGTTCGATCGGCTTGGCGTCCGCCTTGCCGCCGGTCTTGGCGGCGGTGACGGCGGCGCGCAGCACGTCGGCCTTGTAGGCGGTGCCGTTGACGGCCAGCACCGTGGTGCCGCCGCCGATGCCGGCCTTGAAGCCCAGGCCTTCCCATTGCAGCGCTTCCACCTTGCCTTCGCTGTTCAGCGAGAAGCCCAGCGAATACTGGAAGTCGGCCGACTTGCTGCGCTCCTCCACCGCCTTCAGGTAGGGCGTGGGGGTGTCGGTGTAGACCAGCTTCCAGCCGGCGCGCGCGTAGCCGTCCAGCGGCGCGGCGCCGGTGCCGTCCAGGCGGGTGCGCAGGAAGGCGGCCCAGTCGTGCGGCTGGATGGCGTTGAGCGCCTTGACCACGTCCTCGAAGGTGTAGTGGTTGGCCACGTAGGCGCCGTTGTCGATGCCGAAGAAGTTGCGCGCGAAGTTGTCCAGCGACTTGGTGTCGTTCGACATTTCGCGGATCTTGGTGTCCACATCCAGCCAGATCAGTGCGCCTTCGTTGTAGTAGTCCTCGCTGCGCTGCCAGTTGGTCCACCCCAGCGGGCGGCGGCCGTTGATGATGGGGTCGTTGGTGGTGTCCTGCACCGGGCGCCAGCTGCGGCCCTGCATGTGGTCGTAGCGGGCCGCGTTGGCGGCCATGATGTCGCGCACGCTTTCCATCTTCTGGATGCCCGAGCGCGCCGACAGCACCTGGCCCCAGTACTGGGTCTGGCCCTCGTACACCCACAGCAGGCTGTTCTGCAGCGGGGTGTTGAAGTTGGGCACGTTCTGGTCGGCCGGACGGCGGAACTTGCCGTTCCACGAGTGCGTGAATTCATGCGGCAGCAGGCCGCGCACGGACTCGGCCTTGTTCCATTCGGTGAAGTAGTCGAGCTTCACGCCGTTCTCGCTGGACTGGTGGTGCTCGCGTCCCACGCCGCCGAATTCCTCGCTCAGGGCCAGCAGGAAATCGTAGTGCTGGTAGTGCTGCGAGTTGAACAGCTTGTAGGCCTGCTGCACCATGGCGCGGTGCAGTTCGATCTGCTCCGGCTTGGCTTCCACCGCCTCGGCGGTGTCGGCCACCACGTTCAGGTGCACCGGGAGTTTCGCGCCAGGGTCGAGGTCGTAGCGCTTGAAGTAGCGGCCCGCGAACAGCGGCGAGTCAACCATGGTTTCCAGGTCCAGCGCCTTGAACTGCACGGTGTCGCCCTGGCGCTCGGCGGTTTCGAGCGCGCTGCCGTACTGCCAGCCTTCCGGCAGCGTCAGGCTGGGCTGCACGGTGATGCGGCGCGTGGTGTGGCCGGCCGGGTACAGCACCATGGAGTGCCACTGGATGCCCAGGATTTCGCTGGTGATGGTGGTGCGGCCCTGGTTGGCTTCGGTGGGCGACAAATACTGGTATTCCACCTCCACCGCCTTGGCGTCGCGCGGCACTTCCAGGTGGAAGGCGTGCACGTTGACGGTGTCGCGCTTCCAGGCCAGCGGCTTGCCGTTGGCGCTGAACTTCAGGCCGGCCAGCTGGTTGAGCGGGCCGCTGGGGCCGTGGTTGGCGGGCACCCATTGCGGATACAGCAGGGTCAGCTTGCCGGGCTTGGCCGGGATGGTTTCGCTGATGCGGAAAATCTGCTGGGCGGTATTGGACGCGTCCACCTTCAGCACGATGGTGCCGGGGTAGGGCTGGTCGACCGGGGCAGGGATGGTGTCGGCCTGGGCGGCCAGGGCGGTGCTGAGCAGCAGGGCCAGCAGGGTTTTGCGCAGTGCGGTCATGGAGCGGAAAGGAGAGGACTAAAGGAGCCGAGTGTAGCACGCAGGAAACACCGCTTTATTTCAAACTGTTTCCCGCCGTTTTCACGCAATGCGTGCAAAAATTTTTCAAACCAGGCCCTTGAAAGCGCTGGCAAGCAGCCGTATATCGGATGCACCGGTTGCCCAGAAGGGGACCGGAAGACCATATCGCTTAACTTGAAAAGGATATCATCATGCGTACTTTTGACCTGGCACCACTGTATCGTTCCGCTATCGGTTTTGACCGCCTGGCCCAGCTGCTGAACGACGCCCAGCGCGGCGACGCCCAGCCCAGCTACCCGCCGTACAACATCGAACTGGTCTCCGAAGACCAGTACCGGATTGTGATGGCGCTGGCCGGCTTCAACCGCAGCGAGATCGACATCACCAGCGAGCGCGACAGCCTGCACATCGTGGGCCGCAAGCAGCGCGACGGCGTCGAGCGCACCTATCTGCACCGCGGCATTGCGGCGCGTGATTTCGAGCAGCGCTTCCAGCTGGCCAACCACGTGAAAGTGACCGGCGCCGCCTTTGACAACGGCATGCTCACCATCGAACTGGTGCGCGAAGTGCCGGAAGCGCTGAAGCCGCGCAAAATCGTCATCGACGGCACGGAAAACGTGACCGCGCTGGAGCAGCGCCAAGCCGCTTAAGCTGCATGCGCTAAAGCAGTAACGAGGTAGTACACACTGGCCGGGCAATCCGGCCAGTTGCACGTCCGGCGTGCAGCTGTAACCGGAAGTAACGGTTTGGAATATTAAGCGGCGCCTAAGTCTCATCCCCCATATTGGCTACATCGGTAAGCCCCGCGATCAACCATTTATCAGGAGTGCAGACATGCAAAACCAACCTGTTTCCGTCACCATGAAACGTGGCGTAGCTGCCCTGGCCGTACTTGGCGCGCTCGGTGCCGGCGGTGCCGTGGTGGTGCAGCAAAATAGCGCCGGCGCCGCTGCCACGCAGCCCGCCGCGCCCGCGCCCGCTCAGGCCGCCGCGCCGGTGGCCGCGCCCATGATCTCCATGCCGGACTTCAGCGTCATCGCTGAACGCAACGGCCCGGCCGTGGTCAATATCAGCGTCACCGGCAGCACCAAGACCGCCTTCGACGGCGCCCAGGGCCGTGGCCGCGATCCTTTCGGCGACGACCCCTTCTTCGAATTCTTCCGCCGCTTCCAGCAGCAGCCCGGCCAGCAGCGCGGTGAACGTTCCGTGCCCACCCACGGCGTCGGCTCCGGCTTCATCATCAGCCCCGACGGCCTGATCCTGACCAATGCCCACGTGGTGCGCGACGCCAGCGAGGTGACGGTGAAAATGACCGACCGCCGCGAATACCGCGCCAAGGTGCTGGGCTCGGACCCGAAAACCGACGTGGCGGTGCTGAAAATTGAAGGCAAGAACCTGCCGGTGGTGCCGCTGGGCCGCACCAAGGACCTGAAAGTGGGCGAGTGGGTGCTGGCCATCGGCTCGCCATACGGCCTGGAAAGCACGGTCACGGCCGGCGTGGTCAGCGCCAAGGGCCGCTCGCTCGGTCCCGAGGACAGCTATGTGCCCTTCATCCAGACCGACGTGGCGGTCAATCCCGGCAACTCGGGCGGCCCGCTGTTCAACACGCGCGGCGAGGTGATCGGCATTAACTCGCAGATCTACAGCCAGACCGGCGGCTACCAGGGCCTGTCGTTCGCGATTCCGATCGACGTGGCCACCAAGATCAAGGACCAGATCGTATCGACCGGCAAGGTGGCGCACGCCAAGCTGGGCGTGACGGTGCAGGAGGTGGACCAGGCCTTCGCCGATTCCTTCAAGCTCGATACGCCGGAAGGCGCGCTGGTGGCCAATGTGGAACCGGGCGGCCCCGCCGACAAGGCCGGCCTGAAGTCCGGCGACGTGATCCGCAAGATCAACGGCCAGAAGATTATCGCCTCGGGCGACCTGCCGGCCGTGGTGGGCGTGGCCCTGCCGGGTGATAAAGTGGTGCTGGAAGTGTGGCGCCAGGGCAAGGCCATCGAGCTGAGCGGCAAGCTGGGCAATGCGGCCGACAAGGTGGCCGACGTGGCCCGCGCCGACGACGGCGCCAGCAGCAAGGTCAAGCTGGGCTTGCAGCTGCGTCCGCTGGACCCGGTCGAGAAGCGCCAGTCCGGCATCAACTCCGGCCTGCTGATCGAGGGCGCGGGCGGCGCGGCGGCCTACGCCGGCGTGCAGCCGGGCGACGTGCTGCTGTCGGTGAACGGGCGCGCGGTCAACACCATCGAGCAGGTGCGCGACGTGATGGCCAAGTCCGAGAAGTCGGTGGCCTTGCTGATCCAGCGCGGGGATGAGAAGATCTTCATTCCGGTGCGGATCGGTTAACAATCAATAAAAGGAATAGCCATGCGCCTGCTGCTGGTGGAAGACGATACGATGATAGGCGAGGTGGTGCTGGACTTGCTGCGCGCCGAGCACTACGCGGTGGACTGGGTCAAGGACGGCGACATGGCCGATACCGCCCTGCAGACCCAGACCTACGACCTGGTGCTGCTGGACCTGGGCCTGCCGCGCAAGGACGGCCTGGAAGTGCTGCGCTCCATGCGCGCGCGCAAGGAAATCACGCCGGTGCTGGTGGCCACGGCGCGCGACGCGGTGGACCAGCGCATCGCCGGCCTGGACGCGGGCGCGGACGACTACGTGCTCAAGCCCTACGACCTGGACGAGCTGCTGGCGCGCATCCGCGCGCTGCTGCGCCGTTCGGCCGGGCGCGCCGATCCGGTGTTCGAGCACAAGGACGTGATGATCAACCCGCAAACGCGGGAGGTGATCGCCAACGGCCAGAACGTCAGCCTGTCGGCGCGCGAATGGGCGGTGCTGGAGGCGCTGATCGCGCGCCCCGGCATCGTGCTGTCGCGCGCCCAGCTGGAGGAAAAGCTGTACAGCTGGAAGGATGAAGTCAACAGCAACGCGGTGGAAGTGTATATCCACGGCCTGCGCAAGAAGCTGGGCAGCGAGCTGATCCAGAACGTGCGCGGCCTGGGCTACATGGTGCCCAAGGCATGAAGGTCTCCGTCGCGTCGATGTCGCAGTCGGTCAGCAAGTCCGTGTCGCGTTCGGTCTCGCACTCGCTGCGCGCCCGCCTGCTGTGGTTCCTGCTGGCCGCCATCGTGCTGGCCGCCATGGCCCAGGCCCTGATCGCCTACCGCAGCGCGCGCAGCGACGCCGACGAGATCTTCGACTACCACATGCAGCAAATGGCGCTGTCGCTGCGCTCCGGCGCGCCGCTGGCCAACCACGCCAACGACCCGGCGGCCGACCCCGGCAACGACGACATGGTGGTGCAGGTGTGGACCCCGGACGGCGTGCAGGTGTTCCGTTCGCTGTCCCGCGCCGAGCTGCCGCAGCGCGCCGTGCTGGGCTTTTCCAATGTGCGCGTGCGCGGCGCCACCTACCGCATCTTCTCGGTGCAGACCAGCAACCAGACCGTGCAGATCGCGCAGGACATGGCGGTGCGCCAGCGCATGGCCGGCGCGCTGGCGCTGCGCACGGTGGCGCCCATCGCCCTGATGGCGCCGCTGCTGATGCTGGTGGTGTGGTGGGTGGTCAGCGGTTCGCTGGCGCCGGTGGCGCGCGTGCGCAAGCAGGTGGCGGCGCGCCAGGCGGACGATTTGTCGCCGGTGTCCGAGAACGATTTGCCGGACGAGGTGCGGCCGCTGGTGCACGAACTGAACCTGCTGTTCGGCCGCGTGCGCACCGCCTTCGACGCGCAGCAGCATTTCGTGGCCGACGCCGCGCACGAGCTGCGCTCGCCGCTGGCCGCGCTCAAGCTGCAGGTGCTGAGCCTGGACCGCGCCGAGGACGCGTCCGCGCGCGCGGTGGCGGTGGGCCGCCTGACGGCCGGCATCGAGCGCGCCACGCGGCTGGTGGAGCAATTGCTGGTGCTGGCGCGCCAGGAGTCCGGCGGCGCCGAGCAGAAATTCGACCAGGTCAATCTGGCCGACCTGGCCAAGCGCACCCTGGGCGACATGGCCGGCGCCGCGCAGGCGCGCGAGATCGACCTGGGCCTGCCGCGCGCCGACGAGCTGAGCGTGGCGGGCCAGGGCGACGCGCTGCTGATACTGCTGCGCAACCTGATCGACAACGCCATCAAGTACACGCCGGCCGGCGGCACGGTGGACGTGGAAGTGCTTCAGGGCGAACGCGGGCCGGTGCTGTGCGTCGAGGACAGCGGTCCCGGCATTTCGCCGGAAGAGCGCGAGCGCGTGTTCAGCCGCTTCTACCGCGTGCCCGGCAGCGCGGCCGGCGGCAGCGGGCTGGGGCTGGCCATCATCAAGGCCATCGCCGAGCGCCACGGGGCCGCGCTGGTGCTGGGGCATTCCGAGCGCCTGGGCGGCTTGCAGGTAAGAGTCGAGTTTCCTAAAAGTTGAGTTTCCTGGAATTTAAGTTTCCTGTAACCGGAAAGGCCGCGCCCGGCTAGAATGTCGTTTTACCTCGGCAGTGGAGCGGCGCATGAAGAAAATCGGCTTTTCGGGCACCCTGGACCCCATCACCAACGGCCATATGTGGGTGATAGGCGAGGCGCGTTCCATTGCGGACGAGGTGGTGGTGTTCCTGTCCGAGAACTCCACCAAGCAGCCCAAGTTCTCGGCCGAGCAGCGCAAGGCCATCATCGCCGAGAGCTGCGCCGAGCGCGGCTGGGACAATGTGCAGGTGCAGATCGTCAAGAGCGACTACACGGCGCGCGTGGCCAAGAAGCACGGCATCGACTACCTGGTGCGCGGCATCCGCACCACCGCCGACTTCGACTATGAAAACCTGATCCAGCAAACCAATGTGGACGTGATCGGCGGCGCCAAGACGCTGTTCGTGATGCCGCCGCGCGACCTCGGCTCGGTCAGCTCCAGCTTCGTCAAGGCGCTGGAAGGGCCGGTGGGCTGGAACTGGACCATGAAGAATTTCGTGCCGGCGCCGGCCTACAAGGCCTGGATCATCGGCTGGCTGCGCAAGGAATGGGACGCGCTGTGGCAGGGCGCGGCGGCCGACCCGGCGGCGGCGGCCAACGCCGACGCCTGGTTCGAGCGCCTGACCGGCCCCGGCGCCTACGGCGGCCCCGGGCGCCACTACCACAACCTGGACCACCTGGTGCACGGCCTGGCCGAGATCCGCACCTGGAGCGCCAACGTCGGCCCGGCGCGGCGCGACGCCGACATCGTGCGGGCCGCGTTCTGGTTCCACGACGCGGTGTACGACCATGGCGCAGGCAGCGGTCTGTCGAACGAGGAAGCCAGCGCGCGGCAATGGCTGGCCAGCGGCCTGGGGCCGGACATCGCGGACGACGTGGCCGCGCTGATACGGGCCACCGACCACTTCCAGAGCGCCGGCGTGGCGCACCCGCTGAAGGAAACCATGCTCAGCGTGGACCTGGCCATCCTGGGGCAGGCGGAGGATGTGTACCGCCACTACACGCAAGGCATCCGCGCCGAATACCGCCACATCTCCGACGACCGCTACGCCCTGCAGCGCGGCCAGGTGCTGACCTATCTGCGCCACAAGGCCGAAGCCGGCACCCTGTTCGGCGACCCCTTCTTCGCCGAACAATACAACGCCCAGGCCATCCTCAACATGAGCGACGAGATTTCAGCGCTGTAAGTGCATGAGAGAGGGCGCCAAGGAGATGAATTAGCGCGCTGCCTGTCGCCGGCTGCGGATTGCGCTGACGAACACGGTGTCTTTTGGTTGATCGTATTGATACTCTACAGCGTAGATATTGCGGCGCTTGCCGATCAATAGTTCGCGCCGGTTTTTTGCCAGTGGCTTGCCGAGCAAAGGCGCTTGTGCAAGTATGCGCAGATGGGCAGTAATTTCTGCAATTCTGCCTGCGGAATTTATGACGGAAGAGTGAGCGAAGTATTCAAATATCTGGTCAAGATCAGCTTTTGCCTGCGGCATAAGCACAATTCTGGTCATTGCAAAACGACACTGGTCAGCCTGCCTGTTTTTCTTGGGCACAAAGCCCGGCTATCCGCTTTTCGAATTCTTCTTTGACCTCTTCCAACGAGTAGGCAAGGCCAGTGCGAACATACTCCGCGTAACGGTGTTCGGCTTCCTGCCGGTTTTTCTCGCGGTCGATTTCCTCGCCTATCGCGGTCAGCAGGAAGTCGCGCAGCGGAATATCGCGTTCCCGCGCTGCGTCGAGCAGTTCTGCGTGCATATCGTCTGGAATCTCGAAGGTAAGGGTAGCCATAGAGCCTCCTGCGTGAGCTTTGATTTTAGCACTGGGGCAGGGGGCGATGCTGCGCTGGATCAAAGCGCGGCGGCTTGAAAAAACGCCCGGCGCATGGCTGCGGCGGGCGTTTCGGGCTAGGCGGGGAGGCTTAGAACTTGACCCACAGGCGGCCGAAGTAGGAGGTGCCGTTCAGGCCGAACTGCACGCTTTCGTACTTGAAGCCGTTGTCGGTTTCGTTCGGGTCCTGCACGCTAGGATGGACGTTGAAGATGTTGCTCGCGCCGAAGGTCAGCTTGGTGTTCTTGCTGAAGCTGTAGGTGAAGCCCAGGTCGGCCGAGGTCTTGGGCGCGTAATGCTGGTTGGCCACGCCGGACGCGGTGCCGCTCCAGGTGCCCAAGGTCTGCGGGCCGAAGTGGATGATCTTGAAGTCGGTCTCCAGCGCGCCGGTGGTCAGGTCGAAGCCCAGCGTGGCCTTGCGGCGCGGGCCGCCTTGCTCCAGGAACAGGCGCTCGCGCTCGGACAGCAGCACGTCCTCGTAGCCTTTCAGCGCGGCCGGGGCGTGGATGGCGTCCACTTCGGTCTTGCCGAAGTTCATCGCCAGGAAGGTGGTCAGCTTGTTGCCGGCGATGGCGCCGCGGTGCGAGGCGGTCAGGTCCAGGCCGCGCGTCTTGGTGTCGACCGAGTTGACGAAGAACTGCGCGCCGCCCACGCCCAGCGTGGCCAGCTTGGCCGCCAGGGTAGGGTAGTTGCTGTCGTCAAACAGGCCGGACAGCACGATGCGGTCCTTGATCTTGATCTGGTACAGGTCGGCCGTGACCGACAGCGCGCCGCTCGGGGTCCAGGTTGCGCCCAAGGTGAAGCTGCGCGACTTTTCTTCCTTCAGCGGCGGCAGGCCGGCCAGCTGGCCCACCGCGCCCACGGCCGGGGTGATCGAGATGTCGGTCGGCTTGCCGCCCACGAAGTCGGTGTAGGTCGACGAGAAGTGCGCCTGCTGCAGCGACGGCGCGCGGAAGCCGGTGCTGGCCGAGCCGCGCAGCAGCACGGCGTCGTTCACGCTGTAGGAGCCGGCCAGCTTGCCGGTCACGGTGGAGCCGAAGTCGCTGAATTTCTCGTAGCGCAGCGCGCCCTGCAGCTTGGTTTTCTTGTTCAGGTCCGCTTCCAGGTCCAGGTACAGCGCGGTGCTGTGGCGGCTGGCATTGGTCACGTCGCCCGGCTGGAAGCCGGGGAAGCCCTGGCTGCCGGCATTGCCGCCGCCGGGGCCGTCCGCGTCGATATAGGAGCCCGGCTCGCCGGCGAAAATCTTGTAGGTCTCGCGGCGGTACTCGGCGCCGAAGGCCACGTTCATGCCGTCGCCCACCAGGCCCTCGAAGTAGCGGCTGGCGTCGGCGTTGGTGGTGGTCTGCTGGAAGGAGAAGCCGCCCGCGTTGAAGCTGCTCGGGCTGATGCCCTTGTTGGCCGGCAGGTGGGCGATGGAGGCGTTCAGCGTGTTGCTGATGTTGTACTTCAGGCGGTTGTAGCCGTAGGTCTGCGAGAGGTCGGTGTTCCACTCGCCGAGCTTGCTGCGGTAGCCGATGATGCCGTAGCGGTCGTCCAGCTCGCCGTTGATGAAGGGCACGAAGCCGTTCGGGTACATGGCGGCGGAATTGCGGGTCGGCACGTCGTCGACGCCGTCGCGCGCCCAGGCGCCGCTGGAGGCGTCGCGCTGCTGCAGGCCGGCCGTGAAGTAGAACTTGCCGCCCGCGCCGGCCGGGATTTCGCCGTTCACGTAGACGGTCTGGTTCTCGGACTTGGAGTCGCCTATGGTGCGCGGGTTGCCCGGCTCGGCGCGGTTGGAGCGGCCGCGGTCCAGGTATTCGCCGGTCACGCCCACCGTGCCGCCGGCCATGGCGAAGCCGCAGTAGGCCGAGGCCATGTAGTTCTTGCCGTCGCCGGCCGAGTACTGGCTGTAGCCCACCGACGACTCGCAGCCGATGTTTTTCTTCAGGCCGATGTCCATCACGCCGGCGATGGCGTCCGAACCGTACTGGGCGGCGGCGCCGTCGCGCAGGATCTGCACGTCCTTGATGGCCATGGTCGGAATGGTGTTCATGTCGGTGCCGGTGCTGCCGCGGTTGCGCGCGCCGAAGATGTTCACCAGCGCGGCGGTGTGGCGGCGCTTGCCGTTGATCAGCACCAGGGTCTGGTCCGAGCTCAGGCCGCGCAGCGCGGCCGAGTCCACCAGGTCGGCGCCGTCGGCGCCGGTCTGGCGGGTGGAGTTAAAGGACGGCGAAATATAGGTCAGCGTCTGCGACAGGTCGAACTGGGCGCCTTGCTCGGCCGCCTTGTTCATCGGAATCACGTCGACCGGCACCACGGTGTCGGTGGCGGAGCTGGTGGCGCGGCGCGAGCCCACCACGTTGACGGACTGCATGGGGCTGGCGCTGGCGTCGGCGCTCTGGGCCTGGGCGGACGGGGCCATGGTCGCCAGGGCGGCGCTGCCGTATAAACTGAGCAGAACGGCGCGGCGAAGGGCGGAAATTGTAGGCACGTGTTTCTCCAGATGAAAGATTTCGCTGATTTTATAGCCCAGCGGACTCAACTGAAAGTTACGCACCGTATCTTGCTGCATCTTTGTTTCAATTTCAGCACACATACACTATTTTCATTGTGCTTCAGAAAAAATGGTGTATGCGGCGGGCTTGCCGCTCACAAGGCCGGCAGGAATGCGGCCGCGCCGCCGATTAATATGTGTTCCCCGTCCGCGTGGCTCCTGTCCAATTCGGTGCGCAGCACGCAGGGCTGGCCCAGGTTCGCGCCCTGGTGCAGGGTGATGGCGCGGCCCAGGTGCACGGTCAGCGCGCCGGCCGCCACGCCGGTGGCGCTGTCCTCCAGCGCCGGGTCCAGATGGTTGAAGTTGCGTCCTTCAAAGCTGCCGTCGCCGCGCCGCGCGTAGGCGTAGCAACCACTCACTCCGTGCTCCTTGCCCCAGGCGGTGATGCGCGCCAGATCCGGTTGCAAGGCCAGCAAGGCCGCCACGCTGTCCAGTTCCAGCAGCAGCTTGGGGCTGCCGACCGAAGCGATGGCCGGCGCGGACGCCAGCTTCAGCGCTCCCGCCCCAGCTTCCGCAGCGGGCTGGCCGAGCAGGGCGCCCGGCAAGCCGGGCGGGATGGCCATGTCCGGCGCAGGCTGGCGCTGCAGGCGCACAAACACGTCCGTGCCGCGCTCGGACAGCTGCAGCAGCTGGCCGCGCAGGGCGGTGCGCACCGCCAGCGGCGCGCCAAGCTGGCGCAGCAGCACGCGCGCCGCCGCCAGCGTGGCGTGCAGGCATAGCGGGCTGCGCATGTGCGGATAGTAGTAGTCCAGCACAAACAGCGCCTCCTGGGCAGCATTGTCCCCGTCCGCAGGGGCTACTGCATCCACAAACACGCAGGCGCTGCGGTTCTGCTCGCGCGCGAACGCCTGCCGCTGGGCCTCGCTGGATGCGTCCCCCAGCACCACCAGCGCTGCATTGCCCTCGCCGGGGCGGCTGCCGAAGCATTTCAGTTCATGGACGGTGCGTTGCATGGTTGTACCTTAAATTGCCGGGCCGAATAGCATAGCGCAGACTGTCCAGGGCCGCACGATGCGCGTACAATGCTGTATCTATATACAGTATTTTTGAGCCATGCCGTCCCCCTCGCCGTCGCCAGCCAGCAGCCTGCCAGCCTATGCGGAACTGTTTTGCCTGACGAACTTTTCATTTTTGCAAGGCGCTTCCCATGCCGAGGAGTTGGCTGAGCGCGCCGTGCAGCTGGACTACGCGGCGCTGGCCATCACCGACGAGTGCTCGCTGGCGGGCGTGGTGCGGGCGCATGGGGCGGCCAAGCGTGCCACGCCGGAGGGGGCGCCGCCATTTCCGCTGCTGATAGGCTGCCATTTTCATTTGAGCAAGCCGGATGGCTCGCCGGGGCTGTCGCTGCTGGCCCTGGCGGAAAACCGCGAAGGCTATGGCAACCTGTCCGAGCTCATCACGCTGGCGCGCATGCGCGAAGGCGTGGTCAAGGGCAGTTACAAGCTTTATCTCGACGACATCGCCGCGCCGCAGCCGGCCCAGGCCCACCTGAAGGGCTTGCCGGACTGCCTGCTGATACTGCTGCCGCGCTACCCGTCCGACCAGCCGGAACACGTGGACACGCTGCACCTGCAGGCGGCCTGGATGGCGGCGCACTTCCCCGGCCGCGCCTGGATAGGCCTGAACCTGCTGCAGCACGCCTTCGACGAGGCGCACCGCATGAGTGTGGACGAGGTGGCGTGGCAGCACGGCTTGCCGGTGACGGCGGTGGGCAATGTGCGCATGCATGTGCGCTCGCGCAAGCCGCTGCTGGACACCTTGACGGCCGTGCGCGTGGGCCGCCCGGTGTCCGAGTGCGGCTACGAACTGGCGCAGAACGCCGAGCAGCACCTGCGTTCGCGGCTGCGGCTGGCCAATCTCTATCCGCGCGCCGCGCTGGACGAAACCGTGCGCATCGCCGCGCTGTGCAAGTTCTCGCTGGACGAACTGAAGTACGAATACCCGCACGAGCTGGTGCCGCAGGGCCACACGCCGGCCAGCTATCTGCGCCAGGAGACGTACCGCTGCGCCGAGCAGCGGCGCTATCCGCAAGGCATTCCGGACAAGGTGCGCGCCCAGGTGGAGCAGGAGCTGGCCTTGATCGCGGAGCTGAAATACGAGTTTTATTTCCTGACGGTGTACGACATCGTGCGCTACGCCCGCTCGCAGAATATCCTGTGCCAGGGACGCGGCTCGGCGGCCAATTCGGCGGTGTGCTACTGCCTGGGTGTGACGGAGGTGGATCCCGCGCGCAGCAATTTGCTGGTAGGGCGCTTTATTTCGCGCGAGCGCGCCGAGCCGCCGGACATCGACGTGGACTTCGAGCACCAGCGGCGGGAGGAGGTGATTCAGTACATCTACGGGAAGTACGGCCGCCACCGCGCCGCGCTGGCCGCCACGGTCATCTGCTACCGGCCCAAAAGCGCGCTGCGCGATGCCGGCAAGGCGCTGGGCGTGGACCTGGCCATCGTGGAAAAGGTGGCCAAGTCGCACCGCTGGTTCGACAGCAAGCAGGACTTGCTGGGGCGCTTGGGTGAAAGCGGGCTCGATCCGGAATCCAGGCTGGCGCACCAGTGGGCCACGCTGGCCTTCCAGTTCCTCGGCATGCCGCGCCACCTGTCACAGCACGTGGGTGGCTTCGTCATCGCGCAGGACAAGCTGTCGCGCCTGGTGCCCATCGAGAACGCCAGCATGGAGGACCGCAGCGTGATCCAGTGGGACAAGGACGATCTGGAGGAGCTGGGCCTGCTGAAGGTGGACGTGCTGGCGCTGGGCATGCTGTCGGCCTTGCGCCGCGCGCTGGAACTGATAGGCCAGCGGCGCGGCCGACCGTTCGACTTGCAGGATATCCCGCCCAAAGATGAGCAGACCTACGACATGATGTGCGAGGCCGACACCATAGGCGTATTCCAGATCGAGTCGCGCGCGCAGATGAGCATGCTGCCGCGCCTGCGGCCGAGGGAATTCTACGATCTGGTGGTCGAGGTGGCGTTGGTGCGGCCCGGCCCTATCCAGGGCGGCATGGTCCATCCTTACCTGCAGCGCCGCATGAATCCCAAACTGATCGATTCCCCGCCGGGCTTGGACGAAGCGCTCAAGCGGACATTGGGCGTGCCCATTTTCCAGGAGCAGGTGATGCAAGTGGCCATGATTGCAGCAGGTTTTTCGGAAGGAAAGGCGGACCAGCTGCGGCGCGACATGGCGGCGTGGAAGCGCAAGGGCGGTGTGGACAAATACCGGGATGACATTATCAGTGGTATGACCGAGCGCGGCTATGAGCTTGAAT
Organism: Pseudoduganella sp. GW821-FHT05F09; assembly: GCF_059419605.1. Taxonomy (NCBI): domain Bacteria; kingdom Pseudomonadati; phylum Pseudomonadota; class Betaproteobacteria; order Burkholderiales; family Oxalobacteraceae; genus Pseudoduganella; species Pseudoduganella sp. GW821-FHT05F09. The sequence continues at coordinate 26,452 of NZ_JBWKSD010000011.1, forward strand.
TCGCGGAGGCCATTTGCAAGCAAATCCAGGGCTTCGGCGAATACGGCTTCCCGGAATCGCACGCGGCCAGCTTCGCGCTGCTGACCTACGCCAGCTCCTGGGTCAAATGCCACGAGCCGGCCGCCTTCCTGTGCGCCTTGCTCAACAGCCAGCCGCTGGGCTTCTACGGCCCCTCGCAGCTGGTGCAGGACGCCAGGCGCCACGGCGTGATCGTGCGGCCGGTGGACGTGGCCATCAGCGGCTGGGACTCGGCGCTGGAGGAAGAGGCCGGCGCGCGCCGCCAGCCCGCGGTGCGGCTGGGCTTTTCCGTGCTGCGCGGCATGCGTGCGGACAGCGCCGGGCGCATCGAACAGGCGCGCGCCGTGCGCGCCTACGCCAGCGTGGCCGACCTGGCCCGGCGCGCCGACCTGGACCGGCATGACCTGCAAGTGCTGGCCGCCGCCAACGCGCTGGAAGGCCTGTCCGGCAACCGCCGCCAGGCCTTGTGGGAAGCGGCCGGCGCCGTGCCGGACAAGGACTTGCTGCGGCCCACCGAGCCGGACGAGGAAACGCCGCAACTGCGCCCGCCCGGCGAGGGCGACGACATCGTCAGCGACTACCGCGCGCAGGGGCTGACCTTGCGCCGCCACCCGCTGGCGCTGCTGCGCGCCACGCTGCTGGACCACCGCTTCATGCCCGCGTCCACGCTGAACAGCTACCGCAACGGCCAGCTCGCGCGCGGCTGCGGCATCGTCACCGTGCGGCAGCGGCCGGGCACGGCCAAGGGCGTACTGTTCATCACGATAGAGGACGAGACCGGGAACGTGAACGTGATCATCTGGCCGGCGCTGGTGGAGCAGCAGCGCAAGGAAGTGCTGGGCGCCCAGTTGTTGGGCGTGTACGGCGTGTGGCAGCAGGAAGGCATCGTGCGCCACCTGGTGGCCAAGCGGCTGGTGGACATGAGCCACCTGCTCGGCAGCCTGCCCACCGCCAGCCGCGATTTTTGCTAGCCGCGAACGGTTAGCGCGAAGGCTGATATCAAATAGAATGGCGGCATGGAAAAAATGTTAATGCGGAAGGCGGAGCGTGGGGATGCGGGGGCGATCAGCGCGCTGATCCATGACTTGATGCCGTTTATGACGCTGGCGCCGGACGGCGCCGGTGCGGAGCAATTCATGCTGAGCATGGCGGCCGGGGCGATTGAACGCTATGTGACGGGCGAAGAGTATCAATACTGGACCGGCTGGCTCGATGGCGGCCTGGCCGGCGTCGTCGCGCTGCGCCACGGCACGCATCTGTTCCACCTGTACGTGGCGCGCCGCCATCATGGCCAGGGCCATGCGCGCCAGCTGTGGGACACCGCGCGCGCGGCGGTGCCGGCGGGGCAGGCGATCACGGTCAATGCTTCCGTCTACGCGGTGCCGATGTACCGGCACTTCGGCTTTGCCGCCACCGGCCCGCGCGTTGAACAGCACGGCATTGCCTACGTGCCGATGCGGCTGGAACAATAGAAAACGCGCCCGGAGAGGGCGCGTACAGGCAGGCTTACTTGATGCAGCGGCCAGGAGCTAGCGCGCGCTGGTGCCGTAGTAGTTGTGGATCTCGGCAGCCCAGGCCTGGTTGGCCATATTAGGCCAGTGCTCGGTGTCGAAGCCGGGCGCGTTGTCGATGCGGTCCTTGTCGATGTTCAGCGTGAAGCGTTTGTTCACCGTGTCCAGCGTCAGCGCCTCCCAAGGCACCGCGAACAGCCGCTCGCCCAGCGTGAACACGCCGCCGCTGGCCATGACCGCGTAGGCGATTTTGCCCGAGCGCATGTCCAGCATGATCTCCTTGATCTCGCCCAGGTGCTCGTTTTGCAGATTGTGCACGTGGTCGCCGATCAGCGTGTCGGCGCCCATCAGTTCAGGACCTGGGCCCTTGTGGCCCCGGTCTACATACATGCCGTAGGCATCGCGTTCTTCGTAGCTCATGTCGTCCTCCGTTGTGGAAATGTCATTGAAAACCCATTCTGCGGCAAGCGCGCAGGCGGCTCTGTACGCTGTCCAACACAGCATGCAATCTTGCCGTTTTTATCAGCCGAGCCGGGGGAATAGCGCTGGCGTTCGGGCTATTTGCAGCCGTACTGATGAAGAATCGCGCAATTTGCGCTATAATTTCAATTTCCCGCACGTGCCGTTCGGCACCGACCCGCAATGACCAAATATGTCTTCGTCACCGGTGGCGTTGTGTCTTCCCTTGGTAAAGGGATAGCCGCCGCCTCCCTCGCCGCGATCCTCGAATCGCGCGGCCTCAAAGTCACCATGCTCAAGCTCGATCCGTACATCAACGTCGATCCAGGCACCATGAGCCCCATGCAGCACGGTGAAGTCTTCGTTACCGACGACGGGGCGGAAACCGACCTCGACCTCGGCCACTACGAGCGTTTCATCTCCACCCGCATGAAAAAGGTGAACAACTTCACCACCGGCCAGATCTACGAATCCGTGATCCGCAAGGAACGCCGCGGCGAGTACCTGGGCAAGACCGTGCAGGTGATTCCGCACATCACCAATGAAATCCAGGACTACATCCGCCGCGGCGCGGAAGGCTACGACGTGGCCCTGTGCGAAATCGGCGGCACCGTGGGCGACATCGAGTCGCTGCCCTTCCTGGAAGCGGCGCGCCAGCTGAGCCTGCGCGCAGGCCGCAAGAACACCGCCTTCGTCCACCTGACCCTGGTGCCGTTCATCGCCTCGGCCGGCGAACTGAAGACCAAGCCGACCCAGCACTCGGTGCAGAAGCTGCGCGAAATCGGCATTTCGCCGAACGCGCTGCTGTGCCGCGCCGACCGCGCCATTCCGGAAGACGAACGCGCCAAGATCTCGCTGTTCTCCAACATCGAAGAGCAGGCCGTGATCTCGGTGTGGGACGTGGACACCATCTACAAAGTGCCGCAGATGCTGCACGACCAGGGCCTGGACGCCATCATCTGCGAAGCGCTGGACCTGAACCCGGCCCCGGCCGACCTGTCCGTGTGGAGCAAGCTGATCTACACGCTGGAGCACCCGAAAGCGGAAGTGTCGATCGGCATGGTCGGCAAATACGTGGAGCTGACCGAGTCGTACAAGTCGCTGACCGAAGCGCTGCGTCACGCCGGCATCCACAACGAGTCCAAGGTCAACATCGAGTACATCGACTCGGAAGAGATCGAGACCACCGGCTGCGCCGAGCTGGCCAAGTACGACGCCATCCTGGTGCCGGGCGGCTTCGGCAAGCGCGGCGTGGAAGGCAAGATCATGGCGGCCCAGTTCGCCCGTGAAAACAAGATCCCTTACCTGGGCATCTGCCTGGGCATGCAGGTAGCACTGATTGAATACGCGCGCCACAAGGCCGGCCTGACGAACGCCAATTCCACCGAGTTCGAGCCGCAGACCGACCAGCCTGTGGTGGCCCTGATCGACGAATGGCAAGGCCTGGACGGCAAGGTTGAAAAGCGCGACGAGAAGTCGGACCTGGGCGGCACCATGCGCCTGGGCGCGCAAGCCTGCGCCGTCAAGCCGGGCACGCTGGCATCGGAAATCTACGGCAGCGTGGTGACCGAGCGCCACCGCCACCGCTACGAGGCCAACAACCACTACCTGGGCCGCGTGGAAGCCGCCGGCCTGGTGGTTGCCGCGCGCACCCCGACCGAAGACCTGTGCGAAATCATGGAACTGCCGCGCACCGGCGAGAACGCGCACCCATGGTATATGGGCGTGCAGTACCACCCTGAATTCAAATCGACCCCGCGCGACGGCCACCCGCTGTTCACGTCCTACATCAAGGCAGCGCTGGCGCAAAAAGCGTCCAAGGGTCTGCATGCGGTTGAAAACCAGCTCCAAGGAGATGCAGCATGAAACTGTGCGGATTTGACGTAGGCCTCGACCAGCCCTTCTTCCTGATCGCCGGCACTTGCGTGATCGAGTCGCGCCAGATGGCGTTCGACGTGGCCGGCGCGCTGAAGGAAATGACCACCGAGCTGGGCATTCCCTTCATCTACAAGTCGTCCTTCGACAAGGCGAACCGTTCGTCGGGCACGTCCTACCGTGGTCCGGGCATGGAAAAAGGCCTGGAGATCCTGGGCGACGTCAAGCGCGAACTGGGCGTGCCGGTGCTGACCGACGTGCACACCATCGAGGAAATCGAAGTGGTGTCGTCCGTGGTGGACGTGCTGCAAACCCCGGCCTTCCTGTGCCGCCAGACCGACTTCATCAACGCGTGCGCCGAGTCGGGCAAGCCGGTGAACATCAAGAAGGGCCAGTTCCTGGCCCCGGGCGACATGAAGCACGTGATCGCCAAGGCGCGCGCCGCGGCGGCCGCCAAGAACCTGCCTGAAGACAACTTCATGGCCTGCGAACGCGGCGCCTCCTTCGGCTACAACAACCTGGTGTCCGATATGCGCTCGCTGTCCATCATGCGCGAAACCGGCGCCCCGGTGGTGTTCGATGCCACCCACTCGGTGCAGCTGCCGGGCGGCAATGGTTCCTCCTCGGGCGGCATGCGCGAGATGGTGCCGGTGCTGTCGCGCGCGGCCGTGGCCGTGGGCGTGGCCGGCCTGTTCATGGAAACCCACCCGACCCCGGCCACCGCGCTGTCGGACGGCCCGAACGCGGTGCCGCTGGGCCGCATGAAGGAGCTGCTGTCGGTGCTGATCGAGCTGGACCGTGTGACCAAGAAGGCGGGCTTCCTGGAAACCAGTTTTAACTAAGTTACCACTGCGCAGACAGAATCATGAGTTACCGGGCGGGTCCGGCGTATAGAACACATACGCCGGACCCGCTTCCACATCCGGCTGCCGTCTGTTACCCTTGCTGCACCTTGCGCGGGGTCAAGCCAGACTGGCCCCGCGAGCAACAGTTTTGCTTAAACTTTTGGAGTATGACATGAGTGCTATCGTAGACATTATCGGCCGTGAAGTAATCGATTCGCGCGGCAATCCTACCGTCGAATGCGACGTGCTGCTGGAGTCGGGCGTGATGGGCCGCGCGGCTGTGCCGTCAGGCGCATCGACCGGTTCGCGCGAAGCCATCGAGCTGCGCGACGGCGATCCGAAGCGCTACTTCGGCAAGGGCGTGCTGCAAGCCTGCGAAAACATCAACACCGAAATCTCGGAAGCCATCATGGGCCTGGACGCCAATGAACAGGCCTTCCTGGACCGCACCCTGATCGACCTGGACGGCACCGAGAACAAGTCGCGCCTGGGCGCCAACGCCATGCTGGCCGTGTCGATGGCCGTGGCCAAGGCCGCCGCCGAAGAAGCCGGCCTGCCGCTGTACCGCTACTTCGGCGGTTCGGGCGCCATGCAGATGCCGGTGCCGATGATGAACGTCATCAACGGCGGCGCGCACGCCGACAACAACCTGGACATCCAGGAATTCATGATCATCCCGGTGGGCGCGCCTTCCTTCAAGGAAGCCATCCGCTACGGCGCGGAAGTGTTCCACACGCTGAAAAAGATCCTGCACAAGAAGGGCCTGAGCACCGCCGTGGGCGACGAAGGCGGCTTCGCCCCATCGCTGGCCAACCATGAAGAAGCGATCAAGCTCATCATCCAGGCCATCGAGGAAGCCGGCTACGAGCCGGGCACCCAGATCGCGCTGGGCCTGGACTGCGCCGCCTCCGAGTTCTACAAGGACGGCAAATACCAGCTGGACGGCGAAGGCATGAGCCTGACCGCCGTCGAGTTCACCAACCTGCTGGCCACCTGGTGCGACAAGTACCCGATCATCTCGATCGAGGACGCCATGCACGAAGGCGACTGGGAAGGCTGGGCGACGCTGACCGCCGCGCTGGGCAAGCGCGTGCAGCTGGTGGGCGACGACCTGTTCGTCACCAACACCAAGATCCTGAAAGAAGGCATCCAGAAGGGCATCGCCAACTCCATCCTGATCAAGATCAACCAGATCGGCACCCTGACCGAGACCTTCGCCGCCATCGAAATGGCCAAGCGCGCCGGCTACACCGCCGTGATCTCGCACCGCTCGGGCGAAACCGAAGACTCGACCATCGCCGACATCGCCGTGGGCACCAACGCGCTGCAGATCAAGACCGGTTCCATGTCCCGTTCGGACCGCATGGCCAAGTACAACCAGCTGCTGCGCATTGAAGAAGACCTGGGCGACATCGCTTCCTACCCTGGCCGCGACGCGTTCTACAACCTGAAGTAAGCACCACGCCGGCCGGGCGCTTGCCTGGCCGGCTTTTCCCTATGCGTTTGATTACCCTCGCACTGGCAGCGCTGCTGCTGCTGATACAGTACCCGCTCTGGCTGGGGAAAGGCGGCTGGCTGCGCGTCGCCGACCTGGAAAGCCAGGTGGCGGTGGCCCAGAAGAAGAACGACGAGCTAAAAAGCCGCAACGCCAAGCTCGATTCCGAAGTGCGCGACCTCAAGGACGGCACCGGCGCCGTCGAAGAACGGGCCCGCTTCGAGCTGAGCATGATCAAGCAGAACGAAATCTACATCCAGATCGTCGGCAAGGGCCAGGACCAGCCGCAACCGCAAGCCGCCGCAGCCGCTGCGCCCCACCCCTGAACACCATGCGCACTTGTAAATAAGAATCATTCTTGTTAATATGCGCCGTTGCCAGCGATATCCACAAGGAGAGCCAGCCTTAAACCTCTCCCCATCTGGAATTCTATGGCTGCCAACCCCCCGCGCCGGCGGCGCCTTGCCGCGCTGCTGCTGACCGCATTCGCCGTGCCCGCCGCACCGGCTATCGCCCAAACCACCCAACTGAACGAAATCCTGGTCACCGCCCAGCGCGAGGACGCGCCCTCCAGGGCCGGCACCACCACCGTCATAGGCAGCGCCGAACTCGCCAGGCGCAACGCCACCGACATGGCCAATATGGCGCGCTACGAGCCGCTCATCAGCGTGCCGGCGGCCGGCATCGGCTCCGGCAATATCTGGGACGGCGCGGGCAACACCGGCTTCAACATCCGTGGCGTGGAAGGCAACCGCGTGAGCCTGGACCTGGACGGCATCTCGCTGCCGGACGCCGCGCCCAAGCCGGACGGCAACACCCTGAACAGCTTCGGCGTGGGCCGCGACTACTTTGACCCGGAAACCTTCCGCGAAGTGCGCATCGGCTCCGGCACCTCGGCGGCGGGGGCGGGCACGCCCGGCCTGGGCGGCAGCGTGTCCTTCGTCACCAAGTCGCCGGAAGACTATCTGGGCGCCACCCGCGACAGCTACGCTGAATACAAATTCGGCTACACCTCGGGCGACAAGGCCAGGATGCACGCGCTGACCGGCGCCGCAGGCCTGGGCGCGCTGAAAGCCCTGGCCGTACTGGTGCACCGCGACGGCCAGCAGTTGGGCAGCAAGGGCAATGCCGTGCTCAATCCGGACGACTGGTCGTCGGACGCCTTGCTGGGCAAATTCAGCTGGGCGCCGCTGGCCGGCCACAAGCTGGGCTTCACCGTGGACGCCTTCAAGTCCGAACACGACCGCGAGATCAAGAACAAGCAGCTCTCGCTCTATCCCGAAGGCTCGCAGCAGGCGTCCGCCACGCGCCGCACGCGCGTCAGCCTGGACCACGGCTACGCCGCCGCCGGCGGCCTGCTGTTCGACAGCATCGACACCCGCCTCTACGTGCAGGACGCGAAAGTGGAAGACAACACCCACGCGCCCTACATCACCGGCGGCCGTCCCTACACGCGCGACATTTCCACCGGCCTGTACAACAAGAGCGTGGGCATCGCCAGCGACGCGGGCAAGCAGCTCAACGCGGCCACGCTGCTGAACTACGGCTTCACCCTGGAAGACCTGGAAACCCGCCGTCCGTGGAAGGAGGACAGGCTGGTGGTGGGCACTACCACTCACCAGCTCACGCAAAAGAACCGCATGGCGGACATGGACACGCTCAAGTTCGCGGCCTATGCGCGCGGCGACGTCGCCTTCGCGCTGGCCGGCCACAGCGCCACGCTGACGCCGGGCCTGCGCTTCGAGCACCGCAAGCTGAGCCCCAAAAACCTGGAGAACTACCTCGTCGCCGTGCCGTCCGCCGCCAAGGAGCTCAAGGACGACAGCGACAGCTACCTGGCGCCCAGCCTGGGCCTGTCGGTCGAACTGGCGCCCAGCTTCAACGCCTACGCCAGCTTCAAGCGCGGTGCGCGCATGCCGAGCGGCGCCGACCGCACCAGCACCTACGACTCCTTCAGCTACACCGGCGCAGGGCAGGGCTATGGCGTGTTGGGCAACGCCAGGCTGGAGAAGGAAACCAGCAACGCGGTCGAACTGGGCGTGAAAGGCGAGCCGCGCAAGGGCGTCCAGTTCAGCGCATCGGCCTTCCACACCGCCTACCGCAACTTTATCGAATACGTGGCCCAGCCGGCCGACCCGGTCAACTACCCGACCCTGAGCCAGGGCCTGTTCCGTCCCGAGAACGTGGCGCGTGCAGGCATCTGGGGCGTGGAAATGAGCAGCCGCATCGACCTGGGACTGTGGTCCGCACCCATGCAAGGCGCCAGCGTGGCATTGGCGGCGGGCGGTTCGCGCGGCACCACCACCAACGACAAGACCGGCAAGAAGGGCGACCTCGCCACCGTGCTGCCCTACAAAGGCAGCGCCACCCTGGCCTGGGACGATCCCGGCCAGCGCGGCGGCGTGTCCCTGACCACCGTGCATGTGCGCGCCAAGCAGGCCAAGCCGGATGTGGTGAGCGGCGCCACCACGGTGCTGTTCGCCGTGCCCGCGTCCACCGTGGTGGACCTGGCCGCCTACTTCAACGTCGGCAAGAACGCCGTGATTACCGCCGGCGCCTACAACCTGGGCGACAAGAAGTATTGGGACTACGCCTCCGCGCGCACGCTGGCGGCGGGCGCCACCGCCACCGCATTGGCCGACATCGAACGCCAGGTGAAAACCGGACGCAATTACGCCGTTACCTTTAAACTGATGTACTGATACTGGAGACCATATGAAGCATCATCACCGTTATGCCCTGGCGCTTGCGAGCGCCCTCGTGTTCGGCGCCATGCCCGCCATGGCGGCGGACGCCGCCCTGGCCCAGCGCTGGGAGAAGCTGCGCACCGAACAGCCCAAGCTGCAGATACGCGACGCCGCGCGCGCCCTCAACGTGTCCGAGGCAGAACTGCTGGCCACCAGCATCGGCAAGACCGCCACGCTGCTCAAGAACGACGGCAACGCCCCGCGCGAAATCATGCGCCGCGCGCTCGACCTGGGCAAAGTGCTGGCCCTGACGCGCAATGAAAACGGCGTGCTGGAACGCACCGGCATCGCCACCCGCATCGAGCAGGACGCGGCGGCGGCGCAGACTGCGGCCGGTGCGCCCGGCGATCCCGAACGCGAAGCGCGCATGCGCAACATCGCCGGCGGCTACCTGGGCGGCGAGATCGACCTGCGCTTCAACTTCGCCAACTGGAAGCACGCTTTCGCCGTGGAGCAGCCGGGCCGCGATGGCCAGACCTCGCGTAGCCTGCAGTTCTTCGACGAGAACGGCAACGCGGTGCACAAGCTGTACCTGAAGAACGAAGCGGCGGTCGGCATCTTCGACAAGCTGGTGGCGGACTTCCGCGCAGCGGACCAGAACGCCGCGCTGAAGGTGCTGGCGGCGGCGCCGAAGCCGGTGGAGAAAGCCGACAGCGCGGTGGACGTGAAAGAGTTCCAGCTGGCCTGGAAGGAGATGACGGACGTGCACCAGTTTAACCGCCTGCTGGGCGAGTTCGGCATCTCGCGCGAACAGGCCATGCGCCTGGCGCCCGAAGGCGCCGTGCAGCGCGTGTCGCCGAAAGCGGTGCGCAATCTGCTGGACGAATCGGCCAGGCAGAAGCTGCCCATCATGGCTTTCCTGGGCAATGGTTCGGTTACGCAGATTTTCAGCGGCGTGATTGAGAAGACCGCAGCCAGCGGCGACTGGTACAACGTGCTGGACCCGGACTTCAACCTGCACCTGCGCGAAACCGCCTTCAACAGCGGCTACGTGGTGCAGCGCGCGGGCGTGACGTCGGTGGAGTTCTTCGACAAGAACGGCGAACTGGTGGTGACCTTCTTCGGCGTGCGCGAGCGCGCCAAGCCGCAGCCGCAGACCTGGGTGGATTTGACGCGCAATCTGCCGCAGGCCTAAGCCTGCGGCGTTGCTCAGCCGTCGACAGCGGCTCGGCCCAGTGCAGGATCGTCGGTGAAGAACCCATCCAGCTCCAGCTTCAGATAGCGCTTGATCTCGGCCACCGAACCGGCCGGATTGCGCGCATGCTCGCCTGCGCTGCTGCGGAAATCCGCAGCCAGGAAGCGGTTCTCCGGCCGGAAGGTCCACGTCTCCACGCGCAAGCCCGCTGCGCGGCCATCGGCCGCCAGCGAAGTTGGCTCGGCCAGGAAGCCGTCCTGCTTCAGCGGTATCAGCATGCGCGTCGGCGGCGCCACCACGTCCGCGTAAGCGGCGATCGCCTTCAGCCCGGCGGGCGTGCACATCTGCCCGTAGGTAAGGGCGCCGTTGGCCGCCTCCACGTCCGCCGGACGCTGCGTGGGCGCGCCCACCAACTGCATCAAACGGATGTTGGCGCGGCGTCCCAGCTTGTCGCGCACATACTTCAGATTGGCCACTTCGAAAGACTGGATCTCCACCGGGTGGCGGCGCGTATAGTCGTGCGCGGCCAGCGTGGCGAAGAAGCGGTCTTCCAGCGGTAGTCCCGCGCCGGCAAAGTAGGCCGAGCTTTTCAGCTCTGGCACCAGGCCGATCACGCGGCCCGTTGCGGCCGATTGCGCCGCCACGAAGTCGATGATTTCCTCGAACGTCACCACCTGGAACATGCCGTCGAACTGCGCGCTGCCGGGGCGCGATTCAGGAATGCGCTCGACGGCGCGCAGCGTCTTGATTTCGGCCAGCGTGAAGTCGTCCACGAACCAGCCTTCATGCGTTTGGCCGTCTATGGTCTTGCGCGCGCGGCGGCTGGCGAATTCTGGACGCTTGGCCACGTCGGTGGTCTCGTTCAGGAAGGCGTCGTGGCGTGCCACCAGGATGCCGTCCCTGGTGCAGACCAGGTCCGGCTCCACGTAGTCCGCGCCGTCGGCAATGGCTTTGGCGTAGGACGCCAGCGTGTGCTCGGGCCGCAGCGCGCTGGCGCCGCGGTGGGCGAACACCAGCGGCTTCGTGCTGCTGCCCGCGCCGCCCGCGCCGCCAGCGCCAATTCCGGCGGCGGCAAAGGCGGCCGGCGCCAGCAGCGCGCCGCCGCCGGCGGCGGCCACGCTGCCGATGAAGCCGCGCCGCGACAGCAGGCGGCGCGCGGTGAGGATGGTGTCCATCAGAAGTCCGCCATCACGGTCACGAAGGCCTGGCGCGGGGCGATCGGGAAGGTGTTGTAGGTCTTGTCCGCCGCGCCCACCACCACGTTCAGGCTGCCCATGCGGTCCGCCAGGTTGCTCACGTTGACGCGGTAGCGCGCGTTCTTCACCAGGCCGCCGTTCAGGAATGGCAGCTGGCCGGACACGCCCAGGCCCAGCAGGAAGTAGCTCGGCACCGAAAGGTCATTGGTGTAGGTGGCGTAGCGCTTGCCCACGTACTCGCCGCTGAGCTGGAACTCGGTGTCGGCCATGGTCATGGTGGCGACGAATTTGTTCATCCATTGCGGATTGCCCGGCACGGTCTTGCCTGCGGTCGGCACCACGGTGGCGCCGTTGCTGTAGTTGTCCTCGTAGGTGGAGCGGTTATAGGACAGCGCGTTGTACAGCGAGAAGCCGCGTCCGAAGTGCAGCGTGCCCGACAAGTCGATGCCGTCGATCTTCACGCTGCCCACGTTGGCCAGTACCGGATTGCCGCCGATGATGGCCGAGATCACCGGAGTGGGGCTGATTTGCAGCAGGCGGTCCTTGAAGTCCACGTGGTAGACGTTGACCTGGCCGTCGAAGGCCTTGAGCATGCCCCAGTCCAACTGGTGGCTGCTGCGCAGGCCGGCCTCGTAGGTGACCGAGGTTTCAGGCTTGGCGGTGGACTTGAACAGGTCGAAAGCCTGCTGGCTGGCCAGCGACCATGGCGACGCGCCGCCGCCGCCGTAGGTGACGAACTGGCGCATGTTTTTCTGCACGTTGAAGAAGGCCTGGTCATGCGCGGTGAGGTCCCAGCGCCCGCCGATCTGCGGCAGGAACCATTTTTTGGTTTCGATCTGGCCCACCGGCAGCGCCTTGGAGCCGCCCGAGATGGCGCCCAGCTTGGGCTGCACCGGGAACTGGCCGTCCGCGTCCTGCAGGCTCGATTTGAAGCCGGCCTGCAGCACCACGTCGTCGCGCATGCGCCATTCGTCCTGCAGGTGCAGCTGGATGACTTTGTTGTCTATGGTGCTGCCGTACTGCGTGATCAGCGGATTCGAAGGGCGGTCGTATGGCGAGCTTGGGTTGTTCACGTCCAGCGCGTACCAGCGGCGGTAGGCCGAGGACTTGTTGTGCTCATACCAAAGGCCGCCCTGCACCGTGTGGCTGCCGAATTCGCTGCGCAGCGTGGACAGGAAACCGCTGCGGTTAATGTCGTATTCGGTGGTGCGGGTGGCGTAGCCGGAGCCGCCGAAGACCTGCTTCAGGTTCTGGTTCGGGTAGTACACCGCGAACAGCGCAGGCAGGCCCGCCACGCCGATGGGGCCGGCCACCACGCCCACGCCGTCGTCGTCGTGGTGGTAGACCTGGTTGCTCCAGGTGGTGGATTCGCCCAGGCGCCAGTCGAACTTGGCGTAGCCCAGGTAGTCCTTGCGCTGCGCGTCGCTGTAGTAGTTGCGGTAGTTGTTGCCCTCCGCCGCAGGCGTGGCGCCGGTGGGCGACAGGTAGCTCAGCGCGTAGGCGAAGTCTGGATAGGTGAAGGGACGGGTATAGGGGGCGCTGGTTTCGCCGGCCACGTGCACGGTGCTGTCCTCGTTCGGCTCGATCTTGTCCGAGTACGCGAAGTACAGGGTCAGCTTGCCGGCTTCGCTCTGGTTGACGAATTTGGCGTTGACCTGGTCGCCGCCTTGCTTGCCGTTGAAGTCCCAGGCGCGCTGCTTCTGGTGCGCGGCCGAGATGTAGGCGCTGTTGCCGTCGCCGAAGGTGCCGGTGTCGAAGCGCGCGTAGGTGCGCGAGGTGCGGTAGCTGCCCAGGGTCTGCTGCACGGTGGCGCCGCGCGCGGCCAGCGGGTCGCTGGAGAAGGTCTCGATGGTGCCGCCCAGGTTGCTGGTGGAGGCGGTGGCCAGGTCGCCCGCGCCGGACGACAGGATCACGCTGCGCACGTTCTCGCTGATGACGGCGCGCTGCGGCGACAGGCCGTTGTAGTTGCCGTACTGCTGGTCGCCCAGCGGCACGCCGTCCATGGTGTAGCCCAGTTGCTGGCCGCTGAAGCCGTGCACGAACAGCGACAGGTTCTGTTCGTTGTTGCCCCATGGGTCGGCGGTCTGGAAGCTCACGCCGGGCAGGGCCTGCAAGGCCTTCAGCGGATTAATACCGGGCAGGATTTTCTGGATGTCGTTCTTGGTCATCGCCACCGAGGAGCGGGTTTTGCGCGAGGCCACTTCCACCGTGGCGACAGGGCCGGCCACGGCTGCGGCCATTTCGCTGCCGCTGTCGGGCGCCGCCGGCGCCTCCGGTTCGGCTGCCATGGCGGGGAAGGAGAATGCCATGCAGATGGCGGAAGCGAGGAGAGTCTTGTTCATCATGAGCCTGTCGTTGGAAACATTGGGAGAAATGCAAACGACGCGCAGCGTAACCAGCCGGTATGACGGCGGCATGACGGGAGGATGACGATTTGATGAATCAGGCGGGGAGGGGGGAGGGGGGGCGGCCAAGCGCCCCGTAGGGCGGGCTAGCCGGCGCAAGCCGGCGTAACCCGCCAAGGCAGCTTAGTGCTTGGCTTCGCTGGCGTGCATCAGCACTTCGGCGGGGGCGCTGGTGACGAACAGTTGGGCGCAGTCGACCTTGTCGTACTCGTAGTGCTGGCCGCAGAAATCGCAGTTGATGGCGACGGTGCCTTGCTCATCGAGCACGCCTTCCACTTCCTCCTGGCCCAGCATCTTCAGCATATTGCCCACTTTTTCGCGGGTGCAGCTGCAATGGAAGGACGGATGCACCGGATCGAAGACGCGGATGGTCTCTTCCCAGAACAGGCGCTGCAGCAGCACGTCGATGGTGGTGCCGAGGATTTCCTCCTGCTTCAGCGTCGAGCCCAGGATGACCGCGCGGTTCCAGGTCTCCAGCGCTTCTTCCTGCGACAGCTGGGCCGCCTCGGCGTTGCCGCCGTGGTGGGGCAGCTTCTGCAGCAGCATGCCGCGCGACACCTGGTCGTCGGCCGCCAGCCACAGCTTGGTGTCCAGCTGTTCCGAGCGCTGCATATAGTTCTCGATGACGGTGGCCACGTCGTCGCCGTCCAGCGGCACGATGCCCTGGTAGGGCTGCTGGCCCGGCATCTTGTCGGCCGGGTCGAGCGTGATGATGAAGCGGCCCTTGCCGTGCGCGTTCAGCAGCTGCATCACGCCCGCGTCGGCGGGCACTTCCAGGTCCGGGTTCAGCTTGGCCGTGGCGCGCACGCGCAGGTCGGCGTCGCATTCCACCACCAGCAGGCGCACCGGGCCGTCGCCGTGGATCTGCATGATGATGGAGCCGTTGAACTTCAGGTTGGCCGACAGCAGCGCGGCGGCGGCCACCATCTCGCCCAGCACGCGCTTGACCGGCGCCGGGTACTCGTGGCGCGCCTGCACTTCGCGCCAGGTGGCGGAAATGTCGATCAGTTCGCCGCGCACGGAAGCGTTGTCGAAGATGAATTTCTGCAGCGTGTCCTGGCCAGCGGCCAGATCGGGGGTAATGCTCATTATTTATCCTATTTTCTTGAGTTGCGTCTTGTACTGCAGGCCGCGCTTCACATAGCCGTCGGCGGCGAGCAGCAGCTTGGCCACGTCTTCTTCCGTCAGCGTGCGCACGGCCTTGGCCGGAGCGCCGATGATGAGCTGGTTGTCCGGGAATTCCTTGCCCTCGGTCACCAGCGCGCCGGCGCCGACCAGGCAGCCCTTGCCGATCTTGGCGCCGTTCAGTATCACCGCGCCGATGCCGACCAGCGAGCCGTCGCCCACGGTGCAGCCGTGCAGCATGGCGGTGTGGCCCACGGTGACGTTCTTGCCCAAGGTGAGCGGGTAGCCCATGTCGGTGTGCATGACGGAGTTTTCCTGCACATTGCTGTTCTCGCCGATGGTGATGCGCTCGTTGTCGCCGCGTATGGTGGTGCCGTACCATACCGAGGCGTTGGCGTGCAGCGTGACCTTGCCGATCAGGGTTGCGGTGTCGGCGACGAAGGCGGATGCATCAATCTCGGGCGCGTGTTCGCCCAGCTGGTAGATGGTCATGGAAAGCCCAAAGTGTATATTTGTGGAAACGGTGGAATGGCGCTATTTTACGCCTGCCGGGGCCCGGCTCGCTGCCGGCTTTGCGAACGATCGTGCTATTATCAGGGCTTGCGCCCGTCCAAGGCACCCATATTGCGCTCGCCGCGTTACTTTCAAGGCTGCATTTACCATGAAACCTTCCCGATCCGAATTCATCAATGTGCGCGGCAACCGCACCCATATCCGCCACTGGGGCAGGGAAGGGGCGCCCAAGATCTTCATGGTGCATGGCTGGATGGACGTGTCCGCCTCGTTCCAGTTCGTGGTGGACGCGCTGCAGGGCGACTGGCACGTGATCGCGCCGGACTGGCGCGGCTTCGGCCTGACCGAGCGCCCGCGCGTGGATACCTACTGGTTCGTCGACTACCTGGGCGACCTGGACGCCATTCTGCGCCACTACCAGCCGGACAGCCCGGTCAACCTGCTGGGCCACAGCATGGGCGGCAATGTGGTGGGCCTGTACGCGGGCGCGCGCCCCGAGCGCATCCGCCGTTTGATTAACCTGGAGGGCTTCGGCATGAAGACCACCACGCCGGACCAGGCGCCGGGCCGCTACGCCAAGTGGATGGACGAGCTGCTGGAGCCGCAGGAAATGCGTGGCTACGCCGATCTGGCGGAAGTGGCCAAGCGGCTGCAGAAGACCAATCCGCGCCTGTCCGACGCACGCGCCGCCTTCCTGGCCGGCCATTGGGCTGGGCAGAACGACAAGGGCGAGTGGGAAATCCTGGGCGACCCGGCGCACAAGCGCATCAACCCGCTGCTGTACCACGTGGAGGAGGTGATGGCATGCTGGCGCGCCATTACCGCGCCGGTGCTGTGGGTGGAGGCCGAGCACACCAATATGTGGCTGTGGATGGGGCCGAAGGAGGAGGCACGCGTGGAAATCGACCGCCGCCTGGGCCACCTGGCCAACGTCACCACCCGCATGATGGACAACGCCGGCCACATGCTGCACCACGACCAGCCGGAACAGCTTGCAGCCATGCTGGAGGAGTTTCTCGCGTAGCGTACAATAAGGTTTCAAATATTGTGAAAATCCTGCCCGTATGAATGTAGATTTACATTGCCATTCCAATGTTTCCGACGGCGTGCTGCCGCCGGCCAAGGTCGCCAAGGTGGCGCGCGAGGCCGGGGTGGACGTGTGGGCGCTGACCGATCACGATGAAGTGGGCGGCATTCCGGCCGCCCGCGCCGCCGCCGCCGAGCAGGGCATGCGCTTTGTGACCGGCGTGGAGATCTCCATCACCTGGGCCAACGAGACGGTGCACATCGTCGGCCTGCAGATCGACGAGAACAACGCCGCTCTGGTGCAGGGCCTGGAGGCGACCCGCTCTGGCCGCGACAACCGCGGCCGTGAAATCGCCGCCCAGCTGGCCAAGGCCGGCATTCCGGACGCCTACGAAGGCGCGCTGAAATACGTGTCCAACCCGAACCTGATGTCGCGCACCCACTTTGCGCGCTACATCGTGGAAATCGGCGCCTGCCGCAATACCTCGGAAGTGTTCAAGAAATACCTGTGCGAAGGCAAGCCCGGCTACGTGGAGCACCGCTGGGCCAGCCTGGAGCAGTCGGTGCAGTGGATACGCGGCGCCGGCGGCATTGCCGTCATTGCCCACCCGGGCCGCTACAAGTTCAGCGACACCGCGCAGGGCGTGCTGTTCGACCAGTTCAAACAGCTGGGCGGCGCGGCCATCGAGGTGGTCACCGGCAGCCATACGCCGGACCAGTATCCGGAATACGCGCGCCTGGCCAATGGCTACGGCTTCCTGGCCTCGCGCGGCACCGATTTCCATGCGCCCGGCGAGGCACGGGTGGACTTCAAGCTGCTGCCGCCGCTGCCGGGCAATGTGACCCCGGTCTGGCACGACTGGTTCTGATGCCAGTTGTAAGCGGACTTGTAATTCCGGCTATCCGGCCATATCTTATGCTCGGATAACTCTGCGGAGCAAAGCAATATGAAACGTATCGTCCTCTTTATCGCCACCAATCTGGCCGTGATGCTGGTGTTGTCGCTGGTGCTGTCGCTGCTGGGCATAGGCCGTCCGACGGCGGGCGGCCAGCTGCAAATGGGCAGCCTGCTGGCGTTTTCGCTGGTGGTGGGCTTCACCGGCTCCATTATTTCGCTGCTGATCAGCAAGCCCATGGCCAAGTGGAGCACCGGCGCGCGCGTGATCGACGCGCCCGCCAACTCCACCGAGCAATGGCTGGTGGCCACCGTGCGCCAGCTGGCCGAGCGTGCCGGCATCGGCATGCCGGAAGTGGCCGTGTATGACGGCGAGCCGAACGCCTTCGCCACCGGCGCGTTCAAGAATTCGGCCTTGGTGGCGGTGTCCACCGGCCTGCTGCAGTCGATGAACCGCGACGAGGTGGAAGCCGTGCTGGGCCATGAAGTGGCCCACATTGCCAACGGCGACATGGTGACCATGACCCTGATCCAGGGCGTGGTGAATACTTTCGTGGTGTTCCTGGCGCGCATAGTCGGCTTCTTTGTCGACAATATGCTGCGCAGCAAGGACGACCAGCGCAGCAGCGGCAACGGCATCGGCTATATGGTCACCGTGTTCGTGTGCGAAATCGTGTTCGGCCTGCTGGCTTCCATCATCGTGGCCTGGTTCTCGCGCCAGCGCGAATTCCGCGCCGACGCCGGCTCGGCCAAGCTGCTGGGCAGCAGCGTGCCGATGCAGCACGCGCTGGCCCGCCTGGGCGGCCTGGAGCCGGGCGCGCTGCCGCAGAACATGGCGGCCTCCGGCATTACCGGCGGCGGCGGCTGGTCGGCGCTGTTTTCTACCCACCCGCCGATGGAACAGCGCATCGCGGCCCTGCAGCAGTTGCCGCGCTGAGCCTAGCCCATGAGCCAATATTTCCAGATCCATCCGGTCAACCCGCAGCTGCGCCTGATCAAGCAGGCCGCGCAGATCATCCACGGCGGCGGCATCGTCGCGCTGCCGACGGATTCCTGCTACGCCCTGGTGTGCCATCTGGACGATAAAAGCGCGGTCGAGCGCCTGCGCCGCATCCGCGGCATCGACGAGAAGCACCACCTGACCTTGCTGTGCCGCGACCTGAGCGAGATCGGCGTCTACGCCCGCGTGGACAACAAGCAGTTCCGCCTGCTCAAGGGAGCCACGCCGGGGCCGTTCACCTTTATCCTGGAGGCGACCCGCTGCGTGCCGCGCCGCCTCAGCCATCCCTCGCGCAAGACCATAGGCCTGCGCGTGCCGGAGAACTGCATCGTCGAGATGCTGCTGGCCGAGCTGCAGCAGCCGCTGCTGGGCACCACGCTGATACTGCCGGGCGACGACCAGCCGCTGACCGATCCGGACACCGTGCGCGAGCGCCTGGAAAAGCAGGTCGACCTGATTATCGACGGCGGCGCCTGCAGCTTCGAGCCGACCACGGTGATCGACCTGAGCGGCCCGGAACCGGAGCTGGTGCGCCAGGGCCGGGGCGACCCCGCCGTGCTGGGCCTGTAGGCGCGGCCATCCCCCAACCCCCTCACTCGCCAGGCCGGCCATCCCGCTCTGGTAGAATTTACCCATGACCGATTTCAACCAAACGATACAAACCATCGCCGTCTTCGCGATCCCTGTGCTTTTCGCCATCTCCCTGCATGAAGCCGCCCACGGCTACGTGGCCCGATATTTCGGCGACACCACCGCCGAGCAGCAGGGCAGGCTGACCGCTAATCCCATCGCCCATATCGACTGGTTCGGCACAGTGCTGCTGCCTGTGATGTTGGCGCTGAGCCCGCTCGGTATTGCTTTTGGCTACGCCAAACCTGTGCCGGTGGACTACAGCCGCTTGCGCAATCCGAAGAAGCAGATGGGTTTCGTTGCCGCTGCCGGTCCGGCCGCCAATTTCGCTATGGGGGTGGGCTGGGCCATTGCGCTGGTGCTGATGGCCCGCGTGGGCGTAACCGAGCCCTTTTTGATCGAAATGGGCAAGGCCGGCATGCTGACCAATGCCATGATGTGCGTGTTCAACCTGATCCCGGTGCCGCCGCTGGATGGCGGCCGCATCGTCACCGCTATCCTGCCAGCCCAATTGGCGTATAAATTTGCCAAGATCGAGCGCTACGGCCCATACGTGTTCATTGGCCTGCTGGTGCTGATGTACACCGGCATCCTGAGTCCGTTCCTTGCGGTAATGGTGCACGCGTGCCGTTCGCTGTTCATCTTGCTGGTGTTGCCACTTCAAGCGCTTCTTTACTAACTGCCATGTACCCCGACCGCGTCGTCTCCGGCATGCGCCCAACTGGCGCCATGCATCTGGGCCATTACCATGGCGCCCTCGCCAACTGGATCAAGATGCAGGCCCAGCAGCCTTGCCTGTTCTTCGTGGCCGACTGGCACGCGCTCACCACCCATTACGACGACCCGGAGCTGATCGAGCGCAGCACCTGGGACATGCTGGTGGACTGGCTGGCGGCCGGCGTGAATCCCTCGCAGGCCACGCTGTTCATCCAGTCGCGCGTGCCGGAACACGCCGAGCTGCATCTGCTGCTGTCCATGGCCACGCCGCTGGGCTGGCTGGAGCGGGTGCCCACGTATAAGGACCAGATCGAGAATCTGGCCAATAAAGACCTGGCAACTTACGGCTTCCTCGGCTATCCGCTGCTGCAGGCGGCCGACGTGCTGATCTACCGCGCGTCGGAAGTGCCGGTGGGCGAGGACCAGGTGCCCCACATTGAAATGATGCGCGAAATTGCGCGCCGTTTTAACCATTTGTACGGTAAAGAGAAGGGTTTCGAGCAGAAGGCGCAGGACGCGGTGAAAAAGCTGGGCAGCAAGCGCGCCAAGCTGTACAACGAGCTGCGCACGCAATTCCAGCAGGACGGCGACGACGAGGCGCTGGAGCAGGCCAAGGCCATGCTGGACGACGCCCACAGCCTGTCGATGATAGACCGCGAGCGCCTGTTCGGCTACCTGGAAGGCAGCCGCAAGCTGATCCTGGTGGAGCCGCAAGCCAGACTGACCGCCTCGTCCCGCCTGCCGGGACTGGACGGGCGCAAGATGTCCAAGAGCTACGGCAACACCATCGCACTGCGCGAGGACAAGGACGTAGTGACCAAGAAAGTGCGCACCATGCCGACCGATCCGGCCCGCGTGCGCCGCAGCGACGCGGGCGACCCGGCGCGCTGCCCGGTCTGGCAGTTCCACCAGGTCTATTCGGACAACGCCACCCAGGAATGGGTGGTGAAGGGCTGCCGCTCGGCCGGCATCGGCTGCATCGAGTGCAAGCAGCCGGTGATCGACGCCATCATCAAGGAACAGGAGCCGATGCACGAGCGCGCCCAGGCCTATCTGGACGACCCCACGCTGGTGCGCGCCATTGTGGCGGACGGCAACGACGTGGCCCGCAAGCTGGCTCAGGAAACGATGCGCGATGTGCGCGAAGCAATGGGACTGTCATATACATGAACGATGAAATTTCACCCTGGATCAAACGATTCGCCCCCCTGGTGCCGGGCGGCGAAGTGCTGGACCTGGCCTGCGGCACCGGCCGCCACGCGCGCCATATGGTGGCCCTGGGCCACTCGGTGGTGGCGGTGGACCAGAATGCCGATGCGCTGGCGGCCGTCAACGGCGACGGCATCGTCACCTCCCAGATCGACCTGGAAGCGGACGGCGCGGTGTGGCCTTTCGGCCCTGGCCGTTTTGCCGGCATCGTGGTCACAAACTACTTGCATCGGCCGCTAATTGCGGACATGCTGGCCAGCTTGGCGCCGAATGGCGTGCTGCTGTACGAGACTTTTTCTGAGGGCAATGCGCAGTTCGGCAAGCCGTCCAACCCGGATTTCCTGCTGGCGCCGGGGGAGTTGCTGGCGTGGGCGGCCAAGCACGAATTGCGCGTGATCGCCTTTGAAGATGGCTTGGTGGAAACACCAAAACCGGCGCTGGTGCAGCGCATCTGCGCGGTGAAAGCGGAATTCCCGCGCGTTGCGGCCCTCTTGCCGCCGTTTTAATCGTATTTTTAATATGCGATACTGCGCCGGGAAGCACCACAGACCCGGCCTATCGTCTACAATCGTTGTTTTAATATCTTACTGTTTTGGTTAACTATGATTAAGGGCAGCATAGTAGCAATTGTCACCCCGATGCACGCAGACGGCAGTCTGGACTATCCGGGTTTGAACAAGCTGATCGATTGGCACATTGCCGAAGGTACGGATGGCATAGTCATCGTGGGCACCACTGGCGAATCGGCCACCGTCAACGTTGATGAGCACTGCGCCCTGGTCAAGGCCACCGTGGAGCACGCCAAGGGCCGTATTCCCATCATCGCCGGCGCCGGCGGCAACTCGACCGCCGAGGCGATCGAACTGACCCGCTACGCCAAGGAAGCGGGCGCGGACGCCGTGCTGCAAGTCGTGCCGTACTACAACCGTCCTACCCAGGAAGGCATGTACCAGCACTTCAAGGCCATCGCCGAAGCAGTGGATATCCCTGTGATCCTGTACAACGTACCGGGCCGCACCGTGGCCGACATGTCGAACGAGACCATCGTGCGCCTGGCCGCCATCAAGAACATCATTGGCGTCAAAGATGCGACCGGCAATATCGGCCGCGGCCTGGACCTGCTGCGCCTGGCGCCCAAGGACTTCGCCGTTTTCTCCGGCGACGATCCCACCGCCGTGGCCCTGATGCTGGCCGGCGGCAAGGGCAATATCTCGGTGACCGCCAACGTGGCCCCGCGCGCCATGCATGAAATGTGCAAGGCCGCCATGGCCGGCGACATCGCCAAGGCCATCGAAATCAATAACAAGGTCTTCCCGCTGCACCAGAAACTGTTCGTCGAGCCCAATCCGGTGCCTGTGAAGTGGGCGCTGGCCGAGATGGGCATGATGCCTGCCGGCATACGCCTGCCGCTGGTGCCGCTGGCACCCGAGTACCATGAGACCGTGCGCGGCGCGCTGCGCGAAGCCGGCCTGATCAACTAAGCACCGCTCCCGGCGGGACTTTCCTTTCCAGTAAAACATGACTATTCGCAAGACAGCATCCCTTACCGCCATCGCCGCCGTGGCCGTCAGCCTGACCGGCTGCGGCATGATCAGTTCGGTTATCGGCAATGACAAGGTTGATTACAAGTCCGCCAAGAAAGCCAGCACGCTGGACGTGCCGCCTGATTTGACGCAGTTGCAGACCGATAACCGCTATTCTTTGCCAGATAGCAACCGCGGCGTGGCCACGGCGTCCGGCTACCAGGCCCAGCGCGCCGCCGGCGGCACGGGCGTGGCCGCTCCGGCGGGCGGCAGCAACCAGGTGGCCTCGACCGGCACCGACAGCGTGAAAGTCATGCGTGCGGGCAACCAGCGCTGGCTGGTGGTCAAGCAGACCCCTGAGCAGCTGTGGCCGCAGCTGAAGAATTTCTGGGAAGAGTCGGGCTTCACGCTGTCGCTGAACGAGCCTAAGGCCGGCATCCTGGAAACGGAATGGAATGAAAACCGCGCCAAGATCCCGCAGGACTTCGTGCGCAACACCATCGGCAAGGTATTCGATTCGCTGTATTCGAGCGGCGAGCGCGATAAATACCGCACCCGCCTGGAACGCCTGCCGGACGGCAGCACCGAGATCTACATCAGCCATCGCGGCGCGGAAGAAGTCATTACCGGCGCCCAGAAGGAAAGCACGATGTGGACCGCGCGTCCTAACGATCCCAACCTGGAAGCCCTGTTCGTTGCCAAGCTGATGACCAAGCTGGGCGGCGGCAAGGACGAAGCCGAGGCGCGCACCGCCGTGGACAACGCCATTGTCCAGCCGCAGCACGCCACGCTCAAAGGCGCAGGCGAAACCCGCCTGGTGGAAGTGGACGAGGGCTTCGACCGCGCCTGGCGCCGCGTGGGCCTGGCGCTGGACCGCGCCGGCTTCACCGTGGAAGACCGCGACCGCGTGAACGGCATCTACTTCGTCCGCTATGTGGACCAGGATGCCGGCGCAACCAAGGGCTTCTTCTCCAGGCTGTTCAGCTGGGGCTCGTCCGAGAAGGACAAGGAAGCGCAGCGCTACCGCGTGACCGTCAAGGCCGGCGCAGGCACCACCAGCGACGTGGCCGTGCTGACCAACGACGGCAAGCCGGAAACCACCGCCACCGGCGAGAAGATCCTGGTACTGCTGCACGAACAGCTGAAGTAAGCTGGGCAGCCATGAAAAAACCGGCCTCGGCCGGTTTTTTTACGTCCCGGCATTTGCGGCCGGGCGGCGCCGGCAAAAACGCAGGCGAAAAAAAACCGGCCGAGGCCGGTTTTTCTTTTCCAACTGACTGATTACTTCGCTGGAGCAGCAGCAGCGGAAGCAGCCGAAGCAGCAGCCGAAGCGGCAACAGCAGCAGCGGAAGCGGCCGAAGCGGCAGCAGCAGCGGCTTCAGCAGCAGGAGCAACAGCAGCTGGAGCAGCAGCGTCAGCGGCTGGAGCAGCTGGAGCAGCAGCAGGAGCTGCTACTTCTGGGGTTGCTACTGGAGCAGCAGGAGCTTCTTCTTTTTTCGAGCAAGCAGCCAGAGCAACGGCCAGCAGGGAGGCGATCAGCAGGGATTTTTTCATGGGTTTTCCTTAATTAATTCAAAAAATAAACAACAATGTTGCGATGAATAATTACCGGTAATTATCGCTCATTAGGGCGTCTTCGTAGGCCTTTCGTACCAAATGGTGCCTGCCAGACAACGGAAACTTCCTAACCGAATATTATAGCGATTTTTGGTGCGTCGCAATAGCATAGAAGGCCGAAATCGCAACTATTTTGCGATAACGCAATAAATTGCTTCCTCAGCCATTTGCCTGCATCGCCTGCCATTACCGGCATACCTGTCGAACAGCAGCATTCTACATTGAACGGGGCTAGAGTCCAGTAGTGTCCGCACTCAAACCGGGCAAGGACTCGGCCCACATTTCCGCGTAACGTTCGCCGCAGACCTGGGTGTCGGTTGCTGAATCATACACGGCTTCGCCGCGGAAGTGGTCTGAATGATAACGGCGCACCACGTGCAGCTGGTCGGCGATGCAGAAGGAGTCGGTCAGCAGGCGCAGCGCCGGGCTGGAGCGGCGGCACTCAATGGCGTGGCTGTAGTCGCGCAGCAGGCGCTGGAAGCGCGGCGCGTTGCGCTCCAGTTCCGCATTGCTGTGCGCCAGCAGCGTCAGCCTGCCGTGTTTGGACAGGAAATGGCGCAGCAAGGCGTCCATTTCGCTGCTGCCGAGCTGCCAGGCGGCGAAATCCGGGTCGAACAGCTGCAGCGTCAGGTGGGCGCGGGAAATGCAGACCCGCAATTGCTCCTGGAAGCCCGCGCGGGTATCGAAGGGCTGGATCTGCTTTTCCATGCGCGCTCTCCTGTTTAAGCCAATTCGAGCCAGCCGTCCGTGTACCAGGCGTACAGCGCGTCCGTTACGTCGTCCGACGCGTCGGCCAGGGCTGCGGCGTCCAGCGCGCGGTTGTTGGCCAGGGCCACCAGCGCGGCCTTGTCGGCGCGGCCGGCGGCGAAGGACTCGCCGTTGATGAAGACATGGCTGCCACGGTACAGCATTTGCGACTTGGCCGACAGCACCACGCCGCCTTTCTTGGCGGCGGCCTGCAGGAAGCGCTCGAACGTGAGCGGCTTGGCGGGGCCGGTGAAGAACACATTGTGCTTGGGCTCGGACAGGTACTCGCCCAGGAAGATGGTGATGTCGTCCTCGGTGAAGCGCACCTTGTTCAGTTCCTCGATCACCGTATCGAGCATGTGGCGCGGGATTTCGGCCGGCTTGCCGGTCGCTTCCAGGTCCGGATCGGCGTAGCGGCCGGGCAGGTCGATGGAGTCCGCCATCCATTGCAGGAAGTTCTCGCCCAGCTCCTGGAAGGCCGGCGAACGGAAACCGATGGAATAGGTCTGGCAGTCGCCGATGGCGGTGCCGTCGTGCGCGTAGTGCGGCGGCAGGTAGAGCATGTCGCCCGGCTCCAGCACGAATTCCTCTTCCGACTGGAAGTTGGACAGGATTTTCAGCGGTATGCCTTCGATCAGGCTCAGGTCCTTCTGCGCGCTGATGCGCCAGCGGCGCTGGCCCTGCGCTTGCAGCAGGAACACGTCGTAGGAATCGAAGTGCGGGCCTACGCCGCCGCCGTCGGTGGCAAAGCTCACCATCAGGTCGTCCAGGCGGGCGTCGGGGATAAAGCGGAACTGGCGCAGCAGCGCGTCGGCGCGGGCGTCGAACAGGTTCACGCCTTGCACCAGCATGGTCCATTCCTTCTCGTCGCGCGGGGGTATCGCTTCGATCGGACCGTGCTGCATG
Organism: Pseudoduganella sp. GW821-FHT05F09; assembly: GCF_059419605.1. Lineage (NCBI taxonomy): Bacteria > Pseudomonadati > Pseudomonadota > Betaproteobacteria > Burkholderiales > Oxalobacteraceae > Pseudoduganella > Pseudoduganella sp. GW821-FHT05F09. The sequence continues at coordinate 52,046 of NZ_JBWKSD010000011.1, forward strand.
TCCCATTCGCCGTCACGCTTGGTGATCAGACGGGATTCGACGAAATTCTTGGTGGCCAGTTCGGCCAGCGCGTCCACCGTCAGCAGCGGCTTGAAGCCGGGCACCGCTTGGCGGATCAGCAATGGTTTTTTGTGCCAGTAGTCGCGCAGGAATTGCGCGGGCGTGATGTCGCCCAGGAGAGGTAATTTTTTCATACGCCATTATAACAAGCACACGGATGGGGGAATTCGCGGCAAGGTATAATTCGGGCAGCTTAAATATGAAAGGAAGCCATAATGAAGATCGCCAAGAACTCCGTCGTGACCGTGAACTACAAACTGTCCGACGCACAGAATAACCTGATCGAAGACGGTCGCCAGCCTATGGTCTACCTGCACGGCGGTTACGAGAACACGCTGCCGAAAATCGAAGAAGAGCTGGACGGCAAAGAGACCGGCTACGCCACCACCCTGCAGATCGAACCGGAAGATGCGTTCGGCGACTACGACGCCAGCCTGGTGAAAGTGGAGCCGCGCAACCGCCTGCCTGAGCCGCTGGAAGTGGGCATGCAGTTCGAAGGCATGCCGGATGGCGAAGACGGCGACGAAGAAGCGCTGATCTTCACCGTGACCGAAATCGCAGACGACAAAGTGGTCCTGGACGGCAACCATCCGCTGGCCGGCATGGCGCTGCGCTTTGAACTGGAAGTGGTGGATGTCCGCGCTGCGACCGACGAAGAAATCGCGCACGAACACGTGCACGGCGCCCATGGCCACCATCACGGCGACGAAGATGACGGCGATGAAGGCGACGAGTTCCGCTCGCACCCGATTCACTAAGCAGTTTGGCGGGTTAGCGCAGCGCGCGTAACCCGCCAGTATTACGGCGCCGTTTCCTCGCCCAGCGAGAACAGGTTGGCGCTGCCAGGCTGTACCCGCACCGTTTCCCATTCCACGCCCAGTCCCAGATGTCCCAGGTTGCCGCGCCACGTCATGGCCGGAGGGGTTTTCGCATCGCCCTGGTTATCGACCAGCAGCACCTTGCCTTTGAATTTTTCCGCCAGCGCGCGCAGCTGCTTGCGCACTTGCGTGTAGCCGTCCTGTTTTTCCGAGAAGCCGCCCAGCAGCGAGAAGCCTTCCTCCACGTGCGCGCCCGGATCGCCGTCCGAGAACAGCACAATGCCTTCCACGCCGCGCCGCTGTGCCAGCGCGAACAGGCGGTGCAGCCAGGCGCGGTTGGCCACCAGCCGGTCTTCGAACTCGCTGTTGCGGCCCGCTTCCAGCAGGAAGTGGTTGTTCTGCGCGGGCAGGTTCAGCGTGGCGAACAGCACCGGGCCATGTTCCCAATAGGCGTTCTCGGCGTAGCTGCGGAACTTGGCCGTGGCCGAGAGGCGCGTCAGCAGCAGCGGCTGCAAGCCCAGCGACTCATTGCCCGGATAGAAAACTTCGCGGATGCGGTTCAGGCGTTCGATGGCGTTCGAGCGTCCCGCCGAATTGCGGCACGCGGTCCAGTCGGTGCCGGCGGGGGAAACGATGATGGGGCGCGGCGATTCGTCCAGCACCTCCTTGCGCTGCGCGTACAGCTTGTCGCTGCAAGGCTCGCTGGCCGCCTTGATGCCGGTGGCGACGATGAACACCGGCTTGTCCTGGCTGGCTTCCGTGATGGCGCGCTTGAGCAGCGCCTCGTCCGCGCCGGCTTTGAATGCATGGCCGATGGCGCTGAACACAAAGGCGCGCGGGGCTTTCGCTGCCGCGCTCTTGCCCGCTGCGGCGCCGCCCGTCTTTGCCGCCGCGCCGAAGGCGGGCGACGCGGCCAGGCAGGCCGTCAGCAGCAGGGCGGCGCGGCGCTTCATGCCAGCGCGGGCTCCGCCAGGCGCTTGAGCTGGTACAGGCGTTCCAGCGCTTCGCGCGGGGTCAGCGCGTCCGGGTCCAGGCCGTCCAGCGCGTCGAGCAGCTCGCGCATGGCGGGCGACTCGGCCGGCTGCGCCGCCTGCATCGCTGCCGCATGCGGCTGCGGCGCTTCCTCGTCGTTGGCGTCCGCCGTTGGCGCGGCGAACAGGTCCAGTTGCGGCGTGGCGTCCAGCGCTTGCGCTTCCAGGCGCGCCAGGTGCTTGCGCGCGGCCTTGATCACGGGCTGCGGCACGCCGGCCAGCTGCGCCACCTGCAAGCCGTAGCTCTGCGAGGCCGGGCCGCTCTGCACCGCGTGCAGGAACACGATGGTGTCCTTGTGCTCCACGGCGGACAGGTGCACATTGGCGGCGGTGGGATGGCTCTCCGGCAGCTGCGTCAGTTCGAAGTAGTGGGTGGCGAACAGCGTGAAGCTGCGGCTGGTGTCGATCAGGTGGCGCGCGATCGCCCAGGCCAGCGCCAGGCCGTCGAAGGTGGACGTGCCACGGCCGATTTCATCCATCAGCACCAGCGAATTGTCGGTGGCGCCGTTCAGGATGGCCGCCGCTTCCGTCATCTCCACCATGAAGGTGGAACGGCCGCCGGCCAGGTCGTCGGTGGCGCCGATGCGGGTGAACACGCGGTCGATCGGGCCGATCACGGCGCTGGTGGCGGGCACGTAGCTGCCTACGTAGGCCAGCAGCGTAATCAGCGCCACCTGGCGCATGAAGGTCGATTTACCGCCCATGTTGGGGCCGGTGATCAGCAGCAGGCGGCGGTCGTTGACGAAGCGGCAGTCGTTGGCGATGAAGCGCTCGATCTGGCCTTCCACCACGGGGTGGCGGCCTTCCACGATATTGATGCAGGGTTCGGCCACCAGCTCCGGCGCGCACCAATTATGGCGCAGCGCGTGGCTGGTGAGCGCGGTCAGCGTATCGGCCTGGGCCAGCGCCTGCGCGATGGTCTGCAGGGAGCCGATGAAGGGCGCCAGGTCGGCCAGCAGCTGGTCGTACAGGACCTTCTCGCGCGCCAGCGCGCGGTCCTGCGCCGACAGCGCCTTGTCCTCGAAGGCCTTCAGCTCAGGCGTGATGTAGCGCTCGCAGTTCTTCAGCGTCTGGCGGCGGCGGTAGTCGTCCGGCACCTTGTTGGCCTGGCCGTTGGTCACTTCGATGTAGAAGCCGTGCACCTTGTTGTATTCCACGCGCAGGTTGGCGATGCCGGTGCGCGCGCGTTCGCGCGTTTCCAGGTCCATCAGGTACTGGCCCGCGTTTTCGGACAGGCCGCGCAGCTCGTCCAGGTCCGCGTCGAAGCCGCGCGCGATCACGCCGCCGTCGCGCACCATGGTGGCCGGTTCTTCCATCACCGCGCGGGTCAGCAGGTCCAGGCAATCGTCCGGCGTGGCCAGCGCGTGGTGGATGGAGGCCAGCAAAGTGCCGCTGTCCTGGCCTATGCTGCGTTCCATCGCCTGGCGCAGCATGGGCAGCTGCTTCAAACCGTCGCGCAGGCTGGCCAGGTCGCGCGGGCGCGCCGACAGCAGCGCGATGCGCGTGGTGATGCGTTCTATGTCCGGCACCTGCGCCAGCGTTTGCGACAGCACGCCGGTGGTGTCGCTGTGCGCCAGCGCCGCGATGGCCTGGTGGCGCGAGCGCGCCACGCCCTGGTCGCGCTTGGCGTGGTGCAGCCAGTAGCGCAGCAGGCGCGAACCCATGGCGGTGCGGCAGTGGTCCAGCAGCGAGAACAGGGTGGGCGATTCCTGGCCGCGTATGGTTTCGGTCAGCTCCAGGTTGCGGCGCGTGGCCGCGTCCAGGCCGATGAATTCGGACTCGGTCTCGGTCGACAGGCTGCGCACGTGCTGCAGGCCGCGTCCCTGCGTCGACTGGGCGTAGCGCAGCAGCGCGCCGGCCGCGCCGAAGGCAGCGCCCAGGTTGTCCGCGCCGAAGCCGGTCAGCGTGGCCACGCTCAGCTGGTCCAGCAGCGCCTTGTGGCCGCTCACCACGTCGAAGTGCCATTCGGGCACGCGGTTCACATGGCAGGTGAAGGCTTCCTCGAACAGCTCGGCGTCGTCGCCGCGCAGGATCTCGGCCGGCGAGATGCGTTCCAGTTCCTGCTGCATGCGGATCGCCACGGTGCGGCTGTCGCCCGAGAACTCCATCAGCTTCAGCGCGCCGCTGGCCAGCGACAGCCAGGCCAGGCCGGCCGTCACCACCTTGCGCTGGCTGATCATGCACAGCGCCAGCAGCGGACGCTCGGCCTTCTCCGGCAGCAGGTCCGAATCGGTCAGCGTGCCGGGCGTCACCACCCGCATCACCTTGCGCTCGACCGGCCCCTTGCTGGTGGCCGGATCGCCGATCTGCTCGCAGATGGCGCACGATTCGCCGATCTTGACCAGCTTGGCCAGGTAGCCTTCCAGCGAATGGAAGGGCACGCCCGCCATCTTGATCGGCACGCCGTTGGACGAACCGCGCGCCGTCAGCGTAATGCCCAGCACGCGCGAGGCCTTCTCGGCATCCTCGTGGAACAGCTCGTAGAAGTCGCCCATGCGGTAGAACACCAGCATGGACGGGTATTCCGCCTTGATGCGCAGGTATTGCTGCATCATGGGCGTGACTTTTTCAGCAGGGCTGTTCTTGACGGCGGCGGCGTTGATTTCGCTAGGAATGGTGGTCATTGTTTCGTGGTTCGATGTGGCTGCGCGCACGGGCGCGCAATGGAGCAATAGGCCGACATTTTACCGCTTTCACAACAATGCGCTGAGTTTCCTGAGTCTTCAGGGCAGAAAATCCTCATCCAGCAGTTGTTCTATGGTGTACGGGGAGCGGGACGGGAATTGCGTGGCCGGCAGTCTTGTTTCGCGCGCAGCCTGGCGCAGCGCGTGGGGGTAGTGGGCTTCCAGTCTTTCCCGGAGCGTATTTCGTAAGCTGGGGCTGTCTTCAATGATCAGCCGGATCTGACTGCGTTGCTCATAAATGGTGTGTTCCCAGCTGTGGGACTTGTGGTCTGGCTGGAACTGGCATTTGAGTAGATGGACGATCAGTAACTCCATCCTGTGGTTCAGTTCGCGGCGGTCTCGATTGGCCATGGAGATAAGCTCGTCGATGAGGTTTTCGCTGTCCAGCAGCTCCAGGCGGCCAGCGCGCAGGAATGCGGCTTGCGATTCCAGCCAGCGGATGAAGTCGTCTCCGTAGGCGGGAACAGGGTCATCTTTGAAGTCCAGCATGGCGCACCTCCTTTACTTCACGGTAGCAAAGTCCCGCTGAAAGTCCAGGCTACGCCTTTTTGCGGAAGCGTCAGCGGGCCGCGTCGTATTTCTTGAGCAGGACGTGCAGGCGCTTGCTGCCGTTGTCGCCCAGCCAGGTCCACATATTCTCCACTGCTGCCTTGTGCGTGCCGTAGTAGCGCTTGTTGACCATCAGCCACAGGGCGCGGGTGCGGAAGGGGCGCTCCAGGCGGGCCAGCTGGCCGCCGAATTCCCGGGCCAGCAACTCGTCCATGTCGGCGGGCGTGTTCAGCGATACGGCCACCGCGTCTATCCGGTTCAGCCGCAGCTTGTCGAAGTTGCGGCGGGCGTTGGCGGCGCCGTCGTCGATTTCCATGCCGGCTTCCCGCAGCTCGGCGGCGAACGATACGCCGTGTGTGACGCCCACGCGGCGCCCGCGCAGGTAGGCCGCCGTATCCCGGCTGGCGGCGGCGCGGTCGGCGGCGCGCACGTAGATCATGGTGAACTGCGGCAGGCCGCGGCTGGCGTCGGGCTGGCCACGGCTGTCGAGGGGCAGGGCGATCTGCCGCAGGTCGGCCGGCGGCGTGGTCATGACGACGGCGTCGATCTGGCCTCCGTTCACGGCGCCCAGCAGGCGCGCGGTCGGCAGCCGCAGGGGCTCGACGGTGCAGCCGCTTCTGGCCGCCATCTCCTGCAGCAGCTCCACCATGGCGCCCGGCGCCTTGGGCACCGTGTCCGAGCCGATGTAGTAGGGCGGCGCATTCTGCGTGGTATAGCCGAGCCGCATGCTGCAGGCTTCGGCGCCTGCGGCCAGCATGAGCAGCAGCGGCAGGGCGGTGGTGCGCAGCAGGTCGGGGATTGATGAGGGCATCCCGCATGATAACTGTACCTGTCCGGTTCGCAAGCGACTGTACCTCCGCCGCCACAGCGCCCGCGCTTACCATGTGTGCATGTTTTGAGACCCAGGAGCTGGTGCCATGATAGTCCGTCCCCCCGTCAACTGGCTGCGCCTGCTGTTCGTGTGGCGCGGCTCGGTGCTGCCGGCCATTTTGCCGCAGCTGCTGCTGATGCTGTTCGTCAGCACGGTGGCGCTGGAGACGGACGGCCGCATCGCCGGCGCCAAGCTGCCGCTGGACACGGCGGCCTTCCCGCTGCTGGGCGTGAGCCTGGCCATCTTCCTGGCCTTCCGCAACAACGCCAGCTACCAGCGCTTCACCGAGGCGCGGCTGTGCTGGGGCCAGCTGCTGATCGCCGCGCGCGCGCTGGCTTCGCAGGCGATCAGCTGCTTCCCGGCGCAGCAGGCGGCGTTCAACCAGGCGCTGTTCCGGCGCCGGCTGATCGCGGTTATGTACGCGCTCAAGCACCAGCTGCGCGGCACCGATCCCATGCCGGAACTGGCCGGCCTGCTCGATGCGCAGGAGCTGGCGCTGCTGCGCGGACGCAGCTTCCTGCCGGTGGCGCTGCTGGACGCGCTGCGCCAGATGCTGGTGCAGGCCGCGCTGCGCCCGCCGGCCCGGGGCGAGGTGCTGATGGTGCTGGACCGGCAGGTCAACGCGCTGGGCGCGGCGGTGGGCGCTTGCGAACGCATCCGCTCCACGCCCATCCCTTACGGCTACGGCGTGCTGTTGCACCGCACCGTCTACCTGTACTGTTTTTTGCTGCCGTTCGGCCTGGTCGATGCGATAGGCGCGGCCACGCCGCTGATTACCGTGTTCGTGGCCTACACTTTCTTTGCGCTGGAGGCGATTGCCGAGCAGGTGGCGGAACCCTTCGGCACGGCGCCGAATTGCCTTGCGCTGAATGCGCTCACGCGACAGATCGAGCGCTCCGTGTGCGAGCAGTACGGCGCGCCCATGCCGGCGGCGCTGCAACCCGATGCGGGCTACCGCATCGACTGACAACAGGAGACGCACCATGCTGACAGAAATTTCCCCTGCTGCTGCGATGGCGGACAGCGGCTGCGAGGCGCGGCCTGTGCTGCGCCGGCGTGCCGCCAGCAGCGGCCACGGCACGGACAAGGTGGCGCAGGAGGCGCCGGTGGCGCTGGTGATCAACGGCATTTCATACGCCGTGATGATGGCCACGCCGGTGGGCCTGGAGGAATTCGCCGCCGGCTTTGTGCTGACCGAGGGCGTGGTCGCCGCGCGCGCGGACATCTACGAGATCGAGGTGCAGCGGCATGGCGCGGGCTACGAGGTGGCGCTGACGGTGGCGCAGCAGTGCTTTATGCAGATGAAGGAGAAGCGCCGCGCCATGGCGGGGCGCAGCGGCTGCGGCGTGTGCGGCATCGAGAGCCTGGCCATGCTGGACTTGGCGCCCGAGCGGGTGGCGGCGCCGTGGCGGGAACGCGATGTGGCGCCGGCCGTGGCGGTCGCCGCGCGCGAACTGGGGCGGCACCAGGCGCTGATGCGCGCCACCGGCGGCGTGCATGCCGCCGCCTGGTGCACGCCGGACGGCGGCATTGTGCACGTGTGCGAGGACGTGGGCCGGCACAACGCGCTGGACAAGCTGATCGGCCGGCTGGCCCTGCAGGGGACGGACATGCGCGAGGGCTTTGTGTTCATGTCCAGCCGCGCCAGCTACGAGCTGGCACGCAAGGCCGCGCGCATGGGCATTCCCATGCTGGCCACCATTTCCGCGCCCAGCTCGCTGGCCATCGACATCGCCGAGCAGGCCGGGCTCAAGCTGGTCAGTTTCTGCCGCCAGGATGGCTGTGTGGAGTACACGCTGCTGGATTAGGGTTCCATTCTGCTCTGATTGCTGGCTCAATGCCGTGGCATTGTATTTTTCGTCGCGCAAATCTCATCGGCGTGCGCATCGACGAACGCAAGCCGCTCTTCCTCGGAGAGACCGAATTCGTCTATCCAGTCGCGCACAGCGGCGTGCTCGTAATACGCGGTGCCGAGCACGAAGAGGCGCCGCACGAATCCGCGGATACCGGCCGGTGTGCGGAATCCGCGGGCGATGGCGGCTGCCATCCCTGCGACGACGACAGACCGAGCGGAGTCGCCGGCCAGCGTGGTCGGCGCCTCGCCAATCAACTCGTCGACGAAGGCATTGGCTCGTTTCGTCGCGAATGCCTCAAGCTGCTGTGAGCGGATGACGATCATATCTTGGGAATGTAGCACCCGTGAAGGTCAGTTAACCACTGCAGATATACGCCTTTCAGCAAGTCCTCCGTTTTACATGTACGATGAAAACTGAAACGCGCCCGCACGTCGTCAACCAACAAAACCATCTCTTTCTTGAGGATGATGTTATCTCGACAGCGAGGCTGCATGTTGAGCATCGTCGTCATGATCTTGGCCTCGCTCCAGCCAGGCTCCATGTCGGTTGCCTTCCCCGAGATGCATCGGCGCTTGCCGTAGAGGTTGGAGCGCTCGGACGATGCCAAGGGGAAGAGTCCGAGGGTTCCAGCGAGGTTGCATTCGTTGCTTGAGTCGACCTGATAGAAAGCCTCACCGACCGTATAGCGTCCCATTTCGATACCGAGCAAAAGCAGGATGGCGGTCAAATAAGTCGAATTGTCCTTGTTCGCCTCCACTCCGAATATCGTTACGAGAAGCGCAGCGAGTGCCTGGCGAAGCGCGGGATCCTGTGTGGGACAAACGCCAGTCCGCAGGAACGACAATACATCTTTCGCGAATTTCACGGGATTTTGAGCGCCAAACTCTTTGCCGATCCTGGGGTAACTCCAGTCATTTTTTTTCTTGCTCTGGTCAATGTCTTCGTCCTGCACGTCGACGTCATCATCGTCCTCGATGTCGACAAGGATCTGGACCTTCGCCTTGCTTCTTCCGGCAAAGAGTATGCGCGGATGCTTGCGGGCAGCAAGTTCATTTTTGATCGAACAGAGTTCCCGTTCGACCTGGATACCACTTTCACCAATTAGGATGTTGGAGTTGGACCTGAAGTACTCGGTGCCATGCGCTATCGCGAATGCACTGCTGCGCCGCTTTACGTAGAGCAGATGGCCGGCCATAGCCGTCCAGTGCTGGCCGCCGACAATCTGCAGTGTCTGCCTGCGGACCAATGCGAGGCCCGTATTGCGGTGTAGGGCGATGAATTTCTGGCAGACCTTTGCGGCAAGACGCACGAGTTGATAGCCGGTGAGACACCCGTCCGCGGTCTTCAACGACGTTCGCTCGTCGCAAGTGCCGCAACAATTCTTGAGATTCTGACAAGGACCAAGGCGGCGGCTCATATTGGGGCAACCCATGATGGGCGAAGAGTGCGGCAGGTCAAAGAGCGAGGGGAAGCGGAGCGGCACCGGCGTCACCGGCAAGCGCAGTGTCGGCTCGACGATTTCGATTTCGACGATGACGGGAAGGTGGTCGCTCAGCACGTTCGCGAGTGCGAGGTAGACGTTGATCGAGAACAGCCGCAATCTTTGCTGCTCGGGGACGTACTTGACCGCATTTCTCTTGGCTTGATTGTTCCAGAGGTTGGCCTTGTTAAAGAAATCCACAATTGGATCCGGCTCTGAGGCTGACGCAGCCGCCTCGCGACGAACGAGATCGATGTGCGGATGGCTGTTGTTCATTGCCACGAAGCGTTTGAAGGCGCTGACGAGCGCCGACGCGAACACCTCCGGTTCGGCGAGAAAGGCATTGAGGACCGTTGCCTTAATCGGCTCATAGTCGTGCTCCACAGGGTCATCATCGCCTTCGTCGATGACGCCGTCGAGGGGGGCATCGAGGACAATGCTGTTGGATTCGATACCGCTTGGGTCCTCGCCGAACGCGTCCGTTAGCTCCTTGTGTAGCGCGCTATTGCTTTCGGCAGCCTCGAGTAAATGGTCCCATAGTCCTGCAGTCATCGGTGGCATTGATGTACTGCCGATCACCAGCCTGTTTCTTACGTCATCAGGCATCACCGCGCCCAGGATATTGATGACTTTCGCCCTGAGGTCGCCCCAAGCGTAGCCGTCATCCGTCCGCACCAGAACCTGGTCGAAGTTCGAGCAGACGAAATGCTCAAACGTGAGTTCCTCATCATAGTGTTTAGCTCGAGGCTGCCTCGTACACGCGGCATGGACCGACATGCGCAGGGTGGTACGAAAGTCGTCTGAATAGCTGAGATTCGAGCACATGCCGGTGTCCGTGAGCGGCTCAAATGCCACTTCCGCCAAGTTGAGCACTTCCTCCTCGCTGGTGGGAAGATGGGGATCGGCACGCTCCTCAGCTAGTTCTAGCCTCTCATCAGCCTCCATCACAGCCCGCTCAAGCTCCTTGCGTTCATTCAGTATCTCCTGGGCCTTGTTTTTTAGTTCCAGGGTACTACTCTCCAACAACTGACTGATCTCCTGTTGTTGCAATTTCGCCTTCGCAAACCTTATGTCGCGCTTCTTACCCTTGCTGTTCGTCGCCGCCAATTCCTCCGCGGCCCAGAACTCCAGGTCCAGGACGTTTTGCGCGCATTGTGCAACCGGATCCTGCTCATCCAGTTTCTGCGCGAGCAGCTGCCGGTGCTCCGTCAAGGCATTCAGTGCGTCCATGTAATTTTGGTAAGCAAGGTTGTAGTTTTCGATGTGCTTAGCGGCTTGCTCCTTCGGTTTCACCACCATGTCGTCGTAAGCCTGCGCCTCGCGACGCTGCACGTGGTTGGCGGCCTCCTCGTCCAAGTTAAGGTCTGCGCAAAGTATCGTGTATGGAAATTTTTTGGGATTTGCGAAGACAGGCAGCTTCTTAAGCTCGCTGATCGCATGGCATGCGAGGAAGTAATCCTTAGGCGCGACCGACGGCGCGTGGAAGATGATCACGCGGAACTCCGGATAGCAGCTGAAGTGCCTGTTGGTGGGCAGGGGCCTGAACACGGCCTCCGCTGGCCGGCGAGTCACAACGTTGGAGAACCCAACAGGCCTGCGCTTACCCGACTCGTCTTTGGAATAGGGAATCTCCGCGCCAACGAGCTTGAAGCTCACCAGTTCGAATAGGTCCGGATTGTAGACGACGGCGTAGGTCTCGAGCCCGTTGCGTCCGCCGGTTCCGGTGTACGTGCCTGGGAATCGCACGCGCCAGCGTATCGTCGATATTTGGTTCATTTCCTCTACGATGCTGACGGCGTGTTTTAACCCGAAACCCTCCATTACTTCCATGAGACAAATGACGTCGGCGTTCATGCGCAGCATGACGGCCGCCAGGAGCTTGGTGACTGCAGGTTGATTGTGATGAAACTGTTTGCCGAGGGTTTTGATGTTCCACGATGCCACACGCAGCGGCGTGATGTCGTCATTCTCGTCCGCGCAGGCATCGCACGCGCAAACCGGGCACTTCAGCCGCCCGCATTTGCCACAAGGCCCCACGGCCAGGAATGGGTGTTTGTCGCAAGGCATCGAGATAACCTAGCGCATCGCCAGCGCGGATGGGTGCCCGTCTTCTGGATCGGTAAAGCGCTGCAGTGCGATGTCATTCATCTCAAGGCTCCTGTGCCGCTCTGTCCGGCAATGAGTTGACCAGCCACGGCGGCGCGATGTGCCGCAGCGCCTCCACCACGACAACGGCCCCCGCCCGCCATGCGGCCACAAGGACGCTTAGCCGGCCATCCCTGCTCACGTGTGTACCGCCGCAAGTTATTCAGACTTTAACATTCATGTCACTGTTAAATTCTAACCAATGTTCACAAAATGCCCAGTCAGCGCCATATATCCTGGTTTCCATCCGCCTTCCCACCAAGCCCTTTAAGCCGGTGATGTCGCTCAAACGGCCGCGTTAAAAATAATTTGCACGCTAATGAATTGTGCGCTATAGTTCGTTCCATGGCAGCGCCGGATACGGACCAGCAGCCATGACAAACATAGCGCACTAACTATTAACGCACAATATAACTTGGAGCTTCCTCATGAAAACCACGATCAAACCCGTCCTGCTGGCTTCCGCTGTTCTGTCCGCCGCCATCCTGTCCACCTTCGCCGCCACGCCGGCCCGCGCTGAAACCGCCGCCGACGACACTACGGTGGTACTGGTCCACGGCGCCTTCGCCGATGGTTCCAGCTGGGACAAAGTGATCCCGCTGCTGCAAGCCAAGGGCGTGAAAGTGGTGTCGGTGCAGAATCCGCTGTCCTCGCTGGCGGACGACGTGCAGGCCGCGCAGCGCGTGATCGACGCGCAGACCGGCAAAGTGGTGCTGGTGGGCCATTCGTGGGGCGGCGCCGTGATCACCCAGGCCGGCACCAGCGACAAGATCAAGGCGCTGGTGTATGTGGCCGCGTTTGCGCCGTCGGAAGGCGAGTCGCTGGGTTCGGTGGGCAAGAATTATCCGCTGCCGGCCGGCGTGCCGACGCTGCAGGAAGGCCCGGCCGGCTACCTGAGCCTGCCGGCCGCGTCCTTCGCCGCCAACTTCGCGCAAGACCTGCCTGCCGCCACCACCAAGGTGCTGGCCGCCACCCAGGGCCTGTTCCCGGCCAAGAACTTCGCCGAGCCGGTGACCGTCGCCGCCTGGAAGAACAAGGCCAACTACTACATCGTGGCCGGCAAGGACCGCATGATCGATCCGGGCCTGCAGCGCGATTTCGCCAAGAAGATCAACGCCGTCACCACCACCGTGCAGACCAGCCACGTGCCCATGGTGTCGCAGCCGAAGCAGGTTGCCGACGTGATCCTGGCCGCCGTCAAGCGCTAATGCTTGCTTAGTTGTACTTGGCCATTATGCGCTGCCACGCCGGATCATCCTTGAGCTTGCGGATGACCGGCGCCAGCTGGCGGTGTACGGCCGCTTTCGCGTGCGGCACCAGGAAGCGGCGCTCGGTTTGCCGGGCCGGCAGTTCGGTCAGCAGGAAGACCGCCTGGGCCGCGTGCGTCCGCATGTAGTAGCGCACCACCGACTCGGCCGCCGCCACGCAGTCCACGCGCCCCATGCGCAGTTTCTCCAGGTTGGCTTCCTCGCCGATGCCGTCGCTGCGCACCAGGCCCACGCGCTGTATCCAGTCATCCAGATCCGGGTAGACGTAACCCAGCACCAGACCCACCGAGCGGCCCGCCATGGCGCCGGACACCAGCGGCTTCAGGCCGGAGTCGGCCCGCGTCACCACCACAAAACGGTCCAGGGCGAACGGCGTGGTCCACAGGTATTTTTGCTGGGCCGTGTCGTCGAACCAGTGCGGCATCATGCCGATCACGATGCCGTCCAGGCGGTTTTCCTCCACCATCAGCTGCAGCCGCTTGCGCGGCAGATAACTCAGCTTGAAGTTCAGGCCGGGCAGCTTCTGCCGGTTCAGATAATCCACCATATCGTGGTAGACGCCGCTGTCCTCGCCCACCACCAGCGGCGCAAAATTGGCGCTGGTGTAGACCGTGACAGTTTCGGTACGGCAATATCCTGGCATGATGCTGGCGCCTAGCCATGCCAGGATGAGGAAGAGCTTTCTCATAGGATCAAAATATAGCACGCGCGCAATTGTGCGGAGCGGCGATGTGCAATCGGCGCCTGTATAATTTTATTCATGGAAAAACTGAGAGACTATGCGCAGATAGTTGCCGAGGCACGGCGCGGCCAGCTGGTGTTCCCCACCAGCGTGAACGCGGCTTTGCAATTGCAGCAGGCGCTGGCCGATCCGGATTGCCATGTGGAGGACGCGATCCGCAAAGTGCTGGCCGAGCCGGTGCTGGCGGCGCGCGCGGTGGCGCTGGCCAACTCGGCGGTATTTAGCCGCCTGGGCGGGCCGGTGGTGACCAGCGCGCGCGGCGCGGTGTTGCGGGTGGGCTACCGCAATCTGTATTCGCTGGCGGCGGCCATGGTTGTGCGCCAGTTCGGCGCGCGCATCCGCAACCCGCAGCTGCGCTACCAGGCCGACCAGCTGTGGCGGCATTGCGCCCATGTGGCCGCGTTGTCGCACGTGCTGGCGCGCAAGCTGACGCGGGTGGACCCGGACACGGCGCTGTTCGCCGGCATCATGCACGAAGTGGGCGGTTTCTATCTGCTGTCGCGCGCCGACGACATGCCGGGGCTGCTGGACGACCCGGACGCCCGCATGGGGGCGCTGCACGAGATCGTCACGCGCGAGCTGCTGGGCAAGCTCCTGGTGCCGGAGCCGGTGGCGGTGGCGATCGCCTCGCTGCGCGGCGGCGCCGTGTCGATTCCGCCCGGCGGCCTGCGCGACACGCTGCTGCTGGCCAAGCGCCTGGCGCCCTTGCGCTCGCCGCTGGCGCTGGCCGACGACGACGTGCTGGCGCGCCGCGCGGCGCTGGACGCCTACCTGGCCGGCAACGCGCTGATCGACGACATCCTGCTGGAATCCGCCGAGGAAGCGCGCTCGATGAGCGCGGCGCTGCTGGTGTAGGCCTTAGGCGGGCAGAGTGGCTTCGAGCAGGCGCACCAGCGACTGGATGCCTTCGGAGTCGACTTCGTCGAAGCGGTTCGGCAGCGGGCTGTCGAGGTCGAACACGCCGTGGATGGCGCCGCCGGCGAACACCGGCACCACCAGCTCGGAGCGCGAGTTGACGTCGCAGGCGATGTGGCCGGGGAAGGCGTGCACGTCCGGCACCAGGATGGGCTCGCCTTTTTCCACGGTGCTGCCGCAGACGCCGCGTCCTTTCTTGATGCGGATGCAGGCCGGCTTGCCCTGGAACGGTCCCAGCACCAGTTCATCGCCCTTGAGGAAATAAAAGCCGGCCCAGTTCAGGCCCGGCATGGTGTTGAACACCAGCGAACTGAAGTTGGCGGTATTGGCGATCACGTCGGTTTCGCCGGCCAGCAGGCCTTGCAGCTGGGAGCGCAGATCGGCGTACATGGCCTGTTTGGCTTCCGGGGTGTCGGTGCCGTAGGCGGCGTCGCTAATGGTAAAAGTCATAATGGCAGGTGAAAATAATGGCTGAGGGCAGTATCTTACGCCGGTCCGGCCAGGTTTGCCGGAGGATGTCCCTTGATCGCGCGCACGCGGCGCCGATATTGCGGTACAGTTTGATACGGGGCACATCCCGCCCATAGCCACCACAGGAACAGGAGCCGCAGTCCGAATGAATTCTCTCAGCCACAAGCTCCAGCCGCTGCCGCCGCAGCGCTATGCGCCGCAGGGCGGCGGCGACACGGGGCGCCTGGTGCGCGAGTTCGACTGGGCCGCCACCGCCCTGGGGCCGATGGACCAGTGGACGCCGGCGCTGCGCACCACCGTCGATATCCTGCTCAACACCCCCGTCGCCATGGTGCTGATGTGGGGGCCGGCGCACGTGATGATCTACAACGACGCCTACGCCGGCATTGCCGGCGCGCGCCATCCGCGTATCCTGGGCGCCACCGTGCAAGGCGGCTGGCCAGAACTGTGGGACTGGAACCGCGAAATCCTGGAAACCGGCTTCCGCGGCGAGTTCCTGCGCGTGCGCGAAGCGCCGATGACGGTGCTGCGCAATGGCATGCCCGAACAGGTCTGGTTCGACCTGGACTACACGCCGGTGCGCGACGGCGAGGCCGAGGTGGGCGGCGTGCTGTGCACCGTCAGCGCCGCCGCCTGGGGCCGGCCGCGCGAGCAGATGGAGCAGGCCTTGCGCGCCAGCCAGGACCGCCTGGCCGCCATCTTCGGCCAGGCCTCGGTGGGCCTGTCCGAGCTGGACCTGACCGGGCGCTTCCGCCGCGTCAACGGCGCGCTGTGCCAGATGCTGGGGCGCAGCGAGGAGGAGCTGCTGGGCCTGCACATGGACGACATCATCCACCCGCTGGACATGGACGAGAACCGTAAGCGGGTGGCGTGCCTGCTGGCCGACGGCGTGCCGTTCACGCTGGAAAAGCGCTACCTGAAGCCGGACGGCGACTGGGTCTGGATTTCCAGCAGCATGAGCCGTCTGGTCGACGAGGACGGCGAGCCGCAGGCGCTGATCGCGGTCAAGACCGACATCACCGAGCGGCGCCGCATCGAAGTGGCGCTGCGCGACCTGAACGACACGCTGGAGCAGCGCGTGGGCCGCGAGATCGCCGAGCGCGACAAGGCCGAGGACGCGCTGCGCCAGTCGCAGAAAATGGAGGCGGTGGGCCAGCTGACCGGCGGCGTGGCGCACGACTTCAACAATGTGCTGCAAATCATCTACGGCAATCTGCACCTGCTGCAGCAGGACGCGCCGGCCGCCGGCGCCGGCCGCCAGCGCCTGGCCATGGCCATCGCGGCGGTCGAGCGCGGCGCCAAGCTGTCCTCGCAGCTGCTGGCGTTCGCGCGCCGCCAGCCGCTGCAGCCGGTGGTGGCCAACCTGGGCCGCCTGGTCGGCAATATGGGCGAGCTGCTGCGCCGCACGCTGGGCGAGCCGGTGGAGGTGGCCACCATCGTCGGCGACGATTTGTGGAACACGCTGGTGGACCCGGGGCAGATTGAAAACGTGGTGCTGAACCTGGCCATCAACGCGCGCGACGCCATGCGCGGCGGCGGCAAGCTCACCATCGAGATCAGCAACGCCGTGCTGGACGAGTACTACGTGCACAACCTGCTCGACGTGCCGTCCGGCCAGTATGTGATGCTGTCGGTGAGCGACACCGGCTGCGGCATGCCGCCCGACGTGCTGCAGCGCGCCTTCGAGCCTTTCTTCACCACCAAGCCGGAAGGCCAGGGCACCGGCCTGGGCCTGTCGATGGCGTATGGCTTCGTCAAGCAGAGCCGGGGCCACATCAAGATCACCAGCGAGCCGGGCCAGGGCACCAGCGTCAAGATCTACCTGCCACGCTCCTGCGCCGAGGAAAGCCGGGAGCTGCCCGGCCTGGGCGGGCCGGCCAGCGGCGGCAGCGAGACCGTGCTGGTGGTGGAGGACGACCCCGGCGTGCGCGCCGTGGTGGTGGACATGCTGGGCGGCCTGGGCTACCGCGTGCTGCAGGCCGAAAACGGCGAGCAGGCGCTGGCGGTGATCGAGCGCGAGCCGGTCGACCTGCTGTTTACCGACGTGGTGATGCCGGGCGCCCTGAGCAGCCCGGACCTGGCCCGCGCCGCGCGCGCCATCCAGCCCGAGCTGGCGGTGCTGTTCACCTCCGGCTATCCGCGCAGCGCCATTGTGCACGGCGGCCGGGTGGACGCCGGCCTGGAACTGTTGAGCAAGCCCTACCGGCGCGACGAACTGGCGCGCAAGCTGCGCCACGTGTTCAACAACCGCAGCCAGGAAAAGCTGGCGCGCGGCCGCAGGCTGGAGCCGGGCGCAGCGACAGCCATCCCCGCCTTCGCGCCCGGCAGCGCGGCCCGCGCGCTGCGCATCCTGGTGGTGGAGGACAATCTCGATTCGCAGCAGATGGTGTGCGAGCTGATCGGCATGCTGGGCCACCACGTCAGCGGCGTGTGCGACGGCGAGCAGGCCTGGGCGCTGCTGGAGGCCGAGCGTTTCGACATCCTGTTTACCGACATCAGCCTGCCCGGCATGTCCGGCATCGACCTGGCGCGGCGCATGCTGGCGGCGGGCCAGCCCACCCGCATCATCTTCTCCACCGGCTACGGCAAGGAAGCGCTGTCCCAGCTGGAATTCCCGGCCGGCGTGCTGCGCAAGCCCTACGACCTGGCGGAACTGCAGGCCGCGCTCGACCATACCTAGCGGCCCTCCTACGGCTGCTGTAGGCGGCGTCCTATGGCGTGCGCCCCATCCTGCGCTTACAGTGGCTATACCACGAGAGCGAGGCGGAGACTATGGCAAGCAGCAAGAGCAAACGCAACAGCGGCGCGGCGGAACAGCGGCGCGCGGCGAAAGAGGCGACGGCGCGCACGCGCCTGATCGGCGATTTGCTGCGCCGCGTATTCGGCGTGGAAAGCCTTCGTCCCGGCCAGCGCCAGGTGATCGACAGCGTGCTGGCCGGGCGCCACACACTGGCCATCATGCCCACCGGCAGCGGCAAATCGCTGTGCTACCAGATTCCGGCCTCCATACTGCCGGGCGCCACGGTGGTGGTGTCGCCGCTGATTTCTCTCATGCAGGACCAGCTGGAAAAGCTGGAGGAAATCGGCATCCGCGCCGCGCAGCTCAACAGCAGCCTGCCGCGCGCCGAGGAGCTGGAGGCGCTCGAGAGCATACGAGCGCGCAGCAGCGGCATCATCTTCTGCACGCCGGAGCGGCTGGCCATGCCGGAGTTCCTGGCGCTGCTGCAGGGCAGCGGGGTGGACCTGCTGGTGGTCGACGAGGCGCACTGCATTTCCCATTGGGGCCATGACTTCCGTCCGGCCTACCTGGGCATAGGCGCGGCGGTGGCGGCGCTGGGCCGTCCGCCGGTGCTGGCGCTGACCGCCACCGCCACCAGCGAGGTGGTGGACGACATCGCCCGCCAGCTGGGCGTGGCGGACCTGAACGTGATCAACACGGGCATCTACCGGCCCAATCTGCACTACCGCGTGGTGCAGAGCACCAACCCGGACGAGAAGCGCGCGCAGGCGCTGGAGCGGGTGCGCAGCGAGACCGGCGTGGGCATAGTGTACGCGGCCACGGTCAAGGCGGCCGAGGAGATGCATGCGCTGCTGGAAGCGGAGGGCGAAAGCGTGGCGCTGTACCACGGCAAGCTGCCCGCGCAGCAGCGCAGGGATAGCCAGGAGCAGTTCATGACCGGGGCGCGCCGCGTGATGGTGGCCACCAACGCCTTCGGCATGGGCATAGACAAGGCCGACGTGCGCTTCGTGCTGCATCTGCAAGTGCCGGCCAATCTGGAGGCGTATTACCAGGAGTCCGGCCGCGCGGGGCGTGACGGGCAGGCGGCCAACTGCACGCTGCTCTACCTGCAGGCCGACAAGCGCTTGCAGCAGTTTTTCCTCGTCAAGCACTACCCGGAGGCCAATGAATTGCGGGCGGTGTACGACGCCGCCTGCAAGCTGGCGGACGGCGGTCCCTTCTCCTTCGACGCGCTCAAGGCCGAACTGGGCGAGGCCGCCCCGGCCATGCTGCAGGTTTGCCTCAAGCTGCTCAAGGACGGCAAGCTGCTCAGGCAGAACCGCCGCCTGGCGTGGCAGCCGGCGGCGGGCGAGCCTTCCGCCGCGCAGTTCGAGCGCCTGGCCAGGGTCTACGCCGACAAGCAGGAGCGCGACCGCGAGGCGCTCGAGCAAATGGTGGGCTATGCGCAAAGCGGCTACTGCCGCTGGAAGCTGCTGCTCGACTATTTCGGCGACGAGACGCCCGGCTTCGAGCGCTGCTGCCAGTGCGACAACTGCCTGGCGCCGCCCCAGGCGGCCTTCGATCCCGGCGAGGCCTTCGCCGCGCCCGAGCCGCACCAGGAGGAGACGGTTCCGGCCCGTCCGCCGATAGAAGTGGGCAGCCGGGTCAAGGTGGCCAAGTTCGACATCGGCACCGTGCTGTCGGTGGCGGGCGGCCAGGTTACGATAGCGTTTCCGGAAAATACAACCAAGACTTTCATGGCCGAGTTTGTCGAGCCGCTTTAGCCTGGGAGGAAGGCCCATGTCCGACATGGTGGTAGTGCGCAAGGAGGGCCTGTACTGCGTGCCCGGCGACTTCTATATCGACCCGTGGCGGCCGGTGGCCAGGGCCGTCATCACGCACGCGCATTCCGACCACGCCCGCTACGGCCATGGCCACTACCTCACGGCCGCCCCAGGCGTGAACATCCTCAAGTCGCGCCTGGGGGACATCAATGTGCAGGGCCTGGAATACGGGGCGGAAGTGGTGCACAACGGTGTGCACATTTCGCTGCATCCGGCCGGCCACGTGCTAGGCTCGGCGCAGGTGCGCATGGCGTACCGCGGCGAAGTGTGGGTCGCCTCCGGCGACTACAAGGTGGAGGCCGACGCCACCTGCGCACCGTTCGAGCCGGTGCGCTGCGACACCTTCATCACCGAGTCCACCTTCGGCCTGCCCATTTACCGCTGGCAGCCGCAGGAGCAGGTCTACGCCGACATCAACGCCTGGTGGGCGCGCAACGCGGAGCAGGGCCGCGCCAGCGTGCTGCTGGGCTATTCCTTCGGCAAGGCGCAGCGTATGCTGAGCGGGCTCGATCCGTCGATTGGCGCCATCGTCTGCCACGGCGCGGTGGAGCCGCTCAACCGCGTGTACCGCGCCGCCGGCGTGGCGCTGCCGGAGACGCGCATGGTGACGGAGGTGGACAAGGCCGATCTGCGCCGCGCCATCGTGCTGGCGCCGCCGTCGGCGGCCGGCTCGCCGTGGATCAAGCGTTTCGGCGACTACAGCGACGCCTTCGCCAGCGGCTGGATGCTGCTGCGCGGCGCGCGCCGGCGGCGCGGCGTGGACCGGGGCTTTGTGCTGTCGGACCACGCCGACTGGCCGGGCCTGATGTCCGCTATCAAGGCCACCGGCGCGCAGCGCGTCATCGTCACGCACGGCTCGATACCGGTGATGGTGCGCTGGCTGTGCCAGAACGGCCTCGACGCCAGCGGCTTCGACACCGAGTACGGCGACGACGAGGCGGAGGAGGCCGAGGTGACGCATGCGTGAATTCGCCCGCCTGTACGCCGAACTGGACGAGACCACGTCCACCAGCCGCAAGCTCGACGCGCTGCAGGCCTATTTCGCCAGCGCGGCGCCGGAGAACGCGGCGTGGGCGGTGTATTTCCTGGCCGGCGGCAAGCCGCGCCAGGCGGTACCGGTCAAGCTGCTGCGCCAGTACGCCACCGAATTCGCCGGCCTGGACGAGTGGCTGTTCGACGAGTGCTACCACGCCGTGGGCGACCTGGCCGAGACCATCGCGCACATCCTTCCCGCGCCGCGCCGGCACAGCGACGCGGGCCTGGCGCAATGGGTGGAACAGCGCATTGCGCCCCTGCGCGGCGCGGCGCCGGAGACCATACGCGAGGCCTTGTTCCGCTACTGGGACGAACTGGAAACGCGCGAGCGCTTCCTGCTGGTCAAGCTGATAGGCGGCGGCTTCCGCGTCGGCGTGTCGCGCCTGCTGGTCACGCGCGCGCTGAGCGCCATCGCGGCGGTGGACGCGAAAGTGATCGCGCAGCGGCTGATGGGCTGGACCGACGGCCGCGTCAGTCCCACGGCGCAGGGCTTTCTGCAACTGGTGGGCGCGCAGTCGGCGGACGAGCACGCGCAGCGTGGCGGCCAGCCCTATCCCTTCTTCCTGGCGCACCAGCTGCAGGCCGCGCCCGAGTCGCTGGGGGCGCTGGAGGACTGGCAGGCCGAGTGGAAATACGACGGCATGCGCGCGCAGTTGGTGTGCCGGGAAGGGAAGAACTGGCTGTGGTCGCGCGGCGAGGAATTGATCACGGACCGCTTCCCCGAGCTGGCCGCGCTGCCGCTGCCGGAAGGGACGGTGATCGACGGCGAAATCCTGGTCTGGCGCGGCGCCGATGCCCCGGCGCCGGCCCCTTTCGCCGAGCTGCAAAAGCGCATCGCGCGCAAGACCCTGTCGGCCCGCATGCTGGGCGAGCTGCCCGCCGTGCTGGTGGCCTACGACCTGCTGGAGCAGGACGGCGCCGACCTGCGCGCGCTGCCGCAGCGCGAGCGGCGCGCCTTGCTGGAAGCGCTGGTGGCGGCGCTGGCGCTGCCCGCCTTGCGCCTGTCGCCGCTGGTGCGGGCGCAGAGCTGGGAGCAGCTGGCCGGCATCCGCGCCGAGTCCCGCGCGCGCGGCGTGGAGGGGCTGATGCTGAAGGCGGCGTCCGCGCAGTACGGCGTGGGGCGCACCAAGGACGTGGGCACGTGGTGGAAGTGGAAAATCGATCCCTACTCGGTGGACGCGGTGCTGATTTATGCGCAGGCGGGCCACGGGCGGCGCGCTTCGCTGTACACGGACTACACCTTTGCGGTGTGGGACGGCGAGGAAGACGGCCGCCAGCTGGTGCCGTTCGCGAAGGCGTATTCGGGACTGACCGATGCGGAGATCGCGCAGGTCGACAATGCCATACGGCGCACCACGATAGAAAAATTCGGGCCGGTGCGCAGCGTGAAGCCCAGCATGGTGTTCGAGATCGGCTTCGAAGGCATTGCGCTGTCGCCGCGCCACAAGTCGGGCATTGCGGTGCGCTTCCCGCGCATCCTGCGCCGCCGCAACGACAAGACCGTGGACGACGCCGATACGCTGGAAACGCTCAAGGGCCTGCTGGCCGGCGCCGCATGAATGGCCCGGACGCGGCGCAGGTGGACGCGTGGTTCGCCGCCCGTGGCTGGGCCGTGTTCCCTTTCCAGCGCGAGGTGTGGCGCGCCGCGCTGGCCGGCGCATCCGGGCTGCTGCATGCGACCACAGGCTCGGGCAAGACCTACGCGGTCTGGTTCGCGGCCTTGCTGCGCGCGGGCGCACAGGCGCCGCGCCGCAAGACCGGCCTGCGCGTGCTGTGGATCACCCCCATGCGCGCCCTGGCTGCGGACACGTTGCGCACGCTGGAGTCGTCCGCAGCCGAGCTGGCCCCCGGCTGGACCGTCGCCGCCCGCACAGGCGACACCGCCTCCGCCGAGCGCGCCCGCCAGGCCAGGCGCCTGCCGGACGCGCTGGTGACCACGCCCGAATCGCTGACCCTCATGCTCAGCAAGCCGGACGCCGCGCAGCAATTCGTCTTGCTGGACATGGTGGTGGTCGATGAATGGCACGAACTGATGGGCAACAAGCGCGGCGTGCAGACCCAGCTCGCGCTGGCGCGGCTGCGCCGGTGGAATCCGGAGCTGCCGGTGTGGGGACTGTCCGCCACGCTGGGCCAGCTTGAGCGCGCCAGGGACGTGCTGCTCGGCGAGGGGCAGGGCGTGCTGGTGGAAGGCCATGTGCGCAAAGACCTGCTGATCGACACCCTGATTCCGGACCATCCCTCGCGCTTTCCCTGGGCCGGCCACCTGGGCATGCAGATGCTGCAGCCGGTGATCGCCGAGATCGAGCGGCACGCCACCACGCTGGTGTTCACCAACACGCGTTCGCAGTCCGAGCTGTGGTACCAGAACCTGCTGGACGCCCGCCCCGACTGGGCCGGTTTGATCGCGCTGCACCACGGCTCGCTGGACCGGGAGGTGCGCGCCTGGGTGGAGCAGGGCCTGAAGAGCGGCGCGCTGAAAGCCGTGGTGTGCACTTCCAGCCTGGATCTCGGGGTGGACTTCCTGCCGGTCGAACGCGTGCTGCAGATCGGCAGCGCCAAGGGCGTGGCGCGGCTGCTGCAGCGGGCCGGACGCTCCGGCCACGCGCCCGGCCGCAGCTCGCGCATCACCCTGGTGCCCACGCACAGCCTGGAGCTGCTGGAAGCGGCCGGCGCGCGCCAGGCCGTGGCGCAGCGCCGCATCGAGTCGCGCGCCGCGCCGGACAAGCCGCTGGACGTGCTGGTGCAGCACCTGGTCACCATCGCGGCGGGCGGCGGCTTCCGTTCGGACCAGCTGCTGGCGGAGGTGCGCGGCGCCTGGTCCTACCGCGGCCTGACGGAGCAGGAATGGCAATGGGCGCTGGACTTCGTGGCGCGCGGCGGGCAAAGCCTGGTGGTATATCCCGAATACCGCCGCGTGCTGCCGGACAGTGAGGGCGTGTACCGCGTTCCGGACGCCGCCATCGCGCGCCGCCACCGCATGGGCATAGGCACCATCGTTTCCGAGGCCAGCATCCAGGTCAAGTTCATGAACGGCGGGCGTATCGGCACGGTGGAGGAGTCCTTTATTTCGCGGCTGCGCAAGGGCGACCATTTCCTGTTCGGCGGGCGCATACTGGAATTCGTGCGGGTCCACGAGATGACGGCCTACGTGCGGCGCGCCACCGGCGGCAAGGGCGCCGTGCCGCGCTGGCAGGGCGGCAAGATGCCGCTGTCGTCCGAGCTGGCGCACGCGGTGCTCGAGCAACTGCGGGACGCCGCGCAAGGCCGCTATGCGGAACCGGAGATGGCCGCCGTGCGCCCGCTGCTCGAAGTGCAGCAGCGCTGGTCCGCCCTGCCTGCGCCGGACGCCACGCTGGCCGAGTCCATGCAAAGCCGCGAGGGGCGGCACTTGTTCCTGTATCCCTTTGCTGGCCGCGCGGTGCACCTGGGACTGGCCTCGCTGCTGGCCTGGCGGGTAGCGCGCACGCAGCCGGCCACCTTCTCCATTGCGGTCAATGACTATGGCCTTGAACTGCTGGCGGCGGACGGGGAGGGCGCGCCGGACTGGCGCGCGCTGCTCAATGCGGGCCAGGGCAGCTGCTCGCCGCTGTTTAGCACCAGCCATTTGCTGGAAGACGTGCTGGCCAGCCTGAACGCCGGCGAGCTGTCGCAGCGGCGCTTCCGGGAGATTGCGCGCATCGCGGGGCTGGTGTTCCAGGGTTATCCGGGCCAGCCGAAAAGCGCGCGCCAATTGCAGGCCTCGTCCTCGCTGTTCTTCGAGGTCTTCCGCAAGCACGACGCGGACAATCTGCTGCTGACGCAGGCGCAGCGCGAAGTGCTGGAGCAGGAGCTGGAACTGGAGCGCCTGCGCGCGGCTTTGCTGGAGCTGCAGCGGCGCAGCCTGTCCTTGCACGAGGTGAAGCGCGCCACGCCGTTCGGCTTTGGGCTGATGGTGGAGCGCTTCCGCGAAAAACTGAGCACCGAGAAGCTGTCGGACCGCGTGGCGCGCATGCTGCGCGAGCTGGAAAAGGCGGCCGGGCCATGAGCGGCGGCGCTTGCGCCATCGAGCTGGCCGGCGAGACGGTGCTGCTGCTGGCGGAGAAGGCCTTGTACTGGCCGCGCCTGCGGCTGCTGGCGGTGGCCGATATTCATTTCGGCAAGGCGGCGTCGTTCCGCGCGCTGGGCGTGCCTGTGCCCGGCGGGACCACGGCGGACAACCTGGCGCGGCTCGATCTGCTGCTGGCCGCGCACGGCGTGGCGCATCTGGTTTTTCTCGGCGACTTCCTGCACGCCAAAGCGGCGCGCGCGCCGGCTACGCTGGCGGAGCTGGCGCGCTGGCGCGCGCGGCACCCGGCGCTGCGCCTGACGCTGGTACGCGGCAACCACGACCGGCACGCCGGCGATCCGCCGCCGGCGCTGGGCATGGAGCTGGCCGACGAACCGTTTGCGCTGGCGCCGTTTTCGTTTTGCCACCATCCGGAACTGGACGCGACTGGCTATGTGCTGGCGGGCCATGTGCATCCGGTGTTCCATCTGGCGGCGGGGCGCGATGCGCTGCGCCTGCCTTGCTTCGTGGCCGGCGGGCGGCGCGCCATCCTGCCCTCGTTCGGCGCCTTTACCGGCGGCCATGCGCTGCGGATGGCCGCGGACGACAAGGTGTACCTAGTGGCGGGCGACAAGGTGCTGCCGCACCTAATGTTGAACGCCGGAAGGTAAGCAAAACTCGGTCACGAAATGCGGGACAGTTCCTACGCCTTGTCTTGCAAGTGTCCTATGTGCGCTGCGAAATCGATGCACTACCATGAGTTTCTCTATCCACGACAGGAGACTCACCATGGCTAGCAATCAAGGCAAAGGGCAGGACAACAAAGGTAGCAGTGCAAGCAGCGGCAGCAGCAGTGGCAGCAAGCAGGGCGCTTCGCAGTCCAGCAAGCAGAGCGGCGACACCAGCAACCGCGGCTTCGCTTCCATGGACCCGCAGCGCCAGCGCGAAATCGCCGCCGAGGGCGGCCGCGCAGCCCACGAGAAAGGCACGGCCCACGAGTTCACTTCCGAGGAAGCACGCCGCGCCGGCAGCATGAGCCACAAGAACGACCAGAGCAGCCAGAGCAGCTCGGCCGGCTCCGGCTCGCGCAGCGGTGGCCAGGGCGGCAACGAAGGCAGCAGCCGGGGCGGCAACCAGGGCGGTAGCCAAGGTAGCAGCCAAGGCGGCAGCAAGAGCGGCCGTTAAGCCTGCACTGCAGTAACACAAACCATCTTTACAGAAATACCTGGCGCCAGCCGACTGGCGCCAGGTATTTTTTTGCATTGACGTTTTGTATGTAAGCTGCAAAGAAAGATATCGTAATGTAACAATTGCCATCGCTGATTGACTTCGCAAATGATAATCATTATCATTCTCAACTCAATGACCTACCCTATCAAGAAAGTATTTTCGTGAGCGCTTCCCCGAATGCCGGCCGAGCCTTGTGGCTGAAGACGCTGCACCAGTGGCATTGGATCAGTTCCGCGCTGTGCCTGCTGGGCATGTTTTTGTTCAGCATCACCGGCATTACGCTGAACCACGCGTCGCAAATCGAAGCCAAGCCCAGCGTGGTGCGCAAGCAGGCCGAAGCGCCCGCTGCGCTGGCCGCCGAACTGAAGAAGTTCGCCGCCGCGCACGACGGCGACAAGGCGCCGCTGCCCGACAGCGCCGAGCGCTGGCTGCGCGAGACCTGGTCGGTCAAGGCGGGCGGGCGCAGCGCCGAATGGTCGGCCGACGAGGTCTACCTGCCGCTGCCCAAAGCCGGCGGCGACGCCTGGGTGCGCATCGGCCTGGAGGACGGCGCCGCCGAATTCGAGCATACCGACCGTGGCTGGGTGTCCTGGCTGAACGACGTCCACAAGGGGCGCAACACCGGCGCCGCCTGGAACTGGTTCATCGACATCTTTGCCGCAGCCTGCCTGGTGTTCTGCATCACCGGCCTGCTGATACTGAAATTCCACGCAGCCAACCGGCCGTTCACCTGGCCCATGGTCGGGCTGGGCATCCTGATTCCCTTTGTCATTGCATTGCTGTTCATCCATTAAAAAGGCAACCCATGAAATTACGCTACTCCATCGCTGCCGCCATCCCCCTGCTCAGCGCCCAGGCCATGGCGGCCGACTTGGCCCTCAAGCTGGAAATCCCGCAACTGAACGTGGCGGAGTACCATCGCCCGTATATCGCGGCCTGGCTGGAGAATGCGGACCAGAAAGTGGTGGCCAACCTGGCGGTGCTGTATGACACCAAGAAGAAGGACAACGCCGGCAGCAAGTGGCTCAAGGACATGCGCCAATGGTGGCGCAAGAGCGGCCGCGACCTGGCCATGCCGATGGACGGCGTGAGCGGCGCCACCAAGGCGCCGGGCGAGCACACGCTGAGTTTCCCGCTGTCCAAGGACGGCCTGGACAAGCTGCCGGCCGGCCAGTACAACCTGCTGGTGGAAGTGGCGCGCGAAGCGGGCGGGCGGGAAGTGGTGAAAGTGCCGCTGACCTGGCCGCTGAAAGCCGCCCAGGTGGCTAGCGCCAAAGGCAAGGAAGAAGTCGGCGCCGTCGCCGTTCAACTCAAATAAAGGCAGCCCCACTATGAAAACCACAAAATTGCTGCTGGCCGCCGCGCTGGCCGGCCTGGCCCTGAACGCTTATGCCCACAAGCCGTGGCTGCTGCCCTCGTCCTCGCTGGTGGACGCCAAGGACGCCTGGGTGACGGTGGACGCCGCCATCTCCGAAGGCCTGTTCGACATCGACCACCAGCCGCTGAAGCTGGACGCCATCGTGGTGACCGGCCCGGACGGCGCCAAGGTGGAGCTGCAGAACGCCAGCACCGGCCGCCTGCGCAGCACCTTCGACGTCAAAATGAGCAAGCCGGGCACGTACAGGATCGCGCTGGTGCAGCAGAGCGTGATGGGCAGCTACAAGCTGAACGGCGAGATGAAGCGTTTCCGCGGCACCGAGGAAAGCCTGGCCAAGGACGTGCCTGCCGACGCGCAGGATGTCAAGCTGACGCGCACCGCCAGCCGCCTGGAAACCTTCGTCTCCGCCAATGAGACGGATACGGCGGTATTCAAGCCGACCGGCGTGGGGCTGGAGCTGGTGCCGGTAACGCACCCGAACGATCTGCGCGCGGGCGAGAAGGCCACCTGGCGCTTCCTGCTGGACGGCAAGCCTGCCGCCAACCAGGCCTTCAGCCTGATACCGGGCGGCGTGAAATACCGTGGCACGCTGGGCGAGGTACGCCACACCACCGACGCCAAGGGCGAAATCACCTTCACGCTGCCGGCAGCGAATATGTACCTGGTGAGCGCCAGCTGGCCGGCCGCCGCCGCCGCCCCCGCGCCGGGCCAGCCGCCGCAAATGCCGCCCCGCCGCGCCACTTACGGCGCCACGGTGGAAGTGCTGCCGCAATAAGGCCGCATCGCCTTCATCCGCGCGCGCGCCGGCTTGGCCGGCGCGCCGCTACCGCAGGCGGGCCGCCGGCCCGCCGTTTTCCTATGCGCCTGACACTGATACCCCACCAGATTTCCGAGCTTGCCCCGCCCAGTGGCGCCGCCATCCACAGCTTTGGCGGCCTGAGCATGGGCACCAGCTGGTCGGTGCTGGTGGCGGACAAGGGCGTGCCGCCCACCCTCCAGCAGCAGCTTCAGCAGCAGCTAGACAGTGTGGTGGCTGAAATGAGCCACTGGGAAGCCGGTTCCGACCTGGGCCGCTTCAACCGCGCCGCGCCGGGCAGCTGGCAGGCGCTGCCGCCGGCCTTTTTCGATGTGCTGTCCTTTGCCATGCAGGTGGCGCGCGAGTCCGGCGGCGCCTACGATCCCTGCGCCGGCGCCATCGTCAACGCCTGGGGCTTCGGTCCCTTCGGCCGGCACGACCAGCCGGGTTTCACGGCTCCGGACGCGGCACGCATCGCCGCGCTGCGCGCCGAACGGGCCGCGCAAGTGCTGCGGTTGGAGCCGGGGCCGGCGCCGCATGGCGGCGGGCGGGCGCTGCAGCCGGGCGGACTGCAGCTGGACCTGTCGGCCGTGGCCAAGGGCTACAGCGTGGACCGGCTGGCCCATTGCCTGATGGCCCAGGGCTGGCGCCACTTCCTGGTGGAGGTGGGCGGCGAGCTGCGCGGCGCGGGCATGAAGCCGGACGGCCAGCCGTGGTGGGTGGCGCTGGAACAGCCACCCGCCGCACCGCAGCCCGCACCGCAAGTCCAGCAGCTGCCCCAGATCGCGCTGGCGCTGCATGGCTTGTCGGTGGCCACCTCGGGCGACTACCGGCGCTATTTCCTGCAGGACGGCACGCGCTTTGCGCACACCATAGACCCGCGCAGCGCCATCCCCATCGCCAACCAGCTGGCCTGCGTCACGGTGGTGCATCCGCACTGCATGGCGGCGGACGCCTGGTCCACCGCGCTCACCGTGCTGGGCCTGGAGCAGGGCATGGTCCTGGCGGACCGGCTGGGCCTGGCGGCGCGCTTTGTGCTGCGCCGGGATGGCGGCGAAAGCAGTTATACGGAATACCTCAGCGGCCCGATGCGCGGCATGCTGGATGAAGAACAAGACTGACGCAGTGACTGACCAATGATACTGACCAACGATCCCTTGCGCCTGGCCCTGACGGCGGGCTGTTTCATGGCCTACGGCCTGGTGTGCCTGGCGCCCTGGCTGCGCCTGCGCCGCAAGCGCCGGGCCGGCGCGGCCGGTCAGGCGGCGGCCGCGCTGGCGCCGGGCTGGATCGTGGCTTACGCCAGCCAGACCGGCAGCGCCGAGCTGCTGGCCGGCCAGACCCTGGAAACGCTGCGCCTGGCCGGCATTCCGGCGCGGCTGTGCGAATTGTCCGAACTGAAACAGCGCGATCTGGCCGAGGCTGAGCGCATCTTGTTCCTTGTCAGCACCTACGGCGAGGGCGATGCGCCCGATGCGGCGGCGGCCTTCGCCAGCCGCATCATGACGCTGAGCCTGCCGCTGCCGCGCCTGCACTACGCGGTGCTGGCGCTGGGCGACATGTCCTACATCAATTATTGCGGCTTCGGCCGCGCGCTGGACCAGTGGCTGCGGGAGCAGGGCGCCAGCAGCCTGTTCGAGCGCATCGAGGTCAACTGCAACGCCGAACCGGCGCTCGCGGCGTGGCGCCAGCAGCTGAGCCACCTGGCCGGCACCAGCGACGCGCCGGACTGGAGCGCGCCGGCCTTCGGCGGCTGGCGCCTGGCCGAGCGCCGCCAGCTCAACCAGGGCAGCGCCGGGGCGCCCATTTTCCATATCGAGCTGGAACCCCTGGACGGCGCGCTGCCGGAGTGGCAGGCGGGCGACCTGGTGCAGGTGGCGCCGCCGTCCGACCCGTCGCGCGCGCGCGAGTATTCGATCGCCTCGGTGCCGTCCGACGGCCGGGTGCATTTGCTGGTGCGCCTGCATGTGCACGGGGACGGCAGCCACGGCCACGCCTCGGGCTGGCTGTGCAGGCAGGCCCAGCCGGGTGACACGGTGCAACTGCGGCTGCGCTCCCACCGCCGCTTCCGCCTGGAAGGCAACGCCGGCAGGCCGCTGATATTGATCGGCAACGGCAGCGGCATCGCCGGCTTGCGCGGGCATTTGCGCGCCCGCGCCCGCGCCGGCCAGGCGCGCAACTGGCTGCTGTTCGGCGAACGCCAGCAGGCCCACGACTACCATTACCGCGAGGAAATCGCCGCCTGGCGGCAGGCCGGCCAGCTGCCAGGGCTGGACCTGGCCTGGTCGCGCGACGGCGCGGCGCAGCGCTATGTGCAGGATTTGTTGCCGGCCCGCGCCGCGCAATTGCGGGACTGGGTGGCGGACGGCGCGGCGATTTATGTGTGCGGCAGCCTGGACGGCATGGCGGCGGGCGTGGACCAGGCGCTGGCAACGCTGCTGGGCCGGCCCGCGCTGGATGAACTGGCGGCGCAAGGCCGTTACCGGCGCGATGTGTACTGATCGTAGCGATGGGCTATGTTGCGGAAATCATACAAATTGGCGCGGTTTCCGTCGAATTGGCGGAACTTAATTTGTTCCCGGCGGGCTCAGCCAGAATAATCTCCAATTATCACACATTGTGTGACATTTTGACAACCTGGATAGCGATTTGCTCATAGTAAATGTGTCCGTTGCGTGACATCATCGAGCCTTCCAAGGGCAAGGATGTTAACTTTTTGTGAAGAAAAGATACGAGCACATTGCGTGCTTCCCTTGCATTTGATCCACGATGACAGGAGTTGTGCATGGTTTTTAAAGAGAAGATTGGCGCGCGTTCGGTGCGCTTGGCATTTGCAGTCCTGGCCGGTACGGCCGCGCTGACTGGCAACTCCGTTGCTCAGGAACAAATCCAAAAGGTTGAGATCACTGGTTCGGCCATTCGCCGCATCGCCGTTGAAGGCGCACTGCCAGTGCAGCGCCTGAGCCAAGAGCAGATCGCCAAGTCGGGCGCCACCACCGTGGCCGACCTGATCCAGGCCCTGCCTTCGATGCAAGGTTTCACCATTGATGCAATCGCAGCCGGCACCAACTCCGGCGGCCGCGTTTCGGCATCGATCCACGATATCGGCGAAAGCTACACCCTGGTGCTGCTGAACGGCCGCCGCATCGCGCCACAAGGCTCGGGCAGCGCCATCAACCTGAACGCCATCCCTATGGGCGCGGTTGAGCGCGTTGAGATCCTGACCGACGGCGCTTCGGCCCTGTACGGTTCGGACGCCATCGCTGGCGTTATCAACTTCATCCTGAAGAAAAACCTGCAAGGCGGCTCGATCGAAGCCGGCTACAGCCAGCCAGGCGACAGCAGCCCAGGTTCGCAGTCCAACATCAACGCCACCTACGGCTTCGGCGACCTGAACAAGGACCGCTTCAACGTGATGGCTTCGTTCCGCCACGACGAGCGCAAGCAGATCAAAGCAATCGACCGCGACTTCGCGTCGACCGCTTATGTTCCGTTCAGCAACAACGGCACCAACTACATCTACGACCGCACCAGCCCGGCAGCCATCCCTGCCAACGTGTCGGCCACTTTCAACAAGGTGGGCAGCGATCCTATCGGCTTCAACCCGTACCAGAAGAAAAACGGTACTTGCGCACCGATGAACCAGCTGGCGCTGAGCAACACCGCACTGGTGCAGAACTGCGGCTTCGACTTCGTGCAGACCATCGAGATCGTGCCTGAGAACAAGCGCGACAGCTTCTTCGGTAAAGCCACCTTCAAGGCCACCGAAGACATCACCGTGTTCGCCGAAGCCGCTTACTCGCGCCTGGACCTGACCGCGCGTATCGCACCGAACACCGCGTCGGTATCGATCGCCAAGGGCACGCCGCTGTACAACACCTATGTCAAGCCTTACCTGACCGCAGCGCAGGACGCCGACATCAAGGCCGTGACCGCCAGCTATCGTACCTACGACTGGGGCACCCGCGACAGCCAGACCATCACCGATTCCAAGAACTTCGTGCTGGGCGCGGACGCTGAATTCGGCGCCTGGACCTTCGG
Organism: Pseudoduganella sp. GW821-FHT05F09; assembly: GCF_059419605.1. Taxonomy (NCBI): domain Bacteria; kingdom Pseudomonadati; phylum Pseudomonadota; class Betaproteobacteria; order Burkholderiales; family Oxalobacteraceae; genus Pseudoduganella; species Pseudoduganella sp. GW821-FHT05F09. Next base: position 84,003 of record NZ_JBWKSD010000011.1, read on the forward strand.
CACCGGCCTGACCTGGTCGCAGAACGCGATCGACGAACGCTATGTTGGCGGCTACGTGAAGAACACGGAATTCCGCGACATGCTGTCGAAGAACCTGTTCGACCCGTTCCTGGGCATCGGCGCGCAAACCGACGCCACCAAGCAGCTGATCGCCAACTCGGTGTACAAGGGTTCGATCCGCGACGCTTCGACCACCCTGAAAGGCATCGACGGCCGCGCTTCGCGTGAACTGTTCGCACTGCCGGGCGGTCCTGCAGCCATCGCGCTGGGCGGCGACTACCGCAACTACCACTACGTGCAGACCCCGCATGCCACCAGCTCGGACATCTTCGGCTTCAGCGCTTCGCCAGCCTACGATCTGGAACGCGCCAACTACGGCGTATTTGCCGAGGTGAGCGCACCGGTGCACAAGACCGTCGAGCTGAGCGCAGCTGCCCGCTACGACACCTTCGACGCGGTCAAGAACGCTGTTGCCAACCGCGACATGGGCTCCAAAGAGTCGTCCAGCACCTACAAGGTGTCGGCACGTTGGCAGCCTAGCCAGTCCTTCCTGGCCCGCGGTTCCTACGGCACCGGCTTCAAGGCACCTTCCATGCTGGACATCGGCCAGCCGCTGGTGGCTGCAGGCTTCACCGCTTCGTCGTGGGATTGCCCTGCCAACCTGAAAGCTGAAAAAGCTGACTACTGCCAGGTTGGCAAGCGCCAGTACAATGTCATTTCGGGCGGCAACGAAAACCTGAAACCGGAAAAATCCAAGCAGTTCACCGTTGGCTTCCGTTTCGAGCCAACCGCGACCTTCTCGGTGCAGGCTGACCTGTGGGACGTGAAAATCCGCGACGCAGTGTCGAGCGTGAGCGAAGCCCAGATCTTCGGCGATCCGGTCAAGTTCCGCGACCTGTTCACCACCTTCGTGGACCCAGGCAACAACCAGACCTACTGGGCTAAGAAGACCCTGTCGATCAACATCGGCCAGACCCACAACCAAGGTATTGACTGGGAAACCACCTACCGTCACCGCTTTGCTTTCGGCAACCTGACCAGCACGCTGAACGGCACCTACCTGATCAAGTCGGACTACACCCGTCCAGGTACGGATAACGACTGGGTGAACAGCATGAACTACTTCGGTATCAACGATGCCGTGTCGTTCCGCCACATCATCCGTCTGGCCACCACGCTGGACACCGGCGCGTTCTCGAACACGCTGACCGCCAACTACCGCAACGGCTACACCGATGCGGAAGCGGAAAGCCGCAACCTGAGCACCGGCAAGCTGGAGAAGTTCCGCATGGAAGTTCCATCGCACCTGACCTTCGACTGGCAGGGTAAATGGACCATCAACAAGCAAATCGGCCTGCGCGCTGGTGTGAAAAACATCGCCGACCGCAACCCGCCGTTCTCGCTGCGCGCTTCGTCCGGCCACCAGGTTGGTTTCGACCCACGCTATGCTGACCCTATGGGCCGCACCTTCTACATGACCGGTACCTATACCTTCTAATGTAGACTGAACTGGCCGCCCTGCGGCCAGGGCAAAACAAAAACCCGCGGGTTCCGAAAGGAACCGGTGGGTTTTTTTATGCGCGGAAGAATCAGGCCAGGTCGGCTTCCTCCAGGCCGCGCGCCAGGCTGGAGATGCTGGGGTTGTCGATGAACACGCAGCGCTTGCCGGTGCGCTTGCAGAAGTCCTTCACGCGCCAGTAGGCGCTGTGGCTGATGCAGCCGGTCTGGCAGATCACCAGGTCGGCGGCGGCCAGGCTGGCCTCCAGGCGGTTGGCGTTGTCCTCCAGGCCGCCGTCGTGGTGGGCGAACTGGGCGCCCACGCGCTCGATCAGCGCGCGGTAGGTCGCCACATTGCCGGTGCGTCCGCCCACGCACAGGATGCTGCGGTCGGCCAGCCGTTCCGGCATGCGGATCACGTGTTCGGCGGGCGGCTGCGCGGCGCCGCGCTCGGCCTGGGGCTGGGCCTGGACGGCGGCGCCTGCCGGGGCCGGGGCCTGCATGGCGGCCTGCGCCGCCTGCGCTTGCGCCAGTTCCTGCTTCAGGTCCGCCACCTGGTTGCGCAGCGCGCGCTCGCGCTCGTCCACCTGGCTCAGGCGCTGGGCCAGGCGGTCGCGCGTGTCCAGGCCGGGAATCGAGGCGCGCAGCTGTTCCAGTTCGTGGCGCAGCGAGTCGGCCAGGCTGTCGCGTCCCACCAGATGGGCGCGCAGCTGCATCAGCTGGCTGGCGTGCTGGTCCAGCTCGGCGTTGCGCTCCAGCTGCATGGCGGCATTGCGCTGCTGCAGGCGCGCCAGTTCGCGCGTCATGCGCGAATTTTCCTCCAGCACCGCATGGAAGCGGCTGATGTCGGCGCGCGCGCAGGCGCCGGCCTGGTGCTGCACCATGTGCAGGTCGCGGCACATCTGTTCCTCCAGCTCCGGCGTGCAGCGCGCATGCGTGAGGCCGGCCCAGAAGGCGCCAGCCACGTCGCCGTTGGCCACGGCGGCGCGCCACAGCGCGGCCACCGTAGCGCTGTCCTTGGCGCTCTTGAAGCGCAGCAGCACGCCGGCGTAGCGCCGCTCCAGTTCCTTCTGCAAGGCCTCGGACAGGCGGTTGCGGGCGCCGCATTCGGTCACTACGCCCACGTGGACTTCGTAGTCGTCCGCCACCACGGCGCCGCCGGTGATTTTGCCCACCAGCTTGCGCAGCGCCGCCAGCGGCATGCCGACGCCGACCAGCGGGCAATGGCAGGCGTGGCCCAGTTCCCACAAGCGCCGGCGGCGCGAGGTCTGCGCGCCGCCGGCGCCGGTTTGGGATTGATGTTTATCGCACATGGCGCCGCCTCACGCCGCCTGCTCGCCGCGCGAGCGGGCCATCAGCCGTTCCAGGAAGTTGTGCTTTTCCTGCACCGGCATGGCGCGCTCGACCACGCCGGCCCATTGCTCGGATAGCTGCTGGCAGGTGGCGCTGAGCACCGGCGCCAGTTCCGGCAGGCTGGCCAGTGCTTTCAAGTGGCGCTCGATGACCGAGGCCAGCTTCAGGCAGGCCCCGCTTTCGCCGGCGCTGGCCGTGTAGTGCGACATCAGGTGCAGCACGGCGGACAGCATCAGTTCGGGGCGCTGGCCGCCCTGGTTATTGGTCAGGAAGATAGGATCGGTACGGTCGATGATAGCCATCAGGCACTCCTCGCAAGGTCGGGAAGGCTGGCTACCGCAATGCGGATGGCTGGCTGGGGTGGGAATCTTCGGATGCTCAGGCGGTCAGGATCAGCTTGCCGAGCTGGGTGATGCGCAGGCGGTAGACTTTGTTGCCGTGTTCAATTTCCACTTCCCGCTGGTCCTGCATCAGTCCGGCGCTGGTCAGGCGGCGGACGGAGGAAGCGGCCGGAGCGGTACTGCGCGCAGCGGCGGGGAGGGCGGCGCTTGCGGGCGCCAGGATGGATTTCTCTGCATGCATGTTTTACACTCCATTAAATGAGAACGATTCGCATTTGCATTATTGTTCAAGCCTGCTTTATTTGCAAGAACAATTTGCGTGGAGCGCGGCCATAAAAAAAGGCCCGCGGTGCGCGGGCCAAACTGGGGTGTACCCTGAAGAAAACTAGACGGTGGCGTACAGCGGCTGGGCGCCTGGCGCCGACGCCGATGCGGCCGCCGCTGCCGCCTTGGCGCGGGCGGCGGGCTGGCGTCCGCGCGCGCGCGACGGCGGCAGGCGGCGCAGGTTTTTCAGCGCTTCCGGATCCTTGATGCCTATGGTGCGCTGGTCGACGCTGATCAGGCCCACCTCGTTGAAGGCGGACAGCGTGCGGCTGACCGTTTCCAGCGTCAGGCCCAGGTAGCTGCCGATTTCGTGGCGCGTCATGCGCAGGTTGAACAGCTTGCTGGAATAACCCATTTGCGCAAAGCGGTCCGACAGCGCCACCAGAAAGCGCGCCACGCGCGCCTCGGCGCTGAGCGCGCCCAGCATGCCTATCATGGCTTGCTCGCGCACCAGTTCGCGGCTCATCACGCCGTACATCATGTTTTCCAGTTCAATGTGCACGCGGCCCAGCGCGGCCAGCTTGCGGAAGGGCAGCAGGATCAGGTCGCAGTCCGACAGCGCCACCGCTTCCGACGAGTAGTGGCGGGTGTGGATGCCGTCCACGCCCATCATGTCGCCTTTCATCGGGAAGCTGAGCACCTGCTCGTTGCCGAATTCGTCGATGAGCACGGTTTTCAGGAAGCCGGAGTTGACGATGTACAGCATGTCGAAGGGCTGGCCTATGGTGTGGATGCGCTGGCCCGTTTTGAACTGCACGTGCTGGAACAGCAGCTCCTCCGAGTGGGCGATGTTGACGGGAGGGATATGCAGCAGTTCGCAGACTTCCGTCAGGTTGGACCACAGCCGGCCCTGGCGCTGGCGCCCGGCCTCCAGGCCGGACAGTGGCGCCACCGGCGTGCCGGGGCGGAATTCGTTGATGTGCGTAGACTGCATGCTTTTCTCCTTGTAGCAGTTATGACCTTCTGGCAACTTCCATCGTGTGATTTCAGTATGCCAACATGGTCTTGCCATAGATATCAGCCGAGGCTGATTGTGGGCGTAGGAGTAAGCGCCCGTTTGTAGGAGTTGTCCTACGTTTTGAAGGGGGACAGCAGGCGGTGCGCCACGGCGTACTGCACCATTTCAGAGAGCGAGTTCATGCCCATCTTCTGCATGATGCGGGTCTTGTGGGTGCTGACCGTCTTTACACTAAGATGCAAGCCATTGGCGATTTCGGTGATGGATTTGCCGGCCACCAGCAGCGAAAACACCTCGAACTCGCGGTCCGACAGCTGTTTGTGCAGCAGGCTCTCGTTGGGCAGCATGATGTTGAGCGCCAGCTGCTCGGCCACTTCGGTGCTGATATAGGGCCGGCCGGCGGCCACGCGCCGGATTGCGCCCAGCAGCTGGGTGCCGGCGCTTTCCTTGGTCAGATAGCCTTGCGCGCCGGCGCGGATGGCGCGCACCGCGTACTGCTCTTCCTCGTGCATGGTGAGTATCAGGATGGCCAGCTTGGGCGCTTCGCTGCGGATCTGCCGTATCAGCTCGATGCCGCTGCGCCCCGGCATGGACAGGTCCAACAGCAGCAAGTCGAAACCGCCCTGGCGGATGTGGTTCAGTACTTCAAAACCGTCGATGGCTTCGCCGACGATATCGATGTCGGGCGCGCCGTCGAGGATGCGCTTGAGGCCCTCGCGCATTATGGTGTGGTCGTCGGCAATGACTATTTTGATCATGGATTGCGAAGTAGTGTTACAGGGAAGGGACGGCGGGCGGCGCTCAGTCCGGCAAGGGTTCTTTCAGCAGGCGGTGCACCAGCACCGGCAGCTTCGAGTGGGACAGCACCTTGTTGGTGACGCTGCCCAGCAGCAGCTGTCCCCAGCCGCTGCGGCCGTGCGAGCCCATGAAGATCAGGTCGCAGCCCTGCTGCGCCGCCACATCGACGATCTTCAGCGCCGTGCTTTCGGCGAACGCGGTCAGGCCCTGGCATTCCAGGCCTTTCTTGCGGCAGGAGTCCAGGATGGGCTGTACATGCTCGGCGCCGGCGCGCTGCATGGCGGCGCGGTATTCCTCCTCGCTCGGATAGCTGGGCGGAATGATTTCAACGTAGATGGGGTATTGGTATTCCGGCGCCACGAACAGGGCCAGCACTTCGGCGCCCATTTGCTGGGCAAACGCCACGCCGGCGCAGGCGGTCATCTTGGAGACGGCCGAGCCATCGGTGGTGATCAGGATTTTGCGGTACATATGCAGCTCCTTGTCTATGAAAATCCGCTACGCTATCGGGGGCCATACTTTATTGTAGCCGCGATTACGCCCATTATTAGGATGGAAAGACTTGATATTTATCAAGAAACACAGGAAACACCACGTCAAATACGCACCATGTCCTGGACGATTTTTTTGCCGCATCGCGGTATTTGTTCCTCTGAGGCACCCCGAGGCGCCCCTGGCGATGTTAGTATCTCCAAATACAACAGAAAACTCCGTTTACGCCATGCCACAGGGTGGGGCAAGCGCCTTTCCAGCGCCGGTGATTGAACAACCGGCCAGCGCCCTGCTACACTCGCGTAAGCGGTTTGAATATTGCCGGGCGTCATCACGCGAAGCGCCGGGGCGAGCAGCATAGCATTTTGACAAATTAGGAGAAGCAGGGATATGACCAACGCCGCTGATGATTTCGACGCACTATTTGATGAAGTGTCCGCGCAACGCGCTACAGAACCGGCACCCGCACCTGCTCCCGTAGCTGCTGCGCCTGCCCCATCCGCCGAGGATGATCTGGAGAGCCTGTTCGACGAAGTCTCTGCCTCCCGTCCGGCCGCAGCGGCTCCAGCCGCCCCGGCCGCTGCAGCCCCAGCCGCCCCGGCCGCCGACGCTGGCGCCGGCGAGCACCATGGCGACGGCAACCCGATGTTCGAACGCCTGGGCGGCATTGTGCGCCTGCTGCACGATTCGCTGCGTGAACTGGGCTACGACAAGGCGCTGACGGAAGCGTCGGCCCAGATCGGCGACGCCCAGGACCGCCTGGAATACGTGGCCAGCCTGACCGAGCAGGCCGCCAACAAGGTGCTCAACACCCTGGACGACGGCATGCCGGCCCAGGACGTGCTGTCCAAGCAGTCCAAGGCCATGGAAGACCGCTGGGCCGCCCTGTTCGCGGGCAAGCTCAGCCTGGACGAATTCAAGACCCTGGCCGGCGACTCGCGCGACTTCGCGCAGGCGGTGTCGGCCGCGACCGAGGCGGAAAAAGCCCGCCTGCTGGAAATCATGATGGCCCAGGACTTCCAGGACATCACCGGCCAGCTGATCAAGAAAGTGGTCGGCATCACCAAGACGGTGGAATCGGAACTGGCGCAGCTGTTGAAAGACAACGCGCCGACCGAGGTGCGCGAGAAGATCGCGCAGAAAGAGGTGTCGCTGATGTCCGGCCCATCCGCACCGACGGTGGCGCTGAACCAGGACAGTGTCGATGACCTGCTTGCCGATCTGGGATTCTAATGGACGATATGCTCAAGGAGTTCGTCGTCGAGGCGATGGACCTGGCTGTAAATGTTGAAGAAAACCTGTTGCGCCTCGAACGCGACCCGGAAAACAAGGAAACGCTGAACGCGGTGTTCCGCGCCTTCCACACCATCAAGGGCGGCGCCGGCTTCATGAGCCTGGGCGCCCTGGTGTCGGCCTGCCACCTGACGGAAAACCTGTTCGACGCGCTGCGCACCGGCGCCGCGCCGGTCACGCCTATCGCCATCGAGGCGGCGCTGATGGCGTCCGGCTTCGTGGCCGACCAGCTGACCGAACTGAACAACGGCGGCGCCGCGGAAGACCTGCCGGCCATGCCGGGCGAGCTGGAAGCCATCCTGAAGGACGCCATCGAAGGCAAGGGCAACGCGCCGGCCAAGGCCGCGCCTGCCGCTGCCGCTGTGCCCGCCGCACCGGTTGCGGCCGCCGCGCCCGCCGCCGCCGCTGCTCCGGCCGCCGCCTCGGCTGACGGCCTGGACTGGGAGGGCATGTATATCTCCGTGGTGCCGGAAGGCACGTACACGCGCAGCGCCGCCGCGCCCGCCGCCGCAGCCGCCCCGGCCGTGTCCGAGGGCGTGGCTGCCGCCATCGCCGCCGCCGCCGACGTCGCACCCGCCGCCCCGGCTGCGGCCCGCGCCCGTCCGGAGCGCGACGACGCCAAGGCGCACGCCGCGCCGGCCAAGGAAGAAAGCATCCGTATCGACGCCGTCAAGCTCGACGCGCTGCTGGAAGTGGCCGGCGAATCGGTGCAGGCCGCCAACCAGGCCGCCGTGCTGCTGGAGCGTCTGCAGCAATTCAAATTCGAAGGCCAGGCCGCCAGCCTGATGTCGGCGCTGACCGAAACGCTGGAGCGCGCTTCGCGCTACTCGACCGAACTGCAGCGCGCCACGCTGGCCACCCGCATGCAGCCGGTGGGCCGTTTGTTTCAGAAATTCCCGCGCCTGGTGCGCGAGCTGGCGAAGGACCTGGGCAAGGAAGTCGAGCTGACCATCGAAGGCGCGGAGACCGAAGTCGACCGCGTGGTGGTGGACAGCCTGTACGATCCGCTGGTGCACATGCTGCGCAACGCGCTCGACCACGGCGTGGAATCGCCGGACGTGCGCGTGGCCGCCGGCAAGCCGGCCAAGGCCTACATCTCGCTGAAAGCATGGCAGGAAGCCAACAGCGTCATGATCGTGCTGCAGGACGACGGCAAGGGCATGGACCCGATCGCGCTGCGCAAGAAAGCGGCGGAAAAGGGCCTGATCTCGCCATCTGCTAACATGACGGACGACGAATCGTACCAGCTGGTGTTCCTGCCGGGCTTTTCGACCAAGGAAGTCGCTTCCAGCGTGTCCGGCCGCGGCGTGGGCATGGACGTGGTGAAGACCGCCGTGGAGAAGAACCGCGGCGCCATCCACATCGAATCGGCGCTGGGCAAGGGCACCAAGTTCGCCATCCGCCTGCCGATCGAGCTGTCGATCGTGCCGACCATGCTGGTCTCGACCTCGGGCGCGCTGCTGGCGCTGCCGATGGCCGTGGTGCAGCGCGTGGTCGAACTGCCGGAAGAGTTCATGGAAGTGGGCGGCGCGCCGGTGCTGAAGGACCAGGGCCGTCCGCTGCCGGTGCGCACGCTGGCCGGCGCGCTGGGCTACGCGCCCGCGTCGGAACGCGTGGGCATCGTGGTCAACGCGCCGCAGCCATACATCCTGGCCGTGGAAGCGGTCGACGGCACGGCCGACCTGGTGATCAAACCGATGACGGCGATCGCCGTCGAGGGCATTACCGGCACCGCGCGTTCGGCCGAGGGCGCGCTAGTGCTAGTGGTGGGCCTATCGTTCCTGATGGACGGATGCAGGGGTAGTGTGCGCATGGCGGCTTAAAACCCGCCGGCAGCAAGAAAACACAAAAGCCTGCGAGATCCGCAGGCTTTTTTTTCAAAGGGCGTCATACAAGGTGGATCGGAACCTGAAGCCGCATCGGCTCACGAGGCGGACAGACGGGCTTGGTTTTGCATTGCACAAATATGGCATAATCAAAGTGAAATTCTCACACGGGCAGTAGCAGCAATCATGAAGACGCTTTACGACAAACTCTGGGAATCCCATGTGGTGCGCACCGAAGAAGACGGTACGTCCATCCTTTATATCGACCGCCACCTGGTGCACGAAGTAACCAGCCCGCAGGCATTCGACGGCCTGCGCGCCGCCAACCGCCAGCCGTGGCGCATTTCCGCCAACCTGGCGGTGGCCGACCACAACGTGCCGACCACCGACCGTTCGCACGGCATCGCCGACCCCACCTCGCGCCTGCAGGTGGAAACGCTGGACGCCAACACCAAGTCGGTCGGCATGACCTACTTCAACATGAACGACAAGCGCCAGGGCATCGTGCACGTGATCGGGCCGGAGCAGGGCGCCACGCTGCCGGGCATGACGGTGGTCTGCGGCGACTCGCACACCTCCACCCACGGCGCCTTCGGCGCGCTGGCGCACGGCATCGGCACCTCCGAAGTGGAGCACGTGCTGGCCACCCAGACGCTGCTGCAGAAAAAATCCAAGGCCATGCTGGTGCAGGTCGACGGCGCGCTGCCGGCCGGCGTGACCTCCAAGGACATCGTGCTGGCCATTATCGGCAAGATCGGCACCGCCGGCGGCAACGGCTACGCGATTGAATTCGGCGGCTCCACCATCCGCGCCCTGTCCATGGAAGGCCGCATGACGGTGTGCAATATGGCGATCGAAGCGGGCGCGCGCGCCGGCATGGTCGCCGTGGACGACACCACCATCAACTACGTCAAGGGCCGTCCTTTCTCGCCCGTGGGTCCGCACTGGGACCGCGCGGTGGAGTACTGGCGCACCCTGCATTCGGACGCCGGCGCGAAATTCGACCTGGTGGTCACGCTGGACGCGGCGCAGATCAAGCCGCAGGTGACCTGGGGCACCTCGCCCGAGCAGGTGGTTGCCATCGACGGCCGCGTGCCGGACCCGGACCTGGAAAAAGACGCCGTCAAGCGCGACGCCATGGAAAAAGCCCTGGTGTATATGAACCTCAAGCCCAACACCGCCATCGAGGACATCCGCATCGACAAGGTCTTCATCGGCTCCTGCACCAATTCCCGCATCGAGGACTTGCGCGCGGCCGCCGCCGTGGTGCGCGGCAAGCAGCGCGCCTCCAACGTCAAGCTGGCGCTGGTGGTGCCGGGCTCCGGCCTGGTGAAAGAGCAGGCCGAGCGCGAAGGCCTGGACACCATCTTCCGCGACGCCGGCTTCGAATGGCGCGAGCCGGGCTGCTCCATGTGCCTGGCCATGAACGCCGACCGCCTGGAACCGGGCGAGCGCTGCGCCTCCACCTCGAACCGCAACTTCGAAGGCCGCCAGGGCCAGGGCGGACGCACCCACCTGGTGTCGCCCGCCATGGCGGCGGCAGCCGGCATCGCCGGCCACTTCGTCGACGTGCGCAAGGTGCACTGAACTTTCTTTACTTTTTAGACTACGAGAATCCCACCATGAAAACGCTAACCACCTTGATCCTTGCCACCCTCGTGCTGACCGGCTGCAACACCATTTCCGGCATCGGCAGGGACGTACAAAAGGCCGGCCAGGTCGTGACCAGCGCCGGCGGGAAATAACAGCAGCATGCCGGCGCCGCGAGCACGCGCGCCGGTCTGCACTATGCAGAAAACATCATGGAAAAATTTACGATCTACGAAGGACTGGTGGCCCCGCTTGACCGCGCCAATGTCGACACCGACGCCATCATCCCGAAGCAATTCCTGAAGTCCATCCACCGCACCGGCTTCGGCCCCAACCTGTTCGACGAGTGGCGCTACCTGGACCACGGCGAACCCGGCATGGACAACAGCAAGCGTCCGCTGAACCCGGACTTCGTGCTGAACCAGCCGCGCTACCAGGGCGCCTCCATCCTGCTGGCGCGCAAGAACTTCGGCTGCGGCTCCTCGCGCGAGCACGCGCCGTGGGCGCTGGACCAGTACGGCTTCCGCGCCATCATCGCGCCCAGCTTCGCCGACATCTTTTTCAACAATAGCTACAAAAGCGGCTTGCTGCCCATCGTATTGAGCGAGCAACAGATCGATCATCTGTTCAATGAAGTCAAGGCCTTCCCCGGTTATCGCCTGGTGGTGGATCTTGAACAGCAGCGTATTTCCACCAGCAACGGCAGCGTCTCCTACCCCTTCGAGATCGACGCCTTCCGCAAATACTGCCTGATGAACGGACTTGACGATATCGGCCTGACGCTGCGCCACGCAGACAGCATCCGCAGCTTCGAAGAGCGTCATCTGGCGAACCAGCCCTGGCTGGCCAACGTCATCTAAGAACTCATATGAAAATTGCTATCCTCCCGGGCGACGGCATCGGCCCGGAAATCGTGGCGCAGGCAGTCAAGGTACTGAATGTGCTGGACGAGAAATTCGAACTGGAAACCGCCCCGGTCGGCGGCGCCGGCTATGCCGCGCACGGCCACCCGCTGCCGGAAGGCACGCTGGCGCTGGCCAAGGCGGCCGACGCGGTGCTATTCGGCGCCGTCGGCGACTACCAGTACGACGGCCTGGAACGCGCGCTGCGCCCGGAGCAGGCCATCCTCGGCCTGCGCAAGAACCTGGGCCTGTTCGCCAACCTGCGCCCGGCCATCCTGTATCCTGAACTGGCCGGCGCTTCCACGCTGAAGCCGGAAGTGGTGTCCGGCCTGGACATCCTGATCATCCGCGAACTGACCGGCGACATCTACTTCGGCCAGCCGCGCGGCGTGCGCGAGTGCCCGGACGGCCCCTTCAAGGGCCAGCGCGAGGGTTTCGACACCATGCGCTACGCCGAAGGCGAAATCCGCCGCATCGCCCACGTGGCCTTCCAGGCCGCGCAAAAGCGCGGCAAGCGCCTGACCAGTGTGGACAAGGCCAATGTGCTGGAGACCTTCCAGTTCTGGAAAGACGTCGTGATCGACGTCCACAAGGAATACCCGGACGTGGCGCTGGAGCATATGTACGTCGACAACGCCGCCATGCAGCTGGTGCGCGCGCCGAAGAAGTTCGACGTCATCGTCACCGGCAATATGTTCGGCGACATCTTGTCGGACGCGGCCGCCATGCTGACCGGTTCGATCGGCATGCTGCCGTCGGCCTCGCTGGACGCCAACAACAAGGGCCTGTATGAGCCGTCGCATGGTTCCGCGCCGGACATCGCAGGCAAGGGCATCGCCAATCCGCTGGCGACCATTCTGTCCGCAGCCATGATGCTGCGCTTCTCGCTGAACCGCCCCGAACAGGCCGAGCGCATCGAGAACGCCGTCAAGAAGGTGCTGTCGCAAGGCTTGCGCACCGTGGACATCTATGAAGCCGGCACCACGAAGGTCGGCACGGAACAAATGGGCGATGCAGTCGTTGCAGCGCTGGCAAACTAAAAGGCTGGGGCCGGACCCATGGGTCCGAGCCCCCGGTTCAAATATTCAAGGGATAGCAAAATGAAACTCGTAGGTCTGGTAGGTTGGCGCGGCATGGTCGGTTCGGTCCTGATGCAGCGCATGCAGGAAGAGGGCGATTTCGCCCACATCGAGCCGGTGTTCTTCACCACTTCGAACACCGGCGGCAAAGCGCCGGCCATGGCGAAGAATGAAACCGTGCTGAAGGACGCCACCAATATCGACGAACTGAAGCGCTGCGAGATCATCATCTCCTGCCAGGGCGGCGACTACACCTCGGAAGTGTTCCCGAAACTGCGCGCGGCAGGCTGGAACGGCTACTGGATCGACGCGGCCTCCACGCTGCGCATGGAAAAAGACGCCGTCATCGTGCTGGACCCGGTCAACCTGAACGTCATCAAGGACGCGATGGCCAAGGGCGTGAAGAACTTCGTCGGCGGCAATTGCACCGTGTCCTGCATGCTGATGGGCCTGGGCGGCCTGTTCAAGCACGACCTGGTGGAATGGATGACCTCCATGACCTACCAGGCGGCATCGGGCGGCGGCGCGCAGCACATGCGCGAACTGCTGACCCAGTTCGGCACCATCAACGCCGCCGTGCGTCCGCTGCTGGACAACCCGGCCTCGGCCATCCTGGAAATCGACCGCCAGGTGCTGGCCACCCAGCACGGCTACTCGCCGGACGAGATCAAGCAGTTCGGCGCCCCGCTGGCCGGCAACCTGATCCCGTGGATCGACAAGGACCTGGGCAACGGCCAGTCCAAGGAAGAGTGGAAGGGCGGCGCCGAGACCAACAAGATCCTGGGCCGCGGCCTGGACTTCGGCACGGCGGCGATTCCTGTGGACGGCCTGTGCGTGCGCATCGGCGCCATGCGCTGCCACTCGCAGGCGCTGACCATCAAGCTGAAGAAGGATGTGCCGCTGGATGAAGTGAACGACATCATCGCCAGCGACAACCAGTGGGTCAAGTTCGTGCCGAACACGCGCGAAGCGTCGGTGCGCGACCTGTCGCCGGCCGCCGTCACCGGCAGCCTGACCATCCCGGTCGGCCGCGTGCGCAAGATGAGCATGGGCGGCGAATACCTGTCCGCCTTCACCGTGGGCGACCAGTTGCTGTGGGGCGCGGCCGAACCGCTGCGCCGCATGCTGCGCATCGTACTCGACAAATAAGCCCAGGCGCTTGCGTCAAAAGGCCGATTTCATAGGGAAATCGGCCTTTTTTTTAAGCATCAAACTTTGAATTCAGCATAGAGGGGACAGAAGGCGCGGCAAAGCTTGCATGCTCCTTTGCATGGTGATATGTTGATATATCTCGGAAAGCAACTTTTCCGCTCAATCACACACGCCATCGACACTATGCATGTAAATCGCCCCCCAAAGACCGTTACGTTCGCGTTGAAAACACTCGCCAGTGCTGTCGCCTGTGCGGTGCTGCTGTCCCCGGCAGCCAACGCAGCCGGCTTGGGCAAGCTCACTGTGCTGTCGTCGCTGGGCCAGCCGCTGCGCGCGGAGATCGAGCTGACCGCCGTCAGCGCCGACGAAGCGTCCGGCCTGTCGGCCAAGCTGGCGCCGGCGGACGCCTTCCGCCTGGCCAATATCGATTTCAACCCGGCCCTGCTGTCGCTGCGCTTTGACGTGGACCAGCGCAATGGCCGCCAGTTCATCCGCGTCAGCTCCACCCAGCCGGTGAACGAGCCCTTCGTGGACATGCTGCTGGAACTGAGCTGGACCGGCGGCCGCCTGGTGCGTGAATACACCTTCCTGCTCGATCCGGCCGAACTGCGCAGCACCCAGTCGGCGCAGGTCGCCGCGCCGGTGGACGTGCCGTCGCGCGCCGCCGCGCCGGCTGCTGCTCCGGCCGCCGCCGCGCCATCGCCCGCCGCCCTGGCCGCCGCCGCGCGCGCGCAGGCCCAGCCGCAAGCGCCGGCCGCGCCCCGCGCCGCGCCAGCCCCTGCGCCACGTGCCGCCGGCGACGACGCCAAGGAATACCAGGTCAAGCCGGGCGACACGCTGGGCCGCATCGCCTCGCGCCTGAAACCGGCCGACGTCTCGCTGGACATGATGCTGGTGGCGCTGTACCGCGCCAATCCGGAAGCCTTCGTGGGCAACAATATGAACCGCCTGAAATCGGGCCAGATCCTGGCGGTGCCCGATTCGGACGCCATCAAGGGCGGCGCCGCCGAGGGCGAAGCGCACGGCGTGGTGATTGCCCATGCGGCCGATTTCAACGCCTACCGCAGCAAGCTGGCGGGGCAGGTATCGTCCAGCACGCCGGCCAAGGCGCCGGAAAGCAGCCAGAGCGCGGCCGGCAAGATCACCGCCAAGGTCGAGGAGCGCCCGACCGCCGTCACGGAATCGAAAGACCAGCTCAAGCTGTCCAAGGCCGCTGGCGCAGCGGCGGCGGGCAAGACCGCGGTGGCTGGCGAGGAAGACAAGATCGCCCGCGAAAAGCAGGTGGGTGAAGCCAATGCCCGCGTGAAGGAACTGGAAAAGAACGTCGCCGACCTGGAAAAGCTGATGGCGGTGAAGAACAAGACCATGGCCGAGAAGCAGCAGGCGGCCAGCGCGCCGCCGGCAGCGGCTTCGGTGGCTTCGGCTCCTGTTCCGGCCCCGGCCCCCAAGCCGAAAGCGAAACCGCCGGTGGTGGCGCCGGTCGCCCAGCCTGGCGTGATGGACATCATCATGGACAACATCCAGGCCATCGGCATTGCGCTGGCGGCCCTGCTGGGCGGCGCCGGCTTCCTGCTGGCGCGCCGCCGCAAGCAGGAGCAGGCCGGCTCCATCCTGCCGAAGCAGGAAATCAGCGTACTGGGCGATCCCGGTGCGCAAGCCCAGCCGCTGATCGCCGAGACCGGCGGCCAGAGCGTGGACACCAGCAACAGCGTCTTCAATTCCAATTTCGCGCCATCGGCCAGCCAGCTCGACACCAATGAAGTCGACCCGGTTGCCGAAGCGGACGTGTACATCGCCTACGGCCGCGACGCGCAAGCCGAAGAGATCCTGAAGGAGGCGCTGCGCACCCATCCGGAACGCCACGCGGTGCGCCTGAAGCTGATGGAAATCTTCGCCAACCGCAAGGACGCGCGCTCCTTCGAGATGCAGGCGAGCGAACTGTACGCGCTGACCAAGGGCGAAGGCGAAGACTGGGCCCAGGCGGCACTGCTGGGCCAGACGATAGATCCGCAAAATCCGCTGTACGCGAATGCCGGCTCGGGCGCCGGAGCCGGATTCGGCGCCGTTGCGGCCGCCGGTGCGGGCGCGGCAGCCGGGTATGCCGCAGCCGACAACGCAGCCATGGATGACTTTGCCAGCATGTTTGCCGAACCGCCTGCCGCCGAAGCCGCGCCAGCGCCGTCGGCCGCCGATTTCAGCGGCCTGGACCTCGATCTGAGCCAGGACCTGGCTCCGGCGGCGCCCGCCGCATTCGCCGCCGCGCCGCAAGCCGACACCAATCTGATGGACTTCGACCTGGACCGCGACGCCACCGCGCTGCCGTCCTTCGACGAGCCTGCTGCCACCACGCCGCCGCTGCCCACCCCGGCCTCGGTGGCCGCGGCAGCCGACGCCGACCACTTCCTGGACTTCGACCTCGGCGGCCTGAGCTTCGAGCCGGTGGCCGCAGCCGCCGCGCCGGCGATAGAAATGCCTGCGCCTGCGGACGACGAGCCGGCGATTGTGGCCGAGGCCAGCGCGCCGGCGGCCGATGCCGCCGCCGAACCGTTCGACTTCGCCTTCGACCTGGACCCGCCGGCCAAGGCCGAAGCCGCTCCGGCGCCGGCGCAGGAAGCCGCTTCGGACGCCAAGGCGGACGACTTCAGCATGGACTTCGGCCTGGACCTGCCGGCCTCGGCAAATGAGCCCACCGCCGCGCCCGCTGCGCAGCCCGACCCGCTGGCCGAGCTGGACATGATGGACTTCAAGCTGCCGGACGAGCCTGCAGCCCCGGCCCCGGCGCCAGCCAGCGCCGAGCTGTCGATGGATGACTTCGACATCCCCGGCATGGCCGGCGCTGCCCCGGTCCCGGCCGCCACGCCGGCCCCGGCCCCGGCGGCGCCCGAGTTCGACCTGTCCGGCATCGACCTGGACCTGCTGGGCAGCGCCGCCGCCAAGGCGCCCGCGCTGGGCGACGACGAAATGTCGGCCCTGCACATGGAAATGGACACCAAGCTGGACCTGGCGATCGCCTACCAGGAAATCGGCGACAAGGAGGGCGCGCGCGAGCTGCTCGACGAGGTGATCCGTGGCGGCAGCGACGACCAGGTGTCCCGCGCCAGCTCCATGCGCGCCTTGCTCGGCTAAGGCCGCCGGGCCAGCCGCCCCTGGCCTCGGCGGGTATAATGCGCCGAGGCACACTACAGACAGAGCAGCAATTGAAACGCATCGCATTAGGAGTCCAGTACGACGGCACCGCCTGGCAAGGCTACCAGACCCAACCCTGCGGCAACACCGTGCAGGACCAGCTGGAGAAGGCGATGCAGCGTTTTGCCACCGTGCCGCTGGCCACCACCTGCGCCGGCCGCACCGACGCCGGCGTGCACGCGCTGGGCCAGGTGGTCCATTTCGACACCGAACTGAACCGCGAGATGCACGCTTGGGTGCGCGGCATCAACGCCTTCCTGCCGGAGTCCATCGGCGTGCGCTGGGCCAAGGAACTGCACGAGGTGGTGCCCTACGACCCCACGGCGGAGCAGGGCAGTGCGCCGCTGCACACCGCGCAGGATTTCCATGCCCGCTTCAGCGCCCGTTCCCGCACCTACCACTACCTGCTGCACAACCACCAGGTGCGCTCGCCGCTGCTGGCCGGCCGCGCCGGCTTCACGCACCGCCCGCTGGACGTGGCGCGCATGCGCGCCGCCGTGCCCGCGCTGATCGGCGAGCACGACTTCACCACCTTCCGCGCCGCGCACTGCCAGGCCAAGACCCCGGTCAAGCAGATGCACGAGATCCGCATCGAGCGCCACGGCGACCTGGTCGTGTTCACGCTGCGCGCCAGCGCCTTCCTGCACCACATGGTGCGCAACCTGGTGGGCTCGCTGGTCTACATCGGCGCCGGGCGCGAGGAGCCGGAATGGCTGGGGCAACTGCTGGCCATGAAGGACCGCTCGAAGGCCGCGCCCACCTTCATGCCCGACGGCCTGTATCTGGCCGACATCGAATACGACGACAAGTGGGGCCTGCCGCAGGAAAGCGCGCGCCCGCTGCCGTGGTTTTAAAAGGATAAGCGCATGCACCGCACCCGCATCAAGATCTGCGGCCTGACCCGCGAAGAAGACCTGGCCGCCGTGGTGGCCGCCGGTGCGGACGCGGCCGGTTTCGTGTTCTACGACAAAAGCCCGCGCTACGTCACGCCGCAGCGCGCCGCCGAACTGATGGCGGGCCTGCCGCCCTTCGTCACCGCCACCGGCCTGTTCGTCAACGCCACGCCGGAGCAGGTGGCCGAGACCGTGCGCATCGCCCCGGTTGGCCTGCTGCAATTCCACGGCGACGAGACGGCCGAGCAGTGCGCGGCCGCCGCCGCCCTGGCAAACCGTCCCTATTTGCGGGTATTTCGCGTCAAACCCGACACTACGCCGGACGATTTGCTAGAATACGAAACACAATGCCGTGCATCCAGCAGGCTGTTCTCGGGCCTTTTGCTCGATACCTGGGTGGATGCCTACGGCGGCGCAGGAAAGGTTTTCGATTGGTCACTCGTTCCAAAAGATCTCGCGCATCGGGCCGTTTTGAGTGGTGGCTTGAGCGTACTCAACGCGACTGGCGCGGTGGCTCAGCTACGCCCCTACGCGGTTGACATCAGCAGTGGTGTCGAAGCGTCCAAGGGCATAAAAGACGCCCACAAGATCGCCGCCTTCGTGCGCGCGGTCCGTGATGCCGACGCCATCATTGAGAGAGATCCGCCCCATGAAAGACCAAGTTCCTAAC
This sequence comes from Pseudoduganella sp. GW821-FHT05F09, assembly GCF_059419605.1. Lineage (NCBI taxonomy): Bacteria > Pseudomonadati > Pseudomonadota > Betaproteobacteria > Burkholderiales > Oxalobacteraceae > Pseudoduganella > Pseudoduganella sp. GW821-FHT05F09. The sequence goes on from NZ_JBWKSD010000011.1 coordinate 102,357, forward strand.
GCGCTGTTCCACGCCCACGACTACCATCTGCCGGACGCCAAGGGCCATTTCGGCGCCTACGGCGGTGCCTTCGCCGCCGAAACCTTGACCTTTGCGCTGGCCGAGCTGAACGCCGCCTACGAGCACTACAGCAAAGACCCCATCTTCCTGGATGAATTCCGCTACGAGCTGAAGCACTTCGTCGGCCGTCCGTCGCCCATCTACCACGCCAAGCGCTGGTCGGAGCAAGCCGGCGGCGCGCAGATCTACTTCAAGCGCGAAGACCTGAACCACACCGGCGCGCACAAGATCAACAACGTCATCGGCCAGGCGCTGCTGGCGCGCCGCATGGGCAAAAAGCGCATCATCGCCGAAACCGGCGCAGGGCAGCACGGCGTGGCCACGGCCACCATTTGCGCCCGCTTCGGCCTGGAGTGCGTGGTCTACATGGGCAGCGAGGACGTCAAACGCCAGGCGCAGAACGTCTACCGCATGAAGCTGCTGGGCGCCACCGTGGTGCCGGTGGAGTCCGGCTCCAAGACCTTGAAGGACGCGCTCAACGAAGCCATGCGCGACTGGGTCACCAATATTGAAAACACCTTCTACATCATCGGCACCGTGGCCGGCCCGCACCCGTATCCCATGCTGGTGCGCGACTTCCAGTCGGTGATCGGCGAGGAGTGCCTGGTGCAGATGCCGGAAATGACCGGCCGCCAGCCGGACTACGTGGTGGCTTGCATAGGCGGCGGCTCCAACGCCATGGGCATTTTCTATCCCTATATCGACCAGAAGCAGGTGCAGCTGATCGGCGTGGAGGCGGCGGGCGAGGGCCTGGACAGCGGCAAGCACGCGGCCTCGCTGACCAAGGGCTATCCGGGCGTATTGCACGGCAACCGCACCTATCTGCTGCAGGACGATAACGGCCAGATCATCGAGACGCATTCGGTCTCGGCCGGCCTGGACTATCCGGGCGTGGGGCCGGAGCATGCCTACCTGAAGGACAGCGGACGCGCACAGTACGTGTCCATCACGGACGAGGAGGCGCTGCAGGCCTTCCACGACTGCTGCCATATCGAGGGCATCATTCCGGCGCTGGAGTCGTCGCACGCGCTGGCCTACGCGGCCAAGCTGGCGGCCACGCTGCCCAAGGACAAGATTGTGCTGGCCAACCTGTCGGGCCGTGGTGACAAGGACATGCATACGGTAGCGGAGCGCATGGGCTTGAAATTCGGGTAATCCCGGTTTCGCCCCATCCACGCCCACTACTTATAAGGAAATGAATATGTCCCGTATTGCACCAACTTTCGCCGCCCTGAAAGAACAGAAAAAAACCGCCCTGGTCACCTTCATCACCGCAGGCGATCCCGGTCCCGATGAAACCGTTCCGCTGATGCACGCCATGGTGGCGGGCGGCGCCGACATCCTGGAGCTCGGCGTGCCGTTTTCCGACCCCATGGCCGAGGGCCCGGTGATCCAGCGCGCCTGCGAACGCGCGCTGGTGTTCGGCGTCGGCATCCGCGACTGCTTCGAGTATGTGCGCGAGTTCCGCAAGACCAACCAGATCACGCCGGTGGTGCTGATGGGCTACGCCAACCCGATCGAGCGCATCGGCCAGCAAGCCTTTATCGCCAAGTCGCTGGAGGCGGGCGCGGACGGCGCCATCGTGGTGGACTACCCGCCCGAGGAGTGCGAGGACTTCGCCGCCCGGATGCGCGCGGCCGGCCTGGACCTGATCTTCCTGCTGGCGCCCACCTCGACCGAGGAACGCATTGCCCAGGTGGCCAAGGTGGGCGGCGGTTTCAGCTATTACGTCTCGCTCAAGGGCGTGACCGGCGCCGGCAATATCGACACCGTGGAAGTGGCCGAGCGCCTGAAGGCCATCCGCAAGCACGTGCAGCTGCCTATCGGCGTGGGCTTCGGCATCCGCGACGGCGCCACCGCCCGGGCGGTGGCCGAAGTGGCGGACGCGGTGGTGATCGGCAGCCGCATTATCCAGGAGATCGAAAACGCGCCAAAAGGCGGTGCGCCGGCCGCCGTGCAGGCCTTTGTTGCGGGCATCCGCAGCGCGCTGGACGGCTGAAAATCTCACGATCGTGCGGAAAGTTGTCCTGGTGTAAAGTTCGACAGTGGCGGCTAAAACGGCTACACTGCCGCCACTGAATTGTGCATTAGGAGAAATTTATGAGCTGGTTGGAAAAATTGCTGCCACCGCGCATCCAGCGTTCCGAAGCTGCCGCACGCAAGACCATGCCTGAGGGCCTGTGGGTCAAATGCCCGTCGTGCGAGGCGGTGCTGTACCGTACCGATCTGGAATCGAACCTGCACGTTTGCCCCAAGTGCGACCACCACATGCGCATCCGCGCGCGCGAGCGCCTGGACGGCCTGCTGGACGCCGGCGGACGCTATGAAATCGGCCAGGAAACCCTGCCGGTCGACACGCTGAAGTTCAAGGACAGCAAGAAATACCCGGACCGCCTGAAGCAGGCGATGGAAGCCACCGGCGAGACCGACGCCATGGTCGTCATGGGCGGCGCCATCATGAGCCTGCCGGTTGTGGTGGCCTGCTTCGAGTTCGAATTCATGGGCGGCTCCATGGGCTCCGTGGTGGGCGAGCGCTTTGCGCGCGGCGCCCAAGTGGCCCTGGAACAGAAAGTGCCGTTCATTTGCGTCACCGCCACCGGCGGCGCGCGCATGCAGGAAGGCCTGCTGTCGCTGATGCAGATGGCGAAGACCACCTCCATGCTGACCAAGCTGTCCGAGAAGAAGCTGCCGTTCATCTCGGTGCTGACCGATCCGACCATGGGCGGCGTGTCCGCCTCCTTCGCCTTCATGGGCGACGTGGTGATTGCTGAACCGAAAGCGCTGATCGGCTTCGCCGGCCCGCGCGTGATCGAGAACACCGTGCGCGAAAAGCTGCCTGAAGGCTTCCAGCGCGCCGAGTTCCTGGTGCAGAAAGGCGCCGTCGACATGATCGTCGACCGCCGCAAGATGCGCGAAGAAATCGCCCGCCTGCTGGCGCTGCTGCAAAGCCAGGCCGTCGAAGTGCTGGCCTAAGAAACACCCGGGGCAGGGTCTAGCGGACCCGGCCCCGCCTCCCGCCTGGAATACCTCCCCGATGTCTACTCTCCCGACTACTTTGCCCGCCTGGCTGGCGCTGATTGAATCGCGCCACGCTGTCACTGAAATCAATATGGGCCTGGACCGCGTGCGCGCGGTCAAGGAACGCATGGCGCTGGCTTTCAGCTGCCCGGTCGTCATGGTGGCCGGCACCAACGGCAAGGGCTCGACCTGCGCCATGCTGGAGTCCATCCTGCTGCGCGCGGGCTACAAGGTGGGCTTGTACATCAAGCCGCACTTCCTCGATTTCAACGAGCGCGCCCGCGTCAACGGCGATCTGGCCAGCGACGAGGCCCTGGTGGCCAGCTTCAACGTGGTGGAGGCCGCGCGCGGCGATACCATGCTGACCTATTTCGAGTTCACCACGCTGGCCATCATGCATTTGATGGCCAACTCGGGGCTGGACGTGGCGATACTGGAAGTGGGCCTGGGCGGCCGCCTGGACGCGGTCAATGTGATCGATGCGGACGTGTCCATTGTCACCAGCGTGGACATCGACCATACCGACTACCTGGGCGACAACCGCGAACAGATCGGCTACGAGAAGGCCGGTATTTTCCGCTCCGGCAAGCCTGCCATCTGCAGCGACCCGGTGCCGCCGAAATCGCTGATCGACTACGCCGAGGGCGTAGGCGCGGACCTGTGGCTGATGGGCCGCGACTTCAACTACTCGGGCGACAAGCAGCAGTGGAACTACGGCGGCCGCAGCCAGCGCCGCAATTCGCTGGCCTACCCCAGCCTGCGCGGCGCCAACCAGTTGCTGAACGCGTCGGCGGTGCTGGCCGCGCTGGAGGCGCTCAAGCTCGAGCTGCCGGTGGGCGCGCAGGAAGTGCGCACCGGCCTGGTGACGGTGGAGCTGCCGGGCCGCTTCCAGGTGCTGCCGGGCCGCCCGACGGTGATCCTGGACGTGGCGCACAATCCGCACGCCGCCTCCGCGCTGAACCAGAACCTGGGCAATATGGGCTACCACCCGTACACCTTCGCCGTGTTCGGCTCCATGCACGACAAGGACATCGACGGCGTCATCAAGGCCATGTCCGAGCATGTAGACCACTGGTGCCTGGCCACGCTGCCGTCGCCGCGCTCGGCGTCCGGCTCGGAACTGGCCGCCAAGGTGCAGCTGATCCAGGAAGACCGGCCCGAGCGCACCGTGAATATATTCGACGATCCGGCACAAGCTTTTGCAAATGCGATGAGCCGTGCCAGCGAGAATGATAGAATTGTGGTCTTCGGATCGTTCCTGACCGTTGCCGGCGTCATGGCAGCGCGAAAATCCGCACTTCACTGACATCACCGACTGAAAACCACGCATGGGCTTGTTCTCGAAACTCAGCAAAAACAAGCAGGAAGCCGCTGGCCAGGATAGCGGCTATTACACCAGCGCAGCCGACAGCTCCGCGCTGGAACTGGCCAAATCCAAGCGTGCCAGCGCAGCCGACCGCGACGGCGGCGCGCGCCGCACCCGCGCGCGCGACGCCGCGCCCGATCCGGTCTTGCCTGAAAAGAAACGCGCGCGCCGCCGCCTGGTTGGCGCGATTGCGCTGGCGCTGGCCGTCGCGGTCGGCCTGCCCATGCTGCTGGACTCCGAACCCAAGCCGCTGGCGTCCGATATCGCCATCCAGATCCCATCCAAGGACAAGCCGGCCGACGCCGCGCAAGCCGCCGCCGTGCCCGCATCGCGCGTGGACGCGGCAGATGCGCTCGACAAGAGCGAGGAAATTGTCAAGGATGCACCGCTTGCCCATGCACCCGCCGCCAAGCCGGCCGCCGTGGCCACGCCGGCCGCGCCGGTGACTAGTCCCGTTGTTGCTCCCGTCCTGGCCGCTGCGCCGCAAGCCGCCGAGCCCAAGCCGCATGCCGACGCGGCCAAGCCGGCCAAGGACAGCGTCAAGGAAAGCCTGAAGGAAAGCAGCCGCGCCGCCGAGGCCAAGCTGGAAGCCGACGCGAAGGCCAAGGCGGAAGCCAAAGCCAAGGCCAAGGCCGAGGAAATCCGCCACGCCAAGGCGGAGGCCGATGCCAAGGCGGAAGCCGAAGCCAGGCTGGAGGCCAAGGCCAAACTGGACGCCAAGCGCGCCGCCGACGCCAAACTGGCCGAGAGCAAGCACGCCAAGCCCGACGCCGAAGCCAAGCCCAAGTCCGAGGACGCCGCGCGCGCCATGGCCATCCTGGAAGACAAGCCTTCGGACACCAAGTACCTGGTGCAGGTGGCCGCCGTGGCCACACAGGAAAAAGTGGACGAGCTGCAGGGCAAGCTGAAGGAAGCCGGCATCAAGTCCTTTACGCAGAAGGTGACCACGGCCAGCGGCGCCTTGACCCGCATCCGCGTGGGCCCGTTCCCGAACAAGGAAGAAGCCGAAAAAGTGCGCGCCAAGCTGAGCAAGATCGGCCTGAGCAGCAGCCTGGCCACTTCCTGACCGACATGACCGCAGGGCTGCGCTGACGTGACGCTATTCGATTACCTGGTGATATTCGTGCTGATCGCCTCCGTTGTCATCAGCACCATGCGCGGCCTGGTCAAGGAAATGATTTCATTGGCCAGCTGGATCGTGGCTTTCGTGGTAGCCAACGCCTACGGCGCGCAGTTGGCGCAGATGCTGCCCGCGATGGTGCCGGGCGAGGTGGTGCGCCTGATCCTGGCTTTTATCGTGTTGTTCATCGGCGTGCGCATCCTGATGGGGCTGCTGGGCATGGCGGTCGATGCGCTGATCAAAGCGGGCGGCCTGAGCCTGGCGGACCGGGGCCTGGGCGGCCTGTTCGGCCTGGGGCGGGGCCTTGTAATCGTGCTGGCCGCAGTCATATTGTGCGGGATGACCACGATACCGCAGCAGGATTTCTGGAAGAACGCGCTATTGAGTCCGCTCGCGGAGACCGGTGCGCGCACCGTGAAACCATTCCTGCCCGCTGCCTTCGCGCAGCATGTGCAATTTTAGAATTCTTTAAATCCGTAGTACCAGTCCAGGAGCACTACCATGTGTGGCATCGTCGGCGTCGTATCCCATCAACCCGTCAATCAAATGCTGTATGACGCCTTGCTGCTGCTGCAGCATCGCGGTCAGGACGCGGCGGGCATTGCGACCAATCACAGCAGCATGTTTTCCATGCACAAGGCCAACGGCCTGGTGCGCGACGTCTTCCGCACGCGCAATATGCGTTCGCTGCAAGGCACCACCGGCATCGGTCACTGCCGCTATCCTACCGCCGGCTCGTCCAGCGAAGAGGAAGCGCAGCCGTTCTACGTCAACGCGCCGTTCGGCATCACGCTGGCGCACAACGGCAACCTCACCAACTGGGAACAGTTGAAAGAGGAAATGTTCAAGAATGACCGCCGCCACATCAACACCGACTCCGACTCGGAAGTGCTGCTGAACGTGCTGGCGCACGAAATCCAGACCGCCACAACCGGCCTGAACCTGGACCCGGACGCGATTTTCAAGGCCGTCACCGTGCTGCACCGCCGCGTCAAGGGCGGTTACGCCGCCGTGGCGCAAATCGCCGGCGTGGGCCTGCTGGCCTTCCGCGATCCGAACGGCATCCGTCCGCTGTGCCTGGGCATCAATGAAACCGAACTGGGCACCGAGTACCTGATCGCGTCCGAATCGGTGGCGCTGGAAGGCATGGGCTTCCGCTTCGTGCGCGACGTGGAGCCGGGCGAAGCCATCTTCATCGACGCCGACAAGAAGCTGCACGCGCGCCAGTGCGCCGACAATCCGCAGCTCAATCCCTGCGTATTCGAATTCGTCTACCTGGCCCGTCCGGACTCCGTCATCGACGGCGCCTCGGTGTACGCCACCCGTTTGAAAATGGGCGAGTACCTGGCCGACAAGATCAAGCGCGAAATCCCGGACGGCGAGATCGACGTGGTCATGCCGATTCCCGACTCCTCGCGTCCGGCCGCCATCCAGCTGGCGCTGCGCCTGGGCGTGGAGTACCGCGAAGGCTTCATCAAGAACCGCTACATCGGCCGCACCTTCATCATGCCGGGCCAGGCAGCGCGCAAGAAATCGGTGCGCCAGAAGCTGAACGCGATTCCGCACGAGTTCAAGGGCAAGAACGTGCTGCTGGTGGACGACTCCATCGTGCGCGGCACCACCTCGCGCGAAATCGTGCAGATGGCGCGCGACTCCGGCGCCAAGAAGGTGATCTTCGCCTCCGCCGCGCCGCCGGTGATCTACCCTAACGTGTACGGCATCGACATGCCGACGCGCGACGAGCTGATCGCCTACGGCCGCACGACGGAAGAAGTGTGCAAGGAGATCACGGCCGATTACCTGGTGTACCAGGACATCGACGCGCTGAAGCAGTCCATCACCGACGTCAATCCCAAGCTGACCAAGTTCGAGGCGTCGTGCTTCGACGGCATCTACGTGACCGGCGACGTGTCGCCCGACTACCTGGACAAGCTGGAGTACAACCGCCACAACCCGAAAAAACCGGCGGCCGCGGAGGATGCGGGCCGGACCCAGCTGAACTTGAACGCGGCCACCACCGAAGGGTGATGTCCCGGCCCGGCCGCCAAGCGCGCCGGGCTTTTTTTTGACTTGAGATCATGACAGAAAAGAAAAATTACGGTTTCACTACCACCATCCTGCACAACGACCGCCAGAAGGGCATCGAGCACGGCTCGCTGCACAAGCCGGTGCATACCTCGGTGGCCTTCGGCTACGGCGACGCGCGCCAGCTGGCCTCGGTATTCCAGGGCAAGGAACCGGGCTTCCGCTACGGCCGCCAGGGCAATCCCACCGTATCCGCGCTGGAAGACAAAGTGAACAAGATGGAGCAGGGCGTGGCCACCTTGTGCTTCGCCACCGGCATGGGCGCCATCGGCGCCGTGTTCCAGGCGCTGCTGCGCGCAGGCGACCATGTGGTGTCGTCGTCCTTCCTGTTCGGTAACACCAACTCGCTGTGGCAGACGGTGGCGGGGCAGGGCGTGGCGGTCGATTTCGTCGACGCGACCGAGGTGGCCAACGTGGCGGCGGCGATCCAGCCCAACACCCGCATCGTCTTCGTCGAGACCATCGCCAATCCGCGCACCCAGGTGGCGGATCTGAAGCGCATCGGCGAGCTGTGCAAGGAGCGCGGCATTCTCTACATCGTGGACAACACCATGACCACGCCGTATCTGTTCCAGCCGAAAGCAGTGGGGGCGGGCCTGGTGATCAATGCGCTGACCAAGTCGATCGGCGGCCACGGCAACGCGCTGGGCGGCAGCCTGACCGACACCGGCGCCTACGACTGGACGCAGTTCCCGAATATTTTCGAAAACTACAAGAAGGCGGCGCCGGCGCAGTGGGGCATCACGCAGATCCGCGCCAAGGGCCTGCGCGATTTCGGCGCCTCGCTGGGGCCGGAAGCGGCGCACCACATCGCCGTGGGCGCCGAGACGCTGGCGCTGCGCATGGAGCGCACCTGCGCCAATGCCAAGGCGTTGGCCGAGCTGCTGGAGGCGGACGAGCGCGTGGCGGCGGTGTATTACCCGGGTTTGCAGTCGCACCCGCAGTACGCCATTGCCACGGAGCTGTTCCGCGCGCACGGTTCGCTGCTGAGTTTTGAGCTGAAGGACGGTATCGACTGTTTCGACTTCCTGAACCGCCTGAAGCTGGCGATTCCGGCCTCCAACCTGGGCGATACGCGCACGCTGATCATTCCGGTGGCGCACACCATCTTCTACGAGATGGGGGCGGAACGCCGCGCCTCGATGGGGATTGCGGAGTCGCTGATACGCGTGTCCGTCGGCATCGAGGACACGGCTGATTTGCTGGAAGATTTCAGCTGCGCGCTGGAAGCCTGCTAAGCGGCTTGCCCCTCCAGCATTACCAGGGCTGCGCGCCTTCCATCCGGTAGGGATGGCGCCAGCCCGGCAGGGCCGCGATGCGGTCCAGCCAAGCCTGCACACGTGGCGGGTAGCTCACATTGGCCTGTTCGGGCCAGTACAAATAGCCGCAGATGGAAAAGTCCGCCATGCTGACGCTGTCGTCGAGCAGGAAGGCGCGGCCGTCGGCCAGTTCATCGTCCAGGCGTTCAATGTCCGCGTCGAAACGCTTGCGGAACCAGGGCAGCACGCTGCCTGCGTAAGCTTCGGGATCGAACTTCTGGCCGTAGCGCAGGTGTGCCATGGAAAAGCCGATGCGGTTCGCTTCCCAGAACAGCCACTCGCGCACGCGCTCCAGGCGCTGCTGTGTTTCGCCGCCGTAGGCTTGCAAATGCTCCGCCAGATGCAGCAGGATGGCGTTCGACTGCACATACGCCCTGTCTTCATGCACCAGTAGCGGCACTTCGCCATATTTGGCCAGGCTGCGGAAGGGCTCCGGGCGCGCGGCGCGCTCCAGGCGCAGATCGATTTCCTCGTACTCGTGCGGCACACCGGCCACTTCCATGGCCAGTTTGACCTTGTAGCTGTGGCCGGACTCGCAATTGCCGTAAAGTTTGAAGCTAGCCATGCTGCCTTCCGCCGATTAATGCCAGCTGCGCAGCAGGCCGACGGCCAGGCCTTCCAGCGCAAACTCTTCCGCTTCCGGATGGACGGTGATCACCTTGAAATCCGGGTTTTCCGGGAACAGTTCGATGGTCGAGCCGGTTTTCTTGTAGCGCTTGACCGTGACTTCGTTGCCGATGCGGGCCACCACGATCTGGCCGTTCTTGGCGCTGTCCACCTTTTTGACGGCCAGCAGGTCGCCGTCCATGATGCCGATGTCGCGCATCGATTCACCGCGCACTTTCAGCAGGTAGTCGGGCTTGGCGGAGAACAGGGAAGGGTCCACGCTGTAGCTGGTTTCCAAGTTTTCCTGGGCCAGGATGGGCGAACCGGCGGCCACGCGGCCGATCAGCGGCAGCGACATCATATTGGACGCGGCGGCGGCTGCCGCGTGCGCCAGCTTGGTGGCGGCCGATTCGGCGTGCGCGCCCAGCAGGCGAATGCCGCGCGAGGTGCCGGCGGCGATCTCGATGGCGCCCTTGCGCGCCAGCGCCTGCAGATGCTCCTCGGCGGCGTTGGCCGACTTGAAGCCCAGCTCGTTGGCGATTTCGGCGCGGGTGGGAGGGAAGCCGGTATTGTCGATGGCATCCTTGATCAGATTGAGAATTTGTTCCTGACGTGCGGTGAGCTTGATCATGGTGCGTTAGCTCTGAGAGCTGTGGATATAGACAGACTGTATTTTTGTACAGTGCGCGTGCTAATGCAAGGGATTTTGTTGATATGTGCGAAATATTTTCATGCAATGGGCCCGATAAGCTCCTCCAGTGAGCGCGCCTGCAGGATTTTGTCTTCCCAGGCGCTCAATTCTTCCGGTTTCGCGTGGGAGATGCGTAGTTCGGCACTGGGTGAAAGTGGCCCGAAACGCAGTTGCAGCAGCTTGCGCACCACGGCCCGGCGGCCTTCCTCCCGGCCTTCCTCCCGGCCTTCCTCCCGGCCTTCCGCTCTGCCTACCTGTAAGCCCACCTCTCTGCCTTCCTGCAAGCCCACCTCTCTGCCTTCCTGCAAGCCCACCTCCCTACCTTCCTGCAGGCCCACCTCTCTACCTTCCTGCAGGCCCTCCTTTCGGGCACGGTCCTTGGCCATGCGTATCATCAGGTTCTCGAATGGCATTTCCTTACTCCTGTTTAGTTCCTCAATCCGCACGGCCAGCTGGTCTTGCAGGTCGTCCGGGATTTTCATCATCCAGTCTAGTACATTGAATAAATCGAGGATGCGCTGCGGGTCCCAATGCCGCTCGTACATTAGCGAGGTCAGCATTGCCTTGAATTCGAAGCGTTTCCGGGGCTCGTGGCGGGTGTGCAGCGTCATCAGATGGGCGGCGGTCAGCAGCGCGAAAGCGTTGTTGCTGCTTAATAGCCGGTCCAAATGCGGCCAGAAGTCCAGCAATTTGACCGTGGGAAAGCGTATGCCGGCTTCGCAGCCGAACAGCTCGCATTCGAAACAGTCCGGCCGCCATGCGGGATAAGGGTCGGCCAGCACCACCAGCGTCGCGATCGGGCAGCGGAAGCGGTCGTAGAGGCGGTAGTAATAGGTAAAGATGCGTTCGGCGAAGTCTTTCTCCCGGCTGCGCTGGATCTCCAGATGGAGATAGAGCAGCCTGGCACCGCCGTCCTTGCCGGTCACGCGCACCAGTTTGTCTATCCTGCGCCTGCCGAGCTTGGCGTCGCGCACCACCTGGGCCAATTCCTGGTCGAGGAAGCTGTATTCCCGGCGCCAGTCGATGGCGTCATGGACGCGGGGGAAGAAAAACGCCATGAATTCGCGGAAATAGGCCATCACGGCGCTTTTCCAAGGCGTGTCGTAATCGTCGTTGGCTGGGCTCATGGCGCCAGCATGCCTGTCGCAGGGGCTGCCGGCCTTGCGCCAGCGCAAGCCGGCGGCTGCTTGATTTTTCAGCGGAAAGGCGCTATAGTCGCGGGCTTACCTCTTCCCACACCCGTCTTGACGCCGGGGTGGGCTATATTCACAGTCCTTAAGGGAGTTTTCATGCGTCACTATGAAATCGTATTTATCGTCCATCCGGACCAAAGCGAGCAAGTGCCCGCGATGATCGAACGTTACAAAGCCAGCGTGACCTCGCGCGGCGGTAATGTACATCGCGTGGAAGATTGGGGCCGCCGTCAAATGGCTTACTCGATCCAGAAACTGGCTAAAGCACACTACATCTGCATGAACATCGAGTGCGACAACGAGACCCTGGTCGAGCTGGAAACCGCATTCAAATTCAATGATGCCGTTCTGCGTCACCTGACCGTGAAAATGAAGAAAGCGGAAACCGCTCCTTCGCCGATGATGAAATCGGTACAACGTGAAGACGCGGCCAAGAGCCATCGCGCCGAAGCCCAAGCAGCTGCAGCGGCCTAAGGGTCAAGTTTTTCACTGACCAGGAACTGAACTGAACCAGCTACAGGTAAACGCCCTCATCACCGAACGGGACACCATCAGGTACACCCCGGCCGGCATGCCGATCGTGACTGCAGTCTTGCAGCACAGCTCGCAGCAGATGGAGGCAGGCATCGCCCGCTTGACCGAATTCGAGATCCCCGCCCTGGCGGCAGGCGATCTGGCAAAACGGTTCAACGACGCGCCCCTGGGCGGTATTTATCAGTTCACAGGATTCCTGGCCAAGAAAAACCGCAATAGCAGAAGCCTGGTGTTTCACATCATTGATTTTAGTTTATTAGATACAGGAGCCTAAAATGGCATTCGGTAAAAAGTTCGACAAAAACAAGCTCAAGCTGAAAGAAAAGCGCAAGCAACAGAATCCTCTGTTCAAACGTAAGAAGTTCTGCCGCTTCACCGCCGCAAACGTAGAACAAGTGGACTACAAAGACGTAGACACGCTGAAAGATTTCGTCCAGGAAAACGGCAAGATCATGCCAGCACGCCTGACCGGCACCAAGGCGCACTACCAGCGCCAAGTTGACACCGCAATCAAGCGCGCTCGTTATCTGGCCCTGCTGCCGTACACCGATCTGCACCACGCTTAATTGGCGCCGTCAGATTAGAAACTGGAGAGAACTATGCAAATCATTCTGTTGGAAAAAGTTGTTAACGTCGGCAACCTGGGCGACGTGGTTAAGGTCAAGGACGGCTACGCACGTAACTTCCTGATCCCGCAAAAGCTGGCCCGCCGCGCCACCACCGCCGCTGTTGCTGAATTCGAAGCCAAGCGCGCTGAACTGGAAAAAGCTGCCGCCATCAAACTGGCTGCTGCCCAAGCCCAAGGCGAGAAACTGAACGGCATGACCGTGACCGTTTCGCAAAAAGCTGGTGTTGACGGCCGTCTGTTCGGTTCCGTGACCAACTTCGACATCGCTGAAGCGCTGACCAAAGCTGGTTTCGCTGTTGAAAAGGCTGCCGTGCGCATGCCTAACGGCCCGCTGAAAGTCACCGGCGAGCACGCCGTGTCGGTATCGCTGCACACCGACGTCGTGGTTGACGTGACTGTTGCCGTTGTTGGCGAAGCTGCCTAAGTTTTTGTTGTAGAGAAATCTACGGCGAGACTGTTGTACATGTAAAAAAGCCGGGCTTGCCCGGCTTTTTTATTTTTTGCCCTTGCACCGAAGCAGGTATAATTCGCGCCATGAACACCCCCTCCGATCCACAGGTAGATTCGCTACGCATTCCGCCGCATTCCATCGAAGCAGAACAGTCCGTCATCGGCGGCCTGCTGCGCGACAATGCCGCGTTCGACCGTATCGCGGATTTCATGAATCCCGACGATTTCTACCGCTACGATCACCGCATCATCTTCGAACAGATCGTCCGCCTGATCAACGGCTCCAAGCCGGCCGACGTGCTGACCGTGTTCGAAGCGCTGTCCATGCTGGGCAAGGCGGACGAGGTGGGCGGCATGGCCTACCTGAACGCGATGGCGCAGAACACGCCCTCGGCCGCCAACATCCGGCGCTACGCCGAGATCGTGCGCGACCGCGGCATCCTGCGCCAGCTCATCACCGTGGCCGACGAGATTTCCGGCCAGGCCTTCAGCCCCCAGGGCAAGGAGGTCAAGCAGATGCTGGACGAGGCCGAATCGAAGATTTTCGCCATCGCCGAACAGGGCGCCCGCGGCGCCCAGGGCTGGCTGCCGGTGCAGCCGCTGCTGACCCAGGTGGTCGAGCGCATCGACGAGCTGTACAGCCGCGACAACGCCAGTGAAATCACCGGCGTGCCGACCGGCTTCATCGACCTGGACCGCATGACGTCCGGCCTGCAGCCGGGCGACCTGGTCATCGTGGCCGGCCGTCCGTCCATGGGCAAGACCGCGTTCTCGGTCAACATCGGCGAGAACGTGGCGGTCGACGCCGGCCTGCCGGTGGCCATCTTCTCGATGGAGATGGGCGGCACCCAGCTGGCCATGCGTATGCTGGGCTCGGTGGGCATGCTGGACCAGCACCGCCTGCGGACCGGCAAGCTGAACGACGAGGACTGGCCGCGCCTGACCAACGCCATCCAGAAAATGAACGACGCCCAGGTCTTCATCGACGAGACCCCGGCGCTGAACCCGATCGAGATGCGCGCCCGCGCGCGCCGCCTGTCGCGCCAGTGCGGCAAGCTCGGCCTGATCATCGTCGACTACCTGCAGCTGATGCAGGGCAGCAAGCCGGGCGACAACCGCGCCTCCGAGATTTCCGAAATCTCGCGCTCGCTCAAAGGCCTGGCCAAAGAGCTGCACTGTCCCGTCATTGCGCTGTCGCAGCTGAACCGCTCGCTGGAACAGCGGCCCAACAAGCGCCCCGTGATGTCCGACTTGCGCGAATCCGGCGCTATCGAGCAGGATGCCGACGTCATCATCTTCCTGTACCGCGACGAGGTGTACAACCCCGACTCACCCGAAAAAGGCACGGCCGAGATCATTATCGGCAAGCAGCGTAACGGCCCGATCGGCGCAATACGTTTGACCTGGATGGGCATGTACACCAAGTTCGGCAACTACAGCGGCTCGCTGACGACCTACCAGGGCGACTAAGGTTCGAATTTCGCATTACCCCCGCAGTACCCGCAATTTTCTGAAGCCGCCGCGTGGCGGCTGCCTGCAGTAACGACGATTCATGATTGGAGAATAATATGTTTGGACGTTTGATGCCCACCGAGGGCAAGTTTTTTGACCTGTTCAACCAGCACGCCGAGCTGTGCGTCAAAGGCGCCAAGGAAATGCTGGCCCTGATGACCAACTTCGACGACCTGGAAAACCGCGTGCACGCCATCGAAGGCATCGAGAAACAGGCCGACAAGATCACCTACGCCACGGTGGACCTGCTGCACAAGACCTTCATTACCCCGATCGACCGCGACGACATCCACAAGCTGATCACCAAGATGGACGACATCCTGGACCTGATGGAAGACGCCGGCCAGACCGTGTCGCTGTACGACCTGCACTCGGTCACGCCGGAAGCCAAGCGCCTGGCCGAACTGGTGCTGGCCTGCACCGAGAAGGTCAAGGACGCCGTGGCCCTGCTGCACAATATGGACAACTCGCGCAAGATCGTCGCCATCTGCGAAGAGATCGACCGCCTGGAATCGGACGCCGACCACGTGATGCGCGCCGCCATGTCCAAGCTGTTCCGCGACGAACCGGACGTGCGCAACCTGATCAAGATGAAGGCCATCTACGAAATCCTGGAAACGGTGACCGACCGTTGCGAAGACGTGGCCAACATCATCGAAGGCATCATCGTCGAAAACGCGTAATTGCCACCCTTCGCCACTACGAAAAAAGAATAATCCATGAATAGCGTACAAATGAGCATCTATGTGCTGGGAGTGCTGGTCTTCCTGGCCCTGGTGTTTGACTTCATGAACGGTTTCCACGACGCCGCCAACGCGATCGCCACCGTGGTCTCGACCGGCGTGCTCAAGCCGCAGACCGCCGTCGCCATGGCGGCCTGCTTCAACTTCGTCGCCATCTTCGTGTTCCACCAGCTGACCGTGGCCGCCACGGTGGGCAAGGGCACCATCGACCCCGGCGTGGTGGACCAGTACGTCATCTTCGGCGCGCTGATGGGCGCCATCGTCTGGAACCTGGTCACCTGGTACTACGGCATTCCGTCCTCGTCCTCGCACGCGCTGATCGGCGGCCTGGTGGGCGCGGCGGTGGCCAAGTCGGGCACGGGCGCGCTGATTTCCGCCGGCCTGATCAAGACCGTGATGTTCATCGTGCTGTCGCCGCTGCTGGGCTTCATCTTCGGTTCGCTGATGATGTTGCTGGTGTCCTGGATCTTTGTGCGCACCACGCCGCGCAAGGTCGACACCTGGTTCCGCCGCCTGCAGCTGCTGTCGGCCGCCTCCTACTCGCTGGGCCACGGCGGCAACGACGCGCAAAAAACCATCGGCATCATCTGGATGCTGCTGATCGCTGCCGGCTACTCGGCCTCGACCGACGTGTCGCCGCCGCTGTGGGTGATCGTTTCCTGCTACACGGCGATCAGCTTCGGCACGCTGTTCGGCGGCTGGCGCATCGTCAAGACCATGGGCCAGAAGATCACCAAGCTGAAACCGGTGGGCGGCTTCTGCGCCGAAACCGGCGGCGCCATTACCTTGTTCACCGCCACCGCCCTGGGCGTGCCGGTGTCCACCACCCACACCATCACCGGCGCCATCGTCGGCGTGGGCTCGGCCCAGAAGATGTCGGCCGTGCGCTGGGGCGTGGCGGGCAATATCGTGTGGGCCTGGATCTTCACCATTCCGGCCTCGGCCTTCGTGGCGGCGATCGCCTGGTGGGTCGGCAAACACATCATGTAATTATTGCAGTAAAAATGCAGTGCAAAGGGAGCTTGGGCTCCCTTTGTTACAATACGGGCATGTCTTCCATCCCCGCTTTCCTGCGCCGCCTCCGGCCCGACAATTTCACGCTGGCCCTGCTGTTCACCGTTGCCGTCGCCAGTCTCCTTCCCTGCACCGGCCGCGTGGCCGAAGCGTTCAGCGCCGTGACGGCCTTCGCCATCGGCGCGCTGTTCTTCCTGCATGGCGCCAAGCTGCCGCGCGAAGCCATCGTGGCCGGGCTCACGCACTGGCGCCTGCACCTGCTGGTGCTGTGCTGCACCTTCGTGCTGTTCCCGCTGCTGGGCCTGCTGCTCAAGCCGCTGGCGCTGACGGTGCTGACGCCGGAGCTCTATCTCGGCGTGCTGTTCCTGTGCATGCTGCCGTCCACCGTGCAATCGTCCATCGCCTTTACCGCCGTGGCGCGCGGCAATGTGGCGGCCGCCGTGTGCAGCGCCTCCGCCTCCAATTTCCTGGGCATCTTCCTTACGCCGCTGCTGGTTGGCGCGCTGGTGGTGCACGGCCCGTCGGCCAAGCCGCCGCTGGACGCCGCCTTGTCCATCGTGCTGCAACTGCTGCTGCCTTTCGTTGCGGGGCAGCTGATGCGGCGCTGGATAGGCGCATGGGTGGACCGCCACAAGCCGCTGCTGCGCTTCGTGGACCAGGGCTCCATCCTGCTGGTGGTGTACACCGCCTTCAGCCAGGCGGTCAGCGAAGGCTTGTGGCACAAGGTCGGCGTGCCGTCGCTGCTGGCGCTCGCGCTGCTGTGCTGCCTGCTGCTGGCCGCGGTGCTGCTGCTGACCGGCTGGCTCAGCCGCCGGCTGGGTTTCAGCAAGGAGGACGAGGTCACGGTGGTCTTCTGCGGTTCCAAGAAAAGCCTGGCCAGCGGCGTGCCCATGGCCAAGGTGCTGTTCGCCACGTCCTCGCTGGGCATGGTGATTCTGCCGCTGATGCTGTTCCACCAGATCCAGCTGATGGTGTGCGCGGTGCTGGCGCAGCGCTTCGCCGCCAGAACGGAAGGCGGCCTGCAATGATGCGCGCGGCCTGGCGCGTGGAAACGGCCGATCCCGCTTCGCCCGACGCGGCGCGGCTGATGGCCGAGCTGTCGGCCGTGCTGGCGGCGATCACCGGCGACAGCGGCCAGTCTTCTTTCGATCCGGATGATGTGCGCGGCCCGCTGGCCCGCTTCGCCGTGGCGCGCGGCGCGGACGGCGCGGCCGCCGGCTGCGGCGCATTGCGGCCGCTGGAAGAGGGTGTTGCGGAGATCAAGCGCATGTATGCGCGGCCGGGGCATGCCGGCTGCGGCAGCGCCGTGCTGGCCTTCCTCGAAAGCGAGGCGGCGGCGCTGGGCTATGGCGCGCTGCGCCTGTCCACGCGGCGCGTAAATGCCCGCGCCGTGGCGTTTTACGCGGCGCGCGGCTACGCGCTCATTCCCAATTTCGGCCGCTACGCAGCCCAGCCGGAATCGGTGTGTTTTGAAAAGCGCTTGCTACGGGTTTAGACCTCGCGGCTTAGAGCTCGACTTCCAGCCCTTCGTAGGCCAGCACCACTTCCAGGCCCTCCGGCAGCGGGGCGCGGCGCGCCATCACTTCGGCGAACACCGCTTCCAGCTCGTCGTCGCTGCGGGTGGGTTCGTGGTGGGTGCAGTACAGCCGCTTGGCGCCGGCCTTGATGGCCATGTCGAAGGCCGAATCGAAGGTGCCGTGCCCCCAGCCCTGCTTGGCCGGGTATTCTTCGCGGGTATAGGAACAGTCGACGATGAGCGCCGTCACGCCGCGCACCTTGTCCTCCTGCGCGCGGGCGCGTTCCTGGATGTGCCGCTGGTAGGCCGCGTACTCCGGGTGGTCTTCCGGGTAGATGTTGTAGTGCGGTTCGTGGTCGCCGGTGAAGAACACCGATTTGCCGTTGCAGTCGATGCGGTAGCCCAGGTCGATCACCGGATGGTTCATGACCACGTTCGACACCACCGCGTCGCCCACTGCGATCGCCTCGTCCACCGCCAGCGTGCGGTATTCGATGGTGGCGTCCATCTGCGTTTCGCTGACCGGGAAGTAGCTGTTCTGCAGCTGCACGCCCATCACGTGCTCAATGCCGTTGCCGGTGTCCGGATCGGTGGCGCCGTGCAGGCGCACGCGGCTGCCCTTGATGAACAGCGGGGTGAAGAAGGGCAGGCCGTGGATATGGTCCCAGTGGCTGTGGGTGATGAAGATATTGGCCTGCACCGGGGTTTTCTTTTGGGCGATCAGCGACTGCGCCAGCGCAAACAGGCCGGTGCCGCCGTCGATAATGATCAAGGTGTCGTCGTCGCTGCGCACCTCGATGCAGGTGGTGTTGCCGCCGTAGCGCGCAGTGCGCGGACCGGGGGAGGGAATCGAGCCGCGCACCCCCCAAAATTTGAATTTCATGCTCTCTGCCTTTTAATTCTGCCCACTGGCGTTCCACACTGCCGCCGTTCTGTTGACTATTCAATATGAATCATGATTGAACAGGCAAGTGGCGATCACCCTCCGATGATAGCCTTTTTTTCATCGATTCTGGGCCGAAAGTTGCGAAATTGAGCGATGTGCGCGGCGCACGGCGATTCGGGCGGGATTTCGGCGCATTTCCAATGTACAGCCGCTTGCACTGAGGCTACACTTCTAATCAATATCGTCCAGGCACCAAAGATTGTAAAAACACCATGCAAGAGCTGAACCACATACAAATCGCGCAGCGGCTGGACCAGCTGACGGAGCTGAGCGTGGCGCTCGGCGCCAGCCATGACACGGACGAGCTGCTGGAGCGCATCCTGATGGTGGCCAAGGGCATGACCCATGCGGACGGCGGCACGCTGTACCGCCCCAGCGCCGACGGCGCCAGCTTGTGCTTCCACATTTCCGTCAACGACACCCTGGGCATACGCCAGGGCGGCGCCAGCGGCGACAAGATCGACATTCCGGCCGTGCCCCTGTACGACGAGCAGGGCGACAAAAACCTGTCCTCGGTGGCGGCCTACTCGGCCAACTTCCGGCTCTCGGTGAATATCGAGGACGTGTACCAGGCCGACGTGTTCAACTTCTCCGGCATGCGCTCCTTCGACCAGCAGCGCGGCTACCATTCGCAGTCCTTCCTGACGGTGCCGATGACCGACCACGAGGGCGAACTGGTGGGCGTGCTGCAGCTGGTCAACGCGAAAGACCCGGGCACCGGCGCCATCTGCGCCTTCTCGCCCACCGACCAGCGCTTCATCGAGGCGCTGGCCGCGCAGGCCGCCGTGGCGCTGACCAATCAGCGCCTGATCCAGCAGCTGGAAGATCTGCTGGAAGCGCTGGTCAACCTGATCAACATCGGCATCGACGAAAAATCGCCCTACACCGGCCGCCACTGCCAGTTCGTGCCCGAGCTGACCATGATGCTGGCCGAGGCGGTGCACAACGCCGACAGCGGCCCGCTGGCCGATTTCCGCATGACCGACGGCGACCGCAAGGAGCTGTGGCTGGCCGGCCTGCTGCACGACTGCGGCAAGATCACCACCCCGGTCCACGTGGTGGACAAGGGCACCAAGCTGGAAACCATTTTCGACCGCATCCACATGGTCAGCGCCCGCTTCGAGGTGCTGATGCGCGACGCCGAAATCCGCGCGCTGAAGGCCAAGCTGGCCGGCGGCGACCACGCCGCCATCGACGCGGCGCTGGCCGAGGAGATGGCGCAGCTGGAGCGGGACCGCCAGTTCCTGCGCGTGGCCAATGTGGGCGGCGAGGGCATGAAGCCGGAGGACCAGGAACGCGTGCGCCAGATCGCCGCCTACCGCTGGACCGGCCCGCGCGTGTACAAGAAGGAGCCGGGCGCCGAGGAGCCGCCGTTCGTGCGCGAGGAGCAGGACTTCCTGACCGCCGAAGAGACCGAAAACCTGAACATCCGCTTCGGCACGCTGACCGAGCCGGAACGCAAGGAAATCAACAATCACATCTCGGTGACGATACGCATGCTCGAGTCGCTGCCGTGGCCCAAGCACCTGCAGAACGTGCCCGAGTACGCCGGCGGCCACCACGAGCGCATGGACGGCAAGGGCTATCCGCGCGGGCTGACCAAGGACCAGATGTCGGTGCAGGCGCGCATCATGGCCATCGCCGACATTTTCGAGGCGCTCACCGCGCGCGACCGGCCGTATAAAAAAGGCAAGCCGCTGTCCGAGTCGCTGCGCATCCTGGGCAATTTCAGCCTGAACGGCCATATCGATCCGGACCTGTTCGACATCTTCATCCGCCAGAAGGTCTACCTGAACTTCGCGCACAAGAACGTGGACGAGCGCCAGCTGGACCACGTGGACGAGTCCAAGATCCCCGGCTACACCCCGTAGCCGATGGCCAGGCTACTGAAAAAATACGGCGCGCGCTGGCTGCTAGGGCTGCTGCTGTGCGCCGCCGCCATCCTGCACACGGCCAACGTGCTGCACGCGGACACCCTGGACCGCATGGACACCTTCATCTCCGGCCTGCGCATGCGGCTGGAAACGCCGGTGCTCGATCCGCGCGTGGTGATCGTCGACATCGACGAGAAAAGCCTGGCCGAAGTGGGGCGCTTCCCGTGGAGCCGCAACGTGATGGCCAAGCTGGTCGAACAGCTCACCGTGAAATACGAAGTGGCGGCGGTCGGCTTCGACGTCTCCTTCCCCGAGCCGGACACCAGTTCCGGCTATGATGTGCTGAAGCAGCTGGCCCAAGGCGAGCTGCAGCAGGTGCCAGGCCTGCAGGGCCAGCTGGCGCGCCTGCAGCCGCAGCTCGATTACGACGGCCTGCTGGCGCAGGCGCTGCAAGGCCAGCCCGTGGTGCTGGGCTACAACCTGTCCGGCAGCCAGGCCAAGGGCATGCTGCCGAAACCGGCATTCACCGAGGAGGCGCTCAACGGCCGCACCGTGGACGCCTACAAGGTGGCGGGCTACGAAGCCAATATCGCGCGCCTGCAGTCGGCCGCGCTCAGCGCCGGCATCTTCACCGCCATGCCCGACCGCGACGGCGTGGTGCGTTCCACGCCGCTGCTGCAAAAGATCGGCCAGGGCTACTACCCCACGCTGTCGCTGGCCACCGCCGCCGTGGCCTTGCGGGCGCGCGCCATCCATCCGCTGTTCGAGGGCACGGTCGACACCCTGTCCGAGTCGCAGCGCGCCAACGGCGGCCTGGAAGCCATCGGCCTGTTCCATGCGGAAGGCAATATCCGCATCCCGGTCGGCGAGGGGCTGACCACCACGGTGCAGTACCGCGGCCCCGGCGGCCCGCAGGGCGGCGGCTACCGCTATGTGTCGGCGGCCGACGTGCTGCGCGGCGCCGTGCCGGCCGAGCAGCTGGCCGGCGCCATCGTACTGGTGGGCACCACCGCGCCCGGCCTGAACGACCTGCGGGCCACGCCGGTCAACGCCCAGTACCCCGGGGTGGAAATCCACGCCAATATGATCAGCTCCATCCTGGACGGCAGCTTCAAGTTCCGGCCCGACTACGCCACCCAGTTCGAAGCGGTGCAGCTGCTGGTGCTGGGCCTGCTGCTGGCGCTGCTGCTGCCGGTGCTGGCGCCGGCCTGGTCCATCCTGCTGGCGCTGCTGGCGGGCGGCGCGGCGGCCGCGTTCAATTTCTACCTGTACCGCGCGCACGACATCGTGTTCAACGTCTCGTCCATGCTGGTGCTGGCGCTGGCGCTGTTCATCCTGAACGTGGCCTGGGGCTATTTCTTCGAGGTGCGGCGCGGCCGCGCGCTGGTGTCGCGCTTCGGCGAATACGTGGCCCCCGAGCTGGTGGCCGAGATGGCCGAAAATCCGGAAAAGTACAATATGGACGGCGAAAGCCGCGAGCTGACCGTGATGTTCGTCGACGTGCGCGGCTTCACCACCATCTCGGAAGGCCTGACGCCGAAAGTCCTGCGCGAATACATCAATCTCTACCTGACGGCGATGTCGACCGATATCCGCGACAGCCACCGCGGCACGCTGGACAAATACATAGGCGACGCCGTGATGGCCTTCTGGGGCGCGCCGGTGGCCTTCGCGGACCACGCCAGCCGGGGCGTGGCCACCGCGCTGCTGATGCAGGCCAGCGCGCAGCGGCTGAACCAGGACTTCCTGCAGCGCGGCTGGCCGGAGCTGAAAATCGGCATCGGCCTGAACACCGGCCAGATGCATGTGGGCGACATGGGCTCGGAGATCCGCCGCGCCTATACCGTCATGGGCGACGCGGTCAACCTCGGGGCGCGGCTGGAAGGCATCACCAAGGTGTATGGCGTGGGCATCGCCGTGGGCGAGGTCACGCGCGCCGAAGCGCCGGAATTCGCCTACCGCGAGCTGGACCTGGTGCGCGTGAAGGGCAAGAACGAGCCGGTGGCCATTTTCGAGCCGCTGGCGCTGGACAGCGCGCTGGCGCAGCCGGCCCGGGACGAGCTGGCGCGCTGGCACGCGGCGCTGGCCCTGGTGCGCGGCCAGCAGTGGGACGCGGCCCAGGCGGCGCTGGAAGCGCTGCAGGCCGAGGCGCCGCACGGCCTGTACCGGCTGTATCTGGAGCGCGTGGCGCACCACCGGGCGCACCCCCCGGGTCCCGGTTGGGACGGCGTGACGACTTTTGATACCAAGTAAAAAGACACAAAGTATCTGTGCGGAAATGCATCAAAGCCGCGAAAAATGCGGACGCCAGCCGTATTTCCGACTAAACTGAGAGAAACATCCATTTCTTTCAAGTCAAGTCCTGGCGGAGGCCATCATGCGATGCCGCGTCGTGCAACTGCTGGCTGGAGCGGCCTTCGCCGCCGCTCCCGGCGCGGCCGTTTGCGGCGGGCAGGAAACGGAAAAGCCGGCCCTGTCCGGCACCGTGACCCTGGATAATAGTGGTGTGGCGGGTAAAAACGGCGCGGACGGCCGCTTGCGCGGCGGGGTGCGCATAGATTACAGCCTGCCGGCGTCCACGCCGGGCGCGACGCTGGATTTGTACGGCGGCTACAACCAGACCGATTTTGTTTGGCCAGACCGGGCCTGGCAGGAGGGCGGCAAGGGCGCCATGCTGGGGGCGCGCTACAGCGCGCTACTGTCCAAGAGCGACAGCCACGAGGGGCGCCTTAACCTGGGGGCCGGCATCAAGGCTTTCCGCGCCGACGGCGGGCAGCAGGATGGCGAAGCGGGCGGCGACGTCACGGTCCATCCGCTGAGCCTGAATTACAGCGGCAACTGGCTGTTCGACAAGGGCGAGCTGAGCGGTTCGGTGACCGTGCTGCGCAACCTGGCAGGCGGGGCGCGCGGCGGGCAGGACGATTTCAGCCGGGCGCGGCCCGGCGCGGACGCCCGCTACAGCATCGTGCGGCTGGCGGCCAGCCTGACCCGGCAGCTGCCGCGCGACTTCCAGGTGCGCGCCGCCGTGAACGGGCAGTACACGCGCGACGCGCTGGTGGCGGGGGAGCAGATCGGCATCGGCGGCGGCGCCCGGGTGCGTGGTTTTAGCGCCCGCGACCTGTCAAATGACAGCGGACTGACCGCCAATGTCGAGCTATACTCGCCGCAGTTGTGCGGCGATTCGCGCTGGCAATGCCGCGCACTGGTGTTTTATGACAAGGGCCTGATCAAGCGCAACCTCGAACAGGGAGGCGAGCTGCGCACGAAATCGATCGGCAGCGTGGGCGTGGGCCTGCGCGTCAATATCTCCCGCGATGTGGATGTACAGCTGGACTACGGCCATGTGCTGCGCTCCAGCCAGTTGCCGTCACAAGATAAAAATCGCCTGCACCTCAGGGTAGACCTGAGCTGGTGACACGCTAAAAATATGCACAATGAGGTAAGTACGATGATGACAGGTCCGGTTCCCCAAGGCATGCGGCGCAAGCTGCTCGCGGTGTTGGTTGCAGCTTGCTACGGCTCCGCTTACGGCAACCCCAGCACACCGCAGGTCGTTGCCGGCCAGGCCACCTTCCTCCAGCAAGGCAATTTGTACTCGATTACGAATACGCCGAACACCATCATCAACTGGCAAAACTTCTCGATCAATCCCAACGAGATCACGCGCTTTATCCAGCAGAGCGGCGACAGCAAGGTGCTGAACCGCATTGTCGGCCAGGACCCCAGCAAAATCCTCGGCTCGCTGCAGTCGAACGGCAAGGTCTACCTGATCAACCCGAACGGCATCCTGTTCGGCAAGGACGCGCGGGTGGACGTCAACGGCCTGGTGGCGTCCAGCCTGGCCATCAGCAATAGCGATTTCCTGGCCGGCAAAAACCACTTCAGCGGCGCCGGCGCCGGCAAGGTGGTCAACCAGGGCAGCATCACCACGCCTTCCGGCGGCCAGGTCTACCTGATCGGCTCCGGCGTGGAGAACAGTGGCGTGATCACCTCCCCGCAGGGCGAAGTGGTGCTGGCGGCGGGCAATAGCGTGCAGCTGGTGGACTCGGCCAATCCGGACGTGCACGTGGTGGTGTCGGCCCCGGCCGACCAGGCGCTGAACCTGGGCCAGGTGCTGGCGGCGGGCGGCAAGGTGGGCATTTACGGCGCGCTGGTGAACCAGCGCGGCCGCATCAATGCGGACAGCGCGGCGCTGGGCGAGAACGGCAAGATCGTGCTCAAGGCCAGCGGCGCCAACAGCACCACCATGCTGGAGGCGGGCAGCCAGACCAGCGCCACCAACAGCGCCGGCAAGGGCGGCGAGATCCAGCTGCTGGGCGAGCGCGTGGGCCTGAGCGGCAACGCGGCGGTGGACGCCAGCGGCGCGGCCGGCGGCGGCACCGTGCTGATCGGCGGCGACTATCAAGGCCAGGGTGATGGCAAAAGCGCCGCCGTGCCGCATGCGCAGCAGACTTATATCGGCGCGGACGCCAGCGTGCGCGCCGACGCCACCGGCCGCGGCGACGGCGGCAAGATCATCGCCTGGAGCGACGGCGCCACCCGCGTGTTCGGCCAGCTGTCCGCGCGCGGCGGCGCGCAGGGCGGCGACGGCGGCCTGGTGGAAACCTCGGGCCATTACCTCGACATGCAGGGCAGGGTCGACACCCGCGCCCAGGCGCCGGGCGGCAAGACCGGCACGCTGCTGCTGGACCCGACCGACATCTATATCGCCGACAACGCGCTGGCGGCCTTCTACGGCGGCGGCATGCCGCTCACCGCGCCGTCGCTGCTGCAGGACATCACCGGCAAGATTTTTGAAATCGCCAGCGTGGCGCACGAGTCGCTGCTGACCACCGGCGCGCTGCAAACGCTGCTGGACAGCACGGATGTGACCGTGCGCACCACCAACAGCAGCGGCACCGGCGACGGTTCCATCCACCTCATCAATGGCCTGGGCTGGACCAGCGGCAGCAGCCTGACGCTGCAGGCCGACAAGGACATCTTCCTGAAGGCCGGCATCGCCGCGCCCAACGCTGCGGTCCACCTCAATGCCAGCGCCGGCACCATCGTGCAGACCACCAGCCCGATCGACGGCATGACGGCGAAGAGCCTGAGCGCCATCGCGGCCGGCGACATTATCCTGGACAATACCGGCAACAGCGTGTCCGGCACCACCACGCTGAACTCCACCTCGAACACCGGCAACATCACGCTGAGCGGCCAGAGCATCAAGCTGGGCAGCACCAGCGCCGGCGGCACCCTGACGGCCAGCGCCTACAACGGCGACCTGGCCGTGACCGGCACCGTCACCGCGGGCGGCGGCGTGGTGCTGTCCACGCTGGCCGGCGCGGGCCACCGCATCACCAATGGCGGCAGCGTCACCTCCGGCGCCAGCATCGAGCTGAACAGCGACAAGATGACGCTGGCCGGCGGCACGCTGACGGCGCCGTCGGTGCTGCTGAAATCGGCCAACGCCATCAATATCGGCGCCACCGCCGACGCGGCCGGCACGCTGGTGCTGAGCGCGGCCGACCTGGCGACGGTGACGGCCAACGAGCTGCAAGTGACGGTCGCCAGCGGCAGCGGCGACATCGCGGTCAGTGCGCCGCTGACGTTCAGCAAGCAGCTGGCGCTGACCGCCAGGCACAATATCAGCCTGGGCGCGGCGGTCGCCACCGGCGGCCTGACGCTGAGCACGCCGGGCGATATTACCGCCACCGGCAGCGTCGCGGTCGACGGCACCTTCAATCTGCTGCAGGGTAACTGGAGCCAGAACAGCGGCACGCTGCCTGCGTTCAGCGCCAAGGACTTCCGCTTGAGCGGCGGCACCTTCCTGCGCGGCTACGGCACCGGCGATTCCGGCTATGAACTGTTCGACGCTTACGGCCTGCAGGGCGTGGCCACGCTGATCACGCTGGCGCCGAGCCTGGCCTTTACCCTGCATGGCAATATCGACGCCAGCGGCACATCGCTGTGGAACGGCGGCGCCGGCTTCAAGCCTATCGGCAATAGCGACTATGTCTACAACGGCATTTTCGACGGCAATCACAAAGCGATTACCGGACTGGTCATCAGCCGCGCCGAGAGCGACAACGTTGGCCTGTTCAGCTACCTGGGCGGCAGCGGCCGCGTCCGCGACCTGGCATTGCTGGGCGGCTCGGTAACGGGCGCGGCCAATGTCGGCGCGTTGGCGGGCCATGCCGAGGGCCAGATCGTCAATGTGGCCAGCTCTGCCAGCGTGAGCGGCATCCGCAATGCGGGTGGCCTGGTGGGCAACAACAGCGGCAGCATCCTGACCTCCGGCGCCACCGGCGCCGTCACCGGCCGCGAGGCGGCCATGTACGCCAACAGCATCGGCGGACTGGCGGGGCTCAGCACAGGCAGCATTACCAGCTCCTTCGCCACCGGCGCCGTGGACACCGTGGGCCAGGGCTATGCAGGCGGCCTGGTCGGCACCAACAGCGGCACAGTGTCCCAGTCCTACGCCAGCGGCGCGGTGACCACCACCGGTGAAATCATCGGCGGCCTGGTGGGCGACAACTACGGCACCATCGAACGCTCCTACGCCAGCGGCAATGTGGCCGGCGGGCGCAACGTGGGCGGCTTGGTGGGGCGCACAGGTTATGATGGCCAAAGCTCCGCCAGCATTAGCAATGTCTACGCCAGCGGCAACGTCAGCGGCCACGGCAGCAGCACGGACTTTGTGCACAACAACGCCGGCGGCCTGCTGGGCGAATTCTCCGCCGGCACCATCACCAATGCCTTTACCACAGGCCAGGTGGACGGCAGCGCGTTCGGCACCGGCGTCAATGGCCTGGTCGGCTTTACCAACGGCTCCCAGGTCGTGCGTGGCTATTACGACCTGACCAAGGCCGGCCGCAGCACGGACGCCGCCGGCGGCGTCGGGCTGACCACGGCGCAGAGCAAACTGCAGAGCAGCTTCGGCGACTTCTTCACCGGCGATACCGCTTGGCGCATCTATGACGGCGACACCATTCCGCTGCTGAAGGCCTTCCTGAAACCGGTCACCGTTACCATTGCCGGCAGCAATGCCAGCGTGGTATACGGTAACCCGATGCCGACCTACTCTGGCACGCCGACCTACGCCGGCTTGGCCAACGGCGACTCCCTGAGCGGCACACTGGGCTGGGGCACGGCGAAGAATGTGGGCACCTATAACACCGGCGGCCTGTATTCGACCACTTACGACATCAGCTACGCCGCCGGTGCGCCGACGCTGGAAATTACGCGGCGCGAACTGACCGCAACCATCAGCGGCAGCAAGGTCTACAATGGCAACACGACCTTCAGCAACGCCAGCGCCACGCTGGCTAACGTGGCGTATGACGATGTCGTGTCGGCCAGCGTGTCGGCCAGTTTTGCCGACAAGAACGCCGGCACCGGCAAGGCCCTCAGCAATGTCGAGATGCAGCTGAGCGAAGGCGCGTCGCGCAACTACACGCTCAAGACTACTTACGTCAGCGAAGCCGAAATCACGCGCGCACCGCTGAGCGTCGGCGGCATTGCCGGTGTGAACCGCGTCTACAACGGCACCACGGCCGCCACGGTCAACGCCGCCAGCGACTGGTCGGCCCACGGGCTGTCGGGCGATACCGTCACGGCAGCGCTGGCCGGCGGCTACACCTTCAGCGACAAGAATGTGGGCGTGGAGAAATCCATCCGGGTGCCCCTCACGCTGAGTGGCACCGATGCGGGCAACTACCTGCCGTACACCACCACCTACGCCGACATTACCGTCGCATCGCTCAGCATCAGCGGGCTGACCGGGATGAACCGGGTCTACGACGGTAGCAATAACGCGACCGTGACCAACGCCACCTTCAACGGCGTGTTCGCCGGCGATGTGGTGACGCTGGGGACGGTGCACGCCTATTTCGTCGGCGGCAAGAACGTGGGCAGCAACAAGGCGATCGGCTTTGAAGGACTGGCATCGCTGGGAGGCGCCGACGGCGCCAACTATAAGGTGACCGGCAGCATGCCGACCAATGTCACCGCCAGCATCACGCCCGCCACGCTGACCGTGAACGGCATCACCGCGCAAAGCCGGGACTACAACGGCGGCACCGGCGTCACCCTGAACGTGGGCGAGGGCGGCTATCTGAGCGGCGTGATACAGGGCGACAGCGTGTTGCTGAATTCGGCCAACCTGACGGGCAGCTTTGCGGACCGCAACGTCGGCAACGGCAAGGTGGTGACGGTGGCCGGCCTGTCGCTGAGCGCTACCGCCGATGCCGGCAACTACGTGCTGGCGGCGCCTACGGTGACCGCCAACATCACGCAGCTCGGCAAGGCCACTTGGACCGGCAACGCCGGCAACAATCTATGGAGCGACGCCAGCAACTGGGTCGGCGGCGCGGTGCCGACCGCCAGCAATGTGCTGGCTGCTGAACTGAGCGCCTATGGTGGCGCGGTGATCTACGACGGCGGTTCTACCACGCTGAGCAGCTTGACCTCCGTGCATGGCCAAGGCCTGACCGTGAGCGGCGGCGCGCTGACGCTGGGCGTGCAGGCCGGCGACACGTCCAGCCTGTCCGGCGGCGCCCTGAGGGTGAACAGCGGCGGCTCCCTGAGCCTGGCTGGCAGCATGGCCAGCGGCAGCTACACGCAGACCGGCGGCACGCTGGGCGGCAGCGGCAGCCTGGTCACCAATTCCTTTAACCTGAGCGGCGGGACCATCAGCGGCCTGACCGGGATCACCATCAATTCGCAGTACACCCAAAGCGGCGGCAGCATCGCCATTCCCGGCAACCTGGCGATCCATCAAAGCAGTGGCAGCCTGGCGCTGGGTTCGATTTCGGCGACCGAGTCGATTGCACTCTACACAGGGGAGGGCGGCAGCATTACTCAGAGCGGGGCGCTGAGCACCGGCATGTTGACGATATCGTCGCGCGGCGGCGCCGTGCTCAACAACAACGCCAATCATGTGCTGCATGTCAGCGGCAGCAACAGCAACGGCGGCGGCATCAGCCTGCGCAACACGCTGAGCGGCAGCGAGCAGCTGGGGGTGGGGCCGCTGAGCACCACGACCGGCAGCCTGCTCATCGATAACGTGGGCGGTATTTACACCGCAGGCACCTTGTCGGCGCCGAGCGGTGCGATCCTGCTGACGGCCCATAGCCCGATCACCATCAGCGACACGCTGGTCGCGGACAGCATCAGCCTGTCCGCCAGCACCGGAATTTCCCTGAGTGGGGATGCCAATCTCCAGGCCAGCCACAATATCTTCATGGTGGCCGGCACCGACATCGAACTGGCGGGCACGCTGAACAGCAGCCACGGCAGCATCAGCCTGCAGGCGCAGTCCGGCAGCATCACGGCGGACAGCGGCATGCATATTACCGGCAGCGGCACGGTCACGCTGACCGCGCCGAACGGTTCGATCTCGGCGCCGCAGAGTATCTTCCTGGGCGGTAGCCTGCCGGTTCTGACCGACAGCTCGGCTGCAGCCGATGCCGCTGCGAAAGCTGCGGCGGAAGCCGCGGCGGCGGAAGCGGCAGCCAAGGCGGCAGCGGAGAAGGCGGCGGCGGAAGCGGCAGCCAAGGCGGCAGCGGAGAAGGCGGCAGCGGAAGCGGCAGCCAAGGCGGCAGCGGAGAAGGCCGCAGCGGAGGCGGCAGCCAAGGAGGCGGCGGACAAGGCGGCGGCGGAAGCGGCGGCCAAGGCGGCAGCGGAGAAGGCTGCGGCGGAAGCGGCGGCCAAGGCGGCAGCGGAGAAGGCGGCGGCGGAAGCGGCAGCCAAGGCGGCAGCGGAGAAGGCGGCAGCGGAAGCGGC
>NZ_JBWKSD010000011.1:132898-217172 GCF_059419605.1 Pseudoduganella sp. GW821-FHT05F09
CAGCCAAGGCGGCAGCGGAGAAGGCGGCGGCGGAAGCGGCGGCCAAGGCGGCAGCGGAGAAGGCGGCGGCGGAAGCAGCAGCCAAGGCGGCAGCGGAAGCGGCGGCCAAGGCGGCGGCGGAAGCGGCGGCCAAGGCAGCGGAGGAGGCGGCGGCCAAGGCGGCAGCGGAGGAAGCGGCCGCCAAGGCGGCAGCGGATGCGGCGGCCAAGGCAGCAGCGGACGCGGCGGCGAAAGCGGCGGCCGATGCGGCAGCCAAGGCGGCGGCCGACGCCGCAGCGAAAGCGGCAGCCGACGCGGCAGCAAAAGCGGCGGCGGACGCAGCGGCGAAAGCGGCGGCCGACGCGGCGGCCAAGGCAGCGGCGGACGCGGCAGCGAAAGCGGCAGCCGATGCGGCGGCCAAGGCGGCAGCGGACGCCGCAGCGAAGGCGGCCGCGGACGCCGCAGCGAAAGCAGCGGCAGACGCCGCAGCCGCAGCAGCGCAGAACGATTCGACCGCGCCGGTGGGCCAGGCGCTCAATTCCACCGTCAACATCATCAACACTGTCACCAGCACGTCGGTCAAGCAGGCCGGTTCGTCTCCCGAGGGCGCCGGCAGCAGCGGCAGCGGCAGCAGCAGCGCCGGCAACAGTGCGCCTTCGGATACCAAGAAGGATGACGGCACGAAGGCAGACAGCAAGGACAGCGGCCCTGCCGGTCTCGCCACGAAAGCCGAGCCGGTCAAAAAACTGTACTGCAACTAAGACCATGGCCGCCCGCATGCCGCTTACTTGCCGCCTCGCCCACAGTTCTGCCCGCCGCCGCGCGCTGGCGGCCGGCCTGCTGCTGTCCGCCCTCGCGGCCCTGCCTGCTGCGGCGCTGGCCGCGCCGGTGGCGGCCACGGTGGTGCAGCTGAGCGGCGCCATGCTGGCGCAGAAGCCGGACGGCAGCGTCAAGCCGCTGGCGCTGCGCTCCGAAGTGGAAAGCGGCGACACGCTGCAGACCCAGGCCGGCGCCTACGCGCAGCTGCGCTTTATCGACAACAGCGAAGTCATCATGAAGCCGTCCACCACCTTGCAGGTGGAGCAGTTCGCTTTTGCGCGCGGCAAGCAAGCCGACGACCAGGCCAGCTTCCAGCTGCTGAAGGGCGGCATGCGCTCGGTCAGCGGCCTGCTGGGCCAGCGCAGCAAGGACAAATTCCTGGTCCGCACGCCCAGCGCCAACATCGGCATCCGGGGCACCACCTTCATCCTGGAATTCGTGGAGGCGGGCGCGGCGCCCGAGCAGGCCGCGCCGCCGTCGGGCAGCGCCATGATCCCGCCCGCGCCGCCGCCGTCCGGCGGTTTGCCGCCCGGCTTGCACGTCTATGTCAGCGAGGGCGGCATCTCCGTGACCAACCAGGCCGGCGTGGGGCAGTACGACCCCGGCCAGTTCGGCTACATCAAGGACTTGACCACCAAGCCGGTGAAAATGACCGCCAACCCGGGGATTCAGTTCAGTCCGCCCGCGTCGTTCGCGCCGCCGCCGCCGCCCGCAGACGCCTACTGAAAGTCCGATTGAACACACATCAGCAGCATCAAAAAAAACCAAGAGCCAATATGACATTGAAATTAGCGCGCTTTTTTGCAGGCAGTGTGCTTGCCGCCGCCGTGACCGCCGCCTGGGCCGCCGAGCCCGATGCCGTGATTCGCTTTGAGATCACCCGTTTCGACGTAACGGGCAACACCCTGTTGCCCGCCGCCGAGGTGGCCGGCCTGGTGGCCCCCTACGCAGGCAAGCAGCGCGACTTCGGCGACGTGCAGCGGGCGCTGGAAGCGCTGGAGGCGGCCTACCAGGCGCGCGGCTACAACGTGGTGACCGTGGAGCTGCCGGAGCAGGAACTGGACCGCGGCGTGGTGCGCCTGAACGTGGTGGAAACCAGGATAGGCCGCGTCAAGGTCAAGGGCAACCAGCATTTCGACGAAGCCAATATCCGCCGCAGCCTGCCCGCGCTGCAAGAGGGCAAGACGCCGAATCTGACGCAGGTGTCCGGCAATCTGCGCCTGGCCAATGAGAACCCGGCCAAGAAAGTGAACCTGAAGCTGCAGAGCAGCGACACCGACGGCGAAGTCGATGCGTCGCTGGAGACGACGGACGAGAATCCCTGGAAGGCCATGCTCAACGCCGACAACACCGGCACCGGGCAGACCGGCAAGACCCACCTGGGCTTCGTGCTGCAGCATGCCAATTTGTGGGGCCGCGACCATGTGGCCAGCCTGCAGTACACCACCACGGCCGAGAAGCCGGGCGCGGTGAAAGTGTACGGCGTGGGCTATCACATTCCCCTGTACAGCCTGAACGACTCGCTGGACTTCTTCGGCAGCTACTCCAACGTCGATTCCGGCACCGTGTCGGCCGGCATCCTCGACCTGGCGGTCAGCGGCAAGGGCGCCGTGTTCGGCACCCGCTATACCCACGGCCTGGCCAAGCGCGGCAACTACGAGTCGCGCCTGGTCTACGGCGTGGACTACAAGGCTTTCAAGAACAGCGTACTGCTGCTGGGGACCAACTTCGGCAACGACGTCACGGTCCATCCGCTGAGCGTGAACTACGTCGCCAGCTGGAGCGGCGGCGGCACCGAACTGGGCGGCTCGGTCACGCTGGTGCACAACGTGGCCGGCGGCTCGCGCGGCAGCCAGAAAGACTTCACCCTCAGCCGTGACGGCGCCAAGGCGGCCTACAACCTGCTGCGCCTGTCGGGCAGCTACAGCCGCAGCCTGCCGCAGGACTGGCAGCTGCGCGCCATCGTCAACGGCCAGCTGACGGCGGACGCGCTGATCCCCGGCGAACAGTTCGGCGCCGGCGGCGCCGGTTCCGTGCGCGGCTTCAGCGAGCGCGAAGTCTCGAACGACAGCGGCCTGAGCGCCAATCTGGAGCTGTACACCCCGGATCTGTGCAAGAACGAGCGCTGGCAATGCCGCGCGCTGGCGTTCTACGACGCCGCCTACGCCAAGCGCAACCACGGGCTGGCCGGCGAGCCGGGCAGCGGCACCATAGGCAGCACCGGCCTGGGCCTGCGCGTGTCGATGGGCGCTTCTGCGAACCTGCAACTGGACTACGGCCACGTGCTGCAGGCCGGGGACACCGGGCATAACGGTGGCAACCGCCTGCATGTGCGGCTGGGCCTGGCCTATTGAGCGCGATGCACTTGCGCGCCTTACACGAAGAATCGGGAATACAAAATGAGTCTGCCTAAAAAACTGTCTGCAACGAAAGCCATGCTGGTGCTGCTGCTGTGGTGCAGCTGCACCCTGGCCCTGGCGGCGCAAGTGGCCGGCACCGTGGTGCAGCTGAGCGGCCCGCTGCTGGCGCGCAAGGCCAGCGGCGCGGTCAAGATCCTGTCGCTGAAGTCCGAGGTGGAAAGCGGCGACACGCTGGTCACCGAGAAGAACACCTACGCCATGGTGCGCTTCATCGACAACAGCGAGATGACGCTCAAGCCGGCCACCACCATGAAGATCGACAGCTACGCCTTCGACAACGCCAAGCCGGACGGCGACGCCGCCAATTTCAGCCTGGTGAAGGGCGGCCTGCGCTCCGTGACCGGCCTGCTGGGCAAGCGCAACAAGGAAAAGTTCGAGCTGAAGACGCCGAGCGCCACCATCGGCATACGCGGCACCACCTTCGTGGCCGAATACGTGCCGCCCGATGAAGAACGCGCCCTGGCCTCGCTGCAGGCCTGGCTCAACGCCAGCACCGCCGCGCTGGGCGACAGCGTGATGCCGGTTGCGCCGCTGCAGCTGGCGCAAGGGCCGCTGCTGCCGCCGCCGCCGGCCGGCCCCCCGCGGTTGCCGGGCCTGTATGTGCAGGTGCTCGATGGCCTGATCCACGTCACCAACCCGTCCGGCAGCTCCAACTTCTCTGCCGGCCAGTTCGGCTTCACGCCCAACTTCAGGCAGCCGCCGGTGCTCGTGCCGCAGAATCCCGGCATGCAGTTCGCGCCGCCGCCCGCTTTCAATATATCGACGCCCGGCAGCAGCACCGCCCCGCCGGGCAAGTCGAACACGGTTGACTGCGAGGTGCGTTAAGCCATGAATATCGGCCAGGCTGCGCAGGCATCGGGCGTGAGCGCCAAGATGATACGCTACTATGAAAGCATAGGCCTGGTCAGCGAGAGCCGGCGCAGCGAGGCCGGCTACCGCATCTACGGCGAGAAGGATCTGCACGCGCTGCGCTTCATCAAGCGCGCCCGCAAGCTGGGCTTCGCGCTGGAACAGATACGCGGCCTGCTGTCGCTCTGGCAGGACAGCGCGCGCGCCAGCGCGGACGTGAAGAAAATCGCGCTATCCCATGTGGACGAACTGAATCAGCGCATCCGCGAGCTGACGGAAATGCGCGACACGCTGGCCACGCTGGCCTCCTGCTGCCACGGCGACCAGCGTCCCGACTGTCCCATCCTGCAAACGCTCAGCGAATAAACATCCACACGGTCAGCGCCGCGCCGACCGCCACCACGAAGCCGCGCATCAGCCGCTCCGGCATGCGGTGGATCAGCCATGAACCGCACAAGCCGCCCGCAATGCCGCCCGCGCACAGCGCCAGCGCGGCCGGCCAGCTGATCATGCCCGAGAACGCGAAAATGGCCGCCGCCGACGCGTTCATCGCCATCGCCAGCATGTTCTTGGTGGCCGTGGCCATGCGGATCTGCTGGCCGGCGATGGTGAGCGCGGCCAGCATCAGGAAGCCGATACCGCCGCCGAAGTAGCCACCGTAGACCGCGATGCAGCTTTGCACCGCCACCAGCGCGCCGGTGGGCATGCCGGCCACCGCGTGCAGCGGCTGGCTGCGGAAACTGCCCCAGGCGAACACCGAGGTGGCGAACAGCACCAGCCACGGCACCAGCTTGGAGAAGAACAGCGGCGGCGTCACCATCAGCAGGATGGCGCCGATCACGCCGCCGCCCACGCTGATGGCGAACAGCTGCTTGAACGACAGCCCGCCCACGCCGCCCACCAGCTTGCGGCCGGCGATGGCCGACGTGGTCTGGCTGGGGAACATGGCGATGGTGGACGTCATATTCGCCGCCACCGGGTTCAGGCCGGCCAGCAGCAGGGTGGGGAAGGTGATGAAGGAGCCGCCGCCCGCGAGGGCGTTCTGCACCCCGGCAAACAGGCCAGCGGCGGCGATCAGCAGGACGGTGTGGAATTCGAGTGGAGGCACGGGAGACATGCCCGATTATAGCCGGGCGCGCACGGCGGCGTAATTCCGGCATCATCCCGGCATAGACTATGCAGGGGAGCGGACGATGGAGTATGAACTGTACTACTGGCCCACCATCCAGGGACGGGGCGAATTCGTGAGGCTGGCGCTGGAGGAGGCGGGGGCCAGCTACCGGGACGTGGCGCGGGGCAAGGGCGGCATGGCGTCCACCGAGGCGGCCATCGACCCCGGCGACGAGCCGCGCGCCGCGTTTGCGCCGCCGGTGCTGCGCGCGGGGCAGTTGCTGATAGGGCAGACTGCCAATATCCTGCTGTACCTGGGCCGCAGGCACGGCCTGGCGCCGCGCGCAGAAGCGGGCTGGCTGTGGGCGCACCAGCTGCAGCTCACCATCGCCGACATCGTCAACGAAGCGCACGACAGCCACCACCCTATCTCCACCAATCTGTACTACGAAGACCAGCGCGAGGCAGCGCAGCAGCGCGCGGCCGATTTCACCGCCGCGCGCATTCCCAAGTTCCTGGCCTACTTCGAGCATATCCTGCAAAACAACGGCGGCCGCCACATGGTGGGCAAGCGCCTCAGCTATGTGGACCTGTCGCTGTTCCAGCTGATCGAAGGCTTGCGCTACGCCTTCCCCAAGGCCATGGCGAAGCAGGAACCCGGCTGGCCCGGTTTAACGGCGCTGCACGCCATGGTGGCGCAGCGTCCCCGCATCGCAGCCTACCTGGCGTCGAAGCGGCGCATTCCCTTTAACGAGGATGGCATTTTCCGCCGCTACCCCGAGCTGGAATAGGCCCTGGCCGGCCTTACTGCGCCGCGCTGACCGGGAAGCCCGCGCCGGCGATGGCCGCCTTCACCGCTTCCAGCGCCGCGCTGGACTCCACCTTCACCTGGCCGGCGGCCAGGTCCACCGCCACGCTGGCCTGCGCATCGAGCGCCTTCACCGCCTTGGTCACGCTGGCCACGCAATGCCCGCAGCTCATCTCTTCCACTTGCAGCTGATACATATCGACCTCCTTGTTGTGATGTAAGTACTGTAGCCCTTCCCACCGTGGGAAGGTCAAGCGTGGCGCAAGCAAGGGCGCTGTGTTATTTTCTTGGCACAACGATATTCAACGGGACGGGCATGAAACAATTATTTTGGCTTGCTGTGGTGGCACTGACTGCATGCAGCAATCCTGCGGAGACCGGCTCGCCGGGCGGCGCGGCCGTCAAGGAGGGCCGGGGCGGGTTTCTTGCTTACGAACACAGCGTTTTTATCGACACCGAGGAGGCGCGCGTGCGGCCGCTGGCGGAGCAACTGCTTGCCGCTTGCCACGCGGACCGCGAGAACAACTGTACCTTGCTTGAGTCCGCGAGCGGCCAGGGGCGCGACCCCAGTGCGCTTGTGAAACTGCGCGCCAAGCCGGCCGGCGTCGCCAAGCTGGTGGCGCTGGCCTCGTCCGGCGGCACGGTGCAAAGACAGCAAGTCCATGTTGACGACCTGGCCAAGTCCGTCATTGACAGCAACAAGCGGCTCGACATGCTCAAGGGCTACGAGCGGAAGCTGAAGGATTTGGAGGGCAAGGCGGGCAATAGCGTCGATGCCCTGATGAAGCTGTCCAAGGAGCTGGCGTCGGTGCAGTCGGAGCTGGAACAGGCGGTGGGGCAAAATGCGCATCTGCTGGAGCGGGTCAATCTGGATCTGCTGACCATCCAGATCGATGCGCGCCAGCACAGATCGTTCTGGTCGCCGATCGGCGCCGCGCTGTCCGGCTTTATGGGCAATTTGTCGCAAGGGGTATCGAGCCTGATTACGGGGCTTGCGTATATCCTGCCATGGCTGCTTGCGGCGTTTGCCGCTTGTCTGGGCGGCCGCAAGCTTTGGCGCAAATTGAGACGCAAATAAAACCCCCGGGGACGAAAGCGGCGTACCTTCCTCTATGGCTCGCGTTTTTGTAGGCCTGTTCCTACGCGGTTCGGACGCTGGCGCGGCAAGCCGCTAACTGCCGGGCTTGCTGGCCTGCGGGAGCTCCAAATTTACGTAAGGCATTGTTTTTGAAAGGAAATTTTTACATATTTCCTTGTTAATGTTTCGTTTTGATCATGCTAGGATGCTTAGGCAGTCTTGTGCGCACACGACAGCTTTCCTGCCTTTCATCCTTTTTTACGGGGGTAATATGATCAAAATGAAATCCATCGCAGTCGCGCTGGCACTGGTGGGCGCCACTGCCGGCGCCAGCCTGGCGCACGCAGCCGACATCAGCCAGACCACCGCCGCCGCACTGACCGGCAACACGGCGCACTTCGGCCGCGACCTGACCGCTTACAGCGTGGGCGACCTGTTCACCGACCGTTTCACCTTCACCAGCGGCAACCTGAGCAACTTCGTCGGCGGCGTGATCTCGGTCTCGCCCGGCGCGGGGCCGCTCAAGAATATCGATATCACCGGCCTGAGCCTGTATAACGCGGCTGGCCTGGTGCTGGGCGGCAGCAACCACGGCAACGGCGCCGCCGATGTGTGGACCATCAATTCCATGGGTCCGCTGAGCGCCGGCAGCTACTATCTGCAAGTGAGCGGCACCGTGCTGTCGGCCAACGACGCCAGCTATGCCGGCCACCTGACCCTGGCGCCGGTGCCGGAACCAGCCACCTACGGCATGATGCTGGGCGGCCTGGGCGTGCTGGGTTTCCTGGCCCGCCGCCGTAAAAATCAAGCTTGATTCCGCAAACATGGCGTGGCGCCTGACGGCGCTATAATAAAAACGGAGGCTCAGGCTTCCGTTTTTACGCCGGGAGATCCTATTTTCCGCTTACTCCGCCTCTTCGCCGCGCTTGCGGCGCTGTGCTGCTGCGCCGCCGCGCCGGTGGCCCGGGCCGCCCTCCTGCCGGCCCAGCTGGCCGTGGTGATCAATGACGACGACCCCAACAGCGTGGAACTGGGCGAGTACTATCGCCGGCAGCGCGGCATTCCGGCCGCGAACATGGTGCACGTGCGCATACCCGGCAAGCCGCGCAAGCTTGGCGCCGCGCAGTTCCGCCAGCTCAAGGACGACATCGACGCCAGGCTGGGCCCGGAGATCCAGGCCGTGCTGATGGTGTGGACCGCGCCTTACGCGGTCGAATGCAACGGCATCACCGCCGCCTACACGCTGGGCCTGGACAGCGCCCTGTGCGCCAAGACCTGCCAGCCCAGCAAACCCAGCGCCTATTTCAACGCCGCCGGGCCTGCCATGGCGCGGCCGTTCAGCGCGCTGGGCATGCGCCTGGCCATGTTGCTGCCGGCCGATTCGGTGGAGCAGGGCAAGGCGCTGATAGGGCGGGGCGTGGCCAGCGGTTTCCGCGTGCCGGCCGCAGGCGCCTACTACCTGGAGACCAGCGAAGTGCAGCGCAACAGCCGCGTGCCGTTCTATCCGCGCGCCGGCGTGCTGGCGCAGCGCAAGCTCACCATCCACCAGCAGAAGGCGGACACGCTCGAAGGCGCGCGCGACATCATGGTGTACCAGACCGGCATGGCCACGGTAGACAAGCTGGACACGCTGGCCTTCCTGCCCGGCGCCCTGGCCGACCACCTGACCTCCTTCGGCGGCGACCTGTACGGCGCCACGCAGATGAGCAGCCTGCGCTGGCTGGAGGCGGGCGCCACCGCCAGCTACGGCACGGTCAGCGAGCCCTGCAACTACTGGCAGAAATTCCCCCACCCCACGGTGCTGCTGCGCCACTACCTGAACGGCGACACCGCCCTGGAGGCCTACTGGAAAAGCGTGTCCTGGCCGGCGCAGGGTGTGTTTATCGGCGAGCCGCTGGCCGCGCCTTATCGCCGCAACTGAGCGCCGCAACTGAGCGCCGCAATTGAGACATTTGTCGGATCGTTACAACTTTAGTCCGTTCGGACTAATGACAAGTCATCAATTTGTCATGTGATTATATTAATATGCAGATAGCAACTATAGAAATCATTTTGTTAACGCCTTCCCACACCAGGACCGCATATGAAACCATCCGCCCCCGCCGCGCCAGGCCGCCTCACCGTGCTGGCCGCCTTGCTGGCCAGCCTGTCCGCTCCCGCCCTGGCCGATTCGGCCGTCGTCATCAGCCAGGTCTACGGCGCGGGCGGCAATGGCAGCGGCGCCACTGGCGCCGTGCTGAAACACGACTTCATTGAACTCTACAACCGCAGCGGCAGCCCCGTGTCGCTCAACGGCTGGAGCGTGCAGTACGCGTCCGCCACCGGCAGCAGCTGGTCGGTCACGCCGCTGACCAACGTCATGCTGCAGCCGGGTCAGTACTACATGGTCCAGGAAAGCGCGGGCACGGGCGGCACCGCCACCACCGTGACGGCCGACAAGGTCGGCACGATTACCATGGCGGCCGGCGCCGGCAAGGTCGCGCTGGCCAACACCACCACCGCCTTCACCGTCGTCAATCCTAGCGGTGCGGCGCTGCTCGACCTGGTCGGCTACGGCAGCACCGCCACCTTCTTCGAGGGCAGCGCGCCGACCGGCACGCTGGGCAACCTGACCGCCGCGCTGCGCAAGGGCAATGGCTGCACCGACACCGACAACAACGGCGCCGACTTCGAAGTGCTGGCGCCGAATCCGCGCAACACCTCCGTGACGCTGGCTTGCGGCGCCACGGTGGTCAAGCCCATCGTCGCCACCTGCCCATCCACGCTGTCCGTCGCGCAGGGCTATAGCGGCAGCGTGCCGCTCACCGCAACCGATGAAGACAGCATCGTCACCAGCGCCAGCATTTCGATCGGCGGCATGGCCGGCATCAGCCTGGACGGCTTCACCGCCGCCGGCGCAGTGGGCGGCACCGCCAGCGTCAACCTGAGCGCGGCGGCCAGCCTGGCCGTCGGCAACTACCCGGTCACCATCGAGTTCGCCAACGACGGCAACCAGTTCGCCACCTGCCCGGTCACCGTCAAGGTCACCGGCCTGGCCAGCGTCACCAAGACCATCCCGCAGATCCAGGGCGCCAGCAACGGCGACACGCCTAGCCCGTTCGCCAACACCGTCCAGACCGCCGAAGGCGTGGTAACACTGAAGGTGTCCAACGGCTTCTTCATGCAGGACCCGGTGGGCGACA
The DNA here is from genome assembly GCF_059419605.1 of Pseudoduganella sp. GW821-FHT05F09. Classification (NCBI taxonomy): domain Bacteria; kingdom Pseudomonadati; phylum Pseudomonadota; class Betaproteobacteria; order Burkholderiales; family Oxalobacteraceae; genus Pseudoduganella; species Pseudoduganella sp. GW821-FHT05F09. Next base: position 143,144 of record NZ_JBWKSD010000011.1, read on the forward strand.
ACGACGTCACCAGCTCGGACGGCATCTTCGTCTTCACCTCCACCGCGCCGACCGTGCAAGTGGGCCAGATCGCCCGCGTGACCGGCCTGGTGTACGAATACGTGCCGACCGGCGCCAAGCGCTCCTATACCGAGTTCAAGGACGTGAGCGCCGTGGTGCCCATGGGCGACGGCCCGGCCATCACGCCGGTCAACGTCGAACTGGGCGACAACCTGGCGCAGGTGGAAGGCATGCTGGTGCGCTTCACCCGTCCGCTGACCGTCAACCAGGCTGAGTTCCTGGGCGACCGCGGCGAACTGACGCTGGCCAATGGCCGCCTGGAAGTGCCGACCAACCGCTACCCTGCGCGCTCGCCGGAGGCGTATGCGCTGGCGGCCTCCAACGCCGCCGGCATGATCGTGCTGGACGACGGCCTGTTCGTCACGCCCGCCACCATCCCCTACATCGGCCAGGACGGCACCGTGCGCGTGGGCGACACCGTCACCGACCTGGTGGGCGTGATCGACTTCGGCGCCGCCGGCGGCAGCATCACCACCTTCAAGCTGCAGCCGGTATCGCCGCCGGTGTTCTCGCGCACCAATCCGCGCGAAGGCGCACCCGAGCTGGCACCCGGCAACGTGAAAGTGGCCAGCGCCAACGTGCTGAACTTCTTCACCACCTTCACCAACGGCCGCAACGTGGAAGGCCAGACCGTGGCGGGCTGCAAGGTCGGCAGCACCACCACCTTGAGCAACTGCCGCGGCGCCGACAATCTGGTGGAGTTCGAGCGCCAGCGCGACAAGATCGTGGCCGAACTGAAAGCCATCGACGCCGACGTCTACGGCCTGATGGAAATCCAGAACAACGGCGACTACGCGGTGACCTACCTGACCAACGCGCTGAACGCGGCCGTCGGTTCGCCGGTGTACGCCGTGGTGCCTGCGCCGGCCGCCACCGGCACCGACGCCATCCGCGTCGCCATGATCTACAAGCCGTCCAAGCTGACCCTGGTGGGTGGCGCGCTGTCGGACGACGACAGCGTCAACAACCGTCCGCCGATGGCGCAAACCTTCCTGGCCAACAACGGCGAGAAGTTCTCGCTGGTGGTGAACCACCTGAAGTCGAAAGGCAGCTGCCCGTCCGGCACCGGCCTGGACGCCGACAAGGGCGACAGCCAGAGCTGCTGGAACAACACCCGCAAGCTGCAGGCCGCGCGCCTGGTGAACAGCTTCGTGCCGCAAGTGGTGGCCGCCGCCGGCGATCCGGACGTGCTGCTGATCGGCGACATGAACTCCTATGGCATGGAAGACCCGGTCTTCGTGATGACCAACGCGGGCTTCGTCAACCAGCTGGAGCGCTATGTGCGTCCGCAAGGCATGCCTTACTCCTACGTGTTCGGCAGCAATAGCGGCTATCTGGACCACGCGCTGGCCAGCGCCTCGCTGAGCCCGCAAGTGGCCGGCGCCGCCGAATGGCACCTGAACGCCGACGAGCCGACCGTGATCGACTACAACACCGACGGCAAGCCGCAGGACCTGTACAACGCGCTGGCCTACCGCGCCTCGGACCATGATCCGGTGGTGGTGAGCCTGAACCTGCAGCCGAAGTTCGTCGACATCAGCGCCGGCGTCAAGTTCGTGCAGCAGGGCACGGTGTACAACCGCTTCACGCAGAAGTCGGCCGGCGTGATCACCGTGACCAACACCGGCAGCACGCCGCTGACCGGCCCGTTCCAGCTGCAATTGAACGGCCTGGGCAACGGCCTGGTGCTGGACAACGCCAGCGGCAGCTTCGGCGGCGCGCCCTACGTCACGCTGGGCGGCACGCTGGCGCCCGGCGCCACCATGACGGTAGCGCTGACCTTCAGCAATCCGAATAAAGCGGTCGTGACCTTCACGCCCAAGTTCTACACCGGCAGCTTCTAAGGAAAATTAACCATGAATAACTTCTTCAGCAAAACCCTGCGCACTGCGGCGCTCAGCCTGGTGCTGGCGGCCGTCAGCGGCCTGGCCTCGGCCGGCGTCATCGTCTCCGTCGACACCCGGACCTTCGGCGTGGCGGGCGGCTATCTGGACTTCCAGTTCAGTTCCAACGGCAATGGTGTGGAGGCCACGGCCACCATGTCCAGCCTGGTGAACTTCGACGACGCAGTGGTCGACTATAACTTCAATGTTACGCCGCAAGCGGGGGGCTACCTGTTCAGCAATCTGACCCTCACCGAGCTGGCCTTCGCGCTCACGTTCGACAAGGTGCTGTCGTTCGACCTGAGTTTTGCCGGCGGCATAGATCCGGTGTCGGGCTATAAGTCCAACTTCAGCATCAGTGCCTTCGACAGCCTGGGCAATCTGGTTGGCAATTACGATCCGGTGACCGGCGCCATTGCCCAGTACCTGTGGACCCCGCCCACCACGCCGGGCGGCGGCGGCTCGATCGGCAACGGCCCCGGCGATCCGGGCGCGGTGAGCGCCGTGCCGGAACCGTCGGACTGGCTGCTGAGCGGCACCGGCCTGGCGCTGATGGCGCTGGTGCTGCGCCGCCGCCGCGCCACGGCCGGCCTGCCTCGCCAGGATATGGCACTGGCGGCTTGATAGTTTGTTGTATCCGCGCACCGGCCGGTGCGCGCGTCAGCGCCTGAACCATGCGCGCCGTCCCGCCAGGGACGGCGCGTTTTTCATAGGGCGGCCGAAAATTTAGTCGGAAATCCTATGAATCGCGCAATTAAATTGTATTAGTAAGCACTATCCGGGCTGATGCATAGTGTTTCCATGCCATCCCCCATCCTCATCATCGACTGCGATCCGCAGGTCCAGCAGCTGTTGGCGCTGAACCTGCGCCAGGCCGGCCACCAGCCGCTGTGCGCGCTGGACGCCGAAAGCGCGCTGCTGATGCTGGAAACCGTCTCGCCCGCGCTGCTGCTGGTGGAATGGGACTTGCCCGGGCAGTCCGGCCTGTCCCTGCTGCGCCGCCTGCGCGCGCAGCCGCGCACCGAGGATTTGCCCGTCATTATGCTGACCGCGCGCGCCGCCGAGACCGACAAAATCATGGCGCTGGAAAGCGGCGCCGACGACTACATCACCAAGCCCTTCAGCCCGCGTGAAACGCTGGCCCGCATGCACGCGGTGCTGCGCCGCCAGGCGCATGCCGCGCTGCACGCCGGCGCGCAGGACGGCGCCATGGCAGGGAAGGACACGCTGCAGCTGGCCACGCTGCGGCTGGACGCCGCCGCCCAGCGCGTCATCGCAGGCGGGCGCCAGCTCAGTCTCGGGCGGGTGGAGTTCCGCCTGCTGCATTTTTTGATGCGGCATCCGGAGCGCGTGTACAGCCGCGCGCAGTTGCTGGACCTGGTGTGGGGCACGGACGCCTGCCTGGACGAGCGCACCGTGGACGCGCATGTCGGCCGCCTGCGCAACGCCTTGCAGCCCGGCGGCTACCACGACCATATCGAAACCGTGCGCGGCTGCGGCTACCGCTTCACGGCCCGCGTCGCCGCCACTGCCTGAGGCCCGGCGCGCCATGGAGCACACGGTCATCCTGAGCAAGCTGGAGCAGGAGTACCTGCTGGGCGCCATCGAGGCGTCGCTGTCCGTGCGCGAATTGCGCAGCTATTTCCTGTGGACGCAAGGCCAACTGCAAGCGCTGCTGCCGCACCGCGTGATGGTCTGCATGCAGTTCAGTCCGGCAGGCGGTGCGCACGGCGGCTTGCTGCGCACCGAATGCCTGCACGGCACCGTGCTCGACCCGGCGGTGCTCAAGCAGCTGTGCGACCCTGCGCAGGGATTGGCGCCGCGGCTTGCCCGCCACGCCCGTGCGCGCGCCGGCGGGCAGGCCTTGCCGGCCGCTGTCGCCGCCGGTGCCGCCGGTGCCGCCGCCGAGCCGTGGGCCGCATTTGGTCCGGACCTGCAGCGTATGGGCCTGGACAATGTGCTGCTGCACGGCAGCGGCGATCTGCCCGGCGGCGGTACCTGCTTTGCGCTGTTCGGCATGCCCCAGCGGCCCGGTCCGCGCCAGGCGTATTTTCTCGAGCTGCTGCTGCCCCACTTGCACTTCGCCTTGCTGCGCCTGGACGCCGGGCCCGCCGCCGCCCCACCCGAGCGCCCCGTCAGCCGGCGCGAAATGGAAATCCTGCACTGGGTCAGGGAAGGCAAGAGCAACACCGAAGTGGGGCAGATCCTCGGCATCAGCGGCCTCACCGTGAAAAACCATTTGCAGCGCATCTACAAGACGCTGGGCGTCAGCAACCGCACGCAGGCGGTGGCGCGCGGCATGGCGCTGCGGCTGCTGGACGGCGGCGCAGCGCGCGCTTGACGCGGCGCCCGCACAAGCACATGATGGATGATTCCTTCCTCGCCGGTGCCCACCGCCCATGACCATGCGCCTGACCACGCTGCTCGTCCTTGCCGCCGCCGGCGTCTTGCTCGGCTGCGCCGCGCTCGCCGGCGGCAGCGGTGGCGACACCGCGACCCAGCCGCGGTCCGGCGCGGCCGCCTTGCCCGAGCTGCTGCAGCGCCTGCACGCCATGGAGGCCGCCTCCACCTGCACCTCTTCCGCCGGCTGCCATGCGGTGCCGGTCGGCGCGCGCCTGTGCGGCGGCCCGTCGGCCTGGCTGGCCATGTCCTCCGCGCAGATGGCCGCCGCCGCTCCGCTCGCGGAACGCTACACCGCGCTGCGCAAAAGCGCCAACGAGGTGGCTGAGAAAGAGGGCATGGCCTCCACCTGCCAGGCCATTCCGCAGCCTGCCGTCGGCTGCCTCGCCGGCTATTGCCGCACCCTTCCTGGCGGGCCGTCCGGCCGCGCCGACTGACATTTCGATTGTTTCTTCATTTGCGTGAAATTAATTCGCGCTGGAAACATTTTTTGTCGACAAATCTTACAGTTTGAGTTCCTTGCAACCATGCAAATGAATCAACTTCCTGATTCTTTTGAAAATATTTCATAGGCACGGTAAATGCTTAAAGGAACGGACTCAACTAGGGGAGTGGTTGAGGCCGGCAAGTTATCTGTCCACAAGACAAGATAGCTTTCTCAAAACTAAGAAACCATTTATATCCAGGGGATTTCGTGGCTAAATTTACGATAAGCGGTACGAGCAAACTCGTCAAAAAAGCGGCATGCATTGCGGCGCTGGCGGCCAGCAGTTTCGCTCAAGCGGGAGTACTCAATTTTGAAAGCGGCTTTGCCGATTCGCCCATCCTGTATGCGGGCCAAAACCAGTCCACCGGCGACTATTGGATCGAGACCTACGCCTACGGCGCCACGCAGAGCACCGACCTGGCCGGCGTGATTGTCGATGGCTCCACCAACGACCTGTGCATTTCCGGCGGCTGTCCGACCAACAACAAAAGCAACTACTACACCGGCCTGAATGACGGCTATCTGTACTTCGGCCTGAACAGCGGCAGCAACTTCCACCTGAGCTCCCTGCAGGCCAGCTATGTCGGCGCCGACGGCACCACGTTCCCCAGCACCGCGGGCGCACTGCTGATCCAGGGCTTCAACGCAGCCGGCGTTGCCGTGGGCAACTCCCAGACCATCTTCCTGCCTGGCCCGACCGGCGGCGCCTTCAACTTCGCCAGCTACAGCCTGTCGCCGCTGGCGGGCTATGAAGTCAACTTCGTGCGCATCTATGGCTACGGTTGCGACGCCACGGGCAGCTGCAGCCGCACCAATGGCATCGGCAACATTGCACTCGACAACATCGTGACTGTCCCGGAACCCACCAGCATGGCCTTGTTCGGCCTGGGCCTGCTCGGCCTGGGCGCGCTGCGCCGCCGCCGTTCGGCTTGAACCAGTGCTGTTCCATTCTTAATCCATTCCGGGAAAAACCATGAACCTGAACCTGCGTCCAATTTCGCTGGCAGTGCTGGCACTGCTGTCCAGCCTGACCATTAACGCCAGCGCGCAAGAAGAGCGCCGCACCTACATCGTGCAACTGGCAGACCAACCCGCCGCCACCTACAACGGCGGCGTCAATGGCCTGGCTGCGACCCAGCCGGCCCCCGGCGAAGTGTTCGACTTCCGCGCGCCCAGCGTGCAGGAATACATCCGCTATCTGGGCGACCGCAAGACCGAAGTGCTGGCCAGCGTCGGCAACCCCGCCGTCATCGCCAACTATGACGTGGTGCTGAACGGCTTCGCCGTGCAGCTGACCGACGCCGAAGTGCTGGCGCTGAAAAACAATCCGGCCGTGGCCGACGTGCAGGCCGACGCCGTGCGCCGCGTCGACACCATCTCCACCGCGCGCTTCCTGGGCCTGAGCACGAACGGCGGCCTGTGGTCGAAATTCACCGGCGGCCAGCTGGTGAAGGGCGAGAACATGGTGATCGGCGTGGTCGACAGCGGCATCTGGCCGGAAAACCCGGCCTTCGCCGACCGCGTCGACGCCAACGGCAACCCGACCTTCGACGGCTCGGGCACGCTGGCCTACCTGAGCCCGCCTGCCAGCTTCAAGGGCGGCTGCCAGAGCGGCGAGGGCTTCGATGCCGGCCTGCACTGCAACAACAAGCTGATCGGCGCCAAGTACTTCAACGCCGGCTTCCTGGTGTCGTCCAACGGTCCGAAAAAGAACTGGAGCGAATTCTATTCGCCGCGTGACTCCAACATCGGCAGCAACGGCGTCTCGACCGGCCACGGCGGCCATGGCAGCCACACCGCGTCCACCGCGGCCGGCAACGACGGCGCCTTCGCCACCGTCAACGGCGTGCCGATGGGACCGAGCACCGGCATGGCGCCGCGCGCCCGCATCGCCGCCTACAAAGTGTGCTGGACCTACGACGATCCGGCCGCCGAAGACGGCACCAACGCCAGCAACACCTGCTACAACACCGACTCGGTGCTGGCCATCGATGAAGCGGTCAAGGACGGCGTGAACGTCATCAACTACTCGATCAGCGGTTCCCAGACCTCGGTCAACGACCCGGTCGAGCAAGCGTTCTACCGCGCCTCGCTGGCCGGCGTGTTCGTGGCCGCCTCGGCCGGCAACAGCGGTCCGGCGCAAGCGGTGGCCCACGTCAGCCCATGGCTGACCACGGTGGCCGCCTCGACCCACGACCGCAGCACCCAGGCCGACGTCACGCTGGGCAGCGGCGCCAAGTACAGCGGCGCCTCGCTGAACGTCAATCCGCTCGGTTCCGCCCCGCTGATCCGCGCCGAAGACGCCGGCCTGGGCGGCGGCGCCGCCAGCCTGTGCTTCAGCGACGCCGGCGCCGCCGCCGCCCTGGGCCAGGTGAAACTGGATCCGGACAAGGTCGCCGGCAAGGTCGTCGTCTGCACCCGCGGCGAGAACGCCCGTGTCGACAAGAGCCTGGCCGTGCTGCAGGCCGGCGGTATCGGCATGGTCATGGCCGACAACGGCGGCGGCCTGGTCTCGGAAGCGCACTCGGTGCCGACCGTGCACGTGACGGCCGCCGACGGCGCCGCCATCAAGACCTACGCCCAGACGCAAGCGGCCAGCGCCGCCATCAGCGCCTTCGCCATCAAGTCGGCGCCGGCCCCCATCATGGCCGGCTTCTCCTCGCGCGGCCCGAACGCCGGCGACAGCAATATGCTGAAACCCGACCTGACCGCGCCCGGCGTGGACGTGATCGCCAGCGTGACCGCTGCGCTGACCCCGGCCGAACACGCCGCCGTGGCCGCCGGCACCCTGGTGCCGCCAGCGGCCTACGCGTCCTACCAGGGCACGTCGATGTCCAGCCCGCACGTGGCCGGCCTCGGCCTGCTGATGCGCCAGCTGCATCCGGACTGGACCCCGGCCGCCATCAAGTCGGCGCTGATGACCACCGCCTACAGCACCCTGAACGACGGCCTGGCCGGCGCGCAGAACGGTCTGCTGCCATGGTCGCAAGGCGCCGGCCACGTCGACCCGAACAAGGCCGCCGATCCGGGCCTGGTGTACGACCTGAAAAAGCCCGACTACGTGGCTTACCAGTGCAAGGTGAACAAGGCCGCCGTGCAACCGCAAAGCGATTGCACCCTGTACGGCACGCTGGACGAGACCTACAACCTGAACCTGCCTTCGATCACCATCGGCGGCGTGCAGAACAGCGTCACCGTGCGCCGTTCGGTGACCAATGTGGGCGGCGCCAGCGCCACCTACAACGCCACTGCCTCGGTGCCGGGCTTCAGCACGGTGGTCACGCCGTCCAGCCTGACGCTGGCGCCGGGCGAAACCGCCGCCTTCACCGTCAAGCTGACCACCACCAACGCCGCCAACGGCGTGTGGAACTTCGGCAGCCTGAGCTGGACCGACGGCACCCACGTGGTGCGCAGCCCGATCCAGGCCCGCACCGGCAAGTCGATCGCCGGCACCACCCAGCTGACCGGCGACAAGACCTCGGGTACCCGCATCTTCCCGATGAAAGCCACCTTCAACGGCCGCATGACCGCCCTCAAGGGCGGCCTGAAGGCGCCTACCCTGGGCAGCGCGGTGACGCTGACTCCGGGACCGCTGAGCTCGGCCAACCTGAAGCTCGCCTGCGCGGCCGGCAACGACCTGCCGAACGTGAAGGTGTACAACGTGGCGATTCCCGCCGGTACCGTTGCGGCCCGCTTCGCACTGCGCGATGCGGACGTCGGCAGCGCCGGGGACGACAACGACATGGGCGTGCTGACCCCGTCCGGCGCCTGGATCTATTCGGGCAACGACGGCAGCAACGAGTCGGCGCAGATCGCCGGTCCGGACGCGGGCAACTACAAGGTGTGCGTAACGGCCTACGGCGGCGGCGCCAGCATGTCGCACAAGCTGCAATCGACCGTGGTGAGCACGGCGGATGTGGGCGGCAAGTTCACCGTGGTGCTGCCGGGTAAAGTGGTGGCCAACGTGGCCGCCAGCATCGTCGCCACCTGGTCCGGCCTGGCCAACGATACCTCCTATCTGGGCGGTATCCAGTTCCAGGATCTGAACGGCAACGTGCAGACCACCACCATCGTCAACATCAACACCGGCTCGGCCAGCATTCCTGTGGCGGAAACGGAACGCACGCGCTCGAAACTGATCGACTAATTGTCGCTCGGCAAGAGCCGTAAATCACAGCCGCGCGGGCGTGTCCCGCGCGGCTGTTTTTATTGCGGAAAACGTTGTCGAATGCTTAAACCCCGTGGTAGGCTAGGCGGATTCAGCCTAGAGTAGTAAATAAGGAGTCGTTCGGATGCACGCAGCACAGCTACACGGTAACAAAGCGCCGCGCCGCGCCGCCGGTTTCACCCTGCTGGAACTGCTGGTGGTGATCGTCATCATCGGCCTGCTGGCGGCCTATGTCGGCCCCAAATACTTCTCCCAGCTGGGCAAGTCGGAAGTCACCATCGCCAAGGCCCAGATCGAGGCCTTCGAGAAGTCGCTGGATACCTACCGCCTGGACGTGGGCCGCTATCCCAGCGCCGAAGAAGGCCTGGCCGCGCTGCTGGCCGCGCCCGCATCGGCCGGCGCGAAATGGAACGGTCCCTACCTGAAAAAAGGCGTGCCGCCCGATCCGTGGGGCAAGCCTTACCAGTACCGCGCACCCGGCACCAAGGGCGAGTACGAGATCATCTCGCTGGGCAAGGACGGCCAGCCTGGCGGCGCCGGCGAAGACGCCGACATCTCGTCCCAGTAAGCCCGGCCTCGACAGCAACCCCAGCAACCCTCGGCACCGGCTCATTCCATGCAGTTCGAAGTACGTACCTTGTCGCCGGAAATGGTGATCGGCCGCCAAGTGGTGGATGGCCGCGATGAAGCGGATGCGCGCCGCCAGGTGGAGGCGCGCGGCCTGTTCGTCAGCGCCATCGCGCCGGTGCGCGGCGGCCTCGGCCTGCCGGTCGGCAAGGGCCGGGGCAAGTCCCTATCGCTGGTGCTGTTCAGCCAGGAATTGCTGGCGCTGCTCACGGCCGGCCTGGGCGTGGTGGAGGCGCTGGAGGCGCTGCTGGAAAAGGAAGCCAGTCCCGCCACGCGCGGCGTGCTGGAACGCCTGCTGGGCGGCCTGCGCGAAGGGCAGCGCTTTTCGACCGTGCTGGCCGAGCAGCCGGAACTGTTCCCGCCGCTGTACGTGGGCATCGTCAAGGCCGCCGAAGGCACCAGCGACCTGCCGCGCGCGCTGTCGCGCTTCATCGACTACCAGCAGCGCATCGACACCGTGCGCGCCAAGATCGTCAGCGCCGCCATCTATCCGTCCATCCTGCTGCTGGTGGGCGGGGGCGTCAGCCTGTTTTTGATTTCCTATGTGGTGCCGCGCTTCGCCGAGGTCTACCAGGGCGCCGGCCGCAACCTGCCGTGGATGTCGCAGATGATGCTGGGCTGGGGCCAGTTCGCCGCCGCCCACACCACCGCCTTGCTGGGCGGCGTGGCGCTGGCGCTGGCCAGCCTGGTGTTCGGCCTGCGCCGCCTGATGGCCAACGGCGGCCTGCTGCGGCTGATGTCGCGCCTGCCCGGCATCGGCGAGCGGGTGCGCATCTACGAACTGTCGCGGCTCTACCTCACGCTGGGCATGCTGAGCGAAGGCGGCATCACCATCCTGCACGCCATCGACACGGTGCAGGGCATGGTGTCGCCGTCGGTCCGGCAGGGCTTGCAGGCCGCGCGCGCGCATGTGGAGTCCGGCCTGCCGCTGTCGTCCGCCTTCGAAGCCAACGGCCTGACCACGCCGATCTCGCTGCGCATGCTGCGCGTGGGCGAGCGCACCGGCGACATGGGCCTCATGCTGACCCAGTCGGCGGCCTTCTACGACGGCGAAATCAGCCGCTGGATAGACCGCTTCACGCGCACCTTCGAGCCGCTGCTGATGGCCTGCATAGGCCTGGTGGTGGGCGCCATCGTGGTGCTGCTCTACATGCCGATTTTCGACCTCGCCGGAGATATGTCTTGATGCCTGACTTTGCCGCCATCGACCACGCCATGCTGGTGCGCGCCCGCGCGCGCGCCGCGCAGAGCAAGCGCAGCCTGGTCGAGGAACTGGAGGCGCTGACCGGCATCGAGCCGCGCCTGGCGGTGCGGGCGCTGGCCCAGCCCTTCGGCCTGGCCGTGCTGGAAACAGTGGACATGCTGGGCTATACGCCGGCCTTCGACCTGCTGCCGCTGTCGCAGGCCATGGCGCGCCGCTGCGTGCTGTTGCGCGCCCAGGACGGCATGCTGGTGGGCGTGATCGCCGACCCCTTCGACCTGGACCTGCAGACCTGGCTGGGCACGCAGGCGCGGGCCACGCCGCACGCGCCGCTGCACACCCGGCTGGCGCTGCAATCGGACATCCAGGCCTATCTGTCCAAGCAGGAGGAGTCGGCGCGCGCGGTGGACAGCCTGCTGCCCGGCGCCAGCGAAGGCCGGCGCGACGGCAAGACAGCCGCCGTGCTGTCCTTCGCCTCCGTGTCCGAGGCGGCCAGCCCCGCCGTGCGCCTGGTGAACTCCACGCTGTACGACGCGCTCAAGGCCGGCGCGTCCGACATCCACCTGGAAAGCACCGCCGGCGGCCTGGCCGTCAAGTACCGGGTGGACGGCGTGCTCGACCACGCCACGGCGGTGAACGGCATTGAAGTGGCCGAGCAGATCATCTCGCGCCTGAAGGTGCTGGCCGAACTGGACATCTCCGAGCGCCGCATTCCGCAGGACGGCAGCTTCCGCGTGGAGGCGGGCGGGCGCGAGATCGACCTGCGCGTCTCCATCATGCCCAGCATCCACGGCGAGGACGCGGTGATACGTATCCTCGACAAGCGCGCCATGATAGAAGCCTACGGCTCGCTCACGCTGGAAGCGCTGGGCTTCGACGCGCCCTCGCTGGCCACGCTGCGCGTGCTGGCGCAGGAGGCTTACGGCATGCTGCTGGTGACCGGCCCCACCGGCTCGGGCAAGACCACCACGCTGTACGCCGCGCTCACCGAGATCCACAACGGCCGCGAAAAAATCATCACCATCGAAGACCCGGTGGAATACCAGCTGCCCGGCATCCTGCAGATTCCGGTCAACGAGAAGAAGGGCCTGACCTTCGCCAAGGGCCTGCGTTCCATCCTGCGCCACGACCCGGACAAAATCATGGTGGGCGAAATCCGCGACCGCGAGACGGCGGAAATCGCCGTGCAGTCCGCGCTGACGGGCCACCTGGTGCTCACCACCGTGCACGCGAACAATGTGTTCGACGTGTTCGGCCGCTTCACCCACATGGGCATCGATCCCTACGCCTTCGTGTCCGCGCTGAACGGCATCTGGGCGCAGCGCCTGGTGCGCATCAACTGCCCGCACTGCGCCGCCGAATACACGCCCACGGAGCAGGAGCTGGCCAGCGTCAACCTGACCCGCGCCGACGTGTTCGACTACCGCTTCATGGAAGGCAAGGGCTGCGGCGACTGCCGTGGCACCGGCTACAAGGGCCGCCGCTCGATTGCGGAAATCCTCACGCTGAACGACGAAATACGGGAACTGATCGTGGACAAAAAACCGATCCGCCAGATCAAGGCCGCCGCCTACGCAAACGGCACGCGCAGCCTGCGCCTGGCTGCGCTGGAGCTGGTCAAGCGCGGCGGCACCACGCTGTCCGAAATCAAGCGGGTGACGCTGCATGCCTAAGTTCCTCAACAGATTGCCGGGACAGGCGCTGCGCATCGGTGTGTCGGGCTTCGCCGTGAGCTTGCTGAAGGTGAGCCGCTGGTTCGGCCCCCGGGCCGAGCTGCTGGCCGAACAGCCGTTCTCGCCCGAAGGCGTGGGCGCGCTGCACGCCCACCACGCCATTGGCGTTGCGCTGCGCGAGCTGCTGGCGGGACAGGACGTGCAGGGCTGGCCCGCCAGCTTCGTGCTGGCCGACGAACTGGCGCGCCTGTGGCAGGTTACGCCGCCCGCGCAGGCGGCGCGCCTGGCCGACCTGGAGGCGGCCGCCGCGCTGCGCTTCCACGGCCTGTACGGCGAAGCCGCCGCCAACTGGAAGATCGTGGCGGACTGGGACGCGCGCCAGCCTTTCTTTGCCGCCGCCATGCCGCAGCCCTTGCTGGCCACGCTGGAACAGGCGGCCGCCGAGCACGGGCTGGCCGTGGTGGAAGTACAGCCGCATTTCGTCACCGCCTGGAACCGCTGGCAGGGCGCGCTGAAGGCGGGCGCCTGGTTCGGCCAGGTGCACGACAATCTGCTGACGCTGGCCGTTATCGACGGCAAGCGCCTGAACGCCATCCGCGCGCTGCCTGTGCCGCGCGGCGCCGACCAGTACTGGCTGGCGCAAACGCTGAAACGCGAAGCGCTGCTGGCCGGGCTGGAAGCGCCGCAGCTGCTGCAGCTGTGCGGCCAGGTGCCGCCGCCGCTGGCCAAGCCGGCCGCCGGCGCGGACCAGATCTCCTGCACCGTGCTGGGCGCCGCCTTGCCCGGCGAAGACAAATGGTCGCTGGCCAGCGTGCTGGCGGCGGGAGGGCTGGCGGCATGAGGAAGATGCGCATCGACTTTGCGGCGCCCGGCTGGCGCCGCGCGCTGTACCGCTCCCATCCCGCCGTGCTGGCCGGGTGCGCGCTGGGGTTGGCGCTGTGCGCAGGCGCAGCCGCATACGGCTACCAGATGGCGCAGCAGCAGCGCGCCCGCGCCGAGCAGCTGGGCGAGCTGGAACGGCAGCAGCGGCGCCAGGCGCAGCAGCTGCAGCAGCAGAAACAGCAGCCGCGCCTGGGGCAGCAGGGCGCCGCGCCGGCCGCCAAGGTGCAGATGCCGGAAGCGCAGTCCAAGGCCATCAACGCGGCCGTGCTGCAGCTGAATCTGCCGTGGCGCGACATGCAGGAGGCCGTGGGCGAAGCCACGCCGGCCAGCATCGCCTTGTTGGCGCTGGAGCCCGCCCCGAACAAGCAAGTGCTGAAGATCAGCGCCGAAGCCAAGAATCCGGACGACATGATCGCCTACATAGAACAGCTCAAGCAGCAGGAGTTCTTCGTGAGCGCCGCGCTGGTGCGGCACGAGATCAACGACCTTGATCCGAACCGGCCGGTCCGCTTCCAGGTGGAAGCCCAGTGGGGCGCGCGATGAAGCCGGGCCTCGCCAAGATGCAGCCCGGGCAGCCGGGGGCGGCGCAAGCCACGCTCAGCGCCTTGCTGCTGCGCGCGCGCCTGGCCGTTGCGCGCGCCGGCGCGGGCGCCTGCGTGGCCGCCGTGCTGTGCGTGGCGGGCGCTGCGGCGTGGACCTGGCTGCTGCCGCGCGGCGCCGAGCAGAAGCTGGCGCTGGCGCGTCCCTTGCCGGTGCCGTCCACGCTGGCGGTGGCTGCGCCGCCGCCATCCGCCAATGAAAACCTGGCGCTGTTCAACGAGACGCTGGGCGACAAGCGCTACGCGGAGCAGCACGTGAAAGTGCTGTTCGGCCTGGCGGCCAAAGCGGGCCTGAGCCTGAACCAGGGCGAATACAAACCGGGCTACGACAAGGCCAGCCGCATCAGCAGCTACCAGATCACGCTGCCGGTGAAGGGCAGCTACCAGGCCATCTGGCAGTTCGCCCTGGCCGCCTTGCGCGAACTGCCCTTTGCCGCGCTGGACGACATCGGCTTCCGGCGCGAGAACATCGGCGACGCGCAAGTCGAAGCCCGCGTGCGCTTCACGCTGTACCTGAAGGACGGCGCCATGCCGGAGCAGCCATGAAGCCGCGCCACTTGCTGATGGCCGTGGCGCTGGCCGGCGCCGGCGCCCTGGTGGTGTTTGGCGACAAAACGCCGGCCGGCAGCGGCGTTGCCGAAGCCGTGGACCGCCGCCCGCAGCCGGCCGCCAGCCCGTCCGCCGCCGTGCCGACGCCGGCGCCGGCCGCGCCCGTGCCGGCAGCCAATGGCGCCAAGCCCGCAGCGGCGGAGGTGCAGATACTGCGCCTGCTGCCGCGCACCGAACTGATAGGCGAATCCGGCGAAGGCAGTTTCGGCGGAGGCGGCGCCCTGTTCGGCAGCCAGAACTGGACCCCGCCGCCGCCACCGCCCCAAGCCCCGCCGCCCCCTCCGCCGCCGCAGGCGCCGCCGCTGCCGTTCAGCTTTATCGGTAAGGCCGCCAGCGAAGGCGCTTGGGAGGTATTCCTGGCGCGCGGCGAAAAGACCTATGTGGTGCGTGCGCAAATGGTGATCGACGGCGTCTACCGCGTCGACGCCGTCGCGCCGCCCCTGCTGAAGCTTACCTATCTGCCGCTGAATCAATCCCAGCAGCTCAATATTGGAGTTCCCGACTAATGGCCCGCACACCCCACCGCATGTTGAAAACCACGGCCATGGCCACGCTGGTGGCGCTGGCGCTGGCCGGTTGCGCAGGCGAGATGGCCTACCGCGACGGCCGCACCCTGGTCGAACAGAACAAGCCGGAAGAGGGCCTGGCCAAATTCCAGGAAGCCATCACGCAAGCGCCCAACAACGCGCAATTCCGGGCCGCCTACCTGCTCACGCGCGACCGCACCGCCGTGCGCTACCTGGACCAGGCCGAGCGCGACCTGGCCGACGGCCGCCGCGCCCCGGCGCAGCAAGCCTACCAGCGCGTGCTGGCCATCGATCCCATGAACGAGCGTGCCCGCGCCGGCCTGCGCGCGGTGGAGTCGGCCGAGCGGCTGGAGAAAATGGTGGCCTCGGCGGCCGAACTCGCCGCCAAAAAAGACTACGACGGCGCGCGCCAGAAGCTCAACGCGGTGCTGGCGGAAAAGCCGGCCTACGAGGAAGCGCGCCTGATGCTGCGCGACGTGAACGACAAGAGCGCCCAGCCCACCGCCGAAGCGGGCCTGTCGAAAGCGTTCAAGCAGCCCATCAGCATTGAGTTCCGCGACGCGCCGCTCAAGCAGGTGTTCGAGATTATCGCGCGCCGCTCCGGCCTGAACTTCGTCTTCGACAAGGACGTGAAGACCGACCAGAAAGCCTCCATCTTCCTGAAGAACAGCACCGTCGAGGCGGCGGTCTATTATCTGCTGATGACCAACCAGCTCGAGCAGCAGGTCCTGGACGGCAACACCATCCTGATCTACCCCAACGTGGCGGCCAAGCTGAAGGAATACCAGGAGATGGTGGTGAAGACCTTCTTCCTGGCCAATGCGGAAGCCAAGTCGGTGGCCAACACGCTCAAGACCATCCTCAAATCGCGCGACGTGGTGGTGGATGAAAAACTGAACCTGCTGATCGTGCGCGACAACGCCGAGGCGATCCGCCTGGCCGAGCGCCTGGTGGCGCTGCAGGACGTGGCCGAGCCGGAAGTGATGCTGGAGGTGGAGATCCTGGAAGTGAAGCGCACGCGCCTGATGGAACTGGGCGTGGCCTGGCCGACCAGCGTCACCCTCGGCCCGCTGATCTCGTCCGGCGGCACGGTGCTGACGATTAACGACCTGAACCACCTGAACCAGCGCAGCATAGGCGTGTCCGCGCTCAACGTGACCGGCAAGGCCAACAAGACCGACGGCGACAGCAACCTGCTGGCCAATCCGCGCATCCGCGTGCGCAACAAGGAAAAGGCCAAGATCCTGATCGGCGACAAGGTACCGGTGATTACCACCACCATTTCGCCCGGCACCGGCGGCTTTGCCAGCGAGTCGGTCAGCTATGTGGACGTGGGCCTGACGCTGAACGCCGAGCCGACCATCTACCTGAACAACGAAGTGGCGATCCGCGTGTCGCTGGAGGTCAGCAACCTGGTCAGCCAGGTGGAGACCAAGTCCGGCACCAAGGCCTACCAGATCGGCACGCGCCAGGCCAGCACCATGCTGCAACTGAAGGACGGCGAGAACCAGGTGCTGGCGGGCCTGATCAACAACGAGGACCGCAGCAACGGCAGCAAGGTGCCGCTGTTCGGCGACGTGCCCATCCTCGGCCGCCTGTTCGGCAGCACCACGGACGACAAGCAGAAGACCGAGATCGTGCTGTCCATCACCCCGCACCTGATCCGCAACGTGCAGCGCCCCGAGGCGGCCAACGCCGAATTCTCGGCCGGCACCGAAGGCAACTTCCGCCGCCGTCCCGACCCCGCCGTGCGCACGCCGGTGGCGCTGCCGCTCGGCGCCCCGAACGTGCCCGCTGCGCCAGCCGCGCCGGTGGTTCCGGCCGCGCCGCAGCTGCCGGGGCAGGGCGCCCAGCCGCTGGCCATCCCCGCTCCCGGCCAGGCGCCGGCCGCGCCGGCCGGCGTGCCGCTGTCCACTTCGCAGCCCGGCCCCGCGTCCAGCGTGGCCCAGCCCGAGCCAGCTGCCCCGGCGCAGCCGCCAGCAAAATGAATCTGCGGCGCCGTGGCTTCACGCTGATCGAACTGCTGGTGACGCTGGCCATCCTGGGCCTGCTCGGCACGCTCGTGGTGCCGGTGGCGCAGGTGACCATCCAGCGCCGCAACGAACAGGAGCTGCGCCGCTCGCTGAACGAGATCCGCCAGGCCATCGACGCCTACAAGCAGGCTTACGATGACGGCCGGGTGGCCAAGAGCACCGTCAGCACCGGCTACCCCAAGAACCTGGAGCTGCTGGTGGAGGGCGTGCAGGACCAGAAAAACCCCAAGCGCAGCAAGATCTACTTCCTGCGCCGTATTCCGCGCGATCCCTTCAGCGCCGAGCCGGAGGCGTCCGATGCGCAGACCTGGGGCAAGCGCAGCTACGCCAGCGACGCCGACCAGCCGCGCGAAGGGGAGGACGTGTACGATGTCTACTCCCTCTCCGAGAAGACCGGCTTGAACGGCGTGGCCTACCGAAAATGGTAAACATGAACAAAGCCAGACAAGGATTTACGCTGATCGAGCTGCTGGTGGTGCTGGGCATTATCGCGCTGCTGCTCACGCTGGCCGTGCCGCGCTACTTCCCCAGCGTGGACAGCGCCAAGGAAACCATCCTGGCCGACAACCTGCGCAACACCCGCGCCACCATCGACCAGTACTACGGCGACACGGGCCGCTACCCGGACACGCTGGAGCAGCTGGTGGAGAAGAAATACCTGCGCGCCGCGCCCATCGACCCCATCACCGAGAGCAGCACCACGTGGATACTGGTGGCGCCGGAAGACGGCACCAAGGGCGGCGTGTCGGACCTGAAAAGCGGAGCGCCCGGCAATGACCGCCATGGCAAACCCTACGCGGACTGGTAGGCCGCCCCGGCGCGGCGCCGGCCTGGCTTCCGGTTTCACCGCGGGCTTCACCTATATCAGCCTGGTCATCATGCTGGCCATCATGGCGCTGGTGTGCGCGACTACGGTCAAGCTGGGCGCCGTGATGCAGCGCAGTGCCGCCGAGCGCGAGCTGCTCAGCATAGGCGCGCAGTTCAGCGACGCGCTGCAAAGCTATGCCAAGGCCACGCCGCCCGGCCAGCCCACCCAGCCGCCCTCGCTGAAGGAGCTGCTGCTGGACCCGCGTTTTCCCGCTGTGCGGCGCCATCTGCGCAAAATCTTTGTCGATCCCATGACGGGCAAGGCGGAGTGGGGCATCAGCTACGTGGCGGGCACCACCGGCGTGGTGGCGGTGTACAGCCTGTCCACCGCCAAGCCGGTCAAGATCGGCAATTTCCCCGCCCGCTTCCAGGGTTTTGAAGGCAAACAGCGCATCTCGGACTGGAAATTTGTCAGCGCGGGGGATGCACAGCCGCTGGCAGGCCAGCCCGGGGCCAAGCCGCCGCAGCCGGGACAGCCCGGCACGCCGCCGCTGCCCGGCGCCCCGCCGCCTGCCGGTGCGGAGCCTGCCGCGCCGCCTGCCATGCCGGCCGAACCTGCGCCGGAACCGCAGGCAGAACCCCCGGCCACCCCGCCGGCCGAACCGCCCGCCGAGCCGGCCGAGCCGGCGCCGCCGCCCGATGACGCCAAGCCGGATCCCGATCCGCCGCCCGAACAGCAGAGATAAAACACCAGCCCGGATGCCCACGCATACCGGGCTTTTTATTTACTGAAATATTGCTGCGCAACATAGTAAATATGCTTGCATAAATTTCTTTATTAACGGAAATTAAATATAATCAAAAGAACAACGGTTTTCTCGTGTTTATGCTATGCTGATTTCCGCAGTCCCGAACTCTTTGGTTAGCTCATCAACCAATAAAATCAACTTTTTAAGGATAACCTATGAAATTGAAACTTATTGTTGCGAGCTTATTGGCCGCAGCTTCCCTGGGCGCCTCGGCGGCGGATCAACTGGTCATTCTGGATGATAACCCGCTGGCAAACAACTTCTTCCAATCCGTCAAATCCCCGGTCGATGATGTCCTGTCCGGCGGCTCCGACGTAATCACTTTTGGCGGCCTGGCACCAGGCCTGTACGAGATCGTCGTGACGATCAGCGGCCAAAACCTGACCTTCGACGGCACCCTGTCGAACCTGAACGGCACCACTGGCAGCGTCTTCAGCGATGGCAAGCTGCGCTTCTTCGGCGTTGAACACAGCGGCGCCGCTCCCTTCGTGCTGAGCCTGTTCGGCGCGGGCGGCGTGGGCGCTAAATACAGCGGCGAAGTGAGCGTGACGGCGGTACCGGAACCAGCCACCTACGGCATGCTGATCGGCGGCCTGGGTATTCTGGCTTTCCTGGCTCGCCGCAAACAAGACTCAGACGCCTGAGGCGGGAACCAGCATTAAAAAACCCGCTTGCGAGCGGGTTTTGTTTTTTGGAATTACTTTGCACGGCGTTTAAAGTCGCGGAAGCGGAAGCCCATTACATATAATGCAAGGAAATAAATTACCGCGCAAATAGTTATTATCAGAAATAATGTTCCGGCACGCAAGAAGGGATGGTGGCCCATTGCCAGCCAGTCGACTTTTGCTGCACTGAACCATGCGGCCGCACCCATCAAACCCACTGCTACCAAGAGTTTCAAATAGAATTTCCCCCAGCCAGCTTTCGGCTGATAGACGCCGCGCTTGCGCAGTCCCCGGTACAGGAATGCCGCGTTGATGCAAGCCCCGAGTCCGATTGAAAGCGCCAGTCCGGCCACGGCGATGTAGGGCACAAACAACAGATTCATCAGCTGCGTGGCGATCAGCACGCCGACCGCGATCTTCACTGGCGTGCGGATATCTTGCTTGGCGTAAAACGCCGGCGCCAGGGTTTTCACCAGGATGATGCCGATCAGGCCGGCACTGTAGGCCACCAGCGGCTGGGCCGACATGGTGGCCGCTTCGGCGGTGAATTTCCCGTAGTGGAACAGGGTGCTGATCAGCGGCACCGCCAGCGTGGCCATGCCCACCGCCGCCGGCAGCGCCAGCAGGAAGGTTAGGCGCAGGCCCCAGTCCAGCAGGTCGGAATATTCCTCGTGGTCGGCGTCGGCATTGGCCTTGGCCAGGCTGGGCAGCAAGATGGTGCCCAGCGCCACGCCCAGCATGGCGGTGGGGAATTCCATCAGGCGGTCGGCATAGGACAGCCAGGAAATGCTGCCCTCGGCCAGGCGCGAGGCGATGCTGGTGTTGATCATCAGGCTGATCTGTGCGGCGGACACGGCGAACACGGCCGGCCCCATCTTCTTCAGCACGCGGCGCACGCCGCCGTCGCGCAGGCCCACCAAGGGGTTCAGGTACAGGCGCGGCAGCATGCCGATGCGTATCAGCGCCGGGACCTGGATGGCCACCTGCAAAATGCCGCCCACGAACACGGCGATGGCCATGGCGTAGATGGGCTGCTTTAAATAAGGCGCCAGGAACAGCGAGGCGGCGATAAAGCTCAGGTTCAGCAGCACCGGCGTGACGGCCGGGATTTTGAACTGGCGCCAGGTGTTCAATATGCCCCCGGCCAGCGCCACGAAGGACATGAAGGCGATATAGGGGAACATCAGCCGCGTCATCCAGACCGAGGCGTCGAAAGCTTCCGGCGTGGCGCGCAGGCCGGTGGCGATCAGGTAGACGAACAGCGGGGCGCCTATAATACCGAGTGCGCTCACCAGCACCGTGGCCCACACCAGCGTGGTGGCCACGTGGTCGGCCAGCTCCTTGCTGGCTTCCTGGCCATGCTGGTTCTTGTACTCGGCCAGGATGGGCACGAAGGCCTGCGAGAACGCGCCCTCGGCGAACAGCCGGCGCAGCAGGTTGGGGATGCGGAAGGCGACGACGAACGCGTCCGTATAGGCGCCGGCGCCAAAGGCGCGCGCAAACAGGCTTTCGCGCAGCAGGCCGGTCACGCGGGACAGCATCGTCATGCTGGAGATGGCAGCGAGGGTTTTGAGCAGGTTCATGGGCGGCGATTATAGCGGGCGCATCCGCCGCACAGCATGAAGCGACGGTGAAAACGCTGTGAAATCGCTGCAAAAAGAGCAATTTGCAGCGTGCGCGGCGTTTTGGGAATTGCTCTGTCGCCAAAAGCCCGCTATAATTTAAGGCTGTACAGATTTCAGTATCGCAGACACTAATGTTTTGCCAGCGTCCCTTGGCTTACATGGTTAGGCAGACAGACTGAACAAACACCTGTTTGGCAAACGCTATTGTTTGCAAACGAACTTTGACAACGATTAGGAACTACCATGGCAAATACCGCACAAGCGCGCAAACGCGCTCGTCAAGCAGTCAAGCAAAACGCTCACAACTCGTCCCAGCGTTCGACCCTGCGCACCGCTATCAAGGCAGTGCGTAAAGCGATCCAGGGCGGCGACAAAGCTGCAGCTACCGCAATCTTCCAGGCATCCGTGTCGACCATCGACAGCATCGCCGACAAGAAGATCATCCACAAAAACAAGGCAGCTCGCCATAAGAGCCGTCTGGCCGCTGCCCTGAAAGCACTGGCAGCCTAATTCCGCTGGCGGCGCTTGCGCCGCCGCGTAATTGAGCAGGATGCAAAAAACCCGCATGGCGCAAGCCATAGCGGGTTTTTGTACGTTGCGCGCCTGCGGGCGCGGCGGCTTACTTGGAGGCGGCCGATGCTGCGGAGGCGGCCGAAGCGGCAGCCGAAGCCGAGGCTTTTTTGTGCTTTTTCATTTTTGGCGCGGAAGCGGCGGCCGATGCGGAAGCCGAGGCTGCAGGAGCGGACGCCATAGCCGATGCCGACGCCGAGGCGGGGGCTGCGGGAGCGGCGGCGAATGCGGATGCGGCGAACAGGGATGCAAGCAGAGCGGCGACAAGTTTGGACATGGCGATTTCCTTTGGCGGTTGGTGGAAAACACTGGATTCAAATGAATTTATTTCACGAATCTGTTTCCTTAACGCAGCGGAATATTGGCAGTTGACAGGCAACGCATCAAATCCTGTAACTATTTTTGTTGCGCCGCGTCAAGCAGGACCGCTTTTCAAGCCGCCATGCCCGGGACGCAGGTGCAGCACCAGGCCATCGAGCGGAATCGGCGGCAGGCCGGCCAGTTCGGGTTCGCGGCGCCCGATTTCGTTGGCCAGATCCATCAGCAGCCATTCCATTTCATCCAGCAGGGCGCGCAGTTCGCCCAGGATGCCGGGATCGTCGCGTGCGACGCCGAGCATATTGTTCATATGGTCCGGATCGAAGCCGGTTTGCAGCACCAGGCTGCGGATGAAGGCCATGCGCTCGAACAGAAAGCCCAGCGGCGTGCCGGCCGGGTCGCGCGGCGCCACCGCCATTTCAAAACTGGAGCGCAGCGCCGACCAGGCTTGCAGCAGCTCGGCCAGGTGGCCGAGCTGGGTCATGGCGCCGTGTTCGTTCGGCTGGTTCAGGGCGTCGCCGGGCGTGGCGTTGATCAGGTCGCGCAGCGCGCCGACCGCCTTGTGGTCGTAGCGGGTCTGGTTCAGCCGCACCAGCACGTCCAAGCGCGGCAGGTCGAAGCGCCGTATCACGGTTTCGGCCACGTCGGCCACCGCCAGCAACTTGGCCAGGGGCGGTATTTTGGCGCTGCGCAGGCCGTGCGGATAGCCGCTCCCGTCCAGGCGCTCGTGGTGGTGCAGCACGGCTTGCGCGGCTGCGGCGGGGAAGCCGGGCATTTCGTGCAGCAGCACATAGCTGGTGACGGGATGCACGTGCACATAGCAGCGCTCGTCGGGCGTTACGTCGTGCCCGGCCGACAGGATGGCCGGATCGGTGTGCATTTCGCCGAAGTCGTGGCCGATGGCGGCCATCAGTAAATTGTAGCGCTCGGTGGCGGGCAGGCCCATGCGCTGGGCCAGCGCGTGCGCGATCATGCCGGTGCGCAGCGTGTGCTCGAAGATTTCGCTGCGCCGCGCGCGCATCACCGTGAGCCGCATCTGCACCGGCTTGGGCAGCTTGAGCGAGGCCAGCGCGTGCTTGACGGCCAGCGGATCGCCGGTGCGCGCGGCCAGCCGGGCATACACGGGTTCATGGTCGAGTACGCGGGCGGCGGCGCTGGCCAGCGCTTCGGCGTCCACCGGGTGTTCGCTTTCGAGCTGGTGGTCCAGCGGCGCGGTCAGTTTATGCTGGGTCAGCCGCTCGAACTGTTGCGGGCTGAGCAGGGCGCCCTTGGCCACCAGCTTGATGCCGGTGGACGAATATATGTCTGCGCTGGCGACGATGCTGCGCTCGCTACCCAGCTCGGCGACCGCCTGCAGATAGTGCGGATTCTCGCCCGTGGGCGCCATCGGTTTGCTGCACGCGTCGGTGTCCGGCATAGAACCAGCCTTTCAAAGCACAGTCTCCATGGCTACCAATATACGGCAATTCGTATTGCGCTGCACCAAACGGCTTGCATATTTGCTACTTTGTCAGCGCGGCCGCAGGTCTTTTGGCGACACTTCCATCCATTCGCCCGGCATCAGCGGGTGGCTGGCCAGCGAGATGCCGCCGATGGCGCTGCGCACCAGGCGCAGGGTGGGGTGGCCGATGGACGCCGTCATGCGCCGCACCTGGCGGTTCTTGCCTTCCTGCAGGGTGATGGCCAGCCACGCGGTGGGCGCGTCGGCGCGGCTGCGGATGGGCGGGTTGCGCGGCCACAGCCACCCCGGCTCGGCAATGCGCACCGCCTGGCAGGGCTTGGTGGTGAAGTCGCCCAGGTCGAGCGGCGCCTGCAGGCGCGCCAGCGCGTCCGCGTCCGGCACGCCTTCCACCTGCACCAGGTAGACCTTGGCCTCCTTGCGGTCCGGGTGGGCGATCTCGTGCTGCAGCTTGCCGTCGTCGGTAAGCAGCAGCAGGCCTTCGCTGTCGGCGTCCAGCCGGCCGGCCGGATAAACATTGGGGATCTTGACATGGTCGGCCAGCGTTTCGCGGCCGTCCTGCGGCGAAAACTGGCACAATACCTGGAAGGGCTTATTGAATAAGATGAGCGGCATAGACGAATTGTACCGTGGCGCCCGGCAAAATACTGGTGCATAATGTGAAACACACGTCTTATGTCTTATAGAAGACTCGACCACACCACCCGGAGATCACGATGTTTCAACATATCAAAGTTCCCGCTGACGGCCAGAAGATCACCGTCAACGCCGATTTTTCCCTGAACGTGCCAGACTGCCCCATCATTCCTTACATTGAAGGCGACGGTACCGGCGTGGACATCAGCCCGGTCATGATCAAGGTGGTGGACGCGGCCGTGGCCAAGGCCTACGGCGGCCAGCGCAAGATCAGCTGGATGGAAATCTACGCGGGCGAGAAATCGACCACCGTGTACGGTCCGGACGTGTGGCTGCCGGAAGAAACGCTGCAGGTGCTGAAGGACTACGTGGTGTCCATCAAAGGCCCGCTGACCACGCCGGTGGGCGGCGGCATCCGCTCGCTCAACGTGGCGCTGCGCCAGGAGCTGGACCTGTACGTCTGCCTGCGCCCGGTGCGCTACTTCAAGGGCGTGCCCTCGCCGGTGCGCGAGCCGGAGAAGACCGACATGGTGATCTTCCGCGAGAACTCGGAAGACATCTACGCCGGCATCGAATACCAGCAAGGCTCGGAAGGCGTGAAAAAGCTGATCGATTTCCTGGTCAAGGAAATGGGCGTGAAGAAGATCCGCTTCCCGGACACCTCCGGCATCGGCATCAAGCCGGTATCGATCGAGGGCACCGAGCGCCTGGTGCGCAAGGCCATCCAGTACGCCATCGACAATGACAAGCCCTCGGTGACCATCGTCCACAAGGGCAACATCATGAAGTACACCGAAGGCGGCTTCCGCGACTGGGCCTATGCGCTGGCGCAGAAGGAGTTCGGCGCCCAGCTGATCGACGGCGGCCCGTGGTGCAAGTTCAAGAATCCGAAGACCGGCCGCGAGATCACCATCAAGGATTCGATCGCCGACGCCTTCCTGCAGCAGATCCTGCTGCGTCCGGCCGAGTACAGCGTGATCGCCACGCTGAACCTGAACGGCGACTACATCTCCGACGCGCTGGCCGCGCAGGTGGGCGGCATTGGCATTGCGCCGGGCGCCAATATGTCGGACTCGGTGGCCATGTTCGAAGCCACCCATGGCACCGCGCCCAAGTACGCCGGCAAGGACTATGTGAACCCGGGCTCGCTGATCCTGTCCGCCGAAATGATGCTGCGCCACATGGGCTGGACCGAAGCGGCCGACCTGATTATCTCGTCCACCGAGAAATCCATCGCCTCGAAGAAAGTCACCTACGACTTCGCGCGCCTGATGGAGGGCGCCACTCAGGTTTCGTGCTCCGGTTTCGGCGATGTGATGATCGATAACATGTAATTTGCAAGCCGGGGCGGCATGGCTGCCAGGCTGGTTTGCAAGGCCCCGCACTGCGCGCCAGTGCGGGGCCTTTTTCATTGGTGTATGCTGATGCTCTCAGACAATAAAGGAACCCACATGCAGTGTCCATTTTGCGGCGAGGGCGCCCTGGTGCACCAGACCAAGGATATGCCTTACACCTACGAAGGCAAATCGACCGTGATCCCGGCCGTCACGGGGGACTTTTGCGGCGCCTGCGGCGAATGCGTGTTCACCGACAAGGAAAGCAAGCGCATCGGCGACGCCATGCTGGCCTTCAACCGCCTGGTGAACAGCGGTGCTTAGTAAACTGGCAATTTAGTTTCAATTATGTAATTTAAATGTATAATGGGAAAAATAAATTTCTCATATACAAGGTTCCCATGTTCCGTTCCGTGTTGTTGCTGGCGTTCGCCAGTGCTTTCGCCACCAGCGCCCACGCCAACCTGATACAGAACGGCGACTTCTCGGCTTCCAACGTTGCCTACGGCAGCGCGCTGTACGCCAATGGTTTCACGGCCACGCGCGTGGCGGCCAGCGGCTGGACCTTCAGCAACGGCAGCGGCATCATCGACCACTCGTGGGACGCCATGGCGAGCCAGGGCACGGTCGCCTTCCTGCAGAACTTTAGCCCCTTGAACTGGGCCGATCCGGCCCTGTCGCAAGTGTTCAGCTCGTCGGCCAGCAGCTTCCAGGTGAGCTTCCAGTTGTCGCAGCGCGACGGCAATCACGAAAGCGTGAACGTCAAGCTGGACGGCAAGGCGCTGGCGCCCACGCTGCAGCCGGTGGGCTCGAACTGGACCTCGTACACCTTTAATATCGCCGGCCTGACGGGCGGCTCGCACACGCTGAGCTTCAACGGCATCAACCTGTCCGGCGCGAGCGACTCCTCGCTGTTCATCGACAACGTCAGCGTCAACGCGGTGCCGGAACCGGCTAGCGCAGCCTTGCTGCTGACCGGCTTGGGCCTGGCAGGCCTGATCCGCCGCCGCCGTGCAAAGTGAGCCCGACTCCAGCCAGCCTGTGCTTGGCAGCGAGGGCGACTGAGGTTATTTGCATTGGAAGCTGAATTTTCCAGTGCGTAACTCGTCTGTCGCCGTGCATAGCTTCGCTGGAGGAGGGACGTCCAGCCTTAGGTAACGCTCAGTACGGGCGTACAAGCAATCCACTTGATACCTGTAGGATGGCGCATCCGCGTTGACTGGCCAGGTCTGATAGATCTTCGATTTCGATTTGCGCTCATCGGATGGCGCCATGATGGGGAGGCTACTCGCCGCATCCGCCGATAGCTCTGCTGGGAAAGAGAGAACGCGGACGGATTCAAGGCGGCTTGCTGGAATGCCCCATTCTGTCGGCGTGCTAGCCGGGCAAGCAATCGGCTGAGCAAATCCTTGTTCCGCTGCCGTAGCCATTGCGGCCGCCGCAAACAATCTGTAGACCAGATTCATTCGATCACCCAAAAGCCCTCATCTTACGTTCGGCCTGGATAGCCGTATTGACGTTGCGTAAGACCGCTGCGTCGCACGCCGGCAATGCTGCGCCGGTTTGCGCAGGGCAGGGACGAAAAAAAACCCCACGATTGCGGGGTTTCTCACTTCCGGACAGCGAACGCTTAGGTCGACTGGATGTTGGAAGCTTGCTTGCCTTTAGGGCCTTGGGTGACTTCGAACTGAACTTTTTGACCTTCTTTCAGGGTCTTGAAGCCGTTCATGTTGATTGCGGAGAAGTGTGCGAACAAGTCCTCGCCGCCATCATCAGGAGTGATGAAGCCAAAGCCTTTGGAGTCATTGAACCACTTAACGGTACCAGTTGCCATAAAAAAAACTTTCAATAAAAACGAATCACACGAGCCATAAAAGCAAGAAGCTTCCTGCCCCCTCCTCGACGCCTCACTTCTTATCAACATGTACATTTCTGCACAAGTCGATATGGCATTGTTGGCGGAACAATTTTTAATGTCAAGCGCTTTCGGCGCGCTGTTGGTATTTTTCTTGCAACAGCAACATTGCTCAACAAAAAAGCAACTCTTGATTTTTCGGCGGTGGCCGCCATCTGCGCCAAGTCGGGAAAACGCGTAAGATGGAATACATGTGGATTTACCTCCATAAAGCACGTTGCAACAACACCGAAAGCATTAGAATATAAGCGTATGGCAACCAAGCATGACACCGAACAGCTGCTGGAACGGCAGACGCTAAAACCGCCTCCCCTGTACCAGGTGGCGTTGCTGAATGACGACTACACCCCCATGGAATTTGTCGTGGCCGTGATTCAGGAGTACTTCAACAAGGACCGTGAGACGGCCACCCAGATCATGCTCAGCGTGCACCGCTACGGCAAGGGCGTGTGCGGCGTCTTCTCGAAGGATATCGCGAGTACCAAAGTGGAGTTTGTATTAACGCATGCACGCAAGGCAGGCCACCCCCTGCAGTGTGTGATGGAGGAAGTATGATTGCGCAGGAACTGGAAGTAAGTTTGCACATGGCGTTTGTCGAAGCACGGCAGGCACGGCATGAATTCATCACGGTAGAGCATCTGCTGCTGGCGTTGCTGGACAACCCGTCTGCGGCCGAAGTGCTGCGTGCGTGCGCCGTCAACATCGAGGATTTGCGCAAAACCCTGACCAACTTCATCGGCGACAACACGCCGACCGTGCCTGGCACGGGCGAAGTGGATACCCAGCCGACGCTGGGCTTCCAGCGGGTGATCCAGCGCGCCATCATGCACGTGCAGTCCGCTTCCAACGGCAAGAAGGAAGTCACCGGCGCCAACGTGCTGGTGGCCATCTTCGGCGAGAAGGACTCGCACGCGGTCTACTACCTGCACCAGCAGGGCGTGACCCGCCTGGACGTGGTCAACTTCATCTCGCACGGCGTGCGCAAGGACCAGCAGTCGGACGCCGCCAAGGCCTCCGAAGGCGTGGAAGAGGGCGCCCCGGGCGCCGAGGGCCAGCAGAAGGAAAGCCCGCTCGACCAGTTCACGCAGAACCTGAACAAGGCCGCCGCCGACGGCAAGATCGATCCGCTGATCGGCCGCGAAGAGGAAGTGGACCGCGTGATCCAGATCCTGTGCCGCCGCCGCAAGAACAATCCGCTGCTGGTGGGCGAAGCCGGCGTGGGCAAGACCGCCATCGCCGAAGGCCTGGCCTACCGCATCACGCAGAACGACGTGCCGGAAATCCTGCAGAACGCCGTGGTCTATTCGCTGGACATGGGCGCGCTGCTGGCCGGCACCAAGTACCGCGGCGACTTCGAGCAGCGCCTGAAGGCCGTGCTCAAGCAGCTCAAGGACAACCCGAACGGCATCCTGTTCATCGACGAAATCCACACCATCATCGGTGCGGGTTCGGCCTCGGGCGGCACGCTGGACGCGTCCAACCTGCTGAAACCTGCCTTGGCCAACGGCCAGCTGAAGTGCGTCGGCGCGACCACCTACACGGAATTCCGTGGCGTGTTCGAAAAAGACCACGCGCTGAGCCGCCGCTTCCAGAAAGTGGACGTGAACGAGCCTACCGTCGAACAGACCGTGCAGATCCTGCGCGGCCTGAAGTCGCGCTTCGAGGAACACCACGGCGTGAAGTACTCCGCGTCCGCGCTGTCCACCGCAGCCGAACTGGCGGCCCGCTTCATCAACGACCGCCACCTGCCGGACAAGGCCATCGACGTGATCGACGAAGCCGGTGCAGCGCAGCGCATCCTGCCGAAGTCCAAGCAGAAGAAAACCATCGGCAAGACCGAGATCGAGGAGATCATCTCCAAGATCGCGCGCATCCCGCCGCAGACCGTCAACCAGGACGACCGCAGCAAGCTGCAGACCATAGACCGCGACCTGCGCAACGTGGTGTTCGGCCAGGACCCTGCCATCGACGCGCTGTCGTCCGCCATCAAGATGGCGCGCGCCGGCCTGGGCAAGACCGACAAGCCGATCGGCTCCTTCCTGTTCTCCGGTCCTACCGGCGTGGGCAAGACCGAGGTGGCCAAGCAGCTCGCCTTCATCCTGGGCATCGAGCTGATCCGCTTCGACATGTCCGAATACATGGAGCGCCACGCCGTGTCGCGCCTGATCGGCGCGCCGCCGGGCTACGTTGGTTTCGACCAGGGCGGCCTGCTGACCGAAGCGATCACCAAGAAGCCGCACGCGGTGCTGCTGCTGGACGAGATCGAGAAAGCGCATCCGGACATCTTCAACATCCTGCTGCAGGTGATGGACCATGGCACGCTGACCGACAACAACGGACGCAAGGCCGACTTCCGCAACGTGATCATCATCATGACCACGAACGCGGGCGCCGAGAGCCTGCAGAAGACGTCGATCGGCTTCACCACCACCAAGCAGGCTGGCGACGAGATGGCCGACATCAAGCGCATGTTCACGCCTGAGTTCCGCAACCGTATCGACGCCACCATCAGCTTCCGCGCGCTGGACGAGGAAATCATCCTGCGCGTAGTGGACAAGTTCCTGATGCAGCTGGAAGAGCAGCTGCACGAGAAGAAAGTGGAAGCCGTGTTCACCGAGGCGCTGCGCAAGTTCCTCGGCAAGAAAGGCTTCGACCCGCTGATGGGCGCACGCCCGATGGCGCGCCTGATCCAGGACATGATCCGCAAGGCGCTGGCCGACGAGCTGCTGTTCGGCCGCCTGGTATCCGGTGGCCGCGTGACGGTGGACCTGGACGAAAAAGACCAGGTGAAACTCGAGTTCCCCGAATCGGACGCGGCGCCAAGCCCACCGCCCGAAACGGTGGAAGTCGAGTAACAAGCAAACCCGCCTCCGAGGCGGGTTTTTTATTTCGCAGGGCGGGTTGGCGCGAGCGCTACAGGCGTGCGATAAGCCGCCGCATCAGCGCCGCCAGCGCCGCCGGCTGCTCCAGCGGTATCAAATGCCCCGAGTCCTGCACCACCTCCAGCACCGCCCCCGCAATCCCGTCGCGCAGCTCCACCGCCTGTTCCGGCGAGCGCAACTGGTCCTGTGCGGCGGCGATCACCAGCGTGGGGCAGGCGATGCCGCCCAGCCGGTCCAGATCGCCCCGCTCCAGCAGCGACTGGCGCAGGAACACCTCGCGCCCCAGCCGCTCGCCCATGGCGCGCACGCGCGCAATCAGTTCGGCGTTCCCCGCCAGGTCCGGGTGCAGCGAGGTGACGATGGCGCCCTTGCTCAGCCCCCTGAACGGCCCGGGCGGCGTAGCCAGCGCCGCCTTCGCGCGCTGCTCGCGCGTTGCCTGCGAGTCCGGACGTGCGGACGTGGCGATCAATATCAGCGACTGCACGCGCTGCGGCGCCAGCCGCGCCATTTCCCGCGCAATGTAGCCGCCCATGGAAAATCCGGCCAGCGCAAAGCGCGGCGGGCAGGCGGCCAGGATGTGGCGCGCGATCTCCTCCACCGTGCTGCCTTCGCGCAGACTGCCGTGGATGATGGGATAGTCCGCCGCCAGCAGCGGCAGCACCTCATCCCACAGGGTTTCGTCCAGCATATAGCCGGGTATCAGGACAAGAGGGCTCATAAGTCGGCAAGGGTTTTGAATTGCGCGGCGCGGCGGCGCGACACCTCCACCGGCGGGCCGTCCTGCAGCGCCAGGTCCAGCCCGCCCGCATCGTTCGGCGCCACGCTGCGCACCAGGTCCAGGTTGACGATGTGGCGGCGGCTGGCGCGGAAGAAGCGCTGCGGGTCGAGCTTTTCCTCGAGCTCCTTGAGCGTGCGCAGCATCAGCGGCTGCTGGCTGCCGAAGTACACCCGCGTGTAGTTGCCCTCGGACTCGAACAGGCGGATGTCGTGCAGGCCGACGAACCAGCAGCGCTCGCCGTCCTTGATGAACAGCTTTTGCGGCGCGGGCCGGGGCAGGGCCCCATCGGCTGCCCCGGCTGCCCCGGCCGCAGGGATAGCCGCCTGCTGCGCGCTCGCCGCCAGCGCGGCGGCAGCCTGGCGCCGCTGCGCCGCGCGGGCCAGCGCTGCGGCCATGCGCGCGGGCTGGATCGGCTTTTGCAGATAATCCAGCGCGTTCACTTCGAAGGCCTGCAGCGCGTAGCGGTCGAAGGCCGTGGTGAAGATCACGTCCGGCACATCGTCCAGCGACGCCAGCAGGTCGAAGCCGCTGCCGCCCGGCATTTGCACATCGAGCAGCAGCAGGTCGGGCCGCAGGGCCGCAATCTGCGTCAGCGCATCGGCCGCGCTGGCCGCCTCGCCGACGATTTCCATTTCCGGGTGCGCCGCCAGCAGGCGGCGCAGCTCGGCGCGCGCCAGGCGTTCGTCGTCCACCAGCAGCACGCGCATCAGGCGGCCTCCGGCAAGGTCAGCGTGGCGCGCACCCATCCCCCGGATTCCGCCAGTTCCAGGCTGGCCTCGGGTCCCACCGCCAGCTTGAGCCGCTTGCGCGCATTGTTCAGTCCCACCCGCGTGGAGTTGCTGAATTGCCGCAGCGCGCCCGTGTTGGCAATCTCGATGCGCACCCCGCTTGCATCGCGCCGCGCGCTGATGGTGATGTCGCTGCCGGTGATGCTGTTCTCCACGCCATACTTCACCGCGTTTTCCACCAGCGTTTGCAGCGCCATTGGCGGCACTTGCACCGTCTCCGTGCCGGCCTCGATATGCAGGCTGGCGCGCAGCCGCTCCTCGAAGCGGATCTGCTCAATCGCCAGGTAGGCCTGCACCGCCTCCAGCTCCTCCGCCAGCGGCACCGTGCTGCTCTGGCCCGACTGCAGCGCGTAGCGCATCAGGCTCGCCAGCTGGTCTATCATCTGCGCCGCCGCGTCGCGGTCCTCGTACATCAGGCCGCGCACGCTGTTCAGGCTATTGAAGAAGAAATGCGGATTGACCTGGGCCTGCAAGGCGCGCAGCTCCGCGTCCTTGGCGCTTATTTCCAGCCGCAGCGCCTCCGCTTCAAAGCGCGCCGCGCGGCCGATGGCTTTCACCATCAGATAGAAGCCGGTCCAGCTGGCGAATACCAGCGTCCAGAAGATCAGCGCCATCGGCAGGAAGCCGAAGCTGTCGAAGCGCGCGTCCTGCAGCACCACCAGGCCCAGCACCACGCTGGCGCACTGCAGCGGCGGCAGCACCAGGGCGGGCACGGTCCACATCTGCCAGCGCAGGCGCGGCGTGTGCCAGCCCTTGCGCTTGAACAGGCTGCGCCATCCATGCGACAGCAGCAGGCCGCTGGCGGCGGTCCACACCGTGGTGAGCAGCACGCCGTCCAGCTGCAGCGCGGAGCGGTACATCGCCAGCATGAACATCAGGATGCCGGACCAGCCGCACAGCTGCAGTATCCAGTACCAATGCAGGCGGGTGAGCCAGGGGCGGGCGGAATGGTCCATTGCGTTATTTCAGAAATTGGTCGATGCGAGCATACATCCAATCAGGATCGTCGTACATGATGAAGTGGCGTGCCGTGTCGGCCAGCTCCACCTGCACGCCCGGCAGCTGCTGGTATTGGCTCTTGAACATGGCCTCCACCGCGCTGCGCGGCAGGAAGCTCTTGTACGCGGCCCAGCTGCCCAGTACCAGCGTGGGCGCCTGGATGCGCGCAAGATCCGGCCGCAAGTCCTGCGACAGCATCTGATAAATGGCGGTGGCCATGGTCCTGCGGTCCGACTGCAGGCTCCAGCCGGCCACGCGTTCCGCATCCGCTTCAGCGCTGACCAGGCTGCCGGCGGTACGGCGCTGCTGCGCGGCGAAGGAGGCCTGGTCGGCGCCGAGCAGGCGGTCCCGCATCTGCGCCGCCATGGCCTCGAGCTGCTCGGACGTCACGTTCGGCAGCTGGGTGGCGCCCAGCGCGGGCAACGCGTCCACCACCACCACGCGGCCCACCTGCGCCGGATGGTTCGCCGCCATCTTCAGCGCCAGGAAGCCGCCCATGCTGTGGCCGACCAGCAGCGGGCGCCCCAGCTTGTTGTCGCTGATGTAGGCGGACAACTGCTGCTCCACCGCCGGCAGCAGCGGCGCGTCGATGGCGGGCGCGCCCGCGAAGCCGGCCAGCGTCAGCACATGGCACTGGCGGCTGGCGCAGAAGCGCTGCACTGTGCCGTCCCACACCTCGCCCGGCGAGGCCAGGCCTGGAATCAGGATGACCGGCGCGCCGGCGCCCGTCACTTTGACGTTGAAGGCGGAAGGGGTGGCAGCGGCAGCGGTAACAGCGCCGGCGAGCAGCATGCTGCAGATCAGGCGTTTGAACATGGTGGGGCTCCTGGAGTGGTTGCGATGAAACCCATGCTATCGGCGCGCCGCCGGTCCGGCCACGGCCTTTGGATGAACGGCGAAAATTGAGGATGAACGGCGCGGCGGTGTGGTGTATATTTGCCAACCAGGTATTGCCATGTCCCCCTCACCGAGCGAGCCAAACTTGAACCGACCACGCCTGAAGTCCACCCTTGCCCCGCTGGCCGCCGCCTGCGCCATGCTGATCTCCCAAACCGCCGCCGCGCTGCCGAACACCAGCGACACCCGCATGCTGAGCGAGCCCGCAGTCTCTGCGCGCCACATCGCCTTCATGTACGCGGGCGACCTGTGGCTGGCCAACCTGGACGGCAGCGCGCCGCGCCGCCTGACTTCGGACCTGGGCGAGAAATCCAGCCCGGTGTTCTCGCCGGACGGCAAACTGCTGGCCTACACCGCGCAACTGGACGGCAATGCGGACGTGTATGTGCTGCCGGTGGAGGGCGGCGTGCCCAAGCGCCTGACCTACCATCCCGGCCAAGACATCGTGCAAGGCTTTGCGCCCGACGGCAAATCGGTGCTGTTCACCTCCCCGCGCGCGGCCTTCAACAACCGCTTCCGCAAATTGTTCACGGTGCCGGTAAGCGGCGGCGTGGAAACCGAGCTGGAAATTCCGAACGCGGCGCGCGCCGCCTACTCGCCGGACGGCAAGCGCGTGGCATACAACCCGTTCTCTCCAGCCTTCCTGCAATGGAAACGCTATCGCGGCGGCACCAACTCCGTCCTGTGGCTGTACAGCTTCGGCGACAAGTCGGTGGAAAAAATCCCGCAGCCGGCCACGCACGCCAACGACGTGGACCCGGTCTGGATAGGCGACACCGTCTACTTCCGTTCGGACCGCAGCGGCGAATTCAACCTGCACGCCTACGACCTGAAAACCAGGGCCGTGCGCCAGATCACCAATCACCGCGACTTCCCGGTGCTGAACATCTCCGCAGCGGGCAACACCTTGGTGTACGAGCAGGCCGGCTATCTGCACACGCTGGACCTCGGCAGCCAGGCGAACACCCAGGCCCGCAAGCTCACGGTGGGCGTGAGCACGGACCTGGGCTTGTCGCGCGAGCGCTGGGTGCGCGGCGCGCGCTACATCCGCAACGCGTCCATTTCGCCGTCCGGCGCGCGCGTGGCCTACGAATTCCGGGGCGAGATCGTCACCATCCCAGCCGACAAGGGCGACGTGCGCAATCTCACGCAGACCTCGTCCGCGCACGAGCGCAACCCGGCCTGGTCGCCGGACGGCCGCTCGGTGGCCTATATTTCCGATGAATCCGGCGAATACGAACTGCACATCCGCGCCCAGGACGGCAAAGGCGCACCGAGGAAACTCAAGCTCACCGGCGCGGGCTACTACGACAACCTGGTATGGTCGCCCGACTGCAAGAAGATCGCCTACACCGACAACGCCTGGACCCTGTACGTGCTGGACATCGCCACCGGGTCAACGAAGAAGGTGGCCTCCGAACCGCTCTACGGCGTGAACAAGACGCTGCGCGCCGCGTGGGCTCCGGACTCGCGCTGGATCGCCTACACGCTCAATTCCATGAGCTACACGCGCAGCGCCTACATCTACTCGCTGGAGCAGAATAAATCGCATGCGGTGACGGACGGCCTGTCGGACGTGGCCAATCCGGTGTTCGACAAGAGCGGCAAGTATCTGTACTTCTTCGCCTCCACCAACGCCGGTCCGAGCAACAACTGGTTCTCGCAGCAGAACGAGGATAACCAGGTCACGCGCACCATCTGGATGGCGGTGCTGCGGCGCGACCTGCCTTCGCCGCTGATCAAGGAAAGCGACGAGGAGAAGGGCGCACCGGCAGCGAAAGAGCCGGAGAAGAAGGACGCCGCCAAGACCGCCAAGGCCGAACCCGAAGCGGCCGACGCGGCCAAGGCCGATCCCAAGATCGACCCCAAGACCGGCCGCGACGACCCGAAAGTGGCGCTGGCCGTGGTCGCCCCCATCAGCATAGACTTCGACGGCATCGAGACCCGCATCATCGACCTGCCTGTCCCCGCTGCGAAAATCTCCGACCTTGATGCCGGCGCCGCAGGGCAGATCTTCTTCGTGCGCGACGCGGACGGCAAGAAAGCCATCCAGCGCTTCGACCTGAAGGACAGGAAAACCGAAACCCTGGTGGCCGAATCGGACGGCTACGACCTTTCCGCCGACGGCAAGAAGCTGCTCTACGTATTCAAGGACAACTGGGCCATGGGTTCGGCCACCGGCAAGCTGCTGCCGCCTGGCGAAGGCCGCATCAAGGTCGACAGCATCGAAGTGAAAGCCGAGCCGCGCGCCGAGTGGACGCAGATCTTCAACGAAGCCTGGCGCATCAACCGCGACTTCTTCTACGACCCCGGCATGCACGGCGTGGACTGGAACAAGATGCGCGCCAAGTACGCCGCCTTCCTGCCCGACCTGTCCAGCCGCGCGGACCTGAACCGGCTGATACAGTGGATGTGCAGCGAACTGGCGGTGGGCCACCATCGCGGCGGCGGCGGCGACAACTTCATCGAAAGCCGCGCCGTGCCGGGCGGCCTGCTGGGTGCGGACTACGAGATCGCCAACGGCCACTACCGCTTCAAGAAAGTGTACGGAGGCCTGAACTGGAATCCGTCGCTGCGCGCGCCGCTCACCGAGCCGGGCCTGAACGTGAAGGCGGGCGAGTATCTACTGGCGGTGGAAAGCCGTCCGCTGCTGCCGCCCACCAATCTGTACAGCGCGTTTGAAAACACTGCCAACAAGGCCATCGACATCACCGTGGGGCCCAACGCGGACGGCAGCAAGTCGCGCACTATCACCGTGGTCCCGGTGCCCAACGAGGACGCGCTGCGCAACCGCGACTGGGTGGAGGGGAATATCCGCAAGGTCAGCGCCGCCACCAACGGCCGCGTGGCCTATGTCTACGTGCCCAACACGGCGGGCCTGGGCCACACCTACTTCAAGCGCTACTTCTTCCCGCAGGCCGACAAGGACGCCGTCATCATCGACGAGCGCTTCAACGGCGGCGGCAGCGTGGCGGACTACTACATCGAAATCCTGCAGAAGAAGGAGATCGCGTGGTGGACCATGCGCTACGGCGCGGACATGAAAACGCCGTCCGCCTCCATCCAGGGCCCGCGCGCCATGCTGATCGACGAGACGGCCGGTTCCGGCGGTGACCTGCTGCCGTGGATGTTCCGCAAAAATCAAATGGGGCCGCTGATCGGCAAGCGCACCTGGGGCGGCCTGGTGGGCATCCTCGGCTTCCCGGTGCTGATGGACGGCGGCACGATTACGGCGCCCAACCTGGCGTTCTGGACGCGCGACGGCGGCTGGGGCGTGGAGAACGAGGGCGTGGCGCCGGACATCGAAGTGGAGCAGACGCCGGCCGAAGTGATCGCGGGCCGCGATCCGCAGCTGGAGAAGGCGATCGAAGTGATCAAGGCGGAGCTGGCGAAGAATCCGCCGGCGCGGCCTGTGCGTCCGGCCTTCCCGGACAAGAGCAAATAGTCAGCCGGCGAGTCAGCCGGCGCGGCCGAGTTTGCGCCGCATCAGCTGCGGGTAACCGAACCACATGGTAATCAGCAGCGCGAAGGCGCCGCCCCCGCTGCATGCGGCGAGGGCGGTGTCGCCGGTCACCATTTGCAGCACCACGAACACGTCCAGCGAAATGGCGGCCGCCAAGGGCGCCAGCGCGTAGCAGATGCAGCGCGAAGACAGCGCGATCGCGCGCCGCGAAATATGGAAAGGCTCGGCCTGGCGATGGTAAGCGGCCGGCATCATCACGAGGGCGATCGCCACCACCACCAGCGCCAGTGCCGCCACGTGGCAGTCCTGCACCAGCATGGGCAGCTGCTTGAAGGGCTCGTTGAACACGGCGATGGTCTGGAAGCCGAACAGCGCCTGCACGCCGGGCAGCACCATGCGCGCCTCCTCGATCACCCGGCCCATCTGCTCCTTCAGCGATTCCGCCTCCACCTGATCACGCATAAACGCCTCCATTGATGAGGCGATTCTAGCGCCGCCCCCGCCCGCGTGGCGCGCCCTTCAGCGAACTGAGCCGCATTCGGGGTCTGACCCCGAATGCGGCTCAGTCCGCTTGTAGTCAGGGAGCGCGCATTTAGGGGCAGACGGGGACGCCGAGCCCCGAATGCGGCTCAGTTCGCTTGTGGTTAGGTGGAGGACTGTTCGGCGCGCAGGCGGCGCCAGAGGGTGGTGCGGCTGATGCCGAGGTGGTCGGCGGCGGCGTCGCGGCGGCCGCCGAAGCGGGCCAGCACGGCGCTAGCGCTTTCCGGGGCGCCGGGGATTGCTGCTGGAGGCGGCGGCGGTGCGCCGGCAAGCGTGCTGGCGCTGGCTTGCAGCTCGGGGGCGACACTGAGCACAAAGCCCGGCGTGAGCGCCTGCAGCGGTTCGGCGGCCAGGAACAGCGCCAGCCGTTCGGTCAGATTGCGCAGCTCGCGCACATTGCCGGGCCAGCCGTAGCCCAGCAGCAGCGGGGTGCAGGCGCTGATCTCGGCGTGCAGATTGGGATGCGGCCGCGCGCCCAGCGCCGCCAATGCATTTTTCAGCGACCACTCGGCCAGCGGCACGATATCTTCGCGCCGTTCGCGCAGCGGCGGCAGCGCCAGGCGCAGCACGGCAAGACGGTAGAACAGGTCGGCCCGGAAGCGGCCTTCGCGTACGCGCTGTTCCAGGTCGCAGTGCGTGGCGCTGATGATGCGCACATTGATGGCGATGGGCCGCGTGCCGCCCACCCGCACCACCTCCCGTTCCTCCAGCACCCGCAGCAGGCGCGTTTGCAGCGCCAAGGGCATTTCGCCTATCTCGTCCAGGAACAGCGTGCCCCGGTTGGCCGCTTCGAACAGGCCCGCGTGCCCGCCGCGCCGCGCGCCGGTGAAGGCGCCTTCCTCGTGTCCGAACAGCTCGGACTCGAGCAGCGATTCGGCGATGGCGCCGCAGTTGACCGCCACAAAGGGCCGGCTGGCGCCCAGGCTGCGCGGCGCCTCGCGGTGGATGGCCTGTGCCACCAGTTCCTTTCCGCAGCCGGTTTCGCCCTGTATCAGCACCGTGGCGGGCGACTTCGCGTACAGCACCACGGCCTGGCGCATCTTCTCCATGGCGGCTGAATCGCCGCGCAAATCGTTCAGGCCGTGCCGCGCGCGCAGCGTGTCCGCCACCACGCCCAGGCGGCTGCGCGCACGGTTCGATTCGAGCTGGGTCAGGCGCGCCATCTCCAGCGCGTCGTCGAAGGCGCGCCGTATCGATGCGGCTGAGTACACGAACACCGCCGTCAGCCCGGCCTCTTCGGCCAGGTCGGTAATCAGCCCGGCGCCGACGATGGCGCGCACGCCGGAGGCTTTGAGTTCGTTGATCTGCGCGCGCGCGTCCTCCTCGGTGGCGTAGGTGCGCTGCTCCACGCCGAAGCCGAAGGTGGCGGCGAATTCGGACAGCTCGGGCATTTTCTCCTGGTAGGTGACGACGGCGATGCGCTCGGACACGCGCCGCGCCCGCGCCAGCGCCTGCATCACGTCGAAGCCGCTGGCCTTGGCGATCACCACCGGCACCGACAGGCGGCCCTTCAGATAGGCCGCGTTCGAGCCGGCCGCGATCACCGCGTCGCAGCGCTCGGTGGCCATGCGTTCGCGGATATGGCGCGCCGCCTCGTCAAAGCCCAGGTTGACCGGCTCGATGGTGGCCAGGTTGTCGTATTCCAGCGTGATATCGCGGAACAGCTCGGACAGGCGCGATACGGCCACCGTCCAGATCACGGGTTTGTCGGCGGGGTCGAAGGGCGGCGGGGCGGATGGGCGCATGTTTCAATTATAGGCCATGTTTCGCAACGTGATGTTTCAGTGTTTCAAAATGAAACAGGACTATAGTGCATTCATAGAGCCAAGTGCTTGATTTTGCTATGGTTCACCTGCTGGCACGGGGCTTGCAATACTGGCTGCAACCTAACTTGAAAGGGCATCACATGAGCCAGTACTCCGCAGGCGCCGCGTTCCGCAAAGCCGTCCAGGAAGAATCCCCGCTGCAGGTTGTCGGCGCCATCAACGCCAACCACGCCCTGCTGGCCAAGCGCGCCGGGTTCAAGGCCATCTACCTGTCCGGCGGCGGCGTTGCCGCCGGCTCGCTGGGCCTGCCCGACCTGGGCATTTCCAGCCTGGACGACGTGCTGACCGACGTGCGCCGCATCACCGACGTGTGCGACCTGCCGCTGCTGGTGGACGTGGACACCGGCTTCGGCGCCTCCGCCTTCAACGTGGCGCGCACCGTCAAGTCCATGATCAAGTTCGGCGCCGCCGCCATGCACATTGAAGACCAGGTGGGCGCCAAGCGCTGCGGCCACCGTCCGGGCAAGGAGATCGTCACCAAGCAGGAGATGGTGGACCGCATCAAGGCCGCCGTGGACGCCCGCACCGACGAAAACTTCGTCATCATGGCGCGCACCGACGCGCTGGCCGTGGAAGGCCTGGACGCCGCCATCGAGCGCGCGGTGGCCTGCGTGGAAGCCGGCGCCGACATGATCTTCCCGGAAGCGATGATCTCGCTGGACATGTACAAGCAGTTCGCCAAGGCGGTGGGCGTGCCCATCCTGGCCAACATCACCGAATTCGGTTCCACCCCGCTGTTCACCGTGGACGAGCTGCGCACCGCCGACGTGGGCCTGGTGCTGTACCCGCTGTCCGCCTTCCGCGCCATGAACAAGGCCGCTGAAAACGTCTACGGCGCCATCCGCCGCGACGGCACGCAGCAGAACGTGCTCGACACCATGCAGACCCGCGCCGAACTGTACGACCGCATCAACTACCACGACTTCGAGCAGAAGCTCGACGCGCTGTTCGCCGCGCAAAAGAAATAAGCCAGAATTCAAGGAGACCTCGAAAATGACCGAACAAGCCCCAACCTTCAAGCCCAAGAAATCCGTCGCCCTGTCCGGCGTCACCGCCGGCAATACCGCGCTGTGCTCCGTCGGCAAGACCGGCAATGACCTGCACTATCGCGGCTACGACATCCTGGACGTGGCCACCACCAGCGAGTTCGAAGAAATCGCCTTCCTGCTGGTGCACGGCAAGCTGCCGACCCAGTCGGAACTGAACGCCTACAAGACCAAATTGAAATCGCTGCGCGGCCTGCCGCAGGCCGTGAAAGCCGCGCTGGAAGCGCTGCCCGCGTCGGCCCACCCGATGGACGTGATGCGCACCGGCGTGTCCGTGCTGGGCTGCGTGCTGCCCGAGAAGGACGACCACAACGTGCCTGGCGCGCGCGACATCGCCGACCGCCTGATGGCTTCCTTCGGCTCCATGCTGATGTACTGGTACCACTTCAGCCACTCCGGCAAACGCATCGAAGTGGAAACCGACGACGACTCCATCGGCGGCCACATCCTGCACCTGCTGCACGGCGAGAAGCCTTGCGACTCGTGGGTCAAAGCCATGCACGTGTCGCTGATCCTGTACGCGGAGCACGAGTTCAATGCTTCCACCTTCACCAGCCGCGTGATCGCCGGCACGGGTTCGGACATCCACTCGGCCATCACCGGCGCCATCGGCGCGCTGCGCGGCCCGAAACACGGCGGCGCCAACGAATTCGCCTTCGAGATCCAGAAGCGCTACGAGAACGCCGACGAAGCCGAAGCGGACATCCGCAAGCGCGTGGAAAACAAGGAAGTGGTGATCGGCTTCGGCCACCCTGTGTACACCATCTCCGACCCGCGCAACGTGGTCATCAAGGAAGTGGCGCGCAAGCTGTCCGAAGAAGCCGGTTCGACCAAGATGTTCGACATCGCCGAGCGCCTGGAATCGGTCATGTGGGAAATCAAGAAGATGTTCCCCAACCTGGATTGGTTCTCCGCCGTGTCCTACCACATGATGGGCGTGCCGACCGCCATGTTCACGCCGCTGTTCGTCATCTCGCGCACGTCCGGCTGGGCCGCCCACATCATCGAGCAGCGTATCGACAACAAGATCATTCGCCCGAGTGCAAACTACGTCGGCCCGGACGATCTGAAATTCGTTCCTATCAAGGACCGCAAATAATGAATACGCTACACCGCAAAGCCCTCCCGGGCACCAAGCTGGACTTCTTCGACGCGCGCGCCGCCGTCGACGCCATCCAGCCGGGCGCTTACGACAAGCTGCCCTACACCTCGCGCGTGCTGGCCGAAAACCTGGTGCGCCGCTGCGAGCCCGCCACGCTGAACGCCTCGCTGTCCCAGCTCATCGAGCGCAAGCGCGACCTGGACTTCCCGTGGTTCCCTGCGCGCGTGGTCTGCCACGACATCCTGGGCCAGACCGCCCTGGTGGACCTGGCCGGCTTGCGCGACGCCATTGCCCTGCAAGGCGGCGACCCTGCACTGGTCAACCCCGTAGTTCCCACCCAGCTGGTGGTGGACCACTCGCTGGCGGTGGAATGCGGCGGTTTCGATCCGGACGCCTTCAACAAGAACCGCGTCATTGAAGACCGCCGCAACGAAGACCGCTTCGACTTCATCAACTGGACCAAGAAGGCGTTCAAGAACGTCGACGTGATCCCGCCGGGTAACGGCATCCTGCACCAGATCAACCTGGAGCGCATGTCGCCGGTGGTGCAGGTGCAGGACGGCGTGGCCTATCCGGACACGCTGGTGGGCACCGACTCGCACACGCCTATGGTGGACGCGCTGGGCGTGATCGCCATCGGCGTGGGCGGACTGGAAGCGGAAAGCGTGATGCTGGGCCGCGCCTCGTGGATGCGTTTGCCCGACATCATCGGCGTGGAGCTGACCGGCAAGCCGCGCGAAGGCATCACCGCCACCGACACGGTGCTGGCGCTGACCGAATTCCTGCGCAAGGAAAAAGTGGTGTCGTCCTACCTGGAGTTCTTCGGCGAGGGCGCTTCGCACCTCACGCTGGGCGACCGAGCCACCATCTCCAATATGGCGCCGGAATTCGGTTCCACCGCCGCCATGTTCTACATCGACGAGCAGACCATCAAGTACCTCAAGCTCACCGGCCGCGACGCCGCGCTGGTGGACCTGGTGGAGGTGTATGCCAAGGAAACCGGCTTGTGGGCGGACTCGCTCAAGCACGCCGCGTACGAGCGCGTGATCCGCTTCGACCTGTCCACCGTGGTGCGCAACATCGCCGGCCCGTCCAATCCGCACAAGCGGGTGCCGACCTCCGAACTGGCCGCGCGCGGCATTTCGGGCGTGGTGGAAAACGAGCCTGGCCTGATGCCTGACGGCGCCGTCATCATCGCCGCCATCACCAGCTGCACCAACACCAACAACCCGCGCAATATGATCGCCGCCGGCCTGCTGGCGCGCAACGCCAACAAGCTGGGGCTGACCCGCAAGCCGTGGGTGAAAAGCTCGCTGGCGCCCGGCTCCAAGGCCGTGACCCTGTACCTGGAAGAGGCGAAGCTGATGCCCGAACTGGAGCAGCTCGGCTTCGGCGTGGTGGCTTACGCCTGCACCACCTGCAACGGCATGTCCGGCGCGCTGGACCCGGTGATCCAGAAGGAAGTGATAGACCGCGACCTGTACGCCACCGCCGTCCTGTCCGGCAACCGCAATTTCGACGGCCGCATCCACCCTTACGCCAAGCAGGCCTTCCTGGCCTCGCCGCCGCTGGTGGTGGCCTACGCCATCGCGGGCACCATCCGCTTCGATATCGAGAAGGACGTGCTGGGGGTGAGCGCGGACGGCAGGGAGATCCGCTTGGCCGACATCTGGCCGAGCGACGCGGATATCGACGCGCTGGTTGCCGCCAGCGTGAAGCCGGAGCAATTCCACAAGGTCTACATCCCGATGTTCGCCAAGCAGGAAGACGACGGTGTGAAAGTGAGCCCACTGTACGACTGGCGTCCGCAGAC
Source organism: Pseudoduganella sp. GW821-FHT05F09 (assembly GCF_059419605.1). NCBI lineage: Bacteria > Pseudomonadati > Pseudomonadota > Betaproteobacteria > Burkholderiales > Oxalobacteraceae > Pseudoduganella > Pseudoduganella sp. GW821-FHT05F09. Next base: position 186,565 of record NZ_JBWKSD010000011.1, read on the forward strand.
CACCTACATCCGCCGTCCGCCGTACTGGGAAGGCGCGCTGGCCGGTGCGCGCACGCTGTCGGGCATGCGTCCGCTGGCCGTCCTGGGCGACAACATCACCACCGACCACCTGTCGCCGTCGAACGCCATCATGATGGACAGCGCGGCCGGCGAGTACCTGCACAAAATGGGCTTGCCGGAGGAGGACTTCAATTCCTACGCCACCCACCGCGGCGACCACCTGACCGCGCAGCGCGCCACCTTCGCCAACCCCACGCTGAAGAACGAGATGGTGCTGGAAGACGGCAAGGTGAAAGCCGGTTCGCTGGCCCGCGTTGAGCCGGAAGGCAAGGTCACGCGCATGTGGGAAGCCATCGAGACCTATATGGAGCGCAAGCAGCCGCTGATCATCATCGCCGGCGCCGACTACGGCCAGGGTTCCTCGCGCGACTGGGCCGCCAAGGGCGTGCGCCTGGCCGGCGTGGAAGCGATTGCGGCGGAAGGCTTCGAGCGCATCCACCGCACCAACCTGGTGGGCATGGGCGTGCTGCCGCTGGAGTTCATGCCGGGCGTGAACCGCCTGACCCTGGGCATCGACGGCACCGAGACCTACGACGTGATCGGCGAGCGCACGCCGCGCGCCACGCTGGCGCTGGTCATCACGCGCAGGAACGGCGAGCAGCTAAGCGTTCCCGTCATCTGCCGCCTGGACACGGCAGAGGAAGTGTCGATCTACGAAGCGGGCGGCGTGCTGCAGCGCTTCGCGCAGGACTTCCTCGAATCCGCGAAGGCCGCATAAGCATGGCACACACACCTCAAATCAAGATCCCCGCCACCTATATGCGCGGCGGCACCAGCAAAGGCGTGTTCTTCCGCCTGCAGGATCTGCCGGCGGCGGCGCAAGTTCCCGGCAAGGCGCGCGACGCCTTGCTGCTGCGCGTGATCGGCAGCCCGGACCCTTACGGCAAGCAGATCGACGGCATGGGCGGCGCCACCTCCAGCACCAGCAAGACGGTCATCCTGTCCAAGTCCGCAAAAGCGGACCACGACGTGGACTACCTGTTCGGCCAGGTCGCCATCGACAAGGCCTTCGTGGACTGGAGCGGCAACTGCGGCAACCTGTCAGCCGCCGTTGGCGCTTTCGCCATCAGCGGCGGCCTGGTGGACGCGGACCGCGTGCCGCGCGACGGCGTGGCCGTGGTGCGCATCTGGCAGGCCAATATCTCCAAGACCATCATCGCCCACATCCCCATCGCCAACGGCGAGGTGCAGGAAACCGGCGACTTCGAACTGGACGGCGTGACCTTCCCGGCCGCCGAAGTGCAGCTCGAATTCATGGACCCGGCGGCGGACGAGGAGGGCGCTGGCGGCTCTATGTTCCCGACCGGGAACCTGGTCGACGAGCTGGAAGTGCCCGGCGTGGGCACCTTCAAGGCCACCATGATCAACGCCGGCATCCCGACCATCTTCGTCAACGCGGAAGAAATCGGCTACACCGGCGCCGAGCTGCAGGACGCCATCAACGGCGACGCCAAGGCGCTGGCCCGCTTTGAAACCATACGCGCGCACGGCGCGCTGCGCATGGGCCTGATCAAGCATATCGACGAGGCGGCGCAGCGGCAGCACACGCCCAAGGTGGCCTTCGTGGCGCCGCCGGCCGGCTACACCTCATCCAGCGGCAAGCAGGTGGCGGCGGGCGAAATCGACCTGCTGGTGCGCGCGCTCTCGATGGGCAAGCTGCACCACGCCATGATGGGCACCGCGGCGGTGGCCATCGGCACGGCGGCGGCGGTGCCCGGCACGCTGGTCAACCTGGCCGCCTGCGGCGGCGCGCCGGTGGCCATGTCAGCGGTGCGCTTCGGCCATCCGTCCGGCACGCTGCGGGTGGGCGCCGAGGCGACCCTGGTCAACGGCGAATGGAGTGTCACCAAGGCCATCATGAGCCGCAGCGCGCGGGTGCTGATGGAAGGCTGGGTCAGGGTGCCGGGCGACGCTTTCTAGCCTGCCACTCTCCTTGCTTTGTTGTAACTATGCCCGCTGCACGCGGGCATAGGCGCATTTAGAGGCCGCCGTCGGCGTGCGCGGTGGCGGACCCGCACGTTGTGGTTTATGATCTGCCAACTACGCTGCCACAGGAGACCGGCACGTTACTAAAAGGTGCCCAGGTGTACATGAGTCGTGTTCCACCCCATCCGGATTCCGTGGCCGAAGCCTTGCAGCTGATCGGCCTGCCAGCGTGCGCGTGCGGCGGCGACGGGATGGTGCTTGCCTCCAGCCCGGAGCTGGACGAACTGCTGGGCTTCGCTGCGCGCGGCCGTCCGGTGGCCGACGTGTTCGCGCGCCACGCCCGCAGCGACAGCATGGCGCGGCTCGATGCCGCCATGGGCGGCAATGCAGGGGACAGCGCCGCCGCCAAGGCCGCGCGGCAGTGGGACAGCTGCCTGGCCCACGCCACCGGCCAGTACATCCCGGTGCAGGCCACGCTCAAGCCGCTGCTCGGCGAAGGCCCGGCGGCCGGCGCCATCGTGGTGTTCCACGACACCAGCGGCTTCCAGCGCGACCAGCGCGCGCTGCGCAAGACCTTGCTGGAACAGCAGGCCATCCTGGAGAACGCGGCGGTCGGCATCATCTTCGGCAAGTCCGGCTTCATCATCGAGTGCAATATTCGCGCGGCCGAAATGTTCGGCTATGCGCGCGACGAAATGGAGGGCGCCAGCGGCAATATGCTGTATGGCAGCGACGAAATCCGCCAGGGCGTGGCCGAGCAGTCGCGCCCCTTGCTGACGCGGGGCCAGTCCTTCAAGACCGAAATCCAGCTGCGCCGCAAGGACGGCACGCTGTTCTGGGGCCGCCTGTATGGCCGCTCGCTCGACCCGTCCGACATTGCCGAAGGCACGGTCTGGATCGTGGAGGACATCAGCGAGCAGCGCGCGGCCGAGGAAAGCATGCGCCAGCTGCTGATGGAGCAGAACGCCATTCTCGACAACGCCTCGGTCGGCATCCTGTTCACCAAGGCGCAGACGCTGTTGAACTGCAATCCGCGCATGGCCGAAATGTTCGGCTACACGCGCGAGGAAATGTACGGCCGCCCGGCGGTGGAAGTGTTCCCGTCGCCGCAGGCCTACGCCGAATTCGGCATGGAGGCCGGCCCCTTGCTGGGCAGCGGCCAGCCCTTCGAGAAAAAGGAATTCCAGTTCAAGCGCAAGGACGGCAGCCTGCTGTGGTGCCGCGTGCGGGCGCAGGCCATCAGCCACGAGCGCAGCGACGGCGGCACCATCTGGATCATGGAAGACATTACGCAGTCGCGCCAGACGCAGATGGAAGTGGAAGCCATCATGACGAACGCGTCGATCAGCATCCTGTTCACCAAGAACCGCCTCATCACGCGCTACAACCGGGGCTTCGCCGAGATGTTCCGCTACGAAGGCGACGAAGGCCTGGGCCTGAGCGGCGTGGCGCTATACCCCTCGCAAGCCGCCTACGAGCGCCTGGGCGCGGCCGCCACGCCCTTCCTCCTGGTGGGCAAGCCCTTCCAGACCGAAGTGGAAATGCGGCGCAAGGACAACACCACCTTCTGGGCCCAGCTGATCGCCTACGTGGTGAACCCGGACGACCCCAGCCAGGGCACCATCTGGATCGCCGAAGACCGCACCGAGCAGAAGCTGGCCGAGGAATCGCTGCGCAACGCGCTGCTGGAGAACCAGGCCATCCTCGACAGCGCGGTGCTCGGCATCTCGGTATGCGAGGGCGGCTACAACCTGCGCTGCAACACCAAGATGGAAGAACTGTTCGGCTACGCGCCGGGCGAAATGAACAACCTGAGCGTGCAGGCCTTCTACGCCGACATCGAGTCCTGGGACATGGCGCGCAAGCAGACCGCGCGCGACTTCCGCGCCGGCCACGTCAACACCTCGGAGTACCAGCTGGTGCGCAAGGACGGCAGCCGCTTCTGGGCGCGCCTGTCCGGCCGGCCTTTCGACATGGCGCAGCCGCACGGCCGCTCGGTATGGCTGGTGGACGACATCACCGCGCGCCGCGCCGACGCCGAAGCGGTGCGCCAGGCGCGCGACGAACTGGAAGTGCGGGTGCTGGAGCGCACCGCCGAACTGGCCGGCGCCAACGCCCAGCTGCAAGGCGAGATCGTGGAGCGTCGCCAGGCCGAGGCGCGCGTGCACCACATGGCCTACCACGACACCCTGACCGGCCTGCCCAACCGCGCGCTGCTGGCCGACCGCCTGGACCGCGCCATGCTCTCCGCGCAGCGTTCGGAGCGGCGCCTGGCGGTGATGTTCCTGGACCTGGACCGCTTCAAGACCATCAACGACTCGCTGGGCCACCTGACCGGCGACCAGCTGCTCAAGGAAGTGGCCAGCCGCCTGTGCCGCTCGGTGCGCGCCAGCGACACCGTGGCCCGCCTGGGCGGCGACGAATTCGTGGTGCTGGTGCCGGGCATACGTTCGATCGAGGAAGCGAGCAGGGTGGCCGAGAAGATCATCGAAGCGCTGGCCGTGCCCTTCCCGCTGGAAGGGCGCATGCTGCACATTACGCCGTCGATCGGCATCTGCGTCTATCCGGACGACGGCGAGGACGTGGAAACGCTGATGCGCCACGCCGACGGCGCCATGTACCACGCCAAGGCGTCCGGCCGCAACAACTACCAGTTCTTCACGCCGAAGATGAACGTGTCCGCGGCGCAGCGCTTCGAGCTGGAAAACAGCCTGCGCAGCGCGCTGGCGCTGAGCCAGTTCGAGCTGCACTTCCAGCCCATCATGGACATCGCCACGCGCAGCGTGCACGCCATGGAAGTGCTGCTGCGCTGGCGCCGTCCCGGCCAGGGACTGGTGATGCCGGACAGCTTTATCCCGCTGATCGAAGAGAACGGCATGATCGTGCCGATAGGCGAATGGGTGATGCGCAGCGCCTGCGAGCAGAGCATGGAGTGGCTCAGGCAGGGCCTGCAGCCGGTGCCGCTGGCGGTGAATTTGTCGCCGCGCCAGTTCATGCACCGCGGCCTGGTTGAATCGATCCGCCGCATCCTGGACGAAACCGGCATCGACCCGGCCATGATCGAATTTGAAATCACTGAGACGGCGCTGATGCAGCACGGCGAGCACACCATGGAGATCCTGGGGCAGATCAACGCCATGGGCATACGGCTGTCGATCGACGACTTCGGCACCGGCTATTCCAGCCTGGCCTACCTGAAGCGTTTCCCGGTCAGGAAAATCAAGATCGACCGCGCCTTCATCAAGGAGCTGGAGGAGAGTGCGGAGGACCGCGCCATCGTCGCGGCCATCATCGCGCTGTCGGACAGCCTGCAGATGCCGGTGGTGGCCGAAGGCGTGGAGACGGAAGGGCAATTCGCCCTGCTGCAGCGCCAGGGCTGCCGCTACGCGCAAGGCTATCTGTTCTCGCAGCCCGTCCCGCACGCCAACGCCCAGCACATGCTGGAACGCAGGCCCGCTTAATCGCTGAGGGTGGCGATCACCGGCGCGTGATCCGAAGGCTGTTCCCACTTGCGCGGCGCGCGGTCCACCACGCAAGCGGTGCAGCGCGCGGCCAGCGGCGCCGACAGCAGCACGTGGTCGATGCGCACGCCCTTGTTCTTCTGGAAGCCCAGCATGCGGTAGTCCCACCAGCTGAAGGTCTTCTCGGCCTGCTCGAACAGGCGGAAGGAGTCCGTCAGGCCCAGCGCGAACAGCGCCTGCAGCGCGGCGCGTTCCGGCTCCGAGCACAGCACCTGTCCGGCCCAGGCCACGGGATCATGCACGTCGCGGTCGTCCGGCGCGATGTTGTAGTCGCCCAGCACGGCCAGGTTGGGGTACTGCGCCGCCTCCAGCTCCAGCCAGTGGCGGAACGAAGCCAGCCAGCCCAGCTTGTATTCATACTTGTCCGTGCCCACCGCCTGGCCGTTCGGCACATAGGCGCACACGACGCGCACGCCGTCTATGGTGGCCGCCAGGATGCGCTGCTGCGCGTCCTCGTAATGCGGATTGTTGACCACCACGTCCGTCATCGGCTGCCTGGACAGGATGGCCACGCCGTTGTAGGTTTTCTGGCCGCTGAACACCACGTGGTAGCCGGCCGCCTCGATGGCGGCGGTAGGGAACTTGTCGTCGGTCAGCTTGGTCTCCTGTATGCACAGCACATCGACCGGATTTTCCTCCAGCCATTTGAGCACGTGGGGCAGGCGGACATTCAGCGAGTTGACGTTCCAGGTTGCGAGTTTCATGTGTTTGCGATGCCTTTTAAAATCGATCTTTATATGCAGGCGAATCTTAACCCATCTCAGCCCGTGCAGTACGGGCGTCAAGGGAACGGAGAGCCTTTAACGGTGCGATAATGGCCTATCGATTCGGGGAGTGAAATCATGAGCAATCAATTCAGCAATTTCGTGCAGGAGCTGAAGGTGGAAGCCGAAGAGCAATCCGGAGGCATGTCACCGGAGCAGGAAAAGCAGGATTGGCTGCGCAGGCTGCAGGAACTGCATGGCATGGTCCATGGGTTCCTGAAGGATTACCTCGCTGCTGGTGATATTTCGATTTCCGCACGCGACGTGACGCTGCACGAAGATCAACTAGGCAACTATACTGCGCAGCAGATCGAAATCAAGCTTGGCCATGCCTTGGTTAAACTGAAGCCGATAGGGACATATTTGATCGGAGTGCATGGGCGCGTGGACATGGACGGGCCGCGCGGATCTTGCAAGCTTGTGGTTGTGCCCGAATCCGCCTATCGTCCTGTGTCCGGTGCCGGCGCAGTCAAATCGGACTGGACTGTTCCGCCTTTGGCATGGAAGTTTGCCACGCCGCCGCCTGATGTCAGGTACATCGAATTGACGGCTGAGTCGTTCCAGGATGCCTTGATGAAGGTAATCCGCGGTGGTTAAAGTCAGCCTCTCTGAGTCTGAGTTGTCGCTGGATAAAATCGCGCTACATCATGCATTGGTTGAGGCCGCATTATTCGAACTGTTCGCGAATGGCACGCACCCAATCCTGGCGCAATACGTTGGGCATCCGCTGGAGGAAGTGCGGGATGCTGCACGTGATGAGCTGGACCTTAGCAGCTCGCTCTCCGTCCTCTCCTCGGTAGAAGCGTCGATCCGCACGGATTATCTTCGGCGGGTTTATCAACGGGACAGATCCCAGTTTTCCCGTTCGATGAGAAACATGTTTAGCCGAAAAGGTGAGCGGGCTCGGCTCGGGCGTTACTGGACGCCGAAGTTCGGACGCAAATATGACTTTTCGACGGTCTACACGATTGCATCGGTCTTCATCGCAGCGATGAAAAACTGCGAATAGAACAGGCCGCAGTTGGCCGCTAATTCCAAGCGAATGCCTCGCCGCGCTCCGCGTCGAGCAGGAAGTCCCGCAGCAGCTGGGCGCTGGGGCCGATGCGCTGGGCGTGGACCAGGTAGATTTCCAGCGGCGCGGTTTCCACTTCCGGCAGCACGTGCACCAGCTCGCCCGACGCGATCAGCGCCGCCGCGTCGTAGGCGGGCAGGCGCGCCATGCCTTCGCCGGCCAGCACAAAAGCCAGCCGCGCCGCCGCGCTGTCGGTCACCACGTCGCCCCGGATGGGGATCTGGATGTCCTGCCCGCCGGCGCGCGCGGCCAGCGTGCGCTGGCTGGGCGGATAGGCGACCCAGCGGTGCGATCCCAGCTCGGCCACGCTGGCGGGCGCGCGGTGCCGGCGCAGATAGGCGGGCGAGGCGCACAGCATGGTCTGCTCGCGCAGCAGGCGGCGCGCGACCAGCGCGGAGTCGGCCAGCGGCCCGGCGCGCACGGCCAGCTCTATGCCGTGCTGCACCAGATCCACATTGGCGTCGCTCATGGCCACGTGCAGGCGGATGGCCGGGTAGCGCCGCCGGAATTCCAGCAGCGCGGGCAGGATGCGCTTGTTGCCGAAGTGGTGGGAGCAGGTGATGCGGACCTCGCCGCGCGGCTCGGCGCGCAGCAGCTCCATGCCGCGTATGCCGTCGTGCGCCTCGTCGAGCAGGCGCTCGCAGTGCACGCGGAACGCCTCGCCTGCCGGCGTCAGGCTGAAGCTGCGCGTACTGCGCTGGGCCAGCGGCACACCCAGCTTGGCTTCCAGCGCGCGGATATGGTGGCTGACCACGGCGCGGGTCAGCCCCAGCGCGCGGGCGCCGGCGGCGAAGCTGCCGCTGCGCACCACCGTGGCAAACACCGCCATGGCGCGCAGCTCGTCGAGGATGGGGGAGTGGTCTTTCATTTCAAAGATTGTATCAAATTGTCTGACATTGAGTCATCCCGGCGCTATCTACCCGATATCGCGCCGCGCTCCTATAGTTAGCTCATGCCCCGGAACACTGGGATTTCTTGCAGACTGAAGGAGATTGCCATGAGTGTGAAACATGTACTGTTTATTTTGACAAACGCCGCTGAAATCGGCCCGAACAAGCGCGCCACGGGATATTTCTTCCCTGAAGTCGCCCACCCGGTGGAAGTATTCGAGCATGCGGGCGTTGCGGTGGAATATGCGTCGCCGCTGGGCGGCAACCCGCCGCATGACGGCTACGACGAGAACGATCCGGCGCAGCGCGCCTTCCTCGGCAGCCCGGCCATGCGCCGCATGGCGCACAGCCGCAAGCTGTCCGAAGTCGATGTGGCCGACTACGACGCCATCTTCTTCCCCGGCGGCCTCGGTCCCATGGTGGATATCGCCGGCGATCCGGACGTGAAACGCGCCGTGGCCCGGGCCTGGGATGCGGGCAAGATCGTTGCCGCCGTCTGCCACGGCCCGGCTGCCTTGCTGGGCGTGACGCTGGCGGACGGCACGCCGCTGCTGCGCGGCCGCAAGCTGACTTCCTTCTCCAACGAGGAGGAAGCCGGCTACGCCGAGGCCGACGTGCCCTTCAAACTGGAGGATGCGCTGCGCGAAGAGGGCGCCGACTACTCGGCGGCGGCCGTGTGGCAGCAGAAAGTGGTGGTCGACGGGCGCTTGCTGACCGGCCAGAATCCGGCCTCGGGCGCACCGCTGGCGCAAGCCATCGTCGCCGCGCTGAACGGAGCGCAGCCATGAGCGCGGCCGGCCACATCACCGTCGCCGCCCGCTGGCTGGTGAAGGAGGCGGCTTTCAGCGAAGTGCTCGCCATCGTTGCCGAACTGCGTCCGCTGTCGCTGGACGAGCCGGGCTGCCTGGCCTACGAGGTGTATCAGGGCGTGGAGGCGCCGAACAGCCTGCTTCTGTTCGAGCGCTACCGCGACGAGGCCGCGCTCGACGCCCACAAGCAGTCCGCCCACTACCAAAGCCTGGTGGCGGGGCGCATCCTGCCCTTGCTGGAGGAGCGGCGGGTGGAATTGTTCAGCGCGAAGTAAATGGAAGCCCGCTGCACCGCAGCGGGCTTTTTCTATTGTGTTGGCGGAAATCTTACAAAGTCGCATCATATAGCCTGGCAAAAAAGCCGGGCGGAAACCGTACGGTAAATGGAACTATTGATAGGCAAGCTGTTTGCAAAATGTAACAATTTAAAAAATAATTGCCGATAGTGCTTCATTGTTATCAAATTGGTACTAATATTCCATAAACGGCTGCCGAAAACAGAAATATACTTAAAGAACTCGGGATGACACTGAATTTTCCACACAGCAACACTTTTGATGCAAAAAAAGTTAGAATACCGTTGGAACGCATCAATAAATGGTACTATTGGGAAATAGTTGTTGTTTAAACAGTGAGATATGCGCGAAGCATTTGTAAAGGACTGAAATGCGATCTGCATTTGAAGCATGGGCGCAGCGCGATGGCCACATTGTGCGCCGCCGCGAAGACAAGCCAGAAGAATACTTGGTATTCGAAACGCAACGCCGCTGGGTAATCTGGCAGGCGGCGCTGGAGCACGGCAAAACGCCGGCGGGGCGAAAGACGGCAGCGCAGAAGGAAGCAGCTGCCGCCGAGAAAGCCGCTGCTGCGCGTTCGCCGGGCCTGCAGCGCGCGCCGGCCTTGAGCCAGGACGACGCTGTGGTTCGCAACCAGGTGCTCAATGAAGTACTGGACGCGTTTTCACGGCTGAATGGCGAATCGGGCATGGAAGACATACTGCAGGTGATACAAAGCCTGAAGCAGCCTGCCAAGCCGCAAGCCATCGAGCGTGCAATGGACAGCAAGGCCATCGAGCGCTAACAGCCGCCGATACGGCTAGCAGTGGGCAGCGCCTGCCGGCGCCGCCCCGGGTTGCTGTCGCCTTGCCTAAAGGACTGATATGTCACGTCCAGCCTTGTTTGCCGTTTCCGCCGTCCTGCTGTTGCTGGGCGGCTGCGGCACCCTGACCGAATCCCCTACCCAGCAAGTGCTGGTGCAGACCGTGCTCGACCACCGTGAAGTGGCGGGCGTGGGCTGCATCCTGTACAACGACGCGGGGAAATGGTTCGTCACCACGCCTGCGCGCGTGGAAATCCGCAAGAGCTCCGGCCAGCTGCGGGTGGATTGCCGCCTGGAGCGCGCCGCCTGGGCTTTCGAGAAAATCAATTCCAAAGAAAACGGTACGCTGTGGGGCAATGTGGCCCTGACGGCCGGCGTGGGCATCGTGGTCGACCGCAACACGGGCCAGGGTTTCGACTATCCCGCCGTGCTGACGGTGGAGCTGAAGCGTTTTGACGCGGGCGACGGGCGCGCGCCGCCGGATGCGGGGCGCGCGGTGTACTGATCAAAAAAACGGGCCTCGCGGCCCGTTTGTTGTTTATACCCGGTTGATCAGGAAGTTCGCCAGCAGCGGCACCGGACGGCCGGTGGCGCCCTTGGCGCCGCCCGACTTCCAGGCGGTGCCGGCGATGTCCAGGTGGGCCCAGTTGTACTTGCGGGTGAAGTTTTCCAGGAAAGCCGCCGCCGTGCACGACGCGCCGCCCGGCGAGCCGATGTTGGCCAGGTCGGCGAAGTTGGACTTTAGCTGCTCGTTGTACTGTTCGCCGATCGGCAGGCGCCAGGCGGTGTCGCCGGTGGCTTTGCCCGCAGCCAGCAGCTCGGCCGCCAGCGCGTTGTGGGCGTCGTCGTCGCGCGTGAACAGGCCGCTGTTGTGGTGGCCCAGGGCCACGATGCAGGCGCCGGTCAGGGTGGCGATGTCGATCACGGCGGCCGGGTTGAAGCGCTCGGCGTAGGTCAGCGCGTCGCACAGCACCAGGCGGCCTTCGGCGTCGGTGTTCAGGATCTCGATGGTCAGGCCGTTCATGGAGCTGACGATGTCGCCCGGTTTGGTGGCTCGGCCGGAAGGCATGTTCTCGCAGGCGGCGATCACGCCGATCACGTTTGATTTCAGGCCCATCTCGCCGATGGCGCGGAAGGTGCCCAGCACCGAAGCGGCGCCGCACATGTCGTACTTCATCTCGTCCATGCCGGGACCGGCCTTGATCGAAATGCCGCCGGTGTCGAAGGTGATGCCTTTACCGACCAGCACCACTGGTGCGTCCTTGGCCTTGCCGCCTTTGTGCTTCAGCACGATGAACTTGGGCGGCTGCTCGCTGCCGTTGGTCACCGACAGGAAGCTGCCCATCTTCAGCGCCTCGAGCTGCTTGCGGTCCAGGATTTCGACGTCGAAGCCGAAGTCCTTGGCCAGCTTCTTGGCGGTGTTGGCCAGGTAGGTCGGGGTGCAGACGTTGGCCGACAGGTTGCCCAGGTCCTTGGTCAGTTCCATGCCGTTGGCGATGGCGACCGCTTGCGACAGCGCCAGCTTGTTGGCGGCGTTGTTGGCCACGGCCAGCGCCACTTTCTTCACGCCGGCGGGGGCCGGGTCCTTCTTGCTCTTCTGGCTGTCGGTGCGGTAGATGCTCTCGCGGCCGGCCTGCACCACGGTGCGGATGGCCCACGCCGCGTCGCGCTCTTTCACTTCTTCCATTGGTAGTGCGATAATGGCGTCCGCCGCGCCCAGGGTGGAAAACACCTTGATCGCAGCTTGCACGCCGGAGGCGAAGCTTTTCTCGCCTGCCGCTTCATCGGCGCCCAGGCCGACCAGCAGCACGCGTTCGGCGGCGGCGCCTTTCAGGCCGCGCAGCAGCAGGGAGCTGCCCGCCTTGCCGGTGATGTCGCCGGACTTCAGCGCAGCCGTGATTTCGCCGGCGCTGTCGAGGGCCTTGGCGGCTGGCGACAGCTTCTTGTTTTCGAATACCGCGACGGCGATGCAGCCGGTTTTGGCGGACGCAATGGTGTTTTTTGCGTCGAATGCTTTTATGCTAAAGTCCATTAGATTTCTCCGTGTAGGCTTGGTTCTTACTTAACTTGACGACCGAATTATAAACTTCGAATGATTTTTCAACGTGCCCTTCAGCGCGAGCTGGCCAGTGCCGCCGGGGCAACCTTCACGGTGCTGTTCTCCCTCATCGTCACCTGGACCCTGATCACCATCCTCGGCAGAGCCGCGGGCGGCAAGGTCGCATCGAGCGACGTGGTCGCGCTGATTGCGTTCGCAGCCCTGAATTATCTGCCAACTGTCCTGATACTCACCAGCTTTATTTCTGTGCTGATGGTGGTGACCCGCAGCTACCGCGATTCCGAGATGGTGGTGTGGTTCGCCTCCGGTCTGAGCCTGGCGCGCTGGCTGCGCCCGGTGCTGGCCTTTATCCTGCCCATCGTGCTGCTGATCGGGATGCTCAGTTTCTACGCCACGCCCTGGGCCAAGCAGAAAAGCGGCGAATATGCCGAGCGTTTCCAGAAGCGCGAAGACCTGCAGCAGGTCTCGCCGGGCCAGTTCCGCGAGTCGGCATCGGCCAACCGCATCTTCTTTGTGGAGGGCGTGTCCGGCCAGAGCGCCGTGGTGCACAACGTGTTCGTCAACACCGTCGATGAAAAAGGCACGGCCACCGTGGTGGCCAAGGAAGGCGTGGTCACCACCACGCCCGAGGGCGACCGCTTCCTGGTGCTGAAGAACGGCCGCCGCTACCAGGGCACGCCCGGCAGCGCCGATGTGCAGACCATGGAGTTTGAGCGCTACAGCATGCGCGTGGCCAGCAAGGCGCAGGAGCTGGGCGGTCCGCAGGGCGTGGACGCCATGCCGAGCGCGGAACTGTTCAAGGGCACCGGCCCCATTATCCACGGCGAAATCCTGTGGCGCGTGGCGCTGCCGATCACCGGCCTGCTGCTGCCGCTGCTGGCCATACCGCTCGGCTTCGTCAATCCGCGCGCGGGCAGTTCGTCCAATCTGATCGTGGCGCTGCTGGTCTTCTTCAGCTACATCAACCTGGTCAAGGTGCTGGAAGCGAGCGTGCGCTCGGGCCGTCTGAAATTCGCGCTGTCGTGGTGGCCGCTGCACGTCGGCCTCGCCGTGCTGGTGACGCTGATGTTCGTCTGGCGCCAGAATGTGAATCACCGTTATCATCCGCTCGTGCTGTGGGCTGCGCTCAAGCGCGGCAAGCAGCCGGCCAGGGAAGCAACCGTCAAATGAGTATCCTGCAACGCTATTTCGCCTCCTCGATCGCGCAGGCGGTGGCCTTTGTGCTGCTGGCGCTGCTCTCGCTGCTGGCCTTCCTGGACCTGACCGGCGAACTGCCTTCGGTGGGCAAGAACGGCTACACCCTGCAGCACGCGCTGCTGTATGTGGTCATCATGGTGCCGGAGCAGATCTACCGCGTGCTGCCGGTGGCCACGCTGATCGGCACCATCTACACGATGGCGCAATTCGCCTCGTCGTCCGAATTCACCATCATGCGCGCGGCCGGCATGTCGACCCGCAGGGCGATCGGCATGCTGTTCAGGATAGGCCTGGTGATCGTGGCGGTGACCTTCATCGTCGGCGAACTGATTGTGCCGCGCACCTCGCCGCTGGCGGACAAGGTGCGCCTGACGGCGCAGGGCGCCACGGTGTCGGCCGAATTCCGCTCGGGCCTGTGGACCAAGGACATCATCAAGAGCGAAGGCCTGACCGGCGAAGTGCAGGGTTCGCGCTTTTTCAATGTGCGCGAAGCGCGCCCGGACGGCGAACTGCTGGACGTGAAGCTCTACGAATTCGACAACAGCTTCCGCCTGCGTTCCCTGATCCAGGCCAAGCGCGCTACCTTCCAGGGCAAGAGCGTATGGCGGCTGTATGACGTGACCGAGAGCCGTTTCAGCAATCCGGCCCTGCTGGTGGCGGGCGCCGCGGCCACGGCGCAGAACCACTTTGCGCAGGAAACCAGCCGGGTCGAAATCGTGAAGATGGAGTCGCGCGACCTGGTGTCCGAGATCACGCCGAAGATCCTGACGGTATCGCGCCGCGATCCGGGCCGCATGACGGCCAATGAACTGGTGGTCTACACCCGCCACCTGCAGGAAAACAAGCAGGAAACCAAGATGTTCAAGGTGGCGTTCTGGAAGAAGCTGCTCGATCCGCTGGCCGTGTTCGTGCTGATGGCGCTGGCGCTGCCGTTCGCCTACCTGCACGCGCGCAGCGGCGGCGTGAGCCTGAAGGTCTTCGTCGGCATCATGATAGGCGTGAGCTTCCTGCTGGTGAACACCCTGTTCTCGCACGTGGGCATGCTGAGCACCTGGCCGCCCTTCCTCACGGCGGCGGCCCCCAGCGTGCTGTATCTGCTGCTGGCCATGGGCGCGCTGTGGTGGGTGGAGCGGCATTGATGGAGGCAGCGATGAACAGCAAAGCACTGATTTTGTTTGCGCACGGCGCGCGCGCCGCCAGCTGGGCCGCGCCGTTCGAGCGCCTGCGCGGCATCACGCAAGCCCGCTTGCCTGGCGTGGACGTGTCGCTGGCTTTCCTGGAATTGATGTCGCCGCGCCTGCCGGAGCGGGTCGCCGAGCTGGCCGCCGCCGGGGTGGCGGAGGTGGCGGTGGTGCCGGTGTTTCTAGGCCAGGGCGGCCATGTGCTGCGCGATCTGCCGCTCATGCTCGATGAACTGCGCGCCGCCTATCCGGCAATCCGCTTCAGCGTGGCCGAAGCGGTGGGGGAGAACCCGGCGGTACTGGACGCCATTGCCGATTACTGCATCGGCACGATCGCCGGCGCGCCGCCGGGCGGCTAGGCTTTACTCTTCGCTTTCCGCTTCCGACTGGGCGGCCATGGCCGCCAGCGTGGAACCGGGCTGCTCCAGTTCGCGCTGGATAATGGCGCGCAGGCCGTCCGAACGGATCGCTTCCAGCGCCAGTTTCTGCATATTGTCCGCTTCGCCGTCTTCCTCCAGGCCGTTCAGCACGGCCAGCACCAGGCGTACTTCCTTCGCATAGTTCAGCACATAGGCCAGCAGCGTGGGCGCGGCGGACGCCGGCTGGCTGGCCAGCGCGTCGGCGCCGTCGTTCAGGCGCGCGGCCAGCGCTTCGATGCGGCCGGACGGCGAAGGCAGGAAGCGGCGCGCCAGCTGGAAGTCGTTGCACTTCACCAGCGCGGTCATGGCCAGTTCGGCGCATTGCTCGGCCAGCGCGGAATCGACTTCATCGAGTTTCAGGAACAGCGCATGGGTGGCGCCCACTTCGCGCAGCGCCTCGTTGATGGCGGCCACTTCGCGGAAACGCTCCACCGTGGCGGCGCCCAGCAGCATGCGCGACGATTCGCGGTCGCGGATGCTCTTCAGGGCCGCCAGCGCAGGCGGGAAGGCGTCGGCCAGGTAGATCCAGTCGCGCAGGGCGAAGGACAGGCGCACGCCGCGCCAGTCCGGCGACACCTCCAGCGCATGGTCATGCAGCCAGAGGTGGTCCTTCAGCGCGTCCTGGTAACGGCCTGCGAGACGGGCTTCGCGGGCGCGTTCAAATACTTCATTCGGCTGCTGCATATCACCTCCTTGGAAATCGAAGGCGATATTCTAACAGGCGCGGCCTGATGCTTCACCACACCCGGCACAGCTTCTCCCTGGGCTTGACCATGGCCTGGCCCGGCTTGCAGGAGAAGGCCTTGGCGAATTCCGGCATATTGACCACCAGGCCGTTGATGCGGAACTTGCCCGGCGAATGCGGATTGGTGAGCGCATTTACGCGCAGGCGCTCGGGGCGCTCGTTCTCGCAGGTCCATTGCGCCGTGCCGACAAAGAAGCGCTGCTCGGGCGTCAGGCCGTCGCGGTTTTCCAGCACCTTGTTGGCGATTTCGGTTTTCCACGCCATCCAGGCCAGCACCAGGCCGCCCAGGTCGGCCGCATCCTCGCCCAGCGTCAGCTTGCTGTTGATCTTGATGTCGTCCACGATGGTGTACTGCGCGTACTGGTCCACGATGCACTGCGCCCGCTGCGTGAAGGCCTTGGCGTCCTGCTTGGCCCACCAGTCTTTCAGGTTGCCCTTGGCGTCGAACTGGCGGCCTTCGTCGTCGAAACCGTGTATCAGTTCATGGCCTATGGTGCCGCCGGTGTTGCCGTAGTTGGGCGCATCGTCCATTTTCGAGTCGAACAGCGGCGGCTGCAGCACGCCCGCAGGGAAGTTGATGTCGTTCATCTGCGGGTTGTAATAGGCGTTCACGGTGGGCGGCGTCATGCCCCATTCCGAGCGGTCCAGCGGCTTGCCTATCTTGTCGAGCTGGCGCCGCACTTCGAAGGCGGTGCCCCGCACCACGTTGCCGGCAAAGTCGCCGCGCGAAACGCTGTAGGCGCTGTAGTCGCGCCAGCTGTCCGGGTAGCCGATCTTGTTGGCCACCGCATGCAGCTTCTCGCGCGCCTTCTCTTTGGTTGGCTCGCTCATCCAGGTCAGCGCGTTGATGTCCTGCTCCATGGCGGCCTCGATCTGGCGCGTCATGTGCAGCGTCTTTTCCTTCAGCTCCGGGCTGAAGGCGCGGCTGACGAACTCCTGGCCCAGCGCCTCGCCCAGCTGCTGGTCCACCAGCTGCACGCAGCGCTTCCAGCGCGGCTTCTGCTCCGGCGTGCCGAGCAGGGTCTTGTGATAGAAGGCGAAATTCTCGGCCACAAAGTCCTGCGACAGGAAAGGCGCCATGGCGCGCGTGGTGTGCCAGCGCAGATAGGTCTTGATGTCGTCCAGGCTCAGTTGCTTCAGGCTCTTGTCCAGCGCGCGCAGATAGGCCGGCTCGGTGGCGTTGAAGCTGTTCACGCCGTCCATGCCCAGCGCCTGCAGATAGTCCTTCCAGCTGAAGGCCGGCGTCATGGCCTGCAGGCCTTTGAGGTCGGTCTTGTGGAATAGTTTATAGGGGTCGCGCTGGTCCACGCGGGACAGCGAGGCCTTGGCCAGCACGGTTTCGAACTTCAGGATGGCGGCGGCGGCCCGCTTGGCGGCCTGCGGCGTGTCGCCCGCCAGTTCCAGCGAGCGGGCGATGTGGGCGGCGTAGTCTGCCCGCATCTTCTTCGATTTGGCGTCGTTCTTCAGGTAGTAGTCGCGGTCCGGCAGGCCGGCGTCGGCGGTGGTGGCGAAGGCGATCACCTGCGCGGAGTCCCCCAGGTCCTGGTTGGACGAGAAGCCGAACAGCATGCTGTTGGCGATGCTGGTGTGCAGCCTGGCCAGCACGCGCGGCAGCTCCTGCTTGGACGCCATGCCGCTGATCAGCGCCAGGTATTCCTGCAGCGGCGCCGCGCCGCGTTCGTTGACGGTTTTCTCGTCCATGCAGGCGGCGAAGTAGTCGCCTATCTTTTGCTGGGAGGCGGTGCGGGCGCCATCCTGGGCCGACGGCGCGGCCAGCGTGGCCAGGATGCCCCACAGGAAGCGCTGGTTGTCCTGCGCGGCCTTGCCGTACACGCTCCATGCGCTCTGGTCGGCGGGGATGGGGTTGTTCTTCATCCAGCCGCCGCAGCTGTACTGGTAGAAGTCTTCGCACGGGTCCACGGTCTTGTCCATGGCCGACACGTCCAGGCCGGGCGTGTAGGGCAGGGCGGGCAGCGGCGCGTCGTTGGCGGCAGGGTTTTGCCCAGGGGTTTGCCCATAAGCGGCGCTGACGGCGAAGGCCAGCAGGACGGGGACGAGTTTGCGCATGGAGTGCTCCGGTTGACAGAGCAGCTATTTTACGGCGGCGATTGCTGAAATGGCAATCGCGGCGGCGCCAGGCGGGTCAGGCGTCCGCGGCTTGGTGGGGGCGGCGGGCCATGGCGTGGCCGAGCATCACCAGCACCGGGCCGTGCGTCGGCTCCAGGCCGTGGGCCAGCGTGTCCAGCGTGAGGCGCAGGATGCGCTGGTCCGCGCGGCTGACGTTTTCGATCACGACCACCGGCGTTTCCGGCACGCGCCCCTGTTCCAGCAGGCGCTGCGCGGTGATGATGGCTTCGCGCCCGCCCATATACTGCACCAGCGTGTCGCTGTCGGGCATGTCGATGTCGGCCGGGTGTTCGGGTGCGGTGCTGGAGGTGAAGAAGGCCACGCTGCGCGACACGCCGCGCTTGGTCAGCGGCTGCTTGGTGGCCGCCGCCGCCGCCACGGCGGTGGTAATGCCCGGCACCACTTCCACTTCAATGCCAGCTTCCTCCAGCGCGCGCAGCTCCTCGTCGG
Organism: Pseudoduganella sp. GW821-FHT05F09; assembly: GCF_059419605.1. Lineage (NCBI taxonomy): Bacteria > Pseudomonadati > Pseudomonadota > Betaproteobacteria > Burkholderiales > Oxalobacteraceae > Pseudoduganella > Pseudoduganella sp. GW821-FHT05F09. The sequence goes on from NZ_JBWKSD010000011.1 coordinate 204,883, forward strand.
CGCGCCCGAACAGCATGGGGTCGCCGCCTTTGAGGCGCACCACCAGCGCGTAGCGGCTGGCGCATTCCACCAGCTGCGCATTGATGGCCTGCTGCGCGGTGGAGCGCTGGCCGGAACGCTTGCCGACCGAAATCTTCTCGGCCTGCGGGCACAGCTCCAGCATCTCCGGCGTGACCAGCGCATCGTGCAGTACCACGTCCGCCTGTTGCAGCAGGCGCGCGCCGCGCAGGGTGATGAGATCCTGCGCGCCGGGACCCGCGCCTATCAGGTAGACCTTGCCGAAGCTGGGCACAAACGCGGACATCGATCAGGCCAGGCGTATCATGCCGGCGGCCACGGTCTGGTGGGTGACTTCATCGATCAGGATGAAAGCGCCCGTCGCGCGGCTGTCGGTATAGTCGTCTGCGGCCAGCGGCTGCTGCACGGTCAGCGCAATGCGCGCCACGTCGTTCAGCTTCAGCACTTCCGCGCTGCTGCGCTCCTGCGTGTTGATGTCCAGCAGGGACTCGATCCTGGTGATCTTGGCGGCGGTCTGCTTGGTGCCGTGCTTGATCCAGTACTTGCGGCGCAGGTCCAGCGCGTCTTCCGACAGCCAGCATACGTCCGCGTTCAGGGTCTTCAGCAGCGTGGCAGGCTGCTCGCTGCTGGCCAGCAGGTCGCCGCGCGAGATGTCCAGGTATTCGTTCAGCAGCAGGGTCACCGACTGGCCGGCCGACGCCGACTGGTGCGAGCCTTCCAGCGTCAGGATGTCCTTCACGGTGGCGGCCTGGCCCGAAGGCTGCACCACCAGCTTGTCGCCCACCTTCACATTGCCCGCTTCGATGCGGCCCATGTAGCCGCGGAAGTCGTTCGCTTCGTGGCCGTTGTGGCGCGCCACCAGCTGCACAGGGAAGCGGAACGGCGCGTGGTGCGCTTCGTCGTACACCGACAGCGACTCCAGCAGCTCGATCAGCGTCGGGCCTTTATACCAGGGCATGTTCTCGCCCGCGTCCACCACGTTGTCGCCGCTCAGGGCGGACAGCGGGATAGGGGTGATGTCCTTCAGGCCCAGCGACTGCGCGAATTCCTGGTAGGCCTTGATGATGCGGTCGTAGATCGCCTGGTCGTAGTTCACCAGGTCCATCTTGTTCACGGCCACCACCACGTGCTCGATCTGCAGCAGGTGGGCGATGGTGGAGTGGCGCTTGGTCTGGATCAGCAGCTCAACATCGTTCAACCCTTCGCCGCCGTCTTCGCGCAGCTTCACTTTCGACACGTCGATCAGGATGATGACGGCGTCGGCGGTGGAGGCGCCGGTGACCATGTTGCGGGTGTACTGCTCATGGCCCGGGGTGTCGGCGATGATGAACTTGCGCTTCGGCGTGGCGAAGTAGCGGTAGGCCACGTCTATGGTGATGCCTTGCTCGCGTTCCGCTTCCAGGCCGTCCGTCAGCAGCGACAGGTCGATGGTGTCGCCCACGGTGCGCTTGTTCTTGGCGCGCGACACGGCGGCCAGCTGGTCGGCGAAGATGCCTTTGCTGTCGAACAGCAGGCGGCCGATCAGCGTGCTCTTGCCGTCGTCCACGGAACCTGCCGTGATAAAGCGCAGCAGGCTGGCCTGGTTGTCGGTGTTGTCTATGCGTGCGTTCATCAGAAGTAACCTGCTTTCTTGCGTTTTTCCATGGAGGCTTCGGAGGTCTGGTCGTCCATCCGGGTAGCGCCGCGTTCAGTGATCTGGGTGATGGCCGTTTCGGCGATGATCGCTTCCACCGTTTCCGCGTCCGAGGACACGGGGCAGGTGCAGGAGATGTCGCCCACGGTGCGGAAGCGCACCACTTGGGTTTCCACCGCCTCGCCTTCGCGCGCCGGGGTCAGGTCGGTCAGCGGCACCAGCAGGCCGTTGCGCGGGATCACCTGGCGCTCGTGCGCGAAGTAGATCGGCGGCAGCGCCAGTTTTTCGCGGGCGATGTACTGCCACACATCGAGCTCGGTCCAGTTCGAGATCGGGAACACGCGCATGTTCTCGCCTGGATGGACGCGGGTGTTATACAGGTCCCACAGTTCCGGGCGCTGCGCTTTCGGGTCCCACTGGCCGAATTCGTCGCGGAAGGAGAAGATGCGCTCCTTGGCGCGGGCCTTCTCTTCGTCGCGGCGGGCGCCGCCTATGCAGGCGTCGAAGCCGTATTCGGCGATGGTTTCCAGCAGCGTTACCGCCTGCGCCGCGTTGCGCGAATCGGTCTGCGGATTGCGCAGGCGCACCGTGCCCTTCTTGATCGAGTCTTCCACCGAGCCCACGATCAGGCGCTCGCCCAGTTCTGCCACGCGCTGGTCGCGGAAGGTGATCACTTCCTGGAAGTTGTGGCCGGTGTCGATGTGCACCAGCGGGAAGGGGAATTTGCCGGGACGGAAAGCCTTCTCGGCCAGGCGCAGCAGCACCACGGAGTCCTTGCCGCCGGAGAACAGCAGGGCAGGGTTGCTGCATTCGGCTGCCACTTCGCGCAGGATGTGGATGGCTTCCGATTCCAGCGTGTCGAGGTGGCGCGCGTTCACGGCGCTCAGGCCTATCGTCGAGGCGTAACGGTCAACTACAGTGTTCATGCTAATGCCTATTCTTAGTGTTGGTGGCTGGCGCAAGCTTACGCGGCCACGGGTTTGATGCGTATCAGCTTGCCGTCTACCACGTGCAGGCCGCATTCCTTCGACTCCGGATTTTCCCACCACCAGCGGCCGGCGCGCACATCCTCGCCCGGTTCGATGGCGCGCGTGCAGGGCTCGCAGCCTATCGAGGGGAAACCCTGGTCGTGCAAGGCGTTGTACGGCACGCCGTTGTCGCGCAGGTAGTTCCACACGTCCTGCTCCGACCAGTCGGCCAGCGGGTTGAACTTGGTCATGAAGTGCGCCGGATCGTCCTCCTCCACCATCAGCGAGGTGCGGGTGGCGGCCTGCGCGCGGCGCTGGCCGGTGACCCAGGCCTTGTTGCCGGCCAGGGCGCGGCCCAGCGGCTCCACCTTGCGGATGCGGCAGCATTCCTTGCGCATGTCCACGCTGTCGTAGAAGGCGTTCAGGCCGTTCTGCGCCACGTAGGCTTGCACCGCTTCAGGCTGCGGGCGGTACAGCGCGATCTCGTAGCCGTAGGTTTCCTTCACCTTGTCCAGCATGGCCAGCGTTTCCGCATGCAGGCGGCCGGTCTCCAAAGAGAAGATGGCGATCGGCAGCTTGGCCTTCAAAATCAGGTCGGTCAGCACCATGTCTTCAGCGGCGAGGCTGGAGGCGAACACCGCCGGCGTGAAATCACGCGCGATGCGCTCCAGCGTCTGCTGGGTGGACTGGATCAGGGCATTGAGCTCGCTCATGGCTGGCGCTCCGATTCAGATGCCGTAGCCGGCGTCGCCGCCGTTGGCTACGTTGGCGGCAGGCGCGGGGCGGGCGGTGCGGCGGAACAGCGGCACCTTCTGGTCCACCGAAGCCTGGTAGGTCTCCGAGAAGTCCGACAGGCCTTTGAGCGCATCGTGGATGCTGCGGTCGGCGCGCACGTCGTAGGCGTTGAAGCCCACGCGCTGCATGGAGAACAGCTGGTCGCGCAGCACGTCGCCGATGGCGCGCAGCTCGCCGGCGTAGGCCAGGCGGGTGCGCAAATTGTAGGCGATGGAATAGCCGCGGCCGTCCGTGAACTTGGGGAAGTCCACCGCCACCACGGCGAAGGCGTCCAGCTGGCCTTTCAGCGTTTCAGGGCGCTCGTCCGGGCCGAACCACACGCCGATCTCGCCGGCGGCGCGGCGCGCGGCCAGTGCCTCGGCCTGCGCCAGCCAGGTGGCCAGCGGCACGATCACCTTGCCGGCCGGGACGGGCAGCGCGGCCACGTCTTCGGCGGTGGGCGCTTCGCCGGCGGCGCGCAGCACGGTCCAGTCGTCGCCGACAACTTCACGGCCTTTGATAATCAGCTTTTGCTCAGACATATTCATCTTCTCCAACCAGGCGGCCCGCATCGACGATAGGCGTGGCGTATACAAATTCCTTGAACGGCGCAACGCCGATACGCTGCGTGGTGTCGACGAAGCGTTCGCCTTCCACGCGTTCGCGCACATACACTTGCAGCAGGCGGCCGATCACTTCCGGCATTTGCAGCGCGGAGAACGACGGTCCGATGATCTTGCCGATGGCCGAGTGGTTGCCCTGCGCGCCGCCGATCGACACTTGATACCATTCGCTGCCGTCCTTGTCCACGCCCAGGATGCCGATGTTGCCGACGTGGTGGTGGCCGCAGGCGTTGATGCAGCCCGAGATGTTCAGTTCGATGTCGCCGATGTCATGCTGGAAGTCCAGGCTGTCGAAGCGCTCGGCGATGGCCGAGGCGATCGGAATCGACTTGGCGTTGGCCAGGGCGCAGAAGTCGCCGCCCGGGCAGCAGATCATGTCGTTCAGCAGGCCGATATTCGGCGTGGCCAGGCCGTGCGCCTTGGCTTCCTGCCACAGCGCGAACAACTGGGTCTGCTCCACGTCCGCCAGCACCACGTTCTGCTCGTGCGTCACGCGCAGTTCGCCGAAGCTGTAGCGGTCGGACAGGTCGGCCATGAAATCCATCTGCTCGGCGGTGGCGTCGCCCGGCGGCACGCCGGTTTTCTTCAGCGACAGCACCACGGAAGCGTAGCCCGGCTGCTTGTGCGGCTTGACGTTGCGCTTGAGCCAGTTGGCGAAGGCCTTGTTGTCCGCCTGCGCGGCCAGCGGGTCGATCGCTTCCAGCTGCTTGTACGGGTGCGGCTGGAAGTAGGCGATGACGCGCTCCATCTCTTCCAGCGTCAGCGTTTCTTCGCTGTTCTTCAGGTCCGCCCACTCGGCTTCCACCTGGCGCGCGAATTCTTCCGCGCCGATGGCTTTCAGCAGGATCTTGATGCGGGCCTTGTACTTGTTGTCGCGGCGGCCGTGCAGGTTGTACACGCGCATGATCGCTTCCACATAGGTCAGCAGGTGTTCGCGCGGCAGGAACTCGCGGATCACGCTGCCCAGGATGGGGGTGCGGCCCATGCCGCCGCCGACCATGACCTTGAAGCCGATTTCGCCGGCCTCGTTGTAGACCACGGTCAGGCCGATGTCGTGCACGGCGATGGCGGCGCGGTCTTCCACGGCGCCGTTGACGGCCACCTTGAACTTGCGCGGCAGGGCGATGAATTCAGGGTGGAAGGTGGACCACTGGCGCAGGATCTCACAGTAGGGGCGCGGATCGATGATCTCGTCCGCCGCCACGCCGGCGAATTCGTCGGTGGTGGTGTTGCGGATGCAGTTGCCCGACGTCTGGATGGCGTGCATTTCCACCGACGCCAGGTCGGTCAGGATGTCGGGCGACTGTTCCAGCTCGATCCAGTTGAACTGGATGTTCTGGCGGGTGGTGAAGTGGCCGTAGCCCCGGTCGTACTTGCGCGCGATATGGGCAAACATGCGCATCTGCTTGCTGGCCAGCATGCCATACGGCACGGCGATGCGCAGCATGTAGGCATGGCGCTGGTAGTACAGGCCATTCTGCAGGCGCAGGGGCAGGAATTCCGCTTCGGTCAGCTCATCGGCCAGACGGCGGCGTACCTGGTCGCGGTACTGCGCGATGCGTTCGCGGACGATGAGGTGGTCGTATTGATCGTATTGATACATATCATTCCTAAAAAAATCGCTTGCCGGCGGGGCTGGCTCTTTCAAAGTATCCCAAACTGGCGCTAATGGTAATAAACTTCATCTTTATTCCAAACGACTTAGTCTTTATTTGCTTATATACGTATTGGGTATAAGCATGAGCGTAAAATACGGTTAGACCGACCCTGAGAACAACAATGAATCTTCATCAATTGCGTTTTGTCCGAGAAGCAGTACGCCAGAACTACAACCTGACCGACGCCGCCAAGGCCCTGTTCACCTCCCAGCCCGGAGTATCCAAGGCCATCATCGAACTGGAGGAAGAGCTTGGGGTCGACATTTTCACGCGGCACGGCAAGCGCATCCGGGGTCTGACCGAGCCGGGCCGGCTGGTGCTGTCCTCGGTGGAACTGATCATGCAGGAGATCGACAGCCTCAAGCGCATCGGCAAGGAATACGCGGCGCAGGACAGCGGCAGCTTCACCATCGCCACCACCCACACCCAGGCGCGCTACACGCTGCCCAAGGTGGTGCAGGCCTTTATGCTGAAGTTCCCCAAAGTGCGCTTGTCGTTGCTACAAGGCAACCCGCGCCAGATCGCCGAGATGGTGCAGCGCGACCAGGCCGACCTGGCGATCGCCACCGAATCAATCGCCGGAGTTGATAATCTGATCACCTTGCCATGCTACCAATGGGAGCATGTGGTGGTGGTGTCGCCCGACCATCCGCTGCTGAAATCGAAGTCCGTCACGCTGGAGGAGATTGCCGCATTCCCGCTCATCACCTATGATGGCGCCTTCGCCGGCCGCAGCAAGATCGACCACGCGTTCTCGCTGCGCGGCCTGAAGCCGGACGTGCTGCTGGAAGCCATCGACGCGGACGTGATCAAGACCTACGTCGAGCTGGGCATGGGCATCGGCATTATTGCCGGCATGGCCTTCGATCCCGAGCGCGACCGCAGCCTGCGCGCCATCCCGGCCGGCCACCTGTTCGGCATGAATGTGTCGCGCGTGGCGGTCAAGCAGGGCGCCTATTTGCGCAGCTATATCTACACCTTCATCGAACTGCTGGCCCCCACGCTCAACCGCAAGTTGATCGAGCAGGCCATGAACGGTGAAAAAGACACTTACGAGTTGTAAACTGACTATGAAGACCCAAGAACAATACTACGCGGCCGTCGCCGCCACCTACGACCTGCAATACGAGCGTCCCGAGGTGGAAGAAGACCTGGAAGAACTGCACGAGGCGCTGTCCGAGCTGCTGCGCGGCCATAAGGTGCTGGAACTGGCCTGCGGCAGCGGCTACTGGACCGAGGTGATCTCGGACGTGGCCGACTCGGTGCGCGCCATCGACAACAGCCCGCAGATGCTGGCGGCGGCGCGCGAGCGCGGCCTGGACGAGGATTTCGTGCAGTTCACGGAGGCGGACGCCTTCCAGCTGCCGGACGACATCGCCCCCGGCCAGTTCACGGCCTGCTTCGCCGCCGGCTGGTGGTCGCAAGTGCCGCGGTCGGCGCAGGACAAATACCTGGCCCATCTGCGCGCCAAGCTGGGCAAGGAAGTGCTGCTGGTGCTGCTCGACAGCAACTACGTCGACGGCTACAGCGCTCCCATCGCGCGCACCGACCTGGACGGCAACACCTTCCACATCCTCACCGACACCAAGGGCGAGCGCTACGACGTGGCGCAAAGCTACCCGTCCGACAGCTGGCTGCGCAAGCGCCTGTCCATCGCCGCCAAGGAAGTGCGTGTCGAACGCCTGGAACACTACTGGCTCGCCACCTGCCGCCTGAAGTAATCCTGCCGCACAGCAAAATCGGGTCAGGGTTGATTACACGGTTCATATGCGGACCATGTAATTAACCCTGACCCCTTTGTTTTGGGGTTTGTTGGGAAAGAACAACAATTGTTGATGTCATATTGTTGAAGCATTTGTTAGGCAAGATTCGTCCCGTCAAGTTTCAAGCGACGCTTTCCTCAACAAACAATGGATCAACAAGTGAAAAAACTTACTCTGGCAGCACTGGTTATCGGCGCCTTCTCGGCAAGCGCACAGGCGCAATCCAACGTGACCATCTACGGTCTGGTGGACGCGGGCCTGGTGAAAGAAAGCGGCGGCGTGGCCGGTAGCGTGACCAAAGTCACCAGCGGCATCGGCGGCCAGTCGCGCCTCGGCTTCCGCGGCGTGGAAGACCTGGGCAACGGCCTGTCGGCTGTGTTCGCCCTGGAAAGCGGCATCAAGGTTGACGACGGCGCGCTGGACAACGCCACCAGCACCCTGTTCAACCGCCAGGCCTACGTTGGCCTGAAAAGCAAGGAACTGGGTTCCTTCACCCTGGGCCGCCAGTACACCATGCTGTACAACGCCATGAGCCAGGTTGCCGACCCGTTCGGCGCAGGCTACGCCGGCTCGATCAAGAATCTGTTCGCCACCGCCGGCGCCAACACCCGCGTCAGCAACGCCATGGTGTACGCATCGCCAGTCGTGAACGGTTTCTCGGGCGAGCTGCTGTACGCGCTGGGCGAACAAGCCGGCGACAGCACCGCCGGCCGCCAGATCGGCTTCGGCCTGAACTACGCCCAAGGCCCGCTGAACGCGCGCCTGGTGTACAACAACCGCAACCAGGACACCGCCGCCGTCGGCACCACCCCTGCCAAGACCCAGGACGAAGCCAAGAACACCCTGCTGGCCGTGAACTATGACTTCACCGTGGTCAAAGCCTTCTTCGCCTACGCTACCGACAAGGGCCTGAACAGCTCGCCTATCCCGGTCGCCAACGCATTCGGCTACAAGACCGCACCGAAGCCAAGCACCGACGCGCGCGACCTGCTGATCGGCGTTTCCGTGCCTGCAGGCGGTGGCAATGTGCTGGCTTCCTACACCAGCAAGGATGACAAGACCGTCAACAACCAGGACGCTACCCAGTTCGCCTTGGGCTATATCTACCCGCTGTCGAAGCGTACCAGCACCTACGTTGCCTACGCCAAGATCAAGAACAAGAACGGCGCCGGCTACACCGTTGGCAACAACAACGAAGCCGGTACCGGCGACAAAGCCTTCAACGTGGGCATCCGCCACTCGTTCTAAGCTGGTCCTGCCGGGATGAAAGGGCGCCCTGCGGGGCGCCTTTTTAATTGGCGGGCAGCGGCAGCTCGATCACGATGCGGGTGCCGCCGTCGCCGCTGCTGTCGCGGCCCTGGATGTCGATCGCGCCGTCCAGCGCCCACACGCGTTCGCGCATGCCCAGCAGGCCAAAGGAGTGCGCTTTGTTGAGGTCGCCGGGCGCGATGCCGCGCCCGTTGTCTTCTATGGTCAGGTCCAGCCGGCCTTCCTGCCGCTGCAGCCTGATCCACACATGGTCGGCGCCGGCGTGGCGCGACACATTGGTCAGCGATTCCTGCACGATGCGGAACACGGCGGTGCTGTAGCGGTCGTCCAGCACCAGTTCCTGCTCGCGCGCGTCCAGCTGGCAGGCGATGCCGTGGCGCTGGGTGAATTCCTGGCGCAGCGTTTGCAGCGCGTAGTACAGGCCGCCTTCATCGAGCGCGTGCGGACGCAGGTCGGCGGCGATGCGGCGCAGCGAGGTGATGGCGCGCTGCAGCAGCTTGTCCATCGAGCGCATCTGGCGTGCCGCCAGCGGCGTGGCCGGGCCTTGCTGTTGCAGCAGGCTCAGGTCGACGCGCAGCGTGGCCAGCAGCTGGCCCAGATCGTCGTGCAGCTCGCGCGCGATGTGGGTGCGTTCTTCTTCGCGTATGGCTTGCAGCGCGGCGGATAGTTCGCGCAGCTGCTCGTAGGAACTGGCGCTGTCGGTGGCGCGCCGGCCGGCTGCCTGGCCGTCGCGGCGCGCATCGTGGCTTTCCGGATTGGGCGGCGGCGGTGGGGATTTTCCGGGAGTATTCATGTGCGCCCCTCAATGGCTGGGGCGCCGGAGGGCCGGCCCCACGCTCACACAATAGGGCAGCCGCTGCGCCAGATGTTGATCTGGCGCAGAGTGGCGTAGATTACATCTGCTTGAACAAGTGCAGGAAGCTGCGCGACACTTCCAGCTTGTCGGAGCGGTCTTTGATCAGCACCAGATGCCGGCCCCGGATGTCGCGCGTCACGCCTTCGATGGCGTTCACGTTGACCAGGGTGGCGCGGTGGATCTGCCAGAACAGGTCGGGATCGAGTTCTTCGGCCAGGTCGCGCACCGGCTTGCGTATCAGCGCCTCGTACTTGGCGGTCTGCACGCAGGTGTACTTTTCGTCCGAGCGGAAGAACAGGATTTCCTCAACCGGTATCATGCGCAGATCCTGGCCGATGCTGGCCTGTATCCATTGCAGATAGGTCTTCTTCGGCGCCGCGATTTTTTCAGCCAGCTGCGACAGCATGGCCGTCACGCTGGCGTTCACGTCCGCGCCGCCGGCGCCGGACGGCGCGCTCAGGCGGTGCTTCAGGCGCTCCACGGTAATTTGCAGACGCTCCGGCTCGGCAGGCTTCAGCACGTAGTCCACGGCGCCGCGCTCGAAGGCTTCCACCGCGTGCACGTCGTAGGCGGTCACGAACACCACATTGCTCTTGTTGCCGATGGCGGCCGCCGCTTCCATGCCGGTCTTGCCCGGCATGCGGATATCCAGGAAGGCGAAGTCGGGTTTGAGCTGGTCCACCAGCTCAATCGCCTCTTCGCCATTTTTCGCTTCGCCGATGATGTCGAGTTCCGGCCATACCTGGCCCAGGCGCATGCGCAACTGGTCGCGCATCAGTCTTTCATCATCGGCAAGAATTGCTGTTGGCATTTTTAATAATCATGTTAAAAGTGAGTGCTAATTATTCAACGAATCGGCGGCGTGCGCAATCGATTACTGGCGCCGCCTATTTTGCGGCCAGCGCGTAGGGCACTTCGATGGTGGCGATTACGCCACTGGGCTGGTTGGGCTCGATGTTCAGCGCCCCCTGGCTGCCGTGCAGCAGCTTCAGGCGTTCGCGGATATTGCTCAGGCCCAGGCCGGTGCCGTCGCTGGGCTTGGCGCCGAAGCCCAGGCCGTCGTCGGCCACGATCACGCGCAGCTTGTTGTGCGCCACCTCGGCGCGCACTTGCAGCGTGCCGCCCTCGGGCTTGCCTTCCAGGCCGTGCTTGATGGCGTTCTCCACCATCGATTGCAGCATCATCGGCGGGAAGGCGGCGGTGCGCAGGCCGTCCGGCACGTCGAAGTCGATGGTCAGGCGTTCCTCCATACGCATCTTCAGCAGGGCCAGGTAGGCGGCCACCATGTCGGCCTCGCGGCCCAGGTTGGTGATGAGATTGCTGTCGCGCATTTGGGGCAGGACGGCGCGCAGGTATTTGATCAGGCTGCGCTGCATGGCCGACGCACGCGGCGGATCGGTTTCTATCAGGTGTTCAACCGAGGCCAGGGTATTGAACAGGAAGTGTGGTTCCACCTGGGCCTGCATCATCTGCATCTTGGCTTCGCTCAGCTGGCGCTGCATGGATTCGCGCTCGGCTGCGGCGTTGGCGGACTGGGTTTGCGCTTCGGCGCGTTTTTTGCCGCCCATCAGCGCCTTGGTGGCGAACAGGGCCAGCACCAGCAGCGACACAAAGCTCTTGAACCAGGTCGACGCCTGCTTGTGGTAGCGCGACACTTTCTGTTCGGCTGCATCGTCGACGGCTTCTTCAATGGCGTTCGACAGTTCTTCGCCAATTTGCGGCGGCAGTTCAATATGGACTTCCTCGCCGGGGAGAGAGGGAGCGGCCGGCGCAACGGGGGCGCGCGCAGCCCGGCCGGCGCTGCCTGCTTTGCCGGCCGCGGCTGGTGCTGCGGGCGCGGCAGGGGCGGCGGGAGCTTCCGGCGGCGCGGCTGGCGCGGCGGGTTCGGGCAGGGCTGGCGCAGCGGCATCGCCTTCATCGGTGCTGGCGGGCGGCGCGTCCTTGCGGATCTTGCCGCCGCGCGGGTTGAAGTGGATGCCGCTGTCGTCGATCAATATATTAGTGTCGCTGCCGGGGCGGGCGCGCTTGCGCTCCTTGGTCACCACATACTCCTCGTCCGGCCGCGAGGAGAACAGCTCGTCCTGCAGAATGGAACCGGCGATCAGGGCCAGCGCAGCAAACAGGAAGAACTTCCACCACGACAGCTGGGTGACCCAGGTTGCGGTCGTATCGAAACCTTTGTGCAGCCAGGCCAGTATGGTCTTCAGCGTGTCTTGTACTTTGGGTTGAGGAAACATGTAATGCTTTCAATTTCATGAATGGTGCAACTGTACGCAATACGGCCGCGATCCGCCACGGGCGTGCGACAGTCTGCATAAAACGGCGTCTGGAAGGGAGTAGGGCGCGCCCGGGCGGAGGCCCTTGCGCGCGGGGCGGGGTTCGGTTATAGTTCTGTCCCCGCGCTGCTGAACATACGCAGCGCTGGAGAGTAGGAAAATGAGGGGTTGACGGTTTGAACGAAACGCCTCATAATCTCACCTCTCTGCTGCTGAACAAAACGCTTCAGCAAGTAACGCAGAATTCTTTAAAAATTAACAGTCGATAAGTGTGGGCGTTTGATGATGATGCCGGAAGCGCAAGCTTCTTAGCTCAAATTATTAAACGCTCAACAAAAGAAATAAACGTGACCTTCGCAAGAAGGAATCGTCAGTTATTTTGAAGAGCGACCAAGTCAGCAATGACTTTAAACAGAGATTGAACTGAAGAGTTTGATCCTGGCTCAGATTGA
>NZ_JBWKSD010000012.1:0-144457 GCF_059419605.1 Pseudoduganella sp. GW821-FHT05F09
GCGCTGAGAGGCTCGAACTCCCGACCTAAGCCTTGTAAGGGCTCCGCTCTACCAACTGAGCTAAGCGCCCATCTGGAACACTCCGACGTTTGTCAGTACGTCTGAAGGAGGCCGAATTATAGACGCCTCTTTTTTATTGCGCAAGATTTTTTTATGGGCCCGCCCCGCGCCTGCTCCGCATTTACTCTGAAATGCCCCATTGCGACAGCATCCAGGCCTGCAAGAATGCCGTTTCGCCGATGGCGTTGAAGCGTCCGGAGGCGCCGCCATGGCCGGCGCCCATATTGGTCTTGAGCAGCAGCGGCTGCTCGCCGGTCTTGTGCGCGCGCAGCTTGGCCACGTATTTGGCCGGCTCCCAGTACATCACCTGGCTGTCGTTCAGGCCGGTGGTCACCAGCATGGACGGGTAGGCCTTGCGCTCGATATTGTCGTAGGGCGAGTAGCTGCGCATGTAGTCGTAGGCCGCCTTCTGGTTCGGGTCGCCCCATTCCAGGTATTCGCCGGTGGTCAGCGGCAGGCTGGCGTCCATCATGGTGTTCATCACGTCCACAAAGGGCACGCCCACGTGGGCCGCGCGGAACAGGTCGGGACGCATATTCAGCACCGCGCCCATCAGCAGGCCGCCGGCGCTGCGGCCGTCGATCACCAGGCGCTCCGGACTGGTCCATTTTTCGCGCACCAGGTATTCGGCGCTGTCGATGAAGTCGGTGAAGGTGTTTTTCTTCTTCATCAACATGCCGTCCTTGTGCCACTCCTCGCCCAGGTCGTTGCCGCCGCGAATCTGCGCGCCGGCGTAGACCACGCCGCGTTCAAGCAGGCTCAGGCGAGCCAGCGAGAAGCCCGCGTCGTTCGGCACGCCATACGAGCCGTAGCCGTACAGCAGCAGCGGCGCCTTGCCGTCCAGCGGCGTGCCTTTTTTGTAGACGATCCACAGCGGCACCTGCACGCCGTCGCGCGCCGGCGCCCACAGGCGGCGGCTTTCGTACTGGCTGAAGTCGAAGCCGCCCACGATCTGCTGCTGCTTGAGCAGGGTGCGCTTGCCGCTGTCCATGTCGACGTCCAGCACTTGCGGCGGCGTGATCGGGGACTGGTAGGAAATGCGGAACTGGCGCGCGGTGAACTCCGGCGTGCCGGCATTGGTGGCGGCGTACACGGCGTCGTCGAACTGCACCGTTTTCCAGCTCTTGCTGGCGAAGCTGTACAGGCGGATGCGCGCCAGCGCGCGCGACTTTTCGTTCACCACCAGGTGCTGCTGGAACACGTCGGCCGAGTTGATCAGCACGTCCTTGTCGTGCGGCACCAGCTCGACCCAGTTCTTCTGCTGCGGCGCGGCCAGCGGGGCCACCACGATGCGGAAGTTTTTCGCGTCCTTGTCGGTGCGGATGTAGAGCATGCCGTTGCGGTGGCTCACGCTGTAGCGGTGGCCTTTCTCGCGCGGCAGCACGGCGCGGAAAGTACCGTTCGGCTTGGCCGCGTCCAGCAGGCGCACTTCGGTGGTGTCGGTGCTGCGCATGGACAGCATCAGGTGCTTGCCGTCGCGGTCGCGGTTCACCTGGATGTCGAACTGCTCCACCGGCTCGTGGTAGCGCTGCACCGGGGCGCCGCCGCCCACCGCCAGCGTGAACAGGCGGTCCGAGCGCTTGGTGGTGGCGTCTTCCTGGGTCACGAACAGGGTCTGGTTGTCGCTGGCCCAGGCGATGGATGTGGTGCGCGGCATGGTGGCCGGCAGCAGCTTGCCGGTTTTCAGGTCCTTCACATGCATTTCGTACTGGCGGAAACCGGTCACGTCCGTGGTGTAGGCCATCAGGCGCTCGTCCGGGCTGACCACCATGGCGCCCACGGCGAAGTACTTCTTGTCCTGCGCCAGCTCGTTCTGGTCCAGCAGGATTTCCTCCGGCGCCTTCTCGTCGTAGGCCAGGTCCGCGCCCGCGCGGCGGCGGCAGTTGAGCTGGTACTGCTTGCCCGCCTCGATGCGCGAATAGTAGTAGTAATTGCCGCGCCGGGTGGGCACCGACAGGTCGGCCGGCTGCATGCGGCCCTTGATTTCCGCGTACAGCTTGTCCGCCAGCGGCTTGCTGGCGGCGGTGGCCGCTTCGGTGTAGCTGTTCTCGGCGTTCAGGTAGGCGATGACGGCCGGGTCTTCCTTTTTTTGCAGCCAGCGGTAGTCGTCGGTCACGACTTCGCCGTGGCGCGTTTCCTGCCATGGGGTCTTGGCGGCCACGGGCGCCACATCGGCGGCAAAGGCCGGGACTGCGGCAAGCGCGCAGGCCGGCAGGATGCGGGACAGTTTCAAGGTCACTCCTTTATGGTTATTTGTGCAATGATTCTACACGGAGCGAGCCCTCCCGCGTAAGCGGTAAACCAGGCCCAGGCCGGCCAGCAGCATCAGCCCGGCGCCCGGCTCGGGGACCGGGCTGAGCAGCATGCCGAAGCAGCCCGCGCCCGCGCCGCAGGCGGTGCCGGTGATCTGGCCGCTGTCGTTGATGTCGTAGACCGCGCTGACGTAAAAGCCGCTATTGGCCGGCAGCAGGCTGTTCAGGTTGTAGGTGGCGCCGTCGCTGACCAGGAAGCTGAAGCTGCCGTTGCCTACTACCTGTCCGGCATTGTTGACCGCCATCGCCCAGCTGTTCAGGCCGGGCGCGAAGCTGCCCAGGGGCTGCAGGATCCCGTCCTGGAAAATGACGGCGCGGTAGTGGGCGTCCGAACCCTCGCCCACCTCGTCCGAGCCGACCACCACGCCGGCCTCGTTGATGTCGTTGGCGTCGATATAGCGGCCGTCGCTGAGGGCGCCCAGGTCCACCATGCCGCTGCCGTCGTGGCGGAACAGATGGAAGTCGCCGTTGGCAAGCTGCGCCGAGCCTGCCACCACGCCGGCCTCGTTCATGCCGCCGACGTAGCTGTGCGTGCCGCCCAGCGCGCCCAGCAGCGTGGTGACGCCGTTGACCGAGGTGTAGGCATAGCCTTCGCTGTTGATGTATTGGGTGCCCGCCACCTTGCCGGCGTTGTTGATGCCGCTCAGGTAGTTGTAGCGGTCCAGCGGCGCGATCGGCGCCGGCACCATGGTGGTGGCGCCGTTGGCGTACACCGCCGGCCGCGCCAGATAGCTTTCGGGGCTGAAGTCGATCACTTCGCCGGCGATCTTGCCGTCCGCGCTGATGGCGCCCACGCGGTTGATGGGCGTGTCGAGCATGGTGTAGACGCCGTTTTTCCACAGATAGCTGTGCAGCGTATTGTCAACCGGGTCCTGCAGCACGCCCACCACCAGGCCGTCGTTGTTGATGCGCGTGGTGCTGGTGTTGCCGCTGCCGAGCAGGGTCATTTTGTAGTGCGGCGCGGCGGCCAGCGCGGGCGCGGAAAACACAGGGCAAAGCAGTAGCAGCAGCAATCTTTTTGATAGTTGCATGGTAAGCCTCGTAGCGGATGGGGTTGGCGCCGGACGGACATCCGGCATGCCGATGCTAGACCGGAAGCCGGCACAACAGCGCCACGCTGACTTGGTGCAATATCGCGAAAATGGCGCGCGGCATGCAATCGTGTGCAATCATTGCTCATGGATAAAATCAACCCCGACACCCTGTACGGCAAGGTCAGCCTGCGCCTGCTGCCCTTCCTGTTCCTGTGCTACGTGGCCGCCTACCTGGACCGCGTCAACGTCGGCTTCGCCAAGCTGGGCATGCAGGCCGACCTGCGCTATTCGGATACCGTGTACGGCCTGGGCGCCGGCATCTTCTTCATCGGCTATTTCCTGTTCGAGGTGCCGTCCAACCTGCTGATGGCGAAGGTGGGCGCGCGCCTGTGGATCGCCCGCATCATGGCCAGCTGGGGCCTGATCTCGGCCGCGCTGATGTTCGCCACCACGCCGGCCAGCTTCTACGCGCTGCGCTTCCTGCTGGGCGTGGCCGAGGCCGGCTTCTTCCCCGGCATCATCCTCTACCTGACCTACTGGTATCCGGCCGGCCGCCGCGCGCGCATCGTGGCGCTGTTCATGAGCGGGGTGGCGGTGGCGGGCGTGGTGGGCGGGCCGCTGTCGGGCTGGATCATGCGCGCCCTGGACGGCGAACTCGGCCTGAAAGGCTGGCAGTGGCTGTTCCTGCTCGAAGGCCTGCCTTCGGTGCTGCTGGGCGTGTGGACGCTGTTCTACCTGGACGACGGCATCCGCAGCGCGCGCTGGCTCAGCGCAGACGAGAAGCGATACCTGGAAGCCGCCATCGCGGCCGACGGCGGCGGGCGGCAGCACCTGCCGCTGGGCCGGCTGTTCGCCAGCGGCGCGGTGTGGCTGCTGGCGCTGGTGTACTTTTTGTTTGTGATGGGCTTGTACGGCGTGAGCTTCTGGCTGCCGCAGCTGGTGCGCAACACCGGCGTGCAGGACGTGTTCCAGATCGGCCTGCTCACCGTCATACCCTACGGCGTGGCGGCGGTGGCCATGGTGCTGGCCGCGCGCCATTCGGACCGCAGCGGCGAACGGCGCTGGCACGCCGCCATCGCCGCCTTCCTGGGCGCGGCGGGCCTGGCGCTGTGCACCTGGTACGGCCACGACACCCTGCCGGCCATGCTGGCGCTGAGCCTGGCCACGGCCGGCATCCTGAGCACCTTCCCCATTTTCTGGAGCCTGCCCACCGGCATGCTGGGCGGCGCGGCGGCGGCGGCCGGCATCGCGCTGATCAACTCGGTGGGCAACCTGGCCGGCTTCGCCAGCCCCTACCTGGTGGGGGCGGTGAAGGACGCCACCGGCAGCCCCGCCATCGGCATCTACCTGGTGGCGGCCAGCGTGGCGGCGGGCGGCGTGCTGGTGCTGGCCTGCGGACGGCGCCCGCCCGTGGCCTGACTATTTGCGGCTGGTCTGCCGCTTTTCATCGTGGTACTGCCACAGCACGTTGATGATCTTCCATTCGCTGCGCTGGTTCTTGTACAGGTGCATATAGTCTATCCACTCGTCGGCGGTCAGCTTCACGGTGGCGACCCGCTTGTCGATGTCCAGGATCTTGATTTCCACGCGCGGCGGCTGCGGGAATTTATTGCCGTCCTTGTTGAAGGTCCGGGCCACTTTCAGCATGGTGGCGTAGTCCGTCTGCATGACGAATTCCGTCCCGTCCGCCGCCTGCCAGTAGGTGCGCTTGGCGAGCTGCTCGTCCAGGCCGCGCGCCATCAGCGCCGGGTCCGCCTTGTGCTGCGATTCGATATAGTCCAGCACCGCCCGTTCTATCGCCTGCTGGTCCGCCGCAGCGGCGGTATCGGCGGCGTGGGCAAGGAAGGGCAGCAGCGCCAGGGTCAACAACAGCAGGGTACGTTTCATATGGTCCAGCCCTTTTTGGCAAGTTGGCAAGAGAGCCCCATGAGAACACGAAGCCGGCCGCCGTGGCAATGATGTTGAATACTGTATATAATTACAGTATCGCTATATCTGTCCCGTTCCGCCATGGCCGAAACGCGCCGCATTGCCCACCTCGACATGGACGCCTTCTACGCGTCCGTGGAGCTGCTGCGCTATCCGGAACTGCGCGGGCAGGCGGTGGTGATAGGCGGCGGCGCGCGCCACCAGCCGGTGCTGCTGCCGGACGGCACGCGCCAGTTTTCGCGCCTGCGCGACTATGTGGGCCGGGGCGTGGTCACCACCTCCACCTACGAGGCGCGCGCGCTGGGCGTGTTTTCCGCCATGGGCACCATGAAGGCGGCCGCGCTGGCGCCGGACGCGGTGCTGCTGCCGACCGATTTCGATTCCTACCGCCGCCTGTCGCGCCTGTTCAAGGCCGCCGTGGCCGAGATCGCTCCCCATATCGAGGACCGGGGCATAGACGAAATCTATATCGACCTGAGCGAGCATCCGGAGGAGACGCGCGCGCTGGCGCTGCGCATCAAGCAGGCGGTGCGCGACGCCACCGGGCTGTCCTGCTCGATCGGCGTGGCGCCCAACAAGCTGCTGGCCAAGATCTGCTCCGAACTGGACAAGCCGGACGGCGTGACCATCGTGTCGCACCAAGACATCCCCAGCCGGGTCTGGCCGCTGGCGGTGCGCAAGGTGAACGGCATCGGCCCCAAGGCGGACGCCAAGCTGGCCGCGCTCGGCATCGCCACCGTGGGCCAGCTGGCCGCCGCCGACGAGGCGCTGCTGCAGGAGCACTTCGGCCTGAACTACGCCAGCTGGCTCAAGCGCGTCGCGCACGGGCAGGACGAGCGCGCCGTGGTCACCAGCCACGAACCGAAGTCCATCAGCCGCGAAACCACCTTCGAGCGCGACCTGCACGCCAAACACGACCGCGAGGCGCTGTCCGACATCTTCACCCGGCTGTGCCAGCGCCTGGGCGAGGACCTGGCGCGCAAGCGCTATGTGGGCCGCACGGTGGGCATCAAGCTGCGCTACTCGGATTTCAGCCGGGCCACGCGCGACGTGACCCTGCCCGTGCCCACGGCGGACGCGGCCGCCATCCGGCGCGCCGCCGGCGAATGCCTGCGGCGGGTGCCGCTGGACCAGCGCCTGCGCCTGCTGGGCGTGAAAATCAGCGCGCTGTCCAGCCTGGACGACCCCGGACTGGACCTATCCGCAACACCCCGGCCCAGGCAGGGCGAACTTTTCGCGGACCTGTAACGCGCGCGTGTAAAATGTCGTTCCCCCAGAATTTAGTTGAACAAAGGCAAACTCAAATATGTGGTTCAAGAATCTGCAAATCTACCGTCTGCCCGCGCCCTGGGCATTTACTCCTGAACAACTCGAAGCAGCGCTGAGCACCAACGCTTTTTCGCCGGCCAGCAGCAATGAATTGCTGCGCCAGGGCTGGGACAAGCCGCGCCCGAACGGCGGCCTGGTGCACGTGGTGAACAACCAGATGCTGATCCTGCTGGGCACCGAGAAGAAGCTGCTGCCGGCCACCGTCATCAACCAGGTGGCCAAGGCCCGCGCGGCCGAGATGGAAGAAGCGCAAGGTTTCGCTCCCGGCAAGAAAGCCATGAAGGAGCTGAAGGAACGCGTGGCCGACGAGCTGCTGCCGCGCGCCTTCTCGATCCGCGGCAATGTGTGGACCTGGATCGACCCGGTCAACGGCTGGCTGGTGGTGGACGCCGCCAGCCCGGCCAAGGCCGACGAAGTGATCAAGCTGCTGCTGAAGGCGGTCGACCGCATGCCGCTGGAAAGCCTGCGCGTGCAGCGCTCGCCGGTCGGCGTGATGACCGAATGGCTGCAGGCCGACGATTCCCCGTCCGGCTTCACGGTCGACATGGACACCGAGCTGCGCGCCACCGGCGAGAGCAAGGCCGCCGTGCGCTATGTGCGCCACACGCTGGAAGCGGACGAAGTGCGCCGCCACATCGCCGCCGGCAAGCAGTGCACCCGCCTGGCCATGACCTGGGAAAGCAAGATCTCCTTCACCCTGACCGAGTCGCTGGCGCTGAAAGGCATCAAGCCGCTGGACGTGCTGAAGGAAACCGAATCGAGCACCCGCAACGACGACGAGCGCTTCGACGGCGACTTCATGCTGATGACCGGCGAGCTGAGCAAGATGATGGCCGACGTGGTCGAAGCCCTGGGCGGCGAAGCGAAAGCCTGATACCCCGCCGCACCGAAAAACCCGCTCTCTTGAGCGGGTTTTTTTTATTGCCTAGCTGGCGATGCCCAGCGCCTTCAGGATGGGCAGGACTTGCTCGGAAAAAATGCCGGCCAGGCGCTGCAATTCGGCCGCCTGCGCTTCGCTGTCCATCACCGCCCCGTCTTTCTGGATGCGCTGGCCCTGGCTGTTGAGGATGGCGATCACGAATGCCGCCCACTCGGCAGGATGCTTGCCTTGCATCTGCGCCAGCAGGAACAGCTGGTTGAAGCGGTCCAGCTGCATGCCGCTGCCGGTCACCGGCGAGGCCAGGTAGTTCACCTCGGTGCCGGTCTGGGCGAGCTGGCACAGGTGGCGGTTCAGGCGCTCGGTCTGCGGCCGGGCGCCGGCGATGGCGTGGTCGTCCTGGACCGCGGCCAGGCTGCCGGCGCCGGCCAGCAGGAACACGGCCTGAATGATTTGCTCCGGCGCCAGGCCCTGCGGCCGGCAAGCCGCCTCGATCTCGGCGATGCTGCGGTGCTGGTGGTCGGCCAGGAAGTCCAGCACCGGCTTGTATACCGCCTCCTGCAAGGTGACGTCGCCCAGCGGGCCGGCCATCTTCAGTTCGACGCTGCTGCGGGGCAGCGTCAGAACGACTTTTTGCTTGCGCAACAGATCCTGCTGCGCCGCCGGCGCCAGGCGGCGCGGTCCGCGCACCCAGTAGTCCTTGCGGAACTGCTGGTTGACCATGAAGTCGCGCACCGTCTGGCGGAACATCGCATCCGGGATCTCTGCCACCAGCGCCTGCTGCTCGGCGGTCAGATTGACCTGGTCGATATGGTCCAGGTAGTTGGCGGAGCAGGCGAAGCTGAGCTTGGCGTCGGCCAGGTGCTCGGCCATGGCCGCGAAGGACATCGGCACCCAGTCGCGGTTGAAATATTCATGCGCCAGATAGTTGCGGTTCATGCCTTTGAGGCGCTCGATGCGGGCCCCGACGCCCGGGTTGGCCGTAACAAAGGAAGGCTTGGTGGCGAACAGCCGCTCGACGAAGGCCAGCGAGTCGTCGATGCGCGGCACGATGCCTTTGCCGGGCGCGCCCATCACCTGGCTGTGTTCGGTGAGCAGGTCGCGCACCGGCGCCATGGCGGCCCAGCCCGGCTGGGTGTTGTAGCTGATGTAGAGCACGCCGCCCGGCTTGAGCTTGCGGCGCACGAAGTCGACGATGACGGCGCGGTTGGCGTCCGAAATCCAGCTCCAGATGCCGTGCAGGCCGATGAAGTCGAAATCGGGCAGGCCGGGGCGGCTGCAGAATTCCTCGAAGGCCTGGTCGTGCAGCTGCGCATGCGCGTCCGAGGCGGTGGCCAGTTCCTGCGCGAAGGCCGCCTGCGACGGGTTGAAGTCGGTGCCGTGCCATTCCGTCACCGAGGCGGCGGCGTGCATATTGACGCTCACGCC
Organism: Pseudoduganella sp. GW821-FHT05F09; assembly: GCF_059419605.1. Classification (NCBI taxonomy): domain Bacteria; kingdom Pseudomonadati; phylum Pseudomonadota; class Betaproteobacteria; order Burkholderiales; family Oxalobacteraceae; genus Pseudoduganella; species Pseudoduganella sp. GW821-FHT05F09. The sequence continues at coordinate 8,970 of NZ_JBWKSD010000012.1, forward strand.
CTGGCCGAAGCCCAGTTCGCAGGCGGTGCCCACTTCGGGGCAGGCCAGCCCGGCGTACAGGAAGGCCAGCTTGATGCGCAGCGGATTCAGTTCGGGGTACAGGCCATAGGTATAGCCGATGTCGGCTACGTAGCCGGCGGACCAGTCAGACATTGCGACTCCTTGGTGGATTATTAAGTATTTTACAGCGGCTGGAATACGCCGGCGGCACGGTTCTTCTGCACATTGTCCCAGCTGAAGATGCGGCCGTTCATGGCCACGTAGACGCCGGCCGGCAGGGTCTGCGCCACGCCGCAGGCAAAGCCCAGGTTGAACAGCGCGTCCGAGTTGGCGATTTCGTAGGGGATCATGGCGCCGGTCAGCACGATGGTCTGGTTCAAGGCGGCGGCGCCGAGCACGGCGGCGGTTTCCTTCATGGTGTCGGTGCCGTGCACGATGACGATGGCCTTTTCGGCGGCGGCGCGGCAGGACGCCAGCACGCGCGCGCGGTCGGCGTCCTGCATGTCGAGCGAGTCGAGCAGGGGCAGCTGCTCCAGGGTGGCGCCCACCGTCATGCGCGAGCGGGCGATGGCCTGCGGCAGATGGCTGTCGGCGAAGGCCAGCGTACCGTTCAGTTCGTTGTAATGCTTGTCGAAAGTGCCGCCGGTGGCGATGATGCGCAGGGTCATGATGGAGTCCAGTAAAGTGGGAGGGCGTCAAAAGCGGAAAAACGCCGAAGCAGCGCATGATAACGTGTGTCGCGCGCGGAAGGAATGGACACACTCATCTGGAAACTTCGGCATACTGCTACTACACTGGTTTCTTTTGCCCGGCCCCTACGATGAAAGCGCTCGCCCCCGGTACTGTGATTTTCCACCGCCATCGCGGCTATGGCGTGATTACGGCCGTCAATTTGCTGACCGGCTGGATTGCGGCGCGCTTCGGCAGCGAGTCGCGCACGCTGGACCTGAACCTGTCGACCGACGAAGTGCAGTTCGCCGACGGCGAAGCCATCCTGTTCCGGCGCGCGCCGCCGGACCGCATGCCGCACGCGCGGCTGATGGCGATGGTGCGCGAGCTGCACCGGGCCGGCTATCAAAAGCTGTATCTGTACGCCTGGCCCAAGCCGTCCGGGCTGCACTGGCGCTGGCATCTGTTCACCGGCCAGCGCGACTGGATGCAGCGCTCCTGGCGCGAAGGCTGGTATGGCTCGGGGGCCGACTACAACGTCAATCCGGTGATGGGCTGGGGCGACATGCCGGGCGCCGGGACGGGCGAACTGATCGACGCGCTGGCGCGTTTTGACCCGCAGGGCCTGGCGCAGGCGCTGGGCCGGGACGAGGACCACACGGCCTGGTTCGAGCAGGTCTGCGAGCAGTTGCTGCCGGGCTATATGTACAGCCTGGACATGGCGCGTCCGGACGGCGGCCCGCTGACGGACATGCCGCCGGTGCCGGTGATCCCGGTGCGCGCCACGCTGCCGCCGTACAGCGGCCCCGACCTCGCCTGGCCGCCCGGCTGGGCCGGGCTGTGGAGCAAAGTCCACGCCGCGCCTACGCCGCGCCCCAACTTCACCGGCATCCCCGAAACCTGAGCCCCGCCAGCCGTTCCCCGCGCGGCGAGCTGAGCCGCATTCGGGGTCTGACCCCGAATGCGGCTCAGCTCGCTTGGCTTGGCGGGCGGTGGTGGGCGGCGTAGCCGGGGTTGAGGATGGTCTTGCAGGCGCCTTGGGTGAAGTCCACCAGGTTTTGGAAGGCGTGCTGGAAGTACAGCTCGTAGCTGTCCTTTTCCACATAGCCCAGGTGGGGCGTGGCCAGCACGTTGGGCATGCGCAGCAGCGGGCTGTCCGGCGCCAGCGGCTCGCTGGTGAACACGTCGAGCGCGGCCGCGCCGGGCGCGCCCAGCTGCAGCGCCGCTTCCAGCGCGCCCTCGGCGATCAGCTCGGCCCGGCTGGTGTTGACCAGCAGCGCCGTCGGCTTCATGCGCGCCAGGTCGGCCGCCGTGACCACGCCGCGCGTCGCCTCGGCCAGCCGCAAATGCAGGCTGAGCACGTCCGCCTCGGCGAAGAACTGCTCGCGCGAGGCCGCCGCCGTGTAGCCGTCCGCCACCGCCGCGTCGCGGCTGGCCTGGCCGCCCCACACCATCACCTGCATGCCGAAGGCCTTGCCGTAGCCCGCGATCAGCTTGCCGATCTTGCCGTAGCTCCAGATCCCCAAGGTGCGGCCCTTGAGCACCGTGCCGACCGTGTTGTATTGCGGCAAATTGGACACCGTCTGCCACAGTCCGGCGCGCAGATTGGCCGCGTAGGGCACGAGCTTGCGCTGCGCCGCCATGATCAGCGCCCAGGTCAGCTCGGCCGGGGCGGTGGGCGAGCCCACGCCCTCGGCAATGGCAATGCCCAGCTCGGTGGCGGCCGCCACGTCGATGTGGCCGCTGACCTTGCCGGTCTGCGAAATCAGCTTCAGATTGGGCAGCCTGGCCAGCAGCGCCCGCGTGAATTCGGTGCGCTCGCGTATCAGCACCACCGCGTCGAACGGCGCCAGCCGGGCCGCCAGCTGGCCCGTGCCGCGGCTGGAATTGTTGAATATTTTGACTTCATGCCCGTCCAGCAGGCGGAAGCAATCCAGGCTGCGGGTGGCGTCCTGGTAGTCGTCCAAGATTGCTATCTTCATAAGGTACCAAGTAATTTTGACAGGGTTTCGTAGCGAAATAACGGCTTTGCTAAATCCGGAAATAGCTTACTACTTTACTCAACCAATTTTCCTACAATTTTGACGAAACGGCGGGGGCCCGGGTGTACAATCCCCAGCACTTTGAAGCCCGACAGTGGGTTTCCGCAATACGTTCCATCAGCACTGTTACATGATAGATGCTGCGCGCCCGGCCAACGGGTGCACCGACATGACCGCCGTACCGCCGAAGCATTAAAGAATGCCTTTCCGAGCGCAAGCCATAAGCTGACGACGATCTGCCGTGCCGGGACAAGACAAGAATTCTTTATTGGCATTGGAGGTAACATGAATCAGCCCGTTATGACTGGCGTTGCAGCACTGAACGTACCAGCTTACATCAAACACCAGAAACTCATCGACTGGGTGGCGGAAGTGGCCGCGCTGACCCGTCCGGCCCGCATCTACTGGTGCGACGGCTCGCAGGAAGAGTACGACCGCCTGTGCGCCGAGATGGTGGCGGCCGGCACGATGAAAAAGCTGAACCAGGACCTGCGTCCGAATTCCTACCTGGCCTGCTCGGACCCGACCGACGTGGCCCGCGTGGAGGACCGCACCTTCATCTGCTCGAAAACCAAAGAGGAAGCCGGCCCGACCAACAACTGGATGGCGCCCGCTGAAATGCGCACCACCCTGAACGGCCTGTTCGACGGCTGCATGGCCGGCCGCACCCTGTACGTGGTGCCGTTCTCGATGGGCCCGCTCGGTTCGCCGATCGCCCACATCGGCGTCGAGCTGTCCGATTCGCCTTACGTGGCCGTCAACATGCGCATCATGACGCGCATGGGCAAAGCCGTGTACGACGTGCTGGGCGCCGACGGCGACTTCGTGCCCGCCATCCACACCGTGGGCGCGCCGCTGGCCGCCGGCCAGCAGGACGTGGCCTGGCCGTGCAACGCCACCAAATACATCGTGCATTTCCCTGAAACGCGCGAAATCTGGTCCTACGGCTCCGGTTACGGCGGCAACGCGCTGTTGGGCAAAAAATGCTTCGCGCTGCGCATCGCCTCCAACATGGGCTTCCAGGAAGCGCAGTCCGGCCAGGGCGCCGGCTGGCTGGCCGAGCACATGCTGATCCTGGGCGTGGAATCGCCGGAAGGCAAGAAGCACTACGTGGCGGCCGCCTTCCCGTCGGCCTGCGGCAAGACCAACTTCGCCATGCTGATCCCGCCGAAGAGCTTCAACGGCTGGAAAGTGACCACCATCGGCGACGACATCGCCTGGATCAAGCCGGGCGCGGACGGCCGCCTGTACGCCATCAACCCGGAAGCGGGCTACTTCGGCGTGGCCCCCGGCACCAACACCAAGACCAACTCGAACTGCATGGCCTGCCTGGGCGAGAACACCATCTTCACCAACGTCGCACTGACCGACGAAGGCGACGTGTGGTGGGAAGGCCTGACCAAGGAAGCGCCCGCGCACCTGATCGACTGGCAGGGCAAGGACTGGACCCCGGCGTCCGGCACCAAGGCCGCCCATCCGAACGCGCGCTTCACCGTGGCCGCGACCCAGAATCCGGTCATCGATTCGGCCTGGGACGACCCGGCCGGCGTGCCGATCTCGGCCTTCATCTTCGGCGGCCGCCGTTCGACCACCGTGCCGCTGGTGACCGAGGCGCGCAACTGGGTGGAGGGCGTGTACATGGCCGCCACCATGGGTTCCGAAACCACCGCCGCCGCAGCCGGCCAGATGGGCGTGGTGCGCCGCGATCCGTTCGCCATGCTGCCTTTCATCGGCTACAACATGAGCGACTACTTCCAGCACTGGCTGAACCTGGGCCAGAAGATCGGCGCCGCCAACGCGCCCAAGATCTACTGCGTGAACTGGTTCCGCACCGACGCGGAAGGCAAGTTCGTCTGGCCCGGCTTCGGCGACAATATGCGCGTGCTGAAGTGGATGCTGGAGCGTATCGAAGGCGCGGCCGGCGGCGTGGAGAACGTGTTCGGCGTCACCCCAGAGTTCAAGGACCTGAACTGGGACGGCCTGGACTTCACGCCGGAGCAGTTCCAGCAGATCACCTCCATCGACAAGGCGGCCTGGAACGAAGAACTGAAGCTGCACGCCGAGCTGTTCGAGAAGCTGGCCTACCACCTGCCGCAAGAGCTGGTGGCCACCAAGGCTGAAATCGAGCAGCGCCTGGCCAACTAAGCAGGCAGCTTCCCATGAAATGGCGCGTCTCCGGACGCGCCATTTTTTTTGATGGACATTTCGCACAGGTGTGCTAAAGTGAGCGCATGGATACCCTGACCGCAAAAAGCGAAGCCACTTACGCCGCCATCATCGAGACCGCGCTGGACATGGCGTTGGCCGACGGCATCGGCAAGCTGTCGCTGGGCGAGATCGCCAAGCGGCTGGACCTGAGCAAGAGCGGCGTATTTTCCCGCGTCGGTTCGCTGGAAGCGCTGCAAGGCGCGGTGCTGGACGAGTACGACCGCCGTTTCGCGGCCGATGTGTTCCTGCCCTCGCTGCAATTGCCGCAAGGCCTGCCGCGCCTGATGGCGCAGGTGAACCGGTGGCTGCAGCGCTCCTGCACGCTGGGTCCGCGCACCGGCTGCCTGTACACGGCGGGCGCCTTCGAATACGACGACCTGGGCGACAGCCCGTTGCGCGAGCGTTTGCAGCAGGGCGTGGAACGCTGGCGCGCGTCGCTGCGCAAGACGGTGCTGCAGGCGGTGGAACTGGGCCAGCTGCGTCCCGATACCGATCCGCAGCAGCTGGTGTTCGAGATTTACTGTCTGATCGTGGGCCTGCTGCACGACGCGCGCTTCATGCGCGACCCCACCTCGGTCCAGCGCATGCAGATCGCCTTCAGCCGGCTGATTTCGACGTACAAGAGCTTTAGCTACCAGGGCTAGGGCAGTGTTGGCCGCCGCCGCGCGCGGCATTTTTTTGAAACTTATTTCGCACACCTGTGCGAAAATGACGAGGGAGATTATCATGACCAAGGCACTTTTCCTGCTGGCGCTGGCCTGCGCCCTGCTGCTCAGTCCCGGCCTGGCGCAGACGCTGCGCGCGCTGCCGGACCGCAACGACGATTTCGGCGCCATCTGAACGGAGCGCCGCCATGGACGCTATCGACTTCTATTTCGACTTCGCCTCGCCCTACGGCTACTTCGCCGCCACCTGTATCGATGAACTGGCGGCGCGCCACCGGCGCGCGGTGCGCTGGCACCCCATCATGATGGCGGCGGTGTTCCAGGAAACCGGCGGCATGCCTTTGCCCATGGTGCCCATCAAGGGCCACTATGTGCTGCACGATATAGACCGCACGGCGCGCCAGCACGGCATCGCCTACCGCCAGCCCGCCACCTTCCCGCAATTGCTGCTCGGCGCGCCGCGCGCCATGCTGTGGATACGGCAGCAGTACGGTGAAGAACAGGCAGTGCGCTATGCCAAGCGCTGCATGCACGCCTATTTCGCCGACCGCGTGGACCTGGCGGACGACGAGGTGCTGGGCGGTATCGCCGCCGGCCTGGGCATACCGGCGGAGGCCGTGCTGGCGGCCATCCGCTCGCGCGAGGTGAAGGAGCTGCTGAAGCAGGAAACCTCGGACGCCATGGCGCGCGGCGTGTTCGGTTCGCCCTTCGTGATCGCGGACAAGGAGCCGTTTTGGGGCTTCGACCGCTTCGGCCAGCTGGAAGCGTGGCTGGCCGGCGGCGGCGTGTCCTGGAGCTATTGGGCGCGCAAACCCAGGATAGTGTCCAGCCTGGGCCACCGCACTGCGCCGCGCGTGGCGGGCGCCTGAAGCGCAGGGCGCTCAGGCGTATTGCGCCGCTTCGCCCAAGATGGCTTTCGGCTCCAGGTAGCTGTCCAGCCCATACGGCCCGAACTCGCGCCCTATGCCGGATTGCTTGAAGCCGCCGAAGGGCGCGATCAGGTCGTCATGGATGCCGTTGATGTGGACGCGGCCGGCCACCAGCTGGGAGGCCACGCGGCCGGCCCGCGCCAGGTCGGTCGAGCTGACATAGGCCTGCAGGCCGTATGGCGTGTCGTTGGCCATCGCCACCGCTTGCTCCTCGGTGTCGTAGCTGAGGATGGACAGCACCGGTCCGAAGATCTCCTCGCGGGCGATGGTCATGTCCGGCGTCACATTGGCGAACACGGTGGGCTGGACAAACCAGCCTTGCTCCAGGCCCGCCGGCTGCCCCAGTCCGCCCGTCAGCAGTTCGGCGCCCTCGGCGATGCCGGTGCGGATGTAGTGCTGCACGCGCTCGAACTGCTTGCGCGTGACCATGGGACCCAGCGTGACGGACGGATCGCGCGGATCGCCCACCACCACCGCCTCGGCCGCCGCCTTGGCCAGCTGCTTCACCTGTTCCAGCCGGTGCGCAGGCACCAGCAGGCGCGAACCCGCAATGCAGGCTTGGCCGTTGTTCATATAGCAGGCCTGGATCGCCATCGGCACCGCCTTCTCGAAGTCCGCGTCGTCCAGCAGCAGGTTGGCGCTCTTGCCGCCCAGTTCCAGCGTCACGCGCTTCATGGTGTCGACCGCCGTGCGCGCAATGGCCTTGCCCACCGCCGTGGAGCCGGTGAAGGAAATCTTGCTGATGTCCGGATGCGCGCTGATCTCCGCGCCCACCACGTCGCCGCGCCCGTTGACGATGTTGAACACGCCCGGCGGCAGGCCCGCCTCGTGCAGGCACTCGGCCAGTATCTGCGTTTGCAGCGCGCTCAGTTCACTGGGCTTGATCACCAGCGTGCAGCCGGCCGCGATCGCGGTGGCGAGCTTGTTGGCCACGAACCAGGCGCTGGAATTCCACGGCGTGATGACGCCCACCACGCCCACCGGCTCCAGCACCACTTTGGATTTGCCCACGGTTTTAACGAAGGCGTGTTCCTCCATCACCTTCTTCACGTCCAGGAACATCTTCGCCGTGTACTGCGAGCGTGCAATGCTGCCGGCGTAGGTGCCGCCGTATTCCTCCATCAGCGCGGCGGCCGCTTCGCCGGCGCGCGCCAGTACCGCGTCGTGCAGGCGCTGCAAATACATGCCGCGCTGCGCGATGGTGCTGCGGGAGAAGGCGGGGAATGCCGCTTTGGCGGCGGCAATCGCGCGCCGCGTGTCCTCCACGTTGCCAAGGCGGACCTGCCCTGCGAGCTGGCCGGTGGTGGGGTTGATCAGGTCCGCCATTTCGGCGCCCTGCGGCGTGGAGAACTGGCCGTTGATGTAGATCTGGTCGATGATGCGCATGCTGTTCGCTCCTGGAATAAGGTGCAGCCATTCTAAAAAGCGCGGCGCCGCCGCGACAGATCGGTTCCTGCTCCATGTTTGCCTGATCCTGCTTGTCCGGCCAGCTTGCAATTCAAGCCCGGTTTTTTACGTTTCGTCGGAATCGCGCCCCGCCGCGCGCCGCGTTCGCATACAGTGCATGCTCAACTATCTTTATCGTTAAACCACCATGACAAAAATGACTCGCATCGGCGCCGCCAGCGCGCTGCTGTTTTCCCTGATGCTGGGCGCCGCGCACGCGCAGACCCCGGCCCCGGACCTGGAAGCCCGCCGCGCCGCCTTGAACAGCCTGATCAAGGAGCAGTGGGAGTACAGCATGCGCAACAGCCCCGAGTGGGCCTCGCTGCTGGGCGACAAGCGCTACAACGACAAGTGGTCCGATTTTTCGCAAGCGGGCATCGACGCCGACGCCAAGGCCACGCTGGAATTCCTGAAGCGCTTCGAAGCGGTCGACAGCTCGGGTTTTCCGCTGCAGGAGAAGCTGAATCATGAGTTGATGCTGCGTCAGTTGCGGGAGAGTGCCGAAGCCGCGCGCTTCAAGGACTGGGAAATGCCGCTGGCGCAGAACTCCGGCATCCATATCGACCTGCCGCAAATCGTCTCCGCGCTGCCGTTTGAAACCGTGAAGGACTACGAGGACTACATCAAGCGCCTGCACGCGCTGCCCAAGCTGTTTGACGACACCCGCGTGCAGATGGAGAACGGCGTGCGCGACGGCCTGATGCCGCCCAAATTCCTGATCCCGAAAATCGTCAAGCAGTGCGAGGACGTGGCCGCGATGAAGGCCGCCGCTTCGCCGTTTGCCGAGCCGCTGAAAAAATTCCCGAAAGAGTTCTCCAGCGCCGACAAGGCCCGCCTGAGCAAGGAGATCCTGGTCGCGATCCAGAAGGACGTGGCGCCGTCGTACAAAAAGCTGGCCGGCTACGTGAAGACCCAGTATCTGCCGCATGGCCGCAGGGACGTGGGCATGTGGTCGCTGCCGGACGGCGCCGCGCGCTACAGCTTCAAGGCCAAGTCCTCCACCACCACCGCCATGCAGCCGGAGGAGATCCATCAGCTGGGCCTGGCCGAGGTGGCGCGCATTGAAGCGCAGATGCTGGGCGTGGCGCAGAAGCAGGGCTTCCAGGACCTGAAGGCCTTCAACAAGGCGCTGGCCGCGAATCCCAAGCTGCATCCGAAATCGCGCCAGGACATCGTGGACCTGTACCAGAAGTACACGGACCAGATGTACACCCAGCTGCCGCAGCAGTTCGGCATCCTGCCCAAGGGTAAAGTCGAAATCCGCCAGGTGGAGCAGTTCCGCGAGAAGGGCGAAGCTGCCGCTTCCTATATGCAGGGTTCGCCGGACGGCAAGCGCGCCGGCCGCGTGATGGTCAACACCGGCGACTTCGCCAAGCGCTCCACCATCAGCATTGAAACCACGGCGCTGCACGAAGGCGTGCCGGGCCACCACATGCAGATCGCCATCGCGCAGGAAATCGAAGCGCTGCCGAGCTTCCGCCAGCAGGGCAACTACACCGCCTACGCCGAAGGCTGGGCGCTGTACTCGGAACGCCTGGGCGAAGAGCTGGGCTTCTTCAAGGACCCGTACAGCTACTACGGCCACCTGCAGGACGAAATGCTGCGCGCCATCCGCCTGGTGGTGGACACCGGCCTGCACTACAAGAAGTGGAACCGCCAGCAGGTGGTGGACTTCTTCCACGACCATTCCGGCATCGAGGAAGTGGACGTGCAGAGCGAGACCGACCGCTACATCGTGTGGCCGGGCCAGGCGCTGGGCTACAAGATCGGCCAGCTGAAAATCCTGTCGCTGCGCGACTACGCGAAGAAAGAGCTGGGCAGCCAGTTCGACATCCGCAAGTTCCACGACCAGGTGCTGGGCGCAGGCGCCCTGCCGATGGACGTGCTGGAGTCGCACATCAAGGAATGGGTGGAGACAGAGAAGAAGGGCGCCACCCGCGTCGCCGGCTAAACCGCCATCACACCGCCGAGCGCAGCCTCTTCACATCCTGCATCGGCGGCGCCCCGAACAGGCGCCGGTACTCGCGGCTGAACTGGGACTGGCTCTCGTAGCCCACCTGGTAAGCCGCCGTGGCGGCGTCTGTATCCCCATTGAGCAGCAAGGCGCGCGCCTGCTGCAGGCGCAGCTGCTTCTGGTACTGCATCGGGCCCATGGTGGTGACGGCCTTGAAGCGGTGGTGCAGGCTGGACACGCTCATATTGGTGGCCTGCGCCAGTTCCTCCACCAGCACCGGCTGGTTGTAGCGCTCCTTGAGCCACGCAATGGCCTTGCTGATGCCACGGTCCTGCTGGTCCAGCACCACGTTCTGATAAAGCTGGCGCCCATGCGCGCCGGTCAGCATGCGGTAGATGATTTCCCGCTTCAGGCCCACGGCCAGAAAAGCCGCCTCCTGCGGCGGCGCATCCAGCAGGCGCACCAGCTGGCACAAGGCCTCCTGCAGCGCCGCATCGGTTTCACCGACGAAGGCGCCGCGCACCGGCTGCGCGCCGTCATGCAGATCGATGCGCGCCTCCAGCACCACGGCGGCGATTTCCGCCGGGTCGAATTCAATATTCAACAACAGGTAGGGCAGCTCCGGCGTGGCGTTGACCACGTGGCCGGAAGCCGGCATGTCGACCGACACGGCCAGGTACTGGCCCGGCCCGTAGTCCAGCACGTCGCCGGCCAGGTGCACGCGCTTGTTCCCTTGCAGGATCACGCAGCATGAAGGTTTCAGCACGCCGCGCGTAATGGGCGTGGGCTGCGAGGAGCGCAGCAGCGACAGGAAGGGCACCGCCGTTTCGACGCGGCCATCGTGCGGCAGCAGTTGCCGCACGATGGCGATCATGCGGCCCAGCCGGTCCGCGTCCCTGTCCATGGCGCTTTACTTCTTCTTGGCCGGCTTGAGCAGCGGGATCAGGTATTTACCCGTCACGCTGGCCGGATTGGCCGCCACGTCTTCCGGCGAACCGGCGGCGATAATCTGGCCGCCGCCCGCGCCGCCTTCCGGCCCCAGGTCCACAATCCAGTCCGCCGTCTTGATGACGTCCAGGTTGTGTTCGATGATGGCCAGCGTGTTGCCCTGGTCGCGCAGGCGGTGGATCACCTTGAGCAGCAGGTCGATATCGTGGAAGTGCAGGCCGGTGGTCGGCTCGTCCAGGATGTACAGCGTGCGGCCGGTGTCTCGCTTGGACAGCTCCAGCGACAGCTTGACGCGCTGCGCCTCGCCGCCCGACAGCGTGGTGGCGCTTTGCCCCAGCTTGATATAGCCCAGGCCCACGTCCAGCAGCGTGTGCAGCTTGCGCGCGATGACAGGCACCGGCTTGAAGAATTCGTGCGCGTCCTCCACCGTCATGTCCAGCACTTCGGTGATGTTCTTGCCCTTGTAATGCACTTCCAGCGTTTCGCGGTTGTAGCGCTTGCCGTGGCAGACGTCGCACGGCACATACACGTCCGGCAGGAAGTGCATCTCCACCTTGATCACGCCGTCGCCCTGGCAGGCTTCGCAGCGGCCGCCCTTCACGTTGAAGGAGAAACGGCCCGCGCTGTAGCCGCGCTCCTTGGAGGTGGGCACGGTGGCGAACAGGTCGCGGATGGGCGTGAACAGGCCGGTGTAGGTGGCCGGGTTCGAGCGCGGCGTGCGGCCGATGGGCGCCTGGTCCACGGCGATCACCTTGTCGAAGTGTTCCAGGCCGCTGATGGTGTCGTGCGGCGAAGGTTCGGTCTGCGAACCGTACAGGTGGCGCGACAGGGCAGGGTAGAGCGTGTCGTTGATCAGCGAGGACTTGCCCGAGCCGGACACGCCGGTAATGCAGGTCATCAGGCCGACCGGCAGCTGCAGCGTGACGTTCTGCAGATTGTTGCCGGTGGCGCCGGTGATCACCAGCTGGCGCTCCTCGTCGAACGGGTGGCGCTTCTTGGGCACATCGATCTTCTTGGCGCCGCTCAGGTACTGCGCCGTCAGCGATTCCTTGTTCTTCAGGATGTCCTTCAGCGAGCCGGAGGCGATCACGTCGCCGCCGTGCACGCCCGCGCCCTTGCCCATGTCGACGATATAGTCGGCGGTGCGGATCGCGTCCTCGTCGTGCTCCACCACCAGCACGCTGTTGCCGATGTCGCGCAGGTGCTTCAGGGTTTCGATCAGGCGGTCATTGTCGCGCTGGTGCAGGCCGATGGACGGCTCGTCCAGCACATACATCACGCCCGTCAGGCCGGAACCGATCTGCGAAGCCAGGCGGATGCGCTGCGCCTCGCCGCCGGACAGGGTATCGGCGCTGCGGTCCAGCGACAGGTAGTCCAGGCCCACATTGTTCAGGAACTTCAGGCGCGAGATGATTTCCTTCACCACGCGGTCGGCGATCTCGCGCTTGGCGCCGGTCAGTTCCAGCGCTTCAAAATAGGCCAGCGAATCGCGCAGCGGCTTGCGCGACAGCTCGAAGATGGCGCGCTGCTGCTTGCCGTTGCCCACCTTCACATAGCGCGCTTCCGTGCGCAGGCGCGCGCCGGCGCAGGCCGGGCATTCCTTCTCGTTGATGAACTTGGCCAGCTCCTCTTTCACCGCCATCGAATCGGTTTCGCGGTAGCGGCGCGACAGGTTGTTCACCACGCCCTCGAAGGTGTGCTCCTTGACCACGGTGCGGCCGCGCTCATTGATGTAGGCGAAGGGGATGGTCTGCTTGCCCGAGCCGTGCAGCACGGCTTCCTGCGCGTTTTTCGGCAGCTGCTCGAACGGCGTGTCGAGGTCGAATTCGTAGTAGGCCGCCAGCGCGGTCAGCATCTGGAAATAGAACTGGTTGCGGCGGTCCCAGCCCTTCACGGCGCCGGAGGCCAGCGACAGGTTGGGGAAGGCCACGATGCGCTTGGGGTCGAAGAACTCGATATGGCCCAGGCCATCGCACTCGGGGCAGGCGCCCATCGGGTTGTTGAACGAGAACAGGCGCGGTTCCAGTTCCTGCAGCGAGTAGCCGCATTCGTTGCAGGCGAATTTGTTGGAGTACACATGCTCCTGCGCGGTATCCATCTCATAGGCCACGGCGCGGCCGTCGGCCAGGCGCAGCGCGGTCTCGAAGCTCTCGGCCAGGCGCTGCTTGATTTCCGGATTCACCTTCACGCGGTCGATCACCACGTCGATGGTGTGTTTCTCGGTCTTCTTCAGCTTGGGCAGGTCGTCCACTTCGTAGATTTTTGCGTCATGCGTACCGCTTTGCACGCGGAACCTCACGAAGCCCTGGGCCTGCATCTGCTCGAACAGGTCCACATGCTCGCCCTTGCGGTTGGCCACCACCGGCGCCAGAATCATCAGCTTGGTGCCCTCGGGCATGGCCAGCACCGCGTCCACCATTTGCGACACGGTCTGCGCGGCCAGCGCGTTGGTGGGGTGGTTGATGCAGTAGGGCGTGCCCACGCGGGCATACAGCAAACGCAGGTAGTCGTGGATCTCGGTCACGGTGCCCACCGTGGAGCGCGGATTGTGCGAGGTGGCCTTCTGCTCGATGGAGATGGCCGGCGACAGGCCCTCGATCAGGTCCACGTCCGGTTTTTCCATCAACTGCAGGAACTGGCGCGCATAGGCCGACAGCGATTCCACGTAGCGGCGCTGGCCCTCGGCGTACAGCGTGTCGAATGCCAGCGAGGACTTGCCGGAACCGGACAGGCCGGTAATCACGATCAGCTTGTTGCGCGGCAGATCGAGGTTGATGTTCTTGAGGTTGTGCGTACGTGCGCCGCGAATGCGGATCTGTTCCATTGTCATTGGCCTTGGATAAAGGTAGCTAACTGCAGGGGGCAAACGGGGTGAACCCGGTACTATAGCCGGGTTTAGTCCGCGCCGCCTTGCGCTGTTTGAGGCAGATCAAGGCCGCTGGACATTTATACTGTATATAATACCAGTATTCCGAAAAAATGGGCGCGGGTCGGGCCCTGCCTTGGCTTATAATCGTCGTTTAGGTCAACGTCAGCCCGCTACGTGCGGCCGCAGTTCAACAGGAGTTATACATGGCATCAGTTAACAAAGTCATCATCGTCGGCAATCTGGGCCGCGATCCGGAAATTCGCTACATGCCCAGCGGTGATGCGATCGCCAACATTGCTGTTGCGACCTCGTACAAGTCGAAGGACCGCAACACTGGCGAGCAAAAAGAGCAAACCGAGTGGCACCGCATTTCCTTCTTCGGCCGCCTGGCTGAAATCGTCGGCCAGTACCTGAAAAAGGGTTCCTCGGTCTACGTGGAAGGCCGCCTGCAGACCCGCAAGTACACCGACAAGGACGGCGTGGAGAAATACGCAACCGACATCATCGCCGAGCAGATGCAAATGCTGGGCGGCCGTCAAGGCATGGGTGACGGCGGCGGCATGGACGACGGCGGCGGCTACGAAGCCCCGGCCCCGCGCCAGGCCCCGGCTCCGCGTCCTGCGCCGGCTCCTGCGCCAGCTCCGCGTCCGGCCCCGCGCCCGGCGCCGAACTTCTCGGATATGGACGACGACATTCCGTTCTAAGCCGCATCCCGGAGCAAGTTGCAGATAAGGCCCCGTAACTCATTGCAGTTGCGGGGCTTTTTTACGTCTGAAGCATGCGCGAACTCAGTGATCAGTTCAACGTCTCCAAGCCGACGATGTCGGCGCATTTTGCCGTGCTGAAGGAGGCGGACCTGGTGCATGCGGGCCCTTGCGCTAGTCGCCACCGCCGCCCGCAAGCTGGGCTATATCGACGCCGATACGGTGACCAGGCTGGTCATCGGCAGCAACGGACTGATGATGGCCTGGTATGGCAACCGTATGCCCAAAGCCTTTGTCCCCAGCGCGGTGGCGCGCCGCGTGGTCCGGCTTGGCGGCTGGTCCACGGTGCTGAGCGGGCTGGCCTATGCCGGATTGTGGGCGTTTGCTCCCATCCAGGTGGCGGTCTGGGCGGGATGCGCCGTCGTCGCGGCGGGGATAGCGGCGACATTCGGGTATTGCCTCTTACTGCGTTCCAGGACGAAAACCGCCTGACTTGGGTTTGCCCCCCCGGGAGGCAGGCGGCAGCTTCAGGGTGTTCTCAGCACCAGCCGCGCTTCCAGGCCGCCGCCGGGGCGGGGATGTAGGGTCAGCGTGGCGTCCATGGCTTGGGCCAACTGGCGCGCGATCGCCAGGCCCAGGCCGGTGCCGCCCGTGCCCCGGTTGCGCGAGGTTTCCAGCCGCACAAAGGGCTCGAACACCGCTTCCAGCGATTCTTCCGGAATGCCGGGGCCGCGGTCGAGCACGGACACCGTTAGCGCACCGGGCTGCGCCGCCACCACGATCTCGGCCGCGCCGCCGAACTTGAGGGCGTTGTCGGTCAGGTTGCCCAGCACGCGGCGCAGCGCCTGCGGGCGCGCCATCAGCGCGCCGCCGGCCTTGCCTTGCAGGCTGACCTCGTGGCCGCCGTCGCGGTAGTCGGCCAGCATGCTGTCGAGCAGGGCGTCCGGATCGATGCGCAGCGGCGTTTCGGCCGCGCCGTGCAGCGTGCGCGCATAGGCCACGCCTTCCTTGACCAGGGTTTCCATCTCCTGCAGGTCCTGCTGCAGCTTGGCGTGCTGCGGCGTGTCGTCGTCCATCATGTCCACCCGCAGGCGCATGCGCGTGATCGGGGTCTGCAGGTCGTGCGAGATGGCGGCCAGGATCTGCAGGCGCTCGGTCATATAGCCGGCGATGCGGTCCTGCATGGCGTTGAAGGCGCGCGCCGCGCGCGCCACCTCGGACGGGCCGTCTTCGGCCAGGCGCCCGGCCTTCAGGTCCGGTCCCAGCGCGTCGGCCGCCTGGGCCAGCTGGTGCAGCGGCCGCGTGGCCTGGCGCACCGCGTACCAGCAGCAGGCCGCCAGCAGCGCCAGCTGCAGCGCCAGCAGCAAGGGCAGCCAGCGCGACAGGGGGATGCCGTGCATGGGGGTGATGTCTATGGTCAGCGGCGCGCCGTCGCTCAGGCGCAGATGCACTTGCAGCCGTTCGCGCTCGCCGGGCACGGCGTTGGCCGTCAGTTCATAGCTGGTGCCGATGCCGTCGGCGATCGAGGCCGCCACCCGGGCCGACAGCGTGGCGTCCGGCGCCACGCCGGCCACGCCGGGCTCCAGCATGAAGTGGTAGCTGCGGCGGGCCAGCCGGGGCAGCCAGGCGGGCCGCTCGGCGGCGGGCAGGCGGTCCAGCAGGGCCACCGAACTGGCCACTTCGCGCTCGATATAGCCCATCATCACATTCATGGTGGCCTGGTTGCGCTCCGTCATGGTGAGCCAGAAGGAGGTGGCGTTGGCCGCCGCCAGGCCGATGAACAGGATCAGCGCCAGGCGCGCGAACAGCGAGCGCGGCCAGCGCAGCGGGCCGGCAGCCATCAGTCGCGCCCTTCCAGCACCGTCACGGCGGACGAGAACACATAGCCTTCGCTGCGCAGCGTCTTGATATAGCGCGGCTCGCGCGCCACGTCCTTCAGCGTCTGGCGCAAGCGGCTCACCAGCAGGTCGATGGAGCGGTCGAAGGCGTCGGCCTGGCGGCCCTGGGTCAGGTTCAGCAGCTGGTCGCGCGTGAGCACCCGCTGCGGGTGGTCCAGGAAGACGCGCAGCAGCCGGTACTCGGCGCCGCTGAGCGCGACCATCGTGCCGTCGGCGTCCAGCAGGTGGCGCGCCACCGTGTCCAGCTTCCAGTCGCCGAAGCCCAGCATGTGGGCCGCTTCGGTCACCTGCATATTCTTGGGCAGCATGCGCGCGCGGCGCAGCACGGCGCGGATGCGTGCCAGCAGCTCGCGCGAGGCGAAGGGCTTGGCCAGGTAGTCGTCGGCGCCCATCTCCAGGCCGACGATGCGGTCGGCCTCCTCGGCCAGCGCGGTCAGCATCAGCACCGGCACCGTGCGGTGCTTGCCGGCGCGCAGCTCGCGGCACAGCAGCAGGCCGTCCTCGCCGGGCAGCATCAGGTCCAGCACAATCAGGTCCGGCTCGCCCTGTTCCAGCACGGCGCGCATCTGGCGTCCGTTGGCGGCCAGCGAAACGCGCATGCCGTTCTTTTCAAGGTAGGCCGCCAGCAGTTCGCGGATGCCTCGGTCGTCATCGACGATCAGTACGTGGTCGTTAGTATCCATGCAGCCATGATACCCCAGCGCATTTGCATGTTTGTATCCCCGTGTATCCCCTCGGCCGGCGTACACACTACATTGCAGCGCCGCCGCGCGGCGGACACAAGCGGGATACCTGGGCGCGGTCCAATAGCGTTTTCTATCCTGTCAGGCGGAGCGCCCCATGCACAATCTGCTCGAAACGCTGCTGGCCCTGCTGGCCGGCGTCTTCACCATCGCCTCGCCGTGCGTGCTGCCGGTGATGCCCATCCTGTTGGGCAGCGCCGCCGGCGGCGCCGGCCAGCCAGCCGGACCGGCACGCCGCCGGCCGCTGTACATCATCGCCGGCTTCATTCTCACGTTCGCCTCTTTTGCCATGTTGCTGGGCGCGGTGTCGTCCGTGGTGCAGGCGGCGCAGGAGGCGCTGCGCAATGCCGCCATTGCGCTGCTGGCGCTGTCCGGCCTGCTGCGCCTGTGGCCACGGCCCTACGACTGGCTGGTGGCCGGGGTGCAGCGGGCGCTGCCGGGCATGGGCGGCGGCCTTGGTGCGGCCGGCGCGCGCGGCGGCAGCCTGGGCGGCTTCGTGCTGGGCATGTCGCTGGGCGCGGTGTGGACGCCGTGCGCCGGCCCCGTGCTGGCCTCCATCCTGGCGCTGGTGGTGCGGGCCCAGGACCTGGGCTGGTCGGCGCTGCTGATCACGCTGTACGCCGCCGGCGCCGCCATTCCCATGCTGGCCATCCTGTATGGCGGCCAGTACGCCGGCGCGCGGGTGCGCGTGGTGGCGCGCCATGCCGGGCGCCTGCAGCAGGTGTTCGGCGTGCTCGTGATCGCCACCGCCTTCGCTATATATATGCAGTACGACATCCTGGCCTATTCCAGCCTGGCTGCCTTCTTTCCCTCCCTGAAAGGACTTTAATATGTTTTTGACACGCACAGCAGCGGCGGCCGCCGCCCTGGCCCTGGCCTCCGGCCTGGCCGCCGCCGGTCCGCTGAAGAACCCGGCCGCCGCGCCGGAGTTCGCCGGCATCGAGAAATGGCTGAACAGCGAGCCGCTCACCGTGCAGCAGCTGCGCGGCAAAGTGGTGCTGGTGGATTTCTGGACCTACACTTGCATTAATTGCATCAACGTGCTGCCGCACGTGAAGTCCTGGCACGAGAAGTACAAGGACCAGGGCCTGGTGGTGGTCGGGGTGCACACGCCCGAGTTTCCCTTCGAGCGCAGCACCACCAATGTGCAGACCGCCATCAAGCGCTTCGATATCCGCTATCCGGTGGCGCAGGACAACCGCTACGCCACCTGGAGCGCCTATCGCAACCAGTACTGGCCGGCGTTGTATTTGATCGACCGCAGCGGCAAGGTGGTCTACACCCACTTCGGCGAAGGGCAGTACGGCCAGACCGAGGCGGCGATCCAGGCGCTGCTGGCGCAAAAAGGCTGAACAGGCAAGCTTGCCTGTGTTCAGGACAAGCCCGGCCGCTGCGCCGGGCTTTTTTTCGTCCCGCAGTTCGTGAATTGATAGCAAGAAATCAGCTTGTTTGCCAGATAGGCATCCTCCTTGCCGCCCTAGAATAAAGCTTGTGTGCTTGTCTTTTCACTATGGAAAAGTTGTCGTTTACTCGAGTTGTTTGATGGCGACAGGAAATTAAATAAGTGCTGCGTGGCAAGTAAATCCGCTATACTTGCCGGTAATGTCTATGTGCCGCCTGCACTTCCGGTGGCATCACAGAAGGGAAGTAGCAGCCTCCCTATGAAATTGCCCCAAGTTAACAAGTTTACTTAATGAAAGCACCGTTGCGGTCGCTTTGTAACGAAGCGTAGTTTTGCGTTGCGGTGTTGCGCCAGTTCGATGACGGCTGATAAAAGTTGACCAGTAAGTAATATTCTTGTCACTTTTGTTTACTAAAGTTAACCGAACTGTTGACGTTAAGAATGAAAAGCGCGCCCTTTTGTAGGGCGCTGTGCCACAGATTAGCGATTGGAGCCCGGGAACAGCCCACCGGCTCCAGTTCGTGTCCAGTCAGATTCGAGTAGTGCCCCAAGGAGAATGGAAATGAGTATCGTAACCAGCTTGTCCACAGACCAAATTGCCTCACTTTCGACCGCGCAGATTGCGGGTCTGGCGACAGCTGATATCGCTGGCCTTTCCTCAGACCAGTTCCGGGCACTGACCACCGACCAGATGGGCGTGTTCACCAGCGCCCAGATCCCGTCGTTCACCACCAGCCAGCTGGCTGGCGCGCTGACCACGGACCAGACCGTTGCGCTGACCTCCGCGCAATTCGCCTCCATGACCAGCGGCCAGGTTGCCGCCCTGTCGACCGACGCGGTGAAAGCCATCGAGTCCAGCGACATCGCCGCGCTGAAGACCGCCTCCATTGCTGCACTGAAAACGAATCAAGTCGCCGTGCTGGGCTCCGACCAGATCGGCGCGCTGACCAGCGGCCAAGCCGCCGCGCTGACCACCAACGCGATCGCCGCCGGCCTGACGACTGACCAGATCGTCGCACTGGGCACCAACCACACCGCCGTGCTGAGCTCGGCCCAGGTTGCCGCCTTCAGCACCGACGGCATCGCCGCCCTGCAGACTGAAGACCTGGCCGCCCTGCGCACCGTCGCCATCGCCGGCCTGAAGTCCAACCAGCTGGCTGCGCTGACCACCGACCAGGTCGTAGGTCTGGGCACCAACCAGGTTGCAGCGCTGACCAGCGCGCAAGCTGGCGCGCTGACCACCGACGGCATCAAGGCCATGGAAACCAGTGACCTGGCCGCCCTGAAATCGTCCGCCCTCGCCGGCCTGAACACTGCCCAGATCGCTGCGCTGACCACCGACCAGATCGGCGCCATGACGACCGGCCAGTTTGCCGCCCTGAGCGTCACCCAGATCGGTTCCGGCCTGACCACCGACCAGGTCGTCGCGATGAACTCGGCGCAGATCGGCGTGCTGAGCACCGCCCAAGTCGCCGCCTTCACCACCGACGCCATCAAAGCCATTGAAACCAATGACCTGGCCGGCCTGAAGTCGAGCGTGATCGCCGCACTGAAAACCAACCAGATCGCCGCCCTGACCACCGACCAGGTAAGCAACCTGTCGAGCAGCCAGGTTGCCGCGCTGACCACCACCGCCATCGCCACCGCGCTGAGCACCGACCAGGTGGTCGCCCTGAACAGCGCGCAAGCCGCTGCCCTGAACTCGAGCCAGGTTGCCGCCTTCACCACCGACGGCATCGCCGCGTTGCAGACCGAAGACCTGGCCGCACTGAAAACCTCCGCCATCGCCGGCCTGCGCACCGCCCAAGTGGCCGCGCTGACCACCGACCAGGTAGTTGGCCTGGGCACCAACCAGGTTGCCGCGCTGACCAGCGCCCAAGCTGGCGCGCTGACCACCGACGGCATCAAGGCCATGGAGACCAACGACCTGGCCGTGCTGAAGTCGGCTGCCATCGCCGGCCTGAGCACCGCCCAGATCTCGGTGCTGACGACCGACCAGATCGGTGCCATGACCTCCGGCCAGTTTGCCGCCCTGAGCGTTACCCAGATCGGCGCCGGCCTGACCACCGACCAGATCGTGGCCATGAACTCGGCCCAGTTCGGCGCGTTCACCACCACCCAGTTCAACGCCCTGTCGACCGACTCGATCAAAGCCATCGAGACCAACGACATCGTCGGCCTGAAGTCGACCGTGATCGCCGCGCTGAAAACCAACCAGATCGCCGCCCTGACGACGGACCAGGTTAATAGCCTGACCAGCAGCCAGGTCGCCGCGCTGACCACCACCTCGATCGCCACCGCGCTGAGCACCGACCAGGTTGTGGCCCTGAACAGCCAGCAAGCCTCCGCGCTGAGCTCGCTGCAAGTGGCTGCCTTCACCACCGACGCGATCGCCGCCCTGCAGACCGAAGACCTGGCCGCGCTGAAGACTTCGGCCATCGCCGGCCTGAAGACCTCGCAAATGGCCGTGCTGACCACCGACCAGGTCGTTGGCCTGGGCACCAACCAGGTTGCCGCGCTGACCAGCGCCCAAGCTGGCGCGCTGACCACCGACGGCATCAAGGCCATGGAGACCAACGATCTGGCCGCGCTGAAATCGGCTGCCATCGCCGGCCTGCGTACCGACCAGATCTCGGTGCTGACGACCGACCAGATCGGCGCCATGACCTCCGGCCAGTTCAGCGCCCTGAGCACCACCCAGATCGCTGCCGGCTTGACCACCGACCAGATCGTGGCCATGAACTCCGCCCAGTTCGGCGCGTTCACCACCACCCAGTTCGGCGCCCTGACCACCGACGCCATCAAGGCGATCGAAACCAGCGACATCGTCGGCCTGAAATCGACCGTGATCGCTGCGCTGAAAACCAACCAGGTTGCCGCGCTGACCACCGACCAGGTCAACAACCTGACCAGCACCCAGGTTTCCGCACTGACCACCACCGCCATCGCCACCGCCCTGAGCACCGACCAGGTCGTGGCCCTGAACAGCCAGCAAGCTTCCGTCCTGAGCTCGAGCCAGGTGGCTGCCTTCACCACCGACGCGATCGCCGCGCTGCAGACCGAAGACCTGGCCGCGCTGAAGACTTCGGCCATCGCCGGCCTGAAGACCTCGCAAATGGCCGTGCTGACCACCGACCAGGTAGTTGGCCTGGGCACCAACCAGGTTGCCGCGCTGACCAGCGCCCAAGCTGGCGCGCTGACCACCGACGGCATCAAAGCCATGGAGACCAACGACCTGGCTGCGCTGAAATCGGCGGCCATCGCTGGCCTGAAAACCGACCAGATCTCGGTGCTGACGACCGACCAGATCGGCGCCATGACCTCCGGCCAGTTCAGCGCCCTGAACACCGCGCAGATCTCTGCCGGCCTGACCACCGACCAGATCGTGGCCATGAACTCCGCCCAGTTCGGCGCGTTCACCACCACCCAGTTCGGCGCCCTGTCGACCGACTCGATCAAAGCCATCGAGACCAACGACATCGTCGGCCTGAAGTCGACCGTCATCGCTGCGCTGAAAACCAACCAGGTTGCCGCGCTGACCACCGACCAGGTCAACAACCTGACCAGCACCCAGGTGTCGGCACTGACCACCACCGCCATCGCCACCGCGCTGAGCACCGACCAGGTCGTGGCCCTGAACAGCCAGCAAGCCTCGGCCCTGAGCTCGAGCCAGGTTGCTGCCTTCACCACCGACGCCATCGCCGCGCTGCAGACCGAAGACCTGGCCGCGCTGAAGACTTCGGCCATCGCCGGTCTGAAGACCTCGCAAATGGCCGTGCTGACCACCGACCAGGTAGTAGGCCTGGGCACCAACCAGGTTGCCGCGCTGACCAGCGCCCAAGCTGGCGCGCTGACCACCGACGGCATCAAAGCCATGGAGACCAACGACCTGGCCGCGCTGAAATCGGCGGCCATCGCTGGCCTGCGTACCGACCAGATCTCGGTGCTGACGACCGACCAGATCGGCGCCATGACGTCCGGCCAGTTCAGCGCCCTGAGCACCACGCAGATCTCTGCCGGCCTGAACACCGACCAGATCGTGGCCATGAACTCCGCCCAGTTCGGCGCGTTCACCACTACCCAGTTCAACGCGCTGTCGACCGACGCCATCAAAGCGATAGAGACCAACGACATCATCGGCCTGAAGTCGACCGTGATCGCTGCGCTGAAAACCAACCAGATCGCCGCGCTGAGCACTGACCAGGTCAGCAGCCTGACCAGCAGCCAGGTCGCCGCCCTGACCACCACCGCCATCGCCACCGCGCTGAGCACCGACCAGGTCGTGGCCCTGAACAGCCAGCAAGCCTCCGCGCTGAGCTCGCTGCAAGTGGCTGCCTTCACCACCGACGCGATCGCCGCGCTGCAGACCGAAGACCTGGCTGCGCTGAAGACTTCGGCCATCGCCGGCCTGAAGACCTCGCAAATGGCCGTGCTGACCACCGACCAGGTCGTAGGCCTGGGCACCAACCAGGTTGCCGCGCTGACCAGCGCCCAAGCTGGCGCGCTGACCACCGATGGCATCAAAGCCATGGAGACCAACGACCTGGCCGCGCTGAAATCGGCTGCCATCGCTGGCCTGAAAACCGACCAGATCTCGGTCCTGACGACCGACCAGATCGGCGCCATGACCTCCGGCCAGTTCAGCGCCCTGAGCACCACGCAGATCTCTGCCGGCCTGAACACCGACCAGATCGTGGCCATGAACTCCGCCCAGTTCGGCGCGTTCACCACCAGCCAGTTCAACGCGCTGTCGACCGACTCGATCAAAGCCATCGAGACCAACGACATCATCGGCCTGAAATCGACCGTGATCGCCGCGCTGAAAACCAACCAGATCGCCGCCCTGACGACTGACCAGGTTAATAGCCTGACCAGCAGCCAGGTCGCCGCCCTGACCACCACCGCCATCGCCACCGCGCTGAGCACCGACCAGGTTGTGGCCCTGAACAGCCAGCAAGCCTCCGCGCTGAGCTCGCTGCAAGTGGGTGCCTTCACCACCGACGCGATCGCCGCGCTGCAGACCGAAGACCTGGCCGCGCTGAAGACTTCGGCCATCGCCGGCCTGAAGACCTCGCAAATGGCCGTGCTGACCACCGACCAGGTAGTTGGCCTGGGCACCAACCAGGTTGCCGCGCTGACCAGCGCCCAAGCTGGCGCGCTGACCACCGATGGCATCAAAGCCATGGAGACCAACGACCTGGCCGCGCTGAAATCGGCTGCCATCGCTGGCCTGAAAACCGACCAGATCTCGGTGCTGACGACCGACCAGATCGGCGCCATGACCTCCGGCCAGTTCAGCGCCCTGAGCACCACGCAGATCTCTGCCGGCCTGAACACCGACCAGATCGTGGCCATGAACTCCGCCCAGTTCGGCGCGTTCACCACCAGCCAGTTCAACGCGCTGTCGACCGACTCGATCAAAGCGATCGAGACCAACGACATCGTCGGCCTGAAATCGACCGTGATCGCCGCGCTGAAAACCAACCAGATCGCCGCCCTGACGACGGACCAGGTCAATAGCCTGACCAGCAGCCAGGTCGCCGCTCTGACCACCACCGCCATCGCTACCGCGCTGAGCACCGACCAGGTCGTGGCCCTGAACAGCCAGCAAGCATCGGCCCTGAGCTCGAGCCAGGTGGCTGCCTTCACCACCGACGCGATCAAGGCGCTGCAGACCGAAGACCTGGCCGCGCTGAAAACCGCTGCCATCGCCGGCCTGAAGACCTCGCAAATGGCTGTGCTGACCACCGACCAGGTAGTTGGCCTGGGCACCAACCAGGTTGCCGCGCTGACCAGCGCCCAAGCTGGCGCGCTGACCACCGACGGCATCAAGGCCATGGAGACCAACGACCTGGCCGCGCTGAAATCGGCGGCCATCGCTGGCCTGAAAACCGACCAGATCTCGGTCCTGACGACCGACCAGATCGGCGCCATGACCTCCGGCCAGTTCAGCGCCCTGAGCACCACCCAGATCGCTGCCGGCCTGACCACCGACCAGATCGTGGCCATGAACTCCGCCCAGTTCGGCGCGTTCACCACCACCCAGTTCGTGGCGCTGACGACCGACTCGATCAAAGCCATCGAGACCAACGACATCGTGGCCCTGAAGTCGACCGTGATTGCCGCGCTGAAAACCAACCAGGTTGCAGCCCTGACGACTGACCAGGTCAACAACCTGACCAGCAGCCAGGTCGCCGCCCTGACCACCAGCGCCATCGCCGCCGCCCTGAGCACCGACCAGGTGGTCGCTCTGAACAGCGCGCAAGCATCGGCACTGAGCTCGAGCCAGGTGGCTGCCTTCACCACCGACGCCATCGCCGCACTGCAGACCGAAGATCTGGCTGCGCTGCGCACGGTAGCGATCGCCGGCCTGAAAACCTCGCAGATCGCTGTGCTGACCACGGATCAAGTGGTTGGCCTGAGCACCAGCCAGGTTGCCACCCTGAACAGCGCGCAAGCTGCGGCGCTGACCACGGACGGCATCAAGGCCATGGAGACCAACGACCTGGCCGCGCTGAAATCGGCTTCGATCTCCGCGCTGAACACCAGCCAGATCTCCGCCATGACGACCGACCAGCTGGTGGCGATGACCACCGGCCAGTTCAGCGCACTGCTCAGCACGCAGATCGCCGGTCTGTCGACCGACCAGGTGGCCTCGCTGGAAACGAACGACATGCGTGCCCTGCGCACCTCGGCAATCCGCGCCATGTCGACCGACCAGCTGCGCAGCCTGACGACGACCCAGGTCCACACGCTGACCAGCTCGCAAGTCTGCGCGCTGACCTCGACCCAGATCCAGGCCATGACGACGGACCAGATCAATGCCTTCGTCAGCCCGTTCTACACGCCTATCGTGCTGGATCTGGACGGCAACGGCATTGACACCCTGTCGGTTGGCGACGGCGTCAAGTTCGATGTGCTGGGCACCGGCACCGCGGTCAACACCGGCTGGGTACGCGGCAACGACGGCCTGCTGGCCCTGGACCGCAACGGCGACGGCGTGATCAACGACGGCACCGAGCTGTTCGGCGCGGGCACCACGCTGGCCAACGGCCAGAAGGCGAAGACCGGCTACGACGCGATGGCTGAACTGGACAGCAACAAGGATGGCGCACTGACCAGTGATGACAGTGCCTTCGGCGACCTGCGCGTCTGGGTGGATGGCAATGCGGACGGCGTCAGCCAGGCAAGCGAGCTGAAATCGCTGGCCGAGCTGAACATCACCAAGCTGAACCTGAACGCCAAGCAGGATGTGTCTCTGAATAACGGCAACATCGTCGGTCTGACCTCGACCTACGAAACCGCCGATGGCCAGAGCCACGCCGCAGCCGACGTCTGGTTCGCCGGCAGCAACGTGACGCCGGGTGCGGCGGATCTGCGCGGCAGCGTCAACGGCCTGGTGCAAGCGATGTCTTCCTTCAGCAGCAGCGACGCACCGGCAACGGGCGGCACGCTGAAACTGGATGGCGGCAGCCAGAACGTGGCCAGCAGCGTGGCCAACCTGGCCGACGCGCTGAAACAGTTCGACGCGACCAAGCTGAACGGAGCCGCAGGACTGGCGCCGGCTGGTGAAGATCTGCGCCTCAAAGCGCTGCACGGCACCACCCAGGGCTTCCTGGCGGCACCGAAGTAAGTAAGATCTGAGAGCGGCAAGACTTCGGTCTTGCCGCTTTTTTTTTCGCTATCCTAAAAGCAACAGGTGTTAACTAATTGCTTCTAGGCAGCAAGTAGCTCATTTATAATCATGTAACAACTGGTTTTTTTGCATAGACGTGGCCACCGCCACATATATTTTTCGAATAAAAACGCTGGTGCTGCAGGCTATGCCTTGTAAGCGCCTGTTTTTGTCTGCAGCGCAATACAAGGAGAGTGGGAATGGGCGTTATCAATCTTTTTAATACCGATCAAATCGCAGGTCTAGGCACTGATCAGATCGGCACGATCCCCTCGGAGGACATCGCCGCGCTGACTTCCGCGCAGTTCGGTGCCTTCACCTCAACCCATATCCCTTTCCTCACGACCTTGATGCTGCGTGCCCTGGGCACGACGCAGATAGCAGGGCTCAACAGCAACCAGGCGGCGGTCCTGAGTTCCGCCCAGCTTGGCGCCCTGACCACGGCCAGCGTTGCGGCACTCTCCACGGATGACGTTGCCGTATTGAAAACCAGCGCTATCCTGGGTCTGACCACCGCCCAGGTCAGTGCGCTGAAAACCCAGCAAGTGGTGGCCTTGACCACCGATGCCGCTCGTACGCTGAGCTCGGCCCAAGCCGGCGCGCTGAGCACCGCCAGCGTCGCGGCGCTGGAAACTTCCGATCTGGCCGTGCTGAGCACCGCTGCCGTGCGTGCATTCAGCAGCGCCCAGCTTGGCGCGCTGAGCACAGACCAGGTGGTGGCGCTGAGCACCACGCAAGTGGCCGCCCTGGTGAGCAGCCAGGCTGCAGGCCTGGGCACCGACGCCATCCGTGCGATTGAGACGCGCGACCTGGCCGCCATCGGCACCAACATCATCTCCAACCTGAGCTCGGTCCAGATCGCCGCATTGACGACCGACCAGGTTTCCTCGCTGCGCACGGCTGCCATTGCCGCGCTGAGCACCGCCGGCATTGCCAACGGCCTGAAGACCAACCAGATCGCGGCGTTGTCGTCCGACCAGTTCTCCGCCATGGATGCGCTGCAAGTGGCCGCGCTGAGCACCGAAGGCGTTGCCGCCATTGAGACCGCCGACCTGCGCGGCTTGAAGACCGCCGCCATCGCCGGCCTGCGCACCGCGCAAGTGGCCGCGCTGAGCACCGACCAGGTGGCCAACCTGTCGACCGCGCAAGTCGCCGCGCTGACGACGGCAGCGATTGCACAGGCACTGAAAACCAATCAGGTCGTTGCACTGACCACCGACGCTGCCGCCGCACTGAGCAGCGCCCAAGCCGCCGCGCTGAGCACCGCCAACGTCGCTGCGCTGGAAACCGCTGATCTGGCCGCCTTGAAAACGGCTTCGATCCGCGCGCTGAGCAGCGCCCAAGTCGGCGCGCTGACCACCGACCAGGTTGTTGCCCTGAGCACCACGCAAGTGGCTGCCCTGGTGAGCAGCCAGGCCGCCGGTCTGGGTACCGACGCCATCCGCGCCATTGAAACCCGTGACCTGGCCGCCATCGGCACCAGCATCATCTCCACCCTGAGCTCGACCCAGGTTGGCGCGCTGACCACCGACCAGGTAGCCTCGTTGAGCTCGGCTGCTGTCGGCGCCCTGAGCACCTCCAGCATCGCCAACGGCCTGAAGACCAACCAGGTTGTGGCGCTGGGTTCGCACCAGTTCGCCGCGCTGAGCGCGCTGCAAGTGGCTGCCCTGAGCACCGAAGGCGTGGCCGCGATCGAGACCGCAGACCTGCGCGGCTTGACCACGGCTGCCATCGCCGGCCTGCGCACCGCGCAAGTGGCTGTGCTGACCACCGACCAGGTGGCCAACCTGTCGACCGCGCAGGTCGCCGCGCTGACGACGGCAGCGATTGCACAGGCACTGAAAACCAACCAGGTCGTGGCCCTGACCACCGACGCTGCCGCCGCCCTGAGCAGCGCCCAAGCCGCCGCGCTGAGCACCGCCAACGTGGCCGCGCTGGAAACGGCCGATCTGGCCGCGCTGAAAACCGCCGCCATCCGCGCGCTGAGCAGCAGCCAGGTCGGCGCGCTGACCACCGACCAGGTTGTTGCCCTGAGCACCACGCAAGTGGCCGCCCTGGTGAGCAGCCAGGCCGCCGGTCTGGGTACCGACGCCATCCGCGCCATTGAAACGCGTGACCTGGCCGCCATCGGCACCAGCATCATCTCCACCCTGAGCTCGACCCAGGTTGGCGCGCTGACCACCGACCAGGTAGCCTCGTTGAGCTCGGCTGCTGTCGGCGCCCTGAGCACCTCCAGCATCGCCAACGGCCTGAAGACCAACCAGGTTGTGGCGCTGGGTTCGCACCAGTTCGCGGCGCTGAGCGCGCTGCAAGTCGCTGCCCTGAGCACCGAAGGCGTTGCCGCCATCGAGACCGCAGACCTGCGCGGCCTGACCACGGCTGCCATCGCCGGCCTGCGCACCGCGCAAGTGGCTGTGCTGACCACCGACCAGGTGGCCAACCTGTCGACCGCGCAAGTCGCCGCGCTGACCACGGCTGCGATTGCACAAGCCCTGAAAACCAATCAGGTCGTTGCACTGACCACTGACGCCGCTGCAGCACTGAGCAGCACGCAAGCGGCCGCGCTGAGCACCGCCAACGTGGCCGCGCTGGAAACGGCCGATCTGGCCGCGCTGAAAACCGCCGCCATCCGCGCGCTGAGCAGCAGCCAAGTCGGCGCGCTGACCACGGACCAGGTTGTCGCCCTGAGCACCACGCAAGTGGCTGCCCTGGTGAGCAGCCAGGCCGCCGGCCTGGGCACCGACGCCATCCGCGCCATCGAAACGCGTGACTTGGCCGCCATCGGCACCAGCATCATCTCCACCCTGAGCTCGACCCAGGTTGGCGCGCTGACCACCGACCAGGTAGCCTCGTTGAGCTCGGTTGCTGTCGGCGCCCTGAGCACGTCCAGCATCGCCAACGGCCTGAAGACGAATCAGGTTGTGGCGCTGGGCTCGCACCAGTTCGCCGCGCTGAGCGCGCTGCAAGTCGCTGCCCTGAGCACCGACGGCGTTGCCGCCATCGAGACCGCAGACCTGCGCGGCCTGACCACGGCCGCCATCGCCGGCCTGCGCACCGCGCAAGTGGCTGTGCTGACCACCGACCAGGTCGCCAACCTGTCGACCGCGCAAGTCGCCGCGCTGACGACGGCCGCCATTGCACAAGCCCTGAAAACCAACCAGGTCGTCGCACTGACCACCGACGCTGCCGCCGCCCTGAGCAGCGCCCAGGCCGCCGCGCTGAGCACCGCCAACGTGGCCGCGCTGGAAACCGCTGATCTGGCCGCGCTGAAAACCGCCGCCATCCGCGCGCTGAGCAGCAGCCAGGTTGGCGCGCTGACCACCGACCAGGTTGTCGCCCTGAGCACCACGCAAGTGGCTGCCCTGGTGAGCAGCCAGGCCGCCGGTCTGGGCACCGATGCCATCCGCGCCATCGAAACGCGTGACCTGGCCGCCATCGGTACCAGCATCATCTCCACGCTGAGCTCGACCCAGATCACGGCGCTGTCGACCGACCAGGTTGCTTCGCTGAACTCGGCCGCCATCGGCGCGCTGAGCACTCAGGGCATTGCAAACGGCCTGAAGACCAATCAAGTTGTCGCGCTGGGTTCGCACCAGTTCGCTGCAATGAATGCGCTGCAGGTTGCCGCGCTGAGCACCGAAGGCATTGCCGCCATTGAGACCGCAGACCTGCGCGGCTTGACCACGGCAGCCATCGCCGGCCTGCGCACCGCGCAAGTGGCCGTGCTGACCACCGACCAGGTGGCCAACCTGTCGACCGCGCAAGTCGCCGCGCTGACCACGGCTGCCGTTGCACAAGCCCTGAAAACCAACCAGGTCGTGGCGCTGACCACCGACGCCGCAGCAGCACTGAGCAGCGCGCAAGCCGCCGCGCTGAGCACCGCCAACGTGGCCGCGCTGGAAACCGCTGATCTGGCCGCGCTGAAAACCGCCGCCATCCGCGCGCTGAGCAGCAGCCAGGTTGGCGCGCTGACCACCGACCAGATTGTTGCCCTGAGCACCACGCAAGTGGCCGCGCTGGTCAGCAACCAGGCCGCCGGCCTGGGCACCGACGCCATCCGCGCCATCGAAACGCGTGACCTGGCCGCCATCGGTACCAGCATCATCTCCACGCTGAGCTCGACCCAGATCACGGCGCTGTCGACCGACCAGGTTGCTTCGCTGAACTCGGCCGCCATCGGCGCGCTGAGCACTCAGGGTATTGCCAACGGCCTGAAGACCAACCAGGTTGTGGCGCTGGGTTCGCACCAGTTCGCCGCGCTGAGCGCGCTGCAAGTGGCTGCCCTGAGCACCGAAGGCGTTGCCGCCATCGAGACCGCAGACCTGCGCGGCCTGACCACGGCTGCCATCGCCGGCCTGCGCACCGCCCAAGTGGCTGTGCTGACCACCGACCAGGTGGCCAACCTGTCGACTGCGCAAGTCGCCGCGCTGACCACGGCTGCGATTGCACAAGCCCTGAAAACCAACCAGGTCGTCGCACTGACCACCGACGCTGCCGCCGCACTGAGCAGCGCCCAAGCAGCCGCGCTGAGCACCGCCAACGTCGCTGCGCTGGAAACCGCTGATCTGGCCGCCTTGAAAACGGCTTCGATCCGCGCGCTGAGCAGCGCCCAAGTCGGCGCGCTGACCACCGACCAGGTTGTCGCCCTGAGCACCACGCAAGTGGCTGCCCTGGTGAGCAGCCAGGCCGCCGGCCTGGGTACCGACGCCATCCGCGCCATCGAAACGCGTGACCTGGCCGCCATCGGCACCAGCATCATCTCCACCCTGAGCTCGACCCAGGTTGGCGCGCTGACCACCGACCAGGTAGCCTCGTTGAGCTCGGCTGCTGTCGGCGCCCTGAGCACCTCCAGCATCGCCAACGGCCTGAAGACCAACCAGGTTGTAGCGCTGGGCTCGCACCAGTTTGCCGCGCTGAGCGCGCTGCAAGTGGCTGCCCTGAGCACCGAAGGCGTGGCCGCGATCGAGACCGCAGACCTGCGCGGCCTCACCACCGCAGCTATCGCCGGCCTGCGCACCGCCCAAGTGGCTGTGCTGACCACCGACCAGGTGGCCAACCTGTCGACCGCGCAAGTCGCCGCGCTGACGACGGCAGCGATTGCACAGGCCCTGAAAACCAACCAGGTCGTGGCCCTGACCACCGATGCCGCAGCAGCACTGAGCAGTACGCAAGCGGCCGCGCTGAGCACCGCCAACGTCGCTGCGCTGGAAACCGCTGATCTGGCCGCGCTGAAGACGGCTTCGATCCGCGCGCTGAGCAGCGCCCAAGTCGGCGCGCTGACCACCGACCAGGTTGTCGCCCTGAGCACCACGCAAGTGGCTGCCCTGGTGAGCAGCCAGGCCGCCGGCCTGGGCACCGACGCCATCCGCGCCATCGAAACGCGTGACTTGGCCGCCATCGGCACCAGCATCATCTCCACCCTGAGCTCGACCCAGGTTGGCGCGCTGACCACCGATCAGGTAGCCTCGTTGAGCTCGGCTGCTGTCGGCGCCCTGAGCACCTCCAGCATCGCCAACGGCCTGAAGACCAACCAGGTTGTGGCGCTGGGTTCGCACCAGTTCGCCGCGCTGAGCGCGCTGCAAGTCGCTGCGCTGAGCACCGACGGCGTTGCCGCCATCGAGACCGCAGACCTGCGCGGCCTGACCACGGCTGCCATCGCCGGCCTGCGCACCGCGCAAGTGGCCGTGCTGACCACCGACCAGGTGGCCAACCTGTCGACCGCGCAAGTTGCCGCGCTGACGACGGCTGCGATTGCACAGGCCCTGAAAACCAACCAGGTCGTGGCCCTGACCACCGATGCCGCCGCCGCACTGAGCAGCACGCAAGCCGCCGCGCTGAGCACCGCCAACGTGGCTGCGCTGGAAACGGCCGATCTGGCCGCGCTGAAAACGGCTTCGATCCGCGCGCTGAGCAGCAGCCAGGTCGGCGCGCTGACCACCGACCAGGTTGTCGCCCTGAGCACCACGCAAGTGGCTGCCCTGGTGAGCAGCCAGGCCGCCGGCCTGGGCACCGACGCCATCCGCGCCATCGAAACGCGTGACTTGGCCGCCATCGGCACCAGCATCATCTCCACCCTGAGCTCGACCCAGGTTGGCGCGCTGACCACCGACCAGGTAGCCTCGTTGAGCTCGGCTGCTGTCGGCGCCCTGAGCACCTCCAGCATCGCCAACGGCCTGAAGACCAACCAGGTTGTAGCGCTGGGCTCGCACCAGTTTGCCGCGCTGAGCGCGCTGCAAGTGGCTGCCCTGAGCACCGAAGGCGTTGCCGCCATCGAGACCGCAGACCTGCGCGGCCTGACCACGGCTGCCATCGCCGGCCTGCGCACCGCGCAAGTGGCCGTGCTGACCACCGACCAGGTGGCCAACCTGTCGACCGCGCAAGTCGCCGCGCTGACGACGGCTGCGATTGCACAGGCCTTGAAAACCAATCAGGTCGTGGCACTGACCACTGACGCCGCCGCAGCACTGAGCAGCACGCAAGCGGCCGCGCTGAGCACCGCCAATGTCGCTGCCCTGGAAACGGCCGATCTGGCCGCGCTGAAGACCGCGACGGTACGTGGCCTGAGCAGCAGCCAGATCGCCGCGCTGACTACCGACCAGGTGGTTGCCCTGACGACCTCGCAAGCCGCCATCCTGGGCAGCAACCAGGTCGCGGCCCTGACCACCGACGGTATCCGCGCCATGCAAACGGCGGATCTGACGGTACTGGCCAGCCTTGGCATCGCCGCGCTGGGTTCGGCGCAGGTAGGCGTGCTGACCACCGACCAGATCGTGTCGCTGAACACTTCCGCCATCTCCGCGCTGAGCACCGCCAATATCGCGGCCGGTCTGCGCACCAACCAGATCGTGGCGCTGGGCACCCACCAGATCGCCGTGCTGAACTCGGTGCAAGTGGCTGCGCTGAACACCGCCAGCATCGCTGCGCTGGAAACGTCCGATCTGCGCGCCATCGTCACCACCGGCATTGCCGGCCTGAGGACCGCGCAAGTGGCGGCCCTGACGACCGACCAGATCGCCAGCCTGACAACCACGCAAGTGGCGGCGCTGAGCACCGCTGCGCTGGCGCAAGGCTTCGGCACCGACCAGGTGCGCGCGCTGTCGACCACCGAAGTGCAGGCGCTGCGCACCAGCCAGCTGCAGGCGCTGAGCACGGCCAACATCGCGGCGATGGAAACGAGCGACCTGAACGCACTGCTGACGTCCCAGGTGGCCGGCCTGCGCACCGCGCAGATCCGCGCGCTGACGACCGACCAGATGAAGGCGATGGGCACGACCCAGCTGCACGCACTGACCACGCTGCAGATCCACGCGCTGACCAGCGACCATATCGGTGCGATGAGCGCGGGCCAGATCGCTTCGCTGATCAGCCTGACGCCAGTCGTGCTCGACCTGGACGGCAACGGCATCAAGACCCGCAGCATCACCGAAGGCGTGCAGTTCGACATGCGCGCCGACGGCAGCAAGGTCAACACGGGCTGGGTGGGCGAGGGCGACGGCCTGCTGGCACTGGACCGCAACAACGACGGCGTCATCAACGACGGCAGCGAACTGTTCGGCTCCTCGACCAAGCTGGCTGACGGCAGCACCGCCGCCAACGGCTACGCGGCGATGGCCGAGCTCGACAGCAACGGCGACGGCGTGCTCAGCAGCGCGGACAGCAGCTTCGACAAGCTGCGCGTCTGGGTCGACGGCAATGCCGACGGCGTCAGCCAGGCCGACGAACTGAAGACGCTGGCGCAG
Organism: Pseudoduganella sp. GW821-FHT05F09; assembly: GCF_059419605.1. Classification (NCBI taxonomy): domain Bacteria; kingdom Pseudomonadati; phylum Pseudomonadota; class Betaproteobacteria; order Burkholderiales; family Oxalobacteraceae; genus Pseudoduganella; species Pseudoduganella sp. GW821-FHT05F09. The sequence goes on from NZ_JBWKSD010000012.1 coordinate 42,861, forward strand.
CTGCAGATCAGCAAGCTGAACCTGGACGTGGCCAAAGGCAGCGCCATCGAGCACGGCAACATCTCCGGCCTGACGTCGACCTTCGAAACCACCGACGGCCAGCAGCACCAGGCGGCCGACGTCTGGTTCCTGGCGGCCCCGGCGGCGAACCTGCGCGGCAGCGTCAACGGACTGGTGCAGGCGATGGCCGGCTACGGCGGCGAGGCGGCTCCGGCCACCGGCGGCACGCTCAAGCTGGACGACGCCGGCCAGGGCGTGGCAGCCGGCGCGGCCCAGCTGGCCGACGCGCTGAACCAGTTCGACGCTAGCAAGCTGAACGCCACTGCCGCGCAAGCGGCGCCTGCCGACGAGCTGCGCCTCAAAGCGCTGCACGGCGCGGGCAGCAACGGCGGCATCCTGGCAGCGCCGAAGTAAGCAAAACGCAGTACGGAAAGGGGAGTTCTTCCCTTTCCTCAAAATCAAAAGCGGCAAGACGACCAGTCTTGCCGCTTTTTTCTTGGCTTTGCCCTCCACTCTTTCCTCATAGAATCGGGATAACTTTTTAAACTGACTATTGAGGCGGACCTTTGGCCACTACCACTTTGCAGATCGCGGATCTGACGACGCAGCAAATCACCGCCTTGGCGGTCAGCGTGTTCGCGGCGCTCAACTCCAGCCAGGCTGCATCCATGAGTGCGCAGCAGGTCGCGGTGCTGTCCTCGGCCCAGGCCGGCGCGCTGACGGCCAGCGCCTTCGGCGCGCTGGCGCCGGAAGACATCGCCGCGCTCAGCGTGGCCGCCTTCGCCGGCATCAAACCGGCCCAGCTGGCCGCTTTGGGCGCAGGGCAGGCCGCCGCGCTCACCACCGCCCAGATGGCCGTGCTGAGCCCCATGCAGCTGGCCGGCTTGCGCGCCGAAGCCGTGGCCGCGCTGGACGCGGTGGACATCGCCGCGCTGCGCACCGCCGCCATCGCCGCCCTGAAAACCAGCCAGGCCGCCGCACTGAACGGCGGCCAGGTCGCCGCGCTGAGCACGCAGCAGGCGCGCGCGCTCAGTTCCAGCCAGCTCAATGCGCTGTCGGCCGAGGCGCTGGCCGCGCTGGAGACGGCCGACTTCGCCGCGCTGCGCAGCAACGCCATCAGCGGCCTGGGCACGCGCCAGATCGCCGCGTTGGGCCTGGCGCACGTGGCCGCGCTCAGCACCGCGCAGGCCGCCGCGCTCAACAGCCGCCAGCTCAATGCCTTCGGCCTGGATGCCATCGCCGCGCTCGACACGGCCGACCTGGCCGCGCTCAAGGCCATCGCCGTGCGCGGCCTGGACGGCGCCCACCTGGCGGCGCTGGGCACGCGCGGCGCGCAGGCGCTCACCACCGCCCAGATCGCCGCACTGACCACCGTGCAACTGGCCGGCGGCCTGGACGCCGCCCAGCTGGCCGCCTTCAATTCGCGCCAGATCGGCGCGCTGTCGAGCCAGCAGTTCGGCGCGTTGTCGCTGGCCGCCGTGGCCGCCATCGACGCGGCCGACATCGCCGGCCTGTCGACCCGCGTCATCGCCGCACTGAAGAACGAGCAGCTGGCCGCTTTCAGCACCGCGCAGCTGGCCGCGCTGACCACGGCCCAGGCCGCCGCGCTGGGCACGGCGCAGCTGTCCGGACTGTCCGCCGCCGCCATCGCCGCCCTGGAAACGGCCGACCTGGCCGCGCTGAAGGCCACGCTGCTGGCCCGCTTCAGCGCCGCGCAGATTGCCGCGCTCGGCAGCGACGGCGTGCGCGCGCTGACCCTGGCCCAGACCCAGGCGCTCACGCCGGCCCAGCTGGCCGCGTTCAGCGCCGGCCAGGCCGCCGCGTTGCGCAGCCAGCAGGCCGGCGCGCTCAGCTCCGCCCAGCTGGGTGCGCTGTCCGAGAACGCCATTGCCGCCCTCGGCACCGAGGACATCGCCGCCCTCAAGGCCTACGCGCTGGCCGGCCTGCAGACCGCGCAGCTGGCCGCGCTGAGCGCGCCGCAACTGGCCGCGCTGACCACCCAGCAGGCCGCCGCGCTGAGCAACACCCAGGTGCTGAGCCTGAGCGCAGCCGCGCTGGCGGGCCTGGAAACGGCGGACCTGGCGGTCTTGCGCAGCAGTGCCATCGCCGCCCTGTCGGCGGCCCAGCTGGCCGCCTTCGACGGTGCGCGCATGCGCGCCCTGGGCACGCAGCAGATCGCCGCGCTGACCACCGCGCAGCTGGCCGGCGCCATCAGCACCGCCCAGATCGCCGCGCTGACCTCGGCCCAGCTGGGCGCGCTCAGCGCCGTCCAGTTCGGCGCGCTGTCCGGCGAAGCGCTGGCGGCGCTGGAAACGTCGGACCTGGCCGGCCTGCGTCTGGCCATCTTCGCCAGCCTGAAAACCAACCAGCTGGCCGCGCTCTCCACGGCCCAGATCGCCAGCCTGACCGGCTCCCAGATCACCGCGCTCAACACGGCCGCGCTGAACGCGCTGGGCGACGCCCAGCTCGCCGCGCTGAGCACGCTGCAAATGGCTTACCTGAGCAATGTGCAGGTGGCCTCGCTGTCCACGGCGGCCCTGGCCGCGCTGGGCACGGACGGCTTCGGCGCGCTGCGCGCCAGCGCCGTCGCCGCCCTCAGGACGGCGCAGATCGCCGCGCTGGACACGGCCCAGGTGGTTGCGCTGAACACCCAGCAGGCCGGCGCGCTGAGCGCCGCGCAGCTGGCCGCCTTCGGCGCCGGCGCCATCGCGGCCCTGCAGACGGCCGACGTGGCCGCGCTGTCGGTGTACGCCGCCGCCGGCCTGGCCAGCAACCAGCTGGCGGCGCTGAACAGCGCCCAGGTGGCCGCGCTGAGCGCAGCCCATATCGGCCAGATCAATTCGCGCCAGCTGGCGCAAGGCTGGGGCAGCAGCCAGATCGCCGCCCTCAGCTCGCTGCAGGTGGGCGGGCTGACCAACGCGCAGCTGTCGCTGTGGTCGAGCGAGGCCATCGCCGCGATTGAAACGCGCGACATCGGCGGCCTGAAGGCGTCCGTGCTGGCCGCTTTCAGCAGCGCCCAGATCGCCATGCTGAGCGGCGGCCAGGTCGGCGCGCTCAGCCTGGGCCAGCTGGCTGCGCTGGGCAGCGACAGCATCGCCTCCCTCAGCACGGTGCAGGTCGCCGCGCTGAACAGCGCCCATGCCGCCATGCTGAGCACGGCGCAGGTGGCCGCGCTGTCGGGCGCCGCCTTTGGCGCGCTGGACGCCGAGGACGTGGCCGCGCTGAAAACCGCCGCCGTGGCCCTGCTGAAAACCGCGCAGGTCGCCGCGCTGGGCACGGCCCAGGTGGCGGCGCTGACCACGGCCCAGGCCGCGCAGCTGAGCGGGGCGCAATTGGCCGCGCTCGGCACCTCCGCCCTCGCCGGGCTGGAAGGGCAGGACGTGGCGGTGCTGGCAACGGCCTCGCTGCGCGCGCTGGGCACGGCGCAGATCCGCGCGCTGAACACGCTGCAGGTCGCCAGCCTGAACAGCGCCCAGATCTGCGCGCTGACGTCCACCCAGGTGCAGGCGCTGAGCGCCGAGCAGGTGGCCGCGCTGTCCGGCATGTACACCCCGCTGGTGCTGGACCTGGACGGCAACGGCGTGAGCACGCTGGGCCTGTCGGCCGGCGTGCGCTTCGACATGCTGGCGGCCGGCGCGCCGGTGGCCACCGGCTGGGCCGGCCCGGCCGACGGCCTGCTGGCCCTGGACCGCAACGGCGACGGCCGCATCGGCGACGGCGGCGAACTGTTCGGTTCCGGCACCACGCTGGCCAGCGGCGCCAAGGCCGGCAACGGCTACCAGGCGCTGGCCGAACTCGACAGCAACGGCGACGGCGCCATCAGCGCCGCCGACGCCGCCTTCGGCCGCCTGCGCGTGTGGGTGGATAGCAACAGCGACGGCGTCAGCGCCGCCGCCGAGCTGCACACGCTGGACGAACTGCACATCACCCGCATCGGCCTGCAGAACCAACAGGACGTGTCGCTCAACAACGGCAATATCGTCGGCCTGACGTCGAGCTACCAGACCGCCGACGGCGCCAGCCATGCGGCGGCCGACGTCTGGTTTGCCGGCAGCGCACCCAAGCCGGGCGCCGCCGATCTGCGCAGCAGCGTCAGCGGCCTGGTGCAGGCGCTGTCGTCCTACTCCCATGCCGCGCCGCCCGCCGCAGGCGGCAGCCTGGGCCTGGGCAACGGCGGCGCCGGCGGCATCGACCTGGGCGCCTGCGTGGCGCAAATGGCCGACAGTTTGCAGCGCTTCGGACTGGCCGGGCCGGGCGGCGCGGCGGCCCTGGCCGGCCCGGCCGACCTGCCGCGTCCGCCGTTCTGGCACGGCGCCGCGCAGCCGGGCTGGCTGGCCGCGGTGAAATAAACGGAAAGAAGCGAGAGAAGCGACAAAGAAGCGGAAATAAGCGTAACGCAGCCTTCCAAGCGCCCCGGAAAAGCGGCAAGATAGCCCATCTTGCCGCTGGTCTGCGGTAGAATCCCCAGACCGGGTGTATCTTGCACGGATGCAACTCGCACTTACTAGCCCAACCGAGACGATGCACGATAAATTTCCCCACACAGCCATCCAGTGCCTGACCGCGATTGCGCAGCACCATGGCTTGCAGATCAATCCCGAACGCCTGATCGACGATTACGCACTGGGGGCCGAGGAGCCGGGCGACAGCCTGCTGCTGCGCATCGCCGGCGACATCGGCCTGAAGGCCAAGGCCGGCCGCCTGGACTGGAACGGCCTGATGGCGCAGGAGGGCGTGTTCCCGCTGATGGCGCGCCTGCGCGACGGCAATATGGTGATCGCGGTGGGGGCCAAGCAGAACAGCGACGTGGCCGGCGACGGCGGCAGCATGGTGGCGGTGCTCAACCCGGCGGCCGGCGCGGCCGGCGTGGTCATGGTCAGCCAGGCCGATTTCTGCTCGCGCTGGGAAGGCGAGGTGGTGTTCCTGAAACGCCAGCACAAGCTGAGCGACCCCAACCAGCCCTTCAGCCTGCGCTGGTTCATTCCCGAAATCCTGAAGCAGAAAGCGGCCTACCGCGACATCTTCATCGCCGCCATCGCCATGCACCTGCTGGCCATGGCTTCGCCCATCTTCTTCCAGCTGGTGATCGACAAGGTGCTCACGCACCAGGCCGTCACCACGCTGTGGGTGCTGGCCGCCGGCATCGTCATCGCGCTGGTGTTCGACGCCACCTTCGGCTACCTGCGCCAGATGCTGACCCTGGCCGCCTCCAACAAGATCGACATGCGCCTGACGCGCCGCACCTTCAGCCACCTGCTGTCGCTGCCGATCGACTATTTCGAGACCCACACCGCCGGCGTGGTCACGCGCCACATGCAGCAGCTGGAAAAGATCCGCAACTTCCTCACCGGGCGCCTGTTCTTCACCGGCCTGGACCTGATTTCGCTGCTGATCTTCCTGCCCATCCTGTTCAGCTACTCGGTCAAGCTGGCCATGGTGGTGCTGGCCTTCACGGCCATGATCGCGGTCATCGTCATGGCCATGGTGCCGGCCTACCAGCGCCGCCTGAACGCGCTGTACGCGGCCGAGGGCCACCGCCAGGGCATGCTGGTGGAAACCATCCACGGCATGCGCACGGTCAAGGCGCTGGCCATCGAGCCGGCCCAGCGCCGCACCTGGGACCAGCGTTCGGCCGAAGCCATCACCATGCACTTCCGGGTCGGCCAGATTTCCATCACCGGCAACGCCATCACCGACTTCCTGGGCAAGCTGATGCCGGTGGTGCTGATCGTGCTGGGCGCGCAGGACGTGTTCAACCAGACCCTGTCGGTCGGTGCGCTGATCGCCTTCCAGATGCTGTCGCAGCGCGTCACCGGCCCGCTGATCTCCATGGTCGGCCTGGTCAACGAATACCAGGAAACCGCGCTGTCGGTGAAAATGCTGGGCGAAGTGATGAACCGCGCGCCGGAAGGCCGCGCCGGCGCCGGCGGCCTGCGCCCCGTGCTGAACGGCGAGATCAAGTTCGACGACGTCACCTTCCGCTATCCGGGCTCGCAGACCGCCGCGCTGGACCGCACCAGCTTCACCATCCAGCCCGGCACCGTGGTGGGCGTGGTGGGCCGCTCCGGCTCCGGCAAGACCACGCTGACCAAGGTGATCCAGGGCCTGTACTCGGTGCAGGAAGGCATCGTCCGCTTCGACGGCGTCGATGCGCGCGAGATCGAGCTGTCGCATCTGCGCCGCCAGATCGGCGTGGTGCTGCAGGAGAACTTCCTGTTCCGCGGCACCGTGCGCGAGAACCTCACCGTCACCAAGCCGGACGCCACCTTCGAGGAAATCGCCGAAGCGGCGGCGGCGGCCGGCGCGGACGAATTCATCGAACGCCTGCCCATGGGCTACGACACCCTGCTCGAGGAAAGCGCCAGCAATCTGTCGGGCGGCCAGAAGCAGCGCCTGTCGATCGCGCGCTCGCTGCTGGCCAAGCCGCGCATCCTGATCCTGGACGAGGCGGCCTCCGCGCTGGATCCGGAAAGCGAAGCCATCTTCATCCGCAATCTGTCCAAGATCGCGGTGGGCCGCACCGTGGTGATGATTTCGCACCGCCTGTCCACCCTGGTCAACGCCAACTCCATCCTGGTCATGCAGCGGGGCCAGCTGGTCGACGCCGGCACCCACCAGGAACTGCTTACCCGTAGCGACACTTATCAGCATTTATGGAACCAGCAAACAAGCCACCTGTAAGCCCGAAACGTCGCGGCCAGACTGAAATCGAGTTCCTGCCCGACGCCGACGCCATCGAGCGCAATCCGCTGCCGCGCTGGCTGCGCATGACCTTGCACGTGCTGCTGGGCCTGTTCGTCACCTTCATCCTGTGGGCCACCTTGTCCCAGGTGGAGACGGTGGTGATGGCGCACGGCCGCCTGGTCAACCCCAAGCCCAACATCGTGGTGCAGCCGCTCGAGACGGCGATTATCCAGACCATCGAAGTGCGCGCCGGGCAGGTGGTCAAGAAGGGCCAGCTGCTGGCCACGCTGGACCCGACCTTCACCCAGGCCGACGAGGCCCAGCTGCGCAACCGCCTGCGCAGCCTGGACACCCAGGCCGAAGGCCTGCGCGCCGAGCTGTCCGGCAAGCCCGGCGCTGCCGGCACGGGCGGGCGCGACGCCGACCAGCTGCTGCAGGCGCAGCTGTCGACCGAGCGCCAGGCCAACTACGAGGCGCAGAAGATGCGCCTGGAGCAGAACATCGCACGCCTGAAGGCCGGCATCGAGACCAACCAGCGCGACCAGCAAGTGCTGGCGCAGCGCCTCAAGTCGCTGTCCGAGATCGAGGCCATGCAGGAAAAACTGGTGGCCGAGAACTTCGGCGCCAAGATGCAGCTGCTGGAGGCGCGCGACCGCCGCCTGGAGGTCGAGCGCACCATGGTCATGGGCCGCAACAAGGACGTCGAGATGCAGCGCGAGCTGAACGCCGCCCAGGCCGAGCAGGCCGCCTTCAGCAAGAACTGGCGCCAGCGCATGATGGAAGACCTGCTGACCGCCACCCGCGACCGCGACGGCATCAACGAGCAGCTGACCAAGGCCGACCGCCGCCACAAGCTGGTGCAGCTGACCGCCCCGGCCGACGCGGTGGTGCTGGAGATCGCCAAGCTGTCGCCCGGCTCGGTGCTGCGCGAAGCGGAAACCATGTTCACCCTGGTGCCGCTGGGCGCCGACCTGGAAGCCCAGGTCGAGATCGACTCGCTCGACATCGGCCACCTCAAGCCCGGCGATCCGGCTCATATCAAGATCGACGCCTTTCCCTTCCAGCGGCACGGCATGCTGGACGGCAAGCTGCGCACCATCAGCGAAGACTCGTTCAAGCGCGAACAAGTGCTGCCGGGCCAGGGCACGGACGCCTACTACCTGGGCACGCTGAACATGGGCAGCACCAAGCTGCGCAAGCTGGAACCGACGCAGCGCCTGCTGCCCGGCATGACGCTGACGGCCGAGATCGTCGTCGGCAAGCGTTCGGTGATGTCCTACCTGCTGTGGCCATTGACCAAGGCGCTGGACGAATCGATACGCGAACCCTAAGCCGCACCCTATCCATTTACCAACAAGAACAATGGCAATTACCAAAGTACTGGTCCTGCAGGGACCGCTGCGCGCCAGCGGCATCAACCCGGTCACGCAAAACCTGAGCAAGGACATCGAGGCGCGCCGGGTGCTGAGCGTGCCCTTCGACGCCAGCCACACCATCCATGCGCTGTGTTATGTGTTCCGGGTGCAGGGCTTCAAGATCATCTACAGCGGCTGGAACGACGACGCCGAGTGGCTCAACGCCAACCGCTCGCTGTTCGACCACCTGGTGCTGTCCGACCAGAGCAATCTGAAAACGCAGGACGTGCGCGGAGACCTGGTGCTGCCGAACAGCAAGCAGAAGCTGTACTACGGCGCGCTGCGCGGCCTGGAGCTGGCCTGCGAGCACTACGGCAAGGAGGCGCTCACCTTGCGCCTGCGCAGCGACGTGTCGGTCAATTTCAACCATGTGCTGGCCGAGTTCCGCAAGCTGCTGAGCTATCCGAAATCGGTGCTGATCGAGTACATGCACATGGACAAGCCGTACAGCATGCCGGACTTTATGAACATCGGCCACAGCGCCAGCCTGCTGGCGGTGTACCGGCATTTGTTCGAGCTGTCGGCCGCCGGCCAGAGCTACCACGTGTCGTCGCACGTGGACCACAGCCTGGCCTATATGCGATTGCAGGAGCTGGGTGTGATCTCGGACCTGATCTGCATGGAACGCGCGCTGTTCGACTCCGTGGTGTGGCGTGGCGTGCCGCGCTACATGGAATCGGTGTTCCACGAGCACGCCGAGGACATGTTCTTCGGCGGCCGCGTGGAGCGCAATCCGGCCGTGTCGGTGGCCGACATCGTGGCCCGCATCCCGCCGGAATTGTCGGGACGCGACCCCGTCTGATTTACGCCGCGCGCCAGCGCTCGCGCAGGAAGTAGTCCAGGTCCTCGGGAATGCCGAGGCCGTACATGCCGGCGCGGTCGCTGCCGATGTTGTAAAACCCCAGGCGGCTGCCCCGGGCCAGCATCTCGTTGTAGGCCGGCGCCACGTAGAACTCGCCGTTCACGCGCTTGTCCTGCGCGATCATGCTGTCGGCCGCCGCCACGAAATCGGCGCCGCGGCGGAAGTTGTAGATGCCCACCGTGGCCTCGTCCGAGACCACCACTTTTTCCACCACCTCGGTAATGCGGCGCTGCGCGTCCAGGCGCACGAAGGACCATTTCGGGTCGTCCGCCGTCATGGTCATGATCAGGCCGTCCAATTGTTCCGCGTCCATGCGCGCCAGGTAGTCGTCGATGGCGATGTCCACGTACTGGTCGCAATTGGCGATCATCAGCGGCGCGTCGTTGTCGATGAAGGCGCGCGCCAGCAGCACGGTGCAGGCCGCGCCCTGCGTCACCTGGTCCACCGGCACGATGGCGCAGCCGGGCGCAATGCGCTCCAGGTGGGCCGCCAGGCCGTAGCGGTCCAGGTGCGCCTGCTGGCACACGAAGATGAAGCGGTGCGGCTGGCTGGGGCGCAGATTGTGCACCACCAGCTCCGTCATGGTCTGGCCGCCGACCGGGATCAAAGGCTTGGGCACGCTGTAGCCGGCGTTGGCGAAGCGGCTGCCGTGGCCGGCCATGGGCAGGACGATGTTCAGCATGCCGCCTCCGGTTCGCCCAGGTATTTGTCGTCCACCGCGCCCGGCACTTTCACCACCACCGTCACCGTGTCCTCCAGCACCACGAAATCGGTCGATTCCAGCGGCTGGATCAGGATGATGTCGCCGGCCGAGAATTCCCGGCCGTTCATCTGCACGCGGCCGCTCTGGATGACGGTGATTTCCTGCGCGATCTTGTGGTAGTGGCGCTCCTCGCGGGCGCCGGCGGCGTAGGTCTTGATGGCCACTTCGGCGGCGCGGGTGGCCAGCACGGTGGGCGTGAAATCGCCCACGAACCAGCCTTTGACCATGTCGGCCTGTTTGAATATTTGCATGGGATGCTCCTTAGGGCCGCAGCGAGTTTTCGTATTCTTCTATCTTCTTCGGCGTGTAGAAGGTGTGGTAGCTGCCGGGCGGCAGCGGCAGCGCCTTCAGGCGCTTGTTTTGCAGTATCAGCTCGTTCATCACCGGCGCGATGTAGAACACGCCGTCCACGCTGGCGTCCTTGGCGATGGAGCGCTGCGCCGCCAGCACGAAGTCGCTGCCGCGCGCGAAGTAGTAGAAGCCGGCGATGGCGTGGCGGCTGATGGGGTGCTTCTCGGCCGTCTCCACGATGTCGTTGCCGTTCTCCAGCCGCACATAGGACCAGCGCGGGTGCAGCGAGTCGAAGGTCAGGCAGGCCGCGTCGGCCTGCTGCGCCTCGATGTCGCGCAGCAGCGCGTTCAGGTCGGCGTCGAACAGCTGGTCGCCGTTGGCGATCAGCAGCGGCTCGTCGTTGCCGATCAGGTCGATGGCCAGCAGCGCGCTGCAGGCCGCGCCCTGGGTCGGACGCATGGTGCGGATGATCTGGCAGCCATGGCTGTGGCCGTCGCACAGCAGGCGCACCGAGCTGTCCAGGTGGTAGCGCGAGCAGTCCTCGTCGCGCAGGATGAAGATGAAGCGCTTTTCGCAGTCCAGCGTCTGCAGGTTCTCGATCACGTGCTGCACCATGGGCTTGCCGTTGATTTCGGCCAGCGGCTTGGGGTAGGGCGACGGGTCCTGCTCGAAGAACACCGACTGCGCGCCCATGGGGATCAGGATGTTAAGCATGGCCGGCCTCCAGTTCCGTCAGCATCTTGCGGATATTGCTGTAATTGACGTCGTGCACGTCGCTGACGCACATCACATGGGCGCCCGAGGCGCGCGCGGCGCGGATGCCGTTCGGGTTGTCCTCCACGATCAGGCATTGCTGCGGCGTCAGGCCGAGGCGGGCGATGGCGCTGTTGTACATGTCCGGCGCGGGCTTGGGCTGGGCCGCGTCCTCGTTGGACAGGTAGAACTGCAGCAGCGGCAGCAGGGCGGTGCGCTCCATCATCAGGCCCACCGTGCTGCGCACCGAGTTCGAGCACACGGCCAGGCGGTAGCCTTCGCTTTGCAAACGGCTCAGCGCGTACTGGTGGTGGAAGGTCGGCTTGCAGCGCGCGTGTATCAGCTCGGTGGTGTAGATCTGCTTCATGTCGTTGATGAAGCCGTGCAGGCCTTCCGGCAGGCCGCGCTCGAGCGAGAGCATGCGCAGCTTGGTCTTGGTCGGCAGGCCGTCGTAGGTGACCAGGTGGTCGTGGCGGCTGATCTCCATGCCGAACAGGCCCAGCGCGCGGTTGAGCGCGTCGTAGTGCCAGTCCTTGGCCTCCACCAGCACGCCGTCCATGTCGAAGATGATGGCCTGGATTTTGTTTTGTGTCGTCATACGGCGCGGTTCATGTGAAAAATCATGCGAAAAATTGCTCGGCGTCGAGCGGGAAATCGGTGCACAGGCTGAACAGCGGATGGCGGTGCAGCTGCCAGTCGCGCAGCTGCCGCCAGCAGGCCAGGTGCGGGCGGCCGTGCAGCTCGGGCGAGACCAGGCAGACCGGCTTGCCGCGCTCCAGCCAGGCGGCGATCAGCTCGCGCCCGTACCATTCGCCGTGGAAGCAGTCCAGCCACAGGCCGGCGGCCTGTTCCTGGTAGGGCGGCGGATTCTCGTATTCGCTGCAGCGGGTGTAGGCCGGCAGGCCGGCGCGCAGGTAGCCGAGCGCGTCCGGCACGGCCATGTCGAACACGAAAGCGCCTTCGATGGCGTGCCGCGCCAGCGCGGCGCGCACCAGCTGCTGCAGGCCGTCGGCCTTGATGTTCAGGGCCAGCGGGCGCGCTTGCGGATGGCGCGCGCACAGCGCCAGGAAGGCGTCCAGGCTCATCTCCCCGCCGCTGGGCAGGTCGTGCGCGATGACGGCGGCGCCGCCGGCGTCGCGCACATCGGTTTCAATGCCGTGGCCGCCGGCCAGCGCGCGCTCGAAGGCGGCCAGGCTGTTTTTCTCGGCCGGCTGCAGCCAGTGGCCGCGGTGGGCGCATAGCTTCATAGGCGGAACCGGTGTTGGCTGGCCTCGACAAAGGCCAGCAGGCTGGGCCGGTAAGCGGCCATGATGTGGCGCGCGCGCTCCATCTGCTCGCCGCGCGAATTGAAGGCGCGTTCGATCTCGGCCTCGCTTTCGTCGAAGGCGAAGCCGCCGGCGCCCAGTTCGGTCGCCTCGACGTCGGCGCGGGTCCACTCCCAGTCGTGGTAGCTCAGGTGCTTGAGGATGACCACGGCGCCGCACAGCACGGCCTCGCCGTTGGTGGCGCTCACCGCGTCGTAGGAATACATATAGCGGGTGCGGCGCAGATTGGCCGCCAGCTCATCACGCGTGGGCGGCCAGGTGTAGGTGATGTCGACCACGCCGGGCGGGCGCTCCAGGCAGAACTTGGCGCCCTTGCCCAGCCACAGCATGTCCTGGTCGCGCGCCGGCGCGTAGTTGGGATTGAACACGCTCAGGTCGATCGGCAGGTAGTACAGCGTATGCACGGCCTTGCTCTTGTCCATCGGGAAGGTGCGCGAGTAGTAGAGCGGGAACTCGTCGGCGGCGGTGGGCTGGTTCTCGCGCCCCAGCACGTAGCGCACCAGGCGCTTGGCGTTGAAGGGGTTGCCGATCACGCCGTCCGAGCTGATGACGATGGATTCCTCGTTGATGCGCTCCCAGTGCTCGGGGAACAGGCCGTTGATGATGGGCGTGTTGAGCGCCGGGTTGACCAGCGGCTCGCCCGGCGGACTGAGGTTGGACGTGAGCATGAGCTTGGCGTCGAAGCCCAGCCCGTTGAGCTCGTGGCACAGGTGGTGCATCACGCGCACGCCGGCGCTCACGCAATAGCTGGGCGTGAGGATGACGTAGGGCCGGGTTCTCATGCCGCCTCGTCCTCTTTGCTGGTGCTGCGCAGCAGCACGCCGGTGGCTTGCGACACCACGGACTGGATCGCCTCCAGGTCGAACTTGCTCTCCTGGATATGCTTGCGCACGCTGCCCAGGAACCAGACCATGGTGGTCAGCTTGCTGGCCAGCTGTTCCTCGGCGGCGGCGCGGTCGGGCAGGTATTCGCCGCGTTCGAGCGCGTCGGTGTACAGCTGCAGCCAGTCCAGGTTGCAGCGGATGCGGGTGCTTTCGGCGCGCTGGTCCTGGCCGCCGTGCAGGCGGAAGTAGCTCAGCGTTTCCGGCAGGTAGACCGCGTCGTGGTTGCGCAGCACGGTCAGCCAGGTGGCCACGTCGGACAGCGCCGTGTACTGGCGCCCGGCGTAGACGCCGAACTCGCGTTCCAGCGCGCTGCGGCGCACCAGCACCGTGGTCGGTTCGCCGATGAGGTTGTTGCCGTCGGTGAGCAGCATGCGGCCCAGCGAGGCGCCGGTCACGCGCGCCTCGGTCTCGAACAGGCGTTCGGTGCCGGGTATAGGCGGAATGTCGTTGCCGGCGGCGTCGATCAGCTGGCGGAAGGAGGTCACCAGGCCCAGCGTGGGATCGGTCAGCATGAAGGACATCATGCGCAGGATCTTGGCCGGGTGGAACAGGTCGTCGTCCATCAGATAGTTGATGTAGTCGCCGCGCGAATGGCGGAAGCAGTTGCGGCCGTTCTCCATCGCGCTGTAGCCCGGCACGCGGTAGTAGCGGATATTCGGGTGCTTGGCCAGGTAGGGCGCGAAGCGGGCCCGGGTCAGCTCGTCGTCGCTGTTGTCGCTGACGACGATCTCGATATGCGGATAGGTCTGCGCCAGCGCGCTTTGCAGCGCCAGTTCGGCGTAGTCCGGCCGGTTGTGGGTGGGCAGCAGGATGCTCACCAGCGGCAGGCCGTTGAGCACCGGCGCCGGCGCGGTGCGGATGGCGATGTCCTTGAAGCGCTGTTCCAGGTCGCGCACAAAGCGCTCGCTGTCGAACAGCGGCGTGGTCATGCGGTTGTCGGCCAGGCGCTGGCGCAGCTCGCCGCTGTAGGCGCGGTCGTTGCCCAGGCGGATGGCCAGCGCCTCGTAGTCCTCCATATTGTGCGTCACCAGCTCCGGCAGGCCGATGGCGTGCAGCAGGCTGCCCGCCATGCGCGAGGAGAAGGTGCGGCCGGCGCAGGTGAGCACCGGCAGGCCGGCCCACAGCGCGTCGCTGGCGGTGGTGCCGCCGCCGAAGGGGGCGGTGTCGAGGAACAGGTCGGCCACCTGGTAGCGCGCCAGGTATTCGGCCGGCACCACGCGCTCGGCGAACAGCAGCCGTTCGGTGGCGATGCCCAGCTGCTCGGCGTGGCGGCGCAGATTGGTGCGCACCACCGGGCTTTCCGCCACCAGCCACAGCACGCTGCCCGGCACCGCCTTCATGATGCGCATCCAGCTTTCAAACACGTCCGGCGTGATCTTGAAGGTGTTGTTGAAGGCGCAGAACACATAGGCGTCTTCCGGCAGGCTGCAGGAGGCGCGCGTGGGCGTGGGACCGATCTGGCGCTGGCGGTCGTTGATCTGGAAGGTGTGCGGCATGTGCAGCGGCTTTTCGGTGAAGAAAGGCTCGAGCTCGGGCGGCAGCACGAAGGGATCCGAGATCACGTAGTCGATTTCCGGCAGGCCGGTCGGGCCGGGCAGGCCCAGCCAGGTGACCTGCACCGGCGCGGGCCGGTAGGACAGGATGTTATGGCGCGCGTTCAGGGTCAGGCCGTGCAGGTCGACCAGGATGTCGATCTCGCAGGAGCGTATCAGGCGCGCGGCCTCCTCGTCGGACAGGCCGCCGATGCGGATATGGTGGTCCATGCCGGCGATCACGCGGGCGCGCAGCGGCGAGCCGTCCTCGTGGCTCCAGTCGAAGGCGAACACCTCGAACTGGGTGCGGTCGTGCAGGCCGTACAGCTCGGCCGTCAGGATGGACACCGCGTGCGAGCAGAAGTCCGACGACAGGTAGCCGATGCGCAGGCGCTCGTGCACATAGCCGCCGGTGGCCAGCGGGTCCACGCCCTTGAGCACTTTTTCCTCGACATAGCGGCTCGAGGCGTGCAGCTGCATGGCCGGGTCGGGCGAGCCGCTCAGCATGGCCAGCGCCGAGGTGCCGTCCATCAGCACCTTCTTCTTGATGCCGATGGAGGTGTCGTACACCGGCCAGTTGCACTGCTTCTGGCGCAGGTGCACCCAGTGCGTGATGACGTTGCGCTGGTTGGGGTCCAGGCGCAGGCTTTCGGCCAGCGCCTTTTCCGCTTCCGGCAGGCGCTTGAGGATTTCCTGCAGGCGGCCGAGATTGTTCAGCGCCTGCACCCGCAGCGCGCGCGTGGGCGCGGTGTTGGCCGGCGACAGCTCCACCGCCTTGCGCCACAGCTCCAGCGACTCCTCGGGGCGCTTCATGCGCTCGAGCAGCGTGCCCAGGTTCAGGTAGCCCTCCACGAACTGCGGGTTCTGCGTGATCGACAGGCGGTAGGCCGCTTCGGCCGCCGCCTCGTCCACGTTCACCAGCAGCACCGCCAGGTTGAAATTGGCGGCGTAGGACAGCGGCGAGGGCGTGTTGTCCAGCCACAGGCGGTACAGCTGGATCGCCAGCGCGGGCTGGCCGGCTTCGGTGATGCGGCCCGCCATGTCGAACAGGCCGGTGATGGAAAGGCTGCCTTGTCCGGCCTCGGTGAACGCCTGCTGGGCGGCGTCGGCCAGGTTGGCGGGGGCGGCGGTGTGCGGTGTGCTGGCCATAAAGTCTCGTTGCTTAAGTAAGGTATCAGTCCAGGTAGCGCATGGTGGCGCGCTGCAGCGCGTCGTCCAGCGCCGGCGACATCTGGTGCAGCGGGTTCGATTCCATGGCGCCGCTCTCGGTGACCCGGCTCATGATTTTCGGGAAGTAGCTTTGCTCCGGGTCGATCGACACGATGAAGGCGGCCGGGCCGGGCGCGTCGAACAGCGCGGCGAAGTCGGCGCTGCCGTCGAAGTCCTTGCCGATGCGCAGGGCCGGCACGTTCCAGGCCTTGAACAGCTGTTCCCAGTCCGGCAGGCCGAGGCCGGAATTGATGTCGCAGCCGATGTAGCTGCCGCCGAAGTAGTTCTTCTGCGTCATGCGGATCGAGGCGTAGCCGTTGTCGTCGAAGATGAACATCTTCAGGTTCAGCTTGTTCACGGCGGCGGTGCCGATTTCCTGCAGGTTCTGCGCGAAGCCGCCGTCGCCTTCCACCAGCAGCGTGCGCCGCTCCGGATGCGCCAGCGCCGCGCCGATGGCGCCGGACAGGCCGTAGCCCATCGAGGCCAGGCCCTTGTTGGTGACGATGGTCTGGCCGCGCTGCTGGGCGAAGGTCTGCATCATGACGGTGAAGGCGCCGCCGCTGCTGCACGGGATCACCACGTCGTCCGCATGGCAGCGGCGCGACAGCTGCTCCACGAAGCGGTAGGGCGAGATATAGTCCGCGCCGGTGCTGTTCTGTTCAATCAGCGGCAGCGCCGCTTTCACCTCGGCGCAATAGGCCAGCCAGTCGCCGTGCTGGCCCAGGTCCTGCTGCGACAGCGCCAGCAGCAGGCTGTTGGCGTCCGCATGGATGGGGTGCTCGACGCGCGGATGGCCTTTTTCCAGCTCGGCCAGGTCGCAATCGACGTGCACCACTTCGCCCTTGGGCACGAACTGCTGCCAGTTGAAGCCGGTCTGCTGCATGCCCAGGCGGGTGCCCATGGCCAGCAGCAGGTCGCTTTGCTGCAGCAGCAGGTTGGCGTAGCGCTGGCCCCAGGTGTTGGGACGGCCGAAATAGTTCGGGTGGTCGGCGGCGATGCGGTCGGCCGCGTTCCAGGTGGTGGTCACCGGCAGGCCCATGGCGGCGAAGCGGTCCTGCAGCGCCTGCGCGGTGGCGCGCGACACGCCGCCGCCCAGCAGCAGCAGCGGGCGCTGCGCGGCGCGGATTTTCGCGGCCAGCTCGGCGATGGTGGCGTCGCTGGCCTGCGGCAGCGCCGGCGGCACGGGCGGGGCCAGCTGTTCGAGTTCGGCGCGGTCCACGCTGCGGCCCTGGATGTCGAGCGGCAGTTCCAGGAAGACCGGACCCTTGCGGCCGTGGTTGGCGTCCAGCACCAGCTGTTCCATGCGCGCGCGCGAGACCGGCTCGTCCAGCAGTTCTGCCACGCTGCACACCGGGCGGGCGATGGCCACGCCGTCGATTTCCTGGATGCCGCGCTGGCGCAGCGTGCCGCGCGACAGGTCGGCGGTCTTGACCTGGCCGCCGATCACCAGCAGCTCGCGGCTTTCCAGGTAGGCGCCGGCCAGCGCCGTCACCAGGTTGGTCATGCCGGGGCCGGCGGTCACCAGGGCGAAGGCTTTCGAGCCGTCCGTGCTGGCTTCGTTGAAGTACTCGGCGGCCACGCCGGCCGCCACTTCATGGATCACCGACACCATCTTGAAATGCTTGGCGCTGCTGGCCAGCAGGTGCATGATATTGCCGCCCGCCACGTAGAAGCAGTGCGTGTAGCCCATGCTCTTGAGCCATTCGGCCATTAAGTCGCTGTATTTCATGTCGGTCCTTGTTTATTTTGTGAGTACGCCGGCGATGTAGGCAGCCGTGCGGGAAATTTGTTCGTCCAGCGCCATCGGGCGCAGGCCCAGCATGGCTTCCAGCGCGGCGACGCCGGCGCGTTCGCCCACGTAGCGGTCGGCCGGCAGCGCCGGGTCCAGCGTGGCGCGCGTGGTCGCGGCCGCCTTGCCCAGCACGGCGGCCACGCGGCGCGCCAGCGGCTCCAGCTCCACCACCTCCTCGGCCGCCGTGTCGAAGCGCAGCACGGGGGCGGCGTCCGCACGCAGCAGCAGGCCGAAGCACAGCTCCAGCAGGTCGCCGATGTAGTAGTAGGAGCGCAGCACCGGGCGGCGCGCGTTGATGGCGATGGCGCCGCCCTGCAGCAGCTGGGCGATGAAGGAGGCCAGCGCGTAGGCGTCGAATTTGTTGATGCAGGGGCCGGCCAGGTTGAACACGCGCGGCAGCACCAGGCGCGCGCCGTGCTGCTTGCAGGCGGCCGCGAAGGCCAGTTCGTCCTCGTGCTTCAGGCGGCCGTACAGCACCGCGTTCGGATTGCGCGCCGCCGCCAGTTCCGGGTCTTCCAGGCCGCGCAGGTAGTCGTACACGGCGCCGGAGGAGGGCACCAGCGCGGCCTGCACCGCGCCTTGCGCGATCCAGCCCAGCACGGTGTTGCGGATGGCTTCGTTGCGCGCCACGTAGTCGTCCGCGCTCATGCCCTGCACCTTGTCCATGGTCAGGAAGGCGTAATGGCAGACCAGCAGCGGGGTGTGGGCGGGCGGCGTCCAGTCCAGCAGCGGCGCCACCGGCACGGCATGGCCGTCCAGCTCCAGGCTGGCGGCGCGCGAGCCGAGCGCGGTCACGCGGGTGGCGAAATCGCCGCCCAGGGCTTGGTGCAGCACGGCCAGCGTGGCGCGGCCCAGCCAGCCGTTGGCGCCGGTGACCACAAAGTGCCAGGGCGCGGCGCGCAGGGCGGCCGCCAGCGGCGCGCTGAGCGCCAGGGCGGCTGCCGGCGCGGCGGCAGGCGAAGTGGTGTTGCCGGCCATGGTCAGGCCGAGCCGGAAGCCTGCGCCAGCGCGGCGCGGAAGGCTTGCAGCAGCATGGCGCGGCTGGCGTCCGTCTTGGGCAGCTCCATGCGCACCAGGTAGCCCTGCGCGTCCGGCACGATGACGGCGTAATGGTTCTGGCCGTGCTTCTTGTCCGCTTCGAAGCGCTTGAGCAGGTCGTCCACGGCCACCTGGGCGATCTGGGCCGGCAGCTGCGGCAGCGCGCCCAGCAGGCCGGTCATATAGCGCTCCAGCTGCGCCACGCGTTCCGGCACGGCGGCGTAGTGATTGTTCAGGCGCGCGAAATGCAGCGAGGCCAGCACGCCTATGCCCACCGCGACGCCGTGCGGGATGGCGAAGTCGCAGGCGCTTTCGATGGCGTGGCCAAAGGTGTGGCCGTAGTTGAGCAGCAGGCGTTCCTTGTGGTCGTGCTCGTCGATCTCGATAAACCAGCGCTTGGTCTGCAGCGACAGGCGGATCACGTCCTGCAGCGTGTCCGCGCTGCTGGCGGCGCTGGCGTTCAGGGCCAGGTAGTCGCCGAAGGCGCTGCCGGTGTGGGCAAAGCAGATCTTCACCGCTTCGCACAGGCCGGCCACGCGCTGCTCGGTGTTGAGCGTGGCGGCGAAGGCCATGTCGATGACGACGTTCTGCGGCGGATAGAAATTGCCGATCAGGTTTTTATAGCTGCCCACATTGATGGAGGACTTGCCGCCTATGCAGGAGTCCACCATGCCCAGCAGGGTGGTGGGCAGGTAGTTCCACTGCAGGCCGCGCATATACACCGAGGCCACGAAGGTGGCGATGTCCTGGATCACGCCGCCGCCCACGGCCAGCAGCCGGGTCTTGCGGTTGGCGCCGAATTCGCGCATGGCGACGATGATGTCGCCCATGCGGTCCAGGCTTTTCGCCGTTTCGGTGGCCTCGATGGCGATCACCTTCAGGCCCTGGGCGCGGTAGGCGTCGGCGAAGAACTGGTCGCACAGCACGATCTGCTGGGACGGATCGCCCTGCTCGTCGGCGGACAGGCCGCCGCCGATGCGCACCGCGTAGTCGCCGGCGCTGGAAGCGATCTTAAAGTAGTCGGACATGGCTGAAACCTAGGTCGGCCGCAATGAACTGGCCGGTGATGCCGGTGTTTTGCGGCGAGCACAGGAAGAGGGCCAGCTGGCTCACGTCCTCCAGTGCCGGGAGTTGGTTGAAATACGTGGCGCCGCTGAGCTTTTCCAGCTGGGCCGGGGCCACGTTCTTGCGCGTCATGGGGGTGTCCAGTGCGCCGGGCAGGATGGCGTTGATCAGCATGCCTTCCTTGGCCAGGTCGGCGCTGGCCGACAGCACCAGGCCTTGCAGCGCGGCCTTGCTCATGCAGTAGGACAGCTTGTCCTGGCGCGCCAGGTTCTGCCAGATGGAGCTGATCACGCACAGGCGCGCGCGCGGCGCGAGCAGCTTGTGCGCCAGCAGCCATTTCATGGTGGCCAGGATGTACAGGCAGTTGGCCTGGTACAGCGCCAGGTGGGCGTCCAGGTCCACGTTGTAGACGTTGTCGGTGCTGTTGGCGCCCTGCGCCCACACCACGGCGGTGTAGGGGCCGCCTTCGCGCAGCGCGGCCTCGGCTTGCGCCGTGGCGGCGAAGGGATCGTAGGCCAGGGTGCGGATCGCATCCCAGGCCGGATCGAAATCGTCGCCGCCGCCGCTGCGCGACACTGCGGTGACCTGCCAGCCCGCGCCGGCGCAGCGCGCCGCGATGGCCGAGCCTATGGCGCCGGTGGCGCCGAAGACCAGCGCGCGCGGCGGCGCGCCCGTAGCGTGGGTGGCGGCCGTCATGCTCAGGTGTTCAGCACTTTCCAGCGCGCTTCCAGCATGTCGATGCGTTTCGCATCTTCGCGCTCGATGAAGCCGTAGTAGTCGCGCTTGTTCTGCAGCCACAGCAGTTCGAAATGCACCGCCTGCAGCAGGCCCTTGTCCATGTTCGGATTGTTGGCGGCCGCGCCCTCGAAGATCACCTTGCGGGTTTCGAAGCGGGTCAGGTGCACGGCGGCCATGCGGCGCAGCGCCGGCAGCGAGTCCATCGACACGCCGCCGCCCACCACCAGGTGCAGGTTCTTCTGCTTGCACACTTCGGCGGTTTTCAGGATGTAGTCGGTGATCTGGTCGTCGTTGATGTTGTCGCGCGACAGGCCGGCCGAACCGGAGAAGTCCACGCGGCCGAACACGATGCCTTCCACGCCGCCCGGTGCGGACGCCACGCGGGCGATCTCGTCGAGGTGGCCGAAGGTCGACAGGGTTTCCAGGTTGAACAGGAAATCGGTGTCTTCCTGCTCTTCTTCGGTGTAGACCTTGTTCTTCGCTTCAATGAACTTGGACAGCGCATAGGGAGTCTCAACCATTGGCGCGATGATGTAGTCCACGCCCAGCTGGCGGCTTTCCAGCAGATCGCGCACGGCTTCGCAGCCGCCGATCTTCAGGCCGATCTTCAGTTCGGCTTTGCGCGCGATGTCCATCAGGCGCAGCAGTTCGTCGATACGGGTGCCTTCGGCTTCAAACTCGGCCTTGACGGCCTTGTAACCGAATTCGTCACGGCCGCGTTTCAGGATGTCCAGCATCTGACGTTCGCGTTTATTCATTTGTTCACTCCTCCAGATTTAGGCAAGATTGCCGAGTATTTCGCTTGCAGTTTGACCGTGTGCTGCGGCTGCCGTCATTGACTGCAGTCATTAATTTGAAATCAATGCATCTCGAGTCTGACTGCTATTGTAGCTCGCAGGCAGCGGGCCGCATAAGGGAAGCTGCGCCCGCATGGCCCTTCATTTCAGGCTTTGGTCAGAAACCAACGCCGAAGAACTCTTCCAGCTTGGTGGCCGCGTATTCCAGCATCTCGCGCGACAGGCCGGGATAGACGCCGATCCAGAAGGTGTCGTTCATCACGCGGTCGGTGTTGACCAGTTCCCCCGAGACACGGTAGTTGCGTCCGGCCATGTAAGGCTGGCGCGTCAGGTTGCCGGCGAACAGCAAGCGGGTGCCGATCTTGTGCTGGTCCAGATAGGTCAGCAGGTCCACCCGCGCCACGTTCGCCTCCGGCTTGATGGTCATCGGGAAGCCGAACCAGGACGGGTCCGAATTCCCGGTCGCTTCCGGCAGGATCAGGAACTCGGTGCAGGTCTGCAGGCGCTGCTTCAGGAAGGCGAAGTTGTCCTTGCGGGCCTGGATGAAGCCGTGCGCGCGGTCGATCTGGGCCAGGCCGCAGGCCGCCTGCATGTCGGTGATCTTCAGGTTGTAGCCCAGGTGGCTGTAGGTGTACTTGTGGTCGTAGCCGGCCGGCAGCGTGCCCAGGCACTGGCAGAAGCGCTTGCCGCAGGTGTTGTCCTTGCCCGGCGCGCAGTAGCAGTCGCGGCCCCAGTCGCGGAAGGACTCGGCGATCATCTTCAGCTCGGCGTTGTTGGTGAACACCGCGCCGCCTTCGCCCATGGTGATGTGGTGGGCCGGGTAGAAGGACATGGTGCCGATGTCGCCGAAGGTGCCGACCATCTTGCCGTCATAGGTCGAACCGAGCGCGTCGCAGCAGTCCTCGATCAGCCACAGATTGTACTTTTTGCACAGCGCGACGATGACGTCCAGGTTGTACGGGTTGCCCAGCGTGTGGGCCAGCATGATGGCCTTGGTTTTCGGGCCGATGGCCGCTTCCAGCTGCGTCACGTCGATATTGTAGGTGCCCAGCTCCACGTCCACGAACACCGGCACCGCGCCGAACTGGATGATGGGGTTGACAGTGGTGGGGAAGCCCGCCGCCACGCCGATCACTTCGTCGCCCGGCTGGATGGCGCGCGCGCCGAGCTTGGGCGAGGTCAGCGTGTTGAACGCCACCAGGTTGGCCGAGGAGCCGGAGTTCACGGTGATCAGGTGCTGCACGCCGATCAGCTTGGCCAGCTTGGCCTCGAACTGATCGTTGAAGCGGCCCGTGGTCAGCCAGGCGTCCAGCGAGGCGTGCACCATCATTTCCATTTCCGGCGCGCCCACCACCTTGCCGGCCGGCGGGATCACGGTCACGCCCGGCTCGAAGGGCTTGGGTTCGCTGGCCAGGGCGCCGTACTGGGCCACCAGCTGGATGATCTGCTCGCGCAGCTGTTCTTTGTTTGGGGTGTCGCTCATGGTCTTGGTCTTTAAATGTCGGTGTTTTGGTAAGCGGCGATCTGCGCCAGCGTCAGCGCGCGCATGTCGCTGCCGGCCGGATTGGCGGCGTAAGCCTGGTGCCAGGCCACGATCTGGTCGATGGTGTGCGCCAGGTTCCAGCGCGGCTGCCAGTTCAGGCGGCTGCGCGCCTTGGAGCAGTCCAGCTTGAGGTAGGTGGCCTCGTGCGGCTGCGGCGCGCCGTCCAGCTGCCAGGAGGCGCCGTCGCCCCAGCTGGCGCACAGGCGGCTGATGATCCATTCCACCGGGCGCGCGTCGGTGTCGTGCGGGCCGAAATTGAAACCTTCGGCGTAGGCCGCGCCGTGTTGGTACAGGTGCTCGGCCAGGGTCAGATAGCCCGACAGCGGTTCCAGCACGTGCTGCCAGGGACGGATGGCGTGCGGGCTGCGGATCTGCACCGGGCGGCCGGCCGCGATGGCGCGCACCATGTCCGGGATCAGCCTGTCCTCGGCCCAGTCGCCGCCGCCGATCACATTGCCGGCGCGGCCCGAGCCCAGCGCCACGCCGTGC
Organism: Pseudoduganella sp. GW821-FHT05F09; assembly: GCF_059419605.1. Classification (NCBI taxonomy): domain Bacteria; kingdom Pseudomonadati; phylum Pseudomonadota; class Betaproteobacteria; order Burkholderiales; family Oxalobacteraceae; genus Pseudoduganella; species Pseudoduganella sp. GW821-FHT05F09. Next base: position 66,041 of record NZ_JBWKSD010000012.1, read on the forward strand.
TCGGCATGTTTTTCAGGATTGAAATACGAGCTGCGGTAGGCGCTGGTGACCAGTTCCGCGCAGCCCTTGCTGTTGCTGTAGGGGTCGTAGCCGCCCATGGGCTCGTTCTCGCGGTAGCCCCACGGCCATTCCTGGTTCTCGTAGCACTTGTCGCTGGTGACGTTGACCACCGCCCGTATCGACGGCGTGGCGCGCACCGCTTCGTAGAAATGCACCAGGCCCATCACATTGGTGGAATAGGTTTCCACCGGATGGGCGTAGGAATAGCGCACCAGCGCCTGGGCCGCCATGTGGATGGCGATGTCCGGCTTGGCCGCCTGCATGGCGGTGCGCAGCGCGTCGGCGTCGCGGATGTCGCCGGTGAAGGAGCACATGCCTTGCTGCACGCAAGCCACGTTGAACAGGCTGGGCTCGCTTGGCGGGGGCAGGGCGAAACCGGTGACTTCGGCGCCCAGCTGCTGCAGCCACAGGCTGAGCCAGCTGCCCTTGAAGCCGGTGTGGCCGGTCAGGAAGACGCGCTTGCCTTGCCAGAACGCGGCATTCATGGCCAGCGTTTCCACGGCGCCTGGCCGCTTTGCCACAGTTCTTCCAGGTGCACCTTGTCGCGCAGCGTGTCCATGGGCTGCCAGAAGCCGTGGTGCAGATAGGCGTCGATCTGGCCGTCGCGGGCCAGGCCTTCCATCGGCTCGCGCTCCCAGTAGGTGCCGTCCTCGGCGATGCGGTCGATCACCTTGGGCGACAGCACGAAGTAGCCGCCGTTGATCCAGTTGCCGTCGCCCTGCGGTTTTTCCTTGAAGCGCTCGATGCGCTGGCCGTCGATGTCGATGGCGCCGAAGCGGCCCGGCGGCTGCACCGCCGTCATGGTGCCCAGCTTGCCGTGCGCCTGGTGGAAGCGGATGCTGGCGCCGATGTCCACGTCGGACACCCCGTCGCCGTAGGTGAAGCAGAACGCTTCCTCGTTTTCCACGTATTTCTTCACGCGGCGCAGGCGGCCGCCGGTCTGCGTGCTTTCGCCGGTGTCGACCAGGGTCACCTTCCACGGCTCGGCGTGGCGCTCGTGCACCTCCATCGAGTTCGCCTGCAGGTCGAAGGTGACGTCCGAGGTGTGCAGGAAGTAGTTGGCGAAGAATTCCTTGATGATGTAGCCCTTGTAGCCGCAGCAGATCACGAAGTCGTTGATGCCGTGCGCCGAGTAGCTTTTCAGGATGTGCCAGAGGATGGGCTTGCCACCGATCTCAACCATGGGCTTGGGTTTGACCGTGGTCTCTTCACTGAGCCGCGTACCCAGACCGCCGGCGAGAATGACAGCTTTCATGTTGCTCCCTCTTTATTTTGTGCAATATACAGGCGGCGTTCCACCGGAAGCCATAGTATGGGCCAGCCGCAGGGTATTCTAAACCAGAAGATGAGGGGTGGGGAGGGGCTAATTGCTTTAAAGGATGATAGTGTTGTCCGCACTAAAGGAGACCGTGCCGCGCGCGCGGGGCATGAAAAAAGGGCCGGTCCCTGGCGGGGCCGGCCCTGAGGCTGGGGGCTTGCGGGATCAGCTCTTGCCGCCCGGCGCGGCCAGCCAGCCGTGCTGCTGGGTTTCCTTCCAGCGCGCGTCCGGCGCGGACGGCGCCATCTGGCCGGCGGCGCCGTGGCCGGTGTACTGGCGCAGCGCGTCGGCCATGGCCTGGATGTTGTGCGGCAGGGCAGCCGCGCTGGCCGCAGCCGAGCCGGGCATGGCGGGCAGGGCCGGCTGGCCGGTGGCGGCGGCGCCGGCAGCGGCGGCGTTGTAGCTGGCCATGATCTGTGTCAGGCTGCTGACCTGGCCGGCCAGGCCGCCCTGGGCGCGGAACCACACGTCGGCGGTGGCGTGTTGGCTGCCGTCGCTGCTGGTGTAGCTCGACGCCATGCCGAGGATGTTGCCGTTCTGCGTGAGCGGGTCCGCCTTGCCGGTGGTGCTGATGCTGGCGATGTGCAGGCTGTCCAGCGTCTTCAGCTCGTCCTGCTGGCTGACGCCGTCCGCGTTGCCGTCCACCCACACGCGCAGCGCGCCGTAGGCCGCGTCGGCCGAGGTGATGGCGCCGTCGCCGTTGTCGTCCAGCCCGGCCAGCGCGGCGTAGCCGTCGCTGGCTTTGCCGCCGCCCGCCAGGCGGGTGGCTTCGCCGAACAGCTCGCCGCCGTCGTTGATCACGCCGTCGTGGTTGCGGTCCAGGGCCAGCAGGCCGTCCTGCGCATTGACCCAGCCGGTGGCCACGGCCGCGCCGGCGGCGCGGATGTCGAACTGCACGCCGGCCGTGATGGCCAGCGTCTGCACGCCGTCGCCGTTCAGGTCCAGCACCAGCGGCGAGGCGATGAAGCCGCCCGCCATCTGCTGGTCGGTGGACATGACGTTGATCTGCGCCACGCTGAACTGGTTCAGCTGGAAGGCGCTCATGGCGGCGATGTCGTTGGTTTCCAGCGCCATCACCTGGGTGGTGGTCAGCGTGGTCAGCGCCAGCGTGCTCAGCGCGGCGGCCTGGGTGGTGGTGATGCCGGCCACTTGCGCCGTGCTCAGCGCCAGCACCTGGCTGGCCTTGAGCGCCTGCAGCTGGGAAGCCGTCAGCGCGTCGAGCTGGGCCAGCGGCAGCGCCGCGATCTGGCTGGTGGTGAAGGCCGCCACCTGGGCGCCGGTGAAGGCGGCCATTTGCAGGTCGTCGAAGGCGGCCAGCTGCTCATTGCCCAGCGCGCTCACCTGGCTGATCTTGAGCGTGGACAGCTGGGCCGTGTTCAGGCCCGGCATCTGCGTATCGGCCAGGTAGCCCAGCTGGGCCACGCTCAGGTTGCTGATCTGCGACGTGCTCATGGCGGCCAGCTGCTCGGTGGTGAGCGCGCTGAGATGGTCGATGGTCCACACCGCCAGCTGCGCGTTCTTCAGGGCCAGCACCTGCTGGGTTTCCAGCGCCGCCACCTGGGCGCCGCTGAAGGCCACGATCTGGGTGTTGGTCAGCGCCTGCAGCTGGGCCGAATTCAGGCTCACCAGCTGGCTGTCCAGCAGCGCGCCTATCTGGTCCACGCTGAGCGAGGTGATCTGGCCCAGCTTGATGGCGGCGATCTGGGCCGGGCTCAGCGCCTGCAGCTGGCCGTTGGACAGCGCCGGCAGCTGGGCCGTGGTGAGGTAGCCGATCTGCAGCGTACCCAGCGCGCCGATCTGCACGGTGTTCAGCGCGAACATCTGGTCGGCGGTGAGGGCGGCCAGCTGCAGGCTGCCCAGCGCCGGGATCTGGGTGGTGCTCAGCGCCGGAATCTGGGTCAGCGCCAGACTGGCGATTTGCAGCGTGCTCAGCGCGGCGATCTGCGCCGTGCCCAGCTGCTGCAGCTGGTCGGTGGCCAGCGTGGACAGCGTGCCCAGGTCGATGGCGCGCACCTGCGCGCTGCTCAGCGCGTCGAGCTGGGTGGTGGTCAGCTCGGCCAGGTTGGCGGTGTCGAGCGAGGCGATTTGCAGCGTGCTCAGCGCGCGCACCTGCTGCGTGCCCAGGGCCGCCACTTGCACGCTGTTCAGCGCCAGGAACTGGTCGTTGTCGAGCTGCGCCACCTGGCGCGTGGTGAGCGCGGCCAGGTCGGACGTTTCCAGCGCCGCCAACTGGGCCAGCGTCAGGCTGTTGAGCTGGGCGCTGGTCAGTACGGCGGCCTGCGCGGTGGTCAGCGCGGCGATGTCGGCGGCGCTGAAGCCTTCGCTGAGCTGGATGGTGCTCAGCGAGGCCAGCGCCACGGTGTTCAGCGCGCTGACCTGGGTGGTGTCGAACAGGTCGATCTGCGCGGTGCTCAGGCCGCCCAGCTGGACACTGCCCAGCGTGGCCACCTGCAGGGTGTTGAGCGCGGCCAGCTGGCTGTCGAGCAGGCCGGCCACCTGGCTGCTGCGCAGCGCGGCGATGGCGCTGCTGCCCAGCGAGGCGAGCTGCGCCGCGTCCAGGCCTTCGGTCAGCTGCGCCAGCGTCAGCGCGGCGATGGCCTGGGTGGACAGCGCCTGCAGCTGTTCCGTGCTCAGCGCGGCGATCTGCGCCGTGGCCAGGCCGGCCACTTGCACCGTGGCCAGGCTGGCGATCTGGCTGCTGCCCAGCGCCGCCAGCTGCACGGCGTCCAGGTTCTGCAATTGCGTGCTGCTCAGCGCGGCCAGCACGGCGGTGGACAGCGCCGCCACTTGCGTGCTGGCCAGGGCTTGCAGGAAATCGCTGCCCAGCGCGCCCAGTTGCAGCGTGCTCAGCGCGTTCAGGTCGGAGGTTTCAATGGCGGCCACCTGGAGCGCGCTCAGCGCGGCCAGCTGGCTGTCGGCCAGCGCGCGCACCTGGGCGGTGCTCAGCGCGGCGACCTGGTCGGTGCCCAGGCCGTCGGCCAGCTGGCTGGTGGTGAGCTGGCTGATCAGCGCGGTGCTCAGCGCCGCCACCTGGCGCGTGGCCAGCGCCGCGATCTGGCTGCTGGACAGGGCGGTGAACTGGCTGCTGCGCAGCGCGTTCAGGTCCGAGGTTTCCAGCGCGGCCATCTGGCTGTCGTCGAGCAGCGCGAGCTGCTCCAGACTCAGGCCGGAGACCTGGGCCGTGCTCAGCGCGGCGATCTGGTCGCTGCCCAGCAGCATGAGCTGCTCGCTGGCCAGGGCGTTCAGCTGCAGCGTGGTCAGCTGCGCCACCTGGGCCGTGGCCAGGGCCAGGATGTTGTCGCTGGACAGGGCGGCGATCTGGTGCGTGCCCAGGGCGCGCAGGTCCGCGCTTTCCAGCGCGGCCACCTGCTCGCTCGACAGCGCGGCGATCTGGTCGGTGTCCAGCGCGGCCGCTTGCGCCGTGGTCAGCGCGGCGATCTGGCTGGTCAGCAGATAGGCCAGCTGGGCGCTGCCCAGGGCCTGCACCTGCGCCGTGCTCAGGCGTGCGAAGTCCGCGGTTTCCAGCGCGGCCACCTGGTCGCTGGTGAGCAGGGTCAGCTGCTCCAGGCCCAGGTTGGCCACTTGCAGCGTGCTCAGGCCGGCGATTTGCGCGGTGCCCAGTGCTTGCAGCTGCTCGCTGGTCAGCGTGGCGATCTGGGCCGTGCCCAGGCGCGCCAGCTGCCAGGTGGTCAGCGCGGCGATCTGTTCGGTCGTCAGGCTGCTGGTCTGGCTGGTTTGCAGCGCGGCCAGGTCGGCCGTTTCCAGCAGGCGGATCTGGCTGGTGCTCAGCAATTGCAGCTGGTCGGTGGCCAGCGCGGCCGCTTGCGCGGTGGTCAGCGCGGCCAGGTGGGCCGCGTCCAGCGCCAGGATCTGTTCGCTGGCCAGGCCGTTCAGCTGGCTGCTCGACAGGGCCGCGAAGTCGCGCGTTTCCAGCGCCAGCAGCTGGGTGGTGCTCAGCGACTGCAGCTGGTCGGTGCTGAAGGCGCCCACTTGCGCCGTGGTCAGCGCCACGATCTGGGCGGTGTTGAAGGCGCCCATCTGGTCGGCCGCCAGGCCGGACAGCTGCGCCGTGCTCAGGCTCTGGATCTGGTAGGTGGTCAGCACGCTGATCAGGTTGCTGGTCAGCGCCATATTGGGGCTGCTGCGCAGCGCCACCAGGTCGGCCGTCTCCATGGCGCTCAGCTGGTCGGTGCTGAGCGCCTGCAATTGCTCGGTGGTCAGCGCGGCGGCCTGCGCCGTGGTCAGCGCCACGATCTGGTCGGTGGTCAGGGCGGCGATCTGGTCGCTGGCCAGCGCCACGATCTGGCTGGTTTTCAGCGCGGCGAAGTCCGCCGTTTCTATCGCCTGCACCTGGTCGCTGGCCAGGGCCTGCAGCTGGGCCGAGTTCAGGCCGGTGATCTGCGCGGTGGTCAGCGCTTCGATGCGGCTGGTGCTCAGGGTGGACAGCTGGGCCGTGGTCAGCGCGGCCACTTGCGGCGCGGTCAGGCTTTGCAGCTGCTCGTCGCTCAGGGCGGCCAGCTGGTCGCTGCCCAGCACGGCGATCTGGCTGGTTTTCAGCGCGGCCAGGTCGGACGTTTCCAGCATGCGGATCTGGTCGCTGCTCAGCACCAGCAGCTGCGTGCTGCTCAGCGCACCGGCCTGGGCCTGGGTCAGCGCGGCCAGCTGCACGCTGTTTAGCGCGGCAACCTGGTCGGTCGTCAGGGCGGCGATCTGGCTGGTTTTCAGCACGGCCTGGTCCTGGGTTTCCATGGCGGCCAGCTGGTCGCTGCTGAGGGCGGCGATCTGCGCGGCGCTCAGCGACAGCGCCTGCAGCGTGGTCAGCGCGGCGATCTGGCTGGTCAGCAGGGACTGCACTTGCGTGGTGCTGAGCACCGCCAGTTGCAGCGAGGTCAGCGATTGCAGCTGGCTGTCCTGCAGCGCGTTCAGCTGGGTGCTGCTCAGGCTGGCGATCTGGTTGGCGCGCAGTTGCAGCATGTCCACCGTTTCCAGCGCGCGGATCTGGTCCGTGCTCAGCACGGCCAGCTGCGCCGTCGACAGGATGCCGATCTGCAAGCTGGTCAGCGCGGCCACCTGGGCCGTGCTCAGGGCGGCGATATGCTCGGTGGTCAGCGAGGCCATCGGCCCCACTTTGAGCGCCGCAAAGTCGGCCGTCTCCAGCGCGGCGATCTGGGCGGTCGACAGCACCGCCAGCTGGCTGCTGGTCAGCGAACCGGCCTGCAGCGAGGTCAGGGCCTGGATATGGGCCGTGTCGAGCTGGGCGATCTGGGTGCTGCTCAGCACCGCCACCTGGGTCGCTTTCAGGCTGGCGAAGTCGTCCAGTTCCATGGCCGCCAGCTGGTTGCTGCCCAGTGCCAGGATCTGGCGCGTGGTCAGGCTGCCGACCTGCAGGGTGGTCAGCGCCACGATTTGCGCGCTGTTCAGGCCGGCCAGCTGCTCGCTGCCCAGGGCCGCCACTTGCAGCGCTTTCAGGGCCTGCACCTGCACCGTGTCGAGCGCGCCGATCTGCAGGCTGGACAGGGCGGCGATCTGCACGGTTTTCAGCGCGCCCAGGTCTTCGCTTTCCAGTGCGGCGATCTGGCTGGTGAGCAGGGCGGCCAGCTGGCGCGTGGTCAGCGAGGACGCTTGCGCGGTGGTCAGCGCGGCCAGGTGGTCGCTGTCGAGGGCGGCCATTTGTTCGGTGGTCAGCGCGGCGATCTGCGTCGCTTTCAGGCGCGCGAAGTCGGCGGTCGCCAGCGCGGCGATCTGGGCCGTGGTCAGCGCCGCGATCTGGGCCGTGGTGAAGGCGCCCAGCTGCAGCGTGTTCAGGCCGGCCAGCTGGGACGAGCCGAGCGCGGCCAGCTGGGCGCCGCTCAGGCCGGCCAGTTGCAGCGAGGTCAGCGCGGCCAGCTGGGCGCTGCTCAGCGCCACCAGCTGCGTGGTCGACAGGCCGGCCAGCTGCACGGTGCGCAACGCGGCCAGGTCGCCGGTTTCCAGCGCCTGGATCTGGTCGGTGGACAGCGCCGCCAGTTGCGCGGTGCTCAGCGCGGCGGCCTGCACTGTGGTCAGCGCGGCGATCTGGGCCGTGCTCAGCAATGCGGCCTGGGCCGTGGTCAGGGCGACCAGCTGGGTGGTCTTCAGGCTGGCGAAGTCTTCGGTTTCGAGCGCGGCCAGCTGGTCGCTGCCCAGGGCGGCGATTTGCGCGCTGCGCAGGTTCGACGCCTGCAGCGTGCTCAGCGCGGCGATCTGCCTGCTGTCGAACGCGCCCAGCTGCGTCGTGCTCAGGGCGGCCAGCTGCTGGGTGCCCAGCGCGCGTACTTGCTGCGTGTTCAGCACGGCCAGGCTGTCGTTGCCCAGCGCGGCGATCTGCTGCGTCTTGAGCGCGGCCAGGTCATTGCTTTCCAGCGCGGCGGTCTGCGCCGTGGTCAGCGCGGCCACTTGCTGGGTGGTCAGCGCGCCGGCCTGCAGCGTGGTCAGCGCGGCGATCAGGCCGGTGTCCAGCGCGGCCAGCTGGGCGCTGCCGAGGGCGGCGATCTGCTGGGTTTTCAAGCTGGCCAGGTCCTGCGTTTCCAGCGCGTTCAGCTGGTCGCTGGCGAGCGCCGCCAGCTGGCGGGTGCCCAGCGTGGAGGCCTGCAAGGTGGTCAGCGCCACGATCTGGTCGCTGCCCAGCGCCTGCACCTGCTGCGAGCTCAGCGCGCCCAGCTGCAGCGAGCCCATGGCCTGAAGCTGCACACTGTTGAGCGCGGCCAGCGCGGCGGTGGACAGGCTGGCGATCTGCTGGGTTTTCAGCGCGGCCAGGTCGCTGCTTTCCAGCGCGGCGGCCTGGTCGGTCGACAAGGCGGCGATCTGCTGCGTGCCCAGTCCGGCGGCCTGGGCCGTGGTCAGTCCGGCGATCTGGTGGGTGCCCAGCGTGGCCACTTGCGTGCTGGTCAGCGCGGCCAGCTGGCTGGTCTTCATCAGCGCCAAGGTGGCGCTGGACAGCGCGGCCAGCTGCGTGCTCAGCAGGGCGGCGACTTGCTGCGTGGTCAGCGCGGCGGCCTGGTGGCTGCGCAGGCCGGCCACCTGGTCGGTGGTCAGCGCCTGCACTTGCGCCACGCTCAGCTGGACGATCTGGGTGGTGCTCATGGCGCCCAGCTGCGAGGTGTTCAGGTTGCCGATGGCGCCGGTGTTGAGCGCGGCCAGCTGGTGGGTTTTCAGGGCGGCGAAGTCGGCGCTTTCCATCGCGGCCAGCTGCGTGGTGCTGAGCGCGCGCAGCTGCGCCGTCGTCAGCGCGGCGGCCTGGGCGGTGGTCAGCGCGGCGATCAGTTCGGTCGACAGCGCGGCCATCTGGGCCGTGGTGAAGGCGGCGATCTGCGCGGTTTTCAGGGCGGCCCAGTCGCGCGTTTCCAGCGCGTTGACATGGTCGGTGTCGAGCGCGGCCAGCTGGCGCGTGCTCAGCGCGCCGGCCTGCGCGGTGGTCAGCGCGGCCACTTGCACGCTGTCGAGCGCGTTCAGCTGGGCGCTGGTCAGCGCCCCCACTTGCAGGGTGTTGATCAGCACCAGCTGGGACGTGCCCAGCGTGGCGATATTGTCGGTCGACAGGGCCGCGATCTGCTGGGTTTTCAGCGCGGCCAGCTCGGCGCTGTTGAAGGCGCCCAGCTGGGCGCTGTCGAGCGCGCCCAGTTGCAGCGAGGTCAGCGCGCCGACCTGCAGCGTGGTTAGCGTGGACAGCAGGGTGCTGCCCAGCGCGGCGATCTGGGCCGTGTTCAGGGCCGCGATCTGGCTGGTTTTCAGGCTGCGCCAGTCCGACGTTTCCAGCGCGTTCAGCTGGTCCGAGGACAGCGCCAGCAGTTGCTGGGTGGTGAGCGCGCCGGCCTGGGCGCTGTTGAGCGCAATGATCAGGTCGGTCGACAGGGCGGCGATCTGCGCAGAGTTGAGCGCGGCGATCTGCAGCGAGTGCATCTGGGTCCAGTCGCGCGTTTCGAGTGCGTTCAGCTGCACGGTGCTGAGCGCGCCGAGCTGGCGCGTGGTCAGGCCGCGTGCCTGCATGCTGCTCAGCGCGACGATCTGGTCGGTGCCCAGCGCCTGCACTTGCGTGCTGCTCAGCGCGGCAATTTGCACGCTGGCCAGTCCGGCCAGCTGGGTGTCGCTCAGCGCGGCGATGGCGGCGGTGTTGAACGCGGCCAGCTGCTGCGTCTTCAGCGCGGCCAGGGTGGCGGTCGACAGCGCGGCGGCCTGCCAGCTGTTCAGGGCCAGCAATTGGCGCGTTTCCAGGCCGCCCAGCTGCACGGTTTTCAGCGCGGCCAGCAGCTGGGTGCCCAGCGCGGCCACCTGGGCCGTGCTCAGGGCCGTCAGCTGGGTCGATTTCAGGGCGGCGAAGTCCACCGTCTCGAGCGCCGCCAATTGCGTGCTCAGCAGCGCGGCGATCTGGCGCGTGGCCAGCGACGACGCTTGCGCCGTGCTCAGCGCGGCCAGCTGCATGCTGTTCAGGGCGCGCACCTGGGTGGTGGTCAGCGCCGCCAGCTGCAGGCTGTTGAGCTGCGCCAGCTGGCGCGTGTCGAGCGCGTCGATGGCGGCCGTGTTCAGCACCGCCACCTGGGCGGTTTTCAGCGCGCCGAAACCGGCCGTGCTGAGCGCGGCCAGCTGGTCGGAATTGAGCACCGCCACCTGCTGGGTGGACAGGGAACCGGTCTGCAAGGTGGTCAGCGCGGCCAGCTGGGTGCTGCTGAAGGCGCCCAACTGGGCGCTGCTGAAGGCGTTCAGCTGCGCGCTGGTGAGGGCGGCCACGTCGGTGGTCTGCAGCGCGGCGATGCGGCTGGTCGACAGCGCGGACAGCAGCGCGGTCGACAGCGCGGCGGTCTGGGCGGTGGAGAGCGCGGCCAGGTGGGCGTCGTCCAGCGCATTGGCTTGCTGCGCGTTGAGCGCATTGAGCTGCTGCGAGGTCAGCGCCGCGAAGTCATTGGTTTCCAGCGCGTTGAGCTGGGTGCTGGTGAAGGCGTTCAGCTGGCGCGTGGTGAAGGCGGCGGCCTGGGCCGTGGTGAGCGCGGCGAACTGGCTGCTGTCGAGCGCGGCCAGCTGGGCCGTGTTCAGCACCGCGATCTGCAGGCCTTTGAGCGCGGCGATGTCGCCGGTTTCCAGGCTGGAGAACTGGGCTGCGCTGAGCGCGCCCACCTGCTGCGTGGTCAGCGCGGCCAGCTGCGCCGTGTTCAGGCCGTCCACCAGCTGCGTGGTGCTCAGGCCGGCCAGCTGGCTGCTGGAGAAGGCCTGGATCTGCAAGGTGGAAATGCCGCCCAGCTGCCCGGTGTTGATGGCGCCGATGGTGGCGTTGGGCAGGGCGCGCAGCTGGGTGGCGGTCAATGCCCTCAATTGCGTGGTGCTGAGCGCCTGCAGTTGCTCCGTGGTGAGGACGAGCATATCCGACGTCGCCAGCAAGGCGATCTGGGCCGTCGACAGCGAGGCAACTTGGGTGGTGCTTAAACCGAGTAATATTGAGGGCATTTTAAAATCTCTCCTGGCAGCAATATATCTTAACCGCAATTGCGCCGTTATTGAGAACTGGTAGGTAAAAGTAGTTTAAATCTTGGTCTGGAAACAATGACTTAGCGTGCATCTATTAACAAAATTCATAGACACCGGATTATGATTTTTTAATAAAGCCCAGGAACGTAGACATAATGATAAAAACGCCCGCCGCATTTTCCCCTGCGATTACTCCGCAAGCCCATCCCGATCCGCTCACCTTCGTGTTCCAGGGCGGCTCGCTCCTGCTGGCCGACGGCAGCCTGGCCCTGCCGGACGCGGCCGCCTTGGCGCAATCCGGCCTGCACCTGCCGCCCGAACGCATCCATCCGCTCGGCGTGTGGAATGAACGCTATTATCAGCTGGCCTGGGTTGAAAGTGATGCTGTAGCGCAACAAAATTATACCTGGCATAGCTTGCGCAGCCTGTTTGGCACGCTGGACGACGAATTCATGGGCCTGGCCGGGCGCGCCTGCCAGCTGGCCGAATGGGCGCGCACCCACCGCTACTGCGGCGCTTGCGCCACGCCGATGAAGCTGGCCGGCAACGACCGCAGCTTCCGCTGCCCGGCTTGCAATATGACAGCCTACCCCCGCATTTCCCCCGCCATGATGGTGCTGATACGCAAGGGCGACAGCGTCTTGCTGGCCATGCACGCACAGTCGCCGTACAAGCGCTACACGGCGCTGGCCGGCTTCCTGGAGGCCGGCGAATCGGTCGAGGACGCCATCCACCGCGAGGTGTACGAGGAGGTCGGCCTGCGGGTGCACAATCTGCGCTACTTCGGCAGCCAGTCCTGGCCCTTCCCGCACTCGCTGATGCTGGCCTACACGGCGGACTACCTGGACGGCGAGATCCGCGTGGACACGGAGGAAATCGCCGAGGCGCGCTGGTTCGGGCCGGACGACGACTGGCCGGAGCGGCCCATCACGGTGTCGATCGCGGCCGAGTTGCTGGCAGCCTACCGGCCGCCGGGAAAATAGCCGCCGCAGCGGGCAAAAGCCGGGCCGCGTCAGGTGGGCCGCCGGGGTTTTCTATATACTGACGCCAATCGCATTTTTTATGGCTACATCATGACCAAAGAAGCAGCATTCAACGAAAACGACTGGCGCCGCCTGCTGGAAAGCCTGGGCGAAGACCCCGACCGTCCCGGCCTGCACGAAACCCCGCACCGCGTCGCCAAGGCGTGGAAACACTGGACCTCCGGCTACGCCCAGGACCCGGTCGAGCTGCTCAAGGTGTTCGAGGACGGCGCCGAGCAGTACAACGAGCTGATCGTGGTGCGCGGCATTCCGGTCTACAGCCACTGCGAGCACCACCTGGCGCCGTTCTTCGGCAAGGCCACCATCGGTTACGTGCCTAACGGCAAGATCGTCGGCCTGTCCAAGCTGACCCGCCTGGTCGACTGCTTCGCCAAGCGCTTGCAGGTGCAGGAGCGCCTGACCCAGCAGATCGCCAATGCGCTGATGGACGCGCTCGAGCCCAAGGCCGTGGGCGTGGTGGTGCGTTGCCGCCACCTGTGCATGGAAAGCCGCGGCATCCGCACGCCGGGCGAGGAAACCATCACCTCGTCCATGCTGGGCGAGCTGCAGCCCAACCTGGCGCTGCGCACCGAATTCCTGGCCCTGGCCCGCGAGCCCTGAGCATCATGGCGACGGCGATCGAATGGCAAAGCGGTGATCTGGGCGCCGCGTTCGGGCTGGCGGCCTCGGTGGGCCGCCCCTTGTTCCTGTACTGGGGCGCCGGCTGGTGCCCGCCGTGCAACCGGGTCAAGGCTGACATGTTCAGCCTGCCCGAGTTCGCCCAGCGCATGCGCGGCCTGTTGCCGTTCTGGCTGGACGGCGACGCGCCCGGCGCGCAGGCGCTGGCCGCGCAATACAAGCTGCGCAGCTATCCCACGCTGGTGCTGTACGCCCCGGACGGGCGCGAGATCACCCGCCTGCCGTGCGAGCTGGACGGCGAAACCTTCATCTCCGCGCTGGACCTGGCGCTGAACGCCGGCCACACCGCCGCCGAATCGCTGCAGGCCGCCCTGGGCGGCACGCGGCCGCTGGCGGAGCAGGAGTGGGCGCTGCTCAGCCTGTATTCCTGGGACACCGACGAAGGCCAGCTGCTGCCCGCCGCCGAGCAGCCCGCCGCGCTGGCCCGCCTGGCCGAAGCCTGCCCGGCGGGCGACGCGGCCGCGCGCCTGCACCTGCACGCGCAAGTGGCCGCCGCCGGCCGCATTCCGGGCCAGACCCAGGCCGGCAATGCCGCCGCCAGCGCGGCGCAGGCCGCCGCGGTGATCGCCGCCGCCGCCGACCGCCTGCTGCGCGTGTTCGGCGACACGCGCCTGGCGCGCGCCAATATGGACCTGATCGTCAACCACGGCGTCAACCTGGTGAAATGGTCGGGCGCCCGGCAGGGCGAGCTGGTGCAGGCGCTGGACAAGGCCGCGCGCGAATTCGCCGCCGACGACTGGCTGCCGCTGGGCGACCGCCTGGTGGCCGTGCGCCTGCGCATGCGCCTGGTGCGCCTGGGCGGCCCGTCCGAGGGCGTGGCCGAGCTGGTGCGCAGCACGGTGGCCGCCGCGCTGGCCGAGGTGACGGAGCCCCATGCCCGCCACAGCCTGGTCAACACCGCCGTGAGCGCGCTGAACGACGCCGGCTTTGCCGCCGACGCCGAAGCGCTGCTGCAGGCCACGCTGGCCGGTTCGCATGCGCCCTGGTACTTCATGCTGAGTTTGGCTGCGGCCGCGCGCCGCCGCAACGACATCCCCGCCACGCTGGGCTGGTACGAGCAGGCGTGGAACGCCGCCGTGGGCAGCGCCACCCGGCTGCAATGGGGCGCCACCTATCTGGTGAGCGTGATCGACATGACGCCGGAAGACCAGCCGCGCATCGAAGCGGCCGCGCAAGGAATCGCGCGCGACATCTCGGCTGCCAGCGACGCCTACCAGCAGCGCAACCGCACCCAGCTGCAGCGCCTGGCCGGCAAGCTGGCCATGCTGACGGTGCCGGGTCCGCACGCCGGCGCCTTGCAGCGCCTGCTGACCGCCCAGCTGTAAGGCGTCCTACCTGGCCACGGCCTCGCGCGCGGACTTGAACTCCGCGCCGGGCTTCCACTGCGGCGTGGCCGGGTCCTGCGCGGCGCGCAGGCCGACCTCGAACAGCAGCTCGGCGTCCTGTACCGCGCCGCTCATGTCCCAGCCCGGCTGCACCACGTCCGTCACCTTGTGGTAGTCGTGCGCCGTGTAGGCGTCCAGCGTGGCGGCGGCGTAGCCGGGCGGCTTGCCGATGAAGTCGCGCCCGCCGTGCGTGTACACCACCGGCACCCCCAGCTTGGCGAACTCCAGCTGGTCGCTGCGGTAGAACGCCCCCATTTCCGGATTGCCCTCCGGCCGCACCACGCGTCCCTGCGACTTGGCCACGGCCGCCACCAGGTCGTCGGCGGTGGACTTGCCGTGCCCGGTCAGCTCGATGTCGCGCGTCTTGCCCCACAGGTTCAGGCCGTCCAGATTGATGTTCAGCACGGTCTTGGCGGCCGGATACAGCGGATGGCGCGCGTAGTACTGCGCGCCCAGCAGGCCGCGTTCCTCGCCCGTGGTCAGCAGGAACAGTATGCTGCGCCGGGGCGGCTGCGGCAGCGCCTTGAAGGCGCGCGCCAGTTCCAGCAGCGCCGCCACGCCGGACGCGTTGTCCTGCGCGCCGTGGAAGATCTGCTTGCTGCGCGGCCCGGGCAGCGACTCGTCCACGCCGAAATGGTCCCAGTGCGCGCTGTAGACCACCACTTCCTCCTTGAGCTTGGGGTCCGAGCCTTCGATCTTGGCCACCACGTTATGCGACGGCATCTCGTTCCACGCGTTGAGCACGGTGGCGCTGATGGTGGCGCCCAGCGGCACCGGCTTGAAGTCGCGCGACAGCGCCGCCTTCTTCAGCGCGTCGAAGTCCTGTCCGGCGGCCTGGAACAGCTCTTTGGCGCGGTCCAGGTGCAGCCAGCCGGCCACGCCGGGATAGCCGGCCGGGCCGCCCTTGGCCTGCTTGAGGCCGTAGCTCCCGCGGCCCCAGCTGTTGCGCACCACGTCGTAGGGATAGCCGGCCTGGCGCGTCTCGTGCACGATGAGCGCGCCGGCCGCGCCCAGGCGCTCGGCGGTTTCGAACTTGTAGCTCCAGCGGCCGTAGTAGCTGGTGACGGCGCCGCCGAACTGCGCCGGGTCCAGCCGCGACGGCCGCTTCGGGTCCGGCAGCGGCGGGTCGTTGATCAGCATGACCAGCGTTTTGCCGTGCAGGTCCATGCCCTTGTAGTCGTCCCATTTGTATTCCGGCGCCTGCACGCCGTAGCCGACGAACACCAGCTCGGAATTGGCCAGGCTGACCTTGCGCTCGGTGCGCGCGGTCCAGGCCACGTAGTCGCCCGGGAAATTCAGCGGCGCCGGCTTGCTGGCGGCGGTGTAGACCAGCGTGGGCGAGGGCTGCACATACACCAGCGGCACTTTCTGCAGATAGCTGCCGTCCGGGTTGCCCGCCGCCACGCCGAGCTTCTTGAATTCGTCCTGCAGGTAGGCCAGGGTGGCGGTTTCGCCCTTGCTGGCCGGCGCGCGGCCTTCGAACTCGTCCGACGCCAGCGCCTTGATGTGGCGCAGCATGCTGGCGCCGTCGATCTTGCGCTGTGGCTGTGCTTGCGGCGGCGCTGGCTGCGGGGCGGCGGCGGCCGTTCCGGAGAGCAGCGCGAACGCCAGGCTGGACATTTTTTTCATGAGGACAGTTGCGGAAAACTTAATCCCCGCATTGTGTCATAACAAGTCCGATTGCATCACTTCCCAGGGGCGTAGTCGGTATAAATCGGAAAAGCGGATAGGTTTAAACAGATAATTGCGCTTTTTTATCGTCAAATTAAATCATAAGATGACTCCATCGAAACGCAACTCTCTAGGAGAAACATCATGAACGCCAAACAAATCATCGCTTCCGTTTCCCTGCTGCTGGCCGCCGGCGCCGCCTTTGCCGAACCAGCCGAATTGAACTTCCCGAAACTGAACGCCGCCCAGAAAACCGAAGTCAGCCGCGAAGCGGTCAAGGCTGAAGTGATACGCGGCCGCAACGCCGGCGAACTGGAACTGAGCGAAGTGACCTACCCGCCGCTGGTCAACACCACCTCCACGCTGACCCGTGAACAAGTGAAGGCCGACGTGCTGGCCGCCCGCGCAAACGGCGAGCTGGACCTGAACGAAGTGAACTACCCATCGTTCTTCGACGGCCGCGTGCAGCGCCCCGCCCAGACCCTGACCGCCTCGGCAAAACGCGGCGCCGCCGCCCAGTAATAAGCACCCAGGTCAGATTTGCGCAACACCCCGGCCCGCGAGGCCGGGGCCGCGCTATCAATTAAGTAGTTTTCCTGCCGGCATTAGGAGTATTCTTGTTTTACAAGAACATTTCGTGGAGACGGCAGTGATGAATCTTTCTTTCCGCCAGAAGCTGTGGGTGCCCCTGATCTGCAGCCTGTTCTGCATTACCGCCATCTTCCTGCACGACGCCGTCCAGCTGCGCAACACCCGCATCGAGGAGCGCATGGCCGACCTGGCCAACCTGGACGACATGGGCATGAGCGTGCTCAAGCTCTACGGCGACAAAGCCCAGTCCGGCGCACTGAGCAAGGAAGACGCCCAGAAGCAGGCCATGGCCATCATCAAGACCCTGCGCTACGGCAAGGACGGCTATCTGTCCCTGACCAGCAATGCCGGCGTCACCATCATGCACCCCATCAAGCCTGAGAATGACGGCAAGAACATGATGGACTTCAAGGACCCCAAGGGCACCTATCTCTACCGCGACATCGTGGCCGTGGCCAACAGCCCGGCCGGCACCGGCTTCGTGAAATACTGGTGGCCGCGCCCCGGCGCCAAGGAAGCGGTGCCCAAGCTGAGCCACGTCATCAGCTACAAGCCGTGGGAGTGGAACCTCATCACCGGCGTCTACATGGACGACATCGACGACGCCTTCCAGGCCAACCTGTTGAAGTCCGGCGGCGTGCTGCTGGCGCTGTGCCTGGTACTGTCCGGCATTGTCAGCTATATCAACCGCAGCCTGCGCCACACCATAGGCGGCGAGCCCGAATACGCGGCCGAAGTGGCGGCGCGCATCGCCAAGGGCGACCTGAGCGCGTCCGTCAACACCAGCCCGAACGACAGCAGCAGCGTTTTATATGGCATGAAGGCGATGCAGGCCAGCCTGGCTTCCACCATCGGCGAGATCCGCCGCAGCGCGGACACCATCGCCACCGCCTCGTCGGAAATCGCGAGCGGCAATATGGATTTGTCGGCGCGCACCGAATCGCAGGCCAGTTCGCTGGAAGAAACCGCCGCCTCCATGGAGCAGCTCACCACCACCGTCAGCCACAACGCCGACAACGCGGCCGAAGCGAACAAGCTGGCCAAGGCCGCGTCGCAAGTGGCGCAGCAGGGCGGCGCCGTGGTGTCCCAGGTGGTGCAGACCATGGACACCATCAACAGCTCGGCCACGCGCATTGTGGACATCATCAGCGTGATCGACGGCATCGCCTTCCAGACCAATATCCTGGCGCTGAACGCGGCGGTGGAGGCGGCGCGCGCCGGCGAGCAGGGACGCGGCTTCGCGGTGGTGGCGAGCGAAGTGCGCAACCTGGCGCAGCGTTCCGCCTCGGCCGCCAAGGAGATCAAGGAACTGATCAACGACTCGGTGGGCAGCATCGAGGCCGGCAGCGCGCTGGTGGCCAAGGCCGGCGCCACCATGGACGACGTGGTGGGCAGCGTGGCCAAGGTGACCCATATCATGGGCGCCATCACGGCCGCCACGGGCGAGCAGAGCACCGGCATAGGCCATGTGAACCAGGCCATTACCGAGATGGATTCGGTAACCCAGCAGAACGCGGCGCTGGTGGAGCAGGCAGCGGCGGCGGCGGGCGCCATGCAGGAGCAGGCGGCCAACCTGGCTGCGCTGGTGTGCCGCTTCCGGCTGACGGCGCAGGAAACGGGTGTGCCGAAGGCGGCGGCGGGCTATGCGGCGCTCACGCGCTAATCCGCCCTACTTCGCAAACAGCTCCACCACGAAGTCCACGAACGCCTTCACCTTGGCGGCGCGCTGGTGCTTGTGCTGGTACAGCACCGACACATCCGGCCCCGCCGCCTGCCAGTCCTGCAGCAGCGGCACCAGCGCGCCGCTGCGCAGCGGCTCCCGCAGCGACACCGACATATGCTGGACGATGCCGGCGCCGGCTTCGGCCGCCGCGATCAGCGCCTCCACGTGGTCCATCGCCACCTTGCCTTGCGGCGTGAAGCTGTAGGCCTCGCCCTCGTGCTGGAAGCGCCAGGCGCGCACCTGGCGCGACTTCGGATACAGGAAATTCAGGCAGGCGAAATCCCCCAGCTGCTCCGGCGCCTGCGGCACGCCGTGCCGCTTGATAAACCCCGGCGAAGCGCAGGTGATGTACTGCGTGCCGCACAGCGTGCGCGCCACCAGCTGCGAGTCCGGCAGCTCGCCTATGCGCAGCAGCACGTCCACGCCTTCCTCCACCATGTCTATCATACGGTCGCCCGCAGTCATCTTCAGGGTGATGTCCGGGTAGCGCGCCATGAAAAGGGGCAGCGCGGGCGCCACGTAGAGCCGCGCCAGGATGCCCGGCATGTCCACCCGCAGCACGCCGCGCGGCTGCTGCGCGGACTCCTGCAGGCTGTCCTCCAGCTCGCCCATGTCGGTCAGCAGGCGCAGCGCATAGGCATGGCACTGCCGGCCCTCGCCGGTGAGCGACATGCTGCGCGTGGTGCGGTTCAGCAGCTTCACGCCGAAGTGCGCCTCCAGCGCCGCCACCTGGTTGGTGACGGAGGAGGTGGAGATGCCCAGCTTGTCCGCAGCCCGGCTGAAACCGCCGGTCTCCACCACGGTGCAAAACACCTTCATTGCATCCAGCCGGTCCATGGCCGCTCCAGTCGTGTGATTTTTCCGCCGCCGCGCGCCTTGGCGCCGGGGTGTACGCCGCCGGCCGGCGTGGTCTAGTTGGCCGGGGCCGGCGCCGGGGCGGGAGCCTGCGGTGCTGCGGGCGCTGCGGGGGCGGCCGGCGCCGGGGCCGGCGCGGCGGCGGCCGGCTCGAACACCAGTTTGTTGTCCACCACCTTGAATTCGCCCACCTTGGTGCCGGTGGCGGGGCCGTTCTCGCTCACCAGGGCGCAATTCTGCGTCTCCACCTGCCACACCTGGTCGCCCGAGCGCAGGCTCCAGAAGTTGTCGGGCGAGGAAAACACCTCCACGTCTACCTCGTCCAGCAGCATTTCGCCCATGGGAATCTGGCGCTGGCAATCCGGCATGCGCGTCGCAACCAGGGTCAGGCGCGCATTGTCGTTCCAGAAGTAGTCCTGCTCGCGCCGCAGCGACAGCGTGTGGCTGTTGTTGGCGCCTTCCACGTAATAGGTGGCGCTGTCCCTGGCGCAGCCGGTCAGCAGCAAGGGAAGCAGCAAGGGAGGCAGCACGGTCAGGATCTTACGCATGGCGTCACTTTCGAATGGGGTGAAACCATTATAGCGGCGCGCATGCATCCCCGCACTATTGGCAATTAACCAACGGACTTTCGTGGTGATGGGCTACACTCGTGTATTCCTATGCAACCGGGGCAGTGTAGTCATGATGGGAACTTCCGTGCACGACGATAACAGTTTTCGCCGCATCCTTGCGCGCAACATCACAATGCCGTTGGTGGCGGGCGTGGTCAACGTGGGTGTATTCATCGGCATCCTGGCCTATCTGCTGAATGTGCTGAACTGGGTGGAGCACACCGAGCGCGTCATCGGCAACGCCAACGAGATCGGCCGGTTGATGGTGGACCAGGAGTCCGGCATGCGCGGCTTTGCGCTCACCGGGGACGAAACCTTCCTCGCCTCCTACAAGCTGTCCAAGCCCAAGATGGCCACTGCGCTGACCACGCTGCGCGAACTGGTGTCCGACAACCCGGTGCAGGTGAGCCGCGTGAACAATATCGCCGCCCAGCAGCAGCAATGGGACACGTTCGCGCAGGAAGTCATCAACCTGCGGCGCAGCAAGGGGGACTACCTGGAACCCATCAAGGCCGGCCGCGGCAAGCTGGAATTCGACGAAGTGCGCAGCCTGTTCCAGGCCTTTGTCATCAGCGAGCAGCGCCTGCTGGCCGAGCGGCGCTCCGACGCCAAGGCCGTCACCGCTTTCGCGGTTACCGCGTTCCTGATGATCAGCCTGATCGTCAGCGGGCTGCTGGCGCTGTTCGGCCGGCGCGACATGCGCAAATTGTCGGACACCTATGGCAAGGCCCTGCAGGAACAGACCGAGCATGCCGAGCGCTTGCAGCAGCAGGCCTGGCTGCGCACCGGCCAGACCCAGCTCGCCCAGCAGGGCATAGGCCAGATGGCGCTGCCGCAGCTATCGGCGGCGCTGCTGCAATTCCTGTCGCGCTACATGGACGTGGCGGTGGGCGCCCTGTACGTGCGCGAGCAGGACGGCAGCCTGCGCCGCGTGGCCTGCTACGGCTACAGCCGCGAGGACGAGGAGTACGGCGTGGTGCTGGCGCCCGGCGACGGCCTGCCGTGGCAGGCTGTCCAGCAGCGCCGCCTGATCCAGCTGGGCGACGTGCCGGAAAACTATGTGAAGATCAGCAGCGGCATGGGCGCCGCCGCGCCGCGCCATCTGCTGCTGGCGCCGGTGGACAGCGACGGCGAAGTGAACGGCGTGCTGGAGCTGGGCTTCTTGCAGCCGGTGACGGAGCGCCAGACCGATTTCATCAAGCTGGTGAGCGGCAATGTGGGCACCGCCATCGAAGCCACGCTGGCGCGCCAGCGCATTGCGGAAGTGCTGGCCGAAACCCAGCAGCTGAACGAGGAGCTGCAGGTGCAGCAGGAGGAACTGCGCACCGCCAACGAGGAACTGGAAGAACAGTCGCGCGTGCTGGAGGAGTCGCAGGCCAGCCTGGAGAACCAGAAGGCGGAGCTGGAGCAGACCAACGAGCAGCTGGCCGAACAGGCCCTGGCGCTGGACCAGAAGAACGAGGCGCTGGGCGAGGCCGGCCGGCAGCTGGAGGAGCGCGCGCTGGACCTGGAGCGCGCCAGCCAGTACAAGTCGCAGTTCCTGGCCAATATGTCGCACGAGCTGCGCACGCCGCTCAATAGTTCGCTGATCCTGGCCAAGCTGCTGTCCGAAAACGCGCAGGGCAACCTGAACGAGGAGCAGGTGCGTTTCGCGCAAACCATTTACGGCGCCGGCAACGACCTGCTCAACCTGATCAACGACATACTCGACATCGCCAAGGTGGAGGCGGGCAAGCTGGAACTGGCGCCGGAAGAGCTGAATCTGCGGCAGGTCATGCGTGGACTTGAGCAAGTGTTCCAGCCGCTGGCGCAGCAGAAGCGCCTGGAGTTCGTGGTGGAGCTGGCGCCGGGCGTGCCGGAGTCGGTCTACACCGACCGCCAGCGCCTGGAGCAGATTCTGAAAAACCTGCTGTCGAACGCCATCAAGTTTACTGAAACGGGCCGCATAGCGCTGCGCGTGTCGGCCGACGCGGCGGGGCAGCTCGGCTTTGCCGTCAGCGACTCCGGCATCGGCATCCGCCCCGAGCAGCACGAAGCCATTTTCGCCGCCTTTCAGCAGGCCGACGGCACCACCAGCCGCCGCTACGGCGGCACCGGCCTGGGGCTGTCGATTTCGCGCGACCTGGCGCGGTTGCTGGGCGGCGCCATCGCGCTGAGCAGCCAGCTGGGCAAGGGCAGCACTTTCACGCTCACGCTGCCGGCGCAATGGGCCGCCCCTGCCCCCGCGCCTGCGGCCGCCGCGCCGGCCACGCAAGCGCCGGCCGCCTTTGTGCCCGCCGCGCCCACCGCCGCCGCCACGCCGGCGCCGTCCGCTTCGCCGCGCGCCTTCGACGACGACCGCAACCTGCCGCCACCGCCCGACCGCCTGGTGCTGGTGGTGGAGGACGAACCGGCTTTTGCCCGCATCCTGTACGACCTGGCGCGCGAGATGGGCTACCGCTGCCTGGTGGCCTTCGCCGCCGACGAAGGCCTGCAGCTGGCCGAACAATACCGTCCCGACGCCATCCTGCTCGACATCCGCCTGCCGGACCGTTCCGGCCTGTCCGTGCTGCAGCTACTCAAGGACAATCCGGCCACCCGCCACATTCCCGTGCACGTGGTGTCCGCATCCGAAAACGGCGAAGCGGCGCTGCACATGGGCGCCATCGGCTTTGCGCTCAAACCGGCCACGCGCCAGCAGCTGGTGGACGTGTTCCACAAGCTGGAAAACAAATTCACACAGAAGATCAAGCGCCTGCTGCTGGTGGAGGACGACGCCCGCCAGCGCGACAGCGTGGTGGCGCTGATTTCGGATGACGACATCGACATCACCGCCGTCGAATCCGGCGAGGAGGCGATGGCGCTGCTGCGCACCACCGTTTTCGACTGCATGATCATCGACCTGAAGCTGCCCGACATGCAGGGCAACGAACTGCTGCAGCGCATGTCGCAGGAAGAGATCGCGTCCTTCCCGCCGGTGATCGTGTACACCGGCCGCAACCTCACGCGCGCCGAGGAAGCGGACCTGCACAAGTATTCGCGCTCCATCATCATCAAGGGTGCGCGTTCGCCCGAGCGCCTGCTCGATGAGGTGACGCTGTTCCTGCACAAGGTGGAATCACAGCTCTCCAGCGAACGCCAGACCATGCTCAAGACGGTGCGCAGCCGCGACCGCGTGTTCGAGGGCCGCCGCATCCTGCTGGTGGACGACGACGTGCGCAACATCTTCGCCCTCACCAGCGCGCTGGAACAGAAGGGCGCCACGGTGGAAATCGCCCGCAACGGCGTGGAGGCCATCGACAAGCTGGACGCCCTGCCGGAGATCGACCTGGTGCTGATGGATGTGATGATGCCGGTGATGGACGGCCTGGAAGCCACGCGCCGCATCCGCGCCGACGCCCAGGGCCGCTTCGCGCGCCTGCCCATCATCGCCATCACCGCCAAGGCCATGAAGGACGACCAGGAACAATGCCTGGCCGCCGGCGCCAACGACTACCTGGCCAAGCCCATCGACCTGTCTCGCCTGTACTCGCTGCTGCGCGTGTGGATGCAGCCATGAGGAGGCAGCCATGACCCAGGCACCGCAGCGCAGCAGCGCGGATATCGAGCTGGCCATGCTGATGGAGGCCATCTACCTCAAGTACAGCTACGATTTCCGCGACTACACCGGCGCCTCGCAAAAGCGCCGCGTGCTGCACGCCATGGGCGAGATGAAGTGCGCCACCATCTCCGAACTGCAGTCGCGCGTGCTGCACGATCCGTCCGCCTTCACGCAGCTGCTGCAATACCTCACCATCCCCGTGACGGAGATGTTCCGCGACCCGGCCTATTACGCCGCGCTGCGCGAGCACGTGGTGCCGGTGCTGTCCACCTATCCGTCGCTGAAGATCTGGGTGGCCGGCTGCAGCACCGGCGAGGAAGTCTATTCGCTGGCCATCCTGCTCAAGGAGGAAGGCCTGCTCGAACGCAGCATCATCTACGCCACCGACATCAACCCGCAGTCGCTGGAAAAGGCCAAGAAGGGCGTGTTCCCGCTGGAGAGCATGCGCGACTACACCGCCAGCTACCAGGCCGCCGGCGGCAAGCGCGCCTTCTCGGACTACTACACGGCGGCCTACAACGCGGCCCTGTTCGACCGCTCGCTGATGGAGAACGTGACCTTCGCGGACCACAGCCTGGCCACCGACAGCGTGTTCGCCGAGACGCATCTGATCAGCTGCCGCAACGTGATGATCTACTTCAAGAAGAAGCTGCAGGAGCGCGCGTTCGGGCTGTTCCACGAGTCGCTGTGCCATCGCGGCTTTCTTGGCCTGGGCAGCAAGGAGAGCATAGACTTCTCCGCCTACGGCCCGCGCTTCGAGCCGGTGGTCAAGCGCGAGCGCCTGTTCAGGAAGCTGTCGTGAACGCGCCGGCCCACAGCCACGTGCAGGCCGCGCTGGAAGGCCGCGCCTTCGAGGCGGTGGTGATAGGCGCCTCGGCAGGCGGCGTGGCGGCGCTGCTGGACATCCTGCCCGGCCTGCCGGCGGAGGCGCCGCTGCCCATCGTGGTGGTGGTGCACATGATGCCGAACCGGCACAGCCAGCTGGCCGAGGTTTTCGCCCAGCGCATGGCGATGGCGGTGGTGGAAGCGGAGGACAAGCAGCCGCTGGAGGCAGGCACGGTATACTTTGCGCCGTCCGGCTACCACTTGTCGGTAGAATCGGAACGCTGCTTATCGCTGAGCTGCGAGCCGCCGCACCAGTTTTCGCGCCCGGCCATCGACTTCGTCATGGCCTCGGCGGCGGACGTGTACGGCCCCGCGCTGGTTGGCGTGCTGCTCACCGGCGCCAACCACGACGGCGCGGCGGGACTGGCCGCGATAGGCGAGGCGGGCGGCCTGACGGTGGTGCAGGACCCCGCCGAGGCGCAGGTGGGAGTGATGCCGCGCGAAGCCATCCGGCTGCGCGCGCCGGATTTGATATTGCCGTTGCGGGACATCCGCCACCTGCTGGTGGCACTGGAGACGACGTTGGAGAAACGCTGATGCTGGAACGGACCAAGCTGCTGATCGTGGATGACCTGCCGGAGAACCTGCGCGCGCTGCAGGCGCTGCTGCGCGACGAGGAGCGCACCGTGTACCAGGCCACGTCCGGCGACGAGGCGCTGGCGCTGCTGCTCGAGCACGACTTCGCGCTGGCCATCCTGGACGTGCAGATGCCCGGCATGGACGGCTTCGAGCTGGCGGAGCTGATGCGCGGCACGGAGAAAACGCGCCACATCCCTATCGTGTTCGTCAGCGCGGCCGGCAAGGAGCTGAATTACGCCTTCAAGGGCTACGAGGCGGGCGCGGTCGATTTCCTGTACAAGCCGCTGGACGGCGACATGGTCAAGAGCAAGGTGAACGTGTTCGTGGCGCTGCACCGGCAGCGGCAGGAAACGCAGCGCCAGGTGGTGGCGCTGGAGAAGGCGCGCGCCGAGCAGGAGGCCACGCTGCAAGCGCTGCACCTGGCGCAGGAAGACCTGCAGCGCGCCCTGCGCACGCGCGACGAATTCATGTCGCTGGTGGCGCACGAGCTGCGCACGCCGCTCAACACGCTGTCGCTGGAAACGCAGCTGCGCAAGCTGCAGATCGAGCGCGGCCTGCAGGAGGGCTTCAATCCCGAGGTGTGGAAAAAAATGGTGGCGCGCGATGACCGCCAGATCCAGAGCATGATACGGCTGATCGACGACATGCTGGACGTGTCGCGCATCCGCAGCGGCAAGCTGTCGATACGGCCGGCCGAGACGGAACTGGCCGGGCTGTTGCAAAGGGTGGTGGCCGACCTGTCGCGGCAGGCCCGCGAAACCGGCTGCGAAATCACGCTGAAAGCGGAGCACGAAGTGCGCGGCCACTGGGACGAGTTCCGTATCGAGCAGGTGATCGTCAACCTGCTGACGAACGCGCTGCGCTACGGCTGCGGCACGCCGGTGGAAGTGAAGCTGGAGGCTGACTGGCGCGCCGCGCGCATCACGGTGAGGGACGGCGGCAAAGGCATGACCGACGAAACCCAGGCCCGCATATTCGAGCCCTTCGAGCGCGGCATGGACACGGGCGTGAGCGCCGGCCTGGGGCTGGGCCTCTACATCTCGCGCCAGCTTGCGGAAGCCCACCAGGGCACGCTGAGCGTCAGCAGCGCCCCCGGCGACGGCTCAACGTTCACGCTGACCTTGCCGCGCGCGGCGGCTTAAAACTCCTCCCAATCGCTTTCGGCAGGCTTGCCCGGCGCCAGCCGCTGCGCAGGCTTGGCCGGCGCGCGCACGGCAACGGAACGCGCCGGAGCCGCAGCAGCAGCCTTGGCCGGCACTGGCGCGCTGCGCCGTGGCGCCGGCGCCGCCGCGGCATGTGTCCCGGTCTTGAAGAAGCCCACTACGGTGGCCAGATTGCCCGCCTGCTCCTGCATGCTCTGCGATGCGGCCGCAGCCTGCTCCACCAGCGCCGCGTTCTGCTGCGTCACTTCGTCCATCTGCGAAATCGCCGCGTTGATCTGTTCGATGCCCAGCGTCTGCTCCTGGCTGGCGGACGTGATCTCGCCCATGATGTCCGTCACGCGCTGGATGCTGTTGACGATGTCGCCCATGGTGCTGCCCGCGTCGTTCACCAGGCGCGAGCCGGTGTCCACATTGGCCACCGACGCGTTGATCAGCTCCTTGATCTCCTTGGCCGCCGCCGCCGAGCGCTGCGCCAGGTTGCGCACTTCGGACGCCACCACCGCAAAGCCGCGTCCCTGCTCGCCCGCGCGCGCCGCTTCCACCGCCGCGTTCAGCGCCAGGATATTGGTCTGGAAAGCGATGCCGTCGATGACGCCGATAATGTCCACGATCTTGCGCGAGGAATCATTGATGGTACCCATGGTGTCCACCACCTGCGCCACAATGTCGCCGCCCTTGACCGCCACCTCCGACGCGGACTTGGCCAGCGTATTGGCCTGGCGCGCATTGTCCGCGTTCTGCTTCACTGTGGAAGTGAGCTCCTCCATCGACGACGCGGTTTCCTCCAGCGAGCTGGCCTGCTCCTCGGTGCGCGAGGACAGGTCCAGGTTGCCCGCTGCGATTTCGCTCGACGCGGTGCTGATCGCGTCGGTGCCGGTACGCACCTGGCTCACCACGTTGAGCAGGCTGTCGTTCATGGCCTTGAGCGCGTTCAGCAGGCGCCCGGTCTCGTCGCCGCCGCCGCTTTCGATATGCGAGGACAGGTCGCCCGAGGCCACCGTCTCCGCCACGTCCACCGCCTTGTTCAGCGGGCCGGTGATGGAGCCGGTGATGAACCACGCCACGCCGGCGCCGATGACGATGGCGGCGGTACCCAGCACCAGCATCAGCATTTTCGAGCTGGAGTAGACCTGTTCCACGTCGGTGCCGGCGTCGGCGGCCAGCTTGGCCTCGTAGCTGACGAAAGCGTCCAGCGCCTTCAGCACCGCGTTCAGCGACGGGCCGGTTTCCTTGATCAGGAAGGCGGTCGCGTCCTGGATCTCGCCTTCCTTGCGCAGCTTCACCAGCTCGTTGTTCTTGGCGGCGCCGGCCTTCAGCGCGTCGTCCACCGCCGCCATCAGCTGCTTCTCCTTGTCGTCGGACAGCAGCTTGAGCATGGTCTCCTTGGCGGCGCCGTACTTCTTGCGCGCGTCGGCGATTTTTTCCAGCTCGGCGTTCATTTCCGGCGTGCCCGGCACCACGATCATGGTGGTCAGCGCCAGGGAGATGTTGCGCACATTGTCCACCATGGTGTTGGCGGCGGCCATCTTCACATTCTTGTCGTGCACGATGTCGTTGGTGCGGCTGCCGATGCGCGACAACGAGCTCAGGCCCAGCACCAGCATCGCCGTCAGCAGCGCCAGCACAACCGCGAATCCCACGCCCAAGCGGGCTCCTATCTTCATGTTTGAAAGTAGCATGTCATCCCCAGTGAGCTGATTGTTATAGCCTGCTATTGTTCCTCAAAAAAAGCGGAGGGCGGAGCATTATTATGCGCGGACCGGCGCTTATGTAATTTGTTGTCGTTCGGAAACAACGACAAGCGGGTTTTGCGCCGGCCGCAGCAGTCGTAGAATAGATGAAAAGCGCAGCAAAAAAAGGAGGCGGCGTCGTGCGGCGTGACCTTGATAGACGCGAGTGGCTATGGCGGCGTAACTGTTCGCTGACGCCGCGCCAGACGGTGGCGGCATGGGCCATGCTGTGCGTGCTGTCCCTGGCCGTGGCTGCGGTGTTCCTGCTGCACGGCATATGGCAGGTGCTGTGCTTCACCGGCGTGGAACTGGCGGCGGTGACGGCCGCCTTCCTTTGCTATGCGCGCCATGCCTCCGACTACGAACAAGTGGTGCTAACCAGCGGCTGCCTGGTGGTGGAGCGGGCCAGCGCGGGGAAAATAGCGCAGACCCGTTTCGTGCCCGGCCGCACCCGCATCGGCATGCCGGAGCACGCCGGGGAACTCATCACGCTGGAATCGGGCGGCGTAACGCTGGAGGTGGGGCGCTACGCGCTGGCCCCGCAGCGCGCGGCCTTTGCCAGCGAACTGCGCATGGAGCTGCTGGCGGGACGGTTCTGATCAGAAGCGGTAGCCCACGCCCACCGCCAGCAGTACCGGGTCCACCTTCACTTTGCTGATGATGGCGCCGGCGCTATTGACGTCGCTGCGGATCTGCACCTTCTTCAGGTCCACGTTGAGCGACCAGTTTTTATCCAGCGTGAAGTCCGCGCCCGCTTGCAGCGCCAGGCCGAAGCTCTTGTGTTCCAGGCCGGCGGCGCCGTTCAGGATGCGCACATCGGACATGGTGGTGTAGTTCAGGCCCGCGCCCACGTAAGGCCGGAACTGCGCGTCCGGCAGGAAGTGGTACTGCGCCAG
Organism: Pseudoduganella sp. GW821-FHT05F09; assembly: GCF_059419605.1. Taxonomy (NCBI): domain Bacteria; kingdom Pseudomonadati; phylum Pseudomonadota; class Betaproteobacteria; order Burkholderiales; family Oxalobacteraceae; genus Pseudoduganella; species Pseudoduganella sp. GW821-FHT05F09. The sequence goes on from NZ_JBWKSD010000012.1 coordinate 94,283, forward strand.
CAGCGTGGGCGGCAGGTGCTTCATGGTGCCGATGCTTTTACCGTCCAGTAGCACGTCGTGCTTTTGCGGATAGGTCAGCACCAGCTCGGCCGCGAACTGCGGCGCGAAGAAGTAGGAGATGTCGATTTCCGGGATGGTCTTGCTGTCTATGGTAAGGCGGTTGGCTGCGCCGGTGCCGCCGACGGGGTCGGATTTATCGGCCGGGTCCAGATGCACGGCGCGCAAGCGCACCAGCCAGGGACTGGCTTCCGCTGCCGCCGCCTGGCCCATGGCCAGGGTGGCGAGACTCATCAGGACTGCTGCTGCCGTTGCTTTTGCGTACTTCATATACATCCTCTCTGCTTCATCGTTAAGTAATGCGCACAGTGTATTGATGCGCATCAACGACTACCTTGATGTAAGTCAAAAAGGGCCGAGCTCGCTGCGCTACTTTGCGATACAAAACACTGCTCTGCAGGGCGGAAATTACGGGTGTAAGATGTCCATCTTTGATTCTGGTCAACACATCCTCAGGAGACAGCATGCCGCAGCTCAACGTCAATGGAAGCACGCGTGATTTCGAGGCGGAGGACGATACGCCGCTGCTGTGGGTGCTGCGCGAGCAGCTCGGCATGACAGGCACCAAATACGGCTGCGGCGTGGCGCAATGCGGCGCCTGCACCGTGCATATCGACGGCGAAGCGACGCGCAGCTGCGTGCTGCCGGTGTCCGCGCTGAATGCGAAGCAGAAGATCGTCACCATCGAAGGCCTGTCCAAGGACGGCTCGCATCCGGTGCAGAAGGCCTGGGCCGCGCTGGACGTGCCGCAATGCGGCTTCTGCCAGTCCGGCATGATCATGGCAGCCGCCGCGCTGCTCAAGCAAAAACCGAAAGCCACCGACGCCGACATCGACGCGGCCATGACCAATATCTGCCGCTGCGGCACCTACAACCGCGTGCGCGCCGCGATCAAGGTGGTGGCCAAGGGGGCCGACCCCAAATCGGCCGGCCTGGCCATTACGCACGTGGGCGACCACGCCGGGAGCAAAGCATGAGCCGCGCCGATATGCGTAATGCTGCCGTCTCGCGCCGCAGCTTCCTGAAGGGCGCCTCGCTGGCCCTGGGCGGGCTGATGGTGCCTTTCGCGATTCCCTTCGACGCCGCCGCGCAGGAAGCCGGCATCCCGCCCGAGGTCAACGCCTGGGTGGTGGTGAAGCCGGACGACACCATCGTGATCCGCATCGCCCGTTCGGAAATGGGGCAGGGCACGCTGACCGGCCTGGCCCAGCTGGTGGCCGAGGAACTGGACGCCGACTGGAGCAAGGTCAGCACCGAATACCCCACGCCGGGCCAGAACCTGGCGCGCAAGCGCGTGTGGGGCAGCTTCTCCACCGGCGGCAGCCGTGGCGTGCGCGAGTCGCACGAGTATGTGCGCAAGGGCGGCGCCGCCGCGCGCATGATGCTGGTGCAGGCAGCGGCGGACGCCTGGGGCGTGCCCGCCGCCGAATGCGCCGCTGCGGGCAGCGTGATTACGCACGCCGCCAGCGGCCGCAAGACCAGCTACGGCAAGGTGGCGCAAGCGGCCGGCAAGCTGGCCATTCCCGCCGACGTGAAACTGAAAGACCCCAAGGACTGGAAGCTGGCCGGCAAGCGCCTGGCGCGCCTGGACACGGTGGACAAGACCACCGGCGCGCAGATCTATGGCATGGACCTGAAGCTGCCCGGCATGCTGAACGCCGCCATCAAGGACTGCCCGGTATTCGGCGGCAAGGTGAAAAGCTTTGACGCCGCCGCCATCGAAAAGCGGCCCGGCGTGAAGAAGGTGGTGCAGGTGGGCGACAGCGCCGTGGCGGTGGTGGCGGACACCTGGTGGCGTGCGCGCACAGCACTGGACGCGCTGCCCATCGTGTGGGACGAAGGCCCCAACGCCAAGCTTTCCAGCGCCGACATCGCCGCCATGCTCAAGGAAGGGCTGGACGCGCCGGACGCCGTGGTGGGCAACAGCAATGGCGACGCGCGCGCCGCCATCGCCTCGGCCAAGCGCAAGGTGGAGGCGGTGTATTCCTATCCCTTCCAGAACCACGCCACGATGGAAGTGATGAACGCCACCGCCAGGTGGACGCCGGAGCGCTGCGAAGTGTGGACGCCCACGCAGAACGGCGAAGCGGCGCTGGCCGCCGCGTCCGAAGCGGCCGGCCTGCCCGCCGCCAAGTGCGACGTCTACAAGCTGCACCTGGGCGGCGGTTTCGGCCGCCGGGGCGCGGTGCACGACTGGGTGCGCCAGGCGGTGGCCATCGCCAAGGAGCTGCCCGGCACGCCGGTCAAGCTGCTGTGGACCCGCGAGGAGGACATGCAGCACGGCCGCTACCATCCCATCACGCAGTGCAAGCTGACCGCCGCGCTGGACGAGAAGAACAACATAACCGGCCTGCACATGCGCATCTCCGGCCAGTCCATCCTGGTATCGGTGGGCATGGCCATCAAGGACGGCAAGGACCCGGCGGTGTTCCAGGGCCTGAACGCGCCGGGACCGGAAGCCTCCATCGGCTATACCTTCCCCAACCTGCTGATCGACCACGCCATGCGCAATCCGCCCGTGCCTGCGGGCTTCTGGCGCGGCGTGAACCTGAACCAGAACGCGGTCTACCTGGAGTGCTTCCTGGATGAAGTGGCGCACGCCACCAAACAGGACCCGCTGGCCCTGCGCCGCAAGCTGATGGCGAACCATCCCAAGCACCTGGCGGTGCTGAACGCGGTGGCCGAAAAGGCCGGCTGGGGCAAGCCTGCGCCCAAGGGCGTGTTCCGGGGACTGGCTCAGACGATGGGCTTCGGCAGCTATGTTGCCGCTTGTGCCGAGGTATCGGTCAATAAAAGCGGCAAGCTGAAGATACACCGCATCGTCGCCGCCACCGACTCCGGGCACGCCGTCAATCCGCAGCAGATCGAGGCGCAGGTGGAAGGTTCCTTTGTGTACGGCTTGTCCGCCGCCCTGTACGGCGAATGCACGCTGAAGGACGGCCGCGTTGAGCAGACCAACTTCGACACCTACGTCCCGCTGAAGATGGACGAGATGCCGAAGGTGGAAACCATCGTCATGCCGTCCGGCGGCTTCTGGGGCGGCGTGGGCGAGCCGACCATTGCGGTGGCCGCGCCGGCGGTGCTAAACGCCATCTTCGCCGCCACCGGCAAGCGCGTGCGGGACCTGCCGCTGAAGAACCACAGCCTGAAGAAGGCCTGATCTTCAAGGCCCCCGCGCCATGCCTGGCTTGCTGCTCAATGCTGCGCTATTGACCGCACTATTGGCCGCGCTTTGCCTTGCGGATGCGCGCGCTGCAGACTACGCCTCGCCGCTGCCGGGCGCAGCGGCCGGCGATGCTGCGCGCGGCCGCGCCATCGTCGCCAACCGGCAGGTGGGGTTATGCCTGCTGTGCCACACCGGCCCCATTCCCGAGGAGCGCTTCCAGGGCAACCTCGCACCCCCGCTCGACGGCGCGGGCGACCGCTCCACGGCCGCCCAGCTGCGCCAGCGCCTGGTGGACGCCGGCAGCATCAACTCATCCACCATCATGCCCTCCTACTACAAGACCGAAGGCCTGGCCCGCGTGGGCGCCGCCCACCAGGGAAAGACCATCCTCACCGCCCAACAGATTGAGGACGTGATCGCCTACCTGCAAACCCTGCGCGCGGAGCGGACGCCATGACCACGCGCCGCCAACTGCTGCAAGCCGGCGCCGCCTTGCCGCTGCTGGCACTGGTGCGCCCCGCGTCCGCCACGCCGGAGGAAATGCGCGCCGCCATCTCCGCCTACACCGGCGGCGTGTTGCCCAAGACCGGCAAAGTCGTTTTCGATATCGCCAAGCTGATAGACAACGGCAACGCAGTCCCCGTCACCATCAGCGTGGACAGCCCCATGACGGCGGCGGAGCATGTCACCGGCATCGCCATCTTCAACGAACGTAATCCGGAAACCGACATCGTCCGCTTCACGCTGGGCGCGCGCAGCGGCAAGGCCGAAGTGTCCACCCGCATCCGCCTCGCCACCTCGCAAAAGCTGGCGGCCGTGGCGCGCCTGAGCGACGGCAGCTATTGGCAGCAGACGGTGGACGTCATCGTGGCGCTGGCCGCCTGCATCGAAGGGGAGGCACCGTAATGGCGCGCATCCTGATCCATATGCCGGCCAATGCGCGCAAAGGCGAGGTGATAGAAATCCGCGCCCTGATCGCCCATCCGATGGAAAGCGGCTACCGTCCCGATGCCGGCGGCAAGCTGGTCCCGCGCGACATCCTCACCAGCTTCACCTGCCGCTACAACGGCGCAACCGTATTCAGCGCGGAACTGCACCCCGCCGTTTCCGCCAACCCCTACATCGCCTTCTTCACCGTGGCCACCGAGAGCGGCACGCTCGAATTCAGCTGGCAGGGCGACCACGGCTTTGCGCAGACGGAGAAAATGCCCATCACGGTGAGCGCCTCATGAAGCCCGGCCGCGCAGCCAGGCGGCACGCAGCGGCAGCGGCGGCCTGCCTCGCCACGGCGTGCGCCGCGCTGGCGGCAACGCCGCCGGACACGCGCAAATCCGGCGCCGAATTCATGAGCGCCTCCACCCAGGCCATGCAGCGCGACGACACGCAAAACCCCGCCATGCTCTGGGTCGGCGGCGGCGAAGCGCTGTGGAAGGCCAAGGCCGGCAAGTCCGACCGCTCCTGCGCCAGCTGCCACGGCGACGCCAAACAGAGCATGCGCGGCGTCGCCGCCCGCTTCCCCGCCTTCGACAAGGCCAGCGGCCGCGCCATCACGCTCGGCCAGCGCATAGACATGTGCCGCCAGGGCGCCCAGCAAGCCGCGCCGCTCAAACCCGAAAGCGAAGACCTGCTCAGCCTCGAAAGCTACGTCGCCCTGCAATCGCGCGGCATGCCCATGAACCCGCCGCAGGACCCCGGCACCATCGCCGCCGCCGCGAGGGGCGGGCAGCTCTACCGCCAGCGCATCGGCCAGCTGAACCTCTCCTGCGCCCAATGCCACGACGAGAACTGGGGCCGCAAGCTGGCCGGCGCCACCATTCCCCAGGGCCACGCCAACGCCTATCCCATCTACCGCCTTGAATGGCAGGCCATGGGGTCGCTGCAGCGCCGCCTGCGCAACTGCATGAGCGGCGTGCGCGCCGAAGTGCCGCCCTACGGCGCGCAGGACCTGGTCGACCTCGAAGCCTTCTTATCCCTGCGCGCCAAAGGCATGGCGCTTGAAACCCCGGGCGTGCGCCCATAACAAGGAGCAGTCATGCAACTGATACGACACCGTCTCACCGCCGCTGCGTTCCCGGTCCTCATCGCTTGTGCGTTCGCCGCCGCACCCACCGTCCACGCCGCCGAGGCCATCGCCTCCGGTGCGCGCCTGGCGGCCACCTGCACCGGCTGCCACGGCACCAACGGCGCCACAACCGGCACGGCCTTGCCGGCGCTGGCCGGGCAGTCCCGCGAGACCTTGCTGACATCCCTGAAGGCCTTCAAAGCCGGCACCCGCCCGGCCACGGTCATGACGCAGATCGCCAAAGGCTACAGCGAAGAGCAGCTCGCCATGCTGGCCGCCTTCTTCGCCGCGCAGCGCGCCGACGCCACCGCCCAAGGAGGCCGTCCATGAAACGCCGCCAATTCCTGCAAGCCTCCGGCGCCGGCATGGTCCTCGCCAGCACCGGCTGCGCCAGCATTGGCGGCAGCGCCAAACCGCAAGTCGTTGTGGTCGGCGGTGGCTACGGCGGCGCCACCGCCGCCAAATACGTGCGCATGTGGAGCGGCGGCGACATCGCCGTCACGCTCATCGAACCCAACGCCAGCTTCATCTCCTGCCCGCTCTCCAACCTGGTGCTGGGCGGCTCGAAACAGCTGGCCGACATCACCATCAGCTACGACGCCCTGGCGCGCCACGGCGTGAGCATCGTGCGCGACAGCGTGCAGTCCATCGACGCCGCCAAGCGCACCGTCACCCTCGCCAGCGGCCGGGTGCTGGGCTACGACCGCCTGATCGTCTCGCCCGGCATAGAATTCATGTGGGATCAGCTGCCCGGCATGCAAAAGCCCGGCGCGCAGGAGCGCCATCTCCACGCCTGGAAAGCCGGCGCGCAAACAGCGGCGCTGCGCGCGCAGCTCGAAGCCATGCCGGACGGCGGCGTCTACGCCATGACCATCCCCGCCGCGCCTTACCGCTGCCCGCCCGGCCCGTATGAACGCGCCTGCCAGATCGCCCACTACTTCAGCCAGCGCAAGCCCAGGTCCAAGGTGCTGGTGCTGGACGGGAACGAAGACGTGGTGTCCAAAGGCCCGCTGTTCAAGAAGGTATGGCAGGAGCGCTACGGCGGCATCATCGAATACCGGCGCGGCTTCAAGACGGTGGACATCGACGTTGCCGGCCGCGCCGCCATCTCCGAGCTGGACGACCGCGTGCAGGCCGACGTGCTGAACGTGATCCCGCCCCAGCGCGCCGGCGCCATCGCCGTGCAGAGCGGCCTGGCCAACGCCGGCGGACGCTGGTGCGCGGTGGACTTCCTCACCTTCGAATCCACGCAGGCAAAAAACATCCACATCCTCGGCGACGCCATCCTGGCCGCGCCGCTGATGCCCAAGTCCGCGCACATGGCCAACCAGCACGCCAAGGTATGCGCCGCCGCCGTGGTGGACCTGCTGAACGGCCGCGCGCCGGAAGCCAAGCCCATGCTCACCAACACCTGCTACAGCTTCGTCTCCGACAAGGACGTCATCCACGTCGCCTCCGTGCACGCCTACGACGCGGACAAGAAAACGCTGCTCGTCGTCCCCGGCTCCGGCGGCCTCTCCAGCGCCCCCAGCGCGCTCGAAGGCGAATACGCCCTGAGCTGGGCACGCAACATCTGGAGCGACACGCTGGGCTAGCGCTAAGGGATAGGGCCGTAGGGCGGGTTAGCTCAGCGTAACCCGCCAAGCTCCCCCCGCGCCCGCCGTCTTCCGACGAACGCCAGCACCCCTATCCCCACTCCCAGCATCCCCCACGTAGCCGGTTCCGGCACCGGATTCAAAGGATTCAGCAGCACCCCCCAGCACCCGCTCCCGGACTCGCCGTTCGGCCCGCACGCCGTTGCCGCAATCTGGCCATGATCATTAATCGCATTCACCCGCGTCAGCGACAGGCCCAGCGCAGGATCGATCAAGGTATTCAAATTCGTCGCCGTTCCGTTCTCGTACAGCATCGGCGTCACCGCGCCATTGAGCGTGCCCGTCGCCACGATCTGCCCCGAGTCATTGATATCCATGCTGCCCCAGTTATACGCGTTCGACAGCAGTCCCAGATCATGCATTACGCCGCCGCTGTAAAGGAAGCCATGCCGCGCGCCGCTGGCCGTATCCGACAGGCCCACAATATCGCCATGCTCATTGATGCTGTAAGCCATGCTGTAGTTGCCGCCCAGCGTACCCAGTGCCTGCATGGCTACGCCGTCGTAGATGAACGCGCGCATATCACCCGCCGCGGTGTGCGAACCGCCCACCACCACGCCCGCATCATTGATGTCCAGCGCATAGCCGTCCTTCCCGCCCAGCGTACCAATATCGGTGCTGGTCCCGTTCTGATAAATGAACGCATGGCGCGCGGGCGGGTTGGACCAGTCGTCCAGTCCCATGCCCGCATCGCCCACCACCACGTCGTGATTGTTGATGGCGTTCGCCTTTGCGTTGCCCAGGTAGTTCAGGCGCGGAATGCGGAGGAAGTCGTTATCCTTGTAGAACCAGGCCTCGCCGCTGGACGTATCCGAGTTGTTGAAGTTGACCGCCATCCTGCCGCCGTCGTTGATGCCGGCGATGCGGTGATTGAACACCAGGCCGTCGATGCGGGGGATGTAGTTGAACCTTCCGTCCTTCCACGTATAGGCCTGGTCGAACCAGTTCGGATCGACGCGGTAAGTGCCGCCGACCATGCCATTGTTGTTCAGGCTCGTGGCCGTGCCGTATTCGGCGCCGGTATTGGCTATATAGCCTGTAATAAGGCTGACGGGCTGATACCGGTACTGCGCCTGCGCCGCGCCGGGCAGGGCGAAAGCGGATATCAAAAGAAAAGGCAGCAAACGTTTGACAGGCATGATGATAGCTCCTCAAGTACGTGGAAGGAGCGGAAAGCCTAGCGCCGCCGCGCGCGGCGCGGCGCGTGGTAGCTCGCCGTAAATCATCGTTGCGAATCAGCCTGCATTAAGCCTTGGTCAGGCTACGGGATAGAGATCCACGCCTTCATTAAGGATGTTTTCGCGCAGCCGGGGATTTACCACGCGTTCGAAATGGACCGCATCCAGTTTGAACAGGATGGGCAAATCATCCAGCGCATTCCACAGACTGGAAAACTCCCGGTCCGTCATGGCGGGCGCCATGACGGCGATATCGATATCGGAATACGAGCGATAGGCTCCGGTAGCGCGAGAGCCATACACGACGGCTTTGATCACCTGGGGGAATTGCGCAAACACCTGGCGCAACGAGGCGAGGATCTGGCCGCTCAGCCCGAACTCCAAATCCTGCGTGGCTAGTTTATCCATGATTTGGCGGCCTCCGCCAGGGACTCCAGCATGACGACGCCGTCATGCTTGACGAACTTGTAGACACGTATAGCCTCTGCCTCATCGTAGGTGTGGCTTGTCAGGTTGCGCATGCGGTGCAATTCGCTCCAGCCGTTACCATCAACTATCAGTCCTTGCTGCAAAGCCGCCTGCAACGTTTCCTTCGCATTAAGAACAATGATGTCCTTGGTTTCCAGCCACAGCTTGATGGCCTTCCATGCCAACTCGTAAGTGAATTCAAACCGCTGAATTGATGCATCGCGCAAAAAGGAATTTTCCGGCTGCGCGAGCGCTTCCTTCAGGCGCGACAGCGCTGAAAGAAAATCAGTAGTGCGCTCTGCAAGCCGGTTGCTCATAAATGACATCCCAATAGTACCTTTCGAATTATATGCCGGGCGGGCGCTGACACCTGATTGCGCTGCATCAACACTGTTGACGCGGCAATATGCCACCATCGCTGAACCTCCACGCAAGGAAGCGACGATGGAAAAACTGCTGCCGTACTTCGAACGCGAACTGGGCATGCTGCGCCGTGCCAGCAACGAATTCGCCGAGCGCTACCCCAAGCTCGCCGGCAGCCTGCTGATGAACGGCGAAACCTGCGCCGACCCGCACGTCGAGCGCCTGATCCAGTCCGTGGCCCTGCTCAACGCCCGCACCGCCAAGCGCCTGGACGACGACTACGCCGGCTTCACCGAAGCGCTGCTCGGCGTGCTCTACCCGCACTACCTGCGCCCCATCCCGTCCTGCGCCATCGCCCGCTTCGACAACAGCGCAGAGGCGCGCGGCGCCGCCAGCAGCGCCGTCATCCCGCGCGGCACCGCCCTCAAATCCCTGGGCAGCACCGCCCCCGGCTGCAAATTCCGCACCGCCTACGACGTGGCCGTGGCCCCGGTGCGGATCAGCACCGCGCGTTTCGACACCGTCATCCACGCGCCATCGTTGCTGCCGCTGCCGCACGACATCGCCGCCGCCATCCGCATCACCATCGCCTGCACCGCGCCCAACCGCAGCCTGGCCGAAATGCGCCTGCCGGTGCTGCGCGTCTACCTCGAAGGCGAAGCGTCGCTGCGCGCCACCCTGCGCGACACGCTGTTCATGCGCACCTCCTGCGCCTGCATAGAAACGGAAGGGCAATGGCGCATGCTGGAGCGGATACCCGTGCGCCCCGCAGGCTTCGACGACGCCGACGCGTTGCTGCCCTTCGGCCCCGCCGAGCAGCCCGCCTACCGCCTGCTCAGCGAATACTTCGCCTACCCCGAAAAATTCGACTTCATCGACATCGACCTGGCCGACCTGCTGCGCCACGCCGCCCCCGGCTGCGCCAACGTCACACTGCACCTGGCGCTCAACGGCCTGCGCGCCGACTCCAGCGCCGCCCGCGTACTGCGCACGCTCACGCCGGACAACCTGCTGCTCTCCTGCACGCCCATCGTCAACCTGTTCCGCCATATCGCCTCGCCGATCCAGATCACGCACACCCGCAGCAGCTACCCCCTGCTGCCGGACGCACTGCCAGCCCAGGCCTGCGAGGTCTACAGCGTGGACTCGGTGCATCTGCTCCAGCGCGCCGGATCGCGGGACAGCATCACCACCGAGTTCGTGCCTTACTACTCCTTGCGGCACGGCGAATCGCCCAAGGCGAAAGGGCACTACTGGATAGCGCGGCGCGACGAAGAACTGGCCAGCAGCGGACAGGCCCACGAATACACGCTCGCTTTGATAGACCGCGACTTCGACCCGCTCAAAGCCGAGACCGGCACCGCCTCCATCGGCATCACCTGCACCAACCGCGACCTGCCGCATGAACTGCAAGGCGGCCTGCCCGGCGGCGACCTGGCCTCCGAATCCAGCGCCGGCAATGTGCCGATACGGCTGCTGCGCAAGCCCACGCGCTCCCAGCGCCTCACGTCCGCGCGCGGCGCGCAATGGGGGCTGGTATCGCACCTCTCGCTCAACCACCGCGCCCTGACGCAGCAAGGCCTGCCGGCCTTCACCGCCATGCTGCGCCTGTACGCCTTGCCCGACAGCGCCGTCTCCCAGCGCCAGATCGACGGCATCACCGGCCTGGCGCACAGGCTGGGCACCGCCTGGCTGCAGCGCGGCGCGGGCATGGCCTGCCTGCACGGCGTGGACGTCCGCATCACGCTCGACGAGCAGGCCTACGCGGGCACCGGCATCCACATCTTCGCGCAGATGCTCGACAACCTGCTTGGCATGTACGCCCACCTGAACAGCTACACCCGGCTCACCATCGTTTCGCACGCCACCGGAAAGGAGTTGCTGCAATGCGCACCCCGCAACGGCAGCCTGCCGCTGGCCTGACTGGTTTGATCGGCGCGCTGCTGGCCGCGCCGCAGCGTTTCGACTTCTTCCAGGCCGTGCGCCTGCTCGAGCAATGGCTGGAGGGAGCATCACAGCCCGGCGAACCGCAGCCCGGCACGCCGCAGCTGCGCTACCGCAACAGGCTGTCGCTCGCCTTCCCGCCCGGCGAAATCAGCCGCATAGACGAAACCGGCGGCCATCTCGACATCACCCCGGCCTTTATGGGCCTGCTCGGCAGCAGCGGCACGCTGCCGCACCACTACACCGAGCGCATCGCCGCGCACGAACAGCGCGAAGACGACGACGGCCCGCGCGCCTTCCTCGACATGCTGTCCCACCGCGCGCTCGCCATGTTCTGCGCTGCCTGGGCCATGCACCGCCCCGAATGCATGCGGGATGCGCACGGCGGCGACGGCTACCTGCCCAAGCTGCTGCTGCTCTCCGGCGCGCAGCCGCCGCCGGGCGGTGTGATCGACCGCGCAAGCTTCGCCCGCTACGCCATGCAGATCCGCAGCCGCACCGTCTCGCACGACGTGATGACAGGCATGCTCACCGAATACTTCGGCGTGCCTGCCAGGGTGGAGCCGCTGGTGGGCGTGTGGGAAGCGCTGCCCGCGCCGCAGCAGGCGCAGCTCGGCCGCAGCAACTGCTGCCTGCGCGCAGGCGTGCTGCTGGGTGAGCGCATGCACCGCTGCGACACGCGCGCCCGCATCCGCATCGGCCCCCTGGCCAAGGCGGACTTCGAACGCTTTCTCCCCCACGGCTCCGGCGCCGCCGCATTGAAAGCCATGCTCGCCATGTTCTGCACCGTCGGCATCGCCTTTGAAATCCGCCTGCGGCTACGCGCCGCCGACGCGCGGGGCTTCAGCCTCCACCGCAGCGAGCAGGAGGGCGGCGCCCGCCTCGGCGTGAACGCCTTCCTGCTCGAGGCCCCGCCAGCACACGACCGCGAAGACGCCAGCTATTTGCTTACGCCATGACGCCGCCGTCTTCCCTATCTCACTCCCACGAGGCCACAGACCATGTCCAGTCCAAGCACCAAACCAGCCCCCAAGCTCGCGCGCTCCCGGCAGGAATTCGAGATTCTGCTCGTTAAACTTGCGGAGGCCCGCCGCGCCTATGCGCGCTGGGAAGCCAGCGCCGCGCGGCTGCGCGAACTGGGGCGGCGCACGTTGGACCCGCTGGCCGAACAGTTCAACGTCTACGCGCGGCAGCTGATCCGGGTTTTCGACCAGGCCTACGGCAACAGCACCTTGAACAATTCCGAGCGCGCGTCGATAGCCGAATCCATCTGCATCCTGGCGGACCGCGTGCTGAGCACAAGTGAAGACAGCGAGATCCAGCAGTTCTATGACCGCTACATCAGCAGTGAATACGGCGTGGACCGCACGCAATTCGACCCGGTGCTGCGCGAAATAGGCGACATGCTACTGGCCGACACCTACCCGGTCTCGCTCTCCTGGCGCGAGGAAGAAGACCAGGAGGAAGCGGAGGAACTCCACGCCAGGCTGGTACGCACCATCCTCACCATGCCACCGGAGCAGCAGCCAGCGCTGCTTGAGCAGGCCGACGCCGGCTACATCAACAGCGACCCGGTTGCGCTGCGGGTGCTGGAAATAGAAATGGAGCAGGCCAGGCGGCCCGGTTGCGCGCACCTCGGCCGCAAACAGCTCGAGCAGAATATTGAAATGGTTGAGGACTACCTGATCGATCTGGAATTCGACACCGTCGGCATCCAGTTCTCGCTAATGGTGAAGCTCAACCTGCCCGCCACCACGCAGCTGACCGAATACATCGCCCGCCAATGCGTGCGCATGCAGCAGCACCTGCTTGAGCACCAGCTGGAAAACATCGCCTGCGACGTGGCCGACTTCCGCGACATCGCCAAGCTGAAGGCATGGCTCAAGGAAAAGCGGCGCAACGCGGAGAGCGCCGCGCCCACCCACCACTAGAGCTTACTGCAGGCGAATGGCCGTATCGAACACCCAGGTGCGGCGTATCTCGATCACGTCATACTGGCGCGCCACGGTCGGCGGGAACGCGCCATACGGCGCCTGGCTCGCCACCACGCGCCGTATCGCCTCGTCGATGGCGGGCACGCCGCTGGAGACCACGAACGTCACCTTTTCCACCGAGCCGTCCGCGCGGATAGCCACCGTCACCGTCGGCTGGGTGTGAGGCTGCTTCACCAGTTCGCGCACCATGTCGAAGGTCATGTTCAACTCGATCTTCTTGCTCATGGCCTCGGCGTAGAGCACGAGGTCGGGATTCGGATCGGCGCGGCCGTAGAGCCAGCCGCGGCGCAGGCCGCTGGCCATGGGCAGCAGCGAGCGGGAAGGGCGGCTCTGCGCCTCGCGCTGTGCCGCCTCCGCGTCGAGCTGCTTGCCGATCGCGCGCAGCCGCTCCTCCCGTTGCGCCTCCCGCTCCGCCTTGTCGCGCAGCGCCTGCTCCTGCTTCGCCTGCACCTGACGCGCCGCCTCCTGCCTTGCTGCCTCCTGCTTTGCCGCCTCCTGCCTTCCGGCCTCCTGCCGCCCGGCTTCCAGCTTCGTCGCCTCCTGCCGCGCTGCTTCCTGTCGCGCAGCCTCCTGCCTTGTCGCTTCTTGCCGTGCGGCCTCCTGTCGCGCTGCCTCCAGCTTTGTCGCTTCTTGCCGCGCCGCCTCTTGTCGAGCCGCTTCCTGCCTTGTTGCTTCTTGCCGCGCTGCCTCCTGTCGCGCTGCCTCTCGCTTCATGGCATCCTGCCGCGCCGCCTCCTGCTTGATGGCCTCCTGCCGCGCAGCTTCCTGCCGGAGGGCCTCCTGCCTCGCCGCCTCTTGCCGCGCCGCCTCCTGTTTCAAGGCATTCTGGCGCGCCACCTCTTGCCTGAGTACCTCCTGCCGCGCGGCTTCCTGCTTGAGTACTTCTTGTCGCGCGACCTCCTGCCTTATCGCGTCCTGGCGCGCTGCCTCCTGCCGTGCCGCTTCCTGTTTCAAGGCGTTCTGCTTCGCTATGTCCTGCTTGAGCGCCTCCTGCTTTGCCGCCTCTTGCCACGCCATCTCCTGTTTCAAAGCCTCCTGCCGTGCAGCCTCTTGCCTGATTGCTTCCTGGCGCGCTACTTCCAGCTGGCCCTGGGCCTGCCGCGCCTTCTCATCCTGCCTCGCCTGCTCCTGGCGAGCTGCTTCCCGCCGCAACTCCTCCTGCCGGCCAAGCGCCTGACGCTCGACGGCCAGCCGCGCCGCGTCGGCGCGCTCCTTCTCATCCTGTTTTGCCAGCTCTTGCTGAAGCGCCTCCCGACGCAGCGTTTCCTGCCTGGCAAGCTCCAACCGTTCCGCCGCCAGCCGCGCTGCTTCATTCCGGGCCGCCTGCTCAGCGCGCGCAGCGGCCTGCCGCAGCTGCTCCTGCCGCTTATCCTCCCGCTGCTGCGCCGCCAACTCCGCCTGCCGCAAAGCCTCCGCGCTCTGCCGCTCCAGCTCCAGCCTGGCCTGCTCAAGCGCCTGCTCCACCTGCTTCTGCGCCGCCTCGCCCCCCGCATCCGGCGCAGGAACGTCGCTCCCCTGAACTGGCTGATTGCGCTCCAGAGACGTCGCCGGCGCCCTGGTGGCCGGCGCATTGGGCGCGATTGGCAAGTTGACGTCAGGCCGTGTCCAAGCCGTCATTCCCGGCGCCTGCGGCTGCGAAGAAGCAGCCTCCGGCTCGGATGCCGATGGCGATACCGGCGCTGCCGGCCCCGCATCCCCCTTGCCCGCCACCCCGGTGTCTTCCGGCCCAGATGCAGGCACAGGCAAAGGCTCCGCCGGCGGCGCCGGCATCAGCAGAATGCGCAAATCAATGGGCTCCACACGCCTATCCTTCCAGGGAAAACCAAGCCCCGGCAGCCCAAATGTGTGCCCGCCAAAAGTGATGCTCAACAGCGCGGCATGCACGAGCAAGGAGAGCAGCAGCGCATTGCTCAACCGCCAGCGGTCCCGCTGAATGACGCCCGCCGTTCTCAAGCCGGAAATCCTTCACGCAGCGATCCCCGGCCGCACAAAGCCACTCTACTTTTAACCTGCGCAATCAAAGCCATTGCATCGCCCGAAACGGAATGTTGATAAATTCAACACAGCCTATCACAAGCGCACACGCTTGCTTAGCCTTACGTTGCGCCCGCTCAAAGTAGCGTTGTCAAAGCAGTGCCATCATCGCCGAACCCCTAGCCCCCGAGGAGCCCCAGTGGAAAGCGATCTGCTCGACTTCCTGGTCCAGCCCAAGGACCTCACCACCACCAACCGCCCCCTGCGCCTGCGCCTGGACTGCTCCACCCAGCTCTCCGACGACATGCTGCTGCCGCAGCGCGTGTACGGCGCCGAAAGCATCTGCGGCGGACTCGAATACCGCATCCTGTGCGTCTCCGCGCGCGCCCAGCTCCCCCTCAAGGAATTCATCGGCCTGCCCGCCGCGCTGGACTTCGTCACTGACCGTGGGGGCCTGCGCAGCATCTGCGGCATCATCACCGAGATTGCCGCCGGCGACAGCGACGGCGGCCTGGCCAGCTACCAGCTGGTGCTGCGCGACGTGCTCTCCATCATGGACAAGCGCATCAACACCCGCATGTTCCGCAACAAGGACGAAGTGGAAATCGTCCAGCTGATCCTGGACGAATGGCGGCTGGGGAACCGCATCGTTGGCATCTGCTTCAAGCACGAACTGGCCGACTTCTTCGACACCATCAGCTACCCCAAGCGCGAATTCACCATGCAGCACAACGAGTCCGACGGCGCCTTCATCCGCCGCCTGCTCAAGCGGCGCGGCATCTCCTGGTACTTCCGCGCCGACCACGGCGAGCGCACCCTGTTCCACACCATGGTGCTGCTCAACCGCCCCGACAGCGTGCGCGAAAACGCCGCCGGCGCCGTGCGCTACCACCGCGACAGCCCCACCGAGGAACGCGACAGCATCACGTCCTGGAGCGCGGTGCGCACCCTGCAGCCGGGCAGCACCGCCACCCACAGCTGGAACTACCGCAATCCGCTCGGCGTGCACTTCATGAGCGTGGCCGCGCTGGGCGAGGCAGACCAGGGCAGCAGCGGCCGCTGGATGGCCGCCAGCATGGACGACTACCAGGTGCTGCCCCCGCACGCCGGCGACGACCATGAAGACCTGTTCAAACTCGGCCAGCTGCGCATGCAGCGCCACGACTACGAAACCAAGTGCTTCCACGCCGAAGGCAGCGTGCGCGACCTGTGCGTGGGCGAATACTTCACGCTCGAAGGCCACCCGGAGATCAGCAGCCACCTGGCGGCGGAGCGCGACTTCACCGTCACCGCGCTGCAAGTGACGGCGCAGAACAACCTGCCCAAAGCGCTGGCCGCGCGCGTGGAGCGCCTGTTCGCCCGCAACCGCTGGATGCGCAAGGACGGGGATGGCGCGCACGACGCGCAGCTGCAGCAGGAGTTGGCCGGGCACGTGGCCGAAAGCAGCTCGCGCATGCACATCCAGTTCACCGCCGTGCGGCGCGGCGTCCCCATCGTGCCCGCCTACGACCCGCGCACCGAGCTGCCCCAGCCGCAGATGCAAAGCGCCATCGTGGTCGGCCCGGAAGACGAGGAAGTGCACTGCGACGAAATGGGCCGCGTAAAGATCCGCTTCCCCGCCACGCGCGCGCAGGACCACGGCGACCGCGACTTGGCCGGCACCACCAACGACGAATACGATTCGGCCTGGGTACGCGTCGCCTCCAACTGGGCCGGCCCCGGCCCCGGCCACCAAAGCCAGTGCGGCACCCTGGGTCTGCCGCGCATCGGCAGCGAGGTGCTGGTGGCCTTCCTCGGCGGCGATCCAGACAAGCCAGTGATCGTAGGGCAGCTCTATAACCAGGAAGGCCTGCCGCCCGCGCTGAGCACGATGGACGGGCTGCCCGGCAACAAGCACCTGTCCGGCATCAAAAGCCGCGAAATCAAAGGCGGCCGCGCCAACCAGCTGCGGCTGGATGATACGACTGGGCAGATTAGCGCGCAGTTGGCTAGCGATCATGGACGCAGTGAACTCAACCTTGGCTACCTTACGCAGGCAAAGGAAGGTGGCTACGGCATTCCTCGGGGCGAAGGCGCTGAATTGAGCAGCGACGATCAAATCGCGCTACGTGCGGCAAAAGGAATGTTGTTGTCAACGTGGAAGCAGGTCAGAGGCGCCGAAAGACAGATGGCGCGAGAGCAGTTTTTGGGGCTCCTGACTGATTGCGCAGATCTGGCAAAGTCACTTGGAGAGTACGCCGAAAATCATCAAGGCAAGCCGATAGAAGAAAAGCCCCAAGAGGAACTCTTGCACGACTTTCGTACATGGGAAGCAGGGACCAATACGGAGCCCAAAGGCGGTGATGGCGGCGCACCAGCGATCGCGCTTACCGCACCTGCTGGTATCAGTTTCGTGACCCCCAAGGCTATCGTGAGCTATGCCGGTACAAGCCTGGACAGTGTTGCGCAGCAGCACATGCAAATGACCGCTGGGCAGCGGGCGAGCCTAAATGCAGGTCGAGGGATATCGTTTTTTGCGCGCAACGAAGGGATCCGCATCGTAGCTCATAAAGGGAGGTTGTTGCTGCAAAGTCAACACGACGAGACAGAAATAAACTCCGCCAAGGATGTCAAGTTCACTTCTGCCGACGGAAAAATTGTCGGGATGGCCCAAGAGATTGTCCTGATAGCCGAAGACGGTTCTTTCATCAAAATAGGCAATGGAATTACGTTGGGAACAAAAGGGACAATTACACATCATGGTGCAAGTTTTCCGTTTAAAGCAGCGGAAACCATGAAAAATTCCTTCCCTGTATTTTCTGAAGATGACGTCCCTTCAGGCCGGGAGCTAGAGATTGAAGTCGTCGACGCGGATGGACTTTCCCCGGATGGTGAAGAGCTGTCACTCCAATTTTCCACTCTCGCTCAAGTACGAAAAGGAGTGGTTGAAGGTGGGAAAGTAAAAATTTCTGACGCACCGAAGAGCAGCTTCGTCCTACGTCAGCCTAAGAGAAGACTTTAGAAGCGGATCTAAGGAGGAGATAGATAATGGCTAATACTTCATCAAAGTCATCAGAAAGCAGTACTCAAGTCGCATGCATAGACTTGCCTGGTGAGGCAGTTCAGTGCTGGGGCGGCAATGTCACAAAGCTAAAAATAATCCTGAGAAAACATCGCGATGTGGTTTTTGACATAAAAATTTTCAAAGGCGCGCAATACACCATCGTAGCGAAACGCGGAGAGCTTTACGATACACGATGCAAAAAAATAGTTACTGTGGGTACTCCTGTTTACTTCCGAGACGGGGAGCGGTTGCATTTGTGGATTGCGCGATCGTTTCAAGGAGACATTGAGCTTTCCGCGAACGGGAAAATTTTGGGGAATTACGATCCAAAGAAGATAGATTGTCCAATTGAGAGTTCGGACCCGCTACTAAAACCGTCTCCTCTATTCGTCGTCATGTACAACGAATTGCCAGGGCTAAGTACGAAAACGTGGAGCGTCATACAGGCAGATGGGACGTTTAAACAAAGTTTAACAAATGAATATCAAGGGACGGATGGATTGTTGGATATTGTCGAGATACCAGTAAGCGGGAACGACATTCCCAGAGAAATAGCGAATTTCTTTAAGGAAGGTGGAGAAAAGGAAGTACTCCCTTCAGATGGGGTGGCTACGCGTAACTGGATATTTAATGCCGTAGTCGCTCAGCTTGGCTATGTAAATGACAACAAAGTTTGGATTAAAGATCTTTGGGGAGAAAAATTTAGGCTTGTGACGGTTGATCATGGAACTGGCGGAAGAAAGATGTATGTCATATTGTCTGGCCTTACCCGGCGCAGGGTAGATATCACCGCCGCAAGATACGGAGTGGCAAACGCAAAAGTCTTAGCATTCTCATTCGGCGGTGGATCAGCCGCTGGATTGCGCCATGCCGCCTGGGGCGGAGTAAAAGGTAGTTTCCGAAACGCCGGGATGTTGGCAATTTTATTCACAGTGACTATCGATATCGCTGAGTGGATGAAAGACTATGAGCAATTCGATCCGAAAACAGGAAACAGAAGAAAAGATGTAGCAGATTTGTTCATTAAGGTCGGAGTGGACATTGCAAAAAATGTCTTAGTTTCGTTGTTATCAACTGTTGCGATGGCTGCTTTAATTGCTGGTGGCGTCGCCTCCATCGGATTCATAGTTGTTGGTACTGTTGTCGTGAGCATATCTATTGCGGCCCTTGTTGATTGGGTCGATAAGAAGAGCGGCGCTTCTGACCATGTGAGTGGGAAGTTGAAGAAAATTGTCGAAGAGCTAGGTCATAAAATGCCGGCTGATTACGGCGGATACGATAACTCAATTCAACAGGCTCTTGCTTATGGGGGGATGGGAGCATGATTATCCGAAGTGCCCCCATTCGCAATCTTGGGTATAGATGCGGTTTCAGTTGGTTGCTCGCCATTTGGTTTATCAATTTGATTGTATGGACGCAATGGTTATACGACGACGCCGACATTTCAAAACTGGAGTGGTTGTGGAAGTATCTCCCTGCGATCGCTGTTCCATTTTTCTTGTTTGGTTTTGCATTTCCGAAGATCGCGCGAGTTTGGCATTTTGCCGTTGTGTTTGGTATCGGCTTAGGGGTGCCGATGTTTTTGGTATCAATAACCCCCTTTGTCCTTGTACTCCAAAAAATTGACCAGTTCTCATTGAAAATATCTCTATCTATGGTATTTATTCTGGCATTGTTCTCCACTGCCATTCGCTCATTTCGTCGGGCTAAGGAGAAAGTCAGAGTATCGAGATACTTGGATAAACAATTGAAGAGAGACGGTGATTTTTACTATATCAGTCGAGATAAGTCCGGTGACTATTTTAAGATGCATCCAAAGGAAAGCGATCAGGTATTCGGAAGATTTTGGATTGGCCCGGTATGTTTTCTATCGTGTATGGCTTTTCCGCTGCAAAGGGTTCTTTTAAATGAATTTGGAGCAGTGTCGCTACTGGTGATAACGTTTTCTCTACTCATGCCTATTTCCTTTTGGGTGGTAAGGATGATGGCTATAAGCTTAGTCCTATGGATATTTTCAATCAGGGGGTTTGAGAAGGAAAAAAATAGCAAGATATTTTTGCTGGAAGACTGTTGAGTATGGATGTGAAGCTGATATTTTTTCAATGAGATGAATGTGGTGCAGTGTTTTGGAGGCGCTTTTGTCCTGAAAACTGATGCGTGGAGTCCACATGTCAAAAACGATGATGATCTTTTGGATCTGTTTGGGAGTGCTGATATTTTGCATCTACAAAATTTACGAGAACACACATTCAAAATCTTCTTTGACGCCAGCCAAACTGTCGGCGGTTGTGTCCCCGAAAGCGGCAGATGCGCCAGGAGTGAAGGAGTATGTCCTGGAAGTGATTGGTCTGGGGGTAACGCTGGACAAGTATCGCCAGAAAGCACTTTGGCAAGCTCTGGTGGACGGCAACGCCTACACGACGATACGGGAGATGGATCCGAAGAAGTATCCATGGTCGGGGGACGACAAGGACGGTCTTTCCGGGGGGCACGAAGCAGCAAGCCTCGAAAATGGCGCGTTTCAATCGCCGCATTTTTGGGGAACCCCAGTGTTCAATGCCGAGCCCTTGTGTCGTGCACCTGAATATACGGACCGCTCGGAATTGCCACAAGGCGGCATGGTTGGCAGTTCCAGTATGTCCGGCATGATTACGCACTTGTTTGTCATTGCTGATCGAGAGTTGACCGAGAGGCCGGATCGAATTGTAGGAAGGATATTTGAGTTTTTCGACAAAAACCCCGATGTGCCATACGTCGTTCTCACTTCTGAAGACAGTACGTCCACCCGAATCATGTATTCGGAATTGCGCACCGATAGGATTCGCAAGGACGAATACTCAGTCCCCGAAATGCCGGACGCATCTGCATTGTTTGTCTTAGCTAGGCGCGAGCGCGTCGATTCAATGCGGCCCTTTGTTTTCGAAGATGTTAGTGATGGAAAGAGCGTGGATTTTCAAAACCAGCATGGTATTGCAAGGCGCTTGTATCTCACTTATTTAGCCTTGCAGAACTCAGTTCCGCAGCCGTCAGGTAGCATCGGCCGCCAGCCCACCAGCACAGAATGGCTCGCCGAGGCAGCAAAATTCGCCGCCCGTCCTGAAATCCGTGGGACCGGCACTATCAGCTTCCTGGACGCCACTTCCTTGTGGAAGCACCATCCGCCGCGCGACTGGAAGCCCACTCCCTGGTTCCCCGTCCCATGGAATACTGACCAGCTTGAACGCTTTGATGCGCTGCCGAGCCTCGGCTTCATTCACCGCCCCGTCTTCGTCAAGATGACCGATAACGAAGGCAAGGCAATCAAGCACCAGGCCGACCGTGAAGCCGCCTTGCACGCCGGCTGGCAGGAAGCATTGCAGACCTTGCCGCAAGCAGAGCGCGCCGCCGGACCTGCGCGCGTGATCGTCGCCACCGCCAACAACCAGAAGCAACTGATCACCTTCCACGGCCTGCTCCGCCAGATCGAAGCCGACGGCGGTCCCGAGATCGACCCATCCAAATCCAACCAGTTCATCGACACCGACCGCCGACTCGGCAACACCGGTGCCGCGACGTTCTTCATGCAGATGGCAATCGGCGTGATCGGCAGCTACCAGGAGGGCGGCGTCAGCGCCGCTTTCAACCTGCGCGACCCGAACGAAGCCAGCATCATCCTCGTGACTCCGCCGTCCGAAGAAAAACGCAAATCGCAATACCACTCAATAGGCACCAGAATCCTGGAAAACACGACCCTGCCCCAGATCGATCCGAAAAACTACGAGCGTCCATAAGGAAAGAACCATGCGCAAAGTCATCTGCGTGGGCGACTCCACCTCGCACGGCGGCAAAGTCATCAGCAGTGGCGCGCCGCATTTCACAGTCGACGGCAAGCCCGTCGCCATCTTGGGTGACAAATGCACTTGCCCGGTTGTTGGCCACGGCGGTGTCTGCACCATCATCGCTGGCGATTCCGAGCACACAATAGGCGGCGTTGCCGTGGCATATGAAGGCTACAAAACCAGCTGCGGCGCAACGCTCATGGCGAGCGGCGACATGCTCCACAAGGGCCAATCCAGCGCCGCTGCACGATCCACGCATGCTGCTAAAATGAAGGCGCATGATGCTACGCTTGCTAACGACTTCCGTCTTTGACGACTGGCTGTTGAACCTGAAGGACAAGGCGGCTGCCAGTTCCATCCAGGTACGCATTGCGCGGGCGCGTAACGGAAGCTTTGGAGTGGGTGGTGGCGCCTCCGAAATGCAGGTTCACCTTGGCCCCGGCTACAGAATCTACTTTGCAAGGTATGGCAAGGAGATCGTGATCCTGTTGGCGGGCGGTGACAAGTCTTCTCAGCGTGACGACATCAAGCGAGCACGGCAACTATTGCGCGATATACGAGGCATAGAATGACAATCCAGCTGACGGAATGGGACGGCTCAAGATATTTGCAGACGCGCGAGGACGTGGGCTTATACCTGACAGCATGTTTTACTGAGGGCGGCAGTGACCCCGCTTTGCTTGCCCAGGCGTTGGACGATATCGCCCGCTCCACTGGCTTGGCGCAACTCGCACTGGAAAGCGGGCTCGATGCTCATGAATTGGCGCAATCGCTTTCTCCAGGGGGGCGTCCCAGTTTTGATGCAGTCCTGAAATTGGTCAGCATGCTTGGACTTCAGTTCAGAATCGAACCGTGCGCGGCATAGATGGCGTATCTACTTCTCGAGGTTTGCTAGGAGTTGGTCAGCGTGATCGAGTGCGACACCGACATGCTCAGTATATTCCCACCGCAAGTCAGGGTCACATTCAGATGTCATACGGCGCTCCAGCACTAACAGGTCGCGTAGCTGTTTAAGCGCAACCTTCATGGGATAGAAGGAATTGACTGCTTGCAAGATCAAGGCTGCGTTCCCGCGATCATGAGGGTGCGCCAGGACTGCGTTCTCCTTCCAAACTGCACTGGGTATCTGGGCAATCACGAACCCCCTCGAATCAACGATGAGGGTAGTCTTACCGTGGTCGGCTTGGCACGGTTGGATTTGGAAAGGTAAAGACGAGTGCGGGAGTCCGGCGTCTGGTTGCATGCGATTTCTCCACAGTTGATCCTAGCTGCGCCTGCAATAGGAGATCCACGATGAGCAGCATGTTCGGTAGTCGATCGGATTTATTTTAGAAGCGACGGTGAAAGAATAGTTCCACTTCTGGAAAGGTTTCGAGTAGGTCCGCAGCAATGCCGAAGTCGTTCTCGCTCAACTGCCTGACGCCTTTGTGCATTTCAAATCAGTGTAGCGATCGCGACTTCGCCGCTTATCCTCCTTTCAGTACACTAAATTTGCGGAATACTTCCATCGGCATTGGCGTCGACAGTTTCCATTCGATCGAGATCGGTCGGTCGCCTTCGTGGCTGGCTAACGTGACTGGGCCCAATGCGACGAAAGCATGTTCAGCGTCTTCACGCACGAACAGTTGAAAGGTCCATCCGTTGGCTGGGCTTTGCAGATACCGTTGCCCAGTCGCGTTCCGTGCGCTTGCCATGTTCTGCGATTGCCAATGGAATCGATCTGGACTGATGGCATAGTCATGGTACTGGACGCGATCATGAAATCCTTCGCGCTTGTCTAATGTCACGAACAGTAGTTCGATTTTTTCATTGGTCAAGGGCAAGCAGCCTTCGCGAAACTGTGGCCTTGCCACGGCCGTTAGATGACCTGCAGCAGTCTGAATTTCGCGTCGTTCATATCGTGCATGTAAGGTGAGTGGCCAGCTTGATGGCACGCCAGGTAAATGCCGCCCTTCAACAAGTGACTCGTCCTGCAGCCAACTTACAATCTCAACCAGCTCTTGTTTTAGGGCAGGGTGCTCGTTCACTAAAGAAACGAAAGCTTGTGGGTCAAGAAGCTCCTTGTCGTTATGTAGCATTTGATACGCAAGCATCTGCACTCGTTGCGTATCAATCTCGCCGGTTGATAGCACGGTGGTCCAGGCCTCTAGAGCGGCCGGATCGTTGACATGCAATATCGATCCCATGCGTCGAATCAACTCGTCTTCGCGTGGACCTGGCGCAGGAAGTGATAGGTTGATGTCGCGCTTATAGCTGGTCCACGAGCGATTATTTTTGTAGATGTCTGAAATCTCCAGCTCGTTGTCGCGTAAGAACGAGCTCAAGGTCAGCGCTTGATTGCCACGCTGTGCCGCCCAAGCTGCTAGCTCTTGCCGTAGACGTACCGCATTCAACTGCAAGGCATTGCGTATATTCGTTAATATACGCTCGCGTGACACGCGGTCGAGCTGCAAATGGCATCCTGTTGGTAAAGATCCAAAACCATTCTCTAGCGAGCTCTTGAGTTGGGCGCGCGTCTGGCCAGTGATCGCGCGAAGCAGCGTATCGAAACGAAATTCCGCGCTATGTATTCCGACAAAATCCAATACCAAGCAGCTTTCTTTTCCGTCAGCTAGACGGAGCCCACGGCCAATCTGCTGTTGGAACACAACCGGGCTTTGTGTTGGCCTTAGCAAAAGCAGCGTGTTGATTTCTGGGATGTCTACGCCCTCGTTAAAGAGGTCACAAGTGCAGATCAGCTTGAGCTTACCGGAACGGAGGTCGCCGATGGCCAGGTCTCGTTGCTGGCTTGAGTTTGCGCCGGTCAAGCTGCAGGATGGTAGACCAGCTTTTTCAAAGCATGCGGCCATGAACTGCGCATGTGCCACGCTTACGCAGAACACGACACCCTTAAGCTTGCCGAGGTCTGACACATACTGCTGCAAGGTGTTCATCACCAGACGGCTGCGAACCGTATTGCTCGAAATGACGGCATCAAGCTGGCCTAACTCTTCAGGCCGATTCCATTTGATCTTGCTTAGGTCTGTGTCATCGGCCGTAGCGTAGTACTCGAATGGCGCTAGTAGTTGCTGATCGAGTGCATCCCACAAGCGTAGCGAAACTGCGGGGGTGCCATCAGGACGAGGATCGAAATAGGCGTTTAAGCTTTTGCCGTCCGAGCGCTCTGGCGTGGCAGTCAGACCCAACAGAATGGTAGGCTTTACAGATTTGGCGAACTGATCAAAGGTCGCTGCCGGCAGATGGTGGGCTTCGTCGACGATCACTACTCGCCAGTAGTCGGCCCCCATTCGCTGAACTAGTCCGCGACTGTGAACCGTGGCGATGGTTGCGAACAGATGCTCATGTTGAGATGGCTGATTCTCTCCATCAAGCAGTTCACCAAAGCTCGGCGAGCGCAGTACCTGTCGGAACGTTGCCAGTGCCTGCTTAAGAATCTGAATTCGATGCGCAATGAACAGCAGCTTAGGTGGACTGCCTTCCTTGCGTACCAAGCGCTCATAGTCAAAGGCCGCCACTACGGTCTTTCCCGTGCCCGTAGCTGCGACCACTAAGTTACGCATCCGTCCGTGGTGACGTTCTGCCGCCAGTCGTTCGAGCATCTCCACTTGATATGGCTTGGGACGCAGATCGAACCAAGTATGGAGCACAATGTGTTCCGAAGCAGTGTCCTTGTGGCCTGGTTGCTTGCGTTGTTCGCTCAGCGCTTGTTTCAACGCCGCTTGCTGAGCCGCATCGTGCGGATCATATGGCTGAAATTCGCCGTCATTCCATAGCGTTTCAAAGTTCGCACACGCTGTTTGATAGAGGTCGTTGTCGTTCGCTTCAGTGAATTTGACGGTCCATTCGATACCGCCTATCAGGGCCGCTTCCGATAAATTCGCGCTGCCTACATACGCCGTGCCAAATCCTGTTTTCCGATGAAACAACCAGGCTTTGGCGTGCAGACGGTTTCGGCGTCCGTCTAGAGAAATGCGTAGCTGTGCTCCAGGCAGCAATGCAAGCTCTTCTACTGCACGAGCTTCTGTGGCACCAATATAGGTGGTCGTCAATATACGCAGTCTGGTGCGGGGGATTCCATTTGCATCCAGTGCGGTCGCTGCTTTAAGGATGTCTAGCAGCTTGCGGACACCGCTCCAGGTAATGAAGCTAACGACAATGTCAACGCTATCTGTACTAGAAAGTTCTGCTCTCAGCTCATTTAGCAGCGAGGGATCGTTGCGTGCAGCGGTAAATATAGATGGCCGACGTAAGCCTGTTTGTGGCTGTACTGGGGCTGAATTCGGAGCATGTACTGAACTAAGCATGCGCAGCGGGGACGAAGTGGGTACATCGTCTTCCCCCTTATCATTCCGAGCGGTGCGCAGCAAATTCCCAATAAGCTTAAGTTCGGCATGCTCTTGCTCGTGCTTGCTCCCATCCTTCTCCGAAATTGTATCCAATATTTCGGACAGACGAGCGGTTAGCTCATCTAATAAATGCTCACGTCGCTCCGCCTTGGAAGGGATTCTAGTTTGCGCGCAATTCGCGGACTCCATCTCGGAAAGCTCGGCAAGTTCATCGTTACGAATCAGACGTTCATAAAGACCGAGAGGGAGGGTATTGGACATTAGCTGCCTGAGGTTGGTGTTTGATAACATTGTAATCCGGCAATCGCCGTTACAATGAAAAATGGCCTGAATAATCAGGCCATTTTTTCCACTCAGGCTAAAAGACTTTAAACGTCGATATTGCCCGCGCGCAGCGCATTCGTTTCAATGAACGCACGGCGTGGCTCCACATCATCCCCCATCAGCGTTGTGAAGATCTGATCGGCCGCGATGGCGTCTTCAATCTGCACCTTCAACAAGCGGCGCACCGTCGGATCCATCGTGGTCTCCCACAGCTGGCTTGGATTCATCTCACCCAGACCTTTGTAGCGCTGCTTGGATACCACGCGTTCCGCTTCATCACGCAGCCACTGCATCGCGTGGTGGAAGTCGACCACGGCGGAGTCCTTGGTGCGCTCGCCTTCGCCGCGGCGGATGACTGCGCCTTCGCCGATCAGGCCTTCGAACGTGGCGGCCGCATTGGCCAGCGTGGCGTAGTCCGCGCTCTGCACGAAGTCCGCGTCGATTGCGCACACCTTCACGTTACCGTGGTGCATACGCTCGATCCACAGCGCATGCTTCTCGCTCAGCTCGTCCGAACGCACGGTCACGGTCACGGCCGGGTCGTTGATGCGGTCGGCCATGGCCTTGGCCGAGGCTTCGGCCTGCTCCAGGGTTTCCATGTTCAGCGTTACGCCGGTCATGATGGCGGTCAGCGCGGCGCGGTCGATCACGCGCGTCAAACGCATCATGATGGCGTTGGCGGTGTTGTACTGGCGCGCCAGTTCGGCCAGCGGCTCGCCCTGGATCACGTCGGCGCCTTCGCGCGGGGTCAGGGCGGCGGTGTTCAGCGCTACGGTCATCATGTAGCTGGCTTCTTCCACGTCGTCCTTCAGGTAGCGCTCGTCGCGGCCGGCCTTCACCTTGTACAGCGGCGGCTGGGCGATGTAGATGTGGCCGCGTTCCACCAACTGCGGCATCTGGCGGTAGAACAGGGTCAGCAGCAGGGTGCGGATGTGGGCGCCGTCGACGTCCGCGTCGGTCATGATGATGATGCGGTGGTAGCGCAGCTTGTCGGCGTTGAACTCGTCCGGGCCGATGGAGGTGCCCAGCGTGGCGATCAGCGTGGTGATCTGCTCGGACGACAGCATCTTCTCGAAGCGCGCCTTTTCCACGTTCAGCACTTTACCGCGCAGTGGCAGGATGGCCTGGAACTTGCGGTCGCGGCCCTGCTTGGCGGAGCCGCCTGCGGAGTCACCCTCGACGATGTACAGTTCGCACAGCGCCGGGTCTTTTTCCTGGCAGTCGGCCAGCTTGGCCGACAGGCCCAGGCCGTCCATCACGCCTTTGCGGCGGGTCAGGTCGCGTGCCTTGCGGGCCGCTTCACGCGCGCGCGCCGCTTCCACGATCTTGCCGCAGATGATCTTGGCGTCGTTCGGCTTTTCCATCAGGAAGTCGGTCAGCGTCTTGGCGACGATTTCCTCTACCGGGCCGCGCACTTCGGACGACACCAGCTTGTCCTTGGTCTGCGACGAGAACTTCGGCTCCGGCACTTTTACGGACAGCACGCAGGTCAGGCCTTCGCGCATGTCGTCGCCGGAGATTTCCACTTTCGCCTTCTTGGCGAATTCGTGCTCGTCGATGTATTTGTTGATCACGCGCGTCATCGCGGCGCGCAGGCCGGTCAGGTGGGTGCCGCCGTCGCGCTGCGGAATGTTATTGGTGAAGCACAATACCTGTTCATTGTAGGCATCGTTCCATTGCATGGATACGTCCACCGAAATGGTGGTGTTCTGGTCCGACTGGCGCTCGCCGGTGGCCTGGAAAATGGTCGGGTGCAGCGTGGTCTTGGCCTTGTTGATGTATTCCACAAAGCCGCGCGTGCCGCCCTCGAAGGCGAACACGTCTTCCTTGCCGGTGCGCTGGTCGGTCAGCTTGATGTTCACGCCGTTGTTCAGGAAGGACAGTTCGCGGATGCGCTTGGCCAGGATCTCGTAGTGGAATTCCACGTGGTTGAAGATCTCTTCGTCGGCCCAGAAGTGCACATCGGTGCCGCGCTTGTCGGTCTCGCCGATCACCTTGATCGGGGACACGGCGAAGCCGTCCTTGGTGTCGATTTCGCGGTTCTGCGGCACGCCGCGCACGAATTCCATGTAGTGCACTTTGCCGTCGCGGCGGATGGTCAGCTTGAGCAGCTTGGACAGCGCGTTCACGCAGGACACGCCCACGCCGTGCAGGCCGCCGGACACCTTGTACGAGTTCTGGTCGAACTTGCCGCCGGCGTGCAGCTCGGTCATGACGATTTCAGCGGCCGAGCGTTTCGGGTCGTGCTTGTCGTCCATCTTCAGGCCGGTCGGCACGCCGCGGCCGTTGTCGGTGATGGAGATCGAGTTGTCGGAGTGGATGGTGACGTGGATCTCGGTGCAGTGGCCGGCCAGCGATTCGTCGATGGAGTTGTCCAGCACTTCGAACACCAGGTGGTGCAGGCCGGTGCCGTCCGAGGTGTCGCCAATATACATGCCGGGACGCTTGCGCACGGCTTCGAGGCCTTCCAGGATCTGAATGGACGCGGCGCCGTATTCTTCCACCTTGGCGGCCGGGATCGGTTGTTCGTTTTGGCTCTCGGACATGGACTGCTTTCTCTGTAATCTTGTTGACTCGGTGCTGCGGTTGGCGGGTGACGCACGTCGTGCTCGCCCGCCCTACGTAATGCGTGCCGCTTAAATGCGCATCGGCATCACAACGTATTTGAAGTCGGCGTTGTCAGGGATGGAGATCAGCGCGGACGAGTTGGAGTCGCCCAGCGCGATGTTGATCTGGTCGCACTTCAGGTTGTTCAGCACGTCCAGCAGGTAGGTCACGTTGAAGCCGATGTCCACGCTCACGCCGCCGTAGTCGATCTCCAGTTCCTCGACCGCTTCTTCCTGGTCGGCATTGGTGGAGCTGATCTTCAGGCTGCCCGGGGTGATGATGCAGCGCACGCCCTTGAACTTGTCGCTGGTCATGATGGCGGCGCGCTGCAGCGAGCGCAGCAGCTCGTCGCGGCCGATGGTGAAGTCGTTGCTGTAGCCCTTGGGGATCACGCGCGTGTAGTCGGGGAACTTGCCTTCCACCAGCTTCGAGATCAGCTCGATGTCGGCAAAGGTCAGTTTCACCTGGTTGGCGGCGATGTCCAGTTTGACCGGCTCGTCGTTTTCTTCCAGCAGGCGCTGCAGTTCGATGATGGTCTTGCGCGGAATAATCACTTCCTGGCGCTCGAAGGCCTGCTCGGTTTCCACCTGGCAGAAGGCCAGGCGGTGGCCGTCGGTGGCCACGGCGATCACGTTCTTACCGTCCAGCACCAGCAGCAGGCCGTTCAGGTAGTAGCGGATGTCCTGCTGCGCCATCGAGAAGTGCACCATGTTGAACAGGTGCTTCAGCGTTTTTTGCGGCAGCGTGAAGGAGGCGTTGTAGCTTTCCGCTTCCTGCACGGTCGGGAATTCCTCGGCGGCCAGGGTTTGCAGCGCGAAGCGCGACTTGCCGGTTTGCACCGTCAGGCGCTTGTTCAGCAGCGTCATGGTCACGTCGCCGGACTCGGGCAGGGCGCGCAGGATGTCGAGCAGCTTGCGCGCGGCCACGGTGGTGCCGGTCACGTCGCTGCCGGAACCGATGGCGGCGTTGGTCGTGATCTGCACTTCGGTGTCGGTAGACAGGAACGAGACGCTTTCGCCGTCCTTGCGGATGAGGATATTGGCCAGAATCGGCATGGTGTGCCGACGCTCGACAATACCGCTCACGATCTGCAGTGGCCGGAGTAGCGTATCTCGGGTGGTTTTGACCAATTGCATATTTATCCTCAATATCAAAAATTAACGATACAAACTTGTTGCTGGGCTTGCCAAATGATAATGGCAAACCCACGGTTTTCAAACCGGGGACCGGCCCCGATTTGTATCAACCTTTCAGGGTCTGCTCCAGCACGTGCAGCTCGTGGTTGCACTCCGGATTCTTGGTGCGGTCCAGCGCGATCTTGCGCACCGCGTGCAGCACGGTCGTGTGGTCGCGGCCGCCGAACAGCTCGCCGATCTCGGGCAGGCTCTTCTGCGTCAATTCCTTGGCCAAATACATGGCGATCTGGCGCGGACGGGCGATATTCGCCGGGCGGCGCTTGGAATACATGTCCGCCACCTTGATGTTGAAGAAGTCCGCCACCGTCTTCTGGATGTTTTCCACCGAAATCTGGCGGTTCTGCACCGACAGCAAGTCCTTCAGCGCTTCCTTCACGATGTCGATCGTGATGTCCTTGCCGTGGAAGCGCGAGTACGCCAGGATCTTGCGCAGCGCGCCTTCCAGCTCGCGCACGTTGGAGCGCAGGTGCTTGGCCACGAAGAAGGCCACGTCGTCCGAGAAGGTCACGCCTTCCTGCTTGGCTTTCTTCAGCAGAATCGCCACCCGCATTTCCAGCTCGGGCGGCTCAATCGCCACCGTCAGGCCGGAGTCGAAGCGCGAGATCAGGCGGTCGTCCATGCCGGTAATCTCTTTCGGATAGGTGTCCGACGTGATGATGATCTGCTTCTTGGCCGCGATCAGCGCTTCAAACGCGTAGAAGAATTCCTCTTGGGTACGGCTCTTGCCGCCAAAGAACTGAATATCGTCGATCAGCAGCATGTCCAGCGAGTGGTAGTAATGCTTGAAGTCGTCGAAACCCTTGCGCTGGTAAGCGGTCACTACGTCGCGAACGTACTGTTCCGCGTGGATGTAGCGGATGCGCGCGCCCGGCTGGTCGGCCATCACCTGGTTGCCGATGGCGTGGATCAGGTGGGTCTTGCCCAGGCCCACGCCGCCGTAGAAGAACAGCGGGTTGTAGGACACGCCCGGGTTGTTGGCCACCTGGATGGCGGCGGCGCGCGCCAGCTGGTTGGCCTTACCGGTGACGAAACTGTCGAAGGTCAGGTCGGTGTTGACGCGGCTCTGCTCGCGGCGCGGCGAATTGCCGATGTTGTACTCGGGCGAGCCCGGGCTGGCGGCGGCCTGGTCGCTGGCGCGCTGGGCGCTCATGTCCGGCACCGACGGCGCGCTGCTGTGGATAATGCCGGCGTTCGACACCGGCGCGGCCGGTTTGCGCGCCGCATTCAGGCGCGGGTCCAGCACAAACTGCACTTCGGTCGGCGCTTCCCAATACTGGCAGGCGAGCGCGGTGATGCGGCTGGCGAACTGGGACTTCACCCAATCGAGCTTGAAGCGGTTGGGCGCAGCAACGCGCAGCTTGCCATCCTCGTAGTCGAGGGGCACCAGCGGTTTAATCCATGCACTGAATTGTTGCGGCGTCAGCTCCAGCTCCAGTTGAGCGGAACAGGTCTGCCAGAAATTTTCCATTAATCGTCTATCTGTAAGGGTGCGCAAGGGCGCTGATGCGCTGCGCGTAACACGCTATTCTAACCCCGAAGTCCCAAGTTATCCACAGGCATGACGCGAATTTTTGCATGCGGGCGGACGCCGGCGGCGGCAAAAGGCTGAGCCGGAGGTTGACAAGCAGGGGTGAAATGCTGATAATTCAGGGTTCCCCGCCCGTATGCCGTGTTTAAACCACAATATGGAGTAAGCGTGGATTGAAGCGGGCGATGAGATGGACCCAGCTGTGCCGGACGGCATAGGTGCGCGAAATGTCATTGGCACCAATAAAGACGGGACGTTTTTCCCGATTTTGTATTTTTTTGCTTTTTCAGCGAGACCAACATGAAACGTACTTACCAACCTTCCGTTGTACGCCGTAAGCGTACCCACGGCTTCCGCGCACGTATGGCTACCCGTGGTGGCCGCGCAGTTCTGAATGCACGCCGCGGCAAAGGCCGCAAGCGTCTGGCTGTATAAGCCATCCGCTTGTTAGCTGATCGCGTGGAAAGCTGTCCTTCAAACGGCTCGACAGGCGAAGGTTCACACGACTTCGCACGCGCTCGGCGCATCGTTAAAACGGATGAATTTTCATCCGTTTTTCGTTTGCGCCCTGCACAAAAGAGTGCGCACTTCGTGCTGTACACCCGACCCAATGACCTGCCGCATGCGCGGCTGGGCGTCGTGGTGGCCAAGCGTTTTGCGCCGCGCGCCGTCACGCGCAACACCATCAAACGCGTCACCCGCGAGCTGTTCCGCGTGACCGGCCTGCCTGCTATCGACTGCGTGGTGCGCTTGTCGCGCGCGGTCAACAGCAAGGACGGCCCGGCCACCACGGCCCAGCTCAAGGCGGAACTGCGCCAGGAGCTTACGCGCCTGTTCGCATCGCAGAACAAGGCCCGGCCCGCCAAATGAGCACGCTGCCATGAGCAAACTGCTGACCCTGCTGCTGCGCTTTTACCAGCTGGCCATCAGTCCCATGCTGGGGCCGCGTTGCCGTTTCTATCCCAGCTGCTCGAATTACGCCCTGGAAGCGCTCCGCGTCCACGGCGCCGCGCGCGGCAGCTGGCTGGCGGCGCGCCGCGTTTGCCGCTGCCATCCCTGGAATGCGGGCGGGCTTGATCCCGTCCCAGCCAAGAATTCCTCGACCGCTTGCGGTTGCAACCACACCTGATAAATACCGTAATGGATATCAATAAACGTACCATTTTGTGGATCGTGTTCGCCGTCTCGCTGGTCATCCTGTGGAATAACTGGATGGTCTCGACCGGCAAGCCGTCGATGTTCGCGCCGGCGCCGCCGGCCGCCTCGGCCGCCGCCACCGCCAAGTCGGGCGTGCCCGCCTCGGCCACCGCCCTGGCCGCCGCCACCGCCGCAGCCCAGCCGGGCACGCCCGGCGCCGCGGACGCTGCGCCGTTCAAGCGCGAAATCATCACCATCACCACCGACGTGGTGAAAGCCGACATCGACACCCTGGGCGGCGAACTGGTGCGCCTGGAGCTGCTCAAGCACCACGACAAGATCGACGCCAAGAAGAACCAGGTGCTGTTCCAGAAGGGTGACAAGAACACCTATCTGGCGCAGACCGGCCTGGTGGGCGCGGCCAGCCTGCCCAACCACACCACCGGCTTCACCGCCAAGCCGGGCGTGCGCGCCTTGGCCGACGGCAACCAGGTGCAACTGGTGCTGGAAGCGGAGCAAGGCGGCGTCAAGCTGGTGAAGACCTTCACCTTCAAGCGCGGCGACTATACCGTCGACGTGCGCCACGACGTGACCAACACCGGCGCCGCGCCGATTGCGCCTGAGCTGTATCTGCAGCTGGTGCATGACGGCAACAAGCCGGAAGGCGACACCTGGTTCAACAGCAGCTTCACCGGCCCCACCATGTACACCCCGGCCGACAAGTACAAGAAGCTGACCTTCGAAGGCATCGAGAAGCACGACGCCAAGAAAAAGGAAAACCCGTCCGTGAAACTGGACGCCGGCCACGCCGAGACAGCCGACAGCGGCTGGGTAGCCATTTCGCAGCACTTCTTCGTGTCCGCCTTCGTGCCGCAGGACAAGCTGACGCGCGAAATCTTCACCAAGAAGCTGGCGCCGAACACCTACGCCATCGGCGTGACACAGCCGCTGGGCACGCTGGCGCCGGGCGCCACCATCTCCAACAGCGCCAAGCTGTACTCCGGTCCGCAGGACGAGAAGGCGCTGGAAAAAGTCGCACTCGGCCTGGACCTGGTGAAGGACTACGGCATGCTGACCATCCTGGCCAAGCCTATGTACTGGGTGATGGAACAGCTGTTCGCCCTGCTGCACAACTGGGGCTGGACCATCATCGTCTTCACCATCCTGATCAAGCTGCTGTTCTTCCCGCTGTCGGCCGCCGGCTACCGCAGCATGGCGCGCATGAAGGTGGTCACGCCTAAAATGACCGCCATCCGCGAGCGCCACAAAGGCGATCCGCAGAAGATGAACCAGGCCATGATGGAGCTGTACAAGACCGAAAAGATCAACCCGCTGGGCGGCTGCCTGCCCATCCTGGTGCAGATGCCGGTCTTCATCGCCCTGTACTGGGTGCTGAACGCCTCGGTGGAAATGCGCGGCGCGCCGTGGGTGGGCTGGATTACCGACCTGACCCAGCCGGACCCATGGTTCATCCTGCCGGTGCTGTACGCGATCTCCATGTACATCACCACCAAGCTGAACCCGGCTCCAGCCGATCCTATGCAAGCGAAAATGATGCTGTTCATGCCGCTGGCCTTCTCGGTGATGTTCTTCTTCTTCCCGTCCGGCCTGGTGCTGTACTGGGTGGTGAACAACGTGCTGTCGATTTGCCAACAGTACCTGATCACCAAAAAATTCGCGCCTGCCGAAGCAAAATAAGGCCAGGCTAGCAAGCTGTACCAAAGGCCCGTGCCATGCACGGGCTTTTTTTTACTACAATCACCCCATGAAACTCGACACTTCCCCTATCGCCGCCATCGCCACCGCCCCCGGCCGCGGCGGCATCGGCGTGGTACGCGCCTCCGGCAAGAACCTGTCCGGCCTGATCGAAGCCCTGTTCGGCGCCACCGCGTTGCAGCCGCGCCACGCCACCTACATCCCCTTCAAGCAGGCCGACGGCACGGTGATCGACCAGGGCATCGCCATCCACTTCAAGGGACCGCATTCCTACACCGGCGAGGACGTGCTCGAGCTGCAGGGCCACGGCGGCCCCGTGGTGCTGCAGATGCTGCTGGCGCGCGTGCTGGAGGCCGGCCAGGCCCTGGGCCTGCGCCTGGCCGAGCCCGGCGAATTCACGCGCCGCGCCTACCTGAACGACAAGCTGGACCTGGCGCAAGCCGAAGCCGTGGCCGACCTGATCGACGCCTCCACCGAAGCGGCTGCCAAGTCCGCCTCGCAGTCGCTGTCCGGCGCGTTCTCCAAAACCATCCACGCGCTGGTGGAGCGCGTGACCAACCTGCGCATGCTGGTGGAAGCCACGCTGGACTTCCCGGAAGAAGAAATCGACTTCCTGGAAAAATCCGACGCGCGCGGCCAGCTCAGCGGCATCGTGGAAGCGCTCAACACCGTGTTCCGCCAGGCCGCGCAAGGCGCGCTGCTGCGCGAAGGGCTGAACGTGGTGCTGGTGGGCCAGCCCAACGTGGGCAAGTCCTCGCTGCTGAACGCGCTGGCCGGCTCGGACGTGGCCATCGTCACGCCGATCGCCGGCACCACGCGCGACAAGGTCAGTGAAACCATCCAGATCGAAGGCATTCCCCTCAACATCATCGACACCGCCGGCATCCGCCGCAAGGACGAGGACGTGGACGTGGTCGAGCGCATCGGCATCGAGCGCACCTGGGGCGAAGTGGAGAAAGCCGACGTCATCCTGCACCTGCTGGACGCCGACCACGGCCCCTCGCGCGCGGACGAAGCCATCGTCGCCAACTTCCCGGCCGGCGTGCCGGTGCTGCGCATCTGGAACAAGATCGACCTGTCCGGCCACAAGCCCGGCGTGGATGCGATGGAGGACGCCACGCATGTGTATTTGTCGGCGCACGAGCACATCGGCATCGACCTGCTGCGCGCCGAGCTGCTGCGCATCGCCGGCTGGCAGCAGACCGGCGAATCGCTCTACCTGGCGCGCGAACGCCACCTGATCGCGCTCAAGTCGGCCGGCCAGCACCTGGGCCTGGCGGGCGAGCACGCCGCCGTCAGCGACCAGTCGCTGGACCTGTTCGCCGAGGAGCTGCGCCTGGCCCAGGCCCAGCTCTCCAGCATCACCGGCGCCTTCTCCTCGGACGACCTGCTGGGCGTGATTTTCGGGCGTTTCTGTATCGGAAAATAACTTCCACGCTATCGCCACAAGCGTTTCCATTTAAAAATTTTTCCTCACTCTGGGCACGCGGATTTTTTGTGTTTTTGCGTGCGCCAGCGCACGTAAACCCGACAGTGGCGGCCCGGCAATCCTGCTATTATTGTTGCGCGCAGTGCCCGAAAATGCGGCAGAACAACGTGGTTGTTGATCCCGCTCATGCCGGGAAAATTGCGCGCAAGTATGCTGGTTGTACGCCGTAAAGTGTTGCCTGGAAAGGGGATGCCGTGGAATCGCTACAGAACCAACTACCTGAGGAAGCGGGCTTGCCGCCCGCCGCGCCGCCTGTCTACACCAGGCAAACGCTGCCGCCGAAAGGCTCGTGCTGGTATTGCGAAAAACCGCTCGACAGCGTGCGCCGCTTCTGCGGCAAGGAATGCCACGACGCCTTCGACGAGGAAGCCGAATTCACGCGCTGAGCGTGGCGTCAAAGCGCGCCAGCGCCGCCAGCGCCGCTTCAAAATCGAATTCGTGGGCCGCTGCGGCCACTTCCTGAAACACCGCGACTCCCAGACTGGCCGCCAGCACCGTGGCCGACTGCTCCAGCACATCGATCGCCTTGCCATTCCCCTCGTCCAGCAGCTGCGCCAGCCGTTCGACCAGCGCGCGCGTCGCCGCGTCCGCAGCGTTGGCGTCCGCTGCAGTGCTGGCGCCGGCCGATGCGGCGGACGCGCAAGCTGCCGCGTCCGTGCCGTCCAGATAGGCGGCGATCGCGCACAGCAGGCTGGACAGCGCCGCCTGCAGCAGGTCCAGCCCGGCGTGCGGCGCCGCGCCGGACGCCACCAGTCCCGCTTCCGTCACGCCCGCCAGATGGTGCAGTTCCTGCGCGCCCACCATGCCGGCCGCGCCTTTCAGGCTGTGCGCCTTGCGCTGTGCCGCCGCCAGCTCGCCGTCGGCCAGCAGCTGGCGCAGCTGCGCCACCGTCTGCTCGTGGTCCTTGCGGAAGCGCAGCAGCAGCTTGCGGTACAGGCTGGCGTCGCCCATGAGCCGTTCCAGCCCATCGCTGGTGTTGAGGATGTGCTGCGTGGTTGTCATCGCCCGTCTCGTGCCACATGATGTCCAATACATCACAATAGCAGAGCTTGTGATAGTTGGTTTCTTGCAACAAGTTTTATTTAGTTGTAAAGGACCAGCTGCGGTTCGCCGTCACCCCGTCCACGGTACCGGTGAAGGTCACATCGTAGACTGTGGCGGCCTTGAGCACGCTCAGCGGCACGATGGCGGCCGCCGAGAGCGGCGTTTCGCGGTCGGACAGGCGCGTCATCAGGCGCACGGGCAGGTCGGCGCCGCCGCGCGGGCGCACGGTGAAGGTCAGCACATTCACGGTGGCGGAATTGTCGCCCTGCACGCTGATGGGATAGCCCACTTCGTTCTGGTCCGGGACCGGGTCGGGCGACTCGGTGTCGCTGAAGAAATTGGTTGGCACCCGCGTCTGGTTGGCGGACGGGTAGACGACCAGGTTGCCGCGCCCCACGCCGGTGCTGGCGCCGCCGGTGCCGAACTCGGCCGTGAAATAGGTATAGACGCTGCCGGTCGCGGCGCCGGTGCCCACCTCGCGGAAGATAGGCTCCAGTATCAGGTAGCGGTGGTAGATGGCGCCGATCAGCTCCTCGGCATGGTAGAAACCGGAACTGTCGGAGGCGGCGGAAATCACTTCCCCCACCAGGCCGCCCGAGCGGTAGCCGGCGCTGCGCAGGCGGTCCGACAGCGTGGCGCCGGTGAAGCCGGGCAGGCCGCTGGTCTGCGTGTGGCTGACGGTGTTGTTCAGGCGCTGGTAGTTGGAATGGCCCAGTGCCGACGCGTCGATCAGGGCGTTGCGCGTCAGCGCCGGCAGGCCGGCCTGCTGGCGGCGGTAGTTGATCCAGTTGTAGCCGTCCAGCGCCGTGTTGCCGCTCAGGGTGGGGGCGCCGGGCTCCGTGGGCTGGGTGACGGCGGGCGGGGGGACTGCGCTGTTGTTCGAGCCGCCCCCGCCGCCGCCGCAAGCGGCCAGCAGGCTGGCCAGTGCGGCTGCCGCGATGGCCGCCGTGATGGCCGCCGAGAACCGGGCTGGCAGGAATGCGCTACTGGCGGTCGGACGTTTCATGGCGGCTCCCCTTGCAATCATTCAATTCTAGGCGAAACGCCGCCGTGCTGACGCCACCGTGGCGCTGCGGATGTTGATGCATGTCAGAATATCGCTGCAAGCACGGTAAAATAGCCGTTTACGCAATCTAGCCAGGCACCTTCCACATGACCCCAACCAAGCAGCGCCTGCGTCGCGCCAAATTCGCCCTGCCCAGCTTTGTCACGCTGTTGTCGATCGCCTGCGGTTTCGGCAGCATCGTCATTTCGGTGGACAACGCCTACATCGGCAGCGCGCAGGACTACCAGATGGCGGCCGTGCTGCTGGTGCTGGCCGGGGTGTTCGATGCGCTGGACGGCTTCGTGGCGCGCGCCACCGGCACCAGTTCCGAGTTCGGCGTGCAGCTCGATTCGATTGCGGACGTGATGAATTTCGGCTGCGCGCCGGCGGTGCTGCTGTATTGCTACGGCTTCGTGCTGCTGGGCCATGAGCACGGCACTTTGCTGCGCATGGGCGGCATCGCCAGCTTTATTTTCGTGGCCTGCGGCGCGCTGCGCCTGGCGCGTTTCAATGTGAACGTGGGCCGCACCGATCCGCGCTATTTCGTCGGCATGCCGATCACGGCGGGGGCGGCGTGCGTGGCGTCCGTGGTGGTGGCGTGGCCGGAGCCGGCGCGCACGCTGCAGCATGCGGCGCTGGTGGTGGTGCTGCTGTTCGTGGTGGGCGGGCTGATGGTGTCCACCATCCGCTTCCCCAGCTCCAAGCAGAAGAAAAGCGTGGGCGCGCTGGTGGGGCTGGTGGTGTGCATAGGCCTGCTGGTGTGGCTGACCACGGGCTTCTTCGCGCTGTTCTTTGCCGTCTACGTGGCGTTCACGCTGGGCTTGAACCTGGCCTGGAAATACGGCTGGACCGGCATTGCGCCGCCAGCCGTGTACGAGGACTGAGTAGTCAGGCTACCTCAGGCTACCTCAGGCCACCTCAGGCCACCTCGTGCCCGCGCGCCGCGCGCAGGATCTCGAACCACTGCGGGCGGCTGAGCGTGAACTGCGTGGCTTGCACCGCTTCCTGTATCGCCGCGATGCGCCCGGAGCCGGTCAGCGGCACCGGCTTGCACGGCAGCTGCATAATCCACGCGAACACCACCGACGCAAACGGCTGCCGCACTTCTTCCGCCACTTGCCGGATGCAGGCGCGCAGGCGCTCGCCGGCCGCGTCGCCGCCGCTGAACAAGCGTCCGCCGCCCAGGGGCGACCAGATCATCGGCTGCACGCCCAGGTCCTGCAGGCCGTCGAAGGTTTCGTCGAACATCGGCGCCAGGTGCAGCGGCGAAAACTCCACCTGGTTGGTGGCCAGCGCAATGCGCCGGTTCAGCGCCTCGAACTGGTGGCGGCTGAAGTTGGACACGCCGAAATGCCGCACCTTGCCTTCGGCGCGCAGGCGCGTGAAGGTGTCCGCCATCTCGTCGAAGTCCATCAGCGGGTCCGGGCGGTGTATCAGCAGCAGGTCCAGGTAATCGGTGCGCAGCTGGCTTAGCGACTGCTCCACCGAGGCGGTGATATGCGCGGCCGAGGTGTCGTAATGCTGGATGGTGTGCGCGGGACGTGCTTGCGAGACCAGCTTGATGCCGCATTTGCTCACGATCTGCATCTGCTCGCGCAGCGCCGGCTTCAGCGCCAGCGCTTCGCCGAACAGGGCTTCCACGCCGTAGCCGCCGTAGATGTCCGCATGGTCGAAGCTGCTCACGCCCAGCTCCAGGCATTGCTCGATAAAGGCCAGGCGCTGCTGCGGCGTCATATTCCATTCCGTCATGCGCCACATGCCGGCCACGATGCGCGACAGGGCCAATGGGGTGGGCGATACAGTGCTGTTGCGCATAGGTTTTTTTCCGGAAAAATCAACAATTATAAGGGTGTGGACTGGGCCGTGCGCAGGCGGCGGATATTCTCGGCGGCGACCGCTCCGCGTCCGGATTTCTATTGTATTATCGCTAAGTGGCTTGTCGAGTTGAAGAACTTCCGCAAGGAGCGCAATGTGGGCCTGCTATCTTTTCTGAACCGCAAACCAGAACCGGAAATCAGCGGCGCCGCCCCCGTGGTGCGGGCTCCCGTGCCGACTGCGGCGCCGCCCGCGGCGGCAGGCGATGCCGCGCCGGAAGCGGCCCATCTCGGCCAGGCCGAGGCGGACGCCATGCTGTGCCGCGATGAAATCGTCGACAAGCGGCATCGCCTGTGCGGCTACCGCTTCACCTTCAAGACCGGGGGGCAGCGCGCCGCGCCGCCCGAGGCCGAGTTTTTCGAGGCGCTGGAAGCGGCCGGCCTGTCCGCCTTTGTGGAGCGGCGCGTGGCCGTCATCCCGATCACGCCGCAAGCGGTGGACGCGCGCGAATTCCTGGCTCTGGCCGCCCCCAATTGCATGTTTTTGCTGGACCGCAAGCAAGCCGCGCTGCCGCCTGCCGAACTGCTGGCGCGTCTTGAAGTGCTGCGCCAGGCCGGCTGCAAGGCCGCCCTACGCGGCGTGACGCTTGCGCCGGAAGACTTGCCGCTGCTGGCCGCCTGCGACGTGGTCTTCCTGAGCCTGGCGGACAGTTCCCTGCCCATCTTCCAGAACCTGCTGCGCCAGCTGCGCGCAGCCTATCCTGCCCTGCAGATCGCGGTGGACGGCGTGGACAGCTGGGA
Source organism: Pseudoduganella sp. GW821-FHT05F09 (assembly GCF_059419605.1). Taxonomy (NCBI): domain Bacteria; kingdom Pseudomonadati; phylum Pseudomonadota; class Betaproteobacteria; order Burkholderiales; family Oxalobacteraceae; genus Pseudoduganella; species Pseudoduganella sp. GW821-FHT05F09. The sequence continues at coordinate 135,052 of NZ_JBWKSD010000012.1, forward strand.
CGAGCAGCGCATGTGCCTGGCCTGGGGTTGCGACTATTGCCTGGGCGCCTTCCTGAGCACCGTGGACACGGTGGACCCGGACGCCAAGATAGACCAGAGCCGGCTGACCTCGATAGAACTGCTGAACTTGCTGCGCACGGACGCCGAAGTGGGCCAGCTCACCGAGGTGGCGAAACAGGACCCGGGCCTGGCTTTCCACCTGCTGCGCTGGGCCAACGCCTCCAGCACCGGCCACCACGCCGCCGTCACCAGTCTGAAGGAAGCGATTATCGTGCTGGGCCGCACGCATCTGTACCGCTGGCTGACGGTGTCCATGTTCCGCCTCGGGAATACGCACGAACGCGACGAAGCGCTGCTGGAAGTGGCGCTGGCGCGGGCGCGTTTCCTGGAGATCGTGGGGGAGGATATCGAGCAGTCGGAGCGCGACGAGCTGTTCCTGGTGGGCCTGCTGTCGCTGTTCGACATCCTGCTCAAGGTGCCGATGGCGGCCATCCTGGAGAAGATGCATTTGTCGGACGAGATACGGGACGTGCTGCTCAACAGCGGCGGCCCCTACGGCCCGTACCTGATGCTGGCGCTGCTGATCGAGCGCGGCCAGGTGGGCCGCGCCGCCGAGGTGGCGCTGGCGGCCGGGATAGACCCGGACCGCCTTGGCGAGGCCAGCACCGAGGCCTTCCAGTGGGCGCAGAATGCGCTCCACCATGAAATGAACGCCTAGCTTATTTCAGCCACAGGCGCACGGAGTCCCATGCGCGGCCGAAGATGGACGCCTGCGGCACGCCTTCCAGCGCCACCACCGGCAGTTCCAGCAGCGGCTTGCCGTCCACCACCATCTTCAGCGAGCCGACGCGGGTGTTCTCGGCGATAGGGGCCACCAGCGGGTCCTTGCGCTCGAGCACGGGCTTCATCTTGCCGGCCACGCCTTTCGGCACCGTCACCAGCACGTCCTGCGCAAAGCCGATCTTCAGCTTGTTCGACGAGCCTTTCCAGATTTCCGGCGTATCGATGGCCTGGCCCTTGCTGTACAGGCGTACCGTATCGAAATTCTGGAAGCCCCAGTTCAGCAGCTTCTGGCTTTCGGCCGTGCGCGCGCCGTCGGAGGCGGTGCCCAGCACCACGGAAATCAGGCGGCGCTCGCCGAAGTTGCCGTTCGGGCGGTGCGCCGACGCGATCATGCAGTAGCCGGCCGCTTCGGTGTGGCCGGTCTTCATGCCGTCCACGGTCGGGTCCAGCCACAGCAGGCGGTTGCGGTTGGGCTGGGTGATCTTGTTGTAGGTGAAGCTTTTCACCGAGTCGATCTTGTAGAACTCGGGGTAGTCGGCGATCACGCGCTTGGCCAGCACCGACAGGTCTTGCGCGGTGGAATAGTTTTCCGGGCTGGGCAGGCCGTGCGGGTTGGCGAAGCGGGTCTGGGTCAGGCCCATGCGCTGCGCTTCGCGGTTCATCAGCGTGACGAAGGTGGCTTCGTCGCCGGCCACGGCCTCGGCCAGCGCGACGGCGGCGTCATTGCCGGACTGCACCATCAGGCCGTGCAGCAGGTCGTTGATGGAGACCGGCACGGCAGGGTCGATAAACATCTTCGAGCTGCTCGAATCCACTTTCCAGGCGCGCACCGACACGTTCACCTTCTGGTTGATGTCGATCTTCTTGTCGCGCAGGGCCTGGAAGGTCAGGTAGGCCGTCATGATCTTGGTCAGCGAGGCTGGCTCGATGCGCATGTTCGGGTCTTGCGAGGCGATGATCTGGCCGCTGGTCATGTCCAGCAGCAGCCAGGACTTGGCCGCGATGGTGGGCGCGGGCAGGGTCTGCGCCACGGCGGAGGTGATGAACAGCACGCTGGTGGCGAGTGCCGCGAGGTATTTTTTCATTGGTCTTAATGCAGTGGTGTTAAAAACGGATGCCGGACATTATAGGGCCTCAGGCCGCTTCGCCGCTGTCCTTCTGGCCGCCCAGCCACAGCGCCGTGACCCAGGTCTTGATATGGCCGAGCTTGCGGTGGAAGAAGTGGTCGGCGCCGGGTATCACCAGCACCGGGATGTCCTGCGGGCGCGCCCAGTTGAACACGTCCTGCACCGGGATGGTGTCGTCGTTCTCGCCGTGGATCAAAATGGTGTCCGCCGGCACGTCGGCCAGCTCCCATTTTTTGGCGGCCGTGCCAACCAGTACCAGGCGCTCGGCAGGCGTGCCGGCCTCGGCCAGGCGCTTGGCCAGCTGCGACTGCACATAGGTGCCGAAGGAGAAGCCGCTCAGGGCCACCGGCAGGCCGGGGTATTTCTGCGTCATGTGCTGGTACAGCAGGCCCATGTCGTCGGTTTCGCCGTGGCCGTGGTCATGCACGCCTTCCGAGGCGCCCACGCCGCGGAAGTTGATGCGCGCCACCACATAGCCCAGGCCGACGAAGGTGCGCATCAGGGTCACGGCCACCTTATTGTCCATGGTGCCGCCGTACAGCGGGTGCGGGTGGGCCACCAGGGCCACGCCGCGCGGCGGCGCGTCGCCGGCCGGCATGTCGATCAGGCCTTCCATCAGGCCGGCGTTGCCGGGCAGGGTGAATTTTTCCGAGCTCTTGTTCATCATATCTTCAGGCGCTCCACTACCTTGCCGCCGACCAGGTGGCTGTCGACGATCTCATCGATATCCGTGGTGTCCACGTAGGTGTACCAGGTGCCTTCCGGATACACCACCATCACCGGGCCTTCTTCGCAGCGGTCCATGCAGCCGGCCTGGTTGACGCGCACCTTGCCGGGGCCGTTGATGCCCAGTTCCTTGCAGCGCTTCTTGGCGTGCTTTTGCGCCACTTCGGCGCCGTGGTCGCCGCAGCTGTTGCGGCCGTCGTCACGCTTGTTCATGCAGAAGAACACGTGGCGTTCGAAAAATTGTTTGTTGTCGCTCATAAGGGCCTCGCTTGTCGTTTCAGGCGCAATGATACCTGTATTGGCGGCTTAGGGACGGTTGAGCTTATGCGACGGCAGCAGCAGGAACCACAGCGCGAAAAACGGCCACAGCAGCGACAGGAACTGCGCCGCGCCGTTAAAGTTGAGGAACTTGCCCTGCACCCAGCCCTGCAGCGTGGACAGGAAATAGGGGTTGACCGGCGTGGTGTTCACAATGAGCAGGCTGAGCAGCAAGGTCAGCGCGGCCAGGCGGCGCTGCGCCATGTGCGGCGCGAACGCCAGCCCGGCCAGCATGATGGCGCCGATCAGGAAGCCGCCCTGCGCGCCCGGCGTAATCCACACGAAGGCGTTCTCCGGCGAGAACAGCAGCGCCGTCGCCAGCGACTTCACCACGATGGCGGCGCCCGCCAGGCCGATCAGCAGGCCGGCGCGCGGCGCGTGCTTGCGCATCAGGCACAGCAGGGTCAGGCCGGCGCCCACCATGCCGCAGGCCGTGATGATGGTTTCGGACAGCCAGTACTGCTCCACCGTCAGCTCGGCGCCGGGCCGCACCAGCTCCACCAGGTCGATGCTGGTGCCGAGCAGCTCGGACAGCCAGTCCGACAGGATGGGCAGCAGCTGGCCGTGGCCGAACAAAAAGCCCTGCGGATAGATCTGCGCCAGCGGCCACAAGCCCATCAGCACCAGGCCCTGGCTGGTGTGCTGCACGAACCAGCGCTGGCGCAGGCGGTACAAGGGGCTGCCGTCCAGCAGCGCGGTGGCGCTCAGGGTGCCGAACAGCGCGCCGGCGGCGGCGCCGGCCGCGTTGGTGTAGAAGTCCAGGTTGGACGATACGCGGCTGGGCAGATAGGTCTGCACCGCCTCCATGGCGCCGGACACCAGCACCCCGCACGCGGCGGCGATGGCGAAGGCCGCCACGCCGCGCAGGCGCGGATACAGCGCGTACACCACCAGCGCGCCGAAGGGCATATAGCCCACCACGTTGATGATGGCGTCGAACTTGGTCCAGTAGCGCGGCATGGCCGTGTGCTCGAGGAAGATCAGCGGCGACAGGCCCTGGTTCTGCCAGCCGGAAAAGGGGAACCAGCTCGCATAGACGATCAGCAGCAGATAGGCCAGCAGCGCCGCGCGCGCCACCGGCGACGGCATGCGGGGCTGGACCGTGGTTTCCGTCACGCTCACGCTGTTACTGCGGCAGCGTGGCTGGCAAGGTGTTCAGCCAGGCCAGGATGTCGGCGGCGATGGCGTCCGACGAATCGGCCAGCGCGCGCGCGCCGCCGGCCGCATCGGCGCTGCGCGCGGCGGTGCTGCGGGTGAAGGTCTTCTGGTCCACCAGCTTGTGGCTGCGGAACAGCGAGGCGCGCAGCGACACCTGGCCGCTGCTGCTGGCCAGGCTGTCGAAGTTCTGCGAGAAGTCGTCCGCCTCCAGGCGCAGGATGGGCATGCCCACGGCGGCGTCGGTGGTGGCCAGCACTTTCACGCCGGCCTGCGCCAGGCGCGCGCGCAGGCGCTGGGTCAGCAGCTGCAGCGGCGTGACGCTCCAGGCGTTCTGCGCGTAGGGGCGGGCCTGCTGCGCGTCCGCGTACAGCAGGCGGTAATACATGCGGTTGCTGTCCAGCGAGGCCGGGCCGTTCACGTCCGCCACCACCAGCGCGGGCAGGGCGGCGGCGGCCGTGGCGGATGGCGACGCGGCCGGCGTCAGCGGGCCGAAGTCGTACACGGTGGTCTGCGCGCCCTTGGTGGCGCAGCCGCCCAGCGCGGCCAGCAATGCCATGCAGGCCAGTTTGTTGAGGGTCGATTCCATATTTTTCCTTTATTTCGCGGCCGGCGGCGTGAAGCCCGCCTCGCCCGGACCCGGCGTGGCGTCGGGCGTGCCGAACAGGATGCTCTGCGGCTTGTCGTTCAGGGTGTTCATGGTGCGGCGCACGGCCCGCATGGACGAACGCGTTTCATCGGTCAGCGCGTTAATATTGGGCAGGGTCTCCAGCTCCACGCCGCCGGCCACCGTTTCCAGCGACAGGCCCACGCGGTCCACCGTGCCGTTCAGGCGCGAAATGGCGCCGTTCGGCCCCTGCAGGCTGGCCGACAGCTTGGTGGCGTCGTCCGCCAGGCGGTTCACGGCCGCCAGGCTGCCCTGCGCCTGCTCCACCAGCTTGGGCAGCTTGTCCAGCGTGGGGCCGAGTTGCGCGGGCACGCTGCGGAACTCGCGCGCGGTCTCGCTCACGTCGGCAAAGGCGCCCAGCATGGTCTTCTGGTTGGCGGGGCTGAGCAGCGTGTCGAGCGATTCGGTCACTTTTTCAGCCTTGGACAGGATGGCCTTGCCGCGCTTTTCCAGCTGGTCGAACAGGCCGGGGTGCAGCGGAATGCGGGTGGGGTTGCTGGCGCTGGTGCGCAGGCGCTCCGAGCCCACCGACTCGTCGTCCAGCTGGATGTAGGCAATGCCGGTCACGCCCTGGTAGCCCAGCGTGGCAAAGGTGGTCTTGGTGATGGGCGTGTCCGGGTCCACGCTCAGGTGCACCAGGATCTGTCCCGTCACCTTGGCGTCGAAACCGATGTCGTCCACCTTGCCCACCTCCAGGCCGCGGTAGCGCACCGCCGCCTGCGGGTTCAGGCCGGGCACGGACAGCGAGGTGGCGATCAGATAGGGCTCGCGCTCCACGCGGTCGCGGTTGAACCAGATCCCGAACAGCACCGCCGCGATCAGCAGCGATATCGTGAAGAAGCCCGTCATTAATGCGTGCGATCTGTTTTCCATAGCTACTCCTGAATTTTTCTATCATCAAGGGCCGCCAGCGCGCGCTTGCCGCGCGCGCCGAGGAAGAATTCCTTGATGAAGGGGTGGTCCACCTTGATCACTTCGCGCGTGGGCGCGACGGCAATCACATGTTTTTCCGCCAGCACGGCGATGCGGGTGGACAGCGCGAACAGCGTGTCCAGGTCGTGCGTCACCATCACCACGGTCAGGCCCAGCTCCCGGTGCAGCGATTTGATCAGTGAAACGAAGCTCTCCGAGCGGTCCGGGTCCAGGCCGGCGGTGGGCTCGTCCAGGAACAGCAGCTTGGGCTCCAGCACCAGCGCGCGCGCCAGGGCCACCCGCTTGACCATGCCGCCGGACAGGTCGGACGGCATCTTGTTGGCGTGCTCGGGGCCGAGGTCCACCATATTCATCTTCAGCAGCACCGCGTCCCGTATCAGGTCCGGCGGCAGCACGCGCAGCTCGCGCATGGGCTGGGCGATATTCTCGAACACCGTCAGCGCCGAATACAGCGCGCCTTCCTGGAACAGCATGCCCCAGTGGTTGCGCAGCTGCTGCAGGTGTTCGGCGTTGGCCTGCGTGATGTCCTCGCCGAAGATGCGCACGCAGCCCTTGGTGGGGCGCTCCAGGCCCAGCATCTGCCGCAGCAGCACGGTCTTGCCGGTGCCCGAGCCGCCCACGATGGACAGGATCTCGCCCTGCTCGATCTCCAGGTTCAGGTCCTGGTGCACCACGGTGCGGCCGAAACGGGTTTGCAGATTGGTGATTTCCACCACCGGCACGCTGCCGTCCAGTGTCAGCATGCCCGGGGTCTCCGGGCAGCCGCAGTTCTCTTCGGGCGGCAGGGTCTCGTCCATCAGTAGCCCACTCCGTTGAAGACGATGGCGAACACCGCGTCCGCCAGGATCACCACCGTAATGGCCGTCACCACCGAAGTGGTGGTGCCGCGTCCCAGGCTCTCCGTATTGGGCTGGATGCGCAGGCCGAAGTGGCAGGACACCAGCGCGATCAGGGTGCCGAACACCACGCCTTTGAGTAGGCCGATCAGATAGTTCGCCAGCGGCACCGCGTCCGGCAGCTTCTGGATAAAGTAGCGCGCCGACAGGTTCAGTTCCACCTTGGCCGATACCATGCCGCCTATCAGCGCCATGGTATCGGTCCAGATCACCAGCAATGGCATGGAAATGGCCAGCGCAATCACTTTGGGCAGGATCAGGCGGAAGCCGTGCGAAATGCCCATCACCAGCATTGCATCGAGTTCCTCGGTCACGCGCATCACGCCCAGCTGCGCGGTAATGGACGATCCTGAGCGGCCCGCCACCAGGATGGCGGCCAGCAGCGGTCCCAGTTCGCGGATCACGCTCATGCCGAGCAGGTTGACCAGGTAGATGTCGCCGCCGAAGGTGCGCAGCTGCTGCGCCGACAGGAAGGACAGCACCACGCCGATCAGGAAGCCGACCAGCGCCGTGATGCCCAGCGCCTGGAAGCCGGCGTGGTAGACATTGGCCGAAATCTCGCGCCAGGGGCCACGCATGGGGTTGCGCAGGAAGCGCCAGGAGTCCTGCGTGACCTGGCCTATCAGTTTGATGAAGCCGGCCATGTGCTCGGCAAAGCCCATGATGGTGAAGCCCAGCTTCATCACGGACGTCAGGCGGTGCTGGCGGTGCTGCTGGAGCTGCAGCGTGCCGGTGGATTCCAGGCGCTTGAAGAATTCCTCGTGTTCGGGCGCCATTTGCAGGGATGCGGGGCGGGTCTTGCCCCAGGCATTCCATAAAAGCTGGGCGCCGATATGGTCCATCGCCTCGACGGCGCGCAAATCCCACTGCGCGCGCTTGCCCTTGAGCTGTTTCAGCGAGGCGGTAATGGCGTGCATGGGGTGGCGGTGCGCCAGCGCATGCACCTGCCAGGTGCCGCCAGCCGTGACCGTAGCCTCCGACGCGCTGCCGGAGCTGATGGTGAGGGTGGGCACGGGGTTAGTTGGCATGGCTCAAGTGTAAGTGACTTTCTACTACTGCGCCACCCGGTAGGGATGGCGTGCAACCGTCACGCCGCCAAATGCCGCGCCTGGCGTTGCGGCGCCGGATGGTGCACGTGCGCCGCTTTGCCCTTGGGCGCGAAATCGCTGGACAGCAGCTGCGCCGCCGCGTCCGCGTCCATGCCGGCGTGCGCCAGCCAGCGCTGCACCATGCCCGCCAGGCGGTCCAGCGCAATGCGGTGCGTGGCGTCGGTGTTCGCGTACAGCCAATCCGAGAATGCCATAAAATTCTGGAACGGCATCTCTCCCAGAAGTACGGGCAAGGTATGCGTGAACCGTCCCGAATTGGCCACCAGGTCCCAATAGCGCGCGAACCGCACCAGCCGCTGCATGGTCTGGAAATCGATATGATTGTTTGCCAGTATCGTGTATGGCGGATGCGGATCGAACACCAGCCCGAACGGCTCCGTGTGCCGGATGATGGGCGTGCCGCGCAGCCGCTTCAATATGCCGAACTGAATCTCATGCGGCCCCAGCGCCCACAGCTTGTTGAAGCCCTCGGCGAAACTCTCCACCGTCTCCCCCGGCAGGCCGGCGATCAGGTCCACGTGCATATGCGCGGTGGAGTGGTCGCACAGCCAGCGGATATTGTCGGCCGCCTTCTGGTTGTCCTGCTTGCGGCTCACCAGCGACTGCACTTCCGGGTTGAAGCTCTGGATGCCGATCTCGAATTGCAGCGCGCCGTGCGGGAATTTGGAAATGCCCTCTTTCAGTGCGTCGGGCAAATGGTCCGGCACCAGCTCGAAGTGGGCGTAGACCGGATCGTCCGGATTGGCCTCTATCTTATCCAGGAAGAACTGCATGATCTTCAGGCTGGTCTTGATATTCAGATTGAAGGTGCGGTCCACAAACTTGAACAGGCGTGCGCCGCGCGCGTGCAGCCCCTCCATCTCCGCCAAGAACAGATCGATATTAAAGGGCCACGCCGTCTTGTCCAGCGCCGACAGGCAGAACTCGCACTTGAACGGACAGCCGCGCGAAGCCTCCACATAAATGGTGCGGTTCTTGATGTCGTCGTCCGAATACAGCGAATAGGGCAGCTTCAGTTCCGCCATCGGCGGCTGGTGGCCGGCGTGCACTTTCATGATGGGCTTGGGGCCGTTCAGGATATCGCTGCAGACCTTGGGGAAAGTCACGTCGCCCCAGCCGGTGATTACATAGTCCGCCAGGCGCACAATCTCCTGCTCGTTCGTCTCGTAAGACACTTCCGGCCCGCCCAGCACCACCACCACCTCCGGCGCCACGCGTTTCAGCATGCCCACCACCTTGTTGGTCTCTTCGACATTCCATATATAGATGCCGAAGCCCACGATGCGCGGCTTGTGCGCCAGGATGCGCTCCACGATCTCGGTGGTCTTCGCACCGATAACGAACTCCTGGATTTTTGTCTGTTCCTGCAGCTCTCCCATATTGGCAAGCAGGTAGCGCAGCCCCAGGGAGGCATGGGTGTAGCGCGCGTTGAGGGTAGAGAGCAGGATGGTCATGGAGGCAAGCGAAGAATAAAGCGGCAAAGGAAGCATTTTACTCTTGCCAAGCCCCGGGGGCTTCTATATAGTTCTGCCTCCCGACGCGCTGCATGCAAATGCGAGTTGCGCAGGGTGAAAAACAGGGGTTGACGAGCTGCACGAAACACCGCATAATCTCGCCTCTCTGCTGCTGAACAAAACGCTTCAGCAAGTAACGCAGAATTCTTTAAAAATTAACAGTCGATAAGTGTGGGCG
>NZ_JBWKSD010000013.1:0-98327 GCF_059419605.1 Pseudoduganella sp. GW821-FHT05F09
CCCGGCGCGCGTGCGGCGCGGCCGGCCTGGCCCTGCTGGCCGCCGCGCTGGGCGCCGCGTTGCCCCCCTTGTGGCGCGCGCGTCACAGCGGGCGCATCCCCCCTGGGGGCGGTGGCGGAGGCGGCGGGAGCGGTGGATGGCTGCTGCGGAGTGGAAACTGGTGGCTTCTTGCTGGCTTCTGACATGTTTTTTACTAGTATTTGGCGCGAAAACCGCGCACCGAATTATAATGCGGCAAATGGAAAACCCTACCCAATTCGTCCAATGGCTGCGCTCCGTCGCACCCTACGTCCACGCTTTCCGCGGCAAGACCTTCGTGGTCGCCTTTCCCGGCGAACTCGTATCGGCTGGCGCCCTGCCGGTGCTGGCCCATGATTTGTCGCTGCTGCAGGCGCTCGACATCAACGTGACCGTGGTCTACGGCTCGCGCCCGCAGGTGGCCGAACAGCTCGCGCTGCGCAACGTGGAAGGCCGCTTCCACAACGGCGTGCGCATTACCGACACCGCCGCCATGGAATGCGCCAAGGAGGCGGCTGGCGAGCTGCGCCTGGACATCGAGGCCGCGTTCAGCCAGGGTTTGCCCAACACCCCCATGTCCAATGCCGCCATCCGCATCATCTCCGGCAACTTCATCACCGCCCGTCCGCTCGGCGTGATCGACGGCGTGGACCTGGAACTGACCGGCATCACGCGCAAGGTGGACGCCGAGACCATCCACTCCATTTTGGGTTCGGACGGCCTGGTGCTGCTGTCGCCGCTGGGCTTCTCGCCCACCGGCGAGACCTTCAACCTGACCATGGAAGACGTGGCCTGCAGCGCCGCCATCGCCCTGCACGCCGACAAGCTGATCTTCATCACCGAAACCGACATGATGACCGACGCCGCCGGCGCCGAGATCCGCGAGCTGTCCTCGCACCAGGCCGAAGCGGTGCTGATGGCCGGCTTCCTGCCCGACGCCACCGCATTTTACTTGAAGCACTGCGTCAAGGCCTGCAACAACGGCGTGGAGCGCTCCCACATCGTGCCCTTCGCCATGGACGGCTCGGCCCTGCTGGAGCTGTTCACCCACGATGGCGTGGGCACCATGATCTCGCACGAGAACCTGGAATCGCTGCGCCAGGCCACGATTGAAGACGTGGGCGGCATCATCAAGCTGATCGAACCGTTGGAAGCGGACGGCACGCTGGTCAAGCGCGGCCGCGAGCTGATCGAACGCGAAATCGACCTGTTCTCGGTCATCGAGCACGACGGCGTGATCTTCGGCTGCGCCGCGCTGTACCCGTTCCCGGAACAAAAGATGGCCGAAATGGCATGCCTGACCGTCAACCCCGACGTGCAAGCGCAGGGCGACGGCGAGCGCATCCTCAAGCATATGGAAAACCGCGCCCGCGCGCTGGGGCTGTCCAAGCTGTTCGTGCTCACCACCCGCACCGCGCACTGGTTCATCAAGCGCGGCTTCGTGCCGGCCACGGTGGACGCGCTGCCGAAGGACCGCCAGCGCATGTATAACTGGCAGCGCAAATCCCAGGTTCTGATTAAAACCTTATAATCACGCTTTCACCACACCGCATTAGGAGCACCAAAGATGGCCCGCACCGTCCATTGCATCAAACTGAACAAGGAAGCCGAAGGCCTGGATTTCCCGCCCTACCCGGGTGAGCTGGGCAAGAAGATCTACCTGTCCGTCTCGAAAGAAGCCTGGGGCGCCTGGCTCAAGCACCAGACCATGCTGGTCAACGAGAACCGCCTGAACCTGGCCGACCTGCGCGCGCGCAAATACCTGGCCACGCAGATGGAAAAGCACTTCTTCGGCGACGGCGCCGACGCGGCAGCCGGCTACGTCCCCCCGGCAGACTAAAATTTCCGCCCACCAAAAAGGGGTCAGGGTTAATTAAATGAGCAACATTTAATTAACCCTGACCCCTTTTTGCGTTTGGGTATTTCTCAGCGCTGCAAAGGCTTGCACTGCCGCAGTTCACACTTGGCCAGGTAGGCCGTGCCGTTGCTGCACATCATGCGGTAGACCTCGACCGGGCCCGGCCCGGACAGCAGCCCGGCGCCGGGGCCGCCGTTGCCGTCGCAGCCGGCCTTGCGCGCCATGCGCTCCACCGTGGCCGACGAGGCGCCGGCGCGGAAGGCCACTTTTTCGATCTCCACCCCGTCCACCGCCACGCGCTTGCTGCCGTCGCTGGCCAGCTCGGACTCCACCGGCTTGCGCACCGTGGCCGCGCGCCGGGCCGCCTCGGCTTCCTGTTCCCGGTCCTGCTTGAACGGCACATGCGAACAGGCACTCAATACCACGACAGACAGCAACAGCAAGCGTTTCATAGACGTCCTGGGCAGGGATTAGTAGGTCAGCGTGCGCACGCCGTCGGCGGTGCCCAGCAGGCAGACGTCGGCGCCGCGCGCGGCAAACAGGCCCACGGCGATCACGCCGACGATCTGGTTGATCTGCGCTTCCAGGCCCTTCGGATCGGTGATGGCCAGGCCGGCCACGTCCAGGATGTTGCCGCCGTTGTCGGTGACGAAGGCTACGTCGGTGCCGGCCTTCAGGCGCAGCTTGGGCTGGCCGCCCAGCGCGGCCAGCTGGCGCGCCACGGCGTTGCGCGCCATCGGCAGCACTTCCACCGGCAGCGGGAACTTGCCCATCACGTCCACCAGCTTGGAGCCGTCGGCGATGCAGACGAATTTTTTCGACACGGAGGCGACGATCTTCTCGCGCGTCAGTGCCGCGCCGCCGCCCTTGATCATGGCGCCCTGCTCGGTGATCTCGTCGGCGCCGTCGATGTAGACCGCGATCTCCGGCACGTCGTTCAGGTCCAGCACCGGGATGCCGTGCGCGGCCAGGCGCGCCGCAGTGGCTTCCGAGGACGCCACGGTGCCCTTGATCTGGTGCTTGATCTTGGCCAGTTCGTCGATGAAGAAGTTGGCGGTGGAGCCGGTGCCGACGCCGATGATGTCGCCTTCCACGTGGGCGATGGCGGCGCGGGCTACGGCTTGTTTCAGTTCGTCTTGGGTCATGATAAAAAATTAAGAGTAGGAATGCGGGAAATCGAATTGCCGCTATTTTAGCGGATCGCAACCGCGCCCCCGCGTGTTTATGCGAGAATAAGACCCCGACATAGCCCGCCAGGAAAGCGCATGGAGTCCGTCAAACAGATACTGGTCGTCGACGACAGCCGCGTCTCGCGCCTGATGGCGCGCCAATACATCCTCAGCATGCACGCCGGCTGGCTCGTGGAAGAAGCGGCCTCCGGCGAAGAAGCGCTGCAGAAAATCGAAGGCTACACGCCCGACCTGATCCTGATCGACGTGAACATGCCCGGCATGGGCGGCATGGCCGCCGCCGAGCAGCTGCGCGCGCGCCTGCCGCACACCCATATCTCGCTGCTGACGGCCAACGTGCAGACCGCCACCCGCAACCGGGCCGCCGAAATCGGCGTGGCCTTCATGGAAAAGCCCATCACGGAGGCGCGCGTGGCCCAGCTGATCGCGCCGCTGGAGGCCTGATGTCCTTCACCCTGTCCGAACTGGAACACGACGCGCTGGTGGAAATTTTCAACATCGGCGTGGGCCAGGCCGCCGCCGCCATGAGCGGCATCGTCAACGAGGCGGTGACCATGTCGGTGCCGTCGATCAGTTTCCTGAACCGCGCCGATGCCGCCAGCCTGCTGGGCCACCGCGGCGAGCAGGCGCAGCGCATCTGCGGCGTGAGCCAGCACTACGATGGCGCGTTCGAGACCGAAGCCATCCTCATGTTCCCCGAGGATAAAAGCCTGGAGATCGTGCGCCTGATGGTGGGCGAGCTGGTGCCGCTGTCCGAGCTGACCGAGATGGAACAGGAGGCCATGAGCGAGATCGGCAACATCATCCTCAACTCCTGCGTCGGCACGCTGGCCAACATCTTCGAGCAGGAGCTGCAAGGCTCGCTGCCGGTGTATCACGTGGGCACCAGCGAGGACATCCTGAGCGCGTCCGGCAGCGCCGCCGACTCGGTGGTGATGATGCTGCACATCGACTTTATTCTCGAGATGCACCAGATCCACGGCTACGTGGCCTTTATCCTGGACGTGTCGGCGCTGCGCGACCTGAAGGAGCAGATTAATCTTTATCTGAGCCGCGTGATGGGCCGCAATTGACCATGGAACTGGAAGCAAACCGTCTCGGCCTGCTGGAGAGCGTGCTGGGCGCAGTCCACCTGGGCGCCATCGTGCTGGACGCGCAGGGCCGCATCGTCCTGTGGAACCGCTGGATGGAACAGTACTCCGCCATGCCGGCCAGCGACGTGCTGTGCCGCGATTTCTATACGCTGTTCCCGGAGATGCGCAGCCAGCGCATCGGCATGGCGATCCAGCAGGCGCTGGTGAGCAACTTCCCCTCGCTGCTGTCGCAAACGCTGAACAAGTCGCCCTTCCCGCTGCACGCCAACCGCTCGGCGGCGGCGCGCGGCGAGCGCCTGCAGCAGGCCATCGCCGTCACGCCGGTGACGGTGGCGGCGGGCGCGGGGGAGCGCCACTGCCTGATACAGATCACCGACGTGAGCATCGCCGCCAACCGCGAGAAGGTGCTGCGCGAGCAGGCCATGGTGCTGCGCTCGCAGACCTTCTCGGACGGCCTGACCGGCGTGGCCAACCGCCGCCATTTCGACGTCGCCATCGACAAGGAACAGCGGCGCGCCAAGCGCAACGGCGGCAAGCTGTCGCTGCTGATGATAGACATCGACTGCTTCAAGGCCTACAACGACCACTACGGCCACCAACATGGCGACCAGTGCCTGATCCAGGTCTCTGCCGCGCTGACGGCCATGCTGCACCGCTCCACCGACCTGCTGGCGCGCTACGGCGGCGAAGAATTCGCCATCATCCTGCCGGACACGGACGCCGAGCAGGCCATGAAAATGGCGGAGAGCTTGCGCCAGCGCGTGCTGGCGCTGGACCTTGAGCACCGCTACGCGGCCGAAGGCAACGGGCAGGTGACGGTCAGCGTGGGCGTTGCCACGCACAGTCCCGAGCAGCCGTTCGACGTCCCGGCCCTGATCGGCGCAGCCGACCGCGCACTCTACGCCGCCAAACGCGCGGGCCGCAACCGCGTGGCGGCGCACCAGGCCTGACGGCGGGGGTACGCCGCCGCTAAATCAGCGCAGCGCGCTGGCCGCTTTGGCCAGGGCGGTGATGCCTTCCCAGTCGCCGGCCTGCATCAGGTCTTTCGGGGTCAGCCAGGAGCCGCCCACGCAAGCCACGTTCTTCAGCTTCAGGAACTGCGGCGCGGTGTCGATCGAGATGCCGCCGGTCGGGCAGAAGGTGATGTCGCCCAGCGGACCGGCCAGCGCGTTCAGCATGCCCACGCCGCCCGCCGGCACGGCCGGGAACAGCTTGAGCTGCTGGAAGCCCTGCTCGCGCGCGGCCATCACTTCGGACGGCGTCATCACGCCCGGCAGCAGCGGCAGGCCGCTGCTCTTGGCGGCGGCGATCAGCGCCGGCGTCAGGCCCGGCGACACGCCGAACACCGCGCCCGCGTCGCGCGCTGCGGCGAATTCTTCCGGCTGCGTCAAGGTGCCGACGCCGACGATGGCGCCTTCCACCGCCGACATGGCCTTGATCGCGCCCAGGCCGTGCCTGGTGCGCAAGGTCACTTCCAGCACGCGGATGCCGCCCGCCACCAGCGCCTTGGCCAGCGGCACGGCGTGGTCAGGATCGTCGATCGCAATCACGGGGATCACGGCGGAGGTGCGCATAATGTCCAGCAGGGTCATGGTCAGTCCTTCTTCATCGAGTAGTCTTCATCGGAGCCGGGCACGGTGTTGCCCACCGGGTCGGCGTCATGCAGGCCGACCGTGGTCGGGATCGGCGACGGCAGCGGGAACGTGGTGGCGCCCTTCTCTGCTTCGCACACGCTGTTGCGGAACATGGCGAACAGCTCGCGGCCCATGCCGACGCCGTTCGGCGTGAGGTCGGCCGTGGCCAGCGAACGCGCATGCCACACGTCGCTCGGCACCAGCGCTTCCAGCGCGCCGGTGAAGGCGTCCACGCGGATGATGTCGCCGTCGCGCACCAGGCCGAGCGGACCGCCCGCCAGGATCTCGGGCGACACGTGGATGGCCGCCGGCACCTTGCCGGAAGCGCCGGACATGCGGCCGTCCGTCACCAGCGCCACCTTGCGGCCGGCGTCCTGCAGATTGGCCAGCGCCGGGGTCAGCGCGTGCAGTTCCGGCATGCCGTTGGCGCGCGGACCCTGGAAGCGCAGCACCGCCACGAAGTCGCGGTCCAGCTTGCCGGCCTTGTAGGCGGCCATGAATTCTTCCTGCGAGTTGAACACCAGCGCCGGCGCTTCCACCGTGCGGTGCTCTTCCTTCACTGCCGACACCTTCATCACGGCGCGGCCCAGGTTACCCTGCACCAGCACCATGCCGCCGTCCGGCGAGAATGGATTGGTATGCTTGCGCAGCACTTTCTCGTCGCCCGATTCGGCCACGGCGTCTTTCCAGACCACGCCGGGTTGACCGTCACCCTTACTCTCATTCAGGAAAGGCTCGGTGCAGTGCGCGCGCAGGCCTTTGCCCAGGATGGTGGTCACGTCGTCGTGCAGCAGGCCCGCGTCCAGCAGTTCGCGGATCACGAAGCCGGTGCCGCCGGCGGCGTGGAAGTGGTTCACGTCGGCGTCGCCATTCGGGTAGATGCGGGTCAGCAGCGGCACCACGTTGGACAGCTCGTCGAAGTCGTTCCAGTCGATCACGATGCCGGCCGCCTTGGCGATGGCCACCAGGTGCAGCGTGTGGTTGGTGGAGCCGCCGGTGGCCAGCAGGCCGACCACGGCGTTGACGATGCATTTTTCATCAACGATGCGGCCCACCGGCAGGTACTCGCCCTGCTCGGTAATCTGCGCCGCGCGCTGGGCGGCGGCGGCGGTGAGCGCGTCGCGCAGCGGCGTGCCCGGCGTGATGAAGGCGGCGCCCGGCAGGTGCAGGCCCATCACTTCCATCAGCATCTGGTTGCTGTTGGCGGTGCCGTAGAAGGTGCAGGTGCCGGCGCCGTGGTAGGACTGCGATTCGCCTTCCAGCAGCTCGTCGCGGGTGGCTTTGCCTTGCGCGTAGCGCTGGCGGATGGACGCCTTTTCCTTGTTGGACAGGCCGGTGGTCATCGGGCCGGCCGGCACGAACACCGCAGGCAGATGGCCGAAGTGCAGCGCGCCGATCAGCAGGCCCGGCACGATCTTGTCGCACACGCCCAGGTAGACGGCGGAGTCGAACATATTATGGGACAGCGCGATGCCGGCCGCCATGGCGATGGCGTCGCGCGAGAACAGCGACAGCTCCATGCCAGGCTGGCCCTGGGTCACGCCGTCGCACATGGCGGGCACGCCGCCGGCGAACTGCGCCACCGCGCCGACCTTGCGCACGGCGTCCTTGATGATGGCCGGGAAGCCTTCGAAGGGCTGGTGCGCCGACAGCATGTCGTTGTAGGCCGACACAATCGCCACGCTGGGCTTCTTCAGCTCTTTCAGCGCCAGCTTGTCGTTGGCCGGGAAGGCGGCGAATCCGTGCGCCAGATTGGTACAGGCCAGCACGCCGCGCTGCGGCCCCTTGACGCGGGCCGCCTCCAAGTGCGCCAGATAGGCGCCGCGCGATGGCCGGGAGCGCTGGATTATCCGCGCAGTTACGGTTTCAAGTACAGGATGCACCGCCATGATCGTTCCTTATGAAGTAATTGCGTGAAATTTTACTACAAAAATTGCGGAATGCGCCGTCTGATTTAGCAAAACGGTACGAAAACCAGCCCCGTCATCAGGCAGCAGCGCCAGCGCAAGAGCCGTTCGCTAGACATTTTGTAGTGAATTTACCTCTTTTTACTGTATTATGAACAATATCCCTGCAACCCAGAGCCGACCCGAGCCAATCATTATGCGCCAGCCCGCCCTCACCACGACCGCCGCCTACCAGGCCCTCGCCGCCCACTACATCGACATCCAGGACCAGACCCTGCGCCAGCTGTTCGCCGCCGAGCCGCAGCGCTTTGCCGCCATGTCGCTGGACGCCGCCGGCCTGTATCTCGACTATTCGAAAAACCGCCTGACGGCCGACACCATCGCCCTGCTGGCCAACCTGGCGCGCACGCGCGGCCTGGTACAGCGCCGCGACGCCATGTTCGCCGGCGAAAAAATCAATACTACCGAAGGCCGCGCCGTGCTGCATACGGCGCTGCGTATGCCGCGCGGCAAGGAGCTGAATGTGGCCGGCCAGGACGTGGCGGCCGACGTGCATGCGGTGCTGGACCGGGTCCGCGTGTTCACCGACAAGGTGCGCAACGGTTCCTGGCTGGGCCACAACGGCAAAGCCATCACCGACATCGTCAACATCGGTATCGGCGGCTCGGACCTGGGTCCGAAAATGGCCTGCCTGGCGCTGCGTTCCTACGCCCATCCGCGCCTGAAGATGCACTTCGTGTCGAACGTGGACGGCCACGACCTGGACGCCGTGCTGGCCCAGGTCAATCCGGACAGCACGCTGTTCATCGTTGCCTCCAAGACCTTCACCACCGCCGAGACCATGCTCAACGCGCAGACCGCGCGCAGCTGGTTCCTGCAGCACGGCACGGAAGCGGCGCTGACCAAGCACTTCGTGGCCGTGTCCACCAACACGCAGGCCGTCACCGCCTTCGGCATCGACGCCGACAATATGTTCCCCTTCTGGGACTGGGTGGGCGGACGCTATTCGGTATGGTCGGCCATCGGCCTGCCGGTGGCGCTGGCGGTCGGCTTCGGCTACTTCAGCGATTTCCTGGCCGGCGCGCACGAGCTGGACGAACACTTCCGCACCGCGCCGCTGGAGCAGAACCTGCCGGTGCTGCTGGCCCTGATCGGCTTCTGGAACCGCCAGTTCCTGGGCTGCGCCTCGCTGTCCATCGCGCCCTACCACCAGGACCTGAACCGCTTCCCTGCCTACCTGCAGCAGCTCGACATGGAGAGCAACGGCAAGCGCGTCACGCGCAACGGCTCGGCGGTCGATACGCCGACCTGCCCCGTGGTCTGGGGCGAGTGCGGCACCAACGCGCAGCATGCCTACTTCCAGCTGCTGCACCAGGGCAGCGACATCGTGCCGATGGACTTCATCGCCGCGCTGCGCCCCACGCACGACCACCCCGGCCACCACGACGCGCTGCTGGCCAACTGCTTCGCCCAGTCGGAAGCCTTCATGACCGGCAAGACCGAGGACGAAGTGCGCGCCGAACTGAAAGCGCAAGGCCTGCCCGCCGCGCAGATCGACGAGCTGGCGCCGCACAAGACCTTCCCCGGCAACCGTCCGTCCAACACCATCCTGGTGGACGTGCTGAGCCCCGCCGCGCTGGGCGCGCTGATTGCGCTGTACGAGCACAAGACCTTTGTGCAGGGCGTGCTGTGGGACGTGAACAGTTTCGACCAGTGGGGCGTGGAACTGGGCAAGGTGCTGGCCAAGAACATCCAGTCCGAGCTCACCGGCGAAGCGCAGCCCGCGCGCCACGACAGCTCCACCAATGGCCTGATCGCGCTGGCGAAAGCCGCGCAGAACCTGCGGTGAGCGGGATGAGCTACCACGTGGAAGCATTCAGCGCCGAGACCATGCTGGTGGGCGAAAGCCCGTTGTGGCACCACGGCGAACAGACGCTGTACTGGGTGGACATCGAAGGCTTCGCCATCCACAGCCTGAAGCCCGCCACCGGCGAGCACCGCAAGTGGCCGATGGCGAGCGAGCCGTCCGCGCTGGCAATTAGCGCCGGCGGCGGCCTGGCGGTCGCCACCCGCGCCGGCTTCATGCGCTTCGATCCGGAAGACGGCACCCTGCACGCCATCGCGCCCGCGCCCTACGACACGGCCACCACCCGCTTCAACGACGGCAAGGTGGACGCGGCGGGCCGCTTCTGGGTCGGCACCATCTACGAGCCGCGCGACAAGCAGGCCGCCGAGATGTACGTGCTGGAGCGCGGCCAGGTGCGCCTGGCCTGGTCGGGCGGCATGACCAACTCCAACGGCCTCGGTTTCAGCCCGGACGGCAGCGCCATGTACCACGCCGACACCGCCGCCCACCGCGTCACGCGCTACGACTTCGACCTGGCCAGCGGCACGCCGTCCAATCCGCAAGTGCTGCACCAGTTCTCGGCCGACAAGACCAGCAACTACGGCGGCCGCCCGGACGGCGCGGCCGTGGACAGCGAAGGCAATTACTGGGTGGCGATGTTTGAAGGCGGGCGCATCGCCAAGCTGTCGCCCTCGGGCGAGCAGCTCGACGAAATCGTGCTGCCGGTGCGTTGTCCCACCATGGTCGCCTTTGGCGGTGCGGACCTGAAAACGCTTTACATCACCACCGCCAGCAAGCGCCCTTCCGAGGAGCTGGCCGCCATGCCGCTCAGCGGCCGCGTGCTGCAAGTGCGCGTCCCGGTGCCAGGCCTGCCCGCCCCCGTCTATCGGCCCTGAGCCTGGTACGGGGAACGGGCACGGACGGCGGCAGAGGCCGCTGAAAATACCGAAAATGTAGTAAAATTTCTTGCAATCGCCACAAATGAGTAGTAAATTTACATTTGCAGCACCACAGACTAGCGGCCACCGCGCGAGCGCGGCCAGGCTGCTGATACTATAGTCCCCCACACCACCTGCGACAATACGATTATGGCTCTTACCGATTTTGATCTGGTTCTGTTTGGCGGCAGCGGCGACCTGTCGATGCGTAAACTCCTGCCCGCGATGTACTCGCGCGACGTTTGCGGCGACCTGCCGCCCACCGCGCGCATTATCTGCGTCGGCCGCCAGGAGTCCACTCAGGAGGAGTTTATCAACGTGGTCAACACCACGTCCAAGCCGCTGATCAAGTCGCCGGCCGTCACGCCGGAAGCGTGGGCGCGCTTCACCGCCCGCATCGTGTACGTGTCGCTGAACGCCACCGACTCGTCCACCTACGGCGCGCTGGTCGAGGCGCTGCGCGTCGATCCGGCCCTGACCCGCGTCTACTACCTGGCCACGCCGCCGCACCTGTTCGCGAAAATCTGCGACAACCTGAAAGAGAACGGCCTGGCCACCAAGAACTCGCGCGTGGTGCTGGAAAAGCCGCTGGGCCGCGACCTGGCCTCGGCCAAGCAGATCAACGCCGAAGTGGGCCAGGTGTTCGAAGAATCGCAGATCTACCGTATTGACCACTACCTGGGCAAGGAGACCGTGCAGAATCTGCTGGCCCTGCGCTTCGGTAACATCCTGTTCGAGCCGCTGTGGCGCCGCGAATGGATTTCGGACGTGCAGATCACCATCGCCGAGAAGCTGGGCGTGGGCAACCGCATCGGCTACTACGACACCTCGGGCGCGCTGCGCGACATGCTGCAGAACCACCTGCTGCAGCTGCTGTGCATCGTGGCCATGGAGCCGCCCACTTCCATCGCGCCGGACGCGGTGCGCGACGAGAAGCTGCAGGTACTGCGCTCGCTGAAAAAATTCACCCCCGCCACGCTGGCGCAGAACATCGTGCGCGGCCAGTACCGCGCCGGCCACGTGGACGGCCAGGCCGTGCCGGGCTACCGCGACGAGCCGGACGCGCCGCAGAAATCGCGCACCGAGACCTTCGTCGCCATGAAGGCGGAAATCGACACTTGGCGCTGGGCCGGCGTGCCCTTCTACCTGCGCACCGGCAAGCGCATGGCCGATTCGCTGGCCGAGATCGTGGTACGCTTCAAGCAGATTCCGCACTCCATCTTCAACCAGCCGACCAACAGCTTCCAGCCGAACTGCCTGGTGATCCGCCTGCAGCCGGACGAAGGCCTGCGCATGAACCTGATGGCGAAAACGCCGGGCGAAGGCATGCGCCTCAAGCCGGCCGAGCTGGAACTGGACTTCCGCGAAACCTTCAAATCGCCGCGCATGGACGCCTATGAGCGCCTGCTGCTCGACGTGCTGCGCGGCCAGCTGACCCTGTTCATGCGCGGCGACGAACTGGAAGCGGCGTGGGAATGGGTGGAGCCTATCCTGAACCACTGGGAGCAGGATGAAAGCGCACCGACGCCTTACGCCTCCGGCACCTGGGGTCCAGCCGCCGCCAGCGCACTGATAGGCCGCGACGGCCTGCAATGGCGCGAAGAAGCCCTGCCTGAAGACTAAGCGAAGGCTAAGCACGTGCTCCTCGATTCCATCCGCACCCAGCTCGATTCGCTCTCGAAGTCCGAGCGCAAAGTCGCGCTGGCGGTGCTGGACCATCCCAACCTGATCGTCGACCAGAACATCACGGCGCTGGCGCGCGCCGCGCAGGTGTCCGAACCCACCGTGGTGCGCTTTTGCCGCACCCTGGGCTACGACGGCTGGCACGAGTTCAAGCTGAAGCTGGCGCAGGGCCTGGCCCTGGCCCTGCCCGGCCTGAACGAACAGCCGGCGCAGGACGACCTGGCGGCGGACCTGGTCAACAAGATCTGCAGCCGCTCCATCAACACCCTGCTCGACCTGCGCAACAACCTCAAGCCGGAAGCGATCCAGCAGGCGCTCGACATTCTCAAGCGCGCCAACAAGATCGAGTTCTACGGCCAGGGCACCTCCGGCATCGTGGCGGCGGATGCGCAGCACAAGTTCTTCCGCTCCGGCGTGCCCACCGTGGCCTACGCCGACCCGTCCATCCACAGCATCGCCGCCGCCCTGCTGCGCACCGGCGACGCGGTGGTGGCCATTTCGCAGCGCGGCAACAGCCCTGCGCTGGTGCGCTCGGTGAAGCTGGCCCGGCGCGGCGGCGCGGACGTGATCGTGCTGGCCCCGTCCGGCACGCCGCTGGCCGAACTGGCCAACGTGCTGATCCCGATCGACCTGATCTTCAACATCGATCCCTACACGCCGATCTCGGCGCGCCTGGCCTACCTGGTGGTGATCGACGTGCTGGCCGTAGGCCTGGCCCTGCAGCGCGGCCCGGAGTTCCGCAAGAAGATGCAGAACGCGCAAAAGGCGCTGCAGGAGTTCGACCTGCAGTTCGACTCCTTCATCGGCTAGGCAGGCCGCGCGCCTGCGCTACCCCGCCTCGATAAAACTCTTGCCGACAAAAGTGCGGCGCGCGCTGCCGCGCTCGACCTGGGTGTGCTGCGCGCGCAGCGCAGCTTGCGCCGCCTTGCTCCGTCCAGCCTGCGCCTCCGCCAGCTTGCCTGCCAGGAGCACGGCCGCCAGCCGCTTGTTGGCCAGCTGGCTGCGCTGCGCCTGCACTTTTACCGACAGTCCGCTGGCAATGTGCGTCGCCCTGACAGCGCTGCTGGTCTTGTTCACGTGCTGTCCGCCGGGGCCGGACGCGCGCATCGCTTCAAAGCGGATTTCGCTGTCCGGCAACGGCTCCGGCGCCGCGTGCAAAGCGCCGCCGATGAACCAGTTCTTGCGCTTGTGCCCCGGCCGGTAAGGGCTGTCGCAAATCCACACCAGGGTGCCGCACCAGTTCTGCGCCAGTCCGAGCGCCATCCTGTTCTCCTCCTTGCTGGCAAGGCCGAGCAGCAGCGAACTGTATGTGCCGGGCACCGCGCCCGGCTCCTCCTCCAGCACTTCGACCTTTACGCCCGCCTTCGCGCCTTCGCGCATCAGCGCCGCCAGCGCATGCCGCACCGCCAGGCAGCACTCCGCAGGTCCCGTGTTGGCGGTTAATTGCAGCAGTATCATCAGCAGCACTCCCCGCGTGTTTTGTAGGTCAGCAGCGGCTGGAAACGCGCCACCGCTGCCACCAGGCCGGCGCCCTGCATGCTGTCGAGCACACTGCCGACATCCTTGTATGCCTGGGGCGCTTCCTCGTAAATCAGCGCCTTGTCCTCGCAGATCACGCGGCCGCCAAACGCTGTGCGCGCAAGCTGCGCGGGTGTGGCCTTGCGCTGCAGCCGCTCCTTGCAGTCGCCGCGTATCCATTTGCGCCCGGCGCCGTGGGCCAGCGATTGCAGGCTCGCGCTGTCCGGCGCGGCCAGCGGCTGCAGCAGATAGCTGTAGTCGCCGCGCGAGCCGGGCAGCATCACCATGCCCCGGTCGGACGGATTGGCGCCCTTGCGGTGCAGCCAGCCCGCCTCGCCGTCGATGACGGCGGGCGTCACCAGATTGTGGTCCGCGTCCAGCACCATCGCGCCTTCGCTGCGCAGGCGCAGCAGCATGCGCAGGGCGATCAGGCGCCGGTTCAAATGCGCGTAGGAGAGCGCGGCATCGTGCTGCCGCAGGTAAACCCGCGCCGCCGGGGTGCCGTCTTCGAGGCCGGCGTGGCCGTGCAGGTCCACGTGACGGCGCAGCACGATCTGGCCCAGCCCGCGCGAGCCGCTGTGCACCATCAGCTGCAAGCGCTTTGCCTGCAGCCCGGCGCCGTCAAACAGCTCCTGCCGCAAGACGGCGGACACCGATTGCAGCTCCACGAAGTGGTTGCCCAGGCCGATGGTGCCTAGCGCATGCATGCTGCCCGCGTCCAGGCCTGCCGCCGCCAGTTCGCGCTCCAGCGATGCCAGCGCGCCTTCAAGTCCAACTGCCAAGGGGACAGCTCCGTCCCGGTCCGCATCGAGCGCGCACTGCAATTCCGCCAGCCGCGCCAGCTCGGCGTCGTCCGGCGGCGCATCCAGGTTGCCGATCTGTTTGTCGAGCTTATCGAGTTTCACTTTGCCCGCAAGCAGGCCGGTTTGCCACAGGCTCACGCCGCAGCCGATATCGCCACCGCACAGCGCGGGATAAAAACGGCCGGCCGAAAAGAAGGCAGCGCCGACCGGATAGCCGCGGCCGGGATGCAGGTCAGGTAAGCCCACCACCCGGCGCATGCCGGCCAGCAGGGACGTGGTCTGGAGCTGCTGCAGCGCAGCGCCTTCCAGCCACAGGTCGTCCGACGCCACGACAGATGCGCGGTCGGACACATTGCGAATGAATTTGCCCATTCTTGATTTCCATGTGTAGTCCTTTGGAAATGGGCACTGGCGGTAACGCTTAGCTGACTGGCTTGCGCACGCGGGTATCCAGGCCCATCGAAGTAGTCGTCTCTTGTGATGCAATCATGATTAACTCCTTTCATCTGTGGCTCTGGTTAAAGGGATATCTACATTATCGAAACAGCCACGGTTTGGCAAGCGGTATTTCCAGCTCCCGGGACAAGCTAGAAGTGGTTGCGCAACGGCGAGGATTCATTTTCCAAGCGCGCCTTGACGGGGCGCAAACGTGCGCCGTGGATTGTGTACAATATGACACCCAGTCCTTAACCTCAACCGCAGCCCTGCGCGCAACCATGAACCAACTCGAACAGCTCAAGCAATACACCACCGTTGTTGCCGACACCGGCGACTTCCAGTCGATCAAGGCTTACACCCCGCGCGACGCCACCACCAACCCGTCGCTGATCCTGAAGGCCGTGCAGAAGGACGAGTACAAGCCGCTGCTGCAAAAAGCGGTGCGCGACAATCCGGACGCGTCCACCGGCGACATCATCGACCACCTGCTGATCGCCTTCGGCACCGAGATCCTGAAGATCATCCCGGGCCGCGTGTCCACCGAGATCGACGCCAAGCTGTCCTTCGACACCGCCGGCAACGTGGCCAAGGGCCGCGAACTGATCGCGCTGTACGAGAAAGCCGGCATTCCGCGCGAGCGCGTGCTGATCAAGATCGCCTCCACCTGGGAAGGCATCCGCGCCGCCGAGATCCTGGAGAAGGAAGGCATCCGCTGCAATATGACGCTGCTGTTCTCGCTGAGCCAGGCCATCGCCTGCGCCGAAGCGGGCGCCCAGCTGATTTCGCCTTTCGTCGGCCGCATCTACGACTGGTACAAGAAAAGCACCGGCATCGACTACGTGGGCGCGGAAGATCCGGGCGTGCAGTCGGTCAAGCGCATCTACAACTACTACCGCAAGTTCGGCTACAAAACCGAAGTGATGGGCGCAAGCTTCCGCAACACCGGCCAGATCCTGGAACTGGCAGGCTGCGACCTGCTCACCATCAGCCCCGACCTGCTGCAGGCGCTGGCCGACGCCAACACCCCGGTCGAGCGCAAGCTGAGCGCGGCCGACAGTGCCAACGCCACCATCGGCAAGATTGCGGTCGATGAAAAAACCTTCCGCTTCATGATGAACGAAGACGCGATGGCGACCGAAAAGCTGGCCGAAGGCATCCGCGCCTTCTGCGCCGACTCGGGCAAACTGAAGCAAATCATCTCCGGCATGCGCTGATCTTTCCGCAGCGCGGAACCGGCCAGGCCCACCGACGTGCGCCTGGCCTTTTTTACGTTTGGGCTCCGAAACCTGTACAAAACGTTACATTTGTCAGTGTTATACAATGTCCCGCACATCTGTATACCTCAACACACAACTCAAGAGACATCTATGAGATCAGTCCCTCGCTGCACTCCCGTCGCCGCCGCCATCATCACCCTCTCCATGCTTGCCGCCTGCGGCAAGAAAGATGACAAGGCCGGCGGTGCGCCGCCGCCACCGCAAGTCGCCGTCTTCACCGTGGCCCCCGCCACCATCACCCTCTCCACCGAACTGCCGGGCCGCCTGGAAGCGTCGCGCGTGGCGCAGGTGCGCGCGCGCACGCCGGGCATCGTGCTGCAGCGGGTGTACAAGGAAGGCACGGACGTGAAGGCGGGCGAGATCCTGTTCCGCATCGACCCGGCCCAGTTCCAGGCCTCCTACGACAGCGCGCAAGCGGCCGTGGCCAAGGCCGAAGCCAACCTGGCGCAGGCCGAGCTGAAGGTGAAGCGCTACAAGCCGCTGCTGGCAGCGCAGGCCGTGAGCAACCAGGAATACGACGACGCGGTGACGGCCCAGAAGCAGGCCGCCGCCGACCTGGCCACCACCCGCGCCGCCCGCACCACCGCCGGCCTGACGCTGGGCTACGCCACCGTGACCTCGCCCATTTCCGGCCGCGTGGGCCGCGCGCTGGTGACCGAAGGCGCATTGGTGGGCCAGGGCGAAGCGACGCCGATGGCCACCGTGCAGACGCTCGATCCTATTTATGTGACCATCACCCAGTCGTCCACCGACGTGCTGCGCCTGCAGCGCGCGCTGGCGGCCGGCAAACTGAAGCGCGCCGATGACGGGAAAAATGCGGGCGCCGCCAAGGTGACGCTGGTGACCGAGGACGGCCAGCCCTACCCGCAATCCGGCAAGCTGCTGTTCTCGGACGTGGCGGTGGATGAAACCACCGGATCGGTGTCCATGCGCGCCGAATTCCCTAATCCCAACCGCAGCCTGCTGCCGGGCATGTATGTGCGCGCGCGGCTGGAACAGGCGGTCAACGAGTCCGCGCTGCAGGTGCCGCAACAGGCCGTGGTGCGCGGTCCGGAAGGCGCCACCGTGATGGTGGTCGGCGCCGACAACAAGGTCACCGCCGTGCCGGTGAAAGCCGACGCGGCGCAGAACGGCAGCTGGATCGTCAGCTCCGGACTGAAAGGCGGCGAGCGCGTGATCGTGGAAGGCTTCCAGAAGACCAAGCCGGGCGGCACCGTGACTCCGGCGCCGTGGAAGGGACCCGTTGAAGCCGCGCCGGGCGCGGCCCCGGCGGCACCGGCAGCCCCTGCAGCTCCGGCGGCGCCCGCCGCGCCGGCCGCTGCCGCCCCTGCGGCCAGCAAATAACCGGGAGCTCAGATGGCAAAATTCTTCATCGACCGCCCCGTCTTCGCGTGGGTGATCGCCCTGTTCATCCTGCTGGGTGGCGCGCTGGCGATTACCATGCTGCCGGTGGCGCAGTACCCCACCATCGCGCCGCCGTCCATCGTCATCACCGCCAACTACCCGGGCGCCACCGCCCAGGTGCTGGACGACGCGGTCACCAGCGTGATCGAACAGGAAATGAACGGCGCCGACGGCTTGCAGTACGTCGAATCGCAGAGCGAGGCGAACGGCTCGGTCACCATCACCGTCACCTTCCTGCCCGGCACCAATCCGGACCTGGCCGCCGTGGACGTGCAGAACCGCATCAAGCGCGTGGAATCTCGCTTGCCGCAGGCTGTTACGCAGCAGGGCGTGCAGGTCAACAAGGCACGCTCCAACATCCTGATGTTCGTGGGCGCCTCGTCCAACGACGGCTCGATGGACCCGGCCGCCATCGGCGACTACCTGGCCCGCAACGTGGTCAACGAGATCAAGCGCCTGCCGGGCGTGGGCCAGGCCCAGTTGTTCGGCACCGAGCGCGCCATGCGCGTGTGGGTGGACCCGGCCAAGCTGGTGGGCTACAAGCTGACCATGGCCGACGTCACCGCCGCCATCCGCGCGCAGAACGCGCAGGTCACCGCCGGCACGCTGGGCGACCTGCCCTCGCCGCGCTTCCAGACCTACTCCGCGCCCGTGGTGGTGCAGGGCCAGCTCACCTCGCCCGAGGAATTCGGCAAGGTGGTGCTGCGCGCCAGCGGCACCGGCGCCACCGTGCGCCTGGCGGACGTGGCCCGGATTGAAATGGCCGGCGCCAACTTCAACATCAGCGCGCGCCTGAACGGCAAGCCGTTCGTCGCCATCGCCGTGCAGCAGTCGCTGACCGGCAACGCGCTGGCCACGGCGGAACTGGTGCGCAACAAGATGGAAGAGCTGTCCAAGTTCTTCCCGCCCGGCCTGACCTACACCGTCCCATACGACACCTCGCTGTTCGTCAAGATCTCGATCGAGGAAGTGGTCAAGACCCTGCTGGAAGCGGTGCTGCTGGTGTTCATCGTGATGTACGTGTTCCTGCAGAACTTCCGCTACACCCTGATCCCCACCATCGTGGTGCCGGTGGCCCTGCTGGGCACGTTCGCCGTGATGCAGCTGGCCGGCTTCTCCATCAACGTGCTCACCATGTTCGGCATGGTGCTGGCGATCGGCATCCTGGTCGATGACGCCATCGTGGTGGTGGAAAACGTGGAACGCATCATGAGCGAGGAAGGCTTGTCGCCGCGCGAAGCAACGCGCAAGGCCATGTCGCAGATCACCGGCGCCATCATCGGCATCACGCTGGTGCTGATCGCCGTGTTCATCCCCATGGCCTTCTTCGGCGGCGCCGTGGGCGCGATCTACCGCCAGTTCTCGCTGTCCATGGTGTCGTCCATGGTGTTCTCGGCCCTGATGGCGCTGACGCTCACGCCGGCGCTGTGCGCCACCATTTTGAAACCCGTTGAAGCGGGCCACCACCACGAGAAGAAGGGCTTCTTCGGCTGGTTCAACCGCAGTTTCGCCAAGACCGCCACCGGCTACCAGGGCGTGATCGCCAGGATCCTGACCCGCACCGGCCGCTACATGCTCATCTTCCTGCTGATCTGCGGCGTGGTGGGCTGGCTGTATGCGCGCCTGCCGTCGTCCTTCCTGCCGAACGAAGACCAGGGCTACATCATCACCAACGTGCAGCTGCCGCCCGGCGCCTCCAAGAGCCGTACCGAAGCGGTGCTGAGCAAGGTGGAGGAATACCTGGCCAAGCAGCCCGGCGTGGCGCGCACCATCGCCGTGGCGGGCTTCAGCTTCTCGGGCAACGGCCAGAACGCCGGCCTGGTGTTCGTGCCGCTGAAGGACTGGAGCGAACGCGGGCCGGAAGACACGGCCGACAAGATCGCCGGCCGCGCTTTCGGCGCGCTGTCCGGCATTGCGGACGCCATCATCTTCCCGCTCAGCCCTCCTCCCATCCGCGAGCTGGGCAACGCCACCGGCATCACGGCGCGCCTGCAGGACCGCAGCTCGCAAGGCCACGCGGCGCTGGTGGCCGCGCGCAACCAGCTGCTCGGCATGGCGGGCAAGAGCGAGATCCTGGCCGGCGTGCGCCCTGAAGGCCTGGAAGACGCGCCTCAGCTGCAGGTGGACATCGACCGCGACAAGGCCAACGCCCTGGGCGTGGCCTTCGCCGACATCAACAGCGCGCTGTCCGTGGCTTTCGGTTCGAGCTATGTGAACGACTTCACCAGCAGCGGGCGCCAGCAGCGCGTGGTGGTGCAGGCCGACGCGCCGCAGCGCCTGCAGCCGGAAGACCTGCTGCGCCTGAACGTGCGTTCGGCGTCCGGGTCCATGGTGCCGCTGTCGTCCTTCGCCACGTCGAAGTGGATCAACGGTCCGGTGCAGCTGGTGCGCTACAACGGCTACCCCGCCATCAAGCTGACCGGCAACGCGGCCCCGGGCCGCAGCACCGGCGAGGCGATGGCCGAACTGGAACGCCTGGCGGCGCAGCTGCCGCCCGGCTTCGGCATCGAATGGACCGGCCAGTCGCTGGAAGAAAAGACCTCCGGCTCGCAGGCGCCGGCGCTGTTCGCGCTGTCCATGCTGGCGGCCTTCCTGGTGCTGGCCGCGCTGTATGAAAGCGAATCGATTCCGGTGGCGGTGCTGCTGGTGGTGCCGCTGGGCGTGCTCGGCGCGCTGCTGGGCGCCACCATCCGCAGCCTGCCCAACGACGTGTACTTCAAGGTGGGCCTGATCGCGATTATCGGCCTGTCGGCCAAGAACGCGATCCTGATCATCGAATTCGCCAAGGACTTGCAGGCGCAGGGCAAAGGCCTGGTCGAGGCCACGCTGGAGGCGGTGCACCTGCGCTTCCGCCCCATCATCATGACGTCTCTGGCCTTCATCCTCGGCGTGCTGCCGCTGGTGGTTGCCAGCGGCGCCGGTTCGGCCAGCCAGCGCGCCATCGGCACCGGCGTGATGGGTGGCATGATCACCGCCACCGTGCTGGCGGTGTTCCTGGTGCCGGTGTTCTTTGTGGTGGTGCGCAAGATATTCAAGGGAAGCGAACGCCAGCGCCGTCTGGCCGCGCATGAACTCGACCTCCCGGAGAAAAAAGTATGATGAAGACTGACTACAAGTTTGGCGCCATCGGCGCCGCTGCGGCGCTGCTGCTGTCCGGCTGCTCCATGGCGCCGGCCTACCTGCGCCCGGACGCCCCGGTGGCGGCGGGCTATCCAGCCATGCCGGCAGCCGCCGGCAGCGCTGGCGCCACCGCCACGGCGGGCAAACCGGCCGCCGATACCGGCTGGCGCGAATTCTTCCCCGACGAGCGCCTGCAGCAGCTGATCGCCACCGCGCTGGAATACAACCGCGACCTGCGCACGGCGGCGCTGCGCATCGAGGAAGCGCGCGCGGCCTACAACATCCAGTCGGCCGACCGCCTGCCCACGCTGAACGGCACGCTGGGCGGCAGCCGCGTGAAGACGCCGCGCTCGGTATCCACCACCGGCGCCGACATCACCAGCACCCGCTTCGACGCCGGCGTGGGCATCTCGTCCTTCGAGCTGGACTTCTTCGGGCGCGTGAAGAGCCTGAACGACGCCGCCCTGGCCGCCTACCTGGCCACCGACGAAGCGCGCCAGGCCGCGCAGATCAGCGTGGTGGCGGAAGTCGCGAAAGCCTACTTCACCGAGCGCGCCTATGCCGAACAGTACAAGCTGGCGCAGCAGACCTACGAGGCCCGCGCGCGCACCTACCAGCTCACGCAGCAGCGCCTGGAAGTGGGCGCATCCTCGCGCCTGGACCTGCGCTCCAATGAAACGCTGATGGAAACGGCGCGCGTGGCCGCCCTCACGCTGGCGCGCCAGCGCGCGCAGGCGGAGAACGCGCTCACGCTGCTGGTGGGCCAGGCGCCCGCCTCGGCCGCCAGCGGCGCCATGGCCAGCGACGCCACCATCGACGCCATGAGCGCGGTGCCGGAAGGCTTGCCGTCCGAGCTGCTGGCGCGCAGGCCGGACATCCGCGCCGCGGAGCAGCGGCTGAAGTCGGCCAACGCCAATATCGGCGCGGCGCGCGCGGCCTTCTTCCCGCGCATCAGCCTGACGGCGGCCATCGGCAGCAGCAGCCCGGACTTCTCGGGACTGTTCGACAGCGGCACCGGCAGTTGGTCCTTCGTGCCGCAATTGGTTCTGCCCATCTTCGACGCCGGCCGCAACCGCGCCAATCTGAACCTGAGCGAAGTGCGCAAGAACATCGCCGTGACGGACTACGAAAAGACCATCCAGACCGCGTTCCGCGAAGTGGCCGATGCGCTGGCTGCGCGCACTTACCTGGGCAGCCAGGTGGCCGCGCAGCGCGCCGTGCAGGATGCGCAGGCGGACCGCCTCAAGCTGCTGCAGCTGCGCTTCGACAACGGCGTGGCCAGCTCGCTGGATGTGCTGGACGCGCAGCGCGAACTGTTCAGCGCGGAGCAGTCGCTGGTGCAGGCGCGCTTGCTGCGCACCACCAGCGCCATCGACCTGTACCGGGCGCTGGGCGGAGGGCTCAAGTAGGCGCCGGCATGGCGGGTTAAAATATCCCCCATGACTTCCTCCCCCATCACCATCCGCCTCGGCCAGCGGGCGCGCCAGCGCATCGCGGCCGAGGGCATGCAGGCGGCCGACGTGGCCATCATCCCGGCTGCGGCTGGCGGCCCGAAAGGCCTGATCCTGCATGGCCTGGACCGCTGGCTGTTCGGCGACTTCCTGCAACAGGCGCCGCGCCAGCGTCGCCTGATCGGCGCCTCCATCGGCGCCTGGCGCATGGCCGCCGCCGCCTTCCACGATCCGGACGCGGCCCACCGCCGCCTGGCCCACCTGTACGCGCACCAGCGCTACCCGGCCAAGGTGGACGCGGCCTACGTCAGCAACACCTGCCGCGCCCTGCTCGACGAGCTGCTGGACGGGCGCGCCGCCGAAACACTGAACAACCCGCAGTACTCGCTGTCCATCATCACCGCGCGCGGCGTGGGGCCGCTGGCGCAGGCGGCGGGCAGCCGCTGGCGCGAACTGTCCGGCTTTTTGCGCGCCGCAGCAGGCAACGCGCTCTCGCGCAGCCGCCTGGCCGGCGCCATGGAGCGCGTGGTGTTCCACGACGCGCGCGACGGCCAGGACTGGCTGCGCCAGGAATTCGACGCCTTCGCCAACCACTTCGTGGGCCTGTCCGAACACAATCTGCGCGACGCGCTGCTGGCTTCCGGCTCCATCCCCATGGTGCTGGAAGCGGTGTCCGGCATTGCCGGCGCTCCCGGCGGCGCCTACTGGGACGGCGGCCTGATCGACTACCACCTGCACCTGCCCTACCAGCGCGACCCCGGCCTGGTGCTCTACCCGCACTTCAGCGACTACATCGTGCCCGGCTGGCTGGACAAATCCATGCCCTGGCGCCGCGCGCGCGACGCCGCCGTGGAGAACGTGATCCTGGTGTCGCCGTCGAAGTCCTTCCTGGCCACCCTCCCCAACGGTAAAATGCCCGACCGCGCCGACTTCAAGTTCTACGGCCAGAACCACGACACCCGCATCCGCGACTGGACCCGCGCCATCGGCGAAAGCGAGCGCATGGCAGAGGCCTTTGCGCGCTGGTGCGACAAACCGGACCTGTCACTAACCGCCCCGTTCTGAAAACAGTTGCCCCCTGGCCGCCAGTCGGCGCATACTCGTCGAAGCCGATGGGCGGCCGACTTGACGGGGGGATTCCATGAATTTTCTGTCCAATATGCGCATCACCACCCGGCTCGCTGCCGGGTTCACCATTGTGCTGGCGCTGTCAGTAGCCGCCACCGGCTACGCCCTGGTGCAGGCGCGCGCCACCGCCGAAGCCACCAAGCAGATGATGGCTAATCCGCTGGCAACCGAGCGCCTGGTGTCCGACTGGTATGTGCTGATCTACTCAGCCATTGCGCGCACCGCGCTGTTCGCCCGCACCAGCGACGAGAAGCTGCCCGTGGTGTTTGCCGACGTGGTGGCCGACAGCACCAAGCGCGGCTCGGCGCTGATCAAGAAGATAGAGGATCTGCTGGACACCGACGAGGAAAGGGAGATCATGAAATCCATCGTCGGCATGCGCAACCAGTACCAGAACGCCAAGAACAAGGTCATGGACGCCAAGAAGGCCGGCGACGCCGCCGAGTCTGAGCGCGCGTTCAAGGACGTGTTCATGCCCGCTGCGGAGACCTACCAGAAGCGCGTGCTGTTCCTGCTGGAGCACCAGCGCAAGGACATCGACGACACCGCCAAGGCAATTGACGCGGCCAACACCCGCAGCACCATACTGATGTCCGTCATGGGCGTGCTGCTGCTGGCGGCGGGCGCGCTGGCCGCCTATATCATCTCGCGCAGCATTACCCAGCCGCTGCGCTCCGCGCTGGGGGTAGCCTGCACCGTGGCGCAGGGCGACCTGACCACCACCTTCAGCCAGGACAAAACGAACGACGAGATCGGCGAGCTGATGACGGCTTTGCAAACGATGAACGATGCGCTGCGCAATGTGGTGAGCCAGGTGCAGACCGGCACCAAGGCCATCGCCAGCGCATCCAGCGAGATCGCCTCCGGCAATATGGACCTGTCCACCCGCACCGAGCAGCAAGCCAGCTCGCTGGAGGAAACCGCCTCCTCGATGGAAGAGCTGACCGCCACCGTGCGCCAGAACGCGGACAGCGCGCGCCAGGCCAACCAGCTGGCGCAGGCCGCCTCCGACGTGGCGGTGAAAAGCGGCGCCATCGTCGGCCAGGTGGTCGACACCATGGGCGCCATCGACGCCTCGGCGCGCAAGATCGTGGACATTATCGGCGTCATCGACGGCATCGCCTTCCAGACCAACATCCTGGCGCTGAACGCGGCGGTGGAAGCGGCGCGCGCCGGCGAACAGGGGCGCGGCTTCGCGGTGGTGGCGTCCGAGGTGCGGCAGCTGGCGCAGCGCAGCGCGGCGGCGGCCAAGGAAATCAAGGAATTGATCGGCAACTCGGTGCAGCAGGTGAACACCGGCACCACGCTGGTTCAGCAGGCCGGCGCCACCATGAACGAGGTGGTGGCCAGCGTGCGGCGCGTGAACGACATCATGGCGGAGATGAGCTCATCGAGCAACGAGCAAAGCACCGGCATCGAGCAGGTGAACCGCGCCATCACGCAGATGGACCAGGTGACGCAGCAGAACGCCGCCCTGGTGGAACAGGCCGCGGCGGCGGCGGCCAGCATGCAGGAGCAGGCCGCCAGCCTGGCCAGCGTGGCGGCGTCCTTCAAGCTGGGCAACGAACAGCCGCGCCTCAGGAACCCAGGAACATCTGCTGCAGGTCGTTCAAGAAGCGCTGCCCTAATTCCGTCGGCTTGATCAGCTTGTAGTCGCGGTACAGCAGGCCCTTGGCTTCCGCCGCGTTGAGCTGCTGCTCGATGGCGTTGATGGACAGGCCGGTGCGCTCGCTGAACAGATTGGGCTCGAAGCCCTCGTGCAGGCGCAGCGTGTTGAGCATGAACTCGAAGCCCATCTCGCCGCGTCCGATCTCGTATTCCTCCTGCACCGGGTTGCCGGCCTTGACCGCTTCCATATAGGCCTTGGGCTGCTTGAAGCGCGCCTGGCGCAGCACGCGGTGCGGGAACGATATCTTCGAATGCGCGCCGGCGCCTATGCCCAGGTAGTCGCCGAAATGCCAGTAGTTCAGATTGTGCTTAGCGCGGTGGCCCGGCTGCGCGTAGGCGGACACTTCGTACTGGCCGTAGCCCTGGGCGGCGGTCAGCTCGGCGATCATGTCCTGCATGTCCGCGCTGGCGTCGTCGTCCGGCAGCACCGGCGGATACTTGGCGAACAGGGTGTTCGGCTCCATCGTCAGGTGGTACAGCGACAGGTGCGGCGGCTTGAAGGACATGGCCGTTTCGATATCCTCGCGGGCCTGCTCCATCGTCTGCGTGGGCAGCGCGTACATCAGGTCCAGGTTGAAGTTATCAAAGTTGGCCAGCGCGATCTCCACCGCGCGGCGCGCTTCGCCGCCGTCGTGGATGCGGCCCAGCGCCGACAGATGCTCCGCGTTGAAGCTCTGGATGCCGATCGACAGGCGGTTGATGCCGCTGGCGCGGTAGGACTTGAACTTCTCCGCCTCGAAGGTGCCGGGGTTGGCCTCCATGGTGATTTCGGTGTCCGCGTCCATGGGCAGCAAGGTGCGCACGTCCGACAGCAAACGGTCCAGGCCAGCGGCCGACATCAGGCTGGGCGTGCCGCCGCCGATGAAGATGGTGTGTATCCTGCGGCCCCAGATCAGCGGCAGCGCCATTTCCAGGTCGCTGCGCAGCGAGGCCAGGTACTCCTCCTCGGGGAAGCCGCCGCCCTTCGCTTCGTGCGAATTGAAGTCGCAGTACGGGCACTTGCGCACGCACCAGGGGAAATGGATGTACAGCGACAGCGGCGGCAGCGCGGCCAGGTTCAGCGCGCCCGGCTGCAGGTAGTGCAGCGCCGTGCTGGCGGCAGCCTGCTTGTGGGTATGCTCCGGCGTTGCGCCAACAAGCTTGATCGGTATCATTTCAGTTTCTCTACCAAAGCGCGCAGGGCCTGGCCACGGTGGGACAGGCGGTTCTTTTCATCGGCCGTGAGTTCGGCTGCGCACTTGCCCAGCTCCGGGATGAAGAAATGCGGGTCGTAGCCAAAGCCGCCATTGCCGCGCGCCTCGGCGATGATCTGGCCGTTCCAGCGGCCATCCGCGATCACCGGCTGCGGATCGTCCGCATGGCGCACGAACACCAGCACGCAGTAATAGTACGCCGATTTGTCCGCATGCGCGGCCAGGTCCGCGATCAGCTTGGCGCTGTTGGCCGCATCCGACTTCGGTTCGCCGGCGTAGCGCGCCGAGTACACGCCGGGCGCGTTACCGAGCGCCGTCACGCACACGCCGGAATCGTCCGCCAGCGCGGGCAGGCCGGTCAGGCGGGCCGCGTGGCGCGCCTTTTCCAGTGCATTTTCAACAAAAGTATGGTGCGGCTCGTCCGCCTCCGGCACGTTGTACTCGCCCTGGGCGCGCACGTCGTAGCCCACGGTGGCGAGCAGTTCGTTGAATTCCTTGAGCTTGCCCGCGTTGTTGGAAGCGAGGATGAGGCGTTGGGTCATGGCGAAGATCGGCTAATTTCGGGAGCCGATATTGTACTCCCTTACCCAAAGCGAGCTGAGCCGCATTCGGGAACTCGGCGTCCCCGTCTGACCCCGAATGCGGCTCAGCTCAGCTTGGCAGTCAGGCCGGCAGGCCGAGCGCCTGTTTTTGCAGCTTGACGAGGTCGGCGATGCCGCCCTGCGCCAAGTCCAGCAGGCGGTTCATGCCGGCGCGGTCGAAGGCGGCGCCTTCGGCCGTGCCCTGCACTTCGATGAAGTGGCCGGCGTCGGTCATGACCACGTTCATGTCGGTGTCGCAGTCCGAGTCTTCCACGTAGTCCAGGTCCAGCACCGGCATGCCCTTGTACACGCCGACCGAGATGGCGGCCACGAAGTGCTTGAGCGGCACAGCGGGAATCGCGCCGCGCTCGACCAGCTTGGAGAAGGCGTCGTAGGCTGCCACCATGGCGCCGGTGATGGAGGCGGTGCGGGTGCCGCCGTCGGCCTGGATCACGTCGCAGTCCAGGTTCAGGGTGCGCTCGCCGAACGCTTCCAGGTCGAAGGCGGCGCGCAGCGAGCGGCCGATCAGGCGCTGGATTTCCTGGGTGCGGCCGCTTTGCTTGCCGCGCGCCGCTTCGCGGTCCATGCGGGTGTGGGTGGAACGCGGCAGCATGCCGTATTCGGCCGTCAGCCAGCCCTGGCCTTTGCCCTTCAGGAAGCCCGGCACCCGGTCCTCGATGCTGGCGGTGCAGATCACCTTGGTGTCGCCGCATTCGATCAGCACCGAACCTTCGGCGTGCTTGGTGTACTGGCGCGTCAGGCGGATGGCGCGCAGCGCGTCGACGGGGCGGCCGCTGGGGCGGGATTCAAAAGTCATGGCTCGGTCTTTCGGGGTAAGTGTTGGGAGGATTTTTCTATCGCGCCGCGGATCTCGGCGATGGCGCGCTCGATCTCGTCGTCGTCGAAAACGTCGGCCGCCGCCGCGGGTCCGCGCGCCTCGGCCTGGACTGCGCGGCTGATGGTGGTGTTGACCTGGTCTTCCGGCAGCATTTCGGTCGAGATCATACTGGACATGCCCACCGCCGTGGTGGGCGCACCGTCGGCTACCGTGCCGCCCTGCCACATGATGGCCAGCGCGGTGGCGTTGTCGCCGCTGGCGCCGCCGATGGCGACCGCCGTCTGCAGCATGTCCGGCACGGCCCGCACCACGGTCTGCGTGGCCAGGCGGTGCGCCAGGTCCTCGTCGTCCAGCACCGACCACAGGCCGTCCGAGCACAGCAGCATCACGTCGCCCGGCAACATGCTGGCGCGGCGCGACAATTCCACCTTCGGCAGGCTGGTCGCGCCGAGGCAGTTGTACAGCTTGTTGCGGTCCGGGTGGGTGGCGCGCTCGGAAGCGGGCACCAGGCCCTTGGCGATCAGGTTTTCCACGTGCGAATGGTCGCGCGTGCGCGCCAGCACCTGGCCGCCGCGCATCCAGTACAGGCGCGAGTCGCCGCAGTGCGCCCAGACGGCGATATTGTGCTGGATCAGGCAGGCCACCACGGTGGTGCGCGGGGTTTCCGGCAGGTTGTGCATGGCCTTGTAGCGGTGGATCTCCTGGTGCGCGGCCATGAAGGCCTCCTCCAGGAAACGCTCCGGCTTTTTCACATAGGGCATGGCCTGCTGCTGGAACAGGGTGGAGATGGTCTGCATGGCGATGGTGGCGGCCACCTCGCCGCGCAAATGGCCGCCCATGCCGTCGGCCAGCACCAGCAGCAGCGCGTCGCGCGTGAAACTGTAGCCCATGCGGTCCTGGTTGACCTTGCGGCCGCCGATGTGGCTTTCCTGATATACGGAGAATTGCATGGTCCCTGGATCGTCCTTATCGGTCAGGATTGCGTGGTCTGCGCCGCGTTTTTGCGGCCAAAGCGGCCCAGCAGGCCGCGCACGTGGCCGCCCAGCCGGTCCAGCGTGCCCAAATTGCCCGCCGGAGCCGGCAGCGCCACCGGAGTTTGCAGCACTTTCTGCATTTCGAACAGGCTTTGCGGCCGCGCCAGCGGGTCCAGCTGCAGCGCGCGGCGCACCAGCGCCACCAGCTCCGGCGTGTACAGGCCGTCCAGTTTGGCGAAATGCCCGTCCATTTTATCCTCCTTGCGGCGCTGGTCGGCCGGCTGCGGCGGCGAACCGACCATGCAGGCGAACATCGACGCGCCTATGCTGTACACGTCGGTCCACGGTCCCAGCGGCTCGGTCTTCACATACAGCTCGGGCGGCGCGAAGCCGGGGGTGTACATCGGCGTGAGTTTGGGCAGGTCGCTGTTGATGGTCTGGCGCGCCGCGCCGAAGTCCAGCAGCATGGGCGTGCCGTCGGTGCGCAGATAGATATTGGCCGGCTTCAGGTCCAGGTGCAGCAGCTGGTTGGCGTGCACTTCGCGCAGCCCTTTGAGCACCTGGGTGAAGATCTGGCGGATGAAGGCCTCGCCCGCCTTGCTGCCCTTGGCGCGCTGCCGCTGTATATATTCTTGCAATGAATGACCCGATTCATAGGCCATCACCATATACACGGTTTCGTTGGCGCGGAAGAAATTCAACACTCTTACAACATTTGGATGCGAAATTCGTGCCAGCGCCCGCCCCTCTTCGAAGAAGCATTTCAGGCCGATGCGGAACACCGGCAGATTGGCTTTCGCTATGACCGGGGCCAATTCTCCGGGCTGGCGCAGCGCCAGCGCGCTCGGCAGGTATTCCTTTACCGCCACCGCATTGCCTTCCGCGTCATAGGCGAGGTAAACAATACTGAACCCACCAGACGCAATTTTCTTTACAATGCGATATCCAGCTATTTCCAGCCCATCCGGTAGTGGAGCGTTGTTCTGTGCAGCCATAGGATTTCCTTGCTTCAACATCCGGATTGTGTGGATAAATCACTGTTTTGTAAAGTTTAAATCGGGGACATCCATTGAGCATTTCCAGCATGACAGGCTACGCGGTTGCCACCAGCGAAAGCGCGGCCGGGACACTGACAATAGAAATCAAGAGCGTCAATTCACGTTTTCTTGACTTGCAGTTTCGAATAAACGACGATTTGCGCGCGCTGGAACCCGATTTGCGCACCGCCATTATGGCCGCCATTACGCGCGGCAAGGTTGAATTGCGGCTCAGTTTCGGTCGCAAAGCCGCCGGCGCCGGCGCCACCGCCTTGAATACCCCGCTGCTGGAAGAGCTGGCCCGCCTGCAGGCCGAGGTCGGCAAGCATTTCGTCGCCGCCCCGGTGATGAGCGTGGCCGAACTGCTGCGCTGGCCCGGCGTGGTGGAGGAAGCCCAGATCGGCCAGGAGACGCTGCAAGCGGACGTGGCCGCGCTGACCGCGCGCACCGTGGCCGCCTTCGTCACCAGCCGCCAGCGCGAAGGCGCGGCGCTGGAGGCCATGCTGCTTTCCCGCATCGAATCCATGGAAGCCATCGTCAAGCGCATCACGCCGCTGATCCCGCAGGTGGTGGCGGCCTTCCAGCAGAAAGCCATCGAGCGCATGCAGGAAGCGCTGGGCCTGGCCTGCCAGGGCTCCAACACCAGCCTGTCGCGCCAGGACGCCATGGAGCGCATCCGCCAGGAAGTGATCCTGTACGGCATCCGCATCGACGTGGCCGAGGAACTGGGCCGCCTGTCGGCCCACCTGACCGAAACCCGCCACATCCTGAAAAAAGGCGGCCAGGTCGGCAAGCGCCTGGACTTCATGATGCAGGAACTGAACCGCGAGGCCAACACGCTGGGCGCCAAAGCCTCGGTGAAAGAGCTGGCGGACGCGTCGATGGAACTGAAACTGCTCATCGAACAGATGCGCGAACAGGTGCAAAACCTGGAGTAAGGTTTTACCTTGCGTTGAATCAGATAATGCCCGCTGCCATAGCGGGCATTTTTTTGCCGCGTGCGCCATGCCGAAAAAGCTATCAGTGCCGGAAAAAATGTGATCGGTCCCGCCCGGGAAATACGTCACACTGGACACCCCCTGAAACATATAACAAAGAGGAGCCGGGGATGTCCCGTTTCATTACGCCGCTTTATGCGGCGCTTGCATTGGCTGCGGCTGTTTGCATGGCCCCTTGCCTGGCCAAAGAACCCAAGACCTGGACGGCGGACAATGGCAATGGCACTTACACCAATCCCATTTTCTACGACGAGTTTTCCGATCCCGACATCATCAAGGCCGGCGACGCGTTTTACATGACCGGCACCACCATGCACGCCATGCCCGGCCTGCCCATCCTGCGCTCGAAGGACCTGGTGAACTGGCATTTCGTCGCCTACGCCTCGCCCAAGCTCGACCTCGCCCCCGCTTTCCGGCTGGAGGACGGGAAAAACGTGTATGGCCGTGGCATCTGGGCGCCCAGCTTCCGCTACCACAAGGGGAAGTTCTACATCTTCAGCAATGTGAACGGCTACACCACCCAGCTGTTCACGGCGGCCGATCCGGCCGGCCCATGGACCCAG
The DNA here is from genome assembly GCF_059419605.1 of Pseudoduganella sp. GW821-FHT05F09. Lineage (NCBI taxonomy): Bacteria > Pseudomonadati > Pseudomonadota > Betaproteobacteria > Burkholderiales > Oxalobacteraceae > Pseudoduganella > Pseudoduganella sp. GW821-FHT05F09. The sequence goes on from NZ_JBWKSD010000013.1 coordinate 31,160, forward strand.
ACCGCGATGAAGCGCTCCTTCCACGACCTCTCCGTCCTGTTCGACGACGACGGAAAGGCTTATGTGATCTGGGGCTATGACGAGGTCAAGCTCGCGCAGCTGAACGAGGAACTAAGCGACATCGTGCCGGGCTCGGAGCGCGTGATCATCAAGCAGGGCTCGGGCATGGGGGAAGGCTCGCATTTCTACAAGATCGACGGCAAGTACTTCATCATCTCGGCCTGGTACAACGGCCGCATGCGCATGCCCGCCGCGCGGGCGGACCGGCCGGAAGGGCCTTACGAGGTCAATCCGGCGATCAGCATGGACGAGGACTTCGGCCTGCACGAGGGTTACCGGCTGGCCGGCAACAAGGCGCCGCCGTTCAAGCTGCAGCCGCCGAACAAGGCGCCGAATGGCCGCGTCTCCCTGCACCAGGGCGGCGTGGTCCAGACCCCGCTCGGCGAATGGTGGGGTTTCTCGATGATGGACTACAACTCCGTCGGCCGGCTGCTCAACCTGTCGCCGGTGACGTGGAAGGATGGCTGGCCGTATTTCGGCTTGCCGGGCAATCTTGGCCGCACGCCCCGCACCTGGGTCAAGCCGAAAACAGCGGCGCCGGCGCTGCCGCACGCGCCCTATCGGCGTAGTGACGACTTCGCCGGCTCCGCATTGCAGCCGATATGGCAGTGGAACCACGTGCCGGACAACAGCCGCTGGTCCCTCACGGAACGCCCCGGCAGCCTGCGCCTGCACAGCCTGCCGGCCAAAAACCTGTGGGAAGCGAAGAACACGCTCACGCAGCGCGCCATCGGCCCGGATTCGAGCGCGACCGTCGTCCTGGATCTGCAGGGCTTGCAGCCGGGCGACGTGGCCGGACTGGCGCTGTTCGGCCGGCCGTATTCATGGCTGGGCGTCGAGCAGACCGCCGCAGGCCGCCAGGTCGTGCTGTTCGACGAGGAGACCGGCCAGCATACCCGCGCCCCGCTCCAGGCCGAGCGCGTGTGGCTGCGCATGGATGGCGACTTCATTTCGGAACGGGCGAAATTCAGCTACTCGGTGGACGGCAAGTCCTTTGCGCCGATAGGAAAAGAGCGCGCCATGGTGTTCCAGCTGCTCACCTTCCAGGGCGTGCGCTACGGGCTGTTCAACTTCAACACCGCCGGCGCGGCGGGCGGCTTCGCCGACTTCGACGCGATCGACATCCACGAACCCCACCCGAACGGCCTGATGCGCCCCATCCCCTTCGGCAAGCGGATCCAGCTGACGGACGCGCCGTCTACCATCCTGTCGGGCGCCTTCGCGGTGCGGGACATGAAGCTGGGCCGCGTGGCCCTGGGCCGCGACGGCAAATTCCTGACTGTGGACAAGGACGCCAGGCTCACGCTGCAAGCCGGCCAGCCGGGCCCGGCGCAAAGCCTGCAATGGATAGAGACGCCCGATGGCGACCTGGCCTTGATGTCGCTGGCCACGCAGCGCTTTGTCCGCATCGATCCGCAGACCGGGGCCGTCGCGGCGGACAGCCCCGGCCCCAATTCCGATGGCAGCGACGGCGCCCGCTTTATCTGGAGGCTGAAGGAATAATAGCCGGCCGGTCGACACTTGCAAATGAGAAGTGTTATCATTCTCATTTATTTGCAAACTTTGCGTCCGCGCCGGCTTCCCACATGTCCAAGCTCACCTCCGCCCTGCCCTTCCGCCCCCCCCTGATCGCCGCCGCAGCGGCCGCGCTGGCCATGGCCTCGCCGGCGCTGCGCGCGCAGCAGGCCGAGGCTCCCGCTGCCGATGCCGCGCCGCTGGAAACCATCCAGATTACCGGCAGCTGGCTCGGCTCGGGCCTGCAGAACAGCGTGAAGAACTTCGCCGGCGCGCGCACCGTGCTGCAGAAGGAGGACATCGACAACACCGGCGCCGCCAGCATCGGCGACGTGCTGCGCCGCATTCCCGGCGTGCAGAGCACCGACAATTCCGGCACCGCCGGCAGCACCATCTCCCTCAACATCGGCGTGCGCGGCCTGACCGGGCGCTACTCGCCGCGCTCGACGGTGCTGCTGGACGGCATCCCGCTGGCGGTGGCGCCCTACGGCCAGCCGCAGCTGTCGTTCGCGCCGGTCAGCCTGAACAACATCGAATCGGTGGACGTGGTGCGCGGCGGCGGCGCGGTGCGCTACGGCCCGCAGAACGTGGGCGGCATCATCAACTTCCGCAGCCGCACGGTGCCGGACACCCCGGGCCTGAGCGGCGACGCCTCGGTGCGCTACAATCACTTCGGCGAAGGCGGCCACAACACCCAGTACAGCGCCTTCGTCGGCTCGCAGCTGGACAACGGCCTGGGCCTGGCCCTGCTGTACTCCGGCATGGACGGCAGCGAATGGCGCGCCGGCAGCGACGAGAAGGTCAACGACCTGGCGCTGAAGCTGCGCTACAAGCTCGACGCGCACAGCGAGGTGTACGGCAAGCTGAGCTACTACAACGTGACCTCGCGCACGCCGGGCGGCCTGACCGTGGCCCAGTACAACGCCAATGCCTTCCAGAACACCCGTCCCACCGACTTCTGGGACGGCGAGCGCAAGGGCGCGGACCTGGGCTACCTGAACACGCTGTCGGCCACCCAGGAATTCGAGATCAAGGCCTACTACAACGAGAGCGACCGGCGCAGCGCGCTAATCAACGCGGCCAAGACCCAGATCACTTACCAGCCGCGCAGCTACCAGGTGCTGGGCATCGAGCCGCGCTACACGCAGCGCTTCGCCGTGGCCGGCCTGACGCACGACCTGACCGTGGGCTACCGATACCTGCGCGAGCGCGGCGACGACAACAACTACGTGCAGACCGTGGCCACCGGCGCCAACGGCGCCATCTCCACCTTCGTCAACGCCACCGACGCGCACTCCGTCTACCTCGACGACCGCATCGCCTACGGCGCCTGGCGCGTCACCCCGGGCGTGCGCTTCGAGCGCATCAGTTCGGACCGCCTGGACGTGAGCGCCCAGCGCAGCTTCACCACCGACAACGACAAGGCCCTGCCGTCGCTGAACGTGGCCTACCTGCTCAACCGCGCGCTGACCGTGTTCGCCAATTACCAGACCTCCTTCGGTTCGGTGCAGAACACCCAGCTCAACTCGCAGACGGCCGCCAATCCGCTCAAGCCGGAACTGGCCAAGACCCAGGAGCTGGGCGCGCGCTGGAAGACCGCCGCCGTGAGCGCCGAGCTGACCGCCTTCCGCCTGAAGTTCGACAACCAGATCATCCAGGTGCCCGGCTCCACGCCGCCCGTGTTCCAGAACATCGGCGCGACCAGGCACGAGGGCGTGGAAACCGCCGTCGACTACAGCTTCGACGACGCCGGCGCACTGGCCGGCCTGAACCTGTTCGCCAACTACAGCTACACCAAGGCCATCCAGGAATCGGGCAGCACCGCCGGCAAGGACGTGCCGTTCTACTCGCGCAACACCGACACCGTGGGCGCGCGCTACCGCATCGGCGCGTGGACCGCGAACCTGTCCAGCACGCACCAGACCAGGCAGTTCTCGGACGCGGCCAACACCGTGGCCGAGGCGGCCAACGCCGGCGTGGGCGAGATTCCCGGCTTCCGCCTGTGGAACGCGCAGCTGAACTGGAAACTGCCGGGCAAGCCTGGCGCCAAGGCGGGATACGAGGTGCTGGCCGGCGTGAACAACCTGGCCGACAAGCGCTACTACACCCGCAACGTGGACGGCAACCTGGGCCGCATGGTGGGCGCGCCGCGCATGGCCTACGTGCAGCTGCGCGTGGCCTACTAAGCGCGGTTTGCGCAGCGCCTGCGGCACCACCTCGGTCCAGGACTATCCCGCCGCATGGCCGCCGCTCACCGGCATGTCGGCCAACTGCCGCGACGTGGCCGGCACCTATCTCGACCCCAACGCCCGTCCCTGGGAACCGGTGGATGCCGCCGGCCGGCAGCCGAACATTTATGCCGCCTGGGTCACGCTGGGCTTCATCGCGCAGGGTAGCGCGGAGGGGCGCAAGCACTCCTTCTCGATCGTCTTTGCGGACGACGGCGCGCTGCTGCTCAGCTACCTGATGGACAACCGGCCTGTCGCCAGCCGCCGGGTGGAGCCGGGCAAGTGGCGCTGCGGCAGCGACGGCCTGCATGTGGTGACGCTGGAGCGCAGCGGCGCGCTCATGGACAAGGTGCCCAACCACGGCCAGATGCAGCGCAGCGCCACGCTGTACCGCATCGGCAATACGCTGTACAGCAAGCGTATCAACGACTCCCGCATCCAGCTGCTGCATGTGCTGCCCGAGCAGCACTATTACGTCCAGTGGGAACGCTTCCAGGCAGATTAATTGGCCAGCAAGGCCTGGTAGGCCAGGCGCTTGAACTCGAAGGTGTAGGGATTCCAGAAGCCCATCTGGCGCTGCGCCATCAGCACGCCGGCGATGTTGTGGCGCGGGTTGATCCACCACTGGGTGCCCGCGATGCCGCCCCATTCGAACTCGCCTGCCGAGGCCTGCGGGTCGCCCGCGCCCGGCTGCAAGGTGACCGCGCCGCCCAGGCCGTAGCCCTTGCCGGGCACCGCGCCCACGGTGGGGAAGCCGATGCTGACGCCGGCCGGCAGCTGGTTGCGCATCATGTCCGCCACGGTGTCCGGCCGCAGCAGCGCGCTGCGCGAACCGGGCAGCAAGCTGCGCAGCAGCGCCACCATGTCCGACAGGGTGGACACCAGGCCGCCGCCGCCCGAGTAGCGCGCCACCGGGGTCAGATAGGCGCCAGGGAAAGGCGAACCGGCCAGGCGGCGCAGGCCGGGCGCGGTGGGATCGCCCCGGCTGGCGCCCGCGTAGTAGGCGGTCAGGCGTTCGTGCTTTTCCGGCGGGATGACGAAATACGTGTCCACCATGCCCAGCGGCGCAAACACCGCCTGCGCCAGGTAGCGGTCGAAGCGCTGGCCGCTGGCCACTTCCACCACGCGCGCCAGCACGTCCGACGCGATCGAGTACTCCCATTGCTCGCCCGGATGGAAGGTCAGCGGCAGCGGCGCCAGCGACTCGATCAGGCCTTCCAGCGAGCTGTCCGCATGCATCACGCGGCTTGCGCTGTAGGCCTGGTAGATCAGGCTGCCGGGGTCGAGGAAACCGTAGCTCAGGCCGGCGCTGTGGCACAGCAGATGGCGCACGGTGATGGAGCGGCGCGCCGGTTCGCTGTCGTCCAGCCGCGTGGCGCCGGGGCGCAGCACGCGGCGCCGGCCCAGCGCGGGCAGATAGCTTTCCAGCGGCGCATCCAGCGCCAGCCTGCCCTGCTCCACCAGTTGCATGACGGCGACGCTGGTGACCAGCTTGGTGTTGGAAAAGACCCGGAACAGATGGTCCTCGCGCAGCGCCACGCCGGCCTCCTTGTCGGCCCAGCCAACGCAATGGCGGTCCACCACCTCGCCGCCCGCCAGCAGCGCGCAGGACGCGCCCGCCAGAATTTCCTGGTCCACCCACGCCTGCATGGCGCCGTGGACCGTCTTGAATTGTGTATTCATGGCTCCACGGTATCGCATGCGGGCCGCCAGTTCAACTCCATCCGGCTCAGACCGGCGGATGCGGCCGGGGGCGCTCGCGGCCTATGCCGTCGAACCAGTCCAGGGCGGCGGCCCACAGCGTGTGGGCCTGGGGGCGGAAGTAGCCCATGTGGCCGATCCTGCCGATGCCGGACGCGGCCGGGTCGATGGTGATGCCGAACCAGGGCGCGTTGCGGTAGCCGCGCATGAAGGCGTCGCGCGAGTTGGGCGGCGCCCACAGGTCGTCCACCGCGTTGACCGCCATGATGGGCGCGCGCACCGTGTCGAAACCGGCCGCCACCTGGCGCATCTCCGGGTCGTCGAAGAAATAGTGCGGGTAGCGGCACCAGTGCTTCCACTGGCGGTACACGTCCAGCGGCAAATCCTCGCCCATGCCCAGCTTGCTCCACGCCAGGCAGCCTTTCCAGCGCGTCAGCAGCGGGCCGATCAGGTTCCACATGATTTTCACGCGCACCCGCTCCAGCAGCGGCATCCAGCCGTGCCAGCCGGCGCCGGTGGCAAAGGTGTACAGGCCGTCCACCTTGTCGTGGTTGGGCAGCAGGCCGAAGGCATGGCCGCCATAGGAGTGGCCCACCATGTACAGCGGCACCGCACGCCCCGGCCCGGCGCCGGCGCCGGCGCCCTCGCCCGCCACGGCCTCCACCGCCGCCGCCAGGTCCAGCCGGCCCCAGTCCAGGTAGTCCATGCGGAAGCCGCGCAAGGTCTTGGGCTTGGACAGGCCGATGCCGCGGTAGTCCAGCGTCAACACGGTGTAGCCGTTGGCGGCGGCGTATTCGGCGAAGCGGCGGTAGAAGCCCTGCGGCACGCCGGTGGCGCCGGCCACGATCAGGCGCGCCCGCTCCGGCCCCTGGCTGCGGTAGCGCAGCGCCGCCAGCGCATAGCCGTCGGCCGCGTGCAGGGTGACGCGTTCGGGCTGGCCGGCGGCGGATGGCGCGGCGGAAGCGGCGGCGAGCTTGAATTGGGCGGTGGTCATGGCGTTCCTCGTGCGTTCAGGGTTGGGCGTCGAGCAGGGACAGCAGGGTTTCGGTGGCTTGCAGCATGGGGGTGGCGTCGTGCGCCACGCGGGCCTGCAGCAGGCCGCCTTCATAAGCGGCCACCATCAGCGCGGCGATGCCTTGCGCGCGCGCTTCGCCGTGCCCGGCCGCCACCAGCGCGGCGGTGATGCGGGCGCGGATGGCGGCAAAGCCGTCGGCCAGCGCCTGGCGCAGCGCCACGTCGGCCGCCGTCGATTCCAGCGCCACCGCCGCCAGCGGGCAGCCGCGCTCGAAGCCGCTGCCGTCCAGGCCGCGCAGCGCGCGCCCTATCCACGCCCGCATGGCGGCGCGCGCGTCCGGTTCGCTGAGCATCAGCTTGTCGAGCATGGCGCACATATACGACACGGTGCTTTCTATGGCGGCCACCGCCAGCTCGTTTTTGCCGCCGGGGAAATGGTGGTAGAGCACGCCCTTGGGCGCCTGCGCCTGCGCCAGGATGTCGCTCAGGCCGGCGCCGTGCAGGCCGGTGTGCTGCAAAGTGTGGATCATGGCGGCGACCAGGCGCTCGCGGGTGGTGGGCGTGGGACGTGTTGTCATGATTGAATTCTATAGACCGGTCGGTCTAGCGGTCAAGCGCTATCTGACGTTATCATCCAAACAAGGAGGCGGTATGGGAAAACAGATCCGGGTGGGCATAGGCGGCTGGGACTTTGCGCCGTGGCGCGAGACCTTTTATCCGGCCGGGCTGGCGCAGAAGCGTGCGCTGGAATACGCCAGCCGGCAAGTCAGCAGCATCGAGATCAACGGCACCTATTACCGCAACGCCAAGCCGGAACATTTCGCCAGCTGGGCCGCGCAGACGCCGGACGATTTCGTCTTCGCTGTCAAGGCCAGCCGCTACTGCACCAACCGCAAGGCGCTGGACGAAGCCGGCGAATCGGTGCAGCGCTTCATGGACAGCGGCCTGGCCGAGCTGGGAAGCAAGCTCGGCCCCATCCTGTGGCAGCTGGCGCCCACGAAGCGCTACGACCCGGACGAACTGGAAGCGTTCTTCCAGCTGCTGCCTGCCAAGCTGGGCACGCACAAGCTGCGCCATGTGCTCGACACGCGGCACGAAAGCTTTATGTGCGAGGACTATGTGAAGCTGGCGCGCCGCCACAAGATCGCCACGGTGTACACGGACTCGGACAAATACCCCTCCTACGCGGACCTGACGGCGGACTTCGTCTACGCCCGGCTGATGTGCGCGCAAGCCGGCATCGAGACCGGCTACAGCGGGCCGGACCTGGAGCAATGGGCGGCGCGCGCGGCGCAATGGCAGGCGGGCGGACAGCCCGCCGGGCTGCCCTGCGCCGCGCCGCCGGCCGCCGCCAAGGCCGCCGGGCGCGACGTGTTCATCTACTTTATCAACGGCGCCAAGGAGCGCGCGCCGGCGGCGGCGATGCGGCTGCTGGCCAGACTGGCAGACCCGGCCTGAGCGGCCTCGGGCCGGCGCCCGCAACGCGGTACGTGACTGATGGCAATGGCTCTTGGTAGAATACGCCTTTGGGCGATGGCTTTTGCCGCAAGCCCACATTAGTTTTCGAAAGAACAACATGAGCCAAACCACCGCCTTCTCCGGCAGCCTGTTCATGGTGGCCGCGCCTTCCGGCGCCGGCAAATCGACCCTGGTCAACGCGCTGCTGGCGCAGGAACCCACCATCAAGCTGTCGATTTCGACCACCACCCGCGCCCCGCGTCCGGGCGAGGAGCACGGCCGCGAGTACTTCTTCACCACGCCGGAAGACTTCGTGGCGCGCGCGCAAGCGGGCGAATTCCTGGAGTGGGCCGAAGTGCACGGCAACTACTACGGCACCTCGCGCATCTTCGTCGAAGAGCAAATGCGCACCGGCACCGACATCCTGCTGGAGATCGACTGGCAAGGCGCGCGCCAGGTGAAGAAGCAGTTCCCGCAGGCGGCCGGCATCTTCATCTTGCCGCCGTCCATCGCGGCGCTGGAAGAGCGCCTGCACAAGCGCGGCCAGGACGAGCCGCACGTGATCACGCGCCGCCTGCTGGCGGCAGGCGGCGAAATCGCACACGCTCCGGAGTTCGAGTATGTTATTATCAATCAGGATTTTCCGGTCGCCTTGTCCGAACTGAGCGCGATTGTGAGAGCGGCCCGTTGCCGGTTTGCGCAACAAGCGGCCCGCAACGTAGCACTCTTTGCCCAGCTGGGCATCCACGCCGAACACGCAGATTAAACCGCTGAAACCAAGCACCAGCCGTATTTTTAGGAGTTAAGATGGCCCGTATTACGATTGAAGATTGCCTGAAGAATGTACCGAACCGCTTCCAGCTGACCCTGGCCGCAACCTACCGCGCCCGCCAGCTGCTGCAAGGCCACACCCCCAAGGTGGACGCCAAGGACAAGCCGACCGTGGTCGCACTGCGTGAAATCGCCGCCGGCAAGGTCGGCCTGGAAATGCTGAAAAAGGTCCCCATGTAAGTTGGGAGCCCAAGCTTCCCGCCCAGTGTAGTACGAGGTTTTAGCCCAAGCACACCGACACTGGACATGTATGGACCTGACTGACACCGATGTTACAGGCAAGCCCGCCAGCCGGGCCAGGCGCCCGGCCAAAACTGAGCCGGGCGTTCCCGTTTCCGCACCCTCCGCACCACCACCTGTGACCTCTTCGCCACTCGCCACCCCCACTTTGACGGCAGGCGTTGCGTCCGTCACCCACCTGACCGAAAAGCTGTCCGAATACATGACGGCGTCCGACCTGAAAAAGGTCAAGGAAGCCTACCGTTTCTCGGACGAGATGCATCTGGGCCAGGTGCGCAAATCGGGCGAACCCTACATTTCCCACCCCATCGCGGTCGCTGAAATCTGCGCCGACTGGAAGCTGGACGCGCAAGCCATCATGGCCGCGCTGCTGCACGACGTGATGGAGGACCAGGACGTCAAGAAGGACGAGCTGATCGAGCGCTTCGGCGCGCCGGTGGCCAACCTGGTGGACGGCCTGTCCAAGCTGGAGAAGATCGAGTTCCAGAGCCAGATCGAAGCGCAGGCGGAGAACTTCCGCAAGATGCTGCTGGCCATGGCTTCGGACGTGCGCGTGATCCTGATCAAGCTGGCCGACCGCCTGCACAATATGCGCACGCTGGACGTGATGACGCCGGCCAAGAAGCGCCGCATCGCCAGCGAGACCATGGAAGTGTACGTGCCCATCGCGCACCGCCTGGGCCTGAACAACATCTACCGCGAACTGCAGGAAATCTCCTTCTCGCACCTGTACCCGCTGCGCTACCACGTGCTGGCCAAGGCCGTGAAGGCGGCGCGCGGCAACCGCCGCGAAGTGGTGAAGAAGATCCTGGAGTCGGTCAAGAACACGCTGGCGATGGCGGAAATCGAGGCCGAAGTGTACGGCCGCGAAAAGACGCTGTACGGCATCTACAAGAAAATGCGCAGCAAGCACCTGTCGTTCTCGCAGGTGCTGGACGTGTACGGCTTCCGCGTGGTGGTCGACAGCTTCCCGAACTGCTACGTGGCGCTGGGCACGCTGCACTCGCTGTACAAGCCCATGCCGGGCAAGTTCAAGGACTACATTGCGATCCGCAAGCTGAACGGCTACCAGTCGCTGCACACCACGCTGATCGGCCCTTACGGCACGCCGGTGGAATTCCAGATCCGCACCCAGGAGATGCACCGCACCGCCGAGTCCGGCGTGGCCGCGCACTGGCTGTACAAGACCGGCGACATCAACCTGTCCGACATGCAGCAGCGCACCCACGCCTGGCTGCAGTCGCTGCTCGACATCCAGCAGCAGACCGGCGACTCGGCCGAATTCCTGGAACACGTGAAGGTCGACCTGTTCCCGGACTCGGTGTACGTGTTCACGCCGAAATCGAAGATCATTGCGCTGCCGCGCGGCGCCACGCCGATCGACTTCGCCTACGCCATCCACACCGGCATCGGCGACCATACGGTGTCGGTGACCATCAACGGCGAGCCGTCCACCCTGCGCAGCGAGCTGCGCAACGGCGACATCGTGGAGATCGTCACGGACGCGAGCTCGCGGCCGAGTCCGAGCTGGCTGTCGTTCGTGCGCACCGGCAAAGCGCGCTCGGCCATCCGCCACCACCTGCGCACCATCAACCTGCCGGAATCGATCGCGCTGGGCCGCCAGCTGCTGGCGCAGGCGCTGGCCGCCGTCAGCATCGACCCGGAACTGCCGGAAGCGCTGGCCGAGCGCCTGCTGAACGAATCGAGCGCCAAGTCCCTGGACGAGCTGTACGCCGACATCGGCATCGGCAAGCGCATGGCGGCGCTGGTGGCGCGCCACATCTTCGGCCTGCTGGGCGGGGAATCGGCCGCCGCGCCGGTGGACCACAACAGCGCCGCCGAACTGGACCCGGTCACCATCTGCGGCAGCGAAGGCGTGTCGGTGCAGCTGGCGCAATGCTGCCTGCCGATCCCGGGCGACGCCATCATCGGCCAGCTGCGGCGCGACCAGGGCCTGCTGGTGCATACCTCGGACTGCTCGGTGGCCAAGCGCCAGCGCCAGAAGGAGCCGGACCGCTGGATCGCCGTCAAATGGGGCGCGGACATCAACCGCCGCTTCGACAGCCGCATCAAGCTGCTCATCAACAATGAAAAAGGCATCCTGGCGCGCGTGGCGGCCGAGATCGGCGAATCGGACGGCAACATCACCTTCGTCGGCATGGACGAGGACAAGGAACACGTGCTGCACCAGCTGCGCTTCACCATCCAGGTGAAGGACCGCGTGCACCTGGCCGGCCTGCTGCGCAACGTGCGCCGCGTGGCCGGCGTCAACCGCATCCTGCGCGAACGCAGCTAAGCGGCCGGCGCCGCCTCACTCCGGGGCCGGCGCCGGGTAGCTCACCGACAGAATATCAATCTCCTCCACGCCGGTCGGCGTGTGCAGGGTCACGGTGTCGCCTTCGCGCGCCTTGGTCAGCGTGCGCGCCACCGGCGAAATCCAGCTGATCTTGCCTTTCAGCGGATCGAGCTCATCTATCCCCACGATGGTGACCGTGCGTTCGTCGCCCTGCGCATTGCTGTAGGTGACGGTGGCGCCGAAGAACACCTGGTCGCTGCCATGGTGCACGCTGGGATTAACCACCTCCGCCAGATCCATGCGCTTGGTAAGGAAACGGATGCGGCGGTCGATTTCGCGCAGGCGCTTCTTGCCGTAGATATAGTCGCCGTTCTCGGAGCGGTCGCCGTTGGAGGCGGCCCAGTGCACCACGCGCACCACTTCCGGCCGGTCGACGTCGATCAGCTGCAGCAGCTCGTCCTTGATGCGCTGGTAGCCCGCCGGGGTGATGTAGTTTTTCGACCCCGGAGGAATGGCCAGCGCCAGCGCGGCGGCTTCGTCGTCATCGTCGTTGTCGGTTTCTTTGGTGAATGCTTTACTCATACCTTTTCACGTATCATGCCTCTATGAAGCGATTGTACACACTCAGGCGCCGTTTGCTGGCGCCCCTGGTCTACCTGGCCGCCGTTGTCCTGCTGATAGAGGAATGGCTGTGGGACCTGGGCGCGCGCCTGATGGCGGCCATCACCCGCGTGGTGCCGCTGCCGCGCCTGGCGCGCTGGATCGCCGGCCTCGGTCCGGTGGCCGCGCTGTGCCTGTTTGTGCTGCCGGGACTGCTGCTGTTTCCGGTCAAGATCTTGGCCCTGCTGGCCATCGCCAAGGGCCACGCCTTCACCGGCGTGTGCACCATCCTGCTGGCCAAGGTGGCCGGCGCGGCCGCCGTGGCGCGCATCTACGCGCTGACCCTGCCCTCGCTGCTGTGCCTGCGCTGGTTTGCCTGGTGCCATGCCCGCTTCATGGCGCTCAAGGACGACTGGACCGGGCGCCTGCGCGCCACCCGCGCCTGGCGCGAAGTGTCGGCGCTGGCCGCCGCCGTGCGCGCCTGGCGCCAGGCGCTGTGGGCGCGCCTGCATCCGGTCAAGCACGCGCGCAACGGCAACCGCCTGTGGCGCCTGCTGCGCCGCTACATTACCCAGTGGCGCGCGCGCCGCCGCGCGCCATGAGCAAGCCGCGGTCCGCCGCGCCGGCCCCGGCCGCAGAGCAGCCCGCCATCGTGCAGGCGCTGCAGCAGGCCCAGGCCCGCTTCGACGCCATCGTGCGCAACACGCCCGGCCTGGTGTACCAGTTCGAGCGCCGCGCCGACGGCAGCGTGGCCTTCCCCTACCTGAGCGACGGCTGCCAGGCCCTGCTGGGCCTGCCGGCCGCCGAGCTGCACGCCCAGCCGCAGCGCTTCTTCGAGCTGATACTCGAGGAGGACCGCAAGTCCTACCTGGACGCCATGCAGGCCTCGGCCACTTCGCTGTGGAGCTGGAACTGGGAGGGCCGCATCTGGGTCGACGCCTGGAAGGACGTGAAGTGGATCAATCTGCGCTGCACGCCCCATGTGCTGGCGGAAGGCGGGACGGTGCGCTGGGAAGGCATCATGACCAATATCACCGAGAGCAAGCTGGAGCAGCTGGAAGTGCGCCAGAGCCGCGCCCGCCTGGCCGAGCTGACCGCCCACATCGAGACGGTGAAGGAACAGGAGCGCACCCGCATCGCGCGCGAAATCCATGACGACCTGGGCGGCAACCTGACCGCCATCAAGATGGCGCTGGCCATGCTGAGCCGCCGCCTGCCGCAGGAGGACGCCGCGCTGCACGAGAAGGCCGCCTACGTGGACGCGCTGGTGGACCGCACCATCGACGCGGTGCACCGCATTTCGCTCGACCTGCGCCCCTCCATCCTGGACTTCGGCCTGGTGGCGGCGCTGGAATGGCAGGCGCGGGAGTTCGGCACCCAGGCCGGCATCGAGGTCAGCTTCGACAGCGCGCTACGCGAGATCGCGCTCGATCCGGACCGCGCCAGCGCGCTGTTCCGCATCGTGCAGGAGGCGCTCAACAATATCGCCAAGCACGCGCGCGCCAGCAAGGTGGCGCTGCAGCTGGGCCGCACGCGCCACTATATCAACCTGAAGATCAGCGACAATGGACGCGGCATCGCCCCGGCCGACCGCGCCAAGCCGCAGTCCTTCGGCCTGCGCGGCATGGCCGAACGGGCCCGCGCGCTGAACGGAACGTTGACGCTAAGCCACGCGCCGGGCGGCGGAACCGTGGTCGCCATCAAGATTAAGCGCGAAACCGCCGTGCCGCCCTCGCCCGCGGCGCTTGGCGGCGCTACAATAAGCAACACCACATAATTGCCGCGATGAAATAATTCGGCAGCGCCACCGCCCCCATGTCTGACAAAGCTCTCATCAAAGTATTTATCGCCGACGACCACGCCATCGTGCGCGAAGGCCTGAAGCAAATCCTGGCCGACACCCGCGACATCGTGGTGGCCGGCGAAGCGGAAAACGGCCTGGACGCCCTCAAGCTGTTCCGCAAGTCCGGCTGCCACGTCATGCTGCTCGATATCTCCATGCCCGACCGCAGCGGCATCGAAGTGCTCAAGCAGGTCAAGAAGGACAAGCCGGAGCTGGCGGTGCTGATGCTGTCCATGCACCGCGAGGACCAGTACGCGATCCGCTCGCTCAAGGCCGGCGCGGCCGGCTACCTGACCAAGCAGAGCGCGCCGAAAGAGCTGGTCACGGCGATCCGCCAGGTCGCCGGCGGGTTAAAATACATTAGCCCGGCACTGGCCCAGGAACTGGCCAACCACGTGGGCGAGGACCACGAGGCGCCGCCGCACGAAACGCTGTCCGACCGCGAGTACCAGACCCTGACCATGATCGCCTCCGGCAAAACGGTGGGCGCCATCGCCAAGGAGCTGTCGCTGTCGGTCAAGACCGTCAGCGAGTACCGCGCCCGCCTGCTGGCCAAGATGAAGCTGAAAAACAGCGCGGAGCTGACCCACTACGCGATCAAGAACCAGCTGATCGAGTAGGCGGACGACAGGGTGCTATTGCTGGTTCGATATTGTTTCATGCCGAAAAGTAAGTGCTGTTCCGCCCGCTTATCCCCGCATAAGCGCGCCCAGGCGTGAACTATCATGGAGCCAGTCAGTAAACCTAGATAAGAGGCCGTGCGTCACATGTCCAGCAAATCTCCCCCTCCCGCCGCGATGGAGCAAAATCCGGCCGACATTGCGCGCGAAGCCTTCCGCCGGCTGGCCACGCGCCGCATTGCGCCGACGCCGGAGGCCTACCGCGACATCTACAATGAAATCGCTGGCATTCCCACGCCGCCGGTGCTGGCCGGCACCGCCGCGCCGGCCGATCCCGGTCCGGAACTGATGCTGTACCAGTTCGCCAGCCGCCTGGGCGAGCAGCCCGGCGACCTGGCCGAGTTCGGCCGCCGCCTGAGCCGCGCGGCCAAGTCGCGCGACTGGGAAGGCTACGCCCGCACGCTGACCCAGCTGGCCGAACGCCCCGCCGCCGTCAAGCGCGGCATCGACGTGGCCGACATTCCTGACGGCGAGCACACCAAGGCCCTGCGCGAAATGCTGAGCCGCACCCTGAGCTTCGCGGTGGCTTCGCTGCTGAGCGGCACTCCGGCCCTGGTGGCCGAGGCCGAGGCGCTGGGCGCGGCCACCAAGGAAGCCCACACCGAGGCGGCGCTGTCCGAGATCGCGCTGCGCCTGAAGCAGCTGTGCTACCAGATCGAGCTGAAAAGCGGCGACACGGCCGAGCAGCAGGAACTGCTGCTGCGCCTGTTCCGCCTGCTGCTCGACAACGTCAACGGCCTGCTGGACGACGACTCCTGGCTGCGCGGCCAGATCGACGCGGTGCAGAACCTGATCGCCGGCCCGCTGGACCAGCGCGCGCTGGAGGACGCCACCCGCAGCCTGAAGGACGTGATCTACAAGCAAAGCCAGCTCAAACACAGCCTGTCGGACGTCAAGCTCACCGTCAAGAACATGATGATGACCTTTATCGACCGCCTGGGCCAGGTGGCCGCCTCGACCGGCGATTTCCACGAGAAGATAGGCGGCTATTCCAGCAAGATCAGCAAGGCCGAGAACATCACCGAGCTGAACCAGATCCTGGACGAGGTGCTGAAGGAAACCCGCATCGTGCAGGGCGAGGCGCTCAAGGCGCGCGACAATATGATGATGGCGCGCCAGGAAGTGCAGGACGCCGAGGCCCGCATCCACCAGCTGGAGGCCAAGCTGCAGCATATGAGCGAACTGGTGCGCGAAGACCAGCTGACCGGCAGCCTGAACCGCCGCGGCCTGGACGACGTGTTCGAGCGCGAAACCGCCCGCGCCGACCGGCGCGGCACGCCGCTGTGCATCGCCGTGCTGGACCTGGACGACTTCAAGAAGCTCAACGACACCTACGGCCACATCGCCGGCGACGCGGCGCTGAAGCACCTGGTCAAGATCGTCAAGGACACGCTGCGCTCGATGGACGTGATCGCCCGCTTCGGCGGCGAGGAATTCCTGATCCTGCTGCCCGAGACCACCATCGAGGCCGCCTCGCAGACCATGACGCGTTTGCAGCGCGAGCTGACCCGCCACTTCTTTATGCACGACAACGAGAAAGTGCTGATCACCTTCTCGGCCGGCGTGGCCCTGCGCCGCCCGCACGAAGACCAGACCGAGCTGGTGAAACGGGCCGACAAGGCCATGTACCAGGCCAAGCAGACCGGCAAGAACCGCGTCGTCATTGCCGACTAGCTTACCAAACAAACAACTTCCACCTCCCGGCAATCCGGCCCGCTCCACAGCGGGCCGTTTTTTTTGCGCAAAATAAAATTATTTTCACCCTAAAGTTCAGCCGAAACACGCCGCTTAAGCGTGCATGAGGATGCAAATTGTAGGGTGAATCGAAAAAATTTCGCGCCTGTTTCTCCCTTAATTTTCCCATGGGGCAACCGTTACCCATTACAACAGCGGCTTGATCGCCCCGGAACAGCGGGGCGGGCCAAAGTGAAATGAGCATGTCGCCCAATTCGTAGTACAAGTTTCGGAGAAACATCATGGCACAAACCATCAATACCAATATTGCCTCGCTGAACGCGCAGCGTAACCTGAATTCCTCGCAAGGCGCGCTGGGCACCTCCCTGCAACGCCTGTCGTCCGGCCTGCGCATCAACAGCGCCAAAGACGACGCTGCGGGTCTGGCAATTTCGGAACGTTTCACTTCGCAAGTTCGCGGCAATAACCAGGCAGCCCGCAACGCCAACGACGGTATCTCGCTGGCGCAAACGGCTGAAGGTGGTTTGAGCACCGCCGGCGACCTGCTGCAGCGTATCCGCGAACTGGCCGTGCAGTCGGCCAACGGTTCGAACTCCGCGTCCGACCGCAAATCGATCCAGAACGAGGTGTCGGCCCTGTCGTCCGAGCTGGACCGCGTTGCCAACAGCACCCAGTTCAACGGCCAGAACGTGCTGGACGGTTCGCTGACCAACACCCAGTTCCAGGTTGGCGCCAACTCCAACCAGACCATCAACATCGGCGTGCAGAGCGCCAAGGCTTCGGACCTGGGCAACAACACCATCCGTCCGGTCGATACCGCCACCTCGCTGTCGCAAGCGACCGCCACCGCGACCAACCTGCTGACCGCCGACGAAACGCTGACCATCAACTCCGGCAACGGCGTCACCTCGACCGTGATCGCCAAGACCAGCGACAGCGCCCGCGCCGTGGCTGACAAAGTCAACGCCCTGAGCAGCACCAGCGGCGTGTCGGCCCAGGCCAAGACCAGCGCCACCCTGCAATACATCGGTACCGACGCCACCGGCGTGGTGGCCGACGGCCCGATCCAGTTCGACCTGAAGAGCTCGAACAGCACCGCCGTCACCATCACCGCTTCGGTCAAGAACGGCGACCTGGCGGCAGTGGCCCAGGCCATCAATGCGCAGAGCGGCACCACCAACGTGACCGCTTCGGTCAAGATCGACCAGGCTACCGGCCTGAAAGAGCTGCAGCTGGACAACGCCACCGGTGACGACATCCACATCACCCCTGGCGCCAACAACGGCGGCCTGGCCAACGCCCTGGTGCGCGGCGCGGACGTGGGCGGTGCAGCATCGACCACCACCGTGGCGCTGACCTCGGCCGACATCACCATCGGCGGCCGTGTTGAATTCTCGTCCGACAGCGGCTTCTCGATCACCGGCAGCTCTGTGATCGCCGGCAACGCCGCCGGTGTCGGCTCCAACCTGGACGCAGTGTCCTCGCTGGACGTGAGCACCGTGGACGGTTCCAACAAGGCCCTGCTGACCATCGATGCCGCGCTGAACCAGATCAACAGCAACCGCGCAGCACTGGGTGCGATCCAGAACCGTTTCGCTTCGACCATCTCGAACCTGCAAACGACCACGGAAAACCTGTCGGCTTCCCGTAGCCGCATCCAGGACACCGACTTCGCATCGGAAACGGCCAGCCTGACCCGCGGCCAGATCCTGCAGCAAGCCGGTACCGCGATTCTGGCGCAAGCGAACTCGCTGCCGAACGGCGTGCTGTCGCTGCTGCGTGGCTAATTAGCCATGTAGTGTGATGGTCAGCCACGGTTGACAATCGGTTCCCCGGCTGACTTGGTCCGCCGGGGATTTTTCACAAAGGAAGCATCATGACTATCGATTCCATCAGCGCCGCCAGCGCGCCCCGCCCGGCGGAGCGCAGCGCGGCCGGCGCCGAGCCGGTGGCGCTGCAAAGCGCCGGCCGCACGCCCGCCGCCACGCTGGAAACGGCCGCCGCAGTACGCGGCAATACCCCGGCGCCGACGCTGGAGCAGGTCAACAATGCCGTGTCGGAGCTGAACAAGTCGTCCCAGGCCAAGTCGCAAGGCCTGGAGTTTTCAGTGGACAACGACAGCAAGCGCACCATCGTCAAAGTGGTCGACCAGACCACCAAGGAGGTGCTGCGCCAGATCCCCTCGCCCGAGGCGCTGGAGATCGCCAAATCGCTCGACACCACCAAGGGTCTGCTGATACGGCAGACCGCCTGACGGCAAACACGGCGCGCTCAGCCTCTGAAGCGCGCCGTTTTTTTTACCGCCGTGGCAGCATGGCGGCATATACTGCCCTTAAGCATTCCCTTTAGCGCACCCGCGCCTGCCGCTTTTTTAAGCTTTCATTGAACAAGCCCGGGTTTTCCCCTCTCAAGTCCTATTTGAATATGCCGATAATGACTTAATCTATCGTTTTCGCTAGGAGTACATCGTGGGCATTTCTTCACCGGGTATCGGTTCCAATGGACTGGACGTCAACGCCATCATCACCAAGCTGATGGCCGTGGAGTCCGCGCCGCTGGCCACCATGGACAAGAAAAGCGCGAGCTACCTGGCCAAAGTGACCGGCTTCGGCAGCCTGTCCGGCGCGCTCAGCACCTTCCAGAGCTCGCTCACCAGCCTGACCTCGCTGTCCAGCTTCCAGGCCCTGAGCAGCACCTCCAGCGACACCGCCATCCTGACCGGCAGCGCCACCTCGAAAGCCCAGCCCGGCAACTACAAGGTCGACATCAGCCAGATCGCGCAGGCCCAGACCCTGGCCTCGGGCGGCTACAAGACCGCCGCCACCACCATAGGCGTGGGCGGCAAGACCACCATCAACATCCAGCTCGGCACGCTGGCCGGCGGCAGCTTCGGCCTGAGCGGCAGCGTGCTGGGCGCCGGCGTATTGACCGGCGGCATCACACCGGGCGCGCTCAGCATCAACGGCACCGCCATCCTCACCGACGGCAGCACCCGCAGCGCCAAGCTGCTGGCCGACGCCATCAACGCCAAGAGCACCACCACCGGCGTGTCCGCCACGGCCGCGCCCACCGTCACCAGCGCCACCCTGTTCGGCAGCGGCGGCGCGTCCACCTTCGGCGCGGTGGACACCAGCGGCGGCGGCAGCTATGCGCTCAGCGTGGGCGGCGTGGAGCTGGCCAGCCAGGAAGCCGGCGCCGGCGGCGCCATCGACGCCGCCTCGCTCGACGCGCTGCTGGGCGGCAGCAACAGCGTGACGCAGGCGCTGCACAACGCCAACATCACCTACACCGGCACCGCGGCCGCCGGCGACTTGAAATTCAGCAATGCCGACGGCTCCAACCTGGCCGTGACGGAAACCGTCAGCGGCGCCGTCACCGGCGGCATCGGCAACAGCGGCACCGCCAACACCGGCTTCAACACCATCGCCAGCAGCTCGATTTCGCTGGTCTCGGCCAACGGCACCCAGATCAATGTGGGCGGCAGCAATCCCACCGCCGCCGGCCTGGCCGCCGGCATCGGCGGCGCCTACCAGGGCGCGGCCTTCACGCAGGACGGCACGCGCAGCAGCGGCAACATCGTCATCGACAGCACCAACAACACGCTGCAGGGCATCCGCGACGCCATCAACAAGGCCAACTTCGGCGTGACCGCCTCCATCGTCTCGGACGGCAGCACCGGCACCCCCTTCCACCTGGTGCTCAATTCCAGCGCCACCGGGGCCAATTCGAACATGAAGATCAGCCTGAGCGGCGACGGCGCGGATCCGGCCGACCCGGCCATCGTGGCGCTGCTCGGCTACGACCCGGCCGGGGCGCAGAACCTGAGCCAGAAAACCGCCGCCCAGGACACCAAGGCGGTGGTCAACGGCATCGCCGTCACCAGCAGCAGTAGCAGCATCACCGGCGCGCTGGAGGGCATTTCGCTGACCGCCGGCAAGGTCGGCAGCGCCACGCTGACCGTGGCGCGCGACACCTCCACCCTGACCACGTCGATCAACGGCTTCGTCAAGGCGTACAACGACCTGAACAACCAGATCAAGGGCCTGAACGGCTACAACGCGGAAACCAAGACCGGCGGCGTGCTGCTGGGCGACTCCACCGTGCAGACCCTGCAGTCGCAGTTGCGCAAGCAGCTCACCGGCGCGATCACCGGCCTGGAGGGCAGCAAGCTGACCTCGCTGTCCCAGGTCGGGATCGCCTTCCAGAAGGACGGTTCGCTGGCGCTGGACTCGGGCAAGCTGCAAAAAGCCATCACCAGCAACTTCAACGACATCGCCGGCCTGTTCGCCGCCGTGGGCCGCGCCAGCGATAGCAATGTTGCCTTCGTCAGCGCCACCTCGCAGACCAAGGCGGGCGACTACGAGATCGAAATTTCGCGCCTGGCCACCCAGGGCGCGCTGACCAGCGCGGCCGCCCTGCCGGCCACCACCGTGATCGCCGCCGACACCACCTGGACCGTCAAGCTGAACGACACCCTGCCCAGCAACGGCAACAACACCGCCACCGTCAAGCTGACGGCCGGCAGCTACACGCCGGAAGCGCTGGCCACCTTGCTGCAGGCCTCGATCAACGGCACCACCCGCTTCTCCGACGCCGGCTCCACCGTGGCCGTCAAGGTCAACGACGACGGCACGCTGGCGCTGTCGTCCACCAAGTACGGCGGCAAGTCGAATATCACGCTGACCAGCGAAACCGGCACCGCCGTGGCCGACATCTTCGGCGCCGCCACCTCGGTCGACGGCGTGGACGTGGCCGGCACCATAGGCGGCTATGCCGCCACCGGCGACGGCCAGAACCTGACCGGCGCGCCCGGCGCCGCCACCGCCGGCCTGAAGCTGGAGATCAAGGGCGACACCATCGGCAGCCGCGGCACCATCGGCTTCTCGCAGGGCTATGCCTACCAGATGGACAACCTGGCCAAGACCTACCTGGGCGGCACCGGCATCCTCAGCGGCCGCACCAACGGCTTGAACAATTCGGTCAAGGACATCGGCAAGCAGAAGGACGCCTTCAACGCCAAGCTGGTCGATATTGAAGCGCGCTACCGCAAACAATACACGGCGCTCGACACCACCCTGTCGAGCCTGAGCACCACCGCCTCGTTCCTGGCCCAGCAGTTCGCGGCCCTGAGCAAGTAATCGCACGGCAAGTAACCGTATTAACAGGAGATAAAGTATGTTCGGATCAAGGCAAACTGGCGTCAATGCCTATGCAAAAGTGGGCATGGAGACCGGCGTGGTCGCAGCCAGCCCCCACAAACTGATCGTCATGCTGTTTGACGGCGCGCTGGTGTCCATCACCAACGCCCTGCTGAATATGCGCTCCGGCAATATCGGGGAAAAAGGCAAGGCCATTTCCAAGGCCATCATGATTATCGACAGCGGCCTGCGCGCCGCGCTCGACAAAAAAGTGGGCGGCGAGATCGCCGAAGGCCTGGACGCGCTGTACGAATACATGAGCGGCCGCCTGCTGACGGCCAACCTGAAGAACGATCCGGCCATCCTGGAGGAAGTGCAGCGCCTGCTGACCGAGCTGCGCGACGCCTGGAACCAGATCGGCGACACCCCGGCCGTGAAAGCGCCCGCCACCGCCCCCACCCAAACCAATAAATACGCGAGCGCCTGATTTATGATGACGAATCAAGAAGTTTTATCCGTGTACGCCGACATGGCCGCGCTGACCGAACGCATGCTGGCGCACGCCACCCAGGGCGAATGGGACGAATTGATGGTGCTGGAACAGCGCTGCGCCAGCCATGTGCGCACCCTGCAGGGACAGGAAAATCCGGCTCCGCTGCAGGGCGCCGAACGCGAGCGCAAGGTCGAGCTGATCCGCCAGATGCTGACCGCCGACCGCCAGATCCGCGACTTGGCCATGCCGTGGATGGCGCAGCTGTCCGCCCTGATCAACAGCGCCGGCACCGAGCGGCGCCTGGTCAACGCTTACGGCAGCGTCTGACGCCGGGATAGGGACAGCCCATGTTGCCGCCACGTCTGGACGCCGCCGGCGTCAGGCCTGTCGGCGCCCTGTCGCCCGCGCCGGCCGCCATTCCCGTCAGCGACGCGCGCCAGGCTGGCTTGCAGCGCGCGCTGAGCGGGCTGGTGGGCCAGCCGCTGAAGGGCGAAGTGCTGTCCAAGTATGACGACGGCAGCTACCTGGTGCGGGTGGCGGGCAACTCGGCCCGCATGCTGCTGCCGGGCGGCGCGCAAGTGGGCGCCGAAGTACCGCTCACCCTGATCACCGTCACGCCCCGGCCCACTTTCCAGGTGGGCAATCCCGCGCAGGGCGGCCAGACCACCCAGCTCTACACCGAAGCCGGCCTGCCGCCCGGCGCCAATCCCGATACCGCCGCCACGCCGGGCCGCCTGCCCTCGCAGGACACCACCACGCTATCCGGCCGCCAGCCCGGCACGCCCGCAGCGCCCGGCCAGGGCACGGCTGCCCAGCCCGGCGCAGCGGCGGGCGGACTGCCCGGCGAAGGCCAGGCCGGCTTGCCCGGCAACGCCGCCGGCACAGCGGGCGGCGCCGCCAATGCGGCGGGCAACCCTGCCAATGCCGCAGCGAATCCGGCTGCGAACCCGGCAGCGAATCCGGCCGCAGCGGCGGCAGCCAATCCCGGCGCCGCCCAGGCCCAGGCCGGGCTGCCCGGACAGGCCGGCGCAGCCGCCACGCAAGCCAATCCGCAAACGGCGGCCCAGGCGAACGCGCAAGCTCAAGCCCAGACTCAGGGCCAGGTTCAGAGCCAGGTTCAAAGCCAGACCGCGCCGCCAGCCCAGCCCCAGTCCACCGCCCAAAGCGCCACGCAGACAGCGGCGCAAGCCGCTGCGCAGGCGGCCGCCGGCGCCGCAGCCCAGTCCGGCAATGCCGCGCCAGCCGGACAAGTGCGTCCGCAAAGCCTGGCCGCCACCCTGCTCGGCCGCGCGCCGCTCACGCCGGCCGACCAGCTGCCCGACCTGGGCCGCGACGCGCCCGCCGCCACACTGAGTGCGGCCGCCCGCACCATCGCCAGCGCGCTGGCCACGGCCTACAACGGCCCCGGCGTGCCCGCCACCATCAACGGCAAGACGCCGCTGGTGTCGGCCGGCGTGCCGGACGCCGAGCAGCTGGCCCACAACCTGAAAAGCGCGCTGGGCGAAAGCGGCCTGTTCTACGAATCGCACGTGGCCGAATGGGCCGAAGGCAAACGCCCGCTGCAGGAACTGATGCGCGAACCGCAAAACCAGCGTCCCCACGCACCCGCCGCGCAAGGCGGCCCGCAGACCAGCGAAACCCTGGCCCGCGCCGCCCTGGCCAGCCCGGACCTGAGCGCGGCGCAGCTGATCAACCAGCAGCTGCACGCCCACGAGCAGCAGCGCGTGCAGTGGAACGGCCAGGCCTGGCCGGGCCAGCCCATGCAATGGGAAATCCAGCGCGACCAGCGCGACGGCGGCCAGCACAGCCAGCAAGGCCAGGAGGAAGGGCGGGACAATGACGCGGTGTGGCGCAGCGGCGTGCGCTTCCGCCTGCCGCTGCTGGGCCGCATTTCGGCCGCCGTCACGCTGGTGGGCGAGCAAGTCCATATCCAGGTGCAAACCGGCGACGACGACAGCGCGGCCACCCTGCGCGCCTGGTCCGGCCAGCTGCAGCTGGCCATGGAAGCGGCCGGCTCGCCGCTGGCTTCGCTGAGCATCGCGCCCGAAGGCGGCAGCGCCGCCGCCGTGGACGGTGCGGCCGTGCCGGCGGTGGACGCCCTGCCCGGAGACGCCCATGGCGAATGATGCCCCGCGCCGCCCGCTGCAAAGCGCCGTCGCCCTGACCTACAAGAACGACTCTCCGGCCCCGAAAGTGGTGGCCAAGGGACGCGGCCTGGTGGCCGAACAGATCATCCACGTTGCCAACGAGCACGGCGTGCACATCCACGAGTCCAAAGAGCTTGTGTCTCTGCTAATGGATGTTGATCTGGATCGACAAATCCCCCCCGCGCTGTACCGCACAATTGCGGAACTACTAGCGTGGCTATATCATATTGAATCAGCGCAAAAATCCGGCCAGCCCCCGCCCCCGGCCCCGGATACCAGCTCTCCACTTAGAGACCAAGAAGAACAATAATGCAATCAAACAGACAAGACGCGGACCTGGAAAACTGGCATGACTTCGAGGTAGTGTCGCGCAGGGAAATTATTGCGCTGCTGCGCAGCATCGGCGAGAAAAACCAGCTGATCCGCATGCTGGTGCAAGGCGAAGCGGACGTCTGCGTCACGTCCATCCTGGAAGTGGACGCCGACAACAACAGCGTCATCCTCGACTGCTCCATCAACACCGAACAAAACCAGCGCATCCTGGCCGCCAAGTCGCTGTCCTACGAGACCACGCTGGACAAGATCCGCATCCTGTTCGAGAGCGAACGGGTGGAAAAATGCACCTTTGAAGGCGCGCCGGCGCTGAAGATCGCCCTGCCGCAGGCGCTGATACGCCTGCAGCGCCGCGAGTACTACCGCATGAGCACGCCGGTCAGCAATCCGGTGCGCGTGGTGATCCCGCTGCCGGCCGAGCTGGGCGGCGGCAGCAGCAGCTTCCCGCTGGCCGACATCAGCTGCGGCGGCATCGCCATGCTGGACAACAAGCTGCTGCTGGGCGACAGCATCGGCAAGCAGTACACGGACTGCCGCATCGAACTGCCGGAAGTCGGCCCGGTGGTGACCAGCCTGCAAATCCGCAACTCGCTGGACCTGACGCTGCTCAACAACAAATCCAACCGCCGCCTGGGCTGCCAGTTCACCGACATGGCGCGCGGCGCGCTGAACTCGGTGCAGCGCTACATCACCAAGCTGGAACGCGAGCGCAACGCCCGCATCGCGGGCCTGGGATAAAAAAAGGGCTCAGTGAACTGAGCCCTTTTTTTACACCTGCATATTCATGATGTCGTGGTAGGCCGACACCAGCTTGTTGCGCACCTGGATGGTGGCCTGGAAGTTGATGCTCGATTTCTGCATCGACACCATCACGTCCGACAGGCTGACCGAGTCGTCCCCCATCTGGAAACGCTTGCCCAGCGCTTCGGCCTTGGTCTGGCTGGCCGACACCGCGTCCAGCGCGTCCTTCAGCGCGTCCGAGAACTGGACCTTGGCCGCCGGCTGCTCGGTCTGGATGGCCGGCACGCTGGCCTGCGGCTTGGCCGCGTGCGCCTTCAACTGCTCCATCATGGCTTGTATCCTGCTGCTGTCTATGCCCAAGCCGCTTGTTTTCATATGAACTCCAATTTTGTTGCTGCCGCGGAACAATCATGCGGTGGCGCCGCGCTACAATAGGCGGCGCAATGATCAGTTCTGTCAGAATACCTGTCCGCATAGCAAGTTGCTGCGGGAAGCAGGCCGGTAAATCGCCCGCTTTTCCCGCGATGGAAGAGAGCCCCCAGCGCCGATAATGTGCAACAGGCCCAAGTGGCCCATATCCAAACCGCTCAACCAACCAATACACATCAGCCATGGCAGCAGCAGCCGAACAAATCGACATCGACGAAGCAGCGGAGACGGCGCAGCCCGAGGCCAAGCCGCCCTTCTTCCAGACGCCGCTGGGCAGGAATGTCATGATAGGCGGCGGCGTGGCCGCCGTGCTGGCCGTGCTGGCCGCGCTGTGGCTGTGGAACCAGCCGCCGGCCTACGGCGTGCTGTTCTCCAACTACACCGACCGCGACGGCGGCGCCATCACGGCCGCGCTGGACCAGATGCAGGTCAAGCACAAGTTTTCCGAAAGCGGCACCGCCATCCTGGTGCCGACCGAGCAAGTGCACGACGCGCGCCTGAAACTGGCGGCGCAGGGCTTGCCCAAGGGCGGCAACGTCGGCTTCGAGCTGATGGAGAACCAGAAGCTGGGCGTGTCCCAGTTCCTGGAGCAGGTGAACTACCAGCGCGCGCTGGAAGGCGAACTGGCGCGTTCCATCCAGTCGCTGGCGGCGGTGGAATCGGCCCGCGTTCACCTGGCCATGCCGAAGGACAGCGTGTTCGTGCGCGAACAGCAGAAACCGACCGCGTCCGTGCTGCTGAACCTGCATCCCAACCGCCAGATCGACCCGGCACACGTGCAGGCCATCGTGCACCTGGTGGCCTCCTCGGTGCCGCAGCTGCAGCCGTCCAATGTGACGGTGGTGGACCAGGCCGGCAACCTGGTGTCGGACACCAACAAGAACAACGCCGCCGGCACCAACAAAAGCCTGGACGCCAGCCAGCTGAAATACGTGCAGGAACTGCAGAAGCAGGTCATCAAGCAGGTCGAGTCCATCATCCTGCCCATCGTGGGCGAAGGCAATGTGCGCGCCGAGGCGGTGGCCGACGTGGATTTCGCCGCCGTCGAACAGGCCGCCGAGTCCTACAAGCCGAACTCGCCGCCGGAGGCGTCCGCCATCCGCAGCCAGCAGAGCAGCGAAACCAACGGCAGCGCCAACGCCAATCCCAACGGCGTGCCGGGCGCCCTGTCGAACCAGCCTCCCGGCACGGCCACCGCGCCGCTGACCACCAACCCGCCGGGCACCGCCCCTGCGCCCGGCACGCCGGCCGGCACGGCCGCCAGCGGCGCCGGCAACGGCCCCAGCCACAAGGAATCGACCACCAATTTCGAAGTCGACAAGACCGTGCGCTACGAACAGAAAGCCATGGTGGGCCTGAAGCGCATGACGGTGGGCGTGGTGGTGAACTACCGCCGCATCGTCGACAAGGTGACCGGCAAGGTCACGGTCAAGCCCTACACGGCCGAGGAAATGGCCAAGATCAACAGCCTGGTCAAGGAAGCCATGGGCTACAACGCCGAGCGCGGCGACTCGATGAGCGTGGCCAACGCCCCCTTCGACGGCGTCGACAAGCCTTTCGAAGCGCCGATGGACTGGTGGCGCGACCCGGCCAACCTGCCGCTGGCCAAGGAGCTGGCCAAGTTCCTGATCACCGCGCTGATCCTGCTGTACATCCTGCTGCGCATCGTGCGTCCTATGATGCGGCCGGTGTTCAAGAAAATCGACGAGATCAACGAGCCCGAGCCTGAACCGGAAGAACCGGTCATCGAGGAACCCGTGGGTCCGACGCCGGAAGAGATCATGGCCGAGGAAATGGCTAAACTGGAAGAAAATACCGCGCGGACTTACCGCGACAACCTGGCCTTGGCGAAGAAACTGGCTGCGGACGATCCGCGCATCGTCGCCAACGTCATCAAAGCATGGATAGGCGCAAATGACTGATTCTACCGGACTGCAAAAGGCCGCCATCTTGATGCTGGCGATGGGCGAAAGCGAAGCGGCGGAGGTGATGAAATTCCTCGGCCCGCGCGAGGTGCTCAAGCTGGGCGCCGCCATGGCCACCATGAAGAATGTGCCGCACGAGCAAGTGGTCGACACCCTGGACGACTTCCGCGACCAGGTCGCGGCCGCCTCCACCGTGGGCCTCGATTCGGACGAGTACATCCGCCAGGTGCTGACCAAGGCGCTGGGCGACGACAAGGCCTCGGTGCTGCTGTCGCGCATCCTGGGCGGCAAGGACGCGTCCGGCATCGAGTCGCTGAAGTGGATGGACTCGCAGTCGGTGGCCGAGCTGATCCGCAACGAGCACCCGCAGATCATCGCCACCATCCTGGTCCACCTGGAGCGCGACCAGGCTTGCGAAATCCTGGGACACTTCACCGACCGCCTGCGCAACGACGCGGTGCTGCGCATCGCCACCCTGGACGGCGTGCAGCCGGCCGCGCTGCGCGAGCTCAACGACGTACTGACCAAACTGCTGTCGGGCAATGAAAACATCAAGAAATCGACGCTGGGCGGCGTGCGCGCGGCGGCCGAGATCCTGAACTTCATGAGCGGCGAGCAGGAAAACTCGGTGATGGACAACATCAAGAACTACGACAACGACATGGCGCAGAAGATCATGGACGAGATGTTCGTGTTCGACAACCTGATCGACATCGACGACCGCGGCATCCAGCTGCTGCTGCGCGAGGTGCAGTCGGAAATGCTGATTATCGCGCTCAAGGGCGCCTCGCAGGACCTGCGCGACAAGGTGTTCAAGAACATGTCGGCGCGCGCCAGCGAAATGATGCGCGAAGACCTGGAATCGAAAGGACCGGTGCGCCTGTCCGAAGTGGAAACGCAGCAGAAGCAGATCCTGCAGATCGTGCGCCGCCTGGCGGACGAAGGCCAGATCGTGCTGGGCGGAAAAGGCGAAGATTCCTTCGTCTAAGTTGATAGAGTTACATGGCACATATACCGAAAGAACAGCAAACCGCCTTCCAGCGCTGGGAAATGAAGTCCTTTGGCGACTTCCGCCCCAGCGCCGTGGCCGCGCGCGAAGCCGAAGCGGCCGCGCTGGCCGCGCTCGCGCCGCCGCCTGAAGCGGAACCGGAAGCCGGGCTGGAGGACGAGCACTACCTGGAGCCGGAGCCGCCGCCGCCCGAGTACCCGACCGAGGAAGAACTGGCCGCCATCCGCGAGCAGGCCCGCATCGACGGCTACGACAAGGGCTATGCGGCCGGCCATGCCGAAGGCCACGCCGACGCCATTGCGCTGGGCAAGGAAGCCACCGACCTGGAACTGGCGCCGCTGCGCGA
The DNA here is from genome assembly GCF_059419605.1 of Pseudoduganella sp. GW821-FHT05F09. Taxonomy (NCBI): domain Bacteria; kingdom Pseudomonadati; phylum Pseudomonadota; class Betaproteobacteria; order Burkholderiales; family Oxalobacteraceae; genus Pseudoduganella; species Pseudoduganella sp. GW821-FHT05F09. The sequence continues at coordinate 59,882 of NZ_JBWKSD010000013.1, forward strand.
GATGGCCGGCAACTTCAGCACCGCCCTGCAGGACGCCGACCAGCTGATCGCGGCCGACGTGCTGGAACTGGCGCTGCAGCTGGCCAAGGGCATGCTCAAGCAGGCGCTGCACGTCAAGCCCGAGCTGATCCTGCCCATCGTGCGCGAAGCCATCGAATACCTGCCGGTGCTGCAGCAGCCCGCGCTGCTGATGCTCAATCCGGAAGACGCGAAAACCGTGCGCGACGGCATAGGCGAGGAGCTGGACAAGGGCGGCTGGCGCGTGATCGAGGACGCCTTGATCGAACGCGGCGGCTGCAAGATCGATACCGCCAGCAACCAGATCGACGCGCAGGCGTCCGCCCGCTGGCAGCGCCTGACCCACGCGCTGGGCAAAGACGTGGGCTGGCTGGACTGATATGAATGCTCCCGCCGCCGCTTCCGCAACCCCTCCCGCCTCGCCGCACGCCGGCCGCTGGCGCGCCTACCTGAACGACTGCGCGGCGCTGACCGAATTCGTGGAACCCATGCAGGTGTCGGGCCGCGTCACGCGCGTGGCCGGCCTGGTCATGGAAGCGGTGGGCCTGCGCCTGGCCGTGGGCGCCGCCTGCACCGTGCCGCTGCCGTCCGGCGGCAAGGTCGAGGCCGAGGTGGTGGGCTTCGAGGGCGACCGCCTGTTCCTGATGCCGCAAAGCGACGTCGAAGGCATCGTGCCCGGCACCCGCGTGTTCCCGATCGAACCGACCATCCCCAAACCCGGCAGCGTGGCGCATCCGCGCCGCCGCCCCAGCGACCGCGCGCGCCACCTGCCGGTCGGCCCCGAACTGCTGGGCCGCGTGCTGGACGGCGCCGGCCGCCCGCTGGACAACCTGGGTCCGCTGCACACCACCGAGAGCGCGCCCATCAATGTGCGCCCGGCCAATCCGCTGGGCCGCGCGCCCATCGTGGAAACGCTGGACGTGGGCGTGCGCTCCATCAACGCCATGCTGACCGTGGGACGCGGCCAACGCATGGGCCTGTTCGCCGGTTCCGGCGTCGGCAAGTCCGTGCTGCTGGGCATGATGGCGCGCTACACCGAGGCCGACGTGATCGTGGTGGGCCTGATCGGCGAACGCGGCCGCGAGGTCAAGGAATTCATCGAACAGATCCTGGGCGAGGAAGGCCTGGCGCGCTCCGTGGTGGTGGCGGCCCCGGCCGACACGCCGCCGCTGATGCGCATGCAGGGCGCGGCCTACTCCACCGCCATTGCCGAGTATTTCCGCGACCAGGGCCAGAACGTGCTGCTGATTATGGACTCGCTGACCCGCTACGCCATGGCGCAGCGCGAAATCGCGCTGGCCATCGGCGAGCCGCCGGCCACCAAGGGCTACCCGCCTTCGGTGTTCGCCAAGCTGCCCATCCTGGTGGAACGCGCCGGCAACGGCGAAATGGGCGGCGGCTCGATTACCGCCTTCTACACCGTGCTGACCGAGGGCGACGACCAGCAGGACCCGATCGCCGACGCGGCGCGCGCCATCCTGGACGGCCACATCGTGCTGAACCGGCGCCTGGCCGAAGCGGGCCATTACCCCGCCATCGACATCGAACAGTCGATCAGCCGCGCCATGCACTCCATCACCTCGCACGAGCACCAGACCCGCTCGCGCCAGCTGAAGCAGCTGTTTTCGCGCTACGAGCGCAGCCGCGACCTGATCGCCGTGGGCGCCTACAGCGCGGGCAGCGACCCGGTGCTGGACCAGGCGATTAACTTGCATGACCGTATCGAGAATTTCCTGCAGCAGCAGATCACCGAACGCGTGGACATGCTGGAGAGTTTGGGGCAATTGTCCGCTCTGTTCGACTGATTGACAGCCGAGCCCGACGCCTATAATGAACCATCATGGCCTCACAATCTCAACTTGAAACACTGATCGAACTGGCGCGCCGGGAAACCGACGACGCGGCCAAGCGCCTGGGAATGACCCTGAAGGCGGTGGCGGACGCCGAAGAAAAGCTGACCATGCTGACCGGCTACCGGGACGAATACGGCCGCCGCTTCGAAGCAAGCCAGCAGGCCGGCATTACGCCCATGGCTTACCGCAATTTCCAGGCGTTTATGGAAAAGCTGGACACCGCGATCAAGGGGCAGGAAGAAGTAGTGCGCCACAGCCAGCGCAAGAGCGAGCAGGAGAAACGCAACTGGCAGGAAGCCGAGCGCAAGCGCATGTCCTACTCCACGCTGAACGACCGCGCGCAAGCGCAGGCGCTCAAGCAGGAAGCCAAGCGCGACCAGAAGGCCATGGACGAACACGCCGCAAGGCAAGCATTCTATAAACGTTGATCTCACCATACGGCGCCATCATGCAGACACCGCTCATCACGACCACCACCGGCACCGGCGCGAACGCCAGCGCGCAGGCGGCCAAAGCCACGTCTTCGGCGCCGGACAACCAGTTCATGCAGGCGTTGACGCGCCAGATCGAGCGCCAGGCTTATGTGCGCCCGGCTGCGCCGGCCGCCGCCTCTTCGGCCTCCAGCCGCGCCACCCCGGCCAGGAGCGCGCAGCCGGCACAGAACGCCGCCCGCCACGCCCCGGCCAGCCAGCAGCAAGCGCGCGCCGCCGAGCAGGCCAAACCTGCCGCCGCGCCGAAAACCGAGCGCGCACCGGCCAGCCCGTCCGCCGAGGGCAGCAAGCAGGCCGGCAGCAATGCCGCCCAGGCAGTTGACAACAATGCCGGCAGCATAGCCGCACCGGCCGCCACTGGCGCCAACCCGGACACACAGGACGCCAACGCTGGCGCCAGCTACGCCGACGCTGGCAACGGCGCCGCAACGGCGTCGCATGCACCCGGTGACGTCGCCGACGCTGCGGAAGCCGCCAAGCAGGACGCCTCCGATGCCGCAGCAGCGCAAGCCGCCGACCCGATGGCCGCCATGCTGGCCCTGATGGCGGCCTTCAACCAGCCTGCGCCGGCTGCGGCCAACGCAGCGGAGAACACGGCCGAAACCGGCTCCGGCGCAGCACTATCCCTGGCGTCGCTGCCGGGACAGCAGGACCAGACGGCCGATGCGCTGGCCGGCCTGCAAGCGAACGCCGACGCCGCGGGCGATGCTGCGGCGGCCGCCAATGCAGCGTCCGCCGCCGCCGCGCTGGACAGCGCGGCCGCCGGCAGCGCCGCCGAAGCGGCAGCCCCGGACGCCGCCTTCCAGGCCGCGCTGGACGCGGCAGCCCAGGCGGCGGCAAAACAGGACACCAAGGCCGGCGGCCAGGCGCAGGGCGCTACGGATGCGGCAGCCGCAGGCACGGCAGCCGGCGCTGCTGCGAGCGCGGCGGCTGGCATAGAGACAAACATGGCGGCAAGCGCGGCTGCGGCGGCGAACCCGGCTTCCGGCGCAGCGGCCAAGCCGGCCGCCAGCGCAACGGCAGAGTCAGCCTCGCAATCCGCTCCGCCGCCGTCCCTGTTCAGCATGTCCACCGCGCCAGCCCCGGCGGCCGACGCCGCAGCGCAGGGCGCCGGCCCCAAAGACAGCGGCCAGCAGCAGGCGCAAGCGGCGGCTGGCGCGGCCAGCGCAGCCGCCGGCGCCGGAGCGCAAGCCGCCGCGCAGGATGGCGGCTTGGCCGTCGCAGCCCGCACCCAGCCCGACGCCGATGCCCAGGCAGCCGCCGCGCGCACCGTGAAAGCGGACTTCGCCGCAGCATTGAAGGAAGCCGCACCGGCGCCCACCGTGATCGCGCCGGCCGCGCAAGCCCAGTTGGCCACCGCGCAAGCGGCCAGCGCCGTGGCCGGCAACCAGCTGCAAGCCCGCGTGGGCACCGCCGCCTGGGACCAGCAAGTGGGCCAGAAAGTGGTCTGGATGGCGGCCGGCGGCGAACAGAGCGCCACGCTGGAACTGAACCCGCCCGACCTTGGCCCGCTGCAAGTGGTGCTGAACGTGTCGAACGACTCGGCCAGCGCCAGCTTCAGCTCGGCCCAGCCGGAAGTGCGCGCCGCGCTGGAGGCGGCCATGCCGCGCCTGCGTGAAATGATGGCCGACGCCGGCATCCAGCTGGGCAACGCTACCGTCTCGTCCGGCATGTCGGATCAAAACAACGGCTCCGCCCAGGCCGGCGCCGCGCAGCAGGACAGCGGCCGCACCGGCCGGGGCGGCGGCAGCGGCAGCGGCAAGGACGGCGGCGGCGCAGATGCCGCGCCGCTGGCGCCCCCTCCGCGCCAGCGCCCGCTCGGCATGGTCGATACCTTCGCCTGAGCACTCTGAGCGGCACGCATTGCGTGCCATAATGGCGGCATGATCCACTTTAGCTGCAAGGGTAACTTTGAAAGCGAATCCAAAATTGAAAGCGGAACCTAAAGCTGAGGCTGCCGCTCCGGCCAACTCCAAGAAGCTGGTCCTGATCATCAGCGCGGTGGCGCTGCTGGCGGCTGCCGGCGGCGGCGGCGCGTGGTTCATGCTCAAGGGCGGCGGTGGCGAGGAAGCGCCGGCCAAGCACAAGAAGTCGGCCCCCGCCAAGGCAGGTCCGCCGGTCTACGTGACGATAGAGCCGTTCACCGTCAATCTGCAGCCGGAAAACGGCGAGCAGTATCTGCAGCTGGCGTTCACGCTGCAGGTCAGCGGCCTGGAGGAAGTGGAAGTCATCAAGAACAATATGCCCAAGGTGCGCAGCCGTTTGCTGCTGCTGTTGTCGAGCAAGAAGGCGTCCGAGATCAACACGCCCGAAGGCAAGCAGCAGCTCAGCGCCGAGATCATGGAACAGGTGCGCGCGCCCTTCGAGGACCGCGGCCCGCAACAGGATGTGACGGAAGTGCTGTTCACTTCCTTCATTATTCAGTAATTATTTAGTAATCAAGCACACAGAAAGCCATGGCTGATAATTTTCTCTCCCAGGAAGAAGTTGATGCCCTTTTAAAGGGCGTCAACGGTGACCAGGACGACGCTGCGGCGCCGGAAGAAGTCGCGGGAGTCAGAACCTACAACCTGGCAACCCAGGAGCGCATCGTCCGGGGCCGGATGCCGACGCTCGAGATCATCAACGAGCGTTTCGCCCGCCTGCTGCGCGTGGGCCTGTTCAACTTCCTGCGCCGCAGCGCCGAGGTGTCGGTGGGCTCGGTGCGGGTGTCCAAGTACAGCGAATTCATCCGTAATCTGGTGGTGCCCACCAACCTGAACCTGGTGCACATGAAGCCGCTGCGCGGCACCGCGCTGATGGTGTTCGATCCGGGCCTGGTGTTCCTGCTGGTGGACAATCTGTTCGGCGGCGACGGCCGCTTCCACACCCGGGTCGAGGGCCGCGACTTTACGCAGACCGAGCAGCGCATCATCCTGCGCATCCTGGACATCGTGTTCGAGGCTTACACCAAGTCCTGGGAGCCGGTGTATCCGGTCGAGTTCGAATACATCCGCTCGGAAATGAATACGCAGTTCGCCAATATCGCCACGCCGAACGAGGTGGTGGTGGCGTCGACCTTCACGGTGGAGCTGGGTTCGGTATCCGGCCAGATCCACTTCTGCATGCCGTACTCGATGATAGAGCCCATCCGCGACGCGCTGACCTCCTCGCTGCAGGGCGAAGCGCTGGAAGTGGACAAGCGCTGGATACGCCTGATGACGCAGCAGATCCAGATCGCCGAGGTGGAGCTGATTGCGCGCCTGGGCACGGCCAAGGTGTCGTTCGACGAAATCCTGAACATGCGGGTGGGCGACATCATTCCGCTGACGATACCGGAAAGCATAGAAGCGACGGTGGACGGCGTGCCGGTGCTGGACTGCACGTACGGCGTGCTGAACGGGCAATACGCGCTAAAAGTAGAGAAACTGCTGGCGAACACCGATAATACGAAATAATAGCGAGTAGTAATACACGAAGCAACTGGAGAGAAACATGTCGGATAATCAAGACGATCAAAGCTTGGATGATGATTGGGGCGCCGCGATCGCCGAGCAGGCCAAGGCGGAAGCCGATGCATTGCAAAACCAGCAAGCCGCGCAGGCGGCCGTGTTCCAGGACTTTTCCAAGCAGCCGTCGAAGACCGAAACGCACAACGATATCGACTTCATCCTCGATATTCCGGTCCAGCTGACGGTGGAACTGGGCCGCACCAAGATCGCCATCAAAAACCTGCTGCAACTGGCGCAGGGCTCGGTGGTCGAGCTGGACGGCCTGGCCGGCGAGCCGATGGACGTGCTGGTGAACGGCTGCCTGATCGCCCAGGGCGAAGTGGTGGTGGTGAACGACAAGTTCGGTATCCGCCTGACCGACATCATTACGCCTTCCGAACGCATCCGAAAACTGAATAAATGAAGCCTGCATTCCCGTTTGCCGCGCTGGCGGCGGCGCTGGCCTTGGCCCTGGCCTTGCCTCCCCTGGCCGCGCTGGCGGCGCAAACCGCCTCCGGTTCGATTTCTTCCGCCAGCCAGCCCGTGGCCGCTCCAGCCGCCACACCAACCGCTGTAGCTGCCGCACCCGCTGCCCCTGCCGCCGCTCCCGATGCCTCCGCTGCCCCGGCCCCGGCCCCGGCCGCCACGCCGGAACAGCAGGCCGCGCTGGCCGGCGCCCGCCCCGCCCCCGCTGCGGCCCCGGCCGCCGCCATCGACCCGGCGCTGGCGCCCACCGCCACCGGCAGCCTGCTGACCACCGTCTTCTCGCTGATCCTGGTGCTGGGCCTGCTGGTCGGCCTGGCCTGGCTGCTCAAGCGCTTCGGCCCGAAAACCATCACCGGCGGCGCCAACGTCAAGCTGGTCGGCGCGCTCAGCGTGGGCGCGCGCGAGCGCATCCTGGTGGTGGAAGTGGGCGAGCAATGGATCGTCGTGGGCGCCTCGCCCGGCCGCATGAACGCGCTGGCCACGCTGCCGCGCCAGGAAGGCGCGGCCGGCCTGGACGCGCAAGCCGGCGCCGCCCTGCCCGGCGCCAACTTTGCCGAATGGTTCAAACAGACGATAGAAAAACGTAATGGCAAATAAGCAAGGCAAGACCGCCATCCTGAAGTGCCTGTTCGCGGCGGGCCTGGCGGCCGTGCCGCTGCTGGCCGGCGCCGACCCGACCATCCCCGCCTTCACCAGCACCCCGGCCGGCGGCGGCGGCACCAACTACGGGCTGTCGCTGCAGACGCTGATCCTGATGACGGCGCTGACCTTCATCCCGGCGGCGCTGCTGATGATGACCGGCTTCACCCGCATCATCATCGTGCTGTCGCTGCTGCGCCAGGCCATGGGCACGCAGTCGGCGCCGCCCAACCAGGTGATGGTGGGCCTGGCGCTGTTCCTGACCCTGTTCGTCATGGGGCCGGTGTTCGACAAAATCTACAGCGAAGCCTATCTGCCGCTGCAGGAAAGCAAGATCACCATGCAGCAGGCGCTGGAAAAAGGCTCGGCGCCGCTCAAGTCCTTCATGCTCAAGCAAACCCGCCAGGCCGACCTGGCGCTGTTCGTCAAGCTCTCGCGCACGCCGGCGCTGCAGGGGCCGGAGGACGTGCCGCTGCGCGTGCTGATCCCCGCCTTCGTCACCAGCGAGCTGAAAACCGCTTTCCAGATCGGCTTTGCCATCTTCATCCCCTTCCTCATCATCGACATGGTGGTGGCTTCGGTGCTGATGTCGATGGGCATGATGATGATGTCGCCCGCCGTCATCTCGCTGCCCTTCAAGCTGATGCTGTTCGTGCTGGTGGACGGCTGGCAGCTGCTGATCGGCTCGCTGGCCCAGAGTTTTTACTGATAAGGAGCGCCCATGACACCCGAAAGCGTCATGACGATGGGCCGCGTCGCCATGGAGGTGACGCTGATGGTGGCCGCCCCCATGCTGCTGGTGGCGCTGGTGATCGGCCTGGTGGTGTCCATTTTCCAGGCCGCCACCCAGATCAACGAGGCCACGCTGTCCTTCATCCCCAAACTGGTGGGGATCTTCGTGGCCCTGGTGGTGGCCGGGCCATGGATGCTGTCGGTCATGCTGGACTATATGCGCAGCGTGTTTACCGGCATTCCCGGCCTGGTTAATTAGTGCAGTCGCTGGTGCTGCAAAAAAATAGCGTGGCGGCGGGCTCATGATTACGCTCTCGAGTGCCGATATCAACACATGGATCGCCTCTCTGCTGTGGCCGCTCACGCGGATACTCGGCCTGATCTCCGCTGCGCCCGTGTTCGGCAACCGCAGCGTGCCCACCACCGTCAAGGTGGGGCTGGGCGTGATGCTGGCCCTGATTATCGCCCCGACCGTGCCGGCGCTGCCTGCTGCCGACCCCATGTCCTACGCCGGGCTGCTGATCCTGGTGCAGGAACTGCTGGTCGGCGCGGCCATGGGTTTCACGCTGCGCATCGTGTTCGCCGCCATCGAGATGGCGGGCGAAATCAGCAGCCTGACCATGGGCCTGGGCTTCGCCACCTTCTTCGATCCCAACACCCAGGGCCGCTCGTCGGCCATCAGCCAGTTCCTGGCCCTGGTTGCCACTTTGGCATTCTTGTCCGTCAACGGCCACCTGGTGCTGCTGTCGGCGCTGGCCGAAAGCTTCCAGACGCTGCCCATTTCCGGCGTGCCGGTCAGCGGCGGCGGTTTCAAGCATATGGCGGACTGGGGCGCCCGGATTTTCAGCGCCGGCATGCAGCTGGCGCTGCCCATAGTTGCCGCGTTGCTAATTACCAACATTGCATTGGGCATCCTGACCCGGGCGGCGCCCCAGCTGAACCTGTTCGGCATCGGTTTTCCCATTACGCTGGGCATCGGTTTCCTGGTGCTGGCCATGACGCTGCCCTATATGGCGACCCCGCTGCAGAAGCTGTTCCTGCAAGGCATAGAGAGCGCGCGGCAGTTCCCGCGCAGCTGGGCGGCGCGCGACAATCCGCCCCCGGCGCCGCCTCCGCAGCGGCTGGCGCCGGGCGCCGTTCCGCGTGTTGCGGCGCCGCAAACACCGCCCAAGAATTAGGCAACGGTTACAATCAATTGATTTCCCCAGAGAAATTCCTGGTGTATCATGCTTGAGCCGTCCAGGAGAAAATACCCATGAGTTCCCTCGTCCCCACCCTCAGCACTTACCAAATCGCTTCGTTCACCACGGAGCAGCTCGCCCAATTCACAACGGCCGAGATCCGGGAACTGACGACGGAACAAATGCAGGTTTTGTCCAGCGAACAGCTCAGCCATTTGCTGACGCAACAGATAGCCGCGCTGGAAACCGAGGACCTGGCCGCCCTCACCACCGACCAGATCACCCAATTCACGTCCCAGCAGTTCGCCGTGCTGACCACCAGCCAGGTGGCCGCGCTGAGCACCGACCAGATGCTGGTGATGGAAACGGAAGACGTGCGCGCGCTGCGTTCGCAGCAGATCGCCGCCCTCAACTCGGCCCAGTTCGGCGCCCTGAGCACCGACGCCATCCAGGCGCTGGCCACCAGCCAGTTGGCCGCCCTCGGTTCGCGCCAGGCCGTGGGCCTGACCAGCGACCAGCTGGCCGCCTTCGACAGCCGCCAGCTCAACGCCATCAACCGCAACGCCATCGCCGCGCTGGACACGCTGCAGATCAGCACCTTGGTCACGGCGGCGCTGGCCGGCCTGAACAGCGCCCAGCTGAGCGCGCTGAACTCGCTGCAAGTGCCGGCCCTGACCACCGACCAGATCGTGGCGCTGACCAGCGCCCAGTTCAACAGCCTGCCGGCCGGCTCGCTGCAGCTGCTGGGCACCGACCAGATCATCGCGATCGAGACCAACGACATCGCCGGCCTCACCACGGCCCAGCTGGCCACTTTCAATGCCGGCCAGCTGCAGGCGCTGAGCAGCGACCAGATCGCCGCCCTGAGCACCCTGCAGGTGGCCGCGCTGAACAGCACCACGCTGTCGCGCCTGACCACCGACCAGATCGGCGCGCTGGAAACCAGCGACGTGCGCGCGCTGAGCTCGCGCCAGGTGGGCTTCCTGAGCACCAGCCAGATCGCGGCGCTCAGCACCGCCCAGCTGGCCGCCATGGACACCGGCGACCTGCGCGGCCTGAGCGCGGCGCAGGTCGCCGCCCTCAGCTCCGACCAGCTGATCGGCCTGGACGGCCTGGCGCCCTTCACCACCGTGCAGATCCGCGCGCTGACCTCGGACCAGATCGGCACGCTGGAAACCCAGGACATCGCCAGCCTGGGCAGCCTGCAGCTGGGCGCCCTGAGCAGCGAACAGGTGGCCGCGCTCACGTCCGACCAGATCGTGGCCCTCACCGTCGCCCAGTTCAGCGCCATGGCCACCTCGGTGCTGGCCGCGCTGAGCACCGACCAGATCACCCAGATTGAAACGCGCGACATTGCCGCGCTGCGCACCAGCCAGATCGTCCGCATGGGCAGCGAGCAGATCGCCGCGCTCACGCTGGCGCAGTTCGGCGCGCTCAGCAGCCTGGCCATCGGCGCCCTGGGCAACAACCAGGTCAGCGCGCTGACCTCGGACCAGCTCGACGCGCTGAGCACCCTGGCCGGCATGTCGACCCGCCAGCTGGCGGCGCTGACGTCCGACCAGATCAGCACGCTGAGCACGCGCAACATCGTCACGCTCGACAGCCGCCAGCTCAACGCGCTCAAGGCCGAGCAAGTGGTGGCGCTGGGCAGCGACCAGCTGATCGCGCTGACCACGCGCCAGGTGCAGGGCCTGAACAGCGCGGCGCTGCAGGCGCTCACCACCGACCAGGTGGCCGCGATTGAAAGCAGCGACATCCGCGCCCTGCTGAGCACGCAAATCAGCAAGTTCACCTCGGAGCAGATCGCGGCCCTGACCACCGCGCAAATCGCCGCGCTGAGCACGTCCGCCGAAGCGGCCCTGACCCCGGTGCAGATCGGCGCCCTCAGCACCGACCAGCTGGGCGCGCTGGTGTCGCTGGCCGCGCTGACCTCGCTGCAGTTCCGCGCCCTCACCAGCGACCAGATCGCCGCCTTCAGCAGCGCCAGCATCGCCACCCTGAAAACCTCGCAGGTGGGTGCGCTCAACAGCTCGCAGCTGCAGGCCTTCACCAGCGAACAGCTGGCCGCGCTGACCACGGCCCAGGTGCGCGTGCTGACCTCGGCCGCGCTGGCCGGCCTGTCCTCGGACGCGGTGGGCGCCATGGAAGCGCAAGACATCGCCGCGATGACCTCGCGCCAGCTGCAAGCCTTCTCCAGCGAGCAGCTGCAGGGCCTGACCACCGAGCAGATCTTCGGCCTGAGCACCGGCGCCGCCGCCGCGCTGTCGATCGACCAGCTCAACCAGCTGAGCGCCGGCCAGCTCGACGCCATCGCCTCGCTGGCCGTGCTGGGCACGCGCCAGATTGCCGGACTGAGCTCCGACCACATCCTGGCCATGAACACGGCCGACCTGGCCAGCCTGCGCAGCAGCCAGATCGCCGCCCTGCAGACGGCCCAGGCCGCCCTGCTGAACAGCGACCAGCTGATCGCGCTGACCACGCTGCAGATCCGCGCCCTGAGCAGCACCGCGCTGCGCGCGCTGAGCAGCGACCAGGTGGCCGCGATCGAAGTGGAAGACATCGCCGCGCTGCGCAGCAACCAGCTGTCGACCATGCTGACGGAGCAGATTGCCGCCCTCACCACCGAACAGATTTCCAGCCTGAGTTCAGCCCAGATCAGCGCCCTCACGCCGGCCCAGAAGGCGGCGCTGAGCAGCGAGCAGCTGGCTGCGCTGAGCACGCTGGCCTCCTTCAGCACGGCCGCCATCGCGGCCATGACGACCGACCAGATCGCCTCGCTGGCCGACAACACGGTCGCGCGCCTGAGCACCGCCCAGATCGCCGCGCTGACCTCGGCGCAGGTCCAGGCGCTCACCAGCAACCAGGTGATCGCGCTGACCACGCTGCAAGTGCGCGCCCTGACCGCCAATGAGCTGGCGGCGCTGACCTCGGACCAGCTGCAGGCCATCGAAGTGGTGGACCTGAACGCGCTGCGCACCAACCAGCTCAACCTGCTGGCCACCGACCAGCTCAACGCGCTCACCTCCACCCAGTTCAGCGCGCTGGCCACCAGCGCCATCGCGGCCCTGTCCACGCAGCAGATCGCCGCGCTGGGGCAGAGCAAGCTCGACAGCCTGGTCTCGCTGGCGCCGCTGTCCAGCCGCCAGATCGGCGCGCTCACCACCGACCAGATCGCCAACCTGGCCGACGACAAGATCACCACGCTGAAGACCAGCCAGATCGCCGGCCTGACCAGCAGCCAGATCCGCGCCCTGAGCGGCACCCAGATCATCGCCTTCGACAGCGCGCAGATCCGCAGCCTGACCAGCGCCACGCTGGCCGCGCTCAGCACCGACCAGGTCGCCGCCATCGAGGAGGCCGACATCGCCGTGCTGCTCACGCAGCAGATCCGCGCCCTCAGCACGGCCCAGATCCAGGCGCTGACGGTGCCCCAGCTGCAGAACCTCAGCACCCAGGCCATCGCCGCGCTGACCACCGCGCAACTGAACGCGCTGGACCAGGACCAGCTCGCCGCGCTGAGCACGCTGGCCGGCCTGAACAGCTCGCAGATCGCCGGCCTGTCGTCGGACCAGATCAAGGCGCTCACGCTGGGCCAGGTCGCCGCGCTGCGCACCGGCCAGGTCATGGCGCTGAGCACCACCCAGATCAGCTTCTTCAGCTCGGCCCAGGTGCAGGCCCTGACCAGCACCCAGATGCGGGTGCTGTCGCGCGCCGCCCTCAACGCGCTGCGCTCGGACCAGCTGACCGCCGTCGAGGCCGAGGAAATCGGCCTGCTGACCACCGGCCAGATCAACGGCTTGAGCTCGGCCACGCTGCGTTCGCTCAGCATCGACCAGCTGAGTGCGCTGACCAGCGCCGGCATCGCCGCCATCAGCAGCGTCGCGCTGGCCGCGCTCAACAGCACCCAGATCGACGCCTTCAGCAGCCTGAAAGGCCTGACCTCGGCGCAGATCGGCTACCTCAGCTCGGACCAGATTCACGGCCTGGTCGATGGCGACCTGACCGCGCTGACCACGCGCCAGCTCGGCGGCCTGGGCAGCGCCCAGATCGGCGGCCTCAGCGGCGCCCAGCTGGCCCTGCTGTCGAGCGCGCAGATCCGCGCCCTCAGCCTCAAGGCCATGGACGGCCTGAGCACGGCGCAGATGGCGGCGCTGACGGTGGACGCGCTGCGCATCATGACCACCGCGCAGATCGCCGGCCTGAGCACCACCCAGATCAAGACGCTGGACACCGTCCAGCTGCACGCGCTGACCAGTTCCGCCATCGCGGCCCTGCTGCCTAGCCAGCTGGCCGCGCTGTCGGACGCCCAGCTGGCCTCGCTGGGCAATATCGGCGACTACAACACCACCATGATCGCGGCCATGGGCACCAGCCGCATCGCCGCGCTGGCGCTGGAAGATATCCAGCTGCTCACCACGCGCCAGCTGTACGCCTTCAATTCGCTGCAGCTGGGCGCGCTCACCACGGCGCAGCTGATCGCGCTCGACAGCCGCCAGGTGGGCGGCTTCAACTCGACCGCCATCTCCGGCCTGAGCACCAACCAGATCGCGCAGATCGAAGCGGACGACATCCCCGGCCTGAAATCGACCCAGCTGACGGTGTTGTCCAGCAACCAGCTGGCGGCCCTGACCGTGGACCAGTTCGCCCGCCTGAGCAGTGTCAGCCTGTCGCTGCTGCGCACCGCGCAGATCGGCGCGCTGACCACCAACCAGCTGGCCGCGCTGGCCTCGCTGGGCGGCTTCAACAGCCTGCAGCTGCGCGCCCTGACCTCGTCCCAGCTCGGTTCGCTGAGCGGCGAACGCCTGGCCACCTTGACCTCGCTGCAGCTGGCCGGCCTGTCCAGCACCCAGATACGCCAGCTCAACGCCGACCAGCTCAACGGCCTGGACACGCGCCAGTACGCCACCATGGCCACCCGCCAGCTGGCCGCGCTGAGCACCGACCAGATGGCGCTGATGGCGCTGGACGACCTGGGCGCGCTGCGCTCGACCCAGGTGGGCAGCCTGAGCACGGCCCAGCTGCGCGCCCTGAGCGCCGAGCAGATCAGTTTCCTGTCGACCGCCGGCATCGGCATGCTCAACAGCGCGCAGGCCACCGGCCTGAGCAGCCTGCAGCTGATGGCGCTGACCACCGCGCAAGTGCGCGCGCTGGCCACCCGTTCGCTGGCCGCGCTCAGCACCGACCAGATCGCCGCCATGGAAGTGCCGGACATCGGCGCGCTGCGCAGCCACCAGATCCGCGCCCTCACCACGGCCCAGATCGCCGCGCTGACGGCCGACCAGCTGGCCGGCCTGAACAGCACGCAGATCGCCTCGCTGACCACGGTCCAGCTGGGCGCGCTGAACTCGTCGCAGTTCAACCTGCTCAACGCGCTGTCGCTGCTGTCGCCGCTGCAAGTGGCGGCGCTGCCGACCCAGCGCATCGCCACGCTCGATGAAACCCAGCTCGGCCAGCTGAAAACCAGCCAGGTGGCCGCGCTCACCACGCCGCAGATCGCCGTGCTGAGCACCACGCAGCTGCAAGCGCTGAGCACGGCGCAATGGCGCGCCCTCAGCATCGCCGCGCTGCGCGCCCTGAGCACCAGCCAGATCGCCGGCCTGGACCCGGCCGACCTGGCCGCCCTGGGCAGCGCCCAGTTCGCCAGCCTGCGCACCGAACAGATCCGCGCCTTCACGCCGGACGAAATGGCCGCCCTGACCTCGGTGGAAATCAACGCCCTGACCAGCGCCCAGCTGGCGGCGCTGACCAGCACCCAGCTGGCCCTGCTGCCCGGCTTGCAGGGCTTCGGCCCGGGCCAGCTGGCCGGCCTGTCGAGCGACCAGCTGTCCTCGCTGGACGAGAGCAAGCTGGCCTCGCTGGGCACGCTGCAGCTGGCCGCGCTGGGCAGCCTGCAGATCTCCTGGCTGACCAGCTTGCAGTTGCCGGTGCTGAGCACGGCCCAGATCCGCGCCATCAGCACCACCGCGCTGGGCGGCCTGAACAGCAGCCAGCTGCGTTCGCTGGAAGACGCCGACCTGCAGGCGCTCACCACGCGCCAGTTCGCCAGCCTGCGCACCTGGCAGATCCAGGCGCTCACCGACGCCCAGATGACGGTGCTGACCTCGGCCGAACTGGCCGCGCTGACCACGGCGCAGATGCGCGCGCTGAGCACCAGCCAGCTGCTGGCGCTGCCCAATCTGGAAGGCTTCGGCCTGCTGCAGATGGGCGCGCTGTCCAGCAACCAGCTCGCGTCGCTGGACGAAGCCCACCTGGCCACCATACGCACGGCGCAGTTCGCCGCGCTGACCAGCCAGCAGCTGTCGTGGCTGACGGCCGCGCAGCTGGCCTCGCTCAGCGCCGGCCAGGTGCGCACCCTGACCAGCACCGCGCTGAACGGCCTGAACACGGCGCAGATGCGCGCCATCGAACTGGAAGACCTGGCCGGCATGACCACCGTCCAGATCTCCGGCCTGCGCACCGAGCTGGTGGGCAGCATGAGCAACGAGCAGATCGGCGTGCTCAACTCGCGCCAGCTGGCCAGCCTGAAAGTGGCCCAGGTGGCCGCGCTCAGCACGGCGCAGCTGACCGCGCTGGCCACGCTGGCGCCGCTGACCACGGTGCAGCTCAACGCGCTGACGTCGGCCCAGGTGGCCGCGCTCGACCCGGGCCAGCTCGACACGCTGCGCAGCACCCAGATCGCCGGCCTGAACACGCGCCTGCTGAGCCTGCTGACGCCGACCCAGATCACCAACCTGAACACGCTGCAGGTGCGTTCGCTGCTGGCCACCCAGCTCGGCGTGCTGAACACGGCGCAACTGCGGGCCATCGACCTGGACGACATGTCGGTGCTCAGTTCGGTGCAGCTGGCGGGCCTGAAAACCCAGCAGATCGCCGCGCTCGGCAACGACCAGCTGTCCTCGCTGAGCACGCGCACCATCGCCGGCCTGAGCGTGCCGCAGATCGCCGCCCTGACCACCGCCCAGGTCAGCGCCTTCAGTTCGCTGGCGCCGCTGTCGGCGGCGCAGGTGGGCGGCTTCAACTCGGCCCAGGTGGGCAGCCTGGGCGTGGACCAGATCCTGACGCTGAAGACCAGCCAGATCGCCGCGCTGGGCGTGGCCTTCGCCAACGGCCTGAACGCCGCGCAAATGGCCGCGCTGACCAGCAGCCAGATCAACGCGCTGGGCTCGAAGGCGCTGGCCGCGCTGACGGCCACCCAGCTCAACGCGATGGAAATCGACGACCTGCAAGTGATGCGCAGCACCCAGATCGCGCTGCTCACCACGCTGCAGATCGCCGGCCTGGGCGTGCCGCAGATCACCTCGCTCACCACCAGCCAGATCCGCGCGCTGAAGGTGGCGCAGATCCAGGCGCTGACCACGCAGCAGCTGCAGAACATGACGCTGGTCGAGTTCGGCGCCTTCACGGCCCTGCAGGCCGGCGGGCTCAGCGCCACCCAGCTGGCCAGCATGACGACCGAGCAGATCCACGCCACGCCGCTGGGCAGCCCGCTGCAGCTGGACCTGGACGGCAACGGCATCAGCACCGTGGCCATGGCCGACGGCGTGCAGTTCGACCTGTTTGCCAGCGGCGCGCCGGTGCAGACCGGCTGGACCGCCAAGGGCGACGCCCTGCTGGCCCTGGACCGCAACCAGGACGGCCGCATCAACGACGGCAGCGAGCTGTTCGGCACCAGCACCCGCCTGGCCGACGGCAGCCGCGCCGCCGACGGCTTCCAGGCCCTGGCGGCGCTGGACAGCAACGGCGACGGCGTGGTCGACAGCCGCGACAGCGCCTTCGGCCAGCTGCGCGTATGGGTCGACGGCAACAAGGACGGCGTCAGCCAGGAGGGCGAACTGCGCACCCTGGCCGAAGCCGGCGTGGCCAGCCTGAACACCGGCGCGGCCAAGGCCAGCGAGAAGGACAACGGCAACTGGATAGGCCTGAGCGGCAGCTTCCAGACCACCGACGGCCGCACCGGCGCCATGGCCGACGTCTGGTATCTGACCGACCGCAACGACGGCAAGGCAGCGGCGCCCGCCCCTGCCGCAGCCCCTGCGGCTGCGCCGGACACGCTGCGCGACCAGGTGACGGCGCTGACCAAGGCCTTGTCCGGCTACGGCCAGGCGGCGCAAGACAGCGGCAACGGCGCGCTGTCCTGGCAGGCGCCGGACGCCGCCGGCGTCTCCGCGCCGCCCGCCAGCGGCACGCTGGCGGCCGGTGTGGCCGACCTGGCGCGCCAGCTGCAGCACTTCGGCAATCTGTCGCCGGTATCCGGCGCGGGCTCCGAGCTGGACAGCAGCTGGAAACGCCAGCCGCCGGTGCAGGGCATCCTGGCCGACAAGTAAGGGCCGGAGAACGCAAAAAGGGCGCTGGAAACAGCGCCCTTTTTTTATGCCCGGATACGGCGATGCGGCCGCGCCGCCGGCTTAACCGATGTAATTGAACAGCGACAGCCCGGTCAGCGTTTTGTAGGACTTCTGCGCCGCTTCCAGGTTGATCTGCTGCTGGGTGAACTGGGAAATGGCCTTGATGGTGTCCACCTCGGTCAGATTGGACAGCGTGGTGGCGTACTGGATATTCAGGTCGTCGCCCGAACTGTCCAGGTAATCGAGCTCCTTCATGCGCGCGCCCACCGAAGCGCGCACCGCCAGCAGATTGTCCGACGCGTTGTCGATATTCGAATTGACCTGGTTCAGCGCATTGGTCAGCCGGGCCTGGCCGGCCGCGCCCTCGCCGTCCTGGCGCAGCGCCGTCAGCAGGTCGCGCATGGTCTCGAACACGGACTTCTTGTTGCTCGGGTCCACGGTGAAGGTGTCCAGATCGGCCGGATCGCCCTTGATCTCGAACTGCAGGCCGTCAAAGCTGATGCTCTGGCCGCTGGTGTAGGGGATGGGATCGGGCGGCACCGGATTGGCCGGCACCGGCTGGTTCAAGGTCAGGTCCATCACGGTGTAGGTGGTCACCTTGGGCACGCCCGGGGTGGCCGGTATCACCGAGAAATTGATCGCGTACTGGTGGTCGGTCAGCGCGCTGGTGTCCGTCACCGCGCCGGGCGAGATGATGCCGGTACCGCCGCGGCCGAAGTTGGCCGGGTCCGCGCCGGTCTTGAAGCTGCCGTTGCCGGTGGCGTTGTTCTCGAAAATGGCCGAGCCCGAATCGCTGACGCTGATTTTGCGCGACGAGCCCACTTGCAGGTTGCGCTCGCCCTGGTCGCCCTGGTAGGTGGCGCCGGTGGCGTTGAGCGAGAACGGAATGCTGTCCTTGAAGCCGGAGAAGATGTAGCCGCCCGAACCGTCGGCCGTGTTGGCGATGCCCAGCAAATCCTGCAGCCGGCCTTCCAGCTCCACCGCCAGCGATTCGCGGTCCTTATTCGTCATCGAACCGTTGCCGGCGTTCACCGTCAGGGTCTTGATGTCCTGGAACAGCGCGGTGGCCGAGGCCAGCGCCACCTCCTCCTGCGACAGCGAGGCGCGCGCGTTCGAGCGGTTGGTGGCCAGCTGGGTGTTGATCGACTGCGACTGCGTCACCTCCAGCGCGCGCGCCGAGGCGATCGGATCGTCGGCCGGGGTCAGCACGCGGCGGCCGGTGGCCAGCTGCTGCTGGGTCTTGGCCAGCGAGGTCTGCAGCGTGCCGAGCTGGCCCACGCCGTTGTCGTAAATGGTCTTGGAACTGATGCGCATGGTCATGATGCTTTTCCTTGCTTGCTGCTTGCTTATCTTAACTATCGGCCCAGCGAGATCAGCACGTCGAACAGCGTGCTGGCGATCTGCATCACCTTGCCGGACGCCTGGTAGGCTTGCTGGTAGCGCAGCAGATTGGCCGCTTCCTCGTCCAGGTTGACGCCCGATACGCTTTGCTGGGCATTGCTGGCCTGCTTGACCGCCGCCGTGGCCGCGTCCGCGCCGATCTGCACTTCGCGCGTCTTGTTGCCGACGAAGTTGACCATGGACGCATACGCGCTCTGGTAGGTGGTTTTGCCGCCGTTCAGGATGTTCTTGGCCTGCAGGTCGCCCAGCAGCGTGCCGTTGCGGTTGTCGCGCGTGCCGCCGGTGTTGGGGCTGACGGTGAAACTGTCGGTGTCGGCCGGGGTGCCGCTGATGGAAATGTTCACGCCGCCAAAGCTGATCGAGGCGCCGTCCGTGTACGGTATCGACGGCGTGCCGGCCGGATAGGTGGTGCTCACGCCGTTGGCCGTCACCACCACGTCCTGCGCGGCGGGGAAGCCGCTCAGCGAACCGGTCAGCGCGTCATAGCTCAGCGTGACGGGCGCGGTCAGCGCATTGCCCGCCGTCAGGTAGTTGGTGTCCACCGTGCCGGGCGTGATCTTGCCGTTGCCGGTGTTGCTCAGCGGCGCGTTGGTGACGATGGGCGCGGCCAGCGCGATCTTGCCGACGTCGGTCAGCGAAACCTTGAACTCGGAGGCCGCCATATAGGTCGGACGCACGGCGAAATGGTCGCCCGTGGCCGGGGTGCCGCTGAGCGTGTATTCCACCCCGTCCACCATCTGCGGGCCGGTGGTCTGCGGATAGGTCAGCACGGTGGACTGGCCGTCCGACGCGCGCTTGAGCACGTAGTTGGTGCCGTCGAAATTGAGGTCGTAGTCGCTGCTGGTGAGCGCGCTGGCGTCCTTCACCACGCCGGTCACCACCGCCGTGCTGACCGGGCTGTTGCGCGAGTCCACGCCGATATAGGCGTTGATGTCGGAGAAGAAATTGCCGCCCAGCGCGCCGTTGCGGTCCTGGCCCAGCTGGTGCTGGGCGTTGAAGCTGGCCGCCAGCCCGGCCGCCACCTGGCCCAGCTCGTTGCGCGCGCGGTCCAGCGAGCCGCTGCGGAACTCCAGCAGGCCGCCCAGCGCGCCGCCGGTCAGCGACGATTCCGGCAGCGGCGAAACCTCGTTGTTGGTCTGGTAGCCGATGGTCATGCGGGTGGGGTCGGTCAGCGAAGGCGTGGTGGCCAGCGCGAAATTGCGGTTGCTGATCACCAGCGGCTGGCCGGTGCCGATCGACACCGTCAGCGTGTGCGCGTCGCCCTGGGTCACGGTGACCTTGACCAGCTTGTTCAGCTCGCTGATCAGCTGGTCGCGCTGGTCCAGCAAGTCGTTCGGCGCGCGCGACGGGTCCACCGTCAGGCCGGCGATATCGTTGTTCAGCTTGCCGATCTGCTCGGCGTAGGAATTAATCTGCGTCACGGTGGACGTGATCTGGCTGTTGACCCCGTCGCCGATCTCGGTCAGGCGGTCGCTCAGGCCCTGGAAGCGGGCCGCCAGCGTGTTGGCGGTCGACAGCATGGCGCTGCGCGAGGCGTCGGTGGCCGAATTGGAGCTGGCGTCCTGCACGCCCTTGAAGAAGTCCTGCAGCGCCGGCGACAGGCCGGAGGTGCTGTCGGCCAGCAGGTTGTCGATCTGGCTGATCTGGGCATAGAAGCCGTCCAGGCTGGCCTCGTTCGCTTCCGCGCCGAGCAGCTGCTTGGTCAGGAAATCGTCGTACTGGCGCTTGATCTGGGTCACTTCGGTGCCGGTGCCGACGAAGAAGCCGCCGCTGGCCTCCGGCTGCATATTCGACTGCACGAGGGTCTGGCGGCTGTATCCCGGCACGTTGGCGTTGGCGATATTGTGCCCCGTGGTGGACAGGCCTACCTGGGCCGCCAGCAAGCCGCTTTTGCCGATGCTGAGAAGACTGGACATGGTGTGTTTGCTTTCTGTATATACGTAGTCTACGGCAGCGGCTGCCAAAACTTGAAATGCACACGGGCAACAGTGTGCCCGTCCGCGTTAAACATGGTTACGCCAGCGACTGCTGGATGATGCGCGTGAGCTTGCTGGCGTACTGCGGATCGGTGGCGTAGCCGGCTTTTTGCAGGCCATGCGCGAACTTGCTGGCGTCGCCGGCGCTGGCCAACACTTTCTCGTAGCGCGGGTTGTCGGTGAGTAACTTCGCATAATCCTTGAAACTGTCGGCATAGCTGTCGTAGGCGCGGAAGCGCTCGACTTTCTGCTGCGGCTTGCCGTTGACGAATTCCGTCGTGACGGCCTCGACCGTCTTGCCTTTCCAGCCCGGGCCGGCCTTGATGCCGAACAGATTGTTGCTGTTGCTGCCGTCGCGGCCCTTGATCTCGCGCTTGCCCCAGCCGCTCTCCAGCGCCGCCTGGCCCAGCATGAACTTGGCCGGGATGCCGGTGGCCTTGCTGGCCTCGTCCGCGTGGCTGCCCAGCTTGCTCTGGAAGGCGCGCACGTGGGCCGCCTGCGAGCCCTTGCCGCTGTCCATGGCGGCGGCGCTGCCGCCCGGCACGTCGGCCTGGGCGCCGGCCTTGGCGGAGGCGGCCGCGCCGCCCGCCGCCTCGATGGCGCGCTGCAGGCGGGCCGCCACGGCCGCGCTGGCCAGGCTGCCGGTGTTGGGGATGCCGGACGCGTCGGACGGGGCGGTCTCGCCGCCCAGCGCCAGCGCCTGCTCGTTCTGCTTGGACAATTGCCGCACCAGCACGTCGGACAGGCCCACGCCTTTCTTGGCCAGGTTCTGGCTGGTCTGCTGGTCCAGCATGGAGGTGAACATCTTGGTCTGCTGGTTGTCCAGCATGCCCTCGCCCGGCGACGCTTCGCGCATGCTCTTCATCATCATGTTGATGAACATGGCCTCGAACTGGGTGGCGGCGCCTTTCAGCGCGTCCGGCGAGCCGGCGTTGGCGCCCTTGCGCAGCGCGGCCGCGCCCTTGACGTCGGCGGCCAGGGTGGCGCTGAGGTCGTTGGCGCCGGCGGCGGCGGTGCTGGAGGCTGCTCGTATCATGGCGGCGTCCTCAAATGATCTCGAGTTCGGCGCGCAGCGAACCGGCGGCCTTCATCGCTTGCAGTATCGCCAGCAAGTCCTGCGGCGTGGCGCCGATGGCGTTGAGCGCCTTGACCACGTCGGCCAGCTGGGCCCCGCCCTTGACCAGCATGACCTTGCCGCCGTCCTTCTTGATGTCGATATTGGCGTTCTGCGTGACCACGGTCTGGCCGCCGGACAGCGGGCCGGGCTGGCTTACCTGCGCGTCGGTGGAGACCGACACCGTCAGGTTGCCGTGCGAGATGGCGCAGGTTTCCAGCGCCACCGCCTGGTTCATCACCACCGAGCCGGTGCGCGCGTTCATGATCACTTTGGCGGCCATCTGGGCCGGGTTCACCTGCAGGTTCTCCAGCGTGCCGAGAAAGGCCACGCGCTGGTCGCTGCTCGACGGCGCCTGCACGCGGATCACGCGGCCGTCCAGCGCGTAGGCGATGCCGGCGCCGAATTTGTCGTTGATCGCTTCCACCACCCGGCTGGCGGTGGAAAAGTCGGTGGTGTTCAGTTCCAGCTTGATCTGGTTGCCCTCGCCCAGCGAATTGGCCACCGCGCGCTCGACCGTGGCGCCGCCGGAAATGCGGCCCACGCTCAGGTGGTTCACCACCACCGAGGTGCCGCCGGACTGCGCGCCCACGCCGCCCACCAGCACATTGCCCTGGGCCATGCCGTACACCTGGCCGTCCGCGCCCTTGAGCGGCGTCATCAGCAAGGTGCCGCCGCGCAGGCTTTTCGCATTGCCCATGGACGAGACGGTCACGTCCATCAGCTGGCCCGGCTGGGCGAAGGCCGGCAGCGAGGTGGTGACCATGACGGCCGCCACGTTCTTCAGCTGCAGGGTGTTGGCGGCCGGCAGGGTGATGCCCATCTGCTGCAGCATGGACATCACGGTCTGCACCGTGAACGGGGTCTGGGTGGTCTGGTCGCCGGTGCCGTCCAGGCCGATCACCAGGCCGTAGCCCATCAGCTGATTCTGGCGCACGCCGGCCACGCTGGCCAGGTCTTTCAGGCGCTCGGCGCGGGCCGGCTGGGCCAGCAGGCACAGCGCGGCAAGGGCGGCGGCGAGGAGTTTGCTTGGAGTTTTCATAATCAGAACGGCAGTACGCTGAGGAAGAAGCGCGCCGCCATGGAATTCATTTCGGCGCGGTCGATCTTGGCGCTGGTGCGGTATTCCACGCGCGCGTCGGCCACTGCGGTGGAGGCCACGGTGTTGCCGGTGCCTATGGTGTCCGGGTTGATCATGCCGGAGAAGCGGATGTACTCCACGCCCTTGTCCAGCGCGATCTGCTTCTCGCCCGCCACGATCAGGTTGCCGTTCGGCAGCACCTCGACCACGGTGGCGCCCATGGTGCCGGTGAAGGTGTTGCTGGCGCTCTGGCTGGCGTTGTCGGCGAATTTGTTGTCGGCGCTGGTGGTGATCTGGCTGCCGAAGGTGCCGGCCAGCTGGCCGGGCGCCTTGAAGTTGACGCTGCCGGACTTGCCGCCCGCGCTGGCGCCGCTCTTCACGGCCGAGGTTTTCTCGGTGATGACGATGTTGATCACGTCGCCCACCAGGCGCGCGCGGCGGTCTTCGAAATGCGGACGGTAGTTCTGCACCTGGAAGATGGCGCCGCTGGTCGGCGCGGCCATCTGCGCCTGCGTCAGCGGCCGCGCGGTGGTGGCGCCCTGAACGATGGAGGTCGGCGCGGTGCCGCAGCCGGCCAGAGGCAGGCTCGACACCAGCATGGCAATGATGGGAGTGATCGGTTTCATGGCGGTGCTCCTTGCTTACAGCTGCGACAGCTTGGCCAGCATCTGGTCCGACGTGGTGATGGCCTTGCTGTTGATTTCGTAGGCGCGCTGGGTCTGTATCATGTTGACCATTTCCTCGACCACGTTGACGTTCGAGGTTTCCACATAGCCCTGCAGGATCACGCCGGTGCCGTTGGTGCCGGGGGTGTTGTTCTGCGCCGCGCCGGAGGCGCCGGTTTCCACGTACAGGTTCTCGCCCTTGGACTCCAGGCCGGTCGGGTTGATGAAGGTGGACAGCTGGATGCTGCCGATCTGCTGCGCGGCGGTCTGGCCCGGCAGCGTCACCGACACGGTGCCGTCGCGGCCCACGGTGATGCTGTTGGCGTTGATGGGGATGGTGATGGCGGGCTGCAGCACAAAGCCGCTGGAGGTCACCATCTGGCCGTTGCTGTCGCGCTGGAAGGAGCCGTCGCGGGTGTAGCCGGTGGTGCCGTCGGGCAGCAGCACATTGAAGAAGCCGTTGCCGTTGACCATCAGGTCTTTATCGTTGCCGGTGGCCTGGGGGTTGCCCTGGGTGTGGATGCGCTCGATGGCGACCGGGCGCACGCCGGTGCCCACCTGCATGCCCGATGGCAGCTGCGTCTGCTGCGACGACTGCGCGCCGGGCTGGCGCACGTTCTGGTACAGCAAGTCCTCGAACACGGCGCGCGACTTCTTGAATCCGTTGGTGCTGACGTTGGCCAGGTTGTTGGCAACCGTGTCCATCTGCGTCTGCTGCGCTTCCATGCCAGTCTTGGCTATCCACAGCGATCGTATCATTTGCTTTCTCCCGTAATGGTCGTGGCAGCCGGAGCTTTTTCCACGTCACCATTATGCAGGGTCGGGCATTAAGTCAAAGCGAGGATCTGGGTGGCTTTCGCGGCGTTATTCTCGGCATTCTTGAGCAAGCTCATTTGGGTTTCGAACTGCCGCCCCAGCGAAATCATGTTGACCATGGCGTCCACCGGATTGACGTTGCTGCCCTCGAGCGCGCCGTCCACCAGGCGCACGTTGACGTCCGGATCGGCCGGCAAGCCGCTCGTCTGGCGGAACAGGCCGTCCGTGCCGCGTTCCAGGCCCTTGGTGTCCGGATTGACCAGCTTGATGCGCCCCAGCACATTGGCCGGCCCCGGCTTGGTCTGGCTGGTGTCGATCACGCTGACGGTGCCGTCGGCCGCCACCGCCACCTCGCTTTGCGGCGGGATGGCGATGGGACCGTTCTCGCCCACCAGCGTCTGGCCGCTGGTGGTTTGCAGCAGGCCGTTCTCGCTCACCTTCAGGCTGCCGTTGCGCGTGTACGCCTCGGAGCCGTCGGACGATTGCACCGCCATCCAGCCCTCGCCGCGCAGCGCCACGTCCAGGCTGCGGCCGGTGGTCTGGATGGGACCGGCGCGGAAGTCCGCCCCCACCGTGGAGTCGACCACGAAGGTGCGCGTCGGCAGCCCCTCCGACTGCACCGGCACGGCCCGGAAGGAATCGAGCTGGGCGCGGAAGCCGGTGGTGGTGGCGTTGGCCAGGTTGTTCGACGTGGTGGCCTGCTGCTCCAGGATATGCCTGGCGCCGGTCATGGCGGTGTAGACGAGACGGTCCATTGCTGCCTTCCCTCTTTCTATTAACGCAGGTTGACCAGCGTCTGCAGCACCTGGTCCTGGGTCTTGATGGTCTGCGAGTTGGCCTGGTAGACGCGCTGCGCGGTGATCATGTTCACCAGCTCTGCCGTCAGGTCCACGTTCGAGGTTTCCACCGACGAGGAGCGCAGCTGGCCGTTGGCGCCGGTGCCCGGTATGCCCACTTGCGGCGTGCCCGAGGTCGAGCTCTCGGCCCAGGCGTTGTTGCCCAGCGGCGTCAGGCCGTCGTTGTTGGCGAAGTTCACCAGCACGATCTGGCCCAGCGGACGCGATTTGCCGTTGCTGTACTGGCCCAGGATCACGCCGTCCGCGCCGGCCGCGAAACGCTCCAGGTGGCCGGACGAATAGCCGTCCTGGGTGGACGCTTTTTCGCTGGTGGCGGTGCCGTACTGCGTGGTGCCGGTAAAGCCGGTACTGATGGTCAGTGGCGCGACCGAGCCGGTGTTGGGGAAGATCGGCAGCGTCAGCGTGAACGGCATGCTCTGCGGCGGCACCAGGTTGGCCATGGCGGTCGTGCTCAGCGCGCCCTTTTGATCGAAGATCAGCGTGGCGGCCTTGCTTGGCGGCGCCGAGATGGCCTTCGACAGCGCCAGATTGATGGCGTCCGGATTGGTGCCGACGATGGCGCCCACGTTGGCCGGGTTGCCGGCGCCGCCGTACAGCGCGGCCAGCGCGGCGCTCTGTTCCGGCGTCACGCCGGGGATGGCGTCCAGCACCGCCTGCATGGCAGCACCGGCCGCGTCGGCGTAATCAATCGCCGCCTGGGCGATGGTGGGCAGGTCGCCGCCCTGCACCGCGGCCTGGTAGGCTGCGCGCGCGGCAATCGCGCCGGCATCGGTCGACGCGGCGGCCGCCACCGTGGCGGCGTTCATTTCCAGGCCGTCGCTGGCGACATACACGTCCCAGGTGTTGGCGTCGGTCTTCACATAATAGGTCGACAGCACGTGCGGATTGCCCAGCGTGTCGTACACGTCCAGCACGGTCTGCTTGTTATAGGTCAGCGGGTCCTTGGCGTTGAACGGGATTTTCTCCGGCACCTTGCTGCGCGAATCGAGGTTCAGCTCGTAGTTGGCCTTGGTGGTGGCCACCGGCACCAGGTCGGCCGTGTCGATCTGGATCGGCTCGGGCGCGCCCTGCAGGATCACGCCGTCGGACGTGGCGGGGTAGCCGGTGATGGCATTGCCCTGGGCGTTGATGATGGTGCCGCTCTTATCGAGCTGGAACTGGCCGTTGCGGCTGTATTGCACGCCGCCGCTGGGGGTGGTGGTGCGGAAGAAGCCGCCGCCGTTGATGGAGATGTCCAGCGGGTTGTTCGAGGTTTCGATATTGCCCTGCGTGAACTGCTGCGCCAGGCGCGACACCGACACGCCGATACCGGCATTGTTGCCGCTCACGCCGTTCAGCGAATTGGCGTACAGGTCGGCGAACTGTGCTTGCGAGCCCTTGAAACCCACGGTGCTGGCGTTGGCGATATTGTTGCCGATAACGTCCAGCGATTTGGAAGCGGCGTTCAGGCCGCTGAGTCCTTGTTGGAACATGATTTCCCCTATGCAGTAGGTGGGTTACAGAATTTGTTTGATATCGGCCATGGTCAGCTGGCCGGCCGTGGGCACGTTCAGCTTGACGCCGCCGGCGCCGGTGGACACGCTGGCCACCACGCCGAACTGCAGCGCGGTCGCGTCCTTCAGCACCGCGCCGCCGGCGCGCGCCTCCACGCTGAACACGTAGTTACCGTTGGGCAGCGTGGTGCCGTCCTCCAGCTTGCCGTCCCAGGTGATGGGCTGGGTGCCGGCCGGCTGGTCCTTCATCTGGATCGACGCCACTTCCTTGCCGGCGGCGGTCTTGATGACGATGTCGACGGTGTCGGCCGGCGTGGCCAGGTCGATGCCCAGGATGGCCTTGCCCTCGCTCAGGCCGACGTTCTTGCCGGCCGACAGCACGCCGTGGTTGATCATGCCGGCCGCCTGCACGTTCTCGGAGGACTGGTAGCTGGCCTTGAGCGACTCCAGCGTGGTGTTCAGCTTGTTCACGCCGGTGACGGTGGACAGCTGCGCCAGCTGGCTGGTGAGCTGCGCGTTGTCCAGCGGGTTCATCGGGTCCTGGTTCTTCAGCTGGGTGACCAGCAGCGTCATGAATTTATCGGTATCGGCCTGCACGCCGTCGGTGGCGGTCTGCTTCTTCGGGTTGACGGCGTTCAGCAGCGTATCGGACACCGGCGCGTTGGTGGACACAGTGGTCATGGCTTATCTTTCTAAGGTTGCGGCTTACTGGCCGATGGTGAGGGTTTTCAGCAGCAGGGTCTTGGCCGCGTTCATGGTTTCCACGTTGGTCTGGTAGGAGCGCGAGGCCGACAGCATATTGACCATCTCGTCCACCACGTTCACGTTCGGCATGCTGACATAGCCCTTGTCGTCGGCCATCGGATGCTTGGGGTCGTACACCTGCTTGAGCGGCGACGGGTCCTCGATCACGCG
Organism: Pseudoduganella sp. GW821-FHT05F09; assembly: GCF_059419605.1. Classification (NCBI taxonomy): domain Bacteria; kingdom Pseudomonadati; phylum Pseudomonadota; class Betaproteobacteria; order Burkholderiales; family Oxalobacteraceae; genus Pseudoduganella; species Pseudoduganella sp. GW821-FHT05F09. The sequence continues at coordinate 87,415 of NZ_JBWKSD010000013.1, forward strand.
CTGCACCTTGACCCCGGTGGACGCGCCGCCGTTGGCGGCCGGCTGCGCCTCGAACACCACCTGCTTGGCGCGGTAGGCCTCGCCGCTGGCGCTGGTGGCGCTGTCGGCATTGGCCAGGTTGCTGGCCACCACGTTCAGGCGCTGCGCCTGGGCGCTCATGGCCGAACCGGAAACATTGAATATACTAAACAGCGACATGATTATTGACCTCCCTGTATGGCCGCCATCAGCCCCTTGATCTGGGAATTGATCAGCGTAATGCCGGCCTCGTAGCGCAGCGCGTTGTCGGCGAACTGGTTGCGTTCCACATCCATGTCCACCGTATTGCCGTCCACCGCGCCCTGCACGATGCCGCGGTATTGCAGCGGCGTGCCGTCGGCCAGCGTGCCGGCGCTTTGCTGGGGGACGGGGAAATGCTTGGGCGCCGTGGTCTTCAAAGGCTGGGCCGCGCCCGCCATCGCCGTGCTCAGCGCGGCGGTGAAGTCGATGTCCTTGGCCTTGTAGTTCGGCGTGTCCGCATTGGCGATGTTAGACGCCAGCACGGTCTGGCGCTGCGAGCGCAGGCTCAGGGCCGTCTCGTTGAAGCGCATGAATTCGTCCAGTTTCCCTAACATCGCAATCTCCCGCCTGCTTTCTATTGATGACAGCTTCGATGATACGGATGGGATCGTCCATCCGATCGCGCGATTAGCCCCGGATTTGGGCGCTTATTCGCCGCTTCGGGATCGCGCGCCGGGGCTATCATGGCCACATTCAAGGAAAGCCCACTATGAAACGCACACTGACCGCCGCCCTGCTACTGATGAGTTCCGCCGCCGCCCTGGCCCAGCCGCCGGGCGCCGCGCGCCAGGACTTGGGCGCGCTGCGCCTGAGCGTGGAGCAGTTCCTGCAAACGCAGAGCGCCGGCCTGCCGGGCGCGGTGACCGTCACGGTCGGCCCGGTCGACCAGCGCATGGCGCTGGCGCCCTGTCCCCAGCTGCAGCCCTTCTTCATGCCCGGCGCGCGCGCCTGGGGCAAGACCACGGTGGGCGTGCGCTGTGCGGCCCCTTCCGCGTGGACGGTGTATATTCAAGCCAATGTGGCGGTGCAGGCCGAATACGTCGCCAGCGCCGTGCCGCTGGCGCAAGGACAAGCCATCGAAGCGGGCCAGCTGGTGCTGGTCAAGGGCGATCTGACAACCTTGCCGGCCGGCATAGCCACCGACATTGGCCAGATCGTCGGCCGCAGCAGCAACGCCTCGCTGGCGGCCGGTACGCCGATGCGGCTCGACACCCTGCGCAGCAAGCCGGTGATGGTGGCCGGGCAGCTGGTAAGGGTGGTGTCGGGCGGCGCCGGCTTCCGCGTCTCGGCCGAGGCGCGCGCCGTTTCGGCCGCCTCGGAAGGACAGCTGGTGCAAGTGCGCACCGCCAGCGGCCAGCAAGTCAGCGGTATCGCCAAAGCGGGGGGACTGGTGGAGGTGGCGTTCTAAAAACGCTAAAGTTTATGCTCACAGCGCCGTTAATAACTCAGATCCCGGGGCTTTTACACCCCAACCAGACGAGGATATTGCTGTGAAAATTAACGACTCAGTCAAGAGCACGCCTGGCCTGCCAGCCTCGCCTGCGACTACCACCACCGCGCGCGGCGCCGACAAGGCCAGCACCGCCCCTGTGGCGACCGACAGCGTCAAGCTGTCGGCGCAGGGCCAGGCCATGGCCGCCAGCAGCGCCGGCGGCAGCAGCGCCGTGTTCGACACGAAAAAAGTGGAACGCATCAAGCTTGCAATTGCCGATGGGCAATTCCAAGTCAACTCGGAAAAAGTGGCCGATGGCTTGCTGGAAACAGTCAAGGATCTGCTGCACTCACGTAAAAGATAGGTAAATCATGCAATCCGTCGCACCTGCAGTTTCTCCTGCACTCACGCCCCTCAGCAGCTTGCGCGAAGAACAGCGCGTCATCACCGCCCTGCTGGCGGTGCTGAAGCAGGAACAGCAGCAACTGGTGGCGGCGGACATAGACGGACTGACGGAACTGACGCCGCGCAAAGCCGCGCTGGTCAACGACATGGCCGTGCTGGCCAGCCAGCGCCACAGCGCGCTCGGCGCAGCAGGCCACAAAGCGGAAGAAGCGGGCATGGAAGCCTGGCTGGCCGCCAGCGGCGACGCCACTGCCGCCCCGCTCTGGCAGCAGGTGCTGGAACTGACCCGCGAAGCCAAAGAACTGAACCGCCTGAACGGCACCCTCATCAGCAAACACCTGAGCCACACGCAAGGCGCGCTGCAAGCGCTGCGTCCCCAGGCCCAGGGCAATTTCTACGGCCCCAGCGGCCAGCCCACCTCCTCCTCGCCCCGGCGCGGCTTCCTGGCCGGCTAAAAGCGCTCAGCGGTTGATGCAAATCAACCATCATTGATACTCATTAGTTGCGTTGATGCATTTTATGCAAATTCTTGCATAATGCCTCCATGCACACACACCACGCCATTGCCGCCGGCGCACTTGCGCTCCAGTTTGCCGCCGTATTACCCGCAGCGGCGCAGCCCGCTCCCGTAAAAGCCGCGCTCGAGGGCGGCGAACGCCTCGGCTTGTACGACGCCAGCCAGTTCCGCTACGGCGACGGGCGCTGCGGCGGCTGCGCGCCCCGGCAGGCCTTGTGGTACTTCCAGCAGGAGGGCCTGGCCGTGCCGCGCCAGCCGGCCTCCACAGCCTTGCCCGCCTTGCCCGACCTGGTCTGGCTGGGTGCGCCGCACCTGGTGCCGCAAGCCACGCTGGCGCCGTCCGGCCAGGCCCTGCAGGCGCCCGGCGCGGCGCCGCTGGCCATGCAGCTGGCGCCCAAAATCGCGTCCAACCGCTCCTATTTCAACGCCGCCACGCTGGATTTCTTCCGCCGGCGCGCAGTCCGCGTGCGCGGCACGCTGCGCGCTCAGGCCGGCCAGCCCAGCTTCGAAGCGCGCACCATCTGGCCGCTGGACTATGTCATCGACGCGGCCAGCATGCGGCCGCAGCCCCTGGCCGCCGCTGGCGACACGCTAAGCGCCTTTGTGCGCCAGGAAAACGGCGGCGCGCGCAGCCCCTACGCCACGCGCCTGATCTGGGAACGCCGGCCCGCCGCCCGCGACTGGGGCGGCAAGGCCGTGCTGGCCCTGATGCTGAACGGCGCCCAGGGCGACGACGACGAAGCCTACGGCGGCCACTTCGCGGTCGCCACCGGCCGCCTGGGCCGGCATGGCGAATGGGCCGACTGGATGGTGAACAACTTCTACAATCTGGACAGCTACAGCGAAAAAGGCATCATTGCGTCGATGGTCCCCATGGACAACTACCTGATGGACCTGAACAGCGGCCAGCAGTACTACCGGCCGTCGACCATGCTGGTGGCGGTGCTGCGCGACGCGCGCACCGCGCAAGCCTACCAGCGCAGCATGCAGGACCGCTTCCGCCGCTTCTACCGGCACGAATTCAGCTACCGCCACGCCTCGGCCAACTGCGCCGGCATCAGCATGGACGCGTTCAGGGCGCTGGGCTGGCAGGTGCCCGGACAGGGGCCGACCAGCCGCATCAAGGCCATCGGCGCCTACGGCTACAAGGCCGCCAAGGACCTCAGCCTGGCCAGCGGCCACAAGGCCTACGGCTACTTTACCGAGGAGCAGACCCGGCTCTACCCGGCCGTGGCCTTCGCGGCGCTGGGCCAGGACCTGCTCAAGCTGCTCGGCGGCCCGGCGCCCGGCCGCGCGCTGAGCGCTTATGAGCAGCAGTTGCAGGCAGACGTGGAAGCGCTGGTGCTGGTGCGCATTCCGCAGGTGCCGTCCAGCCGCGCTTTTGGCTCGGCGCCCGTGTTTTCCATCGATGAATTCATGGCGCGCGCGCCGCAGGATGAGGCGCAATGGCAGATCGTGCCGGCGCCGCCGCGCCCCTTCCCGGCCGAGCTGCGCACCGGGCCGGCCTCGGCCGACGACAGTTCCTTGCCGGTGCCTGCGCCGGTGGGCGGGCTGCTGCTGGGCGTGGTGGGGGCCGGCGTCGGCTGGCACTGGCGGCGGCGCATGGCGGGTTACGCGGCACGCCGCTAACCCGCCCTACGGAGCTGGGGGGGGCGGAGCGGTGGGTACTTCGGTGGACGGGTCGGGGATGCCGGACAGGATGGTCACCGCCACGCGGCGGTTGCGGGCGCGGCCGTCCGCTTGCGCGTTGGGCGCCACCGGGTAGTTGTCGGCGTGGCCGACCGCCGTGAGCCGCGCCGGCGCCACGCCGGAATCGATGAACAGCCGCACCACGGCGCCCGCGCGCGCGGCCGACAGCTCCCAGTTGGACGGGAAATTGGTGTTGCGGATGGGGACGTTGTCGGTGTGGCCCTCGACCTGCACCGCGTGCGGGTCCGCCTTCAGCAGCACCGCCACGGCCTGCAGCGCTTCGCGCGATTCGGACGTCAGCAGGGCCGCGCCCGGATCGAACAGCACGCTGGCGTTGATCTCCACGCTGACGCCGCGGCTGTTCTGCGTGACCCGCACCTTGCCTTCCTTGACCAGCGGCGCCAGCGTGGACAGCAGGTCCTGCGCCAGCTTGGTCATCTGCTCTTTTTCCTTGCGCAGCAGCTCGGTGCGCCGGCGCAGCGCGGGATTGGGGATGGGCAGGTTCTGCACCTGTGTGTTGATGGGCTTGGCCGCCCCCTGGCCGCCGAAGGCGTCGCCCAGCGCGTCCGAGAAAATCTTGTACTTGCCGGTGTTGACGGCGGCGATCGAATACATCACCACGAAGAAGGCGAACAGCAGGGTGATGAAGTCGGCGTAGGAGATCAGCCAGCGCTCGTGGTTCTCCGGCTCGTCGTCGAACTTCCTGCGGGCGCGGCGCTGCATCTCAGTCGTACTCGCGCAGCAGGGTGGCGATGCGTTCGTCGATCACGCGGCTGTGGTCGCCCGTCGCGATGTCGTAGAACACGGCGGCGGCGATCTCCTGCTGGTGCACATGCTGGGTGACGATGACCTTGAGCTTGTTGGCTATCGGGTAGAACAGCAGATTGGCCAGGCCCACGCCGTAGATGGTGGACACGAAGGCGATCGCGATGCCGGCGCCCAGCTTGCTGGGGTCGGCCAGGTTCTCCATCACCTGGATCAGGCCCAGCACCGCGCCCAGGATGCCGATGGTGGGCGAGTAGCCGGCCGCCGATTCCCAGATCCGCACGGCCTGGCGCTCGGCCGTTTCGTAGGCGGTGATTTCGGTGTCGAGCAGGTTGCGCAGCTTGTCCGGATGGATGCCGTCGACTATCAGGCGCAGGCCCTTGGCGTTGAATTTGTCCTTCGAGGCGAGCATATAGCGCTCCAGCGACAGCATGCCGTCGCGCTTGGCGGTGGTGTTCCAGGCGCCGATTTCGCGCGCCAGCGCGACGCGCGTGTCCGGCGGCGGCGCCACGATCCAGCGCGCCATGCGCAGCCCGCGCACAAAGGTGGCCGGCTTGGTCTGCAGCAGCACCGCGCCCAGCGTGCCGATCACCACGATGGCGAAGGCGGCCGGCTGCAGCAGCGAGCTCAGCTTGCCACCCTCCATGCCCTGGCCGATCAGCACGCCGGCCACGCCCAGTATCAGTCCTGCTATGCTGGCCCAGTCCATGCCTGCTCCCTTAACGAGGCGCGCAGACGCGCCACCGCTTGCGTATGCAGCTGCGATACGCGTGATTCGGAGACGCCCATGACGGCGCCGATTTCCTTCAAGTTCAGTTCTTCTTCGTAGTACAAGCCCATCAGCATCTTCTCGCGCGGCGGCAAGGCGTCGATGGCGTCGATCACGGCCTGGCGGAAGTCGGTGTCGAGCAGCGCGCGCAGCGGGTCGGCGTCCTCGTCGCTGTGGTAGCGGTCGAGGAAGCTTTCGCCGCCGTCGTCGTCGCGGAAGTCTTCGTAATAGATCAGCTGGTGGCCGCCGCCTTCGGACAGCATTTCCTGGTAGTCGGCCAGCGACAGCTTGAGCGACTTGGCCACTTCCGACTCGCTGGGCGGACGGCCCAGGCGCTGCTGCAAGGTGGCCATGGCGGTTTCGATCTTGCGCATGTCCTGGCGCATGCTGCGCGGCATCCAGTCGCTATTGCGCAGCTCGTCGAGCATGGCGCCGCGGATGCGCATCACGGCATAGGTTTCAAACTGGGCGCCGTGGGTTTCCTCATAGCGGTTGATGGCGTCGAGCAGGCCTATCATGCCGGCCTGCACCAGATCATCGACTTCCACGCTGGGTGGCAATTTGGCCTTCATGTGGTGGGCCAGCCGCTTGACCAGCGGCATATGCTCCGTCAGCAGCGAGTTCTTGTCCGCTTTCCCTTTGGCCGTGTACATATCGTTCTAATTTTTCTCAGACGCTAAAATGGTTGCTACTCCCCGTGCGGAATTGAGGCGCGCCGGCCAGCGCCAGACGTCCTGCCAGTTGCCGGAACGCGACCGACGCACCGGCCAGAGGAAAGGCGTCGACCACCGCCCGCCCCAGGCGCGCCGCGCGCTGCAAGTACTCGTCAGCCGGCACCGACCCCATCGAAACCAGGGTGACAGCCAGGTATCGGCTCGCCGCTTGCGCCATATTATCGTAAACCACCTTGGCTTCGGCCTCGGATGCGCCCGTTACCACGATGCCGAAGGGCCGCCGGCCCAGTTCGTGGTTCAGGCGCTTGATCATGCTGTAGGCGTTTTTGATCGAAGTGGCGCTGTTCGAGACCTGCACCACGATGTCGGAACTGGCCATCACCGGCACCGGAAACGCCTCGCCGTCGAACTCGCCATCGACTATCATCAGGCCGGTCTGCTTGGCCAGCACGTCGAAGGCCTTGGCCAGGCGGCGCGTTTCGTCGGGGCCGGAGCGGGCCACGCCGCGTGTCATCGATACCACACCGAAGCCTTGCGGCACCTGGTGGATTACCTGGTTCAGGCCGCATTCCTGGCGCGCCACGTCCAGCAGGCTGGCGCCGCTGTCCACGCCCAGGCGGGAGGCCACGCCGTGCGCGCTGGCGCAGGCGTCGACCAGCAGCACGTCGTTGCCGGCGCGCGCCAGCGAGGCGCCCAGGTTGACCAGCATGGCGCCCTTGTCGTCCTGCGGCGTGGCGGAGAGGAAGGTGACGATGCGCGGCTGCGGCCCCGCCAGCATGCGGCGCAGGCCCTCGGCCTGGTCGAAGTCGAAGTTAGCCAAGGCGCACCTCGCGCAGTGCGTGCTCCAGGCCGGCGACATGGCCGCCGAAGGCGCCGGCGGCCGACATCACCAGCGGCAGTTCGTGATCGGCGTACTGGCCGGCGGCGGCGCCCTGCTTCAGGCGGAAGGCGCGCTCGACCAGCGCGGCCGGGTCGGCCAGGTGCAGGTCTTCCGGCACCCGCTGGCCGCTCGAGACGTAGAACATATTCAGTTTCTGGCGTATCACCACGTCCAGCACATTGCCGATCGAGGCCGCTTCGTCCAGCTTGGTCATGATGCAGCCGGCCAGGCCGCTGCCCTGGTAGGCGCGCACCACTTCGTTCAGGGTTTCCTGGGTCGAGGTGGCGTTCAGGCACAGCAGGCGCTGGACGTTGGCGCCGGTGCCTTGCAGCATGGCGACCTGCTCGGCCACCATGTGGTCGCGCTGGCTCACGCCGACGGTGTCGATCAGCACGGTGTGCTTGTTCTTCAGTTCTTTCAGGGCGATGCGCAGGTCGGCCTCGTCCTTCACCGAATGCACCATCACGCCCAGGATCTTGCCGTAGATGCGCAGCTGTTCGTGGGCGCCGATACGGTAGGCGTCGGTGGTGATCAGGGCCAGCTTGTCCGGGCCGTGGCGCATCACGCAGCGCGCGGCCAGCTTGGCGGTGCTGGTGGTCTTGCCGACGCCGGTCGGGCCGACCAGGGCGAACACGCCGCCCTGCTCGATCAGCGCGTCTTCGTTGGCGATGGCCGACAGGTTGCGGGTCAGCACGGTCTTGATCCAGCGCAGGCTGTCGGCGGCGTCGCGGCCGGCCGGCAGTTTTTCTATCAGGTAGCGCGCCAGGCTGGCCGAGAAACCGGCCGCCAGCATTTCACGCAGCACGGCGGCCTTTTGCGGCTCGCGCTGCTGGGCCGAGCCCCAGGAGATTTCCGCCAGCTGGGTTTCCATCATGCCGCGCATGGCGCGGATTTCGCTCATCATGCCGCTCATCTCGGCGGCCGCGTTGGCCTTGGCGCTGGCGACGGCGTCGGCCACCATGGCGCTGATGCGGTCCATGTCCAGCGACGGCGCGGCGACGGGCGCTGGCGCTGCGGGGGCACGCGGCGTCGGCTGGCGCACGGCTGCTTCCGGTGCGGCGGTGCGGGGCGCGGGGCGCGGGGCGGGTGCGGCGGCTGGCGCGGCCGGGGCGGCGGCCACCGGGGCCATGGCCGCCAGCGGCGCGAGATAGGACGGGGTTTCCGGCAGATCCAGGTAAGGATTCGGCTGCGCCATCGGCGAATCGGGGGAAGGCAGCGCCAGCGAAGCGGCGTCGTCGTTGGCGAGGGCGAGAATTTCCACCTCGCCATCAGTAGGACGATTCGACAAGATCACCGCATCCGGCCCCAGGGCCTCGCGTACTTTGCGCAGCGCTTCACGCGATGTAGGTGCAGTAAATTTTTTGACGTTCATGACCAATTCCCCTGTTACACAAGTGCCGCGCCTTCAAAACGGGCGGGGCTCACTCTCATGCTTGCATTATTGACGATGCACAGGGGAAACGATCGATGGAACAGGGCGGGAAATGGCCCGCATTTCGGATTTGCCGGCGTTGGCTGCGTGGCCTAGTGTTCGCTGAAAACCTGTTCCAGCGTATCGGCATGGAGTAGCGCCAAGGCCCAGCGGTCAAGCTGCTCGTCGCTGGCGGCGGCCAGCCTCTCGAGCTCAAGCGCCGGCAGCACGCCAAACCGGTGCCGCAATTGCTTGGCCAGCAAGACCGCGCGCCCTTGCTGCATGCCTTGCTGCATGCCTTGCTGTATGCCTTGCTGCATGCCTTGCTGTATGCCCTCCTGCACACCTTGCCGCAGGCCCTCTTCGCGGCCTTCCTCAAGGCCTTTGCGGCGGCTTTCCTCGCGAATGATGCGCTCTATCGATAACATGTGCGGCATGATGCCTCCCTGCTCCGACTCACGCAATTCCTGCCAGAGCTGCTGTTCCAGCGCGTCCGGCAAGCGCATGAGCCAATCGATCACGTTGAATAAATTGATGATACGCCGTTTGCTCCATTGGCGCCGATACAGCAGGCGCGCGACGCGGCGTTTGTACGCCAGCCGCCTCTCCGGATCATGCTGGCTGGCCAGCGTCATCAAATGGGCGCTGGTCAGCAGCGCGAATACATTCTCCATCTCCAGCAAGACATCAATCTGCGGCATGTAATCCAGCAGTTTCACCACCGGAAAATCCATCCTTACCCTGCAGCCGCCCACCTCCATGCTGAACGCATGCGGCCGCCACACCGGGCTGGCATCGGCCAGTACCGCCAGGCTGATGACCGGCAAGCGATGGCGATCATAGGCGCGGTAATTGCAGATGTACATGCGCTCGGTGAACTCGACGGTGCGCTGCGTCTGCACTTCCACGTGCACCAGCGCTTCCCGCTGCGCGCCGCCGTGCAGGCAAACCCGCACCAGCTTGTCCGCCACGCGCTTGCCGGACACGCCTTCGGCCAGTTGCGCCAGCTCCTGGTCCAGGAAGACGAAAGGCTGGGTCCAATCTATAAGCTCATAGATTTGCGGAAAGTAGAACGCCAGGAATTCGGGAAAGTAGCGCGCCAGCGCTTCCTTCCAGGGCGCATCGTAGTCATCGTTCGGCATCGCTCCAGTCTAGGCCTGCGGACTGGACAGCGATGCCGGTTTGCGCAAACCGCTGCGACTTATTGGGCGCCGACCAGCGCGGTGACGCGGATGGTCTTGGTTTCCGGGATCTCCGCATGCGACAGCACTTTGAGCTGCGGCAAGGCGCGGCGCAGGAAGCGCGACAGCAAGGTGCGCAGCGGTCCCGGCACCAGCAGCACCGGCGTCAGCCCCAGCGCCTCCTGCTGCGCCGCTGCCGCCTGCGCCTGCTGGGCGATGGTGTCGGCCAGGCCGGGCTCGATGCCGGCGCCGTCCGGGCCGCTCGCCGCCAGCGCTTGCATCAGCAGGCGCTCCAGGCGGTTGTCCAGCGTCATCACCGACAGCTCGCCGCCGGCCGGGAACAGCTGCTGCACAATGGCGCGGCCCAGGGAAATCCGCACCAGCGCCGTCAGTTCGTTCGGGTCCTGGGTATGCACGGTGTGCTCGGCCAGCGTTTCAATAATCGAGCGCATGTCGCGGATGTGCACGCCTTCCGCCAGCAGATTCTGCAGCACTTTCTGCAGCGTCGACAGCGACAGCATCTTCGGCACCAGGTCTTCCACCAGCTTGGGCGATTCCTTGCCCAGGTGGTCCAGCAGCGCCTGCACCTCCGCCCGGCCCAGCAGTTCGGACGCGTGCGTGGTGATCAAATGGTTCAGATGCGTGGCCACCACGGTGCCGGCGTCCACCACGGTGTAGCCCATGGTCTGCGCCTGGTCGCGCAGGCTGGCGTCGATCCAGATGGCGGGCAGGCCGAACGCCGGGTCTTCCGTCACCAGGCCGGGCAAGGTGCCGCTGGCCATACCGGGATTGATGGCCAGGAACTGGCCGTTGAAGGCCTCGCCGGTTCCCACTTCCACGCCCTTGAGCGCTATCCGGTAAGCCGACGGCTTCAGTTCCAGGTTGTCGCGGATATGCACGGGCGGCGCCAGGAAACCCACTTCCTGCGCGAATTTCTTGCGAATGCCTTTGATGCGCTTGAGCAGTTCGCCGCCCTGGGTCTTGTCGACCAGCGGGATCAGGCGGTAGCCCACTTCCAGGCCCAGGGTATCGACCGGCAGGATATCCTGCCAGCTGGCCTCCTCCTGCTCCGGCGCCGGGGCCGCCGCACCGCCGGCCGCCGCCGCCGCGCCGCCCTCGCCCGCCGGCGC
>NZ_JBWKSD010000014.1:0-87538 GCF_059419605.1 Pseudoduganella sp. GW821-FHT05F09
CATCTGCGCAGCACCGGTAATCATGTTCTTGATGTAGTCGGCGTGGCCTGGGCAGTCAACGTGAGCGTAGTGACGCGCTGCGGTCTCGTACTCGACGTGGGCGGTGTTGATGGTAATGCCGCGTGCTTTTTCTTCTGGTGCTGCATCGATCTGGTCGTAAGCTTTAGCTTCGCCGCCGAATTTCTTCGACAGAACGGTAGCGATTGCTGCGGTCAGGGTGGTTTTACCGTGGTCAACGTGACCGATAGTGCCGACGTTGACGTGCGGTTTGGTCCGCTCGAATTTACCTTTTGCCATTTTATTCTTCCTTAGAACAAGATTTAAAGTTGTCCGGCCAGGGGGATCGTCCCCCGGCCGGTCAATTCATTATTTTACTTCGCTTTAGCAGTCACGATTGCATCGGTTACGTGCTTAGGCGCTTCCGAGTAGTGCTTGAATTCCATCGTGTAGGTTGCACGGCCTTGCGTTGCGGAACGCAGGGTGGTCGAGTAACCGAACATTTCCGACAGAGGCACTTCGGCTTTGATGATCTTGCCGCCGCCGCCTGGGATTTCGTCCATGCCCTGCACCATACCGCGGCGGGACGACAGGTCGCCCATCACGGAACCGGCGTAGTCTTCCGGCGTTTCCACTTCCACTGCCATCATTGGTTCCAGGATGACTGGAGCCGCTTTACGGCAGCCGTCCTTGAAGGCCATCGAAGCAGCCATGCGGAACGCGTTTTCGTTCGAGTCCACGTCGTGGTACGAACCGAAGAACAGCGTTACCTTCACGTCCACCACTGGGTAGCCGGCCAGTACGCCGGAAGGCAGCGTTTCGCGCACGCCTTTTTCTACTGCAGGGATGTATTCGCGAGGCACGGTACCGCCCTTGATCGCGTCGACGAATTCGAAGCCCTTGCCTGGCTCTTGCGGCTCGATCTTCAGAACCACGTGGCCGTATTGGCCGCGGCCACCGGATTGCTTGACGAATTTGCCTTCGATCTCTTCGCACACCTTGCGGATCGTTTCGCGGTAAGCCACTTGTGGCTTGCCGACGGTCGCTTCCACGCCGAATTCGCGCTTCATGCGGTCAACGATAATTTCCAGGTGCAGCTCGCCCATACCACCGATGATGGTCTGGCCCGATTCTTCATCGGTCTTCACGCGGAACGACGGATCTTCCTGTGCCAGGCGGTTCAGCGCCAGGCCCATTTTTTCCTGGTCGGCCTTGGTCTTAGGCTCGACAGCCTGCTGGATCACCGGCTCTGGGAACACCATGCGTTCCAGGATGATGATCGACGATGGATCGCACAGGGTTTCGCCGGTGGTCACGTCTTTCAGACCAACCGCAGCGGCGATGTCGCCGGCGCGCACTTCTTTGATCTCTTCACGCTGGTTGGCGTGCATCTGCAGAATACGGCCCAGACGCTCTTTACGGCCTTTTACCGAGTTGTACACGGTATCGCCCGAATTGATGGCGCCCGAGTACACGCGGAAGAAGGCCAGCTGGCCGACGAACGGGTCGGTCATGATCTTGAAGGCCAGCGCCGAGAATTTCTCGTCGTCGGCTGCCTTGCGCGATGCTGGCTCTTCGTTTTCGTCGGTACCGGTCACGTCGTCGATGTCGACTGGCGATGGCAGGTATTCGATCACGGCGTCCAGCATGGCCTGCACGCCCTTGTTCTTGAAGGCGGTGCCGCACAGCATAGGAACGATCTCGGAAGCGATGGTGCGGTCGCGCAGCGCTTTCTTGATCTCGGCTTCCGACAGGTCGCCTTCTTCCAGGTATTTGTTCATCAGGTCTTCGGTCGCTTCAGCAGCGGCTTCAACCATCTTCTCGCGCCACTCGGCGGCCGATGCGGCCAGCTCTGCAGGGATATCGACGTAGTCGAACTTCATGCCCTGGGACGCGTCGTCCCAGATGATGGCTTTCATCTTGACCAGATCGATCACGCCTTTGAAGTTGTCTTCAGCGCCGATAGGGATCTGGATCAGGACCGGGTTCGCCTTCAGGCGAGCGCGCATCTGCTCGTAGACCTTGAAGAAGTTGGCGCCGGTACGGTCCATCTTGTTGACGAAGGCCAGACGTGGCACTTTGTACTTGTTAGCCTGACGCCATACGGTTTCCGACTGTGGCTGTACACCGCCCACTGCGCAGTAAACCATGCAAGCGCCATCCAGCACGCGCATCGAGCGTTCAACTTCAATGGTGAAGTCAACGTGGCCCGGGGTGTCGATGATGTTGATGTGGTGCTCAGGGAAGTTGTTCGCCATGCCCTTCCAGAAGCAGGTGGTCGCTGCGGAAGTAATGGTGATGCCGCGCTCTTGTTCCTGCTCCATCCAGTCCATGGTGGCTGCGCCGTCGTGCACTTCACCGATTTTGTGGTTCACGCCGGTGTAGAACAGCACGCGCTCGGTGGTGGTGGTTTTACCAGCGTCGATGTGAGCGGAGATACCGATGTTGCGGTAGCGCTCAATGGGGGTCTTGCGGGCCATAATAGATCCTAAATCTTTTAATGTACAAAACCGGACGCCATTTCTTCCAAAATGAGCCCGGCTTCGAACAAATGATTAAACGGCCGGAGCACCAGGCTCCAGCCAGTTTTATTAGAAGCGGAAGTGCGAGAACGCCTTGTTCGCTTCAGCCATGCGGTGCACTTCGTCACGCTTTTTCATCGCACCGCCACGGCCTTCGGCCGCTTCCAGCAACTCACCGCCGAGGCGTTGTGGCATGGATTTTTCGCTGCGCTTGTTCGCAGCTTCACGCAGCCAGCGCATCGACAGAGCCATACGGCGCACTGGGCGGACTTCAACCGGCACCTGGTAGTTTGCACCACCAACGCGACGGGATTTCACTTCAACCAGCGGCTTGGCGTTGTTGATCGCGGTAGCGAACACTTCCAGCGGGTCTTTGCCGGACTTGGCGGCGATGTGCTCGAAAGCACCGTAGATGATGTTTTCTGCGACGGACTTTTTGCCCGACAGCATCAGCACGTTAACGAATTTGGCGACATCAGTGTTGCCGAATTTTGGATCCGGCAGAATCTCGCGCTTGGGTACTTCACGACGACGTGGCATATCAATTCCTTTCAATCTTCAGTTGAGCTTGCGGCGATATGTTCCGCAGCTCGCGGATCACCATCATAGTGGTCCACTTACTCGGTCAGTTCGACCGATACATTCACTTAGTTAGCTGCCACCAGGTGAAACTTGTAATGCTTGATTACTTCTTACCTGCTTTAGCGCGCTTGGTACCGTACTTCGAGCGAGCTTGCTTACGGTCTTTAACGCCCTGGGTATCCAGTGCACCGCGAACCATGTGGTAACGCACACCCGGCAAGTCTTTTACACGACCGCCGCGCAGCAGAACAACGCTGTGCTCTTGCAGGTTGTGGCCTTCACCGCCGATGTACGAAATCACTTCGAAACCGTTGGTCAGACGCACTTTGGCAACTTTACGCAGTGCCGAGTTAGGCTTCTTAGGAGTGGTGGTGTACACACGGGTGCAAACGCCACGTTTTTGCGGGCTGTTTTCCAGCGCCGGCGATTTGCTCTTCACGCGCAGCGAAACGCGTGGGTTGCGAATCAATTGATTGATGGTTGGCATCGTTGTTAATCCAACAAAATTACTACCGTTGACAACCCGGACAAGCGTCCGGGGGCTAAAACCTAGTCCCGACTCACTACTTGAATGCGGCATCGAAGGCGCGAGCAGCCACTCACCAGGAGCGGCCTGCAAAAAGCGTATACGATGCGCAGAATAAATCGAGAACTCGCGAGTATAGACTGGTAAACAAGACGAGTCAAACCCTTTCGCCGCCGGAGGGCCCGCCGCTGCGGCATTTCGGCAGCATACCTGCCATATGGAAACTGTTACCATTTCCGCCATGCCGAACCAGAATATCTTCATCAGCCTGGCGTCCTACCTGGACCCGATGCTGTTCTTCACGCTCAATGACGCGGTGGCCAAGGCCGCCCGTCCGGAGCGCCTGCGCATCGCCGTGGTGGACCAGCATTATGCCAGCCAGCGCGCCGCCATCGCCGCGCTGCCCTTCGCCGGGCTGATACGCTATGTGCACGTGCAGGTGCAGGACACGCTGGGCGTGAGCTGGGCCCGCAACCAGGCCTTCTCGCTGTACGACGGCGAGCAGTATCTGCTGCAGATCGACTCCCACACCTGCTTCGAGCCCGGCTGGGACGAGTCGCTGCGGCGCCAGCACACGCAGCTGCGCGAGCTGTCGGCCAAGCCGGTGCTGAGCACCTACCCCTACCGCTTCGACATGGTGGACGGCCAGCCGCAGTATGCGGCGCCGGAAGGCAAGACGGTGCTGGTGCTGCGGCCGCATCCGGAAACGCCGCTGGCGCCCGGCGGCGAGGTGGTGCTGCGCTTCATCGCCAAGCACCTGTTCACCGACCGGCCGGTGCCGGCCTGCCACATCGCCGGCGGCTTCGTGTTCTGCGAGGGCGGCTTCATCGAGGAAGTGCCCTACGACCCGTATTTATACTTCCACGGCGAGGAGCAGAGCCTGGCCGTGCGCGCCTGGACCCGGGGCTGGGACATCTACCACCCGCTGCACGTGCCGCTCTACCACTTATATAAGGCGCCCAACACGCCGCACGAAAGCCACCACTGGCACGGCGAGGTAGACCAGCTGCGCGCCTTCAGCGGCGCCTACCTGACGGCGCGCGCGGCCGAGCGCCTCAAGCGCCTGCTGTGCGGCGACGGCCTGCCGGGCGCCTACGGCCTGGGCAGCGTGCGCAGCATGGAGCAATACAGCGCCTTCAGCGGCATCGACTACCGCACCGGCACCGTGCGCGACACCTTCAACGGCCAGCTCTGCTGAAAAACTCGCCGCGCGCGTCAAAGGGCCGGATAATGGGAAACTTTTTTTTCATGTCTGGTGTCATGCGTCATCTGTTTCGCCCTTCTTCCGGTTTTTCCGCTCCTGCCGCCAAGCCACAGGCCGCCCGGCTCTTCCTGCTGCTGAGTTACCTGGCCTTGTCGGCCGTGCCCTTTGTGCCCCTGCTGCTGGGCAAGCCGGTGGAAGCGCCCTGGCAGACGCTGGGCATGGAAGTGGTGGCCTGGGCCGCCGTGTGGGCCGTGTTCCAGCGCCCGGCCTGGTTCCACTGGCTGCTGCTGCCGGCCTTCCTGGCGCTGCCCACCGAGGTCTACCTGATCGTCTATTACGGCCAGGGCATTTCGACGCACCACCTGGGCATCATCGCCGAGACCAGCCCCAAGGAGGCGATGGAGTTCCTGGGCCGCACCGTCTACCTGATGGCGGCGGTGCTGGCCGGCGTGATCGCCTGGTTCTTTGCCAGCTGGTACGCGGCGCTCAAAACGCAGGCGCTGGCCTGGCGCGGCGCCTCTCGCTGGGTCGGGCTGGCCATCGTGGCGGTGCTGGCGGCCGTGGCCGGCTACGGCTGGGAATTCGGCGTGGCGGGCAAGCCCGCCGCCAAGCCTGCGCATGCCTCGGCCTCCGCGCCGGCATCGGCATCGGCATCGGCCAGCGTGCCAGCCTCCGGCTTTGGCGACGGCGCCTCGGCCGAAGTGGAAGACGCGGAGGAAGAGGAAGAAGCGGACAGCACGGCGAGCAGCGGCGCCAGCCCGGCCGCCGCCCGCACCGGCTGGAAGCTGGCGCCGCTGGCCTGGTGGGCCCGGGTGCCGGTGGACTTCTCGGCCTTCACCAATACCTGGCCCTTCGGACTGATGTGGCGCGGACTGGACTTCTACCACGAGCGCCAGCACCTGGCCGAGCTGGGACAGCGCAGCAGCACCTTCACCTTCAAGGCGCACCAGGACGGCGAGGCAGGCTCTGCCCCGGCCGAACCGCAAGTGGTGGTCGTGGTGCTGGGCGAATCGTCGCGCTACGACCGCTGGAGCCTGAACGGCTACGAGCGCAACACCAACCCGCTGCTGGCCAAGGAGGACAAGCTCGTCACGCTGCGCGACGTCATCACGCCGGTGTCGGCCACGCGCCTGTCGGTGCCGGTCATCATCTCGCGCAAGCCCGCCACGCAAAGCCTGAAGGACGGCTTCGCGGAAAAATCCTTCATCACCGCCTACAAGGAAGCGGGCTTCAAGACCTACTGGCTGTCGAACCAGATCTCGTTCGGGCAGTACGACACGCCGGTGTCCGTGTTCGCCAAGGAAGCGGACGTGATCCAGTTCCTCAACCTGGGCGGCTTCACCAACAACTCCAATTTCGACCAGGTGCTGTTCGACCCGCTCAAGCACGCGCTGGCCGACCCCGCGCCGAAAAAGCTGATCGTGCTGCACTCGCTGGGCAGCCACTGGAACTACAGCCAGCGGCACCCCAAGGAGTTCGACAAATGGCAGCCCTCGCTGTACGGCGTGAGCAATCCCGCCTACACCGACCTCAAGCTCAAGCCGCAGCTCAACAACAGCTACGACAACTCCATCTTGTATACCGACTGGTTCCTGTCGCAAGTGATCGGCACGCTCAAGGACAAGCGCATCAACGCCTCCATGCTGTACGTGGCCGACCACGGCCAGACCCTGTACGACGGCAGCTGCCGCCTGGCCTTCCACGGCCACAACACGCAATATGAATTCCACGTGCCCGCCTTCGTCTGGTATTCCGAGCGGTACGAGGAGCGCTATCCCGGCAAAGTGCAGCAGCTGCTCAAGCACAAGAAGGCGCGGCTGGCCACCGAGAACATGTTCCACACCCTGCTCGACATGGGCGACATCCGCTATGAAGGCGAGCGGCTGGAGTGGAGCTTCCTGAGCCCGAAATTCAAGCAGCACAAACGCTACGTCGACAGCTACGGCTGGACCAATTACGATAACGCCATCATCAAAGGCGACTGCCGCGAAGTCATCGACAAAAGCAAACCGCTCAAACAAGAGTAAGGACCGCCATGGCCACCATGACCACCCGCTTGCGCCTCACCTCCATCGACATGCTGCGCGGCCTGGTCATCGTCCTGATGGCGCTTGACCACACGCGCGACTTCTTCGGCCCGGCCCTGTTCGACCCGGAAGACCTGGCCGCCACCACGCCCGCCTGGTACTGGACGCGCTGGATCACCCACATGTGCGCCACCGTGTTCGTCTTCCTGGCCGGCGCCTCCGCCTGGCTGCGCGGCGCCAGGCCAAGCCAGGCCGGCGACGCCCGACCCGCCCTGTCCCGCTACCTCGCCACGCGCGGCGTGCTGCTGCTGGTGCTGGAGGCGACCTGGATCAGCTTCAGCTGGCAGTTCGGCTACAGCGTCATCATCCTGCAAGTGATCTGGGCCATCGGCATGGGCATGGTGGTGCTGTCGGCGCTGGTGTGGCTGCCCCGCTGGGCCATTGCGCTCGTCGCCGCGCTGCTGATCTGCGGCCACAACGCCCTCGACGGCTGGCACCCGGGCGGCCCGCTATGGCTGGCCCTGCACGAACGCGGCTACCATCCGGTGGGCGACAGCTTCGGCATCGTGTTCGCCTACCCGCTGCTGCCCTGGCTGGGCCTGATGGCGGCCGGCTACGCGACCGGTCCGCTATTCGGCCCCGGCGTGCCCGCCGCGCGGCGCCAGCGGCAGCTATGGCTCGCCGCCGCCGCGCTGATGCTGGCCTTCGTGCTGCTGCGCTCCGTGAACCTGTACGGCGACCCCGGCCCGTGGAGCGCGCAAGGGCGCGGCTGGATGGTCGACCTGATGTCCTTCGTGCGCGTGCACAAATATCCGCCGTCGCTGCAATATCTGCTGGTGACCGGCAGCATAGGCCTGGCGCTGCTGGCCGTGTTCGAGCGCTTGAAGCCGGAACCGCTGGCCTGGCTGCAGCTGTTCGGCCGCACGCCCATGTTCTTCTACACCGTCCACATCGCGCTGATCCACCTGCTGGGCAACCTCTACTTCGCGTTGCGCTTCGGCGGCACGCCCGACTTCAACGGCCCCACGCCCCGCATGCCCGCCGGCTACGAGCCCTCGCTGCCGGCCGTCTACCTGGCCTGGCTCTGCATGCTGCTCATCATGTACGCCCTCACCCGCCTGTGGCTGCGCTGGCGCCAACCCGCAGCTGCGGTGCAAAATGCAGGCGCCAGATAGCGTCAAGCCGCTTTCAGGACATGGCCGCAATCGTCGGGGTGGGCGAGGTAGTCGCTGAGCCAGGCGTGGACCTGGGCGGCTTTTCCTTCGATGGCGGGGCCGAATCCGTGCGTGGCGAGCAGGGTCAGGCCGTTGGTCTGCGCCAGTACGCCGGCACGCACGCGCAGCTGGCCGTCTTCGGCGCCGACACACATGGGGGCGAGGCGGTGCGCCAGCAAGGGCGCCAGCACCAGGTTGTGCGAGGAGACCACCACCGTGCCGTGCTGCGCCAGCGTATCCAGCACAGCGGCGGCGCCGGAGACGGATTCGAGGTGGTTGGTGCCACGGAAAATTTCGTCGATGATGAAGAAGGCGCGGCCAGTGCGGGCCAGCGCCAGCAGCTCGTGTGCGCGGCGCAGTTCGGCAATGTAGAGGCTTTCGCCGCCCGAGAGCGAGTCTTCGCTTTGCATGCTCGAATAGACCGGCAGCAGCGGCACGCTGGCGCTGCGCGCGTAGCAGAAGCCGAAGGCGCGCGCGGTGATCAGGTTCAGGCCCAGCGTGCGCAGCAAGGTGCTTTTGCCGATGCCGTTCTGGCCGGAGATGAAGGCGCCGCCGCCGTCGCCTGGCAGCGCAAACGTGAGCGGCATGGCTTGCTCAAGCAGCGGGTGCACCACGCCGTCCAGCGCCAGCTCGCCGCTTGCCAGGCCATCGGCGGCGGCGGCGGCGGCCCAGCAGACCACGGGCGCGGCGCGCAGTTCGCGGGCCAGCGCAAGGTCGGCTTCGAGGCCGGCCACCATGCGGAAGCTTTCGCGCAGGAAGCCGCGCTGGGCGAGCACCAGGTCGCGCCCGGCGAAGTAGCGGCGGATGTTGGTCAAACCTATCCATTCGCCATATTCCTTCAAGCCGGGTATGAAGCCCTCCAGCGGAGAGCGGCCCAGCTGGCGGCTGATCCTGCCCGCCTGCGCGGCGCCGCCGGCGAATGGCGCGGCGATGGCGACGGCGCCCTCCCCCAGCTTGCCGAGCAGGCTGTGGGCGCGCAGCTGCAGCTGCATGGCCTGCACCAGCCGCTCCCATTGCTGCGACTGATCGTAGTACTTCACCTGCACGCCCATCAGCAGCGCCCACAGCCCCAGCGCCAGCACGCTGGCGGGCCACCACAGCAGCGTCGCTGCCGCAACGGCCAGCATGGCGGGTCCCAGGAACTTGAGCCAGCGGGTCCAGCGCGGCGCGGCGGCGGGGCCCGCGCCGAACAGCATGGCGGCAATCTCGGCTTCGGCGGCACGCAGGCCGCTGCAGGCGGCCTGCAAGGCGCTGCGGCCTGCTTCGTCCTCCGCGAGCGCGCGCACGCGGGCGACGGCATCCGGACCGGCTACGCCGCCATGCAGGCGGCGGTGCAACTCCTGCTGGCCGAAGATGCTTGTTTCAGGCGCCAGGCGGTCCGCATACTGGTCGAGCAGCATGTCGTCCCAGGTTTGCTGGTCCAGCAGCGCGGGCGGGGCTTCCCCGGAGGCGGACAGCGCGCGGGCGTACTGCGCCACGTCGCTGCGGGCAAAGGGATAGTCGATAAGGGGTGCGGTGAAGCCGGCCAGCAGTTTGAACATGTCCGCAGTAGCAGTGGTTGAATTCCTGGCAAGTTGAGGCGATTGCCAGGAATTCAATACGCATGCTCAGCGGATTTTGTAGAGCTTGACCTTCTGCGCGGACCAGCGGTCGCCGTCGAGGCGGATATGGCGGCCCTGGTGGGTCTGGTCGCCGTTCATCCAGCGCCCGTCCTGCCACACGCCGTCCTTGAAGCTGCCTTCGGCGGCTTTCTCGATGCCCACCAGCGTGGCCGGGCCTGCCGGGTCGCGGAAGGTGACGGTGAGGCCTTTGCCTGCGACGACAAATTCGTCCTCGCCGGTCTGGATCACCAGCCCGCCACGGCTCTCGAACTCCAGGCTCTCGGTCTTGCCCCACTGGTTGGCCAGGCTCACTTCGAGCTGGTAGCCGCCCAGCGCCACTTTGGCCGGCGCGGGATCGACCACGCCGTCATACGAAACGTTGGCCTTGAAGCCGCGCATCACGCCCTTGCCCTGCGACTGCATGATGAGCGGCGCCATTTGCCTGAGCAGCGCGTAGGCGCCGCGCAGCGGATCGTTGGGCGCGCGCTCGATGTCCTCGATGCCGAAGGGCGAGTAGCCGATGGCATCCAGTTCGCCTATCGAGAAGAAGGCATTGGCGCCCAGCTCCGGGCGGCCGATGCGGTTGCCTTCGGGGACGAAGAGCGGATTGTCCGACCGCTTGAACTGCCTCGCCCATTCCGCGAAGTTGGCGAAATAGGTGTCGATGGCGAGTATGTCGACCGCCGGCGCGGCGGCCTTCCAGACGTCGAACAGGTGCGGCAGCGGCCCCGCGCTCGGATATTCGCCGGGCTTTTTGCCGGGGCGGTTCAGCGCCACGTTCACGAACATGGGCAGGCCGTAGGCGGCCTTGCCCGCCGCCGCCAGCTCGTTGGTGAAGGCGGCGTAGTACCAGGCCTGGAACACTTCCTGCGCTTCGATGGAGTCGCCGAACACCTCGCCCCAGCTGCCCGCGCTGCGGCCGCCGTGGCTTTCCCACAGCTTGCGCACCATGGGGTGCAGGGTGGCGCGGTTGGCGGCCAGGTAGGCGGTGAGCTGCGCAGGGACCGGACCGGCGAAGGCGGCGTTGGCGGGCGCGCTGTAGTCGCGCACGTCCGGCAGCATGCCGATCTCGTTCTCGACCTGCACCATCAGCACGGTGCGCTGCGTGTCCGCTTGCGCGAGGTGCTTCATCATGGCGGCAAAGGCGGCCGAGTCGGCCTTCAGCGTCGCGGCGCTGAATGGAGAGAGGATGTCCTGCACCTCGCCGGCGCGGTTGCGCGCGCGCGGGAAGCGCTGCTGGTCGCGCTTGACGAAGGGCGGCATATAGGTGGACATGGAGTTCTTCCATGCGCCGAACCACAGCAGGATCAAGCGGCTGTTGCCGGCGCGCGCCTGCTTCAGCATGCCGTCCAGCACCGTGAAGTCGAAGCGGCCTTCCTGCGGTTCGATCTGGTCCCACTCAATCGGAGCCAGTACCGTATTCACGCCGGCTGCTTTCAGCGGCGCCCACAGTTTTTCAAGAAAAGGGAGATGTGAAGCGGATGAGTTGTGCAACTCTCCGCCGAGCACCAGGAAGGGATGGTTGTCGACGATGAGTTGCACTGCCGTGCCCTGCTTGCGCAACTGCGGCACGGGTGCATCGGCGGCGGCAAGCGCGGCGGACGATGCGCAGAGCATCGCCGCCAGGGTTGCCGCAGACCGCCATCGCTTGGGGAAGCGAGGGCTCATGCGGTTTAGAACTTCATGCGCAGGCCAACCGCGAAGGTACGGCCCGGATCATACTGCGACATGGTGGCGTTCGGGAACTGGAAGTAGCCGCGGCGCTTGGCTTTGTTCAGGTTCACGATGTCGAAGGTCAGCGACGGCAGGCCTTCGCGGTCGAATACCTGGTCCAGCTCGATGGCCGACGAGAAGTCCCACTGCTTGTAGGTGTCGCCGAACAGCGCCGCTTGCGTGATGCCGCTCTGGTTCGCCGTGGCGACCTGGCTGCCCTGCGAATAGGTGTGCATGAAGCGCGCCATGTAGCCGTGGTTCTCGTAGTACACGGTGAAGTTGTTGGTCTTCTTCGGTACGCCCAGTGCGATAAAGCCGCTGGAGCCTTCGCCGCTGGCTTGCTGGTTGATCAGCGTCAGCGTCTCGTTAAAGCCGAAGCCCTTGATAGGCAGGACTTTGTCGAGCGGCTGCACCCAGCCCAGTTCCAGGCCACGGATGCGCAGGATGCCGTCGGCGTTGCGTGGACGGGTCATCACGACCTGCGCCGCGTTCGGGCCGCCGCGCGAGTCGATCGCCTGCTGCTGCGCCGGGATCAGCGTGCCGTAGTTGATGCCGTACTGCGCCAGCGCGGTGAACGGCATGCTGATGTTCTCCTGCACCGTGAAGCCGTTCACGCGCTTCTGGAAGCCGGTGACCGAAACGTAGCCTTCGCGGCCGGTATACCAGTCCAGGCCCAGGTCGATATTATCCGACAGGTAAGGCTTCAGGGTCGGGTTGCCCATGGTGCCGGTATCAGCCGACACGCCGGAGAAGTTGATGCCTGGACGCAGTGCGTTCGGATCGACGCGGGTCATGCTGCGCGATGCGGCGGCGCGGAACACGATGTCCTTGCGCAGGTCGACAGCGATGGTGCCCGATGGCAGCGTGTTGTTGTAGTCGGTGTTCTGGTACACCCACTCGCTGATGTTCGGGTACTTGCTGCCGTTCAGGGTCAGGTTGGCATTGCGCGGATCGGACTGCGAATTGAGCGCGCCCACTTGCTGGTTGGTGCGCACGTAGCGCACGCCCACGTTCCAGCGGGTGGCAAAGCCGGCCGGAGCCAGTTCACCGCTCGCTTCCATGTACACACCCTTCGATTTCTCGCGGATGTAGCCAGCGCTTGCGCCGGTGGACGATGCGCCCGAATCCGGCGCGGTGCTGTTGTAGTAGTCGTAGTTCGAATCCTTGCGGAAGCGGTCCCAGTCCAGCGCCAGGTTGCCGTATGGGCCGGGCACCAGATAGCCAGGCAGCGCGGCGTTGGTGATCAGCGAACCCTGATAGGTCAGCGGTGCGCTCTGGCCCGAGGTGTAGCCGGTGCCATAGCCTGGGTACAGGGCAGCAGCGCTGGCGCCAGGGGTGCTGGCGCCGTTGCATGCGGGAGCGCCGTTCGGGCCTTGCAGGAACACGGTCGGGTTGTTGCCGCAGACGGCAGCCTGCCATGCGGCGGAGTTGTCCTGCGCGCGGATCTGGCGGTCGATGTCATCCCAGGCGAAGCCGCCCTTGATGGTCAGCTTCTTGTCGCCCCATACCAGGTTGGTGTGGAAGCCCTTGGTTTCGGTTTCGCGCAGCTCGTTCTGGATGTTGACGCGGCCGCCGTTCCACTGGTAGTTGGCAGGGCTGGTCAGGTCCAGGTTGGACGTGATCGACGGCACGCCGCCGTTGTTGGCGTAGGTGATGGTATTGCCGCTGTTCGGCGCCGTGATCGGCATCACCGTCGGCGCTTCGTGCGTGAAGCGGCTGCGGTTGTAGTTACCGGCCACGTCCAGCGCCAGCGTAGGCGTGATCTTCCATTCCGCGCCAGGGTTGATGCCCAGCAGGTCGACCTTGTCGCGGCGCGGGCCGAACTCGATGAAGTTCAGCGCGTTGGCGAAGGTGCCGGCGGTGACCGTGCAGCCGTTGGCGCAATCGGTCTTGTCAACCTGCATGTTCAGCGGAATGCCGGCATTGTTGCGCACTGCCCAGGTGTAGGCATTGCGCTGCATGTCGTCGTCCTTCTTGCTGTACATCGTGTCGACGTAGAAGTGCAGGTTCTCGGTCGGACGGTATTCGCCCGACAGCACGGCGGAAATCTTGTCCTTGGTGCCGTAGTATTCCATCGTGCGGCCCAGGCGCGGGACGATGGCATTGTCGATCTGCTGGATGGTCAGGCCCGGATTGTGCGCCAGCAGGAAGGCCTGGTCGATCACGGTGCCCGCCACCAGGCCGTTGCCTGCGCCGGCAGGAACGGTGGCCGGAATGGTCCAGTTGCCGCCGCCGGTGTTGTTGCGGGTTGGCGAGGTGCTTTGCGCTGCGGTCAGGTTGGGGTTGGTCCAGCCGACGGTTTCAAAGCCGGTGGTGCGGGCTTCCTGGCGCGACAAGGAGATGCCGCCCAGGATGCCGTATTTGCCGTCCCAGGTGTTCGACCAGATGGCCGTGCCGCGGGCGCCGGCCTTGTCGGCGATCTGCTGCTTGGTGCCGGTCAGGCTGATGGAGGTCTGGCGGCCTTCCTTGTCGAAGGGACGCGCGCTGCGCAGGTTGACCACGCCGGCCGCGCCGCCTTCGATCTGGCCTGCGGTCGGGCTCTTGCTGACGGTCAGCTTGGTGAACAGGTCGGTCGGCAGCAGGTCGAGGTCGACCTCGCGGTTGGTGTTGGCGCCGTCGATCGGGCCGGACGAAGCCACGGCGACCGGCGAGTTGTTCAGCAGGATCTTGGTGAACGAGGAACCCAGGCCACGGATCTGGATCGTCATGCCTTCGCCCGTCACGTCGCGGGTCACGCCCACGCCCGGCACGCGGGCCAGCGATTCGGCGATGTTTTTGTCCGGGAATTTACCGAGGTCTTCGGCGTTGATCGAATCCTGGAAGCCGATGGATTCTTTTTTATCTTTGGCGGAAGAGATCAAGCTGTTGCGGAAACCCGTCACTTTGACGGTTTGCAGTTCCGCTGCACCACCCTGGGCCGGCTCGGCCGCAACCGCAACCGGCGCCGCTGGCGCCGTGGCCGCCTCCTGCGCGTAGGCCTGCGCAATCATGCTGGCCATTACCGTCAGACCCAATACCACCTGCTTGCCCGCCTGCGAGGCGTGCTTTCCATGCTGCTTGATCATTTCCGTCTCCTGGTTTTTGTCGTACTGCTTTTATCAGTGTAGGAGGCTTTTCTCATCATTGTCAACATTTTCTAACATCGAATGTTATGCGCAACCATTTACAATTTTCTCCTTGGATACAGTGCGTTACACCCGTTACCTAAGCGCATCATGAAATAAAGAAAGTTCCTGTTGTTAGCCGCAATCATTTCCGCTGCGCCCGCTGTCCGGGCGGACAGGCACGGACAGCCGGACAGCGGACAGCCCTTGTCCGCTCTATAAAAATCAAGCACTTAGCGGCGAAAAACGCCTGGCACGCTTTCTGCATTGACGTGCTTACATTTTTCACAAGCACACCACCATGATCCGAGATACTTCCCATCAAGACACCGTCATCGCGCCGCCGGCCGGCCGGCAGCTGAAGCGCAAGCTGATCGCGCTGGCGGTGACAGTGGCGGTCGTTGCAGGCGGCGCCGTGTTGTACAACAACTGGAGCGGCAGCAGCCATTCGGTGAACGCGGCGCGCCTGCGCATTGCCGACGTCACGCGCGGCACGCTGGTGCGCGACGCCGCCGTCAACGGCCGCATCGTGGCCGCCGTCAGCCCCACGCTGTACTCGACCTCCCCGTCCACCGTCACGCTGAAAACCCATGCTGGCGACACCGTGAAAAAGGGCGACGTGCTGGCCATCCTGGAATCGCCCGACCTCACCGACGAACTGAAACGCGAGCAGGCCACTTTCCAGGAGCTGACGGCCGAAGTGGCGCGCCAGCAGATCCTGGCGCGCAAGCAGAAGATGCTGGCCAGGCGCGACGCAGACACCGCCGAGATCGAGCGCCTGTCCGCCCAGCGCACGCTGGAGCGCTACGACAGCGTGTCCAACGAGGGCGTGGTGGCCAAGATCGACTACCAGAAAGCCAAGGACGCGCTGCAGGCGGCCGAGATCCGCGCCCGCCACGCGGCCCAGGCGGCCGAGCTGGAAGGCGACAACGTGCTGCTGGAGCTGAAGACCAAGTCGGCCCAGCTGGAGCGCCAGAAACTGAACCTGGCCAACGCCCAGCGCAAGGTGGACGAGCTGACCGTGCGCGCGCCGGTGGACGGCTTTATCGGCACGCTGTCGGTGCCGAACCGCAGCGTGGTGCCGGCCAACGCGCCCCTGATGACGCTGGTGGACCTGTCCGCGCTGGAAGTGGAAGTGGAAGTGCCGGAGACCTATGTGGCCGACCTGGGCCTGGGCATGAGCGCGGAAATCCAGGTCGGCGGCGGCAAGGCCATGGGCAAACTGTCCGCGCTGTCGCCCGAGGTGGTGAAGAACCAGGTGCTGGCGCGGGTGCGCTTCGACGGCAAGCAGCCGGATGGCCTGCGCCAGAGCCAGCGCGTGAGCGCGCGCCTGCTGATCGACGAAAAACCGAATGTGCTGATGCTGCCGCGCGGCTCCTTCGTGGAGTCCGAGGGCGGCCGCTACGCCTACGTGCTGCGCGACGGCGTGGCCGTGCGCACGCCGATCAAGCTAGGCGCCACCAGCGTGACGGCGGTGGAAATCCTGAGCGGACTGAAACAAGGCGACAAAGTGGTGGTCGCCGGCACCGAAACCTTCGAGAACGCCGCGCGCGTCTCGGTCAACCAATAATCGCACCAGCCAACCGAAAGAGGCCCCTCATGCTGCGCATGCAAAACCTGAGCAAAGTTTACCGCACCCACATGATCGAAACCCACGCGCTGCGCGGCTTCGAGATCAACGTCAAGCAGGGCGAGTTCGTCACCGTGACCGGCCCGTCCGGTTCCGGCAAGACCAGCTTCCTGAACATCGCCGGGCTGCTGGAAGAATTCACCGACGGCGAATACATCCTGGACGGCACCAATGTGAAAGGCCTGGACGACAACGCCCGTTCGCGCCTGCGCAACGAAAAGCTGGGCTTCATCTTCCAGGGCTTCAACCTGATTCCCGACCTGTCGCTGTTCGACAATGTGGACGTGCCGCTGCGCTACCGCGGCTTCAACGCCGCCGAGCGCAAGGAGCGCATCGAGGACGCGCTGGCCAAGGTGGGCCTGGCTTCGCGCATGAAGCACTACCCGGCCGAGCTGTCCGGCGGCCAGCAGCAGCGCGTGGCCATCGCGCGCGCGCTGGCCGGTTCGCCCAAGCTGCTGCTGGCCGACGAACCGACCGGCAACCTGGATACCGCCATGGCGCGCGGCGTGATGGAGCTGCTGGAGGAAATCAACGCGCAGGGCACCACCATCCTGATGGTGACGCACGACCCGGAACTGGCGGTGCGCTCGCAGCGCAATGTGCACATCATCGACGGCCAGGTGTCGGACCTGGTGCGCAAGGCGCCAACGCTGGTGTCGGCATAAGGAGCGGCCCATGTTTTCCTACTACTTCCTGCTCGGCATACGCAGCCTGCGGCGCAACCCGGCGCTGACCGCGCTGATGGTGCTCACGCTGGCGGTGGGCGTGGCCGCCAGCATCGCCACGCTGACCATATTGCACGTGATGTCCGGCGACCCCATTCCCGGCAAGAGCGACCGCCTGTTCGTGCCGATGCTGGACAACGGCCCGCTGCAAGGCTACACCCCCGGCGACAAGCCGAACGACCGCCAGCTGTCCTATATCGACGCGGCCAACGTCGTCGCCAGCAAGCAGGGCGACCGCCGCACCGTGATGTACGGCGTGGCCGGCGCCATCGAGCCGGCGCGCAAGGACCTGAACGTGTTCAACGTGAGCGGCCTGGCGCCGACGCGCGACTTCTTCGCCATGTTCGAGGTGCCCTTCCTGCACGGCCAGGCCTGGAGCGAGGCGCACGACAAGGCCGGCGCGGACGTGGTGGTGCTGAGCCGCAAACTGTCCGAGAAGCTGTACGGCGACGCCGACCCGGTCGGCCAGCGCGTCACGCTGCTGGGCCATGAGTACCAGATCACCGGCGTGTACGACACCTGGAACCCGGTGCCGCGCTATGTGCGCATCATCGGCGGCCCCGGCGCCTTCGGCAGCGAGGACGAGTTCTACATCCCATTCTCCTCCGCCATCCGCCACGAGTACGGCCACAACGGCAGCATGAGCTGCAGCGCCTACCGCGACCCCGGCTTCGACGCGCTGCTGAAGTCCGAATGCACGTGGATACAGGGCTGGATCGAGCTGCACTCGGCGGCCGACCGCCCCGCCCTGCAGAACTGGCTGGACGCCTACTCCGCCGAGCAGTTCAAGCTGGGCCGCCTGAAACGCCAGGCGCCCACGCATCTGTACAACGTGAACGAATGGCTGGAATACCTGAAAGTGGTGGGCAACGACAACAAGCTGTCGGCCTGGCTGGCGTTCGGCTTCCTGGTCCTGTGCCTGGTCAACACCATCGGCCTGCTGCTGGCCAAGTTCTCGGTGCGCGCGCCGGAGGTGGGCATACGCCGCGCCCTGGGCGCCTCGCGCAAGGAGATCTTCAGCCAGTTCCTGATCGAGACCGCCGTGGTGGGCCTGGCCGGCGGCGTGAGCGGCCTGCTGCTGGCCTTCGGCGCGCTGGCCCTGATCGCCATGCAGTCCAAGCAGCTCACCGTGGTGGCGCATATGGACTGGGTGATGATGGGCGCCACCTTCCTGATGGCCGTGGCCTCCGCCATCCTGGCCGGCCTGCTGCCGACCTGGCGCGCCTGCCAGGTCACGCCGGCGCTGCAACTCAAGTCCCAATAAGGAATCGCGACCATGGAAATCCGTCCCATTTTCTCCGCGCTGATGCGCAACAAGACCGGCCCGATACTGGTGGCCGTGCAGGTGGCGCTGAGCCTGGCCATCCTGGCCAACGCGCTGCACATCGTGAACATCCGCCAGGCGGTGACTGCGCGCCCCAGCGGCATAACCGCCGAAAGCGACATCTTCCACCTGATCGTGCGCAGGCTGCGCGAGAGCGGCCACGAGGAGCAGCTGGCCACGCAGAAGGCGCAGGCCGCCACGCTGCGCGGCGTGCCCGGCGTGCTGTCGGTGGCCGATACCAACCAGGTGCCGCTGTCGCGCTCGGGCAGCTACAACAGCTTCGTCACCGACCTGAAACAGGACAAGCAGACCGCCGCCACCTCCTACTACATATCTCCCGATTCCCTGGTGAAGACCTGGGGACTGAAGGTGATTGAAGGGCGCGACTTCATGCCGTCCGACGTGATGGAAATCGACCAGAACACCAGCAAGGAACAGCCGTCCGTCATCATGATCAGCAAGACGCTGGGCGAGCGGGCCTGGCCGGACGCCACCAGCTACGTCGGCAAGACCTTGTACATGGGCGTGGGTCCGGAGGCCAAGCCGGCGCGCGTGATCGGCGTGATCGAACGCCTGCAGTCGCCCGGCGCCCAGCTGGGCGTGGATGGTGAAACCACCTCCATCGTGCCGGTGCGCCTGACCGGCGACAGCTTCTCGCTGTATACCGTGCGCGCCGAACCGGGCCAGCGCGACCGCGTGATGAAGGAAGCCGAGGAAGCGCTGCGCAAAGCCGGCAACAACCAGGTGGTGGTGAAGTCCAAGACGCTGGACGACGACCGCAAGGACCGCTACCGCGCCGACGTTGGCCTGGCATGGATGCTGATCACCGTCAGCGCCCTGCTGCTGCTGATTACGGCCAGCGGCATCGTCGGCATGGCCAGCCTGTGGGTGACGCAGCGGCGCAAGCAGATCGGCGTGCGGCGCGCGCTGGGGGCGCGGCGCGCGGACATCCTGCGCTACTTCATCACCGAGAACATCCTCATCACCAGCGTGGGCGTGACGGCCGGCGTGCTGCTGGCCCTGGCGCTGAACCAGCTGCTGGTGAGCAAGCTGGAAATGGAACGCCTGCCGGCCGCCTACATGCTGGTGGGAGCGGGCGTGTTCTGGGTGCTGGGCATCGTGGCGGTGTACGGCCCGGCGTGGCGCGCGGCATCGACCTCGCCGGCGCTGGCGACCCGCAGCGCCTAACCCGCCACCGCGGTTTTACGCTATGCTGGCGGCATGCCTACCGTACTGATAATCGACGACAATGCCGCCATCGCCGTCGCGCTCGAAGTCCTGTTTTCGCTGCACGACATCGACGCGCTGCGCGCGGCCTCGCCCGAGGCCGGCCTGGCCCTGCTGGAACAGCGCAGCGCCGCCATCGACCTGGTGATCCAGGACATGAACTTCAGCGCCGACACCACCTCCGGCGAGGAAGGCGTGGCGCTGTTCCGCGCCATCCGCGCGCGCCATCCCGACCTGCCGGTGATACTGCTCACCGCCTGGACCCACCTGAACGCCGCCGTCGACCTGATCAAGGCCGGCGCCGCCGACTACCTGGCCAAGCCCTGGGACGACAACCGCCTGATCGCCACCGTCACCAATCTGATCGAGCTGGGCCAGGCCAACCGCGCGCTGTCGCAGCGCATGCAGAGCGAGCTGCGCCAGCGGCGCGACCTGGAGAAGCACGAGCTGCGCGGCATGGTGTGGCAGGACCCGGCCACCGAACGCGTGATCCACCTGGCCTGCCAGGTGGCGCGCTCGGACGTGCCGGTACTGATCAGCGGCCCGAACGGCAGCGGCAAGGAACGCATCGCGGAAATCATCCAGGCCAATTCGGCCGTGCGCGACGGGCCGTTCGTGGTGCTCAACTGCGGCGCCCTGCCGGCCGAGCTGATCGAGGCCGAGCTGTTCGGCGCGGACGCCGGCGCCTACACCGGCGCCTCCAAGGCGCGCGAGGGCAAGTTCGAAGCGGCCGACGGCGGCACGCTGTTCCTCGACGAGATCGGCAACCTGCCGCTGGCCGGGCAGATGAAGCTGCTGCGCGTGCTCGAGACCGGCCGCTTCGAGCGCCTGGGCTCGAACCGCGAGCGGCAGGTGCGGGTGCGCGTGGTCAGCGCCACCAACGCCGACCTGCAGGCGATGATACGGGCCGGCACCTTCCGCGAGGATTTGTTCTACCGCCTCAACGTGATCGAGCTGAACCTGCCGCCGCTGGCGGCCCGCCCGGCCGACGTCCTGCCGCTGGCCCTGCACTTCCTGGACGGGCGCAAGACGCTGGACGCGCACGCGCAGGCGGCGCTGCAGGCGCACAGCTGGCCCGGCAATGTGCGCGAGCTGAAGAACGTGATGCAGCGCGCGTGCCTGCTGGCAAGCGGCGACGTCATCAAGGCGGCCGACCTCGGCCTGCCCGCCGCCGCGCCGCCGTCGCCGGCGCTGTCCGCCGCGTCCGCCGCCGACGCCGAGCCGGACCGCGAGGCCATCTCGCAGGCGCTGCGGCGCGCGCACGGCGTGGTGGCGCAGGCCGCCGCCGAACTGGGCCTGTCGCGCCAGGCGCTGTACCGCCGCATGGAGCGGCTCGGCATCGCGCGCATGAGCGGGCCGTGAGCGGCCCATGAGCGGAAAGCGCGACCTCGGCATACGCCTATCCCTGCTCACGCGCTGGTCCGCGCTGGTGGGCACGCTGCTCACGCTGGGCATCCTGATCGCGCTGGCGCTGACGCGGCTGCTGCCCGACCAGCCCACGCTGGTGGTCGGCATCTGCCTGCTGGCGGTGATCCCCATCGCCATCATCACCATCCGCGCCCAGCTCGAACACATGCTGTCGCTGTTCCGCGCGCTGACCGGCACCGTCACCAGCTACCAGGACGGCGACTTCTCGTTCAGCCTGCACTGGCCGCAGAACGACGAACTGAGCGACCTGGTGGGCGCGCACAACGCGCTGGGCCAGGTGCTGCGCGAACAGCGCCTCGGCCTGGTGCAGCGCGAACTGCTGCTCGACACCATGGTGCAGAACACGCCGGTGGCCATGCTGCTGGTCAGCGACAACGGCCCCATCGTCTACGCCAACCTGGCCGCGCGCCAGCTGCTGCACCAGGGCCGCCGCCTGGAAGGCCACCGCCTGGACGCCATCCTGGCCCAGGCCGCGCCGGCGCTGGTGGACGCCATGGCGCGCGGCGGCGACGGCCTGTTCACCACCGGCGAGGCCGAAGATGAAGAGGTCTACCACCTGGCGCGGCGCAGCTTCAACCTGAACGGCCGCAAGCACGAGCTGCTGCTGCTGCGCCAGCTGACGCTGGAACTGCGGCGGCAGGAGGTGCAGACCTGGAAAAAAGTCATCCGCGTCATCAGCCACGAACTAAACAACTCGCTCGCCCCGCTGACCTCGCTGGCCCACTCCGGCGCCGAACTGGTGCGGCGCGGCCAGACCGAGCGCCTGCCGCAAATCCTCGCCACCATCGAAGAGCGCACGCGCCACCTGGAAAGCTTCATCCTCGGCTACGCCCGCTTCGCCAAGCTGCCCACGCCGCGCCTGGAGCAGCACCAGTGGCCCGCTTTCATCGCCCAGCTCAAGGACCAGGCCGAGTTCACGCTGGTGGGCGAAGCGCCGCCGGACGGCGCCTGTTTCGACGGCGCGCAGATGGAGCAGGCGTTGCTGAACCTGCTGAAAAACGCGCACGAATCCGGCTCGCCGGCGGACGGCGTGAGCCTGGCGGTGCGGCGCGTGCAGGGGCTGGTGCGCATCGAGGTGCAGGACCGCGGCCCCGGCATGAGCGACGCAGTGCTGGCCAACGCCCTGGTGCCCTTCTACTCCACCAAGCGCAGC
The DNA here is from genome assembly GCF_059419605.1 of Pseudoduganella sp. GW821-FHT05F09. NCBI lineage: Bacteria > Pseudomonadati > Pseudomonadota > Betaproteobacteria > Burkholderiales > Oxalobacteraceae > Pseudoduganella > Pseudoduganella sp. GW821-FHT05F09. The sequence goes on from NZ_JBWKSD010000014.1 coordinate 21,978, forward strand.
GGCACCGGCCTGGGCCTGGCGCTGGCGCGCGAGATCGCCGAAGCGCACGGCGGCCGCATCACGCTCGCCAACCGCGACGGCGGCGGCCTCACCGTCACCCTCATCCTGCCGCTCGCCACCAGTTGCAGCTAAGACAAAAGGGGTCAGGGTTGATATTCCCATGCGGGAATATCAACCCTGACCCCTTTTGTCTTTGGGGCGACATTTATAATGGCGGCATGAAATCCCTGCCTACTTCCGCCCGCTACGACCAGCCCGGCCATCCGCCGGCCACCATCACCGAATTCCAGGGCGTGCGCTCGCTGCACCTGGGCACTTCCTGGGTACAGGGCGCCATGCGCATCGCCAAGCCGGACGCCATCGAGCTCGAATATGTGCAGATGATGATGATGTGGATGCTGTTCCACGACCAGCCGCGCCATATCGTCCAGCTGGGCCTGGGCAGCGCGGCGCTGACCAAGTTCTGCTACCAGCGCTTCCCGGACGCCAAGGTCACCGCCGTGGAGCTCAATCCGAATGTGATCGCCATCTGCCGCGCGCTGTTCGGCCTGCCCGACAACGACGCCCGCCTGAACGTGGTGGAAATGAACGCGCTCGATTTCGTCATGGACCCGGCCAACCACGGCACCGTCGACATCCTGCAGGTGGACCTGTACGACGAGGAGGCGCGCGGCCCGGTGCTCGATACGCCGGAGTTCTACCAGGCCTGCTTCGATTGCCTGGGCGACAAGGGCATCATGACCACCAATGTGTTCGGCGAGTTCAGCAACTACGACAAGAACCTGCAGGCCATGGAGCTGGTGTTTGATGCGGTGGTGTGGCTGCCCGAGGTGCACGACGCGAATATCGTCGTGATCGCGTTCAAGCAGTCGCCGCAGATCGACTTCAGCGTGCTGTACGAACGCGCGGGCGCGATCAAGAACCGCCTGAACCTGCGCGCCAAGGCGTGGGTGGACGGACTCAAGGGGTGGATGTTGGATCAACAATAAGGCCGCAATAATCAGCGCCCAATGCACCACCTTACGATATTACTCTGGAGAAATCACGCAATTTAATAAAGATTATTCGTTTTTACAACAAATGCACTAAAAGAATGCATCTGGTGTGCATTAACTCTTGGTCCCCTCAATTGTGCGCGTTAGTATTTTCGCACTGCCGGAAGCTTACCCCGCTTTCCGCGCCACTATAACGAGAGAGAATGGACCTTACATGAAGATAGCAGCACGCCAGGCTTCGCCTTTCCGCTTCAAACGCACCCTGCTCGCCAGCGCCGTCCTGCTGGCCGCCTCCCAAGCTTACGCACAGACCGCCGCCGCGCCCCAGGGCGAAGAGCTGAGCGTGGTCGTGCTGGGTTCGCGCTCGACCGCCAAGACCGCGCTGGACACCTCCTCGCCGGTCGGCCTGATCAACATGAAGGACATGCAGTCGGCCGGTCCGCTGGAGCTGGGCAAGCTGCTGCAGACGCTGGACCCGTCGTTCAACTTCTCGACCACCTTCATCAGCGACGGTACGGACATTATTCGTCCGGCCACCCTGCGCTCGCTCGGCCCTGACCAGCTGCTGGTGCTGGTAAACGGCAAGCGCCGCCACCAGCAGGCGCTGGTGAACGTGCAGCAAACCATCGGACGCGGCTCGGCCGGTACCGACATCAACGCCATTCCGCTGTCGGCCATCCACCACATCGAGGTGCTGCGCGACGGCGCCGCCGCCCAATACGGCTCGGACGCGATCGCCGGCGTGATCAACATCGTGCTGAAGTCGAACGTGAACGAGACCGCCGTGAGCGGCCAGATCGGCACCACCAAGGAAGGCGACGGCGACATGATCTCCGGCAGCGTGAACCGCGGCTGGGCGCTGGGCGAGAACGGCGGCTTCATCAACCTGTCGGTGGAAGCGCGCAAACGCGAGGAAACCAACCGCGCCGGCGTCGATTCGCTGCGCGTGAACCCGCCGCGCGTGACCCAGCGCATCGGCGACAGCGACGCCAAGGACGCCTACGCATGGTGGAACGCGGCCCTGCCGATCGACAAATCGAGCGAGTTCTACGCCTTCGGCGGCTTCTCCAAGCGCAAGGGCGACTCGTCCGGCTTCTACCGCTCCAAGGGCGACGGCCGCAACGTGCCGTCCGTGTATCCGGAAGGCTTCCTGCCGAATATCCGCACCACCGTGAAGGACGGCTCCTTCGCCTTCGGCTACCGCCGCGACCTGGCCAACGACTGGAAGGCCGACGTCAGCATCAACCACGGCATGAGCGAGCTGGATTTCCACGAAAAGGAAACCATCAACATCTCCTACTGGTTCGAACCGAAACCGGGCGGCGGCATCTACGCGCAGTCGCCGTTTGAAGCCGACACCGGCAAGCTGAAATTCAACCAGACCACCTTCAACGCCGACATCAAGGGTCCGGTCAAGCTGGGCGGCGAAGAGATCTTCCTGGCCACCGGCTTCGAGTACCGCCAGGACAACTACCAGATCGTCGCGGGCGATCCGGTGTCCTACCAGTACGGCCGCACCAACAACCCGGCCATCGTGATCAAGGACCAGACCGGCGGCGTGGCGGCATCCGGCACGCAGGGCTTCCCCGGCTACACCCCGGCCACCGCCGTGGATGAGGGCCGCCACAACATCGCCCTGTTCCTGGACAGCGAATACCGTCCGTTCAAGGAACTGCTGCTGGCCGGCGCGGTGCGCTATGAGAAGTACTCCGACTTCGGCAGCACCACCACTGGCAAGTTCAGCGCGCGCTGGGACCCGAGCAAGGAATTCGGCCTGCGCGGCAGCGTGTCGTCCGGCTTCCGCGCGCCGGGCGTGCAGCAGAAGTTCTACAGCTCCGTGTCGACCAACCTGAACTCGGCCGGCCAGCTGACCGAGACCCTGACCGCGCGCGAAGGCAGCGCCGTCACCACCGCGCTGGGCATCAAGCCGCTGAAGGAAGAAACCTCGCGCAACGCCAGCTTCGGCATGGTGCTGCGTCCGGCCAAGAACATGTCGCTGACGGCGGACGTGTACCAGATCAAGATCAAGGACCGTATCGTGTTCTCGAGCGAGATCTCGCCTGAAGCCGGCGGCGGTCCTATCGCCAACGTGCTGAACCCGCTGAAGGTAGGCCAGGCGCAGTTCTTCACCAACGCGGTCGACACCAAGACCCAGGGCCTGGACATCGTAGCCGACCACACCACCAAGTTCGACGCGTCCACCCTGGTGCTGTCCGGCCAGCTGGGCTTCAACAAGACCGAAGTGACGAAGCGCCATTCGCCATCGAGCCTGCTGAGCGGCGCGCAGCTGTTCAACCAGGCGCAGGTGACGCTGATCGAACGCGGCCAGCCGCGCAAGCACCATGTGGTGGCGGCGGACTACACGCTGGGCCAGTGGAACGTGAACACCCGCGCCAACTACTACGGCGAAGTGCAGGGCGAAGGTTTCAGCCCGCTGCAGACCTGGGACGCGAAGTGGATCGTGGACGCGAGCGGCCGCTACAACTTCAGCAAGAAGACCAGCGTGTCGGTGGGCGTGAACAATCTGTTCGACACCTATCCGTCCGAGTGGAAAAACGGCGGCGACTTCCCGAAACTGGGCTTCAAGTACTGCTGGGAGACCTGCCCGTTCGGCGTAAACGGCCGTTCGATGTATGTGAAGTTCGACACGGTGTTCTAAGCTTAAGCTAAGCCACACCGCCAGTCTGCATTACTAAGCCGCCCGCTTGCGCGTTACAACGCGCGGCGGGCGCGCCTCATACGCCGCCAGGTGGATCACCGCCGCCAGCCGCCGCACAAATCCCTCCATCAAGTCCGCCGGAATCTGCGCATAGCCGAGCATGAGGCCATGCCAGGCCTGGGTGCGTTCGCAGGTCGCATGCATGCTGAGCGCATGGGCGACGATGCCTTCCTGCGCCAGGCGCGCGCTGATTGCCGCATCGTCCAGCGCGGGGTCCGTGAAGCGCAGCGCCAGGTGCATGCCGGCCGATGCGCCATGCACTTCCGCTATCGCGCCCAGATGCTGGCGCAGCGAGGCCACGAGCACGTCGCGCCGCTGGCGGTACAGGCGGCGCATGCGGCGCAGGTGCAGCGCGAACTGGCCGCTGCGCAGGAACTCCGCCAGCGCCAGCTGTTCGGCCACCCGGCCGCGCGCGGCGGACTGCGCGCGCATGGCGGCCAGCGGTTCGGCCAGGCCTTGCGGCGCAACCAGGAAGCCGATGCGCAGGGCCGGGAACATGGTCTTGCTGAAGGTGCCGAGGTAGAGCACCGGCGCGTCCGGCGCCAGGCCCTGCATGGCTGCCAGCGGCGGGCCGTCGTGGCGGAACTCGCTGTCGTAGTCGTCTTCGATTATCAGTGCGCCCGCGGCGCGCGCGCCGGCTATCAGCGCCAGCCTGCGCTCCAAAGCCAGCACGCCGCCCACCGGATACTGGTGCGAGGGCGTGGTGTAGATCAGGCGTGGCGGGCGCTGGCGCCAGTCCTGCGGCGTGGGCGCAATGCCGCCTTCGTCCACGGCGATGCCCTCCACTTTCAGGCCCGCGCCACGGAAGGCGGCCAGCGCGCCCAGGTAGCCGGGGTGTTCGATCCAGACCGTGTCGCCTTCGTCGGCGCAGGCGCGCGCGCACAGGTCCAGGCTGCTCTGCGTGCCGTCGGTGATGAAGACCTGGCTGGCGCCGCACAGCACGCCGCGCGAGGCGCGCAGATGGTCGGCAATGGCGCTGCGCAGCGCTTCTTCGCCGGCCGGGTCGCCGTAATTCAGCTGGGCCGGATTGAGGCCGCGCCACACGCGGTCCAGCAGGCGGCGCCAGTGCGCGGCTGGAAAGGCGTCCAGCGCCGGCACGCCGGGCACGAAAGCGCCCATCTGGTGCGCTGGACCGCCCACCTCGCGCAGATTGCGCGCGCGGCGCGACAGGCTGTGGTGGGGCTCTCCGGCAGCCTGCTGCGCCTGCGCGCGCTTGCCGGCCTGCGCGGCGGCGGCGGAGATGGCAGCGCCAGTAGCAGCACCCGTGGCGGCATAGGCGATGGCGGGGGCGCCAGCGGCTGCGATGGCGGCCGCCACCGGCGCCACCACGGTGCCGCGCCGGTCGCTTGCCGCGTAGCCTTCGCATGCAAGCTGCTCGTAGGCATACAGCACGGTGTTGCGCGCCATGCCCAGCTCCGCCGCCAGCGTGCGCGTGGCCACCAGGCGCGTGCCGGCAGCCAGCGTGCCGTCGCGGATCGCCGCGCGCAGGCATTCGTGCAGCATGCGCTGGCGCGGCCAGCCTTGCCCGGCATGGCGTTGCATGAAGGAGGAAACAAGCAAGGCGTAATCCATCGTGGCTCCAAAATATTCTAACGTTCTGGATCTTTTTTCAGAGCCATGCATTGATTATATTGCACTACATGAAAACACATCCATCCCCACGCACGCGGGTGCGCCGCATCCCCACCAACGCAGCCTACGACAGCGCTACGCTTTACGCCATCATTGACGAAGCCTACGTCTGCCACATCGCCTTCAGCGACGACAGCGGCCCGCATTGCATCCCGACCGCATGCTGGCGCGAAGGCGGCCATTTATACATCCACGGCTCGAACGGCAGCCGCATGCTCAAGCGGCTGGCGGAAAGCGAAGCCTGCGTCACCATCACGCATGTGGACGGCCTGGTGATGGCGCGCTCGGCCTTCAACCATTCGATGAACTACCGTTCGGCGATGGTGTACGGCCAGTTCGAGATTGTGGAAGAAGACGCCAAGCGCGGCGCAATGGAGGCGTTCATGGAGCAGCTGCTGCCGGGCCGGCAGGCGCAGGTGCGCGGCGGCAGCGACAAGGAATACGCCGCCACCACGGTGATGCGCATTGCGCTGGACGAAGCGGCGTGCAAAGTGCGCACAGGCGGTCCGCAGGATGACGCCGAAGACATGGTGATTGATACCTGGACCGGCGTGCTGCCGCTGCAGCGCCTGCGTGCCGCGCCCATCCCCGCCGAGGATGCGGGTGAAGCACCCGCCTACATCCAGCAGTGGCAGGGCAAGCGCTAGTCAGCGGTCGTTACGGCGCTCGCGCTGCCAAAGGGCGAGCATGCTGGCCGCGATAACCAGCGCAAAGGGCCACGACGGGAATGGCGCGCGCGGGCTGCTTGCGGCCACCGCCTCGGTAGAGCGGGCGGCGTAGCGGGCGGTGGCGTCCTGGCGCAGGGCTTGCTGCCATTGCGGCCAGTCGCTGGTGGCGTAGATGTAGACGCGATGCTCGGAGGCGCCGCTGCGCAGCGTGAGCCATCCAGCTTGCTGCGGCCAGAATGCAGCGCATACCGTTTCGGCTTTAGCAAACCGCGCTTGCCACACCAAGCCTGGCTGTCCATCGATGTGCAAAGTGCTTCCGGCATCGGCGCCCTGCGCGCAGACCTCGGTGCGCAGTCCTGCCACGGGCATCGGGTCCGGCTGCTGCCAAACGAGCTTCTGCATGGCGCCGGCGGCGGCTTTGTCGAACAGCGTTTGCCACCATAGGCCAAGCGCGGCGGGCGAGGAAATGGCGTAGCGGTGCCAGTCCGATACGCCTACCCAAACGATGCTGCCTTTCTTCCATGCGCGCTGCCAAAGCCAGGGCTGGCCTTTGCCGTCCACCGCCACGGCGCTCCAGCCTTCGCCCGGCTGGGCTGCAGGATTGAGAGCGGCGGGCGGCATGGCGAGCTGCTCGCCGCCTATGCTGAACTGGCGGATATCTTCCTTTTCCGTGGTCTGGTTTTGCGGCACGAGGCGCAGCGCCAGATCCCGCTGCCAGACGGCGGCGCTGGCCGCGTTGCCAGCCAGGACAAGCAGCGGAACGCCCTGCCCTGTTTGCGCCAGCAGCGCGGCGCGGGCGGGGGCGGACAGCGATTCAAACCAGGCGGCATCGACGACCTGCGCGTTCGGTTCGGTCAAATCGGCGCGCGCGGATTCGCTGCGGCTCAGGCCCTTGCCCAGCGTGGTCTGCCAGTCCAGCAAGGCGCCGCTGTCGGACAGGAGCTGGTTCAGCGCGCGCGCGTCGAACGATGGTGCCCCGAAACGGCCGATGATTTGCAGCGGAACCGGCGGTGTGACCTGCAGCGGCACCGGGCCTTGCGCGATGGCCTTCCCGGCCGCGTCGAGCAGGCGGGCCTGCAGCAGCATCTGTTCGGCCAGCGGCGGCTGCCAGGTCAGCGAGAGCGCGGCTTGGGCTGGCTTGGCTGCCTGGGGCGACTCTGCCAGCACTTGCCCGTTTTCGGCGAGCAGTTGCAGGCGCCAGCCGGCTTGTGCACCGGTATGGCGTGCGGAGAGGACGAAGCTGCGGCCGAGCGGCAGCGTGCGGGGAAATTCGAGGCGCAGCAGATCGCCTTGCGGCGCGGTCCAGCGCAGCGGACGTGCAGGCAGGTCGTCCCATTGCGCGGCGCGTAAGCCGTGGCCGGTCAGCGCGATCGATCCGGCCTGCGGCACGGCGAGCAGCGCGCGCGCCAGGGCGTCGCCCGGCGGCGCGGACGGCGCACCGGTTGCGATGGCCACTTCACCAGCGCGGGCTGCGGGCTGCGTGGGGGAAGCCAGCATGGCGGCAAGCGACAACGCGGCCAGCAGCGACAGCACAGCGTTAAGCTCCTGGCTCCGGCGGATATACAGCGCAGCGCTAACCAGTCCCGCCAGCAGCGCTCCAGCACTGGCCGCGCCAACGCTGAAGGCTATGCCGAACATTTCCATGCTTGCCATCATGGCTGCTCCTTGCCGCGCCAGGCCTGGCGGAATTTACTGTCGGACTGCGGCTTCGCCTGCAGCACCACCGCCGCTTCGGTGAGCGTGGCGCGCAGGTAGGCGCGCAGCACGGCGCGGCAGCTGGTGCAGCCGTCGGCCACGTCCTGCACGGCGCGCTGCGCAGCCAGCTTCTGTTCGTCGCCGCCGATGCGCTCGGCGATGATGCTGCGCGCGCTCTTGCTCCACAAGGCGGGCAGCGCCCCGCCGCCTGCCAGCGCTTGCACCAGCTCGCGCACCTCCTGCGGCACCTTGTCGTCCACCGCGCCCTGCGCGCGCTTGTAGCTTTGCGCGCCAACCACGTCGCCGGTCAGGCGCTTTTCCTCTTTGATGGCGGGCGGCACAAATGCGGTGCGGTGCAGATAGACGCGTTCGGCCTGCTGCAGTTCCTTGATGGCGTCCAGCGCCTTGTACTCGGGCGCCAGCGCCGCCTTGGGCAGCATGGCGCGCAGCTGCTTCTCGGAGTCCCACATGGCCTTGAGCGCGCGGCGCAGCACTTCCTTGGTCTTGGGGTCGAAGATGGTGGCGTTGTCGGTTTCGTCGTGCTTGTGGCCGAACTCGGCGACGATGCTAGCCATGCTGCCGTCCTTGAAGCCGCCCGCGCCTTCTCCGTGCCCGGCCTGATGGCCTTCGTCGTGGCCATGCTCGTCGCCGAACAGGGTGGATTCCTCGCCCAGGAACTGGCCGTAGCGCAAACGCAGGGCCGACTGGTCGCCTGCGATGGACTCGCTGCGTTCGCGCAGCGTGGCGGCGTTCAGCCGGGGCATGTCGGCCACCAGCTGTTCGGTGTCGATGATGATCTGGCGCTGGCTGCGCAAGCTCTCCGGCTTGACCAGTGTGGGCAGCGCGGAGGAATCCAGGCTTTCGGTTTGCGGACCTGGCAGGCGCAGCGTGTAGGTTGGCGTCTGCACGGTGTGCGGCTGGCCGGGGGCATTGTCCGTGGCGCGGACGAAGAAATACAGCTCGTCGCCGGGCTCCATGCCCAGCTCTGCGAGCGGCCAGTTCTTCTGCCAGTTGCGCGTGCGCGGGTCCGGCGATTGCGGCAGCGGCATTTCGCGGTCGCTGAAACGGATATTCTCGCCGCTGCCGCGCGCCAGCGTCAGGTGCAGGCTGGCGCGCACGATGCCGTAGTCGTCGCGCGCGGAGACGGACAGCTGCACGGACTGCGTACCGGCAGGCAGGATCTGGATCGCTTCGGTGGGCGCGGTGATGGCGACTTGCGGCGCCTGGTCTATGGTAACGCGGATGTTGTGGCGGCTGGCCGCGCCGCCGCGCACGCGCCAGAAGATGGATTCGGTGGCGGTCCAGCCGGCGCAGTCCTGCGTCAGCGCGAGCGTCTGGCCGTCGCTCAGTTCCAGCGTGGCGGGCGGCTCGCCGCTGCGCCTGTAGCACCATTGCACGCGGCTGTGTTGGGGAACCTGGATGTCGGCGGCGCCGGATTCGAAGGCGGCGGCCCTGGTGTATGCGGGCGGTGTGACGCGCAGGACGATTTCGCCTGGGGCGGCTGGTTTGGACTGGCCTGCGGACTTGCCGCCTGTTGCTGAAGGCGCGGTTTGGGTCTGCTGCCAGGCGTAGGCCGACGCCGCGCACAGCAGGCTGGCAATGATGGGCAGGAGCGTGAAGCGGATACGGGTGCGGGCGATGGCGCGGTAGTCTTCTTCGCCCAGCGCGCCGAGCAGGCGCGCCTGCAGGCGGTTGCGCTGGAGGCGGGCCACCGGTGTGGCGGGTTCGGTGGCGAGCAGGGTGCTGCTGTCTTCCAGCGCTGGCACGGCGGCGTCCAGCCAGCGCGCCCATTCGGCGTGGACGCGGCCGCGCAAGGCGCGCAGGTCGAGGGCGAACCAAATAATCCATGCGGCCAGCAGCAGGATGGGGGAGGCTTTCGTTGCGGCGGTCAGCGGCATTGGACGCAGCAGCGGGAACAGCGCCAGCACCAGCAGCGGCAGCAGCGCGGCGGCCCACAGCGGTGCGCGGCGCAGCAGGACGGCGCGCCACAAGCGGCGCAGCACGGTGGAGCGGAAGTCAGCGTCGGCGGACATGGGTCATCAAGCGTTCGAGGGCAAACAGGGCCAGCAGCAGGTAGGCGAGCCAGGTGGCTGGCGGCGTGTTGGGCATGGCCAGGGGCGAATTGCGGCGCGGGGCGAGCTGCATCGCGGGCATGGGGTATGGCTGGACAGGCCGGGCAAGCGACTGCCAGGTTTCGTAGAGGGCGCGGGCGGCGTCGGCGCTTTGCGGGGGCATGGCGGCGGAGGTCCATACGCGGCCTTGCGGGCTGCTGGCGATCTGCAGTTGCAGGCCGTTGACGGCGATCGGTTGGCTTGCCGCTTCGGTGGCGCCGAGTGCGGCCGGCCTGGCGCTTGGCGGCAGCCACCACAAAGGCGCGCGCCAATCGGACGGCGGCGCGGCCTGCGAGTCCCACACGATCAGCTCTGTTTCCGCGCCGGGTTGGTCTTCAATCAGGTAGCGGCTGCCGTCGGCCGATTCGAAGGCGGCGAACATCGCGCGCCAGGCGGCCAGGCGTTCGGGCGGCGCGGCGACGACAACGCTGCGCTGCGGGCGCGGCACGGCGGTGGCGGCGGGCAGGAGGCGGATGTCCACGGCGTGGGCCAGCGGCGGGAGCTGGGCGGGCATGGGGATGGATTCGGCCAGGATCAGCATGCGCGCGCCGGGGCGCCATTCGCTTTCATTCGCTTGCAGCCATTGCAGGGCGTCCGGCGGCAGCGGCATGCCAGGTGCGGCGCTCATGCCGGCGGCGGCGGTTTGCTGCTTGATCCAGGCTTGCACCTGCGCGTCGGTACGGGCGGCCAGCGCGGGGGAGATGAAAATGGTGTCTCCGCGCCACGGCATGGTGGTGGCGGCGAGCCAGGCGATCAGGGCGGCCAGCAGCAGGCAGCGCAGCGCCAGCAGTATCAGGTCTTCCCAGCGCCAGATGCGCGCGGTCTGCGGCGGGGCGGCGGGCAGGAAGCGCGCGGTTGCCAGCGGCTCGGATTTGACGCGCTGGCGCTTCTGGCGGTGCCACCAGATGGGCAGCAGCAGCACAGGCAAGGCGAGCCACCACAGGGTAAGTGCGCTCGATATCATCGCGCCCTCGCCCGCGGCGACGCCAGCTGCAGCCAGCCGCGCAGCACGGCAGCCAGCGGCTGCTCAACGCGCGCTTCGTAATAGGGAATGTCGTGCTGGCGGCATGCGGCGCGAACGCCGGCAAAGTGCGCCGTCATCGCGGCGCGGTAGGAGGCGCGGCCCGATTCGGTCAGCATATGCAGGCCCGCAGCGGTGGCGTCCGATGGCGATGTGCCACCCTCGGGGTCGCGGTAGCCGGAGCCGGGGTTGAAACTGGCGTCCGCTTCGGCCTGGGTGCGCACAGCCAGCAGGCGCACGTCGTGCTGCATGTGGCGCAGGCGCAGCAGCGCTTCGGATAATGGCGACGGCCATTCGAGGCAGTCGCTGGCGGCGAAAACCAGGCTGGGTGCGCGCGCGAAATGCAGGCTGGATTTGAGCGCGGCCGCATCCGGCATAGCGCCTTGCGGCCGCGCCTTGGACAACTGCGCCAGCACGCGCTGCAACTGGCGCGGCCCGCGCGAGGCGGGCGTGAATTCGGTGCGGCCATCGGTGCAGACCACCAGCCCGAAGGCGTCCCCCTGCCGCTGCGCGACGGCGGCGATGCAGCCCAGTACCGTGGCGGCGAAACGCAGCTTGTCCACGTTCGGCACCTGGCGGCTCGGCTCGGACATGGACGCGGTGGCGTCCAGCCAGAGCCAGGTGGCGACGTGGCTGTCGCGCTCCGCTTCGCGCACGTAGTAGCGGTCCGCGCGCGCCAGCAGCTTCCAGTCCACGCGGCGCCACTCGTCGCCCGGCGCGTAAGCCCGGTACTCGGAGAACTCCACGCCCGCGCCGCGTTCGCGGCCCGCGTGGATGCCGTGGCCCAGCCCCGCCAGCACGTGGCGGATGACCAGGTCCAGGTCGTTGGTGTGCGCCAGCAGCGCAGGAGAGTCCAGCATCAGGAATCCAGCATCAGCGTTGGGTCAGTCCGGGCGGATGTCGTTGCGCAGCGCAGCCAGGATGTCGGCGATGGCGATGCCGTCCGCCTCCGCTTCGAAGTTGCGCAGCACGCGGTGCGCCAGTACCGGCAGCAGCATGGCGGCAATGTCTTCGCGGGTGACGGCCAAACGGTTGTGCATCAGCGCGCGCGCCTTGGAGGCCAGCACCAGCGCCTGGCCGGCGCGCGGTCCAGCGCCCCAGCCCACGTGCTTGCGCACCGCCGCCACGCTGCTCTCCTTCGGCCGCGTGGCGCGCACCAGGCGCGTTGCGTACAGCAGCAGGTGGTCACCGATTTCAATGTCGCGCACCAGCTGCTGCAGGCGCAGCAGCGTGGCAACGTCCATCACCGGCTGCGCGTCCGCCAGGCCCGCGTGCGTGGTGGCGGACACCATGGCCACCTCCTCCGCCTCGGTCGGATAGCCGACGTCGATGCGCAGCAGGAAACGGTCCAGTTGTGCTTCCGGCAGCGGGTAGGTACCCGCCTGCTCGATGGGGTTCTGCGTGGCCAGCACGAAGAAAGGCTTGGGCAGCTTGTGGGTCTGGCCAGCGAAGGTGACGGAGCGCTCCTGCATGGCTTCGAGCAGCGCGGACTGCGTCTTCGGCGGCGCGCGGTTGATCTCGTCGGCCAGCAGCACCTGCGTGAACACCGGCCCTTGCTGGAAGCGGAACTCGCGCTTGCCGGTGGCGTGTTCCTCCTCCAGGATTTCGGTGCCGACGATATCGGACGGCATCAGGTCCGGCGTGAACTGCACGCGGCGGAACTCCATATCGGTGGCCTGCGACAGCGACTTCACCAGCAGCGTCTTGCCCAGTCCCGGCACGCCTTCCACCAGCGCGTGGCCGCCGCCCAGCAGGCAGATCACCAGCGAATCGATCACGTCCTGCTGGCCGATGATCACCTTCGACATGCTGGCCTTGAGGGCGCCCACCTTGGCGGTCAGGTCGCCGATTTCATTTTCATTCCACTGCACAGACACTGTCATGCTCCCAATGCGTACTGAATTATGTTGACCGCGAAGCGGGTGTTGTCCACCACCAGCCAGCGCTTGTTGCGGAAGTCGTAATCCCACTCGCAGCCGTAGTCCTTGTTGCTGTACAAGACCCGAACACGGCCGCCGAACTCGATGGCCTTCAGGTAGTCGTGCACCAGGTCGTCGCCCCAGCCGTTCAGCTCCACGCTGGTGTTGGGCGGGCCGTCGAATTTGAAGAAGCTCGAATACACCGGGTGGCTGTTGGGGATCTTGTGCAGCGCCTTCGGGCCGAACATCTTGACCAGCTCGGCCTCGAAGGACTTGGCGAACAGGCCGTCGATGTCGTGGTTGCAGTCGTCCACGAAGACAAAGCCGCCGCCCCGCACGTAGCGCTCGAAGTTCTGGCGCTCGGCGGGGGTGAACTGCACCAGCTTGTGGCCGGCCAGGTAGCAGAACGGCGCTTCGAGCATGCGGGGGTCGGACAGCGCCACGATGCGTTCGACGGGATCAACCCGCAAGGTCGTGTATTCGACCAGCGAGTTGAGCACGTTGCTCGGCATGCGGATGTCCACATCCCAGTCGCCCGACTCGTAAGTCAGGCGGGTGAAGTAAAAGTCGAAGGCCATTCAGTGCTTACACGGCGTCCGACAAGGAAGTGAAGTTGAAGTCGCGCACCTTCATGGCCGGCAGCAGCATCTGGAAACCGGCGTTGACGCCGCCCACCACGGTGGGCTTGCCCAGTTCCTCGATGTTGTTGAGCATGGCGACCGGACTTTCGTTGAAGCGGAAGTTCTTGATCGGATGCTTGATCTTGCCGTTCTCGATGTAGAAGGTGCCGTCGCGCGTGAGGCCCGTCAGCAACTGCGACTGCGGGTCCACCATGCGGATGTACCAGGTGCGCGTGACCAGCACGCCCTTCTTGGTGCTGGCGATCAGTTCTTCGGTGCTCTTGCTGCCGCCGGACATGATGATGTTGCCGTGGCGGCCGATGGCGCGCTTGCCCTGCTTCTGCGCCCAGAAGCGCGTGTAGTCCAGGCCAGCCACCACGCCGTTCTTGATGATGTCCGCGCGTTCGCGCGCCAGCATGGACGAACCGTCCCACGGCAGCACCGGCACTTCCGGATTCCACGGGTCGGCCCAGACGTTGACCTGCTCGTCGTACAGCTTCTCGCCCACGCGGTTGCCGCCGCCTTTTTTCGACAGATAGCTGCGGCCCTCGTCCGCCTGGCGCGCGTCCAGCGCGCCGAACATGAAGCTCAGCATGTCGGAGGTGGCGTCCGGCTCCAGGATCACGGTGTAGCGGCCCGGCTCCAGCGCCTTGGCGTCCACCGAGCGCGCCGCCTTTTCGATGGCGATGCTGGACGCTTCCAGCGCGTCGAACTTGCCGGCGTCGTTGGCGTAGCGCTTGGCCCAGCCGGAGCCGCGCCCGTCTTCGGTGCGGGTGGTGACGGTGAAGCCCAGATTGGTCAGCTCCTGGTAGCCGAACACGCCCTTGGAGTTGGCGTGCGCCGAGAAGGCGGTGCGGTCGTCGAAGAAGCCGGCCGCCTGCAGCTTGGCCTTGCGCGCCGCTTCGATGCTGCGGAAGGCCACTTCGGCGCGGTACTCAGGATCGATGTCGGCGGTGCGCTTGTTCCAGGTCGGCGTGGCCTTGTACTGCTGCGGGCCGACCGTGGACATGAACTCCGGGTTCTCCGGCGCCAGGCGCGCCACTTCCTCGGCGCGGCGCACCGCGCGTTCCAGCGACTTGTCGTCGAACTCGTTGATGGTGACGGTGCCCACGCGCTTGCCGAAGGCCACGCTGACGTTGAGCTGCGTGTCTTCGGTCAGGCCGGCGGTGGAGACGGCGTTGTTGGCGTAGCGGATATTGCCGGTGCGGTTGCCGCTCAGGCTCACCTGGCACTCATCGGCCTTGGAGTAGGCGATGGTCTTGTCGCAAACGCGCTTTGCTTCTTCCTGGGTCAGAAATTTCATCTTGCAGTGACTCCTTAGCCGATCTTGCGGGCGGTGTTGATAACGTTGACGCCGTTGAAGCGCGTGGTGCTCGAACCGTGCGACACGGCGCTGACCTGCGAAGGCTGGCCCTTGCCGTCGAAGAAGGAGCCGCCCATGCGCCAGTCGCGCTCGTCGCACATGGCGGAGCAGGCGTTCCAGAATTCCTGGGTGTTGGACTGGTAGGCCACGTCCTCCAGCGGCTGGGTGATCTTGCCGTCCTTGATCTCGTAATACAGCTGGCCGCCGAACTGGAAGTTGTAGCGCTGCTGGTCGATCGAGAAGGAACCGCGCCCGGCGATGTAGATGCCCTTCTTCACGTCCTTCACCATCTCGTCCGGCGTGAGCTGCTTCTTTCCCGCCTGCAGGGACACATTGGGCATGCGCTGGAACTGCACGCTGCTCCAGCTGTCCGCATACGAGCAGCCGTGCGATTCCTTTTCGCCGATGATGTGGGCCTGGTCGCGCGTGGCCTGGTAGTTCACCAGTATGCCGTCCTTGATGATGTCCCAGCGCTTGCACTGCACGCCTTCGTCGTCGTAGCCGGCGGTGGCCAGCGCTCCCGGCGCGGTCTTGTCGGCCACGAAGTTGACGATGTCGGAACCGTACTTGAATTTCTTCGACTGCCACTTGTCCAGCGTGGCGAAGCTGGTGCCGGCGTAGTTGGCCTCGTAGCCCAGCACGCGGTCCAGCTCCGTGGCGTGGCCGACGGATTCGTGGATGGTCAGGAACAGGTGCTCGGGGCTGAGCACCAGGTCGTACTTGCCCGGCTCCACGGTCTTGGCGCTGAGTTTTTCGCGCGCCTGCTTGCCGGCTGCGCGGGCGTCCTCGATCAGGTCGTAGCCATCCTTGTACAGCGTGGTCACGCCGCCCGGCGCGCGCACCTTGTGCTGCGGCTTGGCGTCGAAGAATTCATAGCCCATGCCGGCCGGCGAGGACAGGCCCTGGCGGGTGCGGAACTTGCCGCTGGCCTTGTCCACGGCGGTGGCGGTGAACGGCGACCACAGGCGATGGATGTCCTGGTCGATATAGGAGCCGTCGGTGGAGGCGAAGTACTTCTGCTGGTTCACCTGGAACAGCGTGGACTGCATGAAGCTCGCGCCCGCGTCCATGCCGGCCTTGTTGGCGGCGATCAGCATGTCGGCCTTGTCCTTGATGGCGACCGTGCGCCAGTCCTTGGTGAACGGCGTGGCCCAGGCCACTTCGCCCACGCCTTTGACGGGCGCCAGGCGCACCGGTTCGGCTTGCAGGCGGGCGTTGGCCTTGGCGATGGCCACGGCCTGGCGCGCCGCTTCGGCCACCGAGTCCAGCGTCATCACGTTGGTGGACACGAAGCCGTAGGCGCCATTGGCCAGCACGCGCACGCCCACGCCGCTCGATTCGGTGTTGACGATGTTTTCCACGTTCAGGTCGCGCGTGGTGATGAACTGGTTCAGGTAGCGGCCGATGCGCACGTCGCAGTAGCTGGCGCCGGCCTTGGTGGCGGCGTTCATCGCGGCGTCCGCCAGCGATTTCTTGAACTGCACGGCCATGGGGTTGAGCAGCTCCTCGGCCGCGATGGCGTTGCCGAACACCGGCACCAGCAGGGTGCCGCCGGTGATGGCGCTGACTTTCAAAAATGTACGTCGTTCCACAATTTCTCCCGATTTGCGTTCTGGCTCTACACGGCGTCCGACAGGGACGTGAAGTTGAAGTCACGTACCTTCATCGCCGGGATCAGCATTTTGTAAGGCGATTCGTCGCCGCCCAGTATGACCGGCTTGCCCACTTCTTCAATATTGTTCAGCATTGTCACCGGACTTTCGTTGAAACGGAAGTTCTTGATCGGGTGCTTGATCTTGCCGTTCTCGATGTAGAAGGTGCCGTCGCGCGTGAGGCCGGTCAGCAGCAGCGCCTGCGGGTCCACCATGCGGATATACCAGGTGCGCGTGACCAGCACGCCTTTCTTGGTGTTGGCGATGAGTTCCGCCGTTTCCTTGTTGGTGCCGGCCATGATGAAGTTGCCCGGCGAGCCCACTGCGCGCTTGCCCTGCTTCTGCGCCCAGAAGCGCGAATAGTCCAGCGCGGCGACCTTGCCGTTCTTGATGATGTCCATGCGCTCGCGCGCCAGGTAGGTGTTGTTGTCCCACGGCGTGACGGCGATGTCCTTGTCCCACGGGTCGGTCCAGATGTTGACCTGCTCGTCGAACAGCTTGTCGCCCAGGCGGTTGGCGCCGCCCTTCTTGGACAGGAAGCTGCGGCCTTCATCCGCGCTGCGCGCGCTGAGGGAGCCGAACATATAGGCCAGCAGGTCGGAGGTGGCGGCCGGTTCCAGGATGACGGTGTAGCGGCCCGGCTCGAGCGCCTTGGCGTCCACCGAGCGCAGCGCCTTTTCGATCGCCACGTCGGACGCCTCGCGCGCGTCGAACTTGTTCACGTCGCCCGCGTCGCGCCGTACCCAGCCCGAACCGCGGCCGTCCTCGGTGCGCACCGTGAGCGTGAAGTTCACGCCGGTTTCCTGCTGGTGGCCGAACACGCCCTTGGAATTGGCGATGGCTTCGAAAGAGGTGCTGTCGGTGAAGAAGCCCGCCGCCTGCAGCTTGTTCTTGCGGCTGTTCTCGATGCTGTAGGCCGCCACCTGCGCGCGGAACTCGGGATCGATATCGGCGGTGCTCTTGCTGTAGGTGTTGCTGGCCTTGTACTCCTGCCTGGCCACCGTGGGCATGAACTCCGGATTGTCCGGCGCCAGGCGCGCCAGGTCTTCCGCGCGGCGCACGGCTTTTTCCAGCGACTTGTCGTCGAACTCGTTGATGGTGGCGACACCCTGCTTCTTGCCGAAGGCGACCGCCACGGCCAGCTGGCTGTCCTCCACCAGGCCGGCGGTGGACACGGCGTTGCGCGCGTAGCGGATATTGCCGGTGCGGCTGCCGGTGACCTTCACTTCGCATTCATCGCCCCGGGACAGGGACAGCACTTTGTCGCAAATGCGTTTGGTTTCTTCCTGACTCAAAATCTTCATGTCGTCTTCCTGTCCTTAACCGATCTTGCGGGCGGTGTTGATCACGTTGATGCCGTTGAAGCGCGTGGTGCTGGCGCCGTGCGACACGATGGACACCTGCGATGGCTGGCCCTTGCCGTCGAAGAAGGAGCCGCCCATGCGCCAGTCGCGCTCATCGCACAGGGCCGAGCACGCGTTCCAGAACTCCTGGGTGTTGGACTGGTAGGCCACGTCCTCCAGCGGCTGGGTGATCTTGCCGTCCTTGATTTCGTAGAACAGCTGGCCGCCGAACTGGAAGTTGTAGCGCTGCTGGTCGATCGAGAAGGAGCCGTCGCCGACGATGTAGATGCCCTTCTTCACGTCCTTCACCATCTCGTCCGGCGTGAGCTGCTTCTTGCCCGCCTGCAGGGACACGTTGGGCATGCGCTGGAACTGCACGCTGCTCCAGCTGTCCGCATACGAGCAGCCGTGCGATTCTTTTTCGCCGATGATGTGGGCCTGGTCGCGCGTGGCCTGGTAGTTCACCAGCACGCCGTTCTTGATGATGTCCCAGCGCTTGCACTTGACGCCTTCGTCGTCGTAGGCCACCGCGCCGAGCGAGCCCGGGGTGGTCTTGTCGGCGACGATGTTGACCAGGTCGGAGCCGTACTTGAATTTCTTCGACTGCCACTTGTCCAGCGTGGCGAAGCTGGTGCCGGCGTAGTTGGCCTCGTAGCCCAGCACGCGGTCCAGTTCCGTCGGGTGGCCCACGGATTCATGGATGGTGAGCCACAGGTGTTCGGGGCTGAGCACCAGGTCGTACTTGCCCGGCTCGGCCGACTTGGCGGTGAGCTTGGCGCGGGCCTGCTTGCCGGCGTTGCGCGCGTCTTCGATCAGGTCGTAGGAATTGCGGTACAGCGTGGTCACGCCGCCGGCGGCCTGGAACTTGTCTTCCTTGCGCGCGTCCAGGTATTCGTAGCCCATGCCGACCGGGGACGACAGGCCGGAACGCGAGCGGAATTTGCCGGTGCTCTTGTCCACGGCGGTGGCGAAGAACGGCACCCACAGGCGATGCACGTCCTGGTCGATATAGGAGCCGTCGGTGGAGGCGAAGTACTTCTGCTGGTTCACCTGGAACAGCAGCGACTGCATGAAGCTGGCGCCCGCGTCCAGGCCGGCCTTGTTGCCGGCGATGAGCAGCTCGGCCTTTTCCTTGATCGGTACGGCGCGCCAGTCCTTCTTGTAGGGCGTGGCCCAGGACACGGCGCCCGCGCCCACCACCGGCGCCAGCTGCAGCGGCGCGCTTTGCAGGCGGGAGTTGGCCTTGGCAATGGCCACGGCCTGGCGCGCGGCGGCGGCCACGCCGTCCGGCGACACGTCGCTGGTGGCGGCAAAGCCGTAGGCGCCGTGCGCGATGACGCGCACGCCGACGCCGGCCGATTCGGTGTTGGTGATGTTCTCCACGTTCAGGTCGCGCGTGGTGAGGAACTGGTTCAGGTAGCGGCCCACGCGCACGTCGCAGTAGCTGGCGCCGGCCTGGGTGGCCGCCGTCATGGCGGTATCGGCCAGCATTTTCTTGAAGGCGGTGTCCGCCGGCTTGAGCAGCTCTTCGGCTGCGATCGCCCTGCCATATGCGGGCAGCAGCATGGTGCCCAGGGCCAAACCACTGATATTGAGGAATGCACGTCGTTCCATAATCTCTCCAAAAGAACCTTCGCCGGAAAGCACATCTGTACGCAAGTTTTATGCCATTGCAAATGTTGCGCGCGGCCGCGTCACATTGCCCGAGCCAGGCTTGCGAACGGCAAGTAGCGTGTGTCCGGAGTGTCCGCCACAGTGTCCGGGCAGTGTCCGCGAACTGTCCGCGAACAGTCCACCCGGCGCGGCGCCGGACACGCGCGAATCCGCTTGACCCGGCTGGCGAGTTCCCCGATGATCGGCGCAGTCGACCGCCACGCGTCGTCAACAACCTGGAGACATGCATGAAACAACTCAATTTTGGACAGCTGGTGCTGGGCGCCGTGCTCGCCTGCGGCCTGGCCGCCCCGGCCCTGGCGGACGACGCCCTGAAGGCGGCCATCGCCAACCCTGCGCGCACGCCCGCCAACGCGGAGCGCGACGGCGCCCGCCATCCCTACGAAACGCTGACCTTCTTCGGCATCAAGCCCAACATGACGGTGGTGGAACTGGCGCCGGGCGGCGGCTGGTACACCGAGATCCTCGGCCCCTATCTGCGCAAGGACGGCAAGCTGATCGCCGCCGGCAATACGCCCACGTCGGCCAACGAGAACGTGCGCAAAGCCGCTGTGCGCTTCCAGGACAAGCTGAACGCCGTGCCGGCCTCGTATGACAAAGTGGTGCTGGGCGCTTTCGAGCCGAACAACAATGTCTTCAGCTACGCGCCCAAAGGCAGCGTGGACATGGTGCTCACCTTCCGCAACATCCACAACTGGATAGGCAACGGCGACGCCAGCCTGAAGGCGCTGTTCAGCAGCGTGTACGACAGCCTGAAACCGGGCGGCGTGTTCGGCGTGGTGGAGCACCGCCTGCCGGCAGGCGTGGCGCAGGACGCCAAGGCCAGCTCGGGCTATGTGCATGAAGCGTATGTGATCAAGCTGGCCGAGAACGCGGGCTTCAAGCTGGCCGCGAAGTCGGAAATCAACGCCAACCCCAAGGACAAGGCCGACCATGAAGGCGGCGTGTGGGCGCTGCCGCCGACCTACACCAACAAGGACAAGGACCGCGCCAAGTACCAGGCCATCGGCGAGAGCGACCGCATGACGCTCAAGTTCGTCAAGCCGTAATCACTTCATCACATCCGGCGGTGGCGCCTCCTGGTACCACTGCCGGTAGATGCGCGCGAAAGCGCCGTCCTGTTTCATTTTGTCGAGCGCGCGCTGCCATTGCGCCACCTGCTCCGCCGGTGCCTGCTTGGGGAAGCTCAGGTAGCTGCCTATGGTGAAGGCGGTGTACACCATCTCCACCTGTTCCGGCTGCGCGCCGGCCTCCTCCAGCAAGGGCTGCAGCTGCCGGTGGTCCAGCACCATCACGGGGCGCCGCCCGCCCAGCAGCATGCGCAGCATGGTCAGCGTGTTGTTGGTCGGCTCCAGGTTCTTGAAGCCGGCATCGCTCAGGTATTGATAGGAATAGAAATCGCGCGGCGCCAGCACGCCGCTCAGCTTCTTCGCGTCCTCCAGCGAATGGATGCGCACGCGGTCGGCGGGGCGCGCATAGAAATTGGTCTGCGAAGTGAACAGCGGCCCCACCCATTTGAACCTGGCTTCGCGCTCAGGCGTGCGCTTGGGGCAGACCAGCAGCACGTTCTCGCCTTCCAGCGCGGAACGGTAGGCGCGCGCCCACGGCTGCAGTTCTATCTCGGTGCGGTTGCCGATGCGGCGCTGGATTTCGCGCACGATGTCCACGCAGTAGCCGGTGACGCGGCCGTCCTTCATAAAGGCCATGGGCGGAATGTCGGCCGTCAGGATCTGCATGCTTCCGGCATGCGGGGCCGCCGCAGCTGCCGCCGCCGCGCACACGCATACTACTGCCGCCAAGATCCGCCTCATCACACCCTCCTCCCGCACCGATTCTCGCACGGCGGCAGGGATACGGGCCAGTGTACCGCCAAACAATGGACATTTTCGCCACAGCGGTTTACATTGCGCTTTTAATAAGCAAAAAAGGGAGTATCCATGAAAGCATATGGCGCGGAATTTGTAGGCACCTTCTGGTTGGTGCTGGGAGGCTGCGGCAGCGCGGTGCTGGCGGCGGCGTTTCCGGGCGTCGGCATCGGCCTGCTGGGCGTGTCGCTGGCCTTCGGCCTGACGGTGCTCACGATGGCCTACGCCATCGGCCACGTGTCCGGCTGCCATCTGAACCCGGCGGTATCGATCGGCCTGTGGGCCGGCGGCCGCTTCCCCGCCAACAAGCTGCTGCCCTACATCGTGGCGCAGGTTCTGGGCGGCATCGCCGCCGGCGGCGTGCTGTACCTGATCGCCAGCGGCAAGGCCGGCTTCAGCCTGGCCGGCGGCATGGCCTCGAACGGCTACGGCGAGCATTCGCCGGGCGGCTACACGCTGCTGGCCGCGCTGGTGACCGAAGTGGTGATGACGATGATGTTTTTGATCGTGATCCTGGGCGCCACCGACCGCCGCGCACCGGCCGGCTTTGCGCCGCTGCCTATCGGCTTGGCGCTGACCCTGATCCACTTGATCAGCATCCCCGTCACCAATACGTCGGTGAACCCGGCACGCAGTACCGGCGTGGCGCTGTATGTGGGCGACTGGGCCGTGGGACAACTGTGGCTGTTCTGGCTGGCGCCTATCGTTGGCGCGGTGCTGGGCGCGCTGGTGTACCGCTTTATCGGCGGCGACGGCAAGGACTGAGGCAGTCCGGGCCGCATCCCGCCGCCATGCGCCAATGCGCTACTATAGCGGCGTGATGATCAAGTTTTATTTTTTCCAAGCCGTGCTGCTGGCCTGCTGCCTTGTGCCGCAGGCCCATGCGGCAGCACAGGCGCCGCAGCGCTTTGTGCTGCCCGCCATCTCCGCCAGCGCCAGGGAGCACGCCGCCTATTTCCCGCGCCTGCTGCGCCTCGCGCTGGACAAGACCGTGGCCAGCGACGGCCCTTACGAACTGGCCTACTACGAAAACGAGCTGACCAGCTTGCGGCGCAATATCGAGCTGAAAAACAATGGCGTGATCAATGTGATGTGGGACGGCGCCAACCGCCAGCGCGAAGCCGAACTGCTGCCGGTGCGCATCTCGCTGCTCAAGGAACTGAACGACTATCGGGTGTTCCTGATACGCAGCGAGGACGCGCCCCGCTTCGCGGCGGTGCGCACGCTGGACGACCTGCGCAAGCTGACGGCCGGCGCGGGCGCCAACTGGCCGTCGGCCGACGTGCTGCGTTTTAACGGCCTGCCGGTGGAAACCTCGGGCGGCTATGAATACCTGTTCCCCATGCTGCGCGTGAAGCGCTTCGACTATATGCCGCGCGGCGTGCAGGAGGCGTGGGCGGAGATCGATCTGCACCAGGGCGAGGGCCTGCAGGTGGAGTCCAGCATTTTCCTGCACTACCGGGTGCCCTTCTATTTCTTCGTCAGCCGCAGCCGGCCGGAGCTGGCCGTGCGCATCGAACGCGGGCTGCGCATGGCGCAGAAGGACGGCAGCTTTGAACGCCTGTTCAACAGCATCCCCGCCTTCCAGCGCGGCATGGCGGAGATCACGGCGCACAAGCGCCGGGTGTTCGAGCTGCGCGTGCCCTAACCCGCCCTGCGCATGCTATTTCTTCGGCGGGACCGGGGTCAGGTTGAGGTCCTGGAAGTCGTAGCTGAAGTCGGTTTCGGCGGAGACCGGTTTCATCTTCATGCGCTCGATGCTGCCGTCCGGGTTCAGCGCGAAGCTGACGTAGGCGTCGGCGTTGAAGTTGCGCTGGCGCCAGCGGACGATGAAGGTGTCATGCTGGAAGTGCTCCAGGTCGCCCACCAGGTCCGGCGTCTTCACGAAGCGCATCACCTGCTTGCCGCCTTCGCGCTGGATGGTGACCGCGCCGTACCACGCGTCCTGGTATTCGCCTTCATACGCGGCCAGGGCCAGCGAGGGCTGCGACTTGGCGGCGCGCGCGGCCGATGCCGTGCCCACTTTCGCCAGTTCTTCCTTGTGCTTGGCCTGCTCGTCCGCCGACACGATGCCGATCCAGTCGCTGGCCGGCACGTTCATGTACTGGTCCAGCAGGCGCCATTGCAGCGCCGTCATCGAGCCGCTGTTCTCGGCGTTGGTGAAGATGGCGATGCCCAGTTTCTCCTCCGGCACCATCAGCACGCGCGAGTAGAAGCCTTGCAGCGCGCCGCCATGCAGGGCGATCTTGCGGCCACGGTAGTCGCGCAGCTGGAAGCCCAGCCCGTAGGCGGCGAAGTTCGGCTTGGTGGCGGCCAGCGGCGGCTTGGGGTCGCTGATCTTCATCGGCGTTTGCGCGGTCCACATTTCGCGCAGTTGCTTGTCGCTGATGAGCTGCTTGCCGTCCGGCGTCTTGCCGCCGTTCAGCAGCATATTCATCCAGCGCGCGATGTCCTCGGCGCTGGTGTTGATGCCCACCGCGCCGATGGCGTTCTCCACCGGCATGGGCTTGACCACGGTGGTGGTTTCTCCCACCTTGCTGTGCGGGGCCGAGTAGTCGGCCGTCTTCAGCATGGCGGCCACGCTGGTGGTGGTGCCGTCCATGCCCAGCGGGGCGAGGATGCGCTCGCGCACCGTATCGCCCCAGGACTTGCCGGCCTTGTCCGCGATGATCTTGCCGGCCACGATGTAGAGCAGGTTGTCGTAGGCGTAGCTGTTGCGGAAGCTGGTGGCGGGCTTGATGTAGCGCAGGCGCTCGATGATCTCGTCGCTGCTGAAATTGGAGGTGGGCCACCACATCAGGTCGCCGGCGCCCAGGCCCAGGCCGCTGCGGTGCGTGAGCAGGTCGCGCACGGTCATGGCGCCGGTGACGTAGGAGTCGTACATCTGGAAGCCGGGCAGGTGCTTGGTGACCGGGTCGTCCCATTTCAGCTTGCCCTCGTCCACCAGCATGGCCAGCGCGGCTGCGGTGAAGGCCTTGGAGTTGGAGGCCACCTCGAACAGCGTGCGGCCGGTAACCGGCGCCGGGTCGCCCAACTTGCGCACGCCGTAGCCCTTGGCGGCGATGACCTTGCCGTCCTTGACGATGGCGATGGCGATGCCGGGCACGTCGAAGGTTTTCAGCACGCGGTTCACATCGGCGTCGAGATCGAAAGGCGCCAGCGCGGCGGCGGCCGTGGCGGCGGTGGCGGATTCGCCTGCGGCCCATGCCGCGCCGCTGAAGGCGACGCTGGCGGAAAACGCGAAGGCCAGCGCCAAGGCCAGTTTGGTGTTCACTGCTTTCATTTCTTCTCCTGCAGCTTGTTGACTGCTTTTTGGGTGTCGGGGTGGTAGCGCGGGCTGGCTTGCTTGTACAGCGCCAGCGCCCACTCGCGGTCGGCCGGGCTCTTGAACAGCGCGGTGTACAGCGGCAGCACGAACTTCTTGCGGCCCACGCTCATGAGGAAGGTGTTGAGCGGCGCGCGCACGTCGTAGCCGGCCTTCACGGAAGCCAGGTAGAAGCGGAAGGCGATTTCATTGTTGCCGCTCTTGGCCAGGGCGAAGGCCTGGTCCAGTTCCTTGAGCTGCGCGGCGCTGGCCTTGCCGTCGATGTCGTTCAGGAAGTGCATCCACTCGAGCGCGACCCAGTTCTTGGTGGCCAGGCCGGCGGTGGGCAGTTCGCCTTTCAGCCAGGCGTCGCGCTGCGCGTCCAGGCCCGCCAGGCGCGGCGAGGCGGCGCGCTTGGCGCTGGCCGGCACGCCGGCGCCGTACAGCCATTCCTCCAGCTCGGCCTGGGTCATCACCTCCGGATGCTGGGCCAGCAGGTTCTTCTGCAGGTAGCTCACGAACTGCTCGGTGGTGGCGGACTGGAAGGCGTGCTGGTCGAACCAGCCGCGCAGGAAGGGATCGAACACGGCGCGGCCGGCGCGCTCCTCCAGCGTGTGCAGCAGCCAGGCGCCTTTCGGATAGGCCAGGCCTTCGTCGGTATAGGTGGCCGAGCCGGTGTCCGGGTCGCGCGTGATGAGCGCCTGCTTCGCGGCCGGGATGTCCTTCAGCGACGTAAACAGTTCTTCCTGCTCCAGCTGCCAGCCCATCAGCGCCACTTCGGGACCGTACAGGCTTTCCACGATGCGGCTGGTGACGTAGGTGGTGAAGCCTTCATTGAGCCACCAGTGCTTCCACGAGGCGTTGGTGACAAGGTTGCCGGACCAGGAGTGCGCCAGCTCGTGCGCGATCAGGTCCACCAGGCTGCGGTCGCCCGCGATCATGGTGGGCGTGAGGAAGGTCAGGCGCGGGTTTTCCATGCCGCCTATGGGGAAGGACGGCGGCAGCACCAGCATGTCGTAACGCCCCCAGCGATACGGGCCGTACAGCGATTCGGCCGCTTCGACCATCTTCTCGGTGTCGGCCAGCTCGTAGGCGGCGGCGTCGATGCGGGCCGGCTCGGCGTATACGGCGGTGCGCGGCCCCAGGTTGCGCACTTCGATTTCGCCGATGGCGATGGCCAGCAGGTAGGACGGCACCGGCTGCGGCATCTTGAATTTCCAGCCGCCCTGGCCGGTGCTCTTCTGGTCGTTCTCGGCGCTCATCACCACGCGCAGGCCGGCTGGCGCGTCCACGCGCGCGCTGTAGGTGAAGCGCACGGCGGGCGTGTCCTGCACCGGCGCCCAGGAGCGCGCGTCGATGGTTTCAGACTGGCTGAACATGAAGGGGCGCTTGCCGGACATGGTCTGCTGCGGCGTCATCCACTGCAGCGCGGAGGCGGTGGGCGCGGTGTGGTAGTACACGCGCACCTTCTGCGGCTGGGTGGACAGCGCGATGCGCAGGGCCTGGCCTTTTTCGGCGTCCGGCTTGTCCATCATGTAGGAGGCGGCGCTCCAGCGGCCGTTCGGCTGCAGTATCTGCACCTTGGCGATGCTGAGCTGGCGCGTATCGAGCACCAGCGAACGGGCCGACTTGTCGAGCCAGTCCAGCGTCAGCTCGGCGTAGCCGCTCAGGGTCTTGCGGCTGAAATCCGCTTTCAGGTCCAGGTGCAGGTCCGTGGTACGGACCTGGTCGTAGCGCGCGTAGCTGAGCGGGTCTTGCGCCAGCGCGGCGCTTCCGGTTTGTGCCAGCAGCGCGCACAGCAACAGGCGCAGGGGGGTATGGTTGGGCATAGGCTTCTTTGGTTAAGAAAGGGCGCGGAGCAGAATAGCATAAAGGGCCGGGGGCAAGCAGTGCTATAATGACGGCTGAACTTTAGGGAGTAGTCGGCTTCCGGTCCCACCGGAAGAATCTGCGTCAACATAATCGGCCCGCA
The DNA here is from genome assembly GCF_059419605.1 of Pseudoduganella sp. GW821-FHT05F09. Lineage (NCBI taxonomy): Bacteria > Pseudomonadati > Pseudomonadota > Betaproteobacteria > Burkholderiales > Oxalobacteraceae > Pseudoduganella > Pseudoduganella sp. GW821-FHT05F09. Next base: position 48,531 of record NZ_JBWKSD010000014.1, read on the forward strand.
GGCCGTGGTGCAGATGGCCGCAGCAAGTGCAGCATGCACGCGCCGCGCAGCTTGACGAGACTATCGATCGAGGGGCGGCCGCTATGGGCCGGAGCTGCTCCTGGATCTTTGGTTAACGTCCGGCCCTGAAGACCTCATCCCCATGGAAGCTTTCCTCATTTCTACCGGCATCGTTGCCCTCGCTGAAATCGGCGATAAAACCCAGCTGCTCGCATTCTGTCTCGCCGCGCAATTCCGCCGCCCGATACCTATCGTGCTGGGCATTTTCACGGCCACCGTGGCCAACCATGCCTTCGCCGGCGCGGTAGGCAGTTGGATCACCAGCCTGCTGGGACCGGAGGTGCTGCGCTGGGTGCTCGGCTTGTCCTTCCTGGCGATGGCGGCGTGGATACTGGTGCCGGACGAGATAGACGAGGACGAGCAGCCGGCCGCGAAATACGGCGTGTTCGTCACCACCGTGATCGCCTTCTTCCTGGCCGAGATGGGCGACAAGACCCAAATCGCCACCGTGGCGCTGGCGGCGCGCTTCGACAGCCTGCTGGCCGTCGTCGCGGGCACCACCTTCGGCATGATGCTGGCCAATGTGCCGGCCGTTTACCTGGGCAAGAGCGTGGCCGCCAAGATTCCGCTCAAGCTGGTGCACGGCATCGCCGCCGCCATTTTCGCGGCGATCGGCGTGGCGACGCTGCTGGGCGCAGGGGCTTCGTTCGGCGTCTGAGGCGGCTCGTGGCGGGTTAGGCGCAGCCGTAACCCGCCAACTACGGCGCCAGGCCCAGCGTGACGGCGTGCGGCCGGCCGTCGTCCACCAGCTGGATCTCGGCGCCGGGCTGCGCCACGCCGTCCACCGTCACGCCGGCCGGGCCTTCGCGCTTGATCGCGATGGTGTACACGCTCGCGCCATAACGGTAGCTGAGCGTGTAGCCCGGCCACGCGGCCGGGATGCGCGGCGCCAGCGTGAGCTTGTCCGCCGCGCGCGTGAGGCCCAGCAGCGACTCCAGTATCAGCCGGTACATCCAGCCCGACGAGCCGGTGTACCAGCTCCACCCGCCCCGCCCCACGTGCGGCGAGACGGCGTACACGTCCGCCGTCACCACGTAGGGTTCCACCTTGTACACCGCGCAGCTCTCCGCCGTGCTGCCATGGCGCACCGGGTTAATCATGCGCATCAGCGCCCAGGCTTTCTCCACGTCGCCCATCTGGGCAAACGCCATCACGGTCCAGATGGCGGCGTGCGTGTACTGGCCGCCGTTCTCGCGCACGCCCGGCACGTAGCCCCGGATGTAGCCCGGATTCAGGTCGGCCTTGTCGAACGGCGGATCGAGCAGCTGGATCAGGCCGAAGTCGCGCCGCACCAGGCGCTGGTCCACCTGCAGCATGGCGCCGTGCACGCGCTCCTTGGCGGCCGCGCCGGACAGCACGCCCCAGCTCTGGGAGATGGAATCGATCTGGCATTCCTCGTTCTCGCGCGAACCGAGCGGGGTGCCGTCGTCGAAATAGGCGCGGCGGTACCACTCGCCGTCCCACGCGTTCTGCTCCACGTTGGCGGACAGCTTGCGCGCCTCCTCGCGGCACTCGGCGGCGAAGGCGTCGTCGTGGTGGCGCTCGGCCACCACGGCGTAGCGCTGCAGCACGTCGTACAGGAAGAAGGCCAGCCACACGCTCTCGCCCCTGCCCTCCTCGCCCACCTTGTCCATGCCGTCGTTCCAGTCGCAGGAGCCGATCAGCGGCAGGCCGTGCACGCCGAAGCGCAGGCCGTTGCGGATGGCCCGCACGCAGTGCTCGTACACGCTGCCGGTGACGGCCGAGCGGGTCGGCATGTCGTAATAGGAGTCCTCCTCCGGCTTGACCAGGCGGCCTTCCAGGAAGTGGACCACTTCGTCCAGCACCGTCAGGTCGCCGGTGCTGGCCACGTAGCGCGCCACGGCCAGCGGCAGCCACAGGTAGTCGTCCGAGCAGTGCGTGCGCACGCCCCGGTCCGACGGCGGATGCCACCAGTGCTGCACGTCGCCCTCCACGAACTGGTGCGCGCAGCACAGCACGATATGGTCGCGCAGCAGCTTCGGTTCGGTGTGCACCATGGCCATGGCGTCCTGCAGCTGGTCGCGGAAGCCGAAGGCGCCGCCGGACTGGTAGTAACCGCTGCGCGCCCACATGCGGCAGGCGATGGTCTGGTACATCAGCCAGCCGTTGGCGATGACGTCCAGCTCCGGCTCCGGCGTGGCGATCTGCACCGCGCCCAGCGTGCGGTCCCAGTGCGCGCGCACGGCGGCCAGCGCGTCGCGCGCGGCGGCCTGGCCGCCGTGCTTCTGCACCAGGCTGGATGCGTCCGCGTTGCGGCGTCCGCCCAGGCCGAGCAGGAAGACGATCTCGCGCTCCTGGCCCGGCATCAGCTCGAACGGCACCTGGATGGCGGCGCAGGAATCGAGCGCGCTGCCGACCTTGCCGGACAGGCGCATGCGCCGCAGCGCCTGCGGGCTGGCCATGCTGCCGTTGCGGCCCAGGAATTCGGTGCGGTCCGCCGTGATCGAGCGCGTGGTGGCGTCCGCATTGAAGAAGGCCACGCGGCCGGAGAACTCGGTGTTGTAGGGATTGCGGGCAAACAGCGCCCCGCTGATGGGATCGACCTCGGTGATGATGTGCATGCCGGACTTGGAGCGCATGTCGCCCAGCACCCATTCCACATAGCCGGTGGCCGACAGGCGGCGCGGTGCCTGCGAGTCGTTGCGTATCTTGAGCACGGTGTAGCGCAGCGGCGCGTCCAGCGCCACGTAGGTGGTCAGCTCGCTGGCGATGCCGGACTCGGTGTGCTCGAACACGCTGTAGCCGAAGCCGTGGCGGGTCACGTAGTCGCCGCTGCCGCGCGCGGGCAAGGCGGTGGGAGACCAGAAATGGCCGCTCTGTTCGTCGCGCAGGTAGAAGGCCTCGCCGCTGCCGTCCGACACCGGGTCGTTATGCCAGGGCGTGAGGCGGAACTCGTGCGCGTTCTCCTGCCAGGTGTAGGCCTGGCCGCTTTCGGAGATCACGCTGCCGAACTGCGGATTGGCCAGCACGTTGGACCACGGCGCCGGCGTGCGCTGGCCTTCGCTGGTGACGATCACGTATTCGCTGCCGTCGGCCGAGAAGCCGCCGATGCCGTTGGCCAGCTGCAGGCCCTGCGTGGCCTGGGTTTGCAGGTGGGGCGCGGCTTCCTCGTATTCGCCGCGCGGGTCCGCCTGCAGCGGCGGCATGCGCAGCGGCGCCGGGCCGGGCCGCTTGAGCTGCTCGGCCAGGGTGCCGCGCTCGTCGCTGATGACGGCGCGCGCCACCGACTGCAGCAGGATGCGGTCTTCCGGCGCGATCTGCTCGCCCACGCGCACGAAGATGCCGCCGGGACGGTCGATGGCCTGGGCGTCGATGCCGGAGGCGATCAGGCCCATGATCTGGTCCTGCAAGGCCTGGCGGTAGCCGGACAGGTCCTCGCACCAGATCACCAGGTCCACCACCAGCCCTTTCAGACGCCAGTAGGCGTGCGCCTGCACCATCTGGCGCGCCAGCTCGATATTGGCCGGGTCGCGGATCTGCAGCAGCACAATCGGCAGGTCGCCCGATATGGCGTAGGCCCACAGGCCGGACTGGCCGCGCTGGTTCTTGCTCAGGACGCCGGCGTCGGCGCGCAGGGTGGCGTTCGGGTAGATCACATGGCTGGCCAGGCGGCCGTACAGCTGGGCGTCCGTTTCGCTGGCGTTGAGCTGGCGCAGCACCACCTGGCTGTGGGTCCAGGCCAGTTCGAACACGCGGTCGGCCAGGTGGCGGTCCTGGTATTTGTCGATCAGGTGCAGCGCCGATTCGCGCGTGTCCGTCATGCCGGTGACGATATCGACCGTGGCCGATTCGTCCGGCTCGAGCACGATCTGGTAGCGGATCGCCACGATGGGGTCGAGCACCGAGCCTTCGGCGCCGCCCAGCGGGCCGGGCTCGCGCAGCGCGCGCGGCGCGGCGGCGGTGTTGCCGCGCCCGATGAAGCGCGCGCGGTCGGTTTCATACGAGACGTTGCTGATGGCCGCGTCGTGCAAGGTCATCAGGTGCAGCATGTAGGGCATGTGTTCGCCCTTGCCGCGCGGACGGCGCGTGCACAGGATGGCCGTCTCCTGCGGCAGGATCTCGGTCTGCACGAACAGCTTGGAGAAGGCCGGGTGCGCCGCGTCGGCCGCCGCCGGCGCCATCACCACCTCGGCAAAGCTGGTCACTTCGATTGTCCGGCGGCGGTCCGACTTGTTGGTGATGCGGGTGCGCCGCATTTCAATGTCGTCCTCCGGCGAGACCACGATTTCCGTGTACAGCTCCAGGTCGCGGTCGCTGCGCCGGAACTCGGCGCGGCCTTCGGAGAAGATGACCTCGTATTTGCGCGGCTCGACCAGCGTGGGCTGGTAGGTGGTGGACCAGTAGGTGCCGTCGTCCAGGTCGCGCACGTAGCAGAAGCCGCCCCAGTTGTCGCGCGTGCTGTCCTCGCGCCAGCGCGTCACGGACAGGTCCTTCCAGCGGCTGTAGCTGCCGCCGGCGCCCGTCACCATGACGTGGTAGCGCCCGTTCGACAGCAGCTGGATTTCCGGCACCGGTGCGTTGGGCTGGTTCAGGATGCGCATCGGCATGGACTGTTCGGCCGCGTCGCTGCGGATGGCGGCCTGCTCGGCGGTGTTGGAATAGAAGGCGCCCGCCTGCGGGCTGCGTTCCTGCAGCACCAGCAGCGCCGACTGCAGCAGCGGATCCGCCTCGAAGCGGCGCTGCATGGGCCGGTCGTGCAGCAGATAGCTGAGCGACAGCAGGCCCATGCCCTGGTGGTGCACCATGAAGGAACGCACCACCGCGTGGCTCTGGCCGCGCGGCAGGCGCGCCGCCGTGTAATCGATCGCCTCGTAGAAGCCATAGCGGCCCATGAAGCCCAGGGCGGCCATTTTCTGAAGATTGCTGCAGGAGGCTTCCGGGTTCACCATCAGGCCCATCATGGTGGCGTAAGGCGCCACCACCAGGTCGTCCGCCAGGCCGCGCTTGAGGCCCAGGCCGGGCACGCCGAAGGCGCGGTACTGGTAGTTCAGCGCCGCGTCCACCGTGTTGTAGCCGGACTCGGATATGCCCCACGGCACGTTGCGCTGCTTGCCGTAGTCGATCTGCGCGCCGATCACGGAATGGTAGGTCTGGTCCAGCAAGGTGCTGGGGTAGTTCGGCATCACCAGCAGCGGCATCAGGTACTCGAACATGGAGCCGCTCCACGACAGCAGCACCGGCTTGGCGCCCAGCATGCACAGCTGGCGGCCCAGCGCGAACCAGTGCTCCTGCGGCAGCTGGCCCTGCGCGATGGCGACGAAGCTGGCCAGCCGCACTTCGGAGGCCAGCAGGTCGTAATAGCTGGCGTCCAGGCGGCGCTCGGTGACGTTGTAGCCGATGGCCAGCAGATTGGTGGTGGAGTTGTACAGGAAGCCGTATTCCATCTGCGCGTATTCCTGCGCCTGGCGCGCCAGGCGCTCCAGCTCCGCAATGCGCGCGCGCGCCTGCGCTTCGCCTTGCGGCATGGCGGCCAGCTCGCGCAGCGTGGGGATGCGCAGCAGGCTGGCCTCGAACACTTCGCCCGACGCCACCCACGGCGCCAGCAGCAGCAGGTCGTCCAGCGCGGCCTGGCATTGCACGGCCAGCGCGGCGGCCCACATCTGCAGCCCGGCGTCGCCGGGGGTGTACTGCGCGCTGGCGGCGGCGGCCTGCTTCAGCCAGGCGTGCAGCTCGAGCAGATTGGCCGGGAACATGGGGCGCAGCGGCGCAATGTCCTGCTGCAGGCGCAGCAGGCGCAGCAGCGCTTCCGGCGCGTCCGCGCTTCCCTGCGGTCCGGCGGCGGCCTGCTGCGCGGCAGCCTCGGCCAGCACCTCGATGGTGGTGCAGATGCCGTCCACGATCTGCGGCGCCACGATGGGCGCGTCTATCTGCTGCAGCAAGCCTTGCTGCAGGGTGAGCAAATGGCCGGCCAGGTTGCCGCTGTCCACCGTCGAGATGTAGACCGGGTACAGCGGCTTCATGGTGAGCGTGTCGTACCAGTTGTAGAAGTGGCCCTGGTGGCGCTCCATCTGGCTCATGGCGTGCAGCGTGCCCTCGGTGCGCGCCACCAGCTGGGCGCCGCAGATGTAGCCGAAATCGTGCGCGGTGAGATTGGCCAGCAGCGCCATGCCGATATTGGTGGGCGAGGTGCGGTGGGCGATCACCTGGACCGGGTGCTCCTGCATATTATCGGGCGGCAGCCAGTTGTCGGCGGGGCCGACGAAGGTCTCGAAATAGGCCCAGGTCTTGCGCGCCAGCAGATGCAGGAAGCTGTGCTGCGCGGCGTTCAGTTCCGCCCGCTCGCGGCGCAGCGGCTGGCTGATCCACCACGCCACGGCCGGCGCGCCCAGCCAGGCGCCCAGCAGCACCAGCGCGGCGCCCAGCGCGGACGGACGCCAAACCGCCAGCGCCGCGCCGGCGGCCAGCGCCAGCACGGGCGAAGCGGCCATGGCGCGCCAGTAAGCGGGCATTTCGTTGGCCGGGTCGCGGCCCGCCTCGGCGCCCTCGCGCGCCAGCGTGGAGGCGCGCCATTGCAGCAGGCGGCGTTTCGACACCAGCGTGCGCCACAGCGTGCGACCGATGGCGTCCAGGCTGAACCAGGTTTCGTAGGGCAGGAACACCAGCGTGAGCAGCGCGTGCGAGAACTGCATGCCGCTGCGGCGCGCGCTGGCGTTGACGTGCTGCGTCCACAGCGTGTCGCGCGGCTTGTGCAGCAGGTCGTACAAGGCGCTGGCCAGCGGCGGCACGAAGATCACGGCCAGCACGGCCAGGGTCCAGAACCACGGGTCGGGCAGCGCGGCCCAGGCCAGCAGCAGCGACAGCGTCAGCGCCGGCGCCACCAGGCTGCGGCGCAGATTGTCGAACAGCTTCCAGCGCGACAGCGCCGACAGCGGGTTGCGTTCGCGCTGGCTGCCGCGCAGCGGCACCTTGCGGCCCAGCCAGGACAGCAGCTGCCAGTCGCCGCGCACCCAGCGCTGGCGGCGGCTGATGTCGTCGCTGTAGCGGGCCGGGTACTGCTCGTAGAGCTGGGCGTCGCTCAGCAGGCCGGCGCGCAGGTAGCAGCCTTCCAGCAGGTCGTGGCTGAGGATGCGGTTGTCCGGCATGCGGCCGCCCAGCACCTGCTCGAACACGTCCACGTCGTAGATGCCCTTGCCGATGAAGGAGCCTTCGTAGAACACGTCCTGGTAGACGTCGGACACGGTGCGGGTGTAGGGGTCGATGCCGGGCTCGCCGCCGCACAGCTTTTCATAGCGCGAGGCTTGCTCGCTGGGCAGGCTGACCGTGACGCGCGGCTGCAGAATGCCATAGCCTTCGGTCACGCGCCGCAGCTGCTGGTCCACGCGCGCCCGGTTCAGCGGATGCTGCATGGTGGCCACGAACAGGCGCGCGGCGTCGCGCGGCAGCTGGGTGTCGGTGTCGAGCGTGATGACGTATTTGAAGCTTTCCAGGTCGCTGGTGTCGCCCGCCACCAGCGAGAAGCGGTCGCGCGCGCCGCCGCGCAGGAAGCGGTTCAGGTCCTCCAGCTTGCCGCGCTTGCGCTCGCGCCCCATCCACGCATTTTCGGACCCGTTCCACATGCGCGGCCGGTGCAGCAGCAGGAAAGGCCCGGCCGCCGCGTTGCCCTGCGGCCCCGCGTTGGGGGCGGCGCCGCGCGGCGTGGCGTCCGCGCCGGCCGCGTACTGCGCATTGAGACGCGTAATGGCTTGCTGCGCCTGCTCCAGCAGCGCGGCGTCGCCGGGCAGCACCTCTTCCTGCGCGTCGGCGAAGTCGGTCAGCAGGCAAAAGCGCAGATTGTGGTCGCGGTTGGCGAGGAAGCGCACCTCGAGCTGCTCGAACAGCTGCTCCACATTGTCCTTGCTGTACAGGAGGGTGGGCACCACCACCAGCGCGCGCGCGTCCGACGGGATGCCGCGCCGGTAGTCCATGCGCGGCAAGGGATGCGGCCGCGTGAGCAAGGTGGCGGCCCAGTTCACCAGCGCCTGCGCCAGCTGGCTGCTGCACAGCAGCGCCAGCACGGCCAGCAGCGCCAGCGGCCAGCCGCCCACGCCCTCCCGGCCCGCGTGCTCGGCCAGCAGGCCGGTCAGCACCACGGCGATGGCGCCTATCGCGCCCAGGTAGGACGCCAGCGGCGCGGCGCGCATGGTGCGCTGGAGCGAGGCCAGCGGCGGCAGGCGCACGCCAGCCTGCTGCTCGAGCGCCAGCAGGCCGCGTCCCACCAGGTAGTAGCCGATGTGGGCCTGGCGCGGGTCCACGCTGCCGCTGCGCGCGCTGGCCAGCTGCAGCGCCATCACGGCGATTTCCTGCTCGCTGTGCGGCGAGCAGCGCGCCAGTTTTTCAATCACGTGGCGGTACTGGTCGCGCGTGGCGAAGTCCATTTCGCCGTAGATATCGGCCGGGTCCAGGCGCAGCGTCTGTTCGACCGCGCTCATGGTCTCAACGAACTCCTGCCAGTCCATGGTGCCGAGGAAGCGCAGGCTGCCGATGCTGTTGGCGATGGAGAGCTGTTCGGCGGCCTGCTGCTGGATCTCGGCCTGGATCTGCTGTTCCATGGTCTGGCCGGATTCGGCCAGGCGCTGCGTGACCCAGGTCAGCGCCAGCGTCAGCATGGCGCTCTGGCCTTGCAGGCGGCGCGCCAGTTCGGCCACGAAGCCGCTGGTGATGGGCGGGTTGGAACGCGCCATGTCGGCCACCAGCAATATCAGGCCGCTGGGGTTTTTGTCGGCCACGTCCATCATCTGGTCGGCCCAGGTGTTGGCCAGGTCGCGCTGCAGGCGGTTCTCGGCCACGCGCGCGGCCACGCGGCGCAGGTTCTCGATCAGCGCCAGGCGCAGCATGATGGGAATGGCCCACAGTTCGCCCAGCTTGAGCGCGGCCACTTCCTGGTAGGCGTCCACAAAGCGGCACAGGCTTTCCGGATCGACGCGGCCGTCGCCGTGGGCGATGATTTCCAGCGCGATCTGGTACACGCGCGGCGTGCCGTCCGGCGCACCCTTGGCCAGGCGCGGCAGCTCCTTGCTGTAGTCCTTGGGCAGGTGGCGGCGCGCCGTGCGGATCTGTTCTTCGATCAGGTAGGAATTGTCGAGCAGCCATTCGGAGGCCGGCGTGATCTGGCGAGCCTGCTTGACGGCGGCGGTGAGCTCGTCGCAGGTTTGCGCGATGACCTCGGCGTTCTCGGCCAGGCGCGCCAGCAGGCGGTCGGGGCCGCCGCGCGTGCTCAGCTCGTGCGTGGCGGCCAGCAGCTTGCCGTGGGCCGCCATTTGCTGCGCGCTGAACAACTCGCCACGTAGCGGGGTGCTGTCATCAGCTACGCCGCCCGGCAATGCGCCTGGGGTCTCCTCGCGGAAACCCAAGGTAGCACTTGGCAACAGTGTCCGGTGATCGTTCAACTTGAACCTCGCATTTCTACCTAAGAAGGATAGAGAAGTATGGTCCAAGCAACACTACGGAGGCGCACGGCTGGAAATGGTGCGCCGGGCTTGGCGGGTTACGCACGTCGTGTAACAGGCGAAGCGCTAACCCGCCCTACGCGGCGAGGGCGAGGCCGCCGGCGAGGTCGTAGGCCTGGGCGTAGCCGAGGCGGCGCAGGCATTGCGCGGCGCGCGTGCTGCGGTTGCCGCTGCGGCAGAAGAACACCAGCGGCACCGGCGCGGCCATCCACGCCGGAATCTGCCCGGCCAGCTGGCCCAAGGGAACGCTGACCACTTTGGCGCCTGCCTGCACTGGCGCCTGCACGCCGACCAGGTGCTCGTGGCTTTCGCGCACGTCCACCAGGAGCGCGTCGGGATGGGCGCGCAGCAGGCCTTGCAGCGCGGCGGCGTCCAGGTGCAGCTCGCCTTGCGGCGTGCCGCCGCTTGCGGACACGGACGCATGCAGGCTGCTGCAGAAGGGCTGCTGCGCGTCGCTGGCGGCGCACAGCAGGGTGTCGCCATGCACCAGGCCGGCGAGCTGCTGCGGTGCCAGCGCGCCGATGAAGGCGTGGCGCGCGGCGGACTGCGGCAAGGCGCCGGCGTCCGGCTGGCCCAGCAGATACACGGCCTGCTGCGCACCGTCCGCATCCACCAGCACGCGGCGCAGCGCCTGGGCGCCCAGCGCCAGCAGCGCGTCGCCGGCCGGCCAGCCGAAAGCGTCGCCGTCGCCGCTGGCCACGTTCAGCGCGCGCGCTGGCGCGGCCAGGTCCATGCCGGGCGCGGTGCCCAGCACGGCCAGCACGGTGCAGCCCTGGGCGCGCACCTGGGCCGCGATGCGGTCCATGAATTCCGGCTGCGGGTCGATCACCACGCAGCTGCGGCTGGCCGCGTCCTGCACCAGCCAGCTGCATGCGCCGCCGCTGCCCAGCTGCTGCACGCCGTCCTGCACCGGCAGGCCGCCGTCCGGGGCGATCAGGCCGCTGGCGCGCAGCGCGGCGCCGCAGCGCTCTATGCGTTCGCAGGCGCGCGCGACGGCCGCCTCGTCGGCCAGCGGGCCGAAGGACAGGCGGATGGCGCTGGCGGCACGCCAGTCCGGCACGCCCATGGCCTGCAGCACGTAACTGGGCGCGGCCTTGGCCGCGGAGCAGGCGCTGCCCGAGCTGACGCGCACGCCGGCCGCGTCGAACACGTCCATCAGCTCCTTGCTGGACAGGCCGGGCACGGAGAAGTTGAGCGTGGTCGGCAGCGCATGCTCGAAGGCCGCGTTGAACACCACACCCGGCAGCGCGCGCCGCAGGCTGGCGGCCAGCCGCTCGCGGAAGATGCACAGCGCGTCGTGCGAGCGGAACACGCCGCCCTGCTCCAGCGCCGCCAGTACCGCGTCCAGCGCGGCCACGCCGGCCATGTTCTCGGTGCCCGAGCGCTGCGCAGCCTCCTGGCCGCCGCCCACGATCAGCGGCGTGAACGGCGCGCCCTCGCGCACGTACAGCATGCCTATGCCCTTGGGCGCATACAGCTTGTGGCCGGAGAACGGCGCGTAGTCGATGCGGCTGCGCGCCAGCGACAGGCGGAACTTGCCCAGCGCCTGCACGCAGTCCACCATCCAGTAGGCCGGGCTGGCGCACTCGCCGAGCAGCGCTTCGATGCCGGCAATGTCGGACAGCACGCCGGTTTCATTATTGGCCGCCATGGTGGACAGCATGGCCGTGTGCGGCAGCAGCGCGCGCAGCGCCTGCAGGTCGTGACGGCCGTCGCTGTCGACCGGCAGCTTGCGCAGTTCCAGGTCCAGGCCCAGCAAGCGGTTCCAGTGCGCCAGCGCTTCCGGCACCGCCTTGTGCTCGGTGGCGCCGTACACCAGCAGCGTGCCGATGGCCTGGCCCGCCTGGCGGCGTTCGCGCAGCGCGCACAGCGCGGACAGCACGGCGGTCTGGATGCCTTCGGTGGCGCCGCTGTTGAACATCAGGCGGCCCGGCCCCACGCCCAGCAGGCGCACCGCACGCTGGCGGGCGCCGTCCAGCAGCGCCTTGGCCTGCAGGCCGGTGCTGTGGCTGCTGCTGGGGTTGCCGTAACAGTCCTCCATGGCGCGCACGGCGGCGGCGATGGCGGCGGGCAGGACGGGGCTGGTGGCGTTACCGTCGAGGTAGATTTCGGGTGTCATGTTGGAGCCGTGGGCAAAATTGCTGATACTCAACAGCTTACGCACCGGCGCGGAATCATATATTCCAAAATCACCCTCCCTAGGCGCATAATGTGGGATAAACATCCTATTTTTTGTAAAATACCAGAATGAACCAGCTAGACCGTTACGATTACGCCATCCTGGGCGCGCTGCAGCAGGACGGCACGCTGTCCATCGCCGACCTGGCCGGCAAGGTCGGGCTGTCCAGCACCCCGTGCTGGAAGCGCCTCAAGCGGCTGGAGGAGGACGGCTATATCGACAAACGCGTGGCCATCGTCAACCGCCGCAAGGCCGGGCTGGGCGTGACGGTGTTCGTCAGCGTGCGCACCAGCCAGCACGACGAGAAATGGCTGGCCCACTTCGCCGCCGCCGTGCAGGCGCTGCCGGAAGTGCTGGAGTTCCACCGCATGAGCGGCGACATCGACTACCTGCTCAAGGTGGTCACCACCGACATCGAGGGCTATGACCGGTTCTACAAGAAACTGATCAAGGCCGCGCAGCTGACAGGGGTATCCTCCGCTTTCTCCATGGAACAGATAAAATTCACGACTGAACTACCTCTGCACCTCGTCTCGCACGGACTTCCGACATGAAATCTCTCAGCACGCTTTGGGCCGCCTTCCTGCCCGCCGCCAGCCACACCAGTTTCCGCGAGCGGGCGCGGGCCTGCAGCGGCGCCATCCTGGCCCTGCTGGTCACCGGCCTGCTGAGCCGCTACCTGCTGCCGCACGAACCGTCCCACATCTTCCTGGTCGGTCCCATGGGCGCCTCGGCCGTGCTGCTGTTCTGCCTGCCCGCCAGCCCGCTGGCCCAGCCCTGGTCCGTGGTGGGCGGCAACGTGCTGTCCGGCCTGGTGGGCGCGGCCTGCGTGCGCTGGCTGGGCGACTCGGTGCCCATCGCCGCGCTGGCGGTGGCGCTGGCCATAGGCGCCATGTTCGTGCTGCGCTGCCTGCATCCGCCCGGCGGCGCGGTGGCGCTGACGGTGGTGATGGGCGGCCCGGCGCTGCACGCGGCCGGCTTTGAATTCCCGCTGGTGCCGGTGCTGCTCAATTCCCTGCTGATGGTGGCGGTGGCCGTGGCCTACAACAACCTCACCGGCCGCCGCTATCCGCACCTGCAGCAGCCGGCGCACGTCAACCCGCACGCCACGCAGGACCCGGTGCCCACCTTGCGGCTGGGCTTCAAGCCGGAAGACCTGGACGCGGTGCTCAAGCAATACAACCAGGTGCTGGACGTGAGCCGCGACGACCTGGAAGAGATCTTCCTGAAGACCGAGATGCGCGCCTACCAGCGCCGCTTCGGCGTGATCGCCTGCGGCGACATCATGTCCAAAGACGTGGCGACGGCCGAATTCGGCACGCCGCTGGACGAGGCATGGAGCGCCATGCGTGCGCACAAGGTGGCCGCGCTGCCGGTGCTGAACCGCGCGCGGCGCGTGATCGGCATGGTGACGCAGGGCGACTTCCTCAACCACAGCGGCCTGGACGACTACCACACGGTGCGCCAGAAGCTGCGCCGCTTCCTGCGCCGCAGCGGCGTGACGCACACCGAGAAGGCCGAAGTGGTGGGCCAGATCATGATCTCGAAACCGGTCTTCGCCACCCTGGCCACGCCCATCATCGACCTGGTGCCGCTGATGGCGGACGCCGGCTACCACCACATTCCCGTGGTGGACGAGGAACAGCGCTTCGCCGGCATCGTCACCCAGTCCGACCTGGTGGCGGCGCTGTACGAGTCGCGCCTGGCACTGCAGTAACAACCCATTTTTTAGAAAAACCCTGCACATGAAACAACGCATCGCCCTGGCCGCCATGGCCGCCGCCCTGACGCTGGCCTTCGCCCCTGTCCACGCCGCCCCTGCCGCCGAACAAGTCCCTGCCGCCAGCGCCCCCGCCGCCAGGCAGCAGTTCACCGCCCTGGCGGACGAGTACTACAACGCGCTGGCGCGCTACGAGCCGGTGAACGCCACGCAGAACGGCGACAACCGCTTCGACGACCAGCTCGGCATGAGCATCGCGCCCGCCGTGCGCGCCAAGCAGTTCGCGCTGTACCGCGCCTACCAGAAGCGCCTGGACGCCATCGCCCGCGCGCAGCTGAACCGCAGCGACCGCATCCACTACGACGTGCTGGCCTACGAACTGAAGACCACGCTGTCCTTCGAGCCCTTCCCGGAACACCTGCTGCCGCTGAACCAGATGGACAGCATGCCGGTCACGCTGGCCAACTTCGCCGGCGGCGAAGCGTCGCAGCCTATCGGCACCGTGAAGGAATACGACGCCTACCTGAGCCGCCTGTCGCAGCTGCCTGCGTGGATAGACCAGGCCATCGCGAATATGCGCGAGGGCATGGCCAGGCACGTGGTGCTGCCCAAGGCGCTGGTGGAATCAGCCCTGCCGCAGTTCAAGAAGCTGCCGAGCGCCACGCCGGAAGCGAGCATCTACTACACCTCCATCAACAAGCTGCCCGCCACGTTCACGGACGCGGACAAGCAGCGCCTGACGGCCGCCTACAAGGACACGATCACCAAGCTGAATCCGGCGCTGGAACGCCTGGCGCAATTCGTCGAGCATGACTACCTGCCGGCGGCGCGCAGCAGCTCCGGCTGGAGCGCCCTCCCGCAGGGCAAGGCCTGGTACCAGGCGGCGGTGGCGTCGTCCACCACCACCACGATGAAGCCGGAGCAGATCCACGCCATCGGCCTGAAGGAAGTGGCGCGCATCCAGCAGCAGTTCGCCGTGCTCGGTCCCAAACTGGGCTACAACGGTCCGGCGGCGGGCCTGCCGGTGTGGGTGTCCGAGCAGCCGAAGTTCTATCCCTTCAAGACGGAGGACGAGGTGCAGGCCGTGTACCGCAAGCTGAACGACGTGCTGGACACCAAGCTGCCGGCCATGTTCACGCTGGTGCCCAAGGCCAAGCTGGACCTGCGCCTGGAGCCTGAGCTGAGCCGCGCCACCGCCGCCGACCACTACACCGCGCCGGCCGGCGACGGTTCGCGTCCGGGGGTGTTCTGGTCGGTGGTGAACGACCCGGCCAAATACGGCAGCACCGGCATGAACACGCTGTTCCTGCATGAAGGCAAACCGGGCCACCACTTCCATATCGCGCTGACGCAGGAGCTGGACCAGCCGCTGTTCCGCAAATACGGCGGCAACAACGCCTTCACCGAAGGCTGGGCGCTGTATGCGGAAACGCTGGGCAAGGAGATGGGCCTGTTCGACGATCCGGCGCAGTACTTCGGCCACCTGAACGACGAGCTGCTGCGCGCCACGCGCCTTGTGGTGGACACCGGCTTGCACGCGAAAGGCTGGACCCGCGAGCAGACCATCAAGTACATGCGCGACACGCTGGGCTACGACGCCGTGGCCAAGAGCGAGACCGAGCGCTATATGGCGTGGCCGGGGCAGGCGCTGGGCTACAAGATCGGCTCGCTGAAGATCGTGGAACTGCGCCAGCGCGCGCAGCAGGCGCTGGGCGACAAGTTCAGCCTGCCGAAATTCCACGAGATCGTGCTGGGCGACGGCACCGTGCCTTTGAGCTTGCTCGAGACCAAGGTTAACCGCTGGATCGCAGAGACGCGCTAGCCTTAATCAGGAATCCGACAGCAGGGCGAACAGCTCGCGGTAGCGGAAGGCTTGCGTCATGTGGCGCAGGCGCCGGACCAGGTCGGGGCAGTCGGTTTCGATGGCGGCCAGCGCGCCGGCCAGGCGCTGCTGGTCCAGCTCCACCGCGCCTTCCTTCAGCGCACGCTTCACTTCGGCGGGCAGGCCCGCCAGCTCGTCCTTGCGCACCGGCTCGAAACCGCCGCCGCCGCTGCCGCCAACTCCGCCGCTGCACGCCGCGCGCTGGAAGCGCAGGCCGAGCAGGCGCTCGATGTGGCGGTACAGCTCCGCCGTGTCCAGCGGCTTGCGCAGGAAAGCGTCCGCGCCCGCTTCCAGCGCCACCGCGCACTGCTCCTCGAAGGCGCTGGCGGTGCACATGATGATGCGCACCTGGCCGCCGTCCGGCTGGCTGCGGATGCGCCGTATCGTGGCCAGGCCGTCCAGCTCGGGCATGCGCCAGTCCATCAGCACCAGGTGCGGCGCGAAGCTGGCCACGCGCGCCAGCGCTTCCACGCCGTTGCCGGCGAAGGCCACCACAAAACCCAGCGGCTCGAGCAGCTCGCCCAGCAGCAGCTGGGATTCGCGGTCGTCGTCCGCCACCAGCACGCGCTTGCCGCGCTCGTGCAGCGCCAGGCCCAGGACTTCGCCCGCCGCCGACGGCAGCGCGCGCGGCGCCTCGGCCAGCGGCAGCGTGAGCGTAAAGCGGAACACCGAGCCGCGCCCCACTTCCGATTCCACCTGCAGCACGCCGCCCAGCAGCTCCACGTACTGGCGCGAGATCGCCAGCCCCAGGCCGGTGCCGCTCTCGCTGGCCGGTCCGCCCACCTGCACGAAGGGGTCGAAGATGCGCTGCAGGTCGCCCGGCGCCATGCCGATGCCGGTGTCGCTGATGACGAAGCCGATGCGCGCCATGCCTTCCTCGTGCCCGTGCAGCAGCTGCCCGCTGGCCTGCACCAGCACCCGCCCCTGCTGCGTGAACTTGAGCGCGTTGCCGACCAGGTTGATGAGCACCTGGCGCAGCTTGACCGCGTCCACCTTCACGGCGGCCGGCAGCTGCTCCAGGGCCAGCTCCAGCTCCAGGCCTTCGTTCTGGGCGCGGATGCGCAGCATCTCGGCCACTTCCTCCAGCAGCCGCGCCAGGTCGGCGTCGACCGCTTCCATATGGGTGCCGCCGGCCTCGATCTTGGACAGGGCCAGCACGTCGTTGATCAGGGTGAGCAGGTGGTGGCCGGAGCGGTGGATGATTTCCAAGTTGCGCTGCTGGTCCGGCAGCAGGGTGCCGGAGCGCGACATGAGCTGCGAGAAGCCGATCACCGCGTTGAGCGGCGTGCGCAGCTCGTGGCTCATCTTGGCCAGGAATTCGGACTTCACCTGGCTGGCCGTTTCGGCCGCGTTGCGCGCCGCGATCAGGCTGGCCTCGGCCGCCTTCTGCTGCGAGATGTCGCGCAGGATGCCGATGATGCGCGGCCGCCCCGCCACCTCCACTTCGCTGATCGCCACGTGCATGGGGAAGGCGCTGCCGTCGCGCCGCTGGCCTTCCAGGTCCATGCTGCGCACCACCGGACGGTCCTGGCCGCCGGCCCTGCCGGCCTGCGGTATCAGCTTGCCGATAGGCCGGCCCAGGATCTCCGCCTCGCTGTAGCCGAACATATTCTCGGCGGCGCGGTTGAAGCTCAGGATGTAGCCGTTTTCGTCGACCGAGACGATGCCGTCGGCCGCGTTGTCGACGATGGCGCGCAGGCTGGCGTTGCGCTCGTCCACCAGTTCCAGCAGGTGGTCGCGGTGGCGCCGCATTTCTTCCTCGGCCTGTTTGCGCTCGGTGATGTCGTAATGGGTGCCGGTCATGCGCACCGCCTGGCCCTGGGCGTTGCGCAGCACCTGGCCGTCCGACTTCATGTAGCGGATGCTGCCGTCCGGGTGGATCACGCGGAATTCGATGTCGAAGGGCTGGTCGCCGCACAGCGCGCGCTGGCGGGCGCGCTCGCACAGCGCGCGGTCGTCCGGATGCGTGGTGCGCAGCCAGGTCTGGTGCGCGTCGCCCAGCTCGCCCGGCGCCACGCCGCACAGGCTGTACATGCGCTCGTCCCACACCAGCTCATTGCTGGCCAGGTTCCAGTCCCAGATGCCGAGCCGCGCGGCGCGCGTGGCCAGCGCCAGCTGGTCCACCAGGTGGGCGCGGTCTTCCTCCACGCGGCGGCGCTGGTCGATGTCCTCGATCAGCACGTCGCACACCGGCGCCTCGTCGGTGCCGGCGCACACAAAGGTGGAGCGCACCCAGCGCGCCACGCCGTCGCAGCAGCGGATGCGGTGCTCGTACTGGCTGATGGCACCGCTGTCCAGCGCGGCGGCCGCGCGCGCCGCCACCAGCGCGCGCTCCGGTTCGGCCACGATGGTGAGCCACAGCATGGGGTCGTCCTCGAAGGCCTGCGGCGGATAGCCGGTGACCGCTTCGCAGCCGGAGCCGTGGCCGTAGGAGCGCAGCTGCTTGCCGTCGCGGCGCAGCGAGAACAGCTGGTGCGTGACGGCGCCCAGCAGGCGGCGGTAGCGCTCGCGCGAATCGGACAGTTCTTCGGCGCTGCGGCGCAGCGCTTCGGTGCGCTCGGCCACCAGCGATTCCAGGTGCGCGCTTTGCAGCTCGAGCGCCATGCGCTGGCGGTACAGCTCGCAGAACACGCGCACCTTGGACACCAGGATGTGCGGCTCGAGCGGCTTGATCAGATAGTCGACCGCGCCCAGCTCGTAGCCCTTGAACTGGGCCGCGCGGTCCTTCATGCCGGCGGTGACGAAGATCACCGGCAGGGTGCTGGTGCGCGGATTGGCGCGCATCAGCTCCGCCGTTTCAAAGCCGTCCATGCCGGGCATCTGCACGTCCAGCAGCACCGCCGCGTAGTCGGCGCGCAGCACGGCGCGCAGCGCCTCGGGGCCGGAGTTGGCGCGCACCAGCTCCACATTGGACTGCTCGGCCAGTTCGCCCAGCAGGCCTTCGAGCGCCAGCAGGTTGGCCGGCTGGTCGTCCACCAGCAGCAGCCGCAGCGGCTGGCCGTCCGGGCTGGCGCGCCGCGCCGCCATCACGTTCTCCACCTGGCTGGCGTAGCGCTCGAATTCGGCGATGGCCAGGCGCTGGCGGTACAGCGCGGCAAACACATTCACCTTGGCGTGCAGCACCACGGTTTCGATAGGCTTGACCAGGTAGTCCACCGCGCCGCTCTCGTAGCCGCGCAGCGAGAACTCGCTGCCGCCCTGCAGCGCGGTGACAAAAACGATGGGCACATTGCGCGTTTTCGGGTTGGCGCGCATCAGCGTGGCCGCTTCGTAGCCGTCCATGCCGGGCATCTGCACGTCCATCAGCACCAGGCCGAAATCGCGCCGCAAGAGCTGGCGCAAGGCTTCCTCGCCGCTGTTGGCGGTGGACAGCTCCAGCCCTTCCACGCCGTCGAGCAGGGCGGACAGGGCCAGCAGGTTGTCGTCGTTGTCGTCGACCAGCAGCACCGGCACGGTGGCCGGCAGCGTGGCCATGCCGCGGCGGTTCATGCGGCCTCCATGCCGGCCAGGCGCTGCAGCAGCAGCGGCAGCCGGTCCAGCGTGGCGATGGCGTTCGGCGTGCCGGGCGCCAGGCGCGCCAGCGCGGCGCGCGGCATCAGGTCCATCACCGCGTCGGCCGGCTCCTGCACGATGGTGTAGCCGCCCGCCGCCGCAATGCGCGCCAGGCCGGCCGCGCCGTCCGCGCCGGCGCCGGTCAGCACCGCTCCCACCAGCGCGGCGCCGTAGCAGGCCGCAGCCGATTCAAACAGCACGTCCACCGAAGGGCGCGCAAAGCTCACCGGCGCGTCGGCCGACAGCGCCAGCCTGCCGTCGCGCTCGACCAGCAGGTGGTAGCCGGCCGGGGCCAGGTAGGCCGTGCCGGGCTGCGGCAGTTCGCCCTCGTCGGCTTCCTTCACGCGCAGCGGCGCGGTGAAGTCGAGCAGGCGCGCCAGGCTGTCGCCCGAGCCGGGCGATATGTGGATGACCACCAGCAGCGGCAGGGGGAAGTCCACCGGCAGCGCGGGCAGCACGCGCTGCAGCGCGTCCACGCCGCCCATGGAGACGCCCAGCACCACGGCGCGGAAGCGCGGGCGCCGCGTCGGGCCCATGCCGTGGCTCATGCCCGGGTTCATGCCTGCGCTCCGGCGGCGTACTGCTTGCGGTAGATGCGGACGGGCGCGGCCATTTCGCGGTAGCGCGGCGCAATGGCGCGCTGGTCCAGCGTTTCCTTGGTCCCCAGGCACAGGAAGCCGCCCGGCGTGAGGCAGCCGTCGAACAGGGACAGCAGGCGCTCCTTGAGCGCCGGCTTGAAGTAGATCATCACGTTGCGGCACAGGATCAGCTGCATCTCGCTGAAGTCGGCGTCGGTGGCCAGGTTGTGCGCGGCGAACACCACGTTGCGCAGCAGGCCGGGATCGAACAGCGCGCGGCCGTAGCGCGCCACGTAGTAGTCGGAAAAGGCGGCGCAGCCGCCGGCGAGCTGGTAGTTCCTGGTGTAGCGCTGCATGTCGCGCAGTTCGAACATGCCCTGGCGCGCGCGCTCCAGCACCGACTCGTTCAGGTCGGTGGCGTAGATGCGGCATTGCTGGTCCATGCCTTCCTCCCGCAGCAGTATGGCCAGCGACATCACTTCCTCGCCGCCGGCGCAGCCGGCCACCCAGATCCGCGCGTGCGGATAGGTGCGCAGGTGCGGCAGCACTTCCTCGCGCAGCGCCTTGAAGAACGGCGGGTCGCGGAACATGTCCGACACGTTGACGGTGACGTCCTCCACCAGCGCGCGGCACAGCAGCGCGTCGCGCAGCAGCGCCGAGGTGGCCGCGCCGAAGCTGTCGAAGCCCGACTTGCCCAGCCACGCCACCAGGCGGCGCGTGAGCGAGGCGCTGGCGTAGCCGCTGAAGTCGTAGCCGTGCGCCTGCTTGACGGCGCTCACCAGCAGGCCGATTTCCAGCTCCACGATGTCCTGCTCGTTCACGCCACCTCCCCGGCCTGGTAAAGCCACACGCGCATCAGCGAGAACAGCTTGTCCAGGTCCACCGGCTTGGCCAGGTAGTCGCTGGCGCCCGCGTCCAGGCATTGCTTCTGGTCGCCCAGCATCGCCTTGGCGGTGAGCGCGATGATGGGCAGGCGCGCCCAGCGCGGCTCGCGGCGGATGCGGCGCATGGCCTCGAAGCCGTCCATCTCCGGCATCATGATATCCATCAGCACGATGTCGATGTCCGGGTGCGCCTGCAGCTGCGCCAGCGCTTCGGCGCCGTTGCCCGCCTCCACGATGTGCATGCCCTTTTCGGCCAGCACCGAGGACAGCGAGAAGATGTTGCGGATGTCGTCGTCCACCAGCAGCACCTTGCGCTGCTCGAACATGGCTTCCTTGTCGAGCGCGCGCCGTATCATTTTCTGCTGGTCCTGCGGCAGCGAGCTTTCAACCAGGTGGAGGAACAGGCTCACTTCACCCACCAGCCGCTCGGGGCTCTTGGCGCCCTTGACGATGATGCTGTCGGCGTAACGGCGCAGGCGGGCCTCGTCCACTTCGTTCAGGCTGCGGCCGGAATGCACGATCACCGGCATCTGCGGCGCGCAGGCGCTGTCGCGCAGGCGGTCGAGCAGCTCGAAGCCGGACATGTCGGACAGGCCCAGGTCCAGCACCATGCAGTCGTAGCGGCCTTGCGCCAGCAGGGCCAGGGCGGCGCTGCCGGAGCGCGCAATCGAAATGTCCAGGCCTTCGGTCTCGAGCAGCGCGGCCACGCTCATGGCCTCGGCCTCGTCATCCTCCACCACCAGCAGGCGCTTGTCGGTGCGGGCGATGGCGGCGCCGATGGAGTCGAGCACCTCGTCCAGCTGCTGGGCGCTGACCGGCTTGGTGATAAAGCCGATGGCGCCCAGGCCCATGGCTTTCTGGCGGTCTTCCAGGCAGGTGATGAAGTGCACCGGGATGTGGCGCGTGGCCGGGTTGTCCTTGATGCTGCGCATGACGCCCCAGCCGTCGATATGGGGCAGCATCACGTCCAGCAGGATGGCGTTGGGGCGGTAGCGCTCGGCCAGCGCCAGGCCGTCCTCGCCGTCGCAGGCGACGATGGCCTGGAAGCCGTGCTCGCGCACCGTGTCGCGCAGGATGCGGGCGAAGGACAGGTCGTCCTCGACGATGAGGATGCAGCGGTATTCGGGCAGCACCAGTTCGCGGTCGTCCTCCATCGCCATGGCTGGCGGGCGCGCGGCCGTTCCGGGCTGCTCGGCGCCGGCCATGGCGGCGCGCTCGTAGCGCGCGGGGGCGGCGGCGGATGTGGCGTCCGGCGCAGCGGGCGGCGCGGCAGGCACGGCGCCGGCATCGAGCGGCAAATACAAGGTGAAGATGCTGCCCGCGCCGGGAGCGCTGCTGACCGTGATCTCGCCGCCCATGCGGCGCGCCAGCTGGCGCGAAATCGACAGGCCCAGGCCGGTGCCGCCGAATTTGCGGCTGGTGGAGCCGTCCGCCTGCTGGAAGGCATGGAAGATGCGCTCGTGCTGCTCGGGGGCGACGCCCACGCCGGTGTCGCTGACGGCGAACGCCAGGGCCTCGCCGGTCCGGCCCTGGCCGCCCGCCTCGGCAGCATTGCAGACGCGCACGTCCAGCCCCACCCTGCCCTGCGCGGTGAACTTGACGGCGTTGGCCAGCAGGTTTTTCAGGATCTGCAGCAGGCGCTGGCCGTCGGTGCGCAGCTGCGCGGGGGCGCCGGCGGCGAGGGCGATGTGCAAGGCCAGCCCCTGGTGCTCGGCCAGCGGCTGGAACAGGGCCTGCAGCTGGCTGGCCATGTCGCCCAGCGCCACGTCCTCCAGTTCCAGCGTCACGTGTCCGGCCTCGATCTTGGACAGGTCGAGGATGTCGTTGATCAGGTTGAGCAAGTCCTTGCCGGCGCCGTTGATGGTGGCCGCGTACTCCACCTGCTTGCCGCTGAGTTTGCCTTCCTTGTTCTGCTGCAGCAAGCTGGACAGGATCAGCATGCTGTTCAGCGGCGTGCGCAGCTCGTGCGACATATTCGCCAGGAATTCGGACTTGTAGGCGCTGATGCGCTCCAGCTCGTCGGCCTTGCGGCGCAGCTCGCGGCTGGCCTGCTCGCTTTCCGCGCTCTTCTGCCGTATCACCTCGCGCTGCTGCTCCAGCAGCTGGGCGCGCTCCTCCAGCTCCTCGTTGGACTGCTGCAGTTCCTCCTGCTGCACCAGCAATTCCTCGGTCTGCACTTGGGTCTGCTCCAGCAAGTTGGCCACGCGGCGGCGCGCATGCTCCACGCCAACCGCCACCGCCACCGCCTCGGCCGCCTGGCGCAGCCATTCCAGGCGCGGCGCGTCGAACTCGCCGAAGGTGCCGATCTCCACCAGCCCCACCAGCTCGCCGTTGTGCATCAGCGGCACCGCCGCCACGGCGGCCGGTCCGGCCTGGCCCAGCGCCGAGGCCACGTCCAGATAGCCCGGCGGCACCGGCGAGAGCACCTCGATGGCGCCGCTGCGCACCGCGCTGCCGGCCCAGCCCTCGCCCGCCGCGAACTGGCGGCGCGGCGCCGTGCCGGTGGTGTAAGCGTGGCTGGCGGCCAGCACCAGTTCTTGCCGCCCGGCGTCGTGCAGGTACAGCGCGCCGACCGCGCCGCCCACATGGCGCGTCAGGAAACTGACCACGGCCTGCGTCAGCTCCGGCAGTGCGCGTTCGCCGCGCAGCTCGATATTCAGGGCATTGATGCCGCTCTTGGCCCAGTCCTGCTGGCGTTCCTCGTCGAGGTGCAGGCGCAGCGTGCGCGCCATACGGGCAAAGCCGCGCCCCAGGCTTTGCTGGGCGGCGCTCATGGCGGCGATGGCGCCCACCAGCGCGCCGATCTCGTCGCGCCGCGCCGCCAGCCCGCCCATCTCCAGCGCGGGCGGCTCGTGCACTTCGCGGCTCAGGTCGCCCGCCGCGATGGCCTCCACCAGCTGGGCACGCTCGGCGCTGTCGTCGCTCAGCGTGCGCAGCGTGTGCAGCACGCCCTGGATCTGCCCGGTCAGCGCCAGGAAAATGCCCACCGCCAGGTAGGCGAACAGCGCGCAGGCCAGCGCGCTGAGCACCACGATCCAGGCCAGGCCGGTGCGCGCCTTGTCGATGCGCCGCTCGATATGGTCGCGCAGGGCCGGCGCCAGCACTTCGCTGCCGCCGGCATAGATCTGGTCGATGAGATTGGTGAACTGCTCGATGTACTGCTCCGAGCTGACGCCGAAGCGGGCGTCGATGATGTCGTCCTGCGCCATGCCCAGCGCGATGCGCATGCCGGCGTCCACATTCTGGTCCAGGCTGCCCAGCACGCCGCGCAGCGCGGGATTGTAGTTAACGACTTTTTCAAGATTGGCGGTTTGCAAATCGCGCGCGATGCGGGTGTGGCCCAGCAGGCTGGCCATCTGCAGCCGCTCGGCCTCGGTAACCGTCTTGCGCGCCAGAATGGCGGCGCCGAAAGCGCGGGTCTGGCCCAGCCGCTCGGTGAAGAAGGGCAGCTTGACGATCACGTCCATCAAATAATAGCTGGCGATGTCCGGGTCCAGCGTCAGCGCGCTGGCGTCGGCCACGTCGGACGCCAGGGTCAGCATCTTGGCGATCAGCTGCTCGTGGCGCAGTGTGTTGGTCTGCTGCGGCCACTCCAGGCCGAACTGGCGCAGCGCGCGCCAGTCGCCGCTGACCTCGCGCCAGCGCGCCGCCGGCAGCACTTCGGGCGGCAGGGCCTCGGCCAGGCGCAGGAAAGCGGCGTCCACTTCGGCCGCCTTGGCCTGCTGCCGCTGGGCCAGCAATTTGTTGCCGCCAAGAAAACCCGCCGCCAGTCCGCGGTCGTGCTGCACCAGCTGGATGCTGCGGTTCAGGCGCACCAGCGCCTCCAGGCCGAGCAGCTCCTCGCGCGACGGTTCTATCACCCGGTCCAGCGCCTGGTAAAGATTCACCTGGAGCAGCACCACGGCGCCCAGCGCAAGCAAACCCAGCAGCAGGAATTTATGCGCGTAGCGCAACCTGCCCATCAAATTGATGGCGGGATAAAACAGGGCTTTCATCGCATTAAAAACGGACGCGGCCGGCCAGCATGTCGCGGTACATTACCCAATCGCCCAGCAAGCTATACAGGGGATATTTGAATGTGGCGGGACGGTTATGCTCGAAAAAGAAATGGCCTATCCAGGCGAAGCCATAGCCTGCCAATGGAACAAACCACAGCAAACCATAATTGCCGCGCACAGCGGCGATGATAATAATTAACAGGACCAGGGTGGAGCCGATGAAATGCAGGCGGCGGCAGATTGAATTGGAGTGCTCTTGCAAATAGAACGGATAGAATTCCTTAAAACTCTGAAAGCGTGCTGCTGCATTCGCCTTATCCATTTCAATTCTCCTCGACGCGGCTGGCGTAATTCAAATCCGTTTCATCGCCCCACACAAATACCTTGGGCTCCTGCAATACATGCACCAGGAATTGCTGGCGCTCGCGCAGGCGGCGCCGGAAATCGGGCAGCGTGTAAAGGTTGGGGCTGATCTTGCGGCGCAAAATACGTTCGGCCACCGGCAACCGCGACAGCAATTCGCCGTAGCTGGTGTTATCGCCGATCAGCAGCAATTCGATTTTATCTTCGCTGGCTTCCTGTTCCTTGGCGGTGGCGCCATAGACGAACGCCACGTTCAATACATCGCCCAGCGGCGACAGCGCGGAATTGAGCACGCTGACCAGGCCGAAAGTCTTGCGCACCAGGCTGGATAATTCGCCGTACACCAGGCTGTCTTTATTGGGGCGGAAGCGGCGCACATTGCCGATGCGTTCGGACACGATCAAACCGGAGTCATGCAGGCGGCGTAATTCGCGCTGCGCGGAGGCGCTGCCCAATCCCGTCAGGCGCATGATCTCGTTGAGGTGGAAACCATCATTAACGCGCACGAACATCAGGCCCAGCAGTTTTTGCTGGGCGGGAGTGAAGAGGGCTTGGGCGATCATGGACCAAATCTTAGCACGGATAAGCCAGCATCTGGCACAGCAATCCATGCCTGTGTGCATGGAAACCGCATTCCGCCGTGGCGCCTGTTGCAGCCGCCGAACGCAGCGGCGGCCGCCGCGTCGGCTGGACGGCAAATCCTGCTTTACATTTGGCGGATATGTGCGATCCTGTAGTTGTGAGGTGTTGCTGTTCCGGACCGACTCAAGTTACCGGGCGGACACATCACAGAAGTAAGGGGGCCGCTTTCGTAGTGGCCCCTTCTATTTTCACCTCGCGTTATGCGGCACATCAAAATGCGGCCCGCGCCGCATGCCAACATAAGCTCTTCAGCCCAGCGGAGAGCCGCCATGCCGGACAATTACGACGCGCCATGGAAAATCGCAATTACCCGCCATTTCCAGGAATTCATTGCGTTCTATTTTCCGGCCGCGCACAAGCAAATCGACTGGCAGCAACCTATTGAATTTCTGGATACCGAGCTTGCGCAAATAGCCCCCGAGGCTATAACCGGCTCGCGCCGGGCCGATGCATTGGTCCGCGTCTCCAGACTCGAAGGACAACCGAAACTGGTTCTGGTCCATATTGAAGTGCAAAGCCGCTATATCAACAACTTTGCCGAAAGAATATTCGTTTACAACTACCGAATATTCAATCAGCACCGGCTGCCGACAGCCTCCTTGGCCATATTGGCCGACACAAAATACGGCCACATTCGAAGCCACTACGGCTACAAGGTATTCGGCTGCGAAATCCGTTTCAAATTTCCTGCGATTACTCTGCGGGACTACGACCTGGATAAGCTGCTAAAAGATCAAAATCCATTCGCCTTGCTGACTGCCGCACATATACAGACTCAGCGCACCCGTCATAAGCATGCAGAACGGCATGCGGCAAAACTGTACCTGATAGCTCTGCTATATAAGCGCGGTTGGCCGCAAGAGCGTACTATGGATTTTGTAAGCGTCATTGGATGGATGATGCGCCTGCCCGCCGAAATGGAGGCTTCATTTTGGCAAGAGATTCAACAGACACATAAGGAGTTCGCCATGGAATACATGCTGCCCTTCGCACGCGAGGCGCGCGAAAAAGGAAGGGCCGAAGGCCGGCAACTCGGGCAAGCCCAGTTGATAGGGCTCCAGTTAACACGGCGATTCGGAGAACTGCCCGGTCCCATACACCAGCTCTTGCAGGAGGCAGATACAGAACAGCTGGCGATCTGGGCTGGCGCGCTGCTCGACGCCACATCGCTGGACGACGTCTTCGCCCCCGCGCAGCGGGCATAAAAAAACGGCACCCGCAGGTGCCGTTTTGCTTTGCGGACTGAAGCTTACGCTTCGTCGCTGTGGTGTGGAGCTTCTTCCGGCAGCTCGGCCACGATGGCCGCGCGTTCCGCGTCCAGCAGGGCTTTGCGCTCTTCCGCTTCCCAGACTTCCTTCTCGCGGCGGGCGCGGTGGAAGGCCAGACCGGTACCGCCAGGGATCAGGCGGCCAACGATGACGTTCTCTTTCAGGCCGCGCAGACCGTCGCGCTTGCCCATGATCGCCGCTTCCGTCAGCACGCGGGTGGTTTCCTGGAACGATGCGGCCGAGATGAACGAATCGGTCGACAGCGATGCCTTGGTAATACCCAGCAGCACGTTTTCGTAGGTTGCAGGAATCTTCTGAGCCGCGTTCATGCGGTCATTCTCATCCAGCAGCTCGGAACGCTCAACCTGCTCGCCGACGATGTAGTCGGTGTCGCCGGCGTTGACGATCTGTACACGGCGCAGCATCTGGCGCACGATCACTTCGATGTGCTT
Source organism: Pseudoduganella sp. GW821-FHT05F09 (assembly GCF_059419605.1). NCBI lineage: Bacteria > Pseudomonadati > Pseudomonadota > Betaproteobacteria > Burkholderiales > Oxalobacteraceae > Pseudoduganella > Pseudoduganella sp. GW821-FHT05F09. Next base: position 75,555 of record NZ_JBWKSD010000014.1, read on the forward strand.
GTCGTTAATCTTCACGCCCTGCAGACGGTACACGTCCTGCACTTCGTCAACGATGTAACGCGCCAGCGCTTCGATACCCAGCAGACGCAGGATGTCTTGCGGATCGGCCGGGCCGTCCACGATCATCTCACCCTTGTTCACCACCTGGCCGTCGTGCACCAGCACTTGCTTGTCCTTGGTAATCAGGAACTCGTGCTTGTTGCCGTCCATGTCGGTGATTTCCAGACGCTGCTTGCCCTTGGTTTCTTTACCAAACGCAACGGTACCGGTCACTTCCGCCAGCATGCCCGCGTCTTTCGGCGAACGTGCTTCGAACAGCTCGGCTACGCGCGGCAGACCACCGGTAATGTCGCGGGTCTTCTGCGATTCGGTCGGGATACGTGCCAGCACTTCGCCCACCGATACCGCCTGGCCGTCTTTCACCATGATCAGCGCGCCGACCTGGAAGCCGATCGCCACGGCGTGTTCGGTGCCGGCGATCTTCACTTCGTTGCCGTCTTCGTTCAGCAGTTTCACCTGCGGACGCAGCGTCTTGGTCAGCGAACCGCGGCGTTTCGCATCGATTACCACCAGGGTCGCCAGACCGGTTACTTCGTCCACCTGGCGGGCCACGGTCACGCCTTCTTCGACGTTCTCGAAACGCACCGTACCGGCGTACTCGGTAATGATAGGACGGGTCAGCGGATCCCAGGTCGCCAGGGCCGTACCGGCCTTGATGACCATGCCGTCCTTGACGATCAGGGTCGCGCCGTATGGCACTTTGTGGCGCTCGCGCTCACGGCCATGGTCGTCGGTGATCAGCACTTCGCCCGAACGGGAAATGACGATTTGCGCGCCTTTGCCGTTGGTGACGTAACGCATGGTCGAGGTGAAGCGGATGATACCGTTCGACTTCGCTTCCACCGACGATGCCACTGCCGCACGCGACGCCGCACCACCGATGTGGAAGGTACGCATGGTCAGCTGGGTACCCGGCTCACCGATCGACTGTGCCGCCACAACGCCGACTGCTTCGCCGGAGTTGACCAGCATGCCACGGCCCAGATCGCGGCCATAGCACTTGGCGCACAGGCCGAAGCGCGTGTCGCAAGTCAGCGGGGTACGGACTTTGACTTCGTCGATACCCATGCGTTCGACTTCTTCCACCATGTCTTCGTCCAGCAGCGTGCCGGCTTCGAACACGGTTTCCTGGGTCTCGGGATTGACGATGTCGGTGCCTGCCACGCGGCCGAGGATACGGTCGCGCAGGGCTTCGATCACTTCACCGCCTTCGACCATCGCCTTCATCAGCGTGCCGTTGGAAGTGCCGCAATCGTCCTCGATCACCACCAGATCCTGGGTCACGTCGACCAGACGGCGGGTCAGGTAACCCGAGTTCGCGGTCTTCAGTGCCGTATCCGCCAGACCTTTACGAGCGCCGTGGGTCGAAATGAAGTACTGCAGAACGTTCAGGCCTTCGCGGAAGTTCGCGGTAATCGGCGTTTCGATAATCGAACCGTCCGGTTTCGCCATCAGGCCTCGCATACCAGCCAGCTGGCGAATCTGCGCTGCGGAACCGCGGGCGCCCGAGTCGGCCATCATGTAAATCGCGTTGAACGATTCCTGGGTGGTCACGGTGCCGTCGCGCTTGGTGACGTCTTCCACTTTCAGCTGGTCCATCATGGCCTTGCCGACTTCATCCGAGGTCTTGCCCCAGATGTCGACTACCTTGTTGTAACGCTCGCCGGCGGTCACCAGACCCGAAGCGTACTGCTGCTCGATCTGTTTGACTTCGGACTCTGCAGCCGAAATCAGGGTGACTTTTTGTGGCGGTACCAGCATGTCGTCCACGCAGATCGAAATACCGGCGCGGGTTGCCAGGCGGAAGCCCGACTGCATCAGCTGGTCGGCGAACACCACGGTGGCGCGCAGGCCGCACTTGCGGAAGGACGTGTTGATCAGCTTCGAGATTTCCTTCTTCTTCAGCGCGCGGTTCAGCACGGAGAATGGCAGGCCCTTCGGCAGGATCTCGGACAGGATGGCGCGGCCGACCGTCGTTTCGTAACGGGTCAGGGTGCGCACGAACTCGCCGGTCTCGGCGTCCTTAGGATTCTCGACGATACGCACAGTGATGCGCGTGGTCAGTTCGACTTCCTTGTTGTCGTAGGCGCGGATCACTTCCGACACGTCCGGGAACAGCATGCCCTCGCCCTTGGCGTTGATCGCTTCGCGGGTCGCGTAGTACAGACCCAGCACGATATCCTGCGAAGGAACGATGGACGGCTCGCCGTTCGACGGGAACAGGATGTTGTTCGACGCCAGCATCAGCGTGCGCGCTTCCATCTGCGCTTCGATCGACAGCGGAACGTGGACTGCCATCTGGTCACCGTCGAAGTCGGCGTTGAATGCCGCGCAGACGAGTGGGTGCAGCTGGATAGCCTTGCCTTCAATCAGGACCGGCTCGAAAGCCTGGATGCCCAGACGGTGCAGCGTAGGCGCACGGTTCAGCATGATCGGGTGTTCGCGGATGACTTCTTCCAGGATGTCCCAGACCACTGGTTCTTGAATCTCAACCAGTTTCTTCGCCGCCTTGATGGTGGTAGCCAGACCCATCAGTTCGAGCTTGTTGAAGATGAAAGGCTTGAACAGTTCCAGGGCCATCAGCTTGGGCAGACCGCACTGGTGCAGTTTCAGCTGCGGACCCACCACGATCACCGAACGGCCGGAGTAGTCGACGCGCTTACCCAGCAAGTTCTGGCGGAAGCGGCCGCCCTTACCTTTGATCATCTCGGCCAGCGACTTCAGCGGACGCTTGTTGGCGCCGGTCATCGCTTTGCCGCGACGGCCGTTGTCCAGCAGCGAATCGACTGCTTCTTGCAGCATGCGCTTTTCGTTGCGCGTGATGATCTCTGGAGCGCGCAGCTCCATCAGGCGTTTCAGACGGTTGTTACGGTTGATGACGCGGCGATACAGGTCGTTCAGGTCGGAGGTCGCAAAGCGGCCGCCGTCCAGCGGTACCAGCGGACGCAGTTCCGGCGGCAGCACTGGCAGCACTTCCATGATCATCCAGTCCGGCTTGATGCCGGAACGCTGGAACGCTTCCAGCACTTTCAGACGCTTGGCGTACTTCTTGATCTTCGCTTCGGACTTCGACTCCTTCAGTTCCACGCGCAGGGTCTCGGCATCGCGGTGGATGTCGATCGAGCGCAGCAGTTCACGGATACCTTCGGCGCCCATGAAGGCGGTGAAGTCGTCGCCGTACTCTTCGTACTTGGCGGCGTAGTCGTCTTCCGACATGATCTGGCACTTCTTCAGCGGGGTCATGCCGGGATCGGTCACGACGTATGCTTCGAAGTACAGCACGCGTTCGATATCGCGCAGCGTCATGTCCAGGACCATGCCCAGGCGCGACGGCAGCGATTTCAGGAACCAGATGTGGGCGGTCGGCGAAGCCAGTTCGATGTGGCCCATGCGCTCACGGCGCACTTTGGCCAGCGTGACTTCCACGCCGCATTTTTCGCAGATCACGCCGCGGTGCTTCAGGCGCTTGTACTTGCCGCACAGGCACTCGTAGTCCTTGATCGGGCCAAAGATCTTGGCGCAGAACAGGCCGTCGCGCTCAGGCTTGAAGGTGCGGTAGTTGATGGTTTCCGGCTTTTTGACTTCGCCGTAGGACCAGGAACGGATTTTTTCAGGAGAGGCCAGACCGATCTTGATCGCGTCGAACGTCTCGTTTTGCTGAACTTGCTTGAATAGATCGAGCAGAGCTTTCATGTATCACTCCAGGTGATTGAATTCTTAAAGCTGCCGGGCGGAGGGTTTCCCCCGCCCGGCGGCGCCAGTGTCTTAGTTGCGTTCCAGGTCGATATCGATACCCAGGGAACGGATCTCTTTCACCAGCACGTTGAACGATTCCGGCATGCCCGCGTCGATCACGTGGTCGCCTTTGACCAGGTTTTCGTACACTTTGGTACGGCCGTTCACGTCATCCGACTTCACAGTCAGCATCTCTTGCAGCACGTAGGACGCGCCGTATGCTTCCAGTGCCCACACCTCCATCTCACCGAAGCGCTGGCCGCCGAACTGGGCTTTACCGCCCAGTGGCTGCTGCGTTACCAGCGAGTATGGACCGGTCGAACGCGCGTGCATCTTGTCGTCCACCAGGTGGTGCAGTTTCAGCATGTGCATCACGCCGACGGTGACCTTGCGCTCGAACGCTTCGCCGGTGCGGCCGTCGTACATGGTGACCTGGTTCTTCGATGGCGTCATGCCCAGCTTGGCGGCGATGTCGTCAGGGTAGGCCAGATCCAGCATGCGGCGGATTTCGGACTCGTGCGCGCCGTCGAACACCGGCGTTGCGAACGGCACACCTTTTTTCAGGTTGTGCGCCAGTTTCATGATCTCTTCGTCGTCGAATTGATCGATGTCTTCCGGACGGCCCGACTCGTTGTACACGGTGGTCAGATACTTGCGCATCTCTTCCACTTTGATCTGCTGCGCCAGCATTTCGCCGATGCGGATACCCAGGCCTTTTGCTGCCCAGCCCAAGTGGGTTTCCAGGATCTGACCCACGTTCATACGGGACGGAACACCCAGCGGGTTCAGCACCACGTCGGCCGGCGTGCCGTCGGCCATGTATGGCATGTCTTCCACTGGAACAATACGGGAAACCACACCCTTGTTACCGTGGCGGCCTGCCATCTTGTCGCCCGACTGCAGGCGGCGTTTCACGGCCAGGTAAACCTTGACCATCTTCTGCACGCCAGGCTGCAGCTCGTCGCCTTGCGTCAGCTTTTTGCGCTTCTCTTCGAAGGCCAGGTCGAACTGGTGGCGCTTCTCGTTGATGGATTCCTTGATGGCTTCCAGCGCGGTGGCGGCACCGTCGTCCGCAGGGCGGATGTCGAACCAGTGGTATTTGTCCAGATCGTCCAGGTAATCCTTGGTGATCTTGGCGCCCTTGGCCAGCTTCTTCGGACCGCCGTTGACCACTTGGCCAATCAGCATCTTCTCCAGACGCTGGAAGGCGTCGCCTTCCACGATACGCATCTGGTCGTTCAGGTCCAGGCGGAAGCGCTTCAGTTCATCGTCGATGATCTGCTGGGCGCGCTTGTCGCGCACGATGCCTTCGCGGGTGAACACCTGGACGTCGATCACGGTGCCGACCATGCCCGAAGGCACGCGCAGCGAGGTGTCTTTCACGTCCGACGCTTTTTCGCCGAAGATGGCGCGCAGCAGCTTCTCTTCCGGAGTCAGCTGGGTTTCGCCTTTAGGCGTGACCTTGCCGACCAGGGTGTCGCCGGCGGTGACTTCCGCGCCGATGTAGACGATACCGGACTCATCCAGACGAGCCAGCTGGTTCTCAGCCAGGTTCGAGATGTCGCGGGTGATTTCTTCCGCGCCCAGCTTGGTATCGCGTGCGACAACCGACAGCTCTTCGATGTGGATCGAGGTGTAGCGGTCGTCCTTGACGACGTTTTCCGAGATCAGGATCGAATCTTCGAAGTTCAGACCATTCCATGGCATGAAGGCCACGGTCATGTTCTGGCCCAGCGCCAGCTCGCCCAGGTCGGTCGATGCGCCGTCGGCGATCACGTCGCCCTTGGCCACGCGGTCGCCCACTTGCACGATAGGACGCTGGTTGATGTTGGTGTTCTGGTTGGAACGGGTGTACTTGATCAGGTTGTAGATGTCCACACCGACTTCGCCAGCTTGCGCTTCTTCGTCGTTGACGCGGATCACCACGCGGCCTGCATCGATGTAGTCCACCAGGCCGCCGCGCAGTGCTTGCACGGTGGTGCCCGAGTCGACCGCCACGGTGCGTTCGATACCGGTACCGACCAGCGCCTTTTCAGGACGCAGGCAAGGCACAGCCTGGCGCTGCATGTTGGCGCCCATCAGCGCGCGGTTCGCATCATCGTGTTCCAGGAACGGAATCAGCGAGGCCGCCACGGACACGATCTGGCCTGGGGCCACGTCCATGTACTGGATGCGCTCAGGCGACACCAGGATGGTTTCGCCGGCTTCACGGGCCGACACCAGCTCGTCGCTCAGCTTGCCTTCGCCGTTGATGGTCGCATTCGCCTGGGCGATGATGTAGCGGCCTTCTTCGATGGCGGACAGGTAGTCGATCTTGTCGGTCACCATGGAGCCTTCGACCTTGCGGTACGGGGTTTCCAGGAAGCCGTATTCGTTCAGGCGGGCGTACAGTGCCAGCGAGTTGATCAGGCCGATGTTCGGGCCTTCAGGCGTTTCGATCGGGCAGACGCGGCCGTAGTGGGTCGGGTGCACGTCGCGCACCTCGAAGCCGGCGCGTTCGCGGGTCAGACCGCCAGGGCCCAGGGCGGAAACACGGCGCTTGTGGGTGATTTCCGACAGCGGGTTGGTCTGGTCCATGAACTGCGACAGCTGGGACGAACCGAAGAACTCGCGGATAGCGGCCGAGATCGGCTTGGAGTTGATCAGGTCGTGCGGCATCAGGTTGTCGGCTTCCGCCTGGCCCAGACGCTCTTTCACGGCGCGCTCGACGCGCACCAGGCCGGCGCGGAACTGGTTTTCGGCCAGTTCGCCCACGCAGCGCACGCGGCGGTTGCCCAGGTGATCGATATCGTCGACTTCGCCGCGGCCATTGCGCAGCTCGACCAGGATCTTGATCACGGCCAGCACGTCTTCGTTCGACAAGGTCATCATGCCGGTCAGTTCGTCGCGGCCGATGCGGCGGTTGAACTTCATGCGGCCGACGGCCGACAGGTCGTAGCGGTCAGGGCTGTAGAACAGGCCGTTGAACAGCGCTTCCACCGACTCTTCGGTCGGCGGTTCGCCTGGACGCATCATGCGGTAGATCGCGATGCGGGCGGCGGTCTGGTCCATCGTGTCGTCGATGCGCAGGGTCTGCGAGATGTAGCCGCCCTGGTCCAGATCGTTGGTGTACAGGGTCTGGATGTCGGCGATCGACGCGTCGCGCAGGCGTGCCAGCACGTCTTCGGTCAGTTCGTCGTTGGCGTTGGCCACCACTTCACCGGTTTCCGGATCGACGATGTTCTTGGCCAGTACGCGGCCCAGCAGGTAGTCTTCCGGCACGGAGATGTGCTTCAGGCCAGCGGCGTCGATGTCGCGCACGTGCTTGGCGTTGATGCGCTTGTCCTTGGCGACCAGCACTTTGCCGGTTTTCGGATCGACGATGTCGAAACGCGCCACTTCGCCGCGCAGGCGTTCGGCGACGAATTCCATCTCGGCGCCTTCGGAGCGCAGGTGGAAGTTGTCGAACACGAAGAAGTTCGCCAGGATCTGCTCCGGCGACATGCCGATGGCCTTCAGCAGGATGGTCACAGGCATCTTGCGGCGGCGGTCGACGCGGAAGAACAGGATGTCTTTTGGGTCGAACTCGAAGTCCAGCCACGAGCCGCGGTAAGGAATGATGCGGGCCGAGAACAGCAGTTTGCCGGACGAGTGGGTCTTGCCACGGTCGTGTTCGAAGAACACGCCTGGGGAGCGGTGCAGCTGAGAAACGATAACGCGCTCAGTACCGTTGATCACGAACGAACCGGTGCTGGTCATCAGGGGCAGTTCGCCCATGTAGACTTCCTGTTCCTTCATTTCCTTGACGACAGGCTTGGTTGGCGATTCCTTGTCCAGGATCACCAGGCGTACCTTGGCGCGCAGCGGCGACGCGAACGTCAGGCCGCGCAGCTGGCATTCCTTGACGTCGAAGGCGGGGTCGCCCAGGACGTACGACAGGAACTCGAGACGCGCGAAGCCATTGTGCGAAACGATAGGGAAAATGGAGGTGAAGGCCGACTGCAGGCCGTCATTCTTGCGCGTCGACGGTGCGATGTCTTCTTGCAGGAAGTTGTGGTAGGACTCGAGCTGGGTAGCCAGCAGGAACGGAACGTTGTGGACGTTGGCGCGCTTCGCGAATGATTTGCGAATGCGTTTCTTCTCAGTAAATGAGTAGTGCATGGACACTCCGTGAGTGACAGAAAGGATAGAAAATTCAGGTTTTGCAAGGTGCGCTGCGGAACGAACGTCACACAGACGAAACCTCAAGCCTCTATCATTTCAGGTCGATATGATCAAACTGCAGCGTAGTTTGCTACAAATGCGCGCTACAAATACGACAAAGACGACAAAGGAGCCAAAGCCGGCATTCCTTCCTTTCGGAAGGAATGCCCCACTTTGACTCGCGGCGCTAACTGCTCGCCAGTACAACTAGATTACTTCAGGTCGGCCTTGGCGCCAGCTTCTTCCAGCTTCTTCTTGCCGGCTTCAGCGTCAGCTTTCGACAGAGCTTCTTTAACGACTTTTGGTGCGCCGTCAACTACGTCTTTAGCTTCTTTCAGGCCCAGACCGGTGATTTCGCGAACAACTTTGATCACGCCAACTTTGTTTGCGCCAACTTCGGACAGAACCAGGTTGAATTCGGTCTGTTCTTCAGCTGCAGCAGCAACTGCGCCGCCAGCTGCTGGAGCAGCCATAGCTGCTGCCGACACGCCGAACTTCTCTTCGAAGGCCTTGACCAGTTCGTTCAGGTCCATTACGGACATTTCGCTAACTGCGTTCAGGATATCGTCTTTGGAAATTGCCATTTGAAACTCCTAATTTGTTTGTATGCTACAGAATTGATTACTTGAGAAAAAAAGCGCGCTACTACAGTAATCGCGTAAGCGATTACGCAGCTGCGGTTTCTTCCGCTGCAGGAGCAGCGGCGCCTTCGCCTTTTTTCGCTGCCAGAGCAGCCAGACCACGTGCAAAGCCCGACACCGGAGCCAGCATAACGCCCAACAGCTGCGAGATGAGGACTTCACGGCTAGGAATGCTCGCCAGCGCGGTAACAGCAGCTTTATCCAGCTGTTTACCTGCGTAGTTACCGGCGACGATGACCATTTTGTCGTTGGTTTTAGCGAAGTCGTTGATGACTTTCGCTGCTGCCACGGCGTCGTCCGAGATCGAGTAGATCAACGGACCGGTCATGCTGTCAGCCAGAGCGGCGAACTGCGTACCTTCAACAGAGCGGCGAGCCAGCGTGTTCTTCAGAACACGCAGGTATACGCCCTGGGCACGCGCCTTAGCACGAAGTTGCGTCAAGTGACCAACCTGGATGCCACGGTACTCGGCCACGACGATGGTTTGCGCAGTTGCTACTTTTGCGGAAACTTCGGCGACGACGGCCTTTTTGTCATTCAGATTGAGACCCACGGTCAACCTCCTTAAATGATGTTTGGCAAATGCCGCACATCGGTTCGAACAACGGCGTCCGAGGTTAGGAGTCCACTGGACTACAAAACTTGATCGGGTACACCATCTGCGTTGGGCGCCCTGCGGCAATTAACCGGAAACCTGCCTGCTGCCTCCGGCCCAACGGTCTTTGATTGCCTGCCCGCCGGAGCGGACAGCCCAAAGATGCGCCTCCGGCTTGCGCCGAAGGACTTAATTCTTATTGCTTACGCTGCCAGGGTAGCGTGGTCAACACGGACGCCAGCGCCCATGGTCGACGAGATCGCTACTTTACGCAGGTACACGCCTTTCGACGATGCCGGCTTGGCCTTGTTCAGCGCTTCGATCAGGGCAACCAGGTTGCGCTTCAGATCGGCGTCGTCGAAGGATTTGCGGCCGATGGTCGCGTGGATGATACCAGCCTTGTCGGTACGGTACTGAACTTGACCGGCTTTCGCGTTTTTCACGGCGGTAGCGACGTCAGGGGTTACAGTGCCGACTTTCGGGTTAGGCATCAGGCCGCGTGGGCCCAGGATCTGGCCCAGGGTACCAACGATACGCATGGTGTCTGGCGAAGCGATGACGATGTCGAAAGGCATGTCGCCGGCTTTGACGCGCTCGGCCAGGTCTTCCATACCAACAACGTCGGCGCCGGCTGCTTTAGCGGCTTCAGCCTTTTCGCCGGAAGCGAATACAGCCACGCGTACGGTCTTGCCGGTGCCAGCTGGCAGCACGACGGAACCACGCACAACCTGGTCGGATTTCTTAGGATCCACACCCAGTTGTACCGACACGTCGATCGATTCGTTGAACTTGGCGGTAGCCAGTTCTTTGATCAGGGTGACAGCGTTGTCGAAAGCGTACACTTTGGTACGGTCTACTTTAGCCTTGATGGCTTGAGCGCGTTTGGACAGTTTTGCCATGATTAGATGCCCTCTACCGTGATGCCCATCGAACGTGCGGAACCAGCGATGGTGCGCACTGCTGCGTCCATGTCGGCGGCGGTCAGGTCCGGGGTCTTCAGTTTTGCGATTTCTTCAGCTTGGGCGCGGGTCAGCTTACCGACTTTGTCGGTATGTGGCTTCGGCGAACCTTTGGTGATACCCGAGTGCTTCTTGATCAGGTAGGTCGCTGGAGGGGTCTTCATCACGAAGGTGAACGACTTGTCGGCGAATGCGGTGATCACGACTGGGATCGGCATGCCTGGTTCCATACCTTGGGTCTGCGCGTTGAACGCTTTGCAGAATTCCATGATGTTCAGACCGCGCTGACCCAGCGCTGGACCGATTGGAGGGGATGGGTTTGCTTTACCGGCTGGCACTTGCAGCTTGATAAAGCCAATGATTTTCTTTGCCATTTGGGCACTTCCTATCTTTGGGTTTGAGTAGTAGCGCCCCGCCGGTACTTACATGGCAGGGCTCCTCTTGTTCGGATGTGGCCGGAGCCGCGCTCCGAGGGCGCTTACTGCCTAACTTAAACTTTTTCGACCTGGCCGAACTCAAGCTCAACCGGGGTGGCACGGCCGAAGATGGTGACCGAGACGCGCACTTTGGACTTCTCGTAGTTCACTTCTTCCACGTTGCCGTTGAAGTCGGTGAACGGACCATCCTTGATGCGGACCTGCTCGCCCACTTCGTACAGCACTTTCGGACGCGGCTTCTCCACGCCTTCCTGCATTTGCTGCATGATCTTGTCGATCTCGCGCGCAGGAATCGGGGTCGGCTTGTTCGATTTGCCGCCGATGAAACCGGTGACCTTGCTGGTGTTTTTCACCAGGTGCCAGGTTTCGTCGGTCATTTCCATTTCCACCAGCACATAGCCAGGGAAGAAACGGCGTTCGGTGACCGACTTCTGGCCATTCTTGACTTCCACCACTTCTTCGGTGGGCACCAGGATCTGGCCGAATTGTTCTTGCATGCCGGCGCGCTCGACGCGCTCGGTCAGCGCACGCTGGACGCTCTTTTCCATGCCGGAATAAGCATGCACGACGTACCAGCGCTTGTTGCTCACCGGCACACTCACTGCTGCGCCAGCATCTTGTGCCGGAACTTCGCCCGGCACTTCGTCTTGCACATTTTCGCTCATTATTGTTTCCAACCCAGAATTACGTCGTACAACAGGAATTCCAGCAACTTATCCGTGCCCCACAGGAACACAGCCATTACCAATACGAAGGCAAACACGATCATCGTGATTTGCGTCGCTTCTTTGCGCGTAGGCCAAACGACTTTTTTGGTTTCGCGGACGGCTTCTTTAGCGAAATTCAGGAAATCGCGGCCGGAGGTCGAGGTGTACGCGATGCCAGCGGAAATAAGCAAACCACCCACTAGCGCAGCTGCCCGCACCAGGGATGGTTGACCTGCCAGGTAAAAGAACCCGACTACGCCTGCAATCGCGGCAACCACAGCCAGCACGACTTTGAACTTGTCGTTTGACGTGCTAACGGTTTGCACGGATTGATTAGACATTCTATTTTACTTTCGGTGCCCTGCACCTGAATTCGGTGGCAGGGGCGGAGGGCCTCGAACCCCCAACCTTCGGTTTTGGAGACCGACGCTCTGCCAATTGAGCTACGCCCCTACGTAAAACTTGATCAGTGAATCCGCAATTATAGCACCCGACTGCAGTCGGGCGCTAGTTCTTGGCGCAGATTCTTAGGCCAGGATTTTTGCTACCACGCCGGCGCCGACGGTACGGCCGCCTTCGCGGATTGCAAAACGCAGACCTTCTTCCATAGCGATCGGGTTGATCAGCTTAACAGTGATCGACACGTTGTCGCCTGGCATAACCATTTC
>NZ_JBWKSD010000015.1:0-54676 GCF_059419605.1 Pseudoduganella sp. GW821-FHT05F09
GGAGCCGCATTCGGGGTCTGACCCCGAATGCGGCTCAGCCTGCTAGTGGTCGGCCTTGGCGGTGATTGAGGCTTGACCCCGAATGCGGCTCAGGCCGCTGGGGTGTCAGTCGTCGGATTTGGCGGGGTCGATTTTCTTGAGGGCGGCTTTGGCGGCGTGGCGCTGCGCGGCGGCGGGCTTGGCGTGCGGGCCGGCGGCGCGGTTCTTGGCCAGCGCCGCGTAGGGATTGCGCGGCTTTTGGGAGGGCTCGACGCGGAACTGCATCTTCTGCCGCGTCGCCAGTGCTTTGTTGGCCATGGTCTGCCCCCTTTCCCTTACAGCACGTAGCGCGACAGGTCTTCGTTCACCGCCAGCGCGTCCAGGCGCGCGTTGACGTAGCCGGCGTCTATGGTCAGCGTCTGCACGCCGCCTTCGCTGGCGCTGAACGAGATTTCCTCCAGCAGCTTTTCCATCACCGTGTACAGCCGCCGCGCGCCGATGTTTTCGGTGCGCTCGTTGACCTGGTAGGCAATCTCGGCCAGCCGCGTGATGCCGTCCGGCGCGAACACCAGCTGCACCTGCTCCGTGCCCAGCAGCGCTTCGTATTGCTTGGTCAGGCAGGCGTCGGTCGACGTCAGAATCCGTTCAAAGTCGGCGATCGACAGCGATTCCAGCTCGACCCGGATCGGGAAGCGGCCCTGCAGCTCCGGGATCAGGTCGGACGGCTTGGCCAGGTGGAAGGCGCCCGAGGCGATGAACAGGATGTGGTCGGTGCGTATCATGCCGTACTTGGTGTTGACCGTCGTCCCTTCCACCAGCGGCAGCAGGTCGCGCTGCACGCCGGCGCGCGAGACGTCGGCGCCGCCCACCTCGGAGCGCGAGGCGATCTTGTCGATCTCGTCCAGGAACACGATGCCGTTCTGCTCCACGTTCTGGATGGCTTTCTGCTTCATCTCGTCGTCGTTGACCAGCTTGGCCGCTTCCTCGTCCAGCAGCAGCTTCATCGCTTCCTTGATCTTGACCTTGCGCGCCTTCTTGCGCCCGCCGCCTATGCCGGAGAACATGGACTTGATCTGCTCCGTCATTTCCTCCATGCCGGGCGGGGCCATGATTTCCATCTGCGGCGCGGTGTCGGCCAGTTCGATCTCGATCTCTTTGTCGTCCAGCTCGCCTTCCCGCAGCCGCTTGCGGAAGGTCTGGCGCGTGGTGTCGGGCTTGCCTTCCTCCGCTGCGGCGGCGGTGGCGAAGCCGAAGTCGCGCGGCGGCGGCAGCAGGATGTCGAGCACGCGGTCCTCGGCGGCGTCCTCGGCGCGCGCGCGCACCTTAGCCATTTCGGACGAGCGGGTCTGCTTGATGCCGATGTCCACCAGGTCGCGGATGATGGTGTCCACGTCGCGCCCCACATAGCCCACCTCGGTGAACTTGGTCGCTTCGATCTTGATGAAGGGCGCGTCGGCCAGCTTGGCCAGGCGGCGCGCGATCTCGGTCTTGCCGACCCCGGTCGGCCCTATCATCAGGATGTTCTTCGGCGTGATCTCATGGCGCAGCGGCTCGGCCACCTGCTGGCGCCGCCAGCGGTTGCGCAGCGCAATGGCGACCGCGCGCTTGGCCTTGCCCTGGCCCACCACATGCTTGTCGAGCTCGCCGACGATTTCTTGAGGAGTCATATTCATTCCGCTTTCCCGTCCAGCGTTTCGATAATGTGGGACATATTGGTGTAGATGCACAGCTCGCCGGCGATGGTGAGCGATTTTTTCACGATCTCGGCCGGGCTCAGTTCGGTGTTCTCGGCCAGCGCCAGCGCGGCCGACTGGGCGTAGGTGCCGCCCGAACCGATCGCGCCTATGCCTTTTTCCGGCTCCAGCACGTCGCCGTTGCCGGTGATGACCAGGGTGGAGGTGGCGTCGGCCACCAGCAGCATCGCTTCCAGGCGGCGCAGCACGCGGTCGGTGCGCCAGTCCTTGGCCAGCTCGACCGAGGCGCGCAGCAGGTTGCCCTGGTGTTTTTCCAGCTTGGCTTCGAAGCGGTCCAGCAGGGTGAAGGCGTCGGCCGTGCCGCCGGCGAAGCCGCACAGCACTTTGCCCTGGTAGAGCTTGCGTACTTTGCGGGCCGTGCCCTTCATGACGATGTTGCCCAGCGTGACCTGACCGTCGCCGCCCAGCGCGACTTCCGCGCCGCGCCGCACGCACAGGATGGTGGTGCCGTGAAATTGTTCCATGTAGACCTCAAAAGTAGTGGCGCTCGCGCATGGCGCGCAACGCCCGCTGCAGATGCCGGCGCCAGTCCCTGACATGGGGATAGTGCGCGCAATTGCAAGACGCCGGCTCCGGCCGGGGCTGCGGCGCTGTACTTGCGTTAGTACTTGTCCTGGTACCTGTCCTAGTACTTGTGGGCGAAGATGCGCGCCACGCCGGCGTAGCCCAGCAGCCGCAGCAGGGCGGCCACCAGGTGGTTCACTTCCCGGAATTCTACTCTTCTGCCGTCCGCCGCGAGCTGCTGCAAGCGGCTCAGCAACAGGTTGGCGGCGCCGAAGTCCAGCCGCGCCAGGCGCGAGCAATCGAACACCAGCGCCGGGTACTGTTCGGCGTAGGCGCTGACGGCGTCCAGCAGCGCGGTGCAGCTGCCTTCCACCACGGCCGGCAGCATGAAGCGGTCCGCCGCCTTGCCCGCCGCCGCCACCGCCGCCGGAACGGTCGCGCGCGCCGCCGTGGCCACTTTGCTGGGCGCGACGAAGGGCGGCGGCGACACTTCGAAGGTCACGCAATAGTCCATGCTGGCTTCTTCGAAGTCTTTTTCGCGGTTCAGCAGCTGCAGCAGTTCCAGCAGCAGCAGCCAGGGCGCTTCGCCGCCGGCGCGGTCGCCCACGGCCAGCCTGCCTTGCAGCAGCGCGGCCAGCTCGGCGGCGGCCACCACGATCAGCTCGCGGCCCTGTTTTTGCAGGTTTTGCAGGGCGCCCAGCAGCAGGGCGCAGCCTTCGGCGTCGGCGCTGGCGATGGCGCTGAAGTCCAGGCGCAGCGGGACGGCGGCGTCGCTTGCGTCGATGCGCGCCAGCACGGCGGCGGCGCCGGCGTCCAGCGCCGCGCCGAACACTTGCGTGGGGGCCACGCCGGCATAGCCTGTGCCGGCGCCGCCGCCGGACGGGGCCGCAGCCGGCGCCGCCGCACCGCGCCAGGGCGGCGGCGAGGTTTCGAAGGTGCTGGCGTAGTCGATGGACAGGCTGTCGAACTGTTCCTGCTGGCCCTGCGCCTGGTGCAGGTCGAACAGCAGCCACCAGACGGTGCGGTCCTGCTGGGCGCCCAGGCCGGCGGCGGCGGCGTCGGCCAGCGCGCCGGCCAGCATCTGCTCGGCGACCGCGGCCTGGCCGTTGGCGTACAGGATGGCGCTTTCTTCCACCACCGGCGCGGTGGCGCTGTCGGCCACCGGGGCGGGGATCTCGTCGTCGGCCAGCAGCTGGGTGGTGCTGGCGTCGAGCAGGGGCAGGGTGGCGGGGTTGTCGGCGGGCGCCGGCGCGGTGTTCAGCACCGGGCGCGCGGGGCGGCTGCCCCAGGCCGGTTCCGGCGTGTTGAAGATGTCGGCCTCCATGGCCGCTTCGATGGCGTCGATTTTCAGCGCGGTGGCGCGCGCGATGTCGCGCTGCAGCTGGCTGTTGGCGGCGGCGCGCTGCGCTTCGCTGTTGGCGGCCAGGCGCGCGGCGTCGTCGTCGCCGTCCGGGGCGGCGGCGTCCGGCTTGCCTTTTTTAAACAGGGAAAACAGGCCCACGGCGTTCCTCGCTATGCTGGACTCCTAGTGTAGCCCAAGAGCAAGGCGGAAAACAAAAAAAGCATGCGGTGTGGCCGGCATGCTTTTTCGGGAGTGAGCCGCCCGCCTGCGTCCATACGCCGGGGAGGCTGGCGGCGGCGGACTGCTTAGTCGCCGTACAGCTTTTGCTTCAGTTCACGGCGCTGCTGCGCTTCCAGCGACAGGGTGGCGGTCGGACGGGCGATCAGGCGCGGAATGCCGATCGGTTCGCCGGTTTCTTCGCACCAGCCATACTCGTTGTTGTCGATGGCGACGATGGATTGCTGCACCTTCTTCAGCAGCTTGCGCTCGCGGTCGCGGGTGCGCAGTTCCAGTGCGTGCTCTTCCTCGATGGTCGCGCGGTCGGCAGGGTCCGGCACCAGCACGGTTTCGCGCAGGTGTTCGGTCGTCTCGCCGGCATTTTTCAGCAGCTCTTTTTCCAAGGATTGCAGCTTGGCCTTGAAAAACGCCATTTGCGCCGGATTCATGTAGTCGGCTTCGCCCATTTTCAGAATTTCTTCTTCCGTGAGGAGGCGGACTTCTTCGATAGCGGCGGGGGTCGATTTATTAGTTTTAGTCATCACTTCGCTTACCTTCGATACGACAGAGTTTTCAAATTTTCAGTTGCGCGATTGCTGGCAACCGCACCGGTGTGTTCCTTGTTGCTAAATCACCAACCGGTACCCCACAAAACCCGGTTAGTTTATACCAAACATTGTTCCAATCCGCTAATAAAGATGTCTTTCGGTAGATTCTTGCCAATAAATACCATTTTGCTGCCACGTTCTTCGCCGTCGGCCCATTTCGCGCCCAGGTCGCTGCCCATCAGCTGGTGCACGCCCTGGAACACCACCTTGCGCTCGGCGCCCTGCATCAACAATACGCCTTTGTAGCGCAACATGCGAGGACCGTACACGTTGACGAGTCCGCCCAGGAATTCGTCCAGTTTGGCGCTGTCGAACGGGCGCGCGCTCTTGAAGACGAAGGCGGCGATGTCGTCGCTGTGGTGGCTGTGGTGGCTGTGGTGGTGGTCGTGGTGGCCGTGGGCGTGGCTGGGGTGGTCGCAGTGCTCGCCGTGCTCATGGTCGTGGTGGTCGTGGCCGTGTTCCTCGGCGGCCAGGAAGTCCGGGTCCAGTTCCAGCTTCTCGTTCAGGTTGAAGCCTTTCAGGTCCAGCACCTCGGCGATCGGCGCGCTGCCGAAGTTGGAGTGGCTGATGGGCGCGCGCGGGTTGATGCGCTTCAGGCGCGGCAGCAACTCGTCCAGCACGGCCTGGTCCACCAGGTCGGTCTTGGACAGCAGCAGCTTGTCGGCGAAGCCCACCTGGCGCTGCGCTTCCTCGTTGGCGTCCAGCTGCTGCATGGCGTGGCGCGCGTCCACCACGGTGACGATGGCGTCCAGCATGTAGTGGGCGCCCACTTCCTCGTCGACAAAGAAGGTCTGCGCTACCGGGCCGGGATTGGCCAGGCCGGTGGTTTCGATCACCACGCGGTCAAAGTTGAGCTCGCCGGCGTTGCGCTTTTGCGCCAGGTTCGACAGCGCCACGATCAGGTCGCCGCGCACGGTGCAGCAGATGCAGCCGTTGTTCATCTCGACGATTTGTTCCTTGCTGTCCTGCACCAGGATTTCGTTGTCGATGTTTTCCTGGCCGAACTCGTTTTCGATGACGGCGATGCGCATGCCGTGGCTTTCCTGCAGGATGCGGTTGAGCAGCGTGGTCTTGCCCGCGCCGAGGAAGCCGGTGAGGATGGTGGTGGGAATGAGTGCCATGTCAGCTTGCCGATCAGTAGTTGGTGGCCCCTCGGGGCCGGGATCGAGCGATTATGCCGCAATTTGGGCAAGGCGGCCAAACGCCAGCCTTGACGCAGCGCATGCTATTTCACTTTGGCGCGCGGATGGGCTTTATCGTACACCTGGGCCAGGTGCTGGAAGTCCAGCGCCGTGTACACCTGGGTGGAGGCGATGGTGGCGTGGCCCAGCATGTCCTGCACGGCGCGCAGGTCGCCGGACGATTGCAGCAGGTGCGAGGCGAAGGAGTGGCGCAGCATGTGCGGGTGCACGCTGGCCGGGGCGCCGGTGGCCAGTCCGTGCGCTTTCAGGCGCAGCTGCACCACCCGCGGCGACACCCGCGTGCCGCGCGCACTGGTAAACAGCGCGCCGCTGCCGTCGGACGGCGGCGGGCGCACCGCCAGCCAGGCGGCGATGGCGGCCATGGCGGCCTTGCCCACCGGCACCGTGCGGCGCTTGCCGCCCTTGCCCAGCACGGTGACGTCGGCATTGTCCTGCTCCAGCCAGCCCAGCGCTTCCGGGCTGTGGCGCAGGTCCAGCCCGGCCAGCTCGGACACCCGCAGCCCGCTGGAATACATCAGCTCGAACATGGCCTGGTTGCACAGCTCGGCCGGCTCCGCCGGGCCCGCGTGCGCGCGCGCCGGGGTGGACACCAGCCGCACGGCGTCGTCCACCGGCAGGGCCTTGGGCAGGTTCTTGGGACGCTTGGGCGCGCGCACGCCGTGCGCCGGGTTGACCGCCAGCGGGGTCTGCCCGGCCAGCCAGTCGAAGAAGCCGCGCCAGCTCGACAGCTTGCGGGCGATGGAGCGCGGCCCCAGTTCCTTGCTGTGCAGCCGGGCCGCGTAGCGCCGCGCGTCGGCCTGGCCGAGCGCGTCCCACGGCGTGTCGCCGCTGAGGGCGGCCAGTTCGGCCAGGTCGCGCCGGTAGGCGTCCAGGGTGTGCGCGGACAGCTTGCGCTGCGTGCGCAGCTGCTCGAGGTAGGCGTGCGCCCAGTCGGCTTTGCCGCGCGCGCTCATGGCGGCCTTAGCCGACCAGCGGCGCCAGCGCGGTGCTGGCCGTTTCGCCGATGTGGACCAGGAAGTCGGTCGCCATCAGCGCGGTGAAGCGTTCGGAATCGGGCGAGCCCAGTATCAGCAGGCCGAAGGTGGCGCCCTTGGCGCCGGCGCTGCCCGGCTTGCGCAGCGGGATGATGACGGTCGACTGCACCGTGCCGGCGTCGTCCAGCCAGCGCACCGCTTCGAAGTCGTTGTTGGCGCCGCAGTACGGGGCCATCAGGCTGTTGGCGAAGATGCGCGCGTCGTCCGAAGCGCCGGCGGTGAACCACTGCCCGGCGTACTCCGGCTTGGCGCCCCACAGGCGCAGCGTGGCCTGCGGCACGTGGAAGCTGCTCTTCAGGCTGTCGGCCAGCACGCGCGGCATGGCGCCGTCTTCGCGCACCTGCAGCAGGGCCTGGGTCCAGCTGTGGAAGCGGCCGGCGATGGTTTCGTTTTCCTTGGCGTGGCGCGACAGCTCGGCCATGCGCAGTTCCAGCGCCTTGTACTTGTCGCGCATCACTTCCATCTGGCGCTCCTGCAGCGAGACGGCGCGCCCGGTCAGCGGGCTGGAGAGCTTGACCTCGCCGAGCAGGCTGGCGTGCTCCTCGAAGAAATGCGGGTGGTCGGTCAGGTATTGCAGTACGGCGGTGGCGTCCATTGTTCAGCTTGTGGGTTGAGAGCAAGCCACATTCTACCCGACGGCACAATAAAAAAGACGCCCGCAGGCGTCTTTCCGTGTGGCGCGGAAACGCGGTCAGAAGCGGTGGCGCATGCCCACCTGGATGCCCTTGCTCGAATCGCCCGGTTTTGCCGTGAAGCCGCCCGAGGCGCTGGCCGCGCCGATGGCGTACTGGCCGTCGTTTTCGTTCTTGATGTAGGCGCCCACCACATACACGTCGGTGCGCTTGGACAGGTTGTAGTCGTAGCCCAGGCCGTACTGGGTGGCGTCGCTGGCGTCGGCGCGCTTGTCGTCCTGGCGCACCACGGAGGCCATGATGCGGCCGGCGCCCATTTTGTAGTGGAAGCCGACCTGGTAGCTGATCGCGTCGAGCAGGAAGTTGCGTTTCAGCGCGGCGTTGGCCTGGCCGGCCAGCAGCGTGTTCAGCGGCGCCGGGAAGGCGGCGAAGGTCGGCGCCAGCAGGTCGCCCGCGTAGCGGATGATGACCGAATTCTCGTTCTTCTGCTTGTGGGTGCCGAGGAACAGCTTCCAGTTGTCGAAGGCGTAGGAGCCGGCCAGCGTGGTGGTCACCAGGCCGCGCGCGCCGACCTGGTCGGTGCCGTGGTTGTGGCCCAGGCCGACGTCCCAGCCGTTCGCCACGTAGCGCACATTGGCGCCCCAGGAGCGCTTGTCCATGCCGATGTAGCCCGATTTCTCGGTGCCGTACATGGCCGAGGCCTTCAGGCCGTTCGGCAGTTCCATGCGGTACTGGATCGACTTGTCGGAGCGGATCGCCACGCCGGCCGTCAGCAGGCCGCCGGTGCCGCCCACGATGCCGCCCCAGCCCGCCGCCGTGCCCGATTCGAACACGTCGCCGGCGTTCAGCACTTCGTAGCCCGGGGTGTACATGCGGCCCAGCAGCACGGCGCCCACCGGCGTCACCAGGCCGACCATGGAGGTGCGGTCGAACAGCGCGCCGTTGATGTTGACGTTGATGGCGGGATTGAGCGCGCCCTGCACGCCGGCCTTCAGTTTCTCGGCGGTGGCGGCGCCGCCGGCGGCGGCCGGCACGGTGAAGTTCAGGCCTTCGGTCAGCGCGAAGGTGGGGTTGCTGCTCAGGTTGCCCGTTTGCTGGCGCCCGGTGTCCAGTTCCACGCGCGCTTCCAGGTTGAAGATGGCTTTGTAGCCGCCGCCCATGTCCTCGGTGCCGCGGAAGCCGAGGCGCGAGCCGTCGGCAATGCCGCTGACCAGTTTGGTCTTGGCGTCCTGGCCGCCGTTTTTCACATACATCACGCCGGCGTCGGCGATACCGTAGATCTGGACCGAGGATTGCGCCATGGCCGGCGCGGCGAAGCATGCGGCGATACCCGCTGCGAGCAGTTTAGTTTTCATGCAGTCTCCAAAAGATTGATTTGTTTTTTTATTCTCAAAATAGTACGTGCGTACTAATCCGGTGCAACCAATATGACACGGCAATCGGGGCTTGTACAGAAAGCCATGTTGCATCGTTGAGCGCAGTTGCAAAAAAGTCACAGCGCTTTTTGGCTAGTGTTTTGCAAGGCTAAAAAAAACGGGCCCGCGAGGGGCCCGTCCGGTTCAGCTGAAGCGCGCGCGCATCAGAAGTTGTGGTGGATACCAACCGAATAGTGGTTGACCGTGCTGTCGTTGGTGGTGGCGGTGGTGGCCGGCAGCGGGGTCTTCTTGTTCGACAGGTCGAAGTAGATATAGGTGCGGGTCGAGATGTTGTACTCGTAGCCGATCGACGCCTGCTTGGTCTTCAGGATGCGGTCCGGCGTCTTCACGCCATAGCCCAGCAGCAGCTTGCCCGGACCCATGGTGTAGTTGGCGCCGACGATCCAGGCGTCGGTCTCGTGGTTGGCCGCGTTGGCCAGCACGGTATGGTCCATGTCCTGCTTCTGGTAGGTCGCCATCAGTTTCAGGGCCGGCATCGGCTTGTACGACGCGCCCACCGACCACAGCTTGGTTTCGATCGCGTTGCGCTCATAGGCGGCATAGGCGGCGAACTGGTTCAGCGTGTAGGTGGCGCTGGCGCCCCATGGATTGGCGGACGGCAGGGCGTTGACGCCGTATTGCGGCGCCAGCGTGGTGCCGCGGCCGACGATGGCGACGGTGTTGCCCAGCGCTTCCTTGGCGCCCACGGCCACGTTCAGCTGGAAGCCGTTGATCACCGGCGTGTTGTACCACACGGCGTTCGAGAAGCGGTTGCCCGAGGTGCCCGGCGGCGCCAGCGGATCGCTGGTGTAGCCGGCCACTTGCAGATTGGTCTGGTAGCCAGCCACGGCCGGCACGCCGCTCCATGGCTCGAAGGCGGTCGAGGTTTCCTGGAACGGGGTCAGGCCGCGGCCCAGGCGCACCGTGCCGAAGTCGCCCTGCAGGCCGACGCGGCTCTGGCCTTGGAACAGCGGACGGCTGTTGGCGCCCGAGGTGCTTTCTATGGTGCCGGTGTCCGGCTCGTAGCGGATCTCCAGCTGGAACAGGGCCTTCAGGCCGCTGCCCAGGTCTTCCACGCCGCGGAAGCCGAGTTTGTTGTTGTCGCGTTTGCCGATCTGGGCAGTGGTGCCGGTGGTTTTCGAAACGCCGGCATCGACGGTGCCGTAAATAGTGACGGACGATTGCGCATGAGCTCCAGCGAAGGCGCCCATGAGTGCCAGGGCCACTAATGATTTTTTCATTTGTTCTTCCTTTTATGATTAATCGATCAAAGAGCTTAAACATGAGCTGCCGAATGCACTGCAGCCGTCTGCTTTGAACCTTAATTGCTCGCTGCGCCCACGGCGAAGGATTGGTCGATTATGAGGGCTAGTATTGGTCAAAAGCCAAAAAAATGTGGTTTCGTGTTGTATTTTTGAAACGCTTGAATAGCTGTCCACTGCATGCTGAGCGGCAAGGTTTCCTTTCGTTTAGTTAATGGGATTGCAATCAGCGTACACGCTTTGCTGTGCTGCGGAATTTGAGCAATATCAAACACTTAGCATTTAATATTTCACACTATAGGCAATAAAACGACACTTGGCCTTACTGCGCTAGTTGGAATGTGGCAAGATCAAGCCATAAAAGGCGGCCGGGCACATGACCTGGCCAGCCATGCCGCAGCGTTTTTCTTGAATGAATCATATTAATAGTGGAACGATGGCAAATCGTGAAGAACTAGTAATGATCAGAGGGGCGCGCGCTGGAGACTCCCAATGCCAATTGGCGCTGGGTAAACTGTATTTGTTCGGTGGCGCCAGCCTGCCGCAAAGCCTGCCTACCGCCCTGCATTGGCTGCACCGCGCCGCCAAGCAGGGACGGGACGAGGCATGGCGGCTGATCGGCAACCACGTGGGCTACGAACACGCGCAGCACAGCCGCGAAGCCATCCTGCCCTGGTACGAGCGGGCCTGGGAGGCCGGCGTGCTGCCGGCCGGCCTGGTGCTGGCCCAGCTGGTGCTGAACGCGCCGCCGGGCGAAACCGACACGGCCAGCGCGCTGGGCGCTTTGGGCGCCCTGGGCGCGGCGGCCGCCGGCGCCGGCTCCTCGCTGCGGACCAAGGCCATGCAGGCGCTCGACGCGGCGGTGCGGGCCGGTTTGCCGGAAGCGCTGCGCCTGGTGGCCCTGCAGCAGCGGCCGGCCGCGGCGCCGGCGCCGCTGTCGCAACAGCCGCCGCGGCATCCGGCGCCGGCGGGCGCGCCGGTGCTGGTCAGCACGCTGGCCTATGTGGCGCTGGACGAGGCCTGGGGCACCCAGCCGCGCGCGGTGTTTCTCGAGCAGGCGCTGCCGCTGGTGCGCCAGCTGCTGCGCGACGCGCCGCCGGACGCCGAGGCGGCGCGCGCCGCCAACTGGCAGATCGCGCCGCAGCAGGTGCAGCTGCTGGCGCGCTGCGCGCGGGCGCTGGCCGGCGCCGCCACCGGGGCCGACGCGAATATGGAGCTGGACCCGGAAGCGGACGCGGACGGCATCGGCATGCGCTGCCGCGAGCTGGCAGCGCACGGCGGCGAGCGCATCGCCCAGTTGTCGCTGGGGCTGTGGTTTGCGCGCATGAACCGGGACGGCGAGCGCGTGCACGGCGGCATCGCGGCGGCCAATTTCAAGCGCGCCATCCGCTGGCTGACCTTGGCCGGAGAGCAGGGCCTGGCGGATGCCTGGTTCGCGCTGTCGCGCATCTATTTGAAACCCGAATTTTCCCAGCGCAGCGTGAGCGAGGCGCAGGCCTGCCTGGAGCGCGCGGCCGATCTGGGCCACAGCGCGGCGCAGCTGGAGTGCGGCATGCACGCCTGGCGCACCCGGCGTGGCGGCGAGCAGAATGACGTGCGCGCGGCCTACTGGCTGCAGAAGGCCGCCGCCCAGGGCTGCGCCGAGGCGCAGGCGGCGCTGCGGCGCATCGCGCCGGACAGCGGCGGCGGCTGGGCCGCCAGCCTGCCGGGCGTGAGCCGGGAATTGCTGGGCAGCCAGCCTTTGCTGGCGGCGCGGGTGGAACTGGCGGGATGGTTCGGCCTGAGCCGGGCCGAAGCGCTGCTGCTGGATGTGAAGGCGGCCGACCAGGGCCATTGCCTGGTGGTCGATATCCGCGCCAGCTACGGACGCGGCAAGCGCCGCCTGGTGCTGGTGAGCAATGCCCAGCAGCGCCAGGCCCTGGACCGCATCAGCCGGCTGTTCGACAGCGTGGATGCCGGCCTGGACGGCCCGGAAGGCAACTACCGCCAGCGCCTGTACCGGCTGAAAACCTGGCTGCCCGGGGAGGAGGCCGAAGCCGGGCACGCGCAGGACGGCGCGCCCGGCGGCCGGCTGCAGGCCGCCTGAGCCGGGCTGGCTTGCAGCGCCGGCTTAAATCTCGATCTCGCCTTCGTACACCGTCACGGCCGGGCCGGTCAGATACACCGGCTGGCCTTCGCCGGCCCAGGCGATGGCCAGCTGGCCGCCGCGCGCGTCCACCGTCACCGGCGAGTCGAGCAGGCCGCGGCGGATGCCGGCCACCACGGCCGCGCAGGTGCCGGTGCCGCAGGCCAGCGTTTCGCCCACGCCGCGCTCGAACACGCGCAGGCGGATGTGCTGGCGGTTTACCAGCTGCATGAAGCCGGCGTTGACCCGGCGCGGGAAGCGCGGATGGTGCTCGATCAGCGGCCCGGTCAGCTCCACCGGGGCGGTGTCCACGTCGCCCACCAGCTGCACCGCATGCGGGTTGCCCATCGACACTACCGACACCAGCACGGTTTCCTTGTCGCCGCCCAGTTCCAGCACCAGCGGCCACAGCATGTCGCGGCCCTCGGCCACGCCGTCCAGGCCGTCCGCGTCGAAGGGCACGCGGGCCGGCTCGAGCACGGGCGCGCCCATGTCCACCGTCACGTTGCCGTTGTCCTCCAGGCGCGGCGCGATGATGCCGGCCATGGTTTCCACGCTGATGCTGCGCTTGTCGGTCAGCCCTTTTTGCGTGACGAATTTGGCGAACGCGCGCGCGCCGTTGCCGCACTGCTCGACCTCGCCGCCGTCGCTGTTGAAGATGCGGTAGCGGAAGTCGCAGCCCGGCTGGGTCGGCTTCTCCACCACCAGCATCTGGTCCGCGCCCACGCCGAAGCGGCGGTCGCCCAGCTGCTTCCATTGCGCGGGCGTAAAGTCGATCTGCTGGCTGATGGCGTCGATGACCACGAAGTCATTGCCGGCGCCGTGCATCTTGGTGAATTTGAGTTTCATAATCGATTGGTGTTGTGGGCTTAGCGCGCCTTGCCGTAGAAGGAAGGCTCGCCGTTGGGGCGCGTCTTGAAGCGCTTGTGGGTCCAGAAATATTCGGCCGGGGCCTCGCGCACGCGCTCCTCGATAAAGGCGTTCATGCGGCGCGTCGCTTCCACCATGTCGGCACCGGGATAATTATCCCATGGCGCATAGAATTTTACCTGCCAGCCCTGGTAATCGGGCAGGAAGGTGGAGATCACCGGCATCACCTGGGCGCCGGTGGCCGCCGCGATGCGGGCCGTGGCCGACAGCGTGGCCGCCTGCACGCCGAAGAAGGGCACGAACTCGGCGTCCTTCTCGCCGAAATCCATATCCGGCAGCATGAAATAGGGCAGCTTCTCCTTCAGCGCGCGCAGGATGGGCTTGATGCCGTCCAGGCGGGTGAACAGGCGCACCGGCTTGAAGCGGGCGCGCCCGTCGCGCAGCACCTTGTCGAACACGGCGTTTTTCTGCTGCACATACATGGACGAGGCCGAGGCCTGCATGGCGATGGCGGCGCCCGCCACGTCCAGGCAGACGAAATGCGGACACAGCAAAATGGTGGGCCGGCCCGTCATGGCCGCCACCGGGATGCCGGCCGATTCCGGGTGCGCGCCGTCGTAGGAGACCACCTTGATCAGGCGCTGCAGGCGCTGCTCGGAGGCCCACCACAGGATGGAGCGCTCGAACACGCTGCGCGCGTAGGACTGGAAGTGGCGCCGCGCCAGCGCGGTGCGCTCGGCCTCGGACAGTTCGGGCAGGCACAGGCGCAGGTTGACCAGGGTGATGTCGCGGCGCGGCTTCATGATAATGAACAGCAGCGAGCCGACCGCCGTGCCGAAGCGGCCCAGCACCGGCAGCGGCAGCCAGTGCAGCAGCCACATGAATCCCAGCAGCAGCCTCATGGCGCCTCCGCCTTGGCGGCCGCTGCGGCCGCGCCGGCCGGCACCTTGTAGCGGTTGTAGCTCCAGTAATATTGCGCCGGGGCGCGCGCGATCAGTTTTTCCATGGCGGCGTTGATGGCGCGCGCCTGCTCGGCGGTGTTGCCGTCCAGCGCGCCCTCGAAGGGCACGAAGCGGATCACATAGCCGCGCCCGAACGGCAGCCGCTCGGCGTAGGTGACGATGACCACCGCGTCGCCCATCTGCGCCAGCTTGGCCGGCAGGGTCATGGTGTAGGCGCTGCGGCCGAAGAAATCGGCGAACACGCCTTCGCCCTCCTGCGGCACCTGGTCCGGCAGCAGGCCGATCGGCAGGCCTTTTTTCAGCGTCTTGGCCAGCATGCGCACGCCGGACATATTGGCCGGCGCCAGCAGCAGGTTTTTGCGCGCGCGCGCGCCCTCGATCAGCGGCTTGAGCGCGGCCTGCTTGGGCGGCCGGTACATCACCATCAGCTCGGTGCGCAGCGCGATTTCCTGCGCCACGATTTCAAAACAGCCCAGGTGTGGCGTCAGGAACACAATGCCGCGTCCGGCGTCCAGCGCGTCCTGCACCAGCTCCCAGTTCTCGGTGCTGGCGTGGCGCGACACGCGCTCCGGTGGCGCGCACCAGATAAACGGCAATTCCAGTATGCTTTTGCCAGCCTCGGCAATCGCAGCGCCCAGGTGGCGTTCGAAGCCGGCCTGGCGCATATTCTCGCGCATGCGGCGGCGGTGCGAAGGCGACAGCAGGTAAACCAGCCAGCCGAGCGCGGCGCCCAGCGCATGCAGCACGGGCAGGGGGAAGACGGAAAGTAGGCGGAATAGGGTGACAAGCATGGATGATTCAGATCAGGCAAAAAGCTTTGCTTTGCCAAAAGTTTTTAAAAGAAGCGTAAAATACCACGTATGAAGGAACCGCTGAGTTAACAGACAACTTGCGAAGCGGAATATAAATATCGCTAAAGCGTCGCAAGCCGTATTGGTTGTTGCGACATGTTTACCAAACCAGTATCAGGAGCTTGCAATGTCGAACGACTATCTCTTCACCTCGGAATCCGTCTCCGAAGGCCACCCCGACAAGGTTGCCGACCAAATTTCCGACGCCATCCTCGACGCCATCCTGGCGCAGGACCCGAAAGCGCGCGTGGCCGCCGAAACCCTGTGCAACACCGGCCTGGTGGTGCTGGCAGGCGAGATTACCACGTTCGCCAACGTCGATTATATTCAAGTGGCGCGCGAAACCATCAAGCGCATCGGCTACGACAACACCGACTACGGCATCGACTACAAGGGCTGCGCCGTGATGGTGTGCTACGACAAGCAGTCGCCGGACATCGCCCAGGGCGTGGACGAAGGCGCGGGCCTGGACCTGGACCAGGGCGCCGGCGACCAGGGCCTGATGTTCGGCTACGCCTGCGACGAAACCCCGGAACTGATGCCGGCCGCGATCTACTACTCGCACCGCCTGGTCGAGCGCCAGTCGCAGCTGCGCAAGGACGGCCGCCTGCCGTGGCTGCGTCCGGACGCCAAGTCGCAAGTCACGCTGCGCTACGTCGACGGCCGCCCGGTGTCGGTCGACACCGTGGTGCTGTCGACCCAGCACGCGCCTGAAGTGAGCCACAAGCAGATCGAAGAAGCCGTGATCGAAGAGATCATCAAGCCGGTGCTGCCGGCCGGCTGGCTGAAGGACACCAAATTCCTGGTCAACCCGACCGGCCGCTTCGTCATCGGCGGCCCGCAGGGCGACTGCGGCCTGACCGGCCGCAAGATCATCGTCGACACCTACGGCGGCGCAGCCCCGCACGGCGGCGGCGCCTTCTCCGGCAAGGATCCTTCCAAGGTTGACCGTTCGGCCGCCTACGCCGCGCGCTACGTGGCCAAGAACATCGTGGCCGCCGGCCTGGCGCGCCAGTGCCAGGTGCAGGTGTCGTATGCGATCGGCGTGGCCCGTCCGATCAACATCACGGTCTACACCGAAGGCACGGGCGTGATTCCGGACGACGCGATCGCCAAGCTGGTGCTGGAACACTTCGACCTGCGTCCGAAAGGCATCGTGCAGATGCTGGACCTGCTGCGTCCTATCTACCAGAAGACCGCCGCCTACGGCCACTTCGGCCGCGAAGAGCCGGAATTCACCTGGGAGCGCACCGACAAGGTCGCCGCCCTGCGCGCCGCCGCCGGCCTCAATTAAGCAACACCTTCCCGTGGCCAGGCTGGACCTGGCCACGGGTTTTTCTGCTAGAATTCCCTTCCCGAGGAGCGCTGCGACCCGCCAGACAACACCAGGCAGGCCAGGCTCGGAAATCAACACCGCGCTCACGTTACTTTTTTCAACCATTGAAAGGAGGGCGTGATGAACGCCGTACTCAAAACCTCGCAAGACTACATCATCGCTGACATCGGCCTGGCCGCATGGGGCGAAAAAGAAATCAAGATCGCTGAAACCGAAATGCCCGGCCTGATGGCCATCCGCGAAGAATTCGCGGCCGCGCAGCCTTTGAAGGGCGCGCGCATCACCGGTTCGCTGCACATGACCATCCAGACCGCCGTGCTGATCCGCACGCTGGAAGCGCTGGGCGCGCAAGTGCGCTGGGCGTCCTGCAACATCTACTCGACCCAGGACCACGCCGCCGCCGCCATCGCCGCCGCCGGCACCCCGGTGTTCGCCGTCAAGGGCGAGAACCTGGACGAATACTGGGAATACACCCACCGCATCTTCGAATGGCCGGGCGAGGGCGTGTACTCCAACATGATCCTGGACGACGGCGGCGACGCCACCCTGCTGCTGCACCTGGGCACCCGCGCCGAAACCGACATCTCGGTGCTGGCCAATCCGGGTTCGGAAGAGGAAATCTGCCTGTTCAACTCGATCAAGGCCCACCTGGCGAAAGACGCCACCTGGTACTCCAAGCGCCTGCCGGCCATCCTGGGCGTGACCGAGGAAACCACCACCGGCGTGCACCGCCTGTACCAGATGCACAAGGAAGGCAAGCTGGCTTTCCCTGCGATCAACGTTAACGATTCCGTCACCAAGTCCAAGTTCGACAACCTGTACGGCTGCCGCGAATCGCTGGTGGACGGCATCAAGCGCGCCACCGACGTCATGATCGCCGGCAAGATCGCCGTCATCGCCGGCTACGGCGACGTGGGCAAGGGCTCGGCGCAAGCCATGCGCGCGCTGTCGGCGCAAGTGTGGGTCACCGAAATCGATCCGATCTGCGCGCTGCAGGCGGCGATGGAAGGCTACCGCGTCGTGACCATGGACTACGCCGCCGAACACGGCGACATCTTCGTCACCTGCACCGGCAACTACCACATCCTGACCGAAGCGCACATGCTGGCCATGAAGGACCAGGCCATCGTCTGCAACATCGGCCACTTCGACAACGAGATCGACGTCGCCGCGCTGAAGAAATACGAGTGGGACAACATCAAGCCCCAGGTCGACCACGTGATCTTCCCTAGCGGCAAGCGCATCATCCTGCTGGCCGAAGGCCGCCTGGTGAACCTGGGCTGCGGCACGGGCCACCCGTCGTATGTGATGTCGTCCTCGTTCGCCAACCAGACCATCGCCCAGATCGAGCTGTTCGTCAACACCAAGGACTACCCGGTCGGCGTGTACGTGCTGCCCAAGCACCTGGACGAGAAGGTCGCCCGCCTGCAGCTGCGCAAGCTGAACGCGCAGCTGACCGAGCTGACCGAAGAGCAGGCCGCCTACATCAATGTGAAAAAAGAAGGCCCTTACAAGCCTGAACACTACCGTTACTAATCAGTGACCCGGGCCGGCTCGCAGCCGGCCCTTTTGTTATGCACTGCGAGGCTTTTTATGCGTTTGGTCCTTACCTGGTTAATCAATGCCGCGGCGCTGTTCGCCGTGCCCTACCTGATGCATTCCGTCGATGTCACAAGCATAGGCGCAGCCCTGGTCGCAGCCTTAGTGCTGGGCCTGGTTAACACACTGATACGTCCCGTCCTGCTGCTGCTCACCCTGCCTGTCACGGTGCTGTCGCTGGGCCTGTTCATCCTGGTCATCAACGGCTTCATGTTCTGGCTGGTGGCGCACTGGGTCGACGGCTTCCATGTGGACAGTTTCTGGGCTGCCATGGGCGGCGCGATACTCTACAGTGTGATTTCCTGGGCGCTATCCACCTTACTTCTGAAGAATGCCGATGGACACCCATAATTTTAGTATTGAATTCTTTCCGCCCAAGACGGCGGAAGGCGCGGAGAAGCTGCGCGTTGTGCGCGCCAAGCTGTCCGAGCTGCATCCCAAATATTTTTCCGTCACCTTCGGCGCCGGCGGCACCACGCAGACCGGCACGCTGGACACGGTGCGCGAAATCCTCGCCGCCGGCGAAGACGCCGCGCCGCATTTGTCCTGCGTGGGCGGCACGCGCGAGTCCATCCGCGCCATCCTCAACGAATACAAGTCGCACGGCATCAAGCGCATCGTGGCGCTGCGCGGCGACTTGCCGAGCGGCTACGGCGCCTCCGGCGAGTTCCGCTACGCCAACGAGCTGGTGGAATTCATCCGCGCCGAAACCGGCGACTGGTTCCACATCGAAGTGGCGGCCTACCCGGAAGTGCACCCGCAGGCCAAGTCGCCGCAGGACGACCTGCTGGCCTTCGAGCGCAAGGTGAAGGCGGGCGCCAACGCCGCCATCACCCAGTACTTCTACAACGCCGACGCGTATTTCCAGTTTGTCGAGCAGACGCAAAAGCTGGGCATCCAGGTGCCCATCGTGGCCGGCATCATGCCGATCACCAACTACACGCAGCTGATGCGCTTCTCCGACATGTGCGGCGCCGAAATCCCGCGCTGGGTGCGCCTGAAGCTGGCCAGCTTCGGCGACGACAGCGCCTCCATCAAGGCCTTCGGCCTGGACGTGGTGACGGGCTTGTGCGAACGCCTGCTGGCGGGCGGCGCGCCCGGCCTGCACTTCTACAGCATGAACCAGGCGGCGGCCACCACGGCGCTCTGGCAGCGGCTGGTTTAAGCCAGCTCGGTCAGCACGGCATCCAGCGCGATGTCGTGGCTGTCATCCGGAAAGTCGGCTTGCAGGCAGGAATAGGCAATGCCGACGGTCGCCGGGCGCGGCGCGCGGGCCAGCGTGCGGTCATAGAAGCCGCCGCCGTAGCCCAGCCGGTAGCCATGCCGGTTGTAGCCCAGGCAGGGCACCAGCAGCGCGGGCGGATACGCCTCCATGCGCAACTGCGCCGGCACCGCCACCCCCATCGCATCCTTCACCATCGCCTCGCCGATCTGCCAGTGCGCGAACTCCAGCGCCGCATCCTTTTGCACCACCACCGGCAGCAGCAGCCGCACGCCGCGCCGCGCCAGTTCCGCGTAGGCCGCGTGCAGGTCCGGCTCGCCGCTCAGAGGCCAGTACACGCCCAGCACCGCCACCTTGTTTTTGCGCTGCCAGGCCAGCACCTGTTCGCACAGCGCGCGGTCCCACTGCGCGCGCAGCTCCGGCGCCAGCGCGCGGCGCGCCGCCAGCATCTGCTTGCGCAGCGCCGATTTCGGCTGGCCGCCCTCTGGCGGAGCTAGGGGCTGGGGTGGGTTGCGTGGTATTCTAGGGTCGCTGCTCATGTCTCGGATATGTCTTGAATTTTTGTGAGAGTCGTACATTGATTTCCAGGTCCAAATGGATTGCCGGCGCAGTAGCTTTATGCGCCATTACCAGCTTGGCTCACGCCCAAGACGCTGGCGCGGACACCCGCAAAGAAGACGACGCCTTCCTGCTGCTGCGCGAAGCGGTGCGCAAGGACGAGACGCAGAAGGCCGACTTCTACGCCGCCCGCCTGCCCAGCTATTCCATTCCCTCCTACGTTGATTATTATCGGCTGAAATCGCACTGGCGTGACGCCACCACCTTCGAGATCCGCGAATTCCTCAAGCGCTACGAAGGCAGCGCCATCGCCGACCGCCTGCGCAACGACTGGCTGCTGGAGCTGGGCCGCAAAAAAGACTGGCCCAATTTCGACGACCAGCTGCCGCAGTTCGTGCTCAACGACGACACCCAGGTGAAGTGCTACGCGCTGCAGTCGAAGGCCCTGAAAGGCCTGAAAGTGGCGGACGACGCGCGCGCGCTGCTGACCGCGCCGAACGGCTACGGCGAAGCCTGCGCGGGCCTGATCGCCACGCTGTTCCAGGCCGGCCAGTTCAGCGCCGAGGATGTGTGGGCGCAAGTGCGCCTGTCGGGCGAGTTCAACGCCACCGGCCAGGCGCGCCGCGCCATCCTGCTGCTGGGCGGGGTGGACAAGAAGATCACGCAGGCGGTGGACCTGCCGCTGGTGGCCATCGCCAAAGGCCCCGGCGCCGGCCGGGTGGACCACGAAACCTTCCTGGTGGCCGTGGGCCGCGCCGCCAAGACCAGCATGAAGCTGGCCGTGCTGGCGCTGGAAAAAGCGTCCCCCAAACTGAGCGCGCAGGAACAGGCCATAGGCTGGGCCGCCGTCGCGCTGCAGTCGTCCTACTCGCTGTCGCCGGAGACCGCCGGCTACTGGCGCAAGTCCGAAGGCGCGCCGCTGTCCATCGACCAGCACCAGTGGAAAACCCGCGTCGCGCTGCGCAGCGGCGACTGGAAGCAGGTCAAGAAGAACATCGCCGCCATGCCGGAAGCGCTGCGCACCGACCCGGCCTGGATCTACTGGCGCGCCCGCGCGCTGATGGCGGAAGCCGGCGCGGCCCATCCCACGCCGGAAGCGGCCCAGCTGCTGCGCGGCATTAGCGACCAGTCCAGTTTCTACGGCCTGCTGGCGCAGGAGGAACTGGGCAAGCTGATCTCGATTCCGCCGCCGGGCGCGCCGCTGGCGCCGGCCGAGGTGGCCGCCATCGGCGAGCGCCCCGGCTTCCAGCGCGCGCTCAAATTCTTCGGCATGCGTTTGCGCTTCGAAGGCACGCGCGAGTGGAACTGGGAGCTGCGCAGCCTGGACGAGCGCGGCCACCTGGCCGCCGCCGAATTCGCGCGCCAGAACCATATCCTGGACCGCATGGTGAACACCTCCGACCGCACCCGCGTGCAGGTCGACTACACCCAGCGCTACCCCTCGCCGCACGACGACATCATGCATCCGGCCACGCAGACGCTGGGCCTGGACAAGGCCTGGGTGTACGGCATCATCCGCCAGGAATCGCGCTTCATCATGGACGCGCAGTCGCACGCCGGCGCCTCCGGCCTGATGCAGGTCATGCCGTCCACCGCGCGCTGGGTGGCCAAGAAGATAGGCGTGACCGATTTCGTGCAGGACGCCATCACCGATGTGAAGACCAACATCATGCTGGGCACGAATTACATGAACATGGTGCTGGGCAGCATGGACGGCTCGCAGGTGCTGGCCACCGCCGCCTACAACGCCGGGCCGGGCCGCCTGCGCACCTGGCGCTCCACGCTGGACAAGCCGATGGAGAGCGCGGTCTTCATCGAGTCGATTCCCTATTTCGAGACCCGCGTCTACGTGAAGAACGTGATGTCCAACGCCACCTACTACGCCGCCCTGTTCGAAGGCCGCCCGCAGTCGCTGAAGGCGCGCCTCGGCACGGTCGGGCCGAAAGGCTACACGGAGCAGGAACGCAGCGAAGCCACCTTCGGCGGCCGATAAATTAAAAAACCCAGGAACAGA
Organism: Pseudoduganella sp. GW821-FHT05F09; assembly: GCF_059419605.1. NCBI lineage: Bacteria > Pseudomonadati > Pseudomonadota > Betaproteobacteria > Burkholderiales > Oxalobacteraceae > Pseudoduganella > Pseudoduganella sp. GW821-FHT05F09. The sequence goes on from NZ_JBWKSD010000015.1 coordinate 21,486, forward strand.
TATGCAAACCACCGTATTGGATCCCACGCTGACGCAAACCCTGGCTGCCGCGCGCGAGCCCGGCCTGACCCTCGTCATCGGCAACAAGAACTACTCCTCGTGGTCGATGCGGCCGTGGGTGGCGATGACCGCCTTCAACATCCCCTTCCAGGAAGTGCGCGTGCTGCTGGACCAGGCCGACACCGGCAACAAGATCGCCGAGTACTCGGCTTGCGGCCGCGTGCCGGTGCTGCTGGCGGGCGAGATGACGATCTGGGACAGCCTGGCCATCTGCGAATACCTGGCCGAGCAATTCCCTGAAAAACACCTGTGGCCGCAGGACGTGGCCGCGCGCGCCATGGCGCGTTCGGTCTGCGCCGAAATGCATTCGGGCTTCTCCAGCCTGCGCAACTCCATGTCGATGAACATCAAGGGCAGCTACCCGGGCAAGGGCCGCACGCCCGGCACCCAGGCCGACATCGGCCGCATCAGCGAAATCTGGGAAGAGTGCCTGAGCCGCTTCGGCCACCACGAATTCCTGTTCGGCGACTTCTCCATCGCCGACGCCTACTACGCGCCGGTGGTGATGCGCTTCAAGACCTACGGCGTGGTGCTGCCGCCCGCGCTGAACGCTTACTGCGAGCGCGTGCGCGCCCATGCCGCCGTGGCGCGCTGGGTGAGCGAAGCGCTGGCCGAAACCGAAACCTGCCCCCAGCACGACGCGGAAATGCCGGACTGATATGGCGATGAAGATTTACGTGGTGGGCGGCGCCGTGCGCGACGAGCTGCTCGGCCTGCCCGTGCAGGACCACGACCACGTGGTGGTCGGCGCCACGCCGGAGGACATGCTGGCGCAGGGCTTCCGCCCGGTGGGCAAGGATTTCCCGGTGTTCCTGCACCCGAAGACGCAGGAGGAATATGCGCTGGCCCGCACCGAGCGCAAGACCGCGCCCGGCTACAAGGGCTTCGTGTTCCACACCTCGCCCGATGTCACGCTGGAGGACGACCTGGTGCGGCGCGACCTCACCATCAACGCCATCGCCAAGGCGGAAGACGGCACGCTGACCGACCCGTACAACGGCCGCCGCGACATCGAACAGCGCATTTTCCGCCACGTGTCGGACGCGTTCGCGGAAGACCCGGTGCGCATCCTGCGCGTGGCCCGCTTCGCCGCGCGCTACCCGGACTTCACGGTGGCCCCCGAAACCAATGCGCTGATGCGGCAGATGGCGGAGCAGGGCGAAGTGGACGCGCTGGTGCCCGAGCGTGTGTGGCAGGAAGTGTCGCGCGGGCTGATGGAACAAAAACCCTCGCGCATGCTGCAAGTGCTGCGCGACTGCGGCGCGCTGGCGCGCATCCTGCCCGAGCTGGACGCGCTGTGGGGCGTGCCGCAGCCGGAAGCGCACCATCCTGAAATCGACACCGGCGTGCACATGCAGCTGGTGGTCGACTACGCCGCCGCGCGCAGCCACGAGCTGGCGGTGCGCTTCGCCTGCCTGATGCACGACCTGGGCAAAGGCCTCACGCCGCCGGAAAAATGGCCGTCGCACCACGGCCACGAAGGCGACGGCGCCAAGCTGGTGGAGCAGGTGTGCAAGCGCCTGAAAGTGCCCAGCGAATGCCGCGACCTGGCCGTGATGACGGCGCGCGAGCACGGCAACGTGGGCCGCGCGCTGCAACTGCGGCCGAACACCATCGTCAAACTGCTGGAGCGCTGCGACGCCTTCCGCAAGCCGGCCCGCTTCACGCAGATGCTGCTGGCCACCGAATGCGATTCCCGCGGCCGCGAAGGCAACGGCGTCAGCTTCCGTGACAAGCCCTTCCCGCAGCTGGCGCACCTGGAAGCCGCCTTGGCCGCCGCGCGCGCCGTGAACGCCGGCGAAATCGCCCAGGGCAGCGCCGGCAATCCGCAGCGCATCCCCGAACTGGTCCACAGCGCCCGCGTCGGCGCAGTCCGCACCGCCCTCGGCGCCAGCGAGGACGAGGAGTCCTGACTTCAGCCTAGCAGATCGAGCCCTGAGTGCTCTTTCCAGTGACAACGTTGAGCCCTAGATAGCATGAGTATCCTTGGGCCGAAGTGTAGGTGCAGGAAATGTCGCCGCGCGCTCTTTCCCTGTAATCATTGGCTGCGCTACAGGTATCCTTCGAGTCGGGGCCGATCTGGTTGAACAAGTCTCTTGCGAGCCCCCCTTTAAACATGAAGGCTATTTTTCTGTCTTTTTTGGTCGGCGGAAGCATTTCGGATAAAGTGCCACCATAGACTTGGTAGTCTCCGTTCAATGGTTTTGGCGGCGCACCTTCCCATTCATCTGATTTCTTCTCGCCAGCGCGAACGTCGGAAAAAATTGCAAGAGCACAGACCACTAATACAGCATTGATTTTCATTTTGGCTCCCGGACCTCGGCGTGAAAGTGATCGTCATGGCCGATTAATGAGCGGACGCGGCCTCCTAGTGCTTGCTGTACCTTGTCATCGTTGAAGTACACGACTTTTACCATGGGGTGCTCGACAAATAGCCGAATGAGCTTGATCGTCTGTTCGCAATCATAGACATCATCAAAGCGTGAGACACGTGCGGCTTGGCCAGTAAGCTGGTCCTTTCGGATGGGGCGGCAGTCTACTTCGATACCTTTTTGATGGCTCTTGTGTTTGTCATACGGAAGCCCGCCATCAATGCTGATGTTTCCGATACCAAACTTACGATCAGATATAGCTTGCCATTCCCGTTCGACGTGAAATATCAGCGACAGCAGGTTGGAGTGGGCATATTGCGCCAAATGCCCGGTGTTTTTCCTGCCGCCGACGTTTTCGTACACGTAGTAGCCTGCGTCTTCGGGGGCTTGCGGCAACATGAAATAGCCGCGTGTATCCTTGGGGTGGATTTGACGGGCATGCCAAATCCATCAGCCCGCATGAATTCAAGCTTTGCTTTGGGAATCGTGCGACCCATTGAGCATGTCTGCATCAGGATCGGGGACGCCAAGTCTGCAACTTTGGTAAGCGACAGCGTGCGGTGCTCGCACCTTTCGGCAGTGTGGCCACCTCCTGTAGAGGCAGTGGCGCTCTTGGGCTGCGTCACGCCCCAGTGTGCAGAAGTAATCTCAATCCAGCCTTGGTGCGCTGAATCCGCCGATTCGCCTTTGATGCCATCGATTTGCAGGTACACGTCGATTGCCATAAGTGCCTCCCAAGTGTTTGATGGTTGCTCAAAGCATTTTTACTCAGGCGTAAACGCGTGGGTTGCGACACGTCAACGACAGGCGACTTCACTAAAATTGCAATGTCGAACGATAATTGGTCACGCTAGAGGCAGGCCTCGATTTTCGTTTTTCAATTCGGATACAATGGGGTTTCATGCTGCGCCGCACAACGCGTGGCGAGGGAGTGATGAGTGACCAGACTGAACATGTTTCGCAATCCGCTGCGGCGCTGGCTGAAGGGCGGCCAGTACCGGCCGACCGTGATGGTCAAGGAGCTGGCCGAGCGCGACCGGCGGCGCATGCTCAAGCATTTCCTGGCGCTGGAGCGGGGCGACCGCCTGCTGCGCTTCGGCTCCTACCTGGGCGACGAGCAGGTCGCCAAGTACGCGCAGGGCATCGACTTTTCGCGCGACATGGTGTTCGGCGTCTACAACCGCGTGTTCAAGCTGGTGGCCGTGGGCCACCTGGCGTTTGCGCCCAAGGAAACCAAGAAGTCGGCCACCGAGAAGGAGCGGGTGGCGGAGTTCGGCGTGTCGGTGTCGAAGTCGGCGCGCGGGCTGGGCATAGGCTCCAAGCTGTTCGAGCGCGCCGCCATCCACTGCCGCAACAACGACGTCGACACGCTCTATATGCACTGCCTGTCGTCCAACCAGACCATGATGCATATCGCCAAAAAGGCCGGCATGCAGATCCACCGCGACTACGGCGAGGCCGACGCCTACCTGAAGCTGGAGGCGGCCAACCCGGCCAGCATGCTGCAGGAGGCGGTGGAGGAGCAGGTGGCCACGCTGGACTACGCGCTCAAGGCCAATACCCGCGCCGCCGTCAAATGGTTCGACAAGCTGCCCGGCCGCAAAAACACTCCCGACTAGGCAGCGCTGCTGCCTCACATCGCGTTCAGCGCCGCCAGGGCCTGCGCATCGAGCCGCAGCGCGCCTGCCGCCACGTTCTCGCGCAGGTGGGCCACCGATGAGGTTCCCGGAATGACCAGGATGTTGGGCGCGCGCTGCAGCAGCCACGCGAGCGCCACCTGCATCGGCGTGGCGCCCAGCGACGCCGCAACTTGCGTCAGCGTGTCCGATTGCAGCGGCGTGAAGCCGCCCAGCGGGAAGAACGGCACGTAGGCGATGCCTTGCGCAGCCAGCGTGTCGATCAGCGCTTCGTCGCCGCGGTGGGCCAGGTTGTACTGGTTCTGCACGCAGACGATGCTGGTCATCCGCTGCGCCTCGGCCACCTGGGCGGCGTCCACATTGCTCACGCCGATATGGCGTATCAGCCCCTCATCCTTCATGCGCACCAGCACGGCCAGCGCTTCGCCTATGGACGAGCCGTCCGGCCCGGCCACGCCGGGCGCGCGGAGGTTGACTACGTCCAGCGCGTCCAGGCCCAGGTTGCGCAGGTTGTCGTGGACTGCGGCGCGCAGCTGTTCTGGCGCGGCGGCCGGCAGCCACGATTGGTCATCCCCGCGCCGGAAGCCGATCTTGGTGACGATGGTGAGGCTGTCGCGGTAGGGATGCAGCGCTTCGCGTATCAGCTCGTTGGTAACGTGGGGGCCGTAGAAGTCGGCGGTGTCGATGTGGTTGACGCCCATTTCCACTGCGGCGCGCAAGACCGCCACGGCGGCGGCGCGGTCTTTGGGCGGCCCCCAGACATGCGGCCCGGCCAGTTGCATGGCGCCGTAGCCCAGCCGGTTGAAGCCGATGCCGCACTGCGCGGGCGTGAACTGGTCGCTGGAGGGAAGGTAGGGGGATGCGGCGGAATTGGTTTGCATGTGGTGCTCCTGTCGGTTGAGTGGGATGGCATGGCACATGGTAGCGGCGGTGCGTCCGTGTGATAATCGGGGCAATCCCGCACGGGCTGTACGATATTCCGCACAATAAGGATGCATCCATGAGCAGCGAACTGCCGTCCATGGCCGATTTGTCGGCCTTCGCCGCCGTCGTCCAGCACGGCGGATTCCGCCAGGCCGGGCGCGCCGGCGGCCAGTCCGCGTCGGCGCTGAGCGAGGCCTTGCGGCGCCTGGAAAACCAGCTTGGCATCCGCCTGCTGGTGCGCACCACCCGCAGCGTGACGCCGACCGAGGCGGGGGCCTTGCTGTTGACGCGCTTGCGCCCGGCGCTCGATGAGGTGGCGGGGGCGCTCGACGTGCTCAACACGCTGCGCGGCAGCCCGCGCGGCATGCTGCGGCTCAATGTGCCGGTCAGCGCGGCACGGTTTTTCCTGCAGCCCATGGTGGAGCGCTTCATGGCGGCGTATCCCGAGGTGACGCTGGATGTGGTGGTCGACAACAATTTCGTCGACGTGGTGGCCGGCGGCTGCGACGCGGGCATACGCTACGGCGAAAAGCTGGAGCAGGACATGATCGCCATTCCGATCGGCCCGCGCACGCAGCGGTTTGCGGTGGCGGCGGCGCCGTCCTATCTGGCGAGGCGCGGCGTGCCGCAGCACCCGGGCGAGCTGTTGCAGCATGCCTGCCTGCGCGGCCGCTTTTTAAGCGGCGCCATGCCGCCGTGGGAATTCGAGCGCCAAGGCCAGCGTTTGAGCGTGGAGCCCAGCGGCCCCCTGATCGTCACGCCGACGGCGGCGGACATGGCCGTCAGCGCCGCCGTGGCGGGGCACGGCCTGGTGTATCTGTTCGAGGAATGGCTGGCGCCGTATATCGCGGCCGGCCAGCTGCAGCCGGTATTGGAAGACTGGTGGATGCCTTTCCCCGGACCGTATTTGTACTATTCCGGCCGGCGCCACTTGCCGGCGCCGCTGCGGGCTTTTATCGACTTCGTCCAGTCGTCCGCAGCGCCAGGCTGAGCAGCAATGGCCTGCCTCTCCGCATCAAACCAGGGGCAGGGCGGTGGTGTCCTTGATGCGCTGCAGGGCGAAACTGGACTTCACGTCCAGCACGGCAGGGTGGCGCAGCAGGGTGGCCATCATGAAGCGCGAGAAGTGGTCCATGTCCTCCACGTGCACCCGCAGCAGGTAGTCCATCTCGCCCGTCATGGCGTAGCAGGCCACCACTTCCGGCCACTGTTCCACCGCCACCGCGAAGTCGGCGCGCGGCGAGGTGCCGCCCGGGTTCACGCCCAGCGCGCGCGCGGTGCTGTGGTTGGCGGCGGCCGCGTCGCTGTGCTTTTCCAGGCGCACGTTGACATAGGCCAGCAGGCCCAGGCCGATCTTGTCCGGGTCCAGCAGCGCCACGTACTGGCGTATCACGCCTTCCTCTTCCAGCCGCTTGATGCGGCGCAGGCACGGCGATGGCGACAGGCTGACTTGCTCGGCCACGTCCTGGTTGGACAGGCGGCCGTCGCCCTGCAAAATTGCCAGAATTTTACGGTCGGTTTTGTCGAGCGCAATCTTGGTCATAAATCCCTCTTTTGGTCAGGTTACAAGCAATATTATTGCGCACATCGGCGGCGTCCGGGAATTGTTCGCAATTTAATGCCCCCCCTGCGGGACTATACTGGGCGGAAAATAAGCAGAGGAGACACGCATGAAATTCGAGTCCTGGGACAACCCTATGGGTACCGATGGTTTTGAGTTTGTCGAATACGCCGCGCCGGACCCCAAGGCCCTGGGCGCGCTGTTCGAGAGCATGGGCTTTACCGCCATTGCCCGCCACCGCCACAAGGATGTGACCCTGTACCGCCAAGGCGACATCAACTTCATCATCAACGCCGAGCAGGACTCCTTCGCGCAGCGCTTCGCGCGCCAGCACGGCCCGTCCGTGTGCGCCATCGCCATCCGCGTGGACGACGCCGCTTTTGCCTACCAGCGCGCGCTGGAACTGGGCGCCTGGGGCTTCGACAACAAGACCGGCCCGATGGAGCTGAACATTCCCGCCATCAAGGGCGTGGGCGACTCGCTGCTGTACTTCGTGGACCGCTGGCGCGGCAAGAACGCCGCCAAGGGCGTGCCGGCCGGCGCCATCGGCGACATCAGCATCTACGACGTGGACTTCGTGGCGATACCCGGCGCGGTGGCCAATCCGGTCGGCAATGGCCTGACCTATATCGACCACCTGACCCACAATGTGCACCGCGGCCGCATGAAGGAATGGGCTTCGTTCTACGAGAACCTGTTCAACTTCCGCGAGATCCGCTACTTCGACATCGAAGGCAAGCTGACCGGCCTGAAGTCGAAAGCCATGACTTCGCCATGCGGCAAGATCCGCATCCCGATCAATGAATCGTCGGACGACAAATCGCAGATCGCCGAATACCTGGACGCCTACCATGGCGAGGGCATTCAGCACATTGCGCTGGGCACGGACAATATCTACCAGTCCATCCAGGCCATGCGCGGCACCGGCATCGTGTTCCAGGACACCATAGAGACCTATTACGAGCTGGTGAACCGCCGCCTGCCGCACCACGGCGAGAACCTCGACGAGCTGCGCCGCCTGCGCATCCTGATCGACGGCCACAGCACTGAAAGCGAGCGCGAGCTGCTGCTGCAGATCTTCACGCAGAACGTGATCGGGCCGATCTTCTTCGAGATCATCCAGCGCAAGGGCGACCAGGGCTTCGGCGAAGGGAACTTCCGCGCGCTGTTCGAGTCCATCGAGCTGGACCAGATCAAGCGCGGCGTATTGAAAGACGACAAGGCCGCCGTGTAGCACGGCGAGGCCTTATCCCGCCAGCGCCGCGCAGACGGCGCGCCGGGCAGCAGCACCCATGAGAATAATTGGAGACAGTAATGAACGCACCAGTCAAAGATTCCCATCTGGAATCCGGTAAGCCAGCGCAAGAGATTTCGCTAGACGACAAATGGACCCTGGAGCGCGGCCGCGCCTTCATGACCGGTACCCAGGCGCTGATACGCCTGCCCATGATGCAGCGCGAGCGCGACCTGAAAGCGGGCCTGAACACGGCCGGCTACATCACCGGCTACCGCGGCTCGCCGGTCACCAGCGTCGACATGACGGCCATGAAGGCCAAGAAATACCTGGACGCGCACCACGTCAAATTCCATCCCGGCATGAACGAAGACCTGGCGGCCACCGCCGTCTGGGGCACGCAGCAGACCAATCTGTTCGAGGACGCCAAGTACGACGGCGTGTTCTCCATGTGGTACGGCAAAGGCCCCGGCGTGGACCGCTGCGGCGACGTCTTCAAGCACGCCAACAACGCCGGTTCCGCCAAGCACGGCGGCGTGCTGGTGCTGGCCGGCGACGACCATGCCGCCAAGTCCTCCTCCACCGCCCACCAGTCCGACCACATCCTGAACGCCTGCGGCATTCCGGTGCTGTACCCGTCCTCGGTGCAGGAATACATCGACTACGGCCTGCACGCCTGGGCCATGAGCCGCTACACCGGCCTGTGGGTGTCGATGAAGTGCGTCACCGACATCATCGAATCCGGCGCCGTGGTCGACTTCGACCCCGACCGCGTGCAGATCCAGCTGCCGACCGACTTCGAGCTGCCGGAGGGCGGCCTGAACATCCGCTGGCCGGACACCGTGCTGGACATGGAAGTGCGCATGAACAGCTACAAGTGGTACGCCGCGCTGGCCTACTGCCGCGCCAACAAGCTGAACAAGATCATCTGGGACTCGCCGAAACCGAAGATCGGCATCATCACCGCCGGCAAGTCCTACCTGGACACGCGCCAGGCGCTGGCCGACCTGGGCATAGACGAGCAGGCCGCCGCCGACATCGGCATCCGCCTGTACAAGATCGGCATGACCTGGCCGCTGGAAGCGGACGGCGTGCACGAATTCGCCAAGGGCCTGGACGAGATCCTGGTGGTGGAAGAGAAGCGCCAGATCCTGGAATACGCGCTGAAGGAAGAGCTGTACAACCTGCCGGACGGCGAGCGTCCGCGCGTGGTGGGCAAGTTCGACGACACCGGCGAATGGAGCAACAAGGGCAAGACCGGCCACGGCGACTGGCTGCTGCCGGCCACCTACGAGCTGAACCCGGCGCAGATCGCGCGCGCCATCGCCTCGCGCATCGCCCACTACTGCGCCGGCCATCCGGTCGCCAAGCGCGTCCAGGAACGCGTGGCCTTCCTGGAGGCGAAGGAACTGGCGCTGAAAAACCTGCCGGTGAAAGCCAATCCGGAAACCGACCGCACGCCCTTCTTCTGCTCCGGCTGCCCGCACAACAGCTCGACCAAGGTGCCGGAAGGTTCGCGCGCGCTGGCCGGCATCGGCTGCCACTACATGGTGCTGTGGATGGACCGCGAAACCTCCACCTTCACCCACATGGGCGCCGAGGGCGTGACCTGGGTGGGGCAGGCGCCGTTCACCAACGAGAAGCATGTCTTCACCAACCTGGGCGACGGCACCTATTTCCACTCCGGCATCCTGGCGATCCGCGCGGCGGTGGCGGCCAAGGTGAACATCACCTACAAGATCCTGTTCAACGACGCCGTCGCCATGACCGGCGGCCAGACCTTCGACGGCCCGCTCGACCCCGGCATGATTTCGCGCCAGATCGCGGCCGAAGGCGTCACGCCGATTATCGTCGTCACCGACGAACCGGACAAATATCCGGACGATTACAAATGGGCCGAAGGCGTGACCGTGCGCCACCGCGCCGAGCTGATGGACGTGCAGCGCGAGCTGCGCGACAAGCCGGGCGTGTCGGCCATGATTTACGACCAGACCTGCGCCTCCGAGAAGCGCCGCCGCCGGAAACGCAATGAGTATCCGGATCCGGCCAAGCGCGCCGTGATCAACGAAGCCGTGTGCGAAGGCTGCGGCGACTGCTCGGTGCAGTCGAACTGCCTGTCGGTGGAGCCGCTGGAAACGGAACTGGGCCGCAAGCGCCAGATCAACCAGTCCTCCTGCAACAAGGACTTCTCCTGCACCACCGGTTTCTGCCCGTCCTTCGTGACGGTGGAAGGCGGCGCGCTGAAGAAACCGAAGAAGGCCGCCGCCGAAGGCGGGCCCAATGCGGCCGCCATGCCGGCGCTGCCGTCGCCGGCCATGCTGTCGACCGAGGAGCCGTTCGGCATCCTGATCACCGGCATCGGCGGCACCGGCGTGGTGACCGTGGGCCAGATCCTGGCCATGGCGGCGCACGTGGAAGGCAAGGGCGCGGTGGTGCTGGACATGAGCGGCCTGGCGCAGAAGGGCGGCCCGGTCATGTCGCACGTGCGCCTGGCCGACAGGCAGGCCGACCTGCACTCGACCCGCGTGGGCACCGGCGCGGCCAACCTGGTGATAGGCTGCGACCAGATCGTCACCGCCAGCCGCGACGCGCTGTCGCGCATGGGCGAGGGCCGCACCTGGGCCGCCGTCAATTCCACCGGCGCCACCACGGCGGCCTTCGTGAAGAATCCGGACTGGCAGTTCCCGGGCGCCAGCTCGCAAAGCGAAATCATGCGCGCCTGCGGCGCCGAGCGCGTGGAGTTCGTCGACGCCGGCCAGATCGCCACCGCGTTGATGGGCGACTCCATCGCCACCAATATGTTCATGCTGGGCTACGCCTTCCAAAAAGGCCAGGTGCCGCTGACGGAGGCGTCGCTGCTCAAGGCGATCGAGCTGAACGGCGTGTCGGTCGGCTTCAACAAGACCGCCTTCAACTGGGGCCGCACCGCCGCGCACGACCTGGGCATGGTGACCCGCCTGACCGCGCCAGCCAAGGTGATCGAGTTCAAGCGCACGCAGTCGCTGGACGACATCATCCAGCGCCGCGTGGAACTGCTGACCGCCTACCAGGACGCCGCCTACGCCGCCCGCTACAAGGAGTTCGTGGACCACGTGCGCGCCGAAGAGGGCAAGCTGGGCCACAAGCAGCTGCGCCTGACCGAAGCGGTGGCGCGCTACTTCTACAAGCTGATGGCGTACAAGGACGAGTACGAAGTGGCGCGCCTGTACACCGATCCGGCCTTCAAGGAGAAAGTGGCGAATATGTTCGAAGGCGACTACCAGATCAAGTTCCACCTGGCGCCGCCGCTGCTGGCCAAGACCGATGCGGAAGGCCACCTGGTCAAGCAGCAGTTCGGCCCGTGGATGATGAAGGCCTTCGGCGTGCTGGCCAAGTTCAAGGGCCTGCGCGGCACCGCGCTGGACATCTTCGGCTACACCGCCGAGCGCAAGATGGAGCGCGCGCTGATCGCCGAGTACCGCCAGACCGTGGCCGGCCTGCTGGGCAAGCTGACGGACGCCAACCTGGCGCAGGCGGTGGCCATCGCCAGCATTCCGGAAGACATCCGCGGCTACGGCCATGTGAAGGAGCGCCACCTGAAGGCGGCCAAGGCCAAGGAAGCCGGCCTGATCGCCGCCTACCACGCCGGCCAGCCGGCCAGCCACCAGGCGGCCTGAGCCGGTTAGCATGCTGAAGGGGATCGCGCCGCATTGCGGTGCGGTCCCCTTTGTTCTTCCGCCGCGTCACAGCTTGCAACAATCTGTGACAAAAAAAGGCATGGCGGGCGACTATAATTCCCGCATGAAAATTTCCTTACTCTCGTGTTGGGCCGCCGTTTTGCTGCTCAGCCTGGCCGGCTGCGGCGGCGACGTCAACAATACCGGCGCCGCCGGCAACACTCCCGCCGCCGTCTCGCGCAGCGCGCCCAGCGGCATGGCCGCGCCGGCCTTGCCCGCCTATTCCAGCTTTATGAACCTGTGCGCCGCGCCGCGCCAGTCCACCGCCACCGCGTTCTATCCCGACCGCCAGGGCACGCTGGACGACGAGAAGTCCTTCCTGCGCCTGTGGACCGACGACACCTATCTGTGGTATTCGGAAGTGCCGGCCAACAACCCGGCCTCCTACAGCACCGCGCTGAGTTACTTCGATGTGCTCAAGACGCCGCTGCTGACCGCCAACGGCAAGCCCAAGGACCGCTACCACTTCACCTACTCGAGCGCCGAATACGACGAACTGTCGCGCGGCGTGGAGCTGGGCTACGGCATGAACTGGGCCCGCAATACCGGCCCCAACATTCCCCGCACCTGGACCATCACCTCCATCCTGCCCGGCTCGCCAGCCGACCAGGCCGGCCTGCGCCGGGGCGATGTGCTGCAGCAGGTGGATTTCCAGAACTTTGTCTGGGCCGGCGACGCGGCCACCGTCGCCAAGCTCAACGCGGGCCTGTTCCCCGTCAAGGCCGGCGAAGTGCACGAGTTCCTGCTGGCGCGCGGCCTGCAGAAGTTCATGGTGTTCCTGAAAGCGGCCAAGCTGGACGTGCCGCCGGTGCAGAACACCAAGGTGATCGATACGCCGACCGGCAAGGTGGGCTATCTGACCTTCAACAGCCATAACGCGGTGTCCGAGCTGCAGCTGATTGAAGCCTTCAAGCAGCTGGAGGAGGCCAAGGTGAACGACCTGGTGCTGGACATGCGCTACAACGGCGGCGGCCTGCTGGTGATCGCCAGCGAACTGGCCTATATGATCGCCGGCGCCGAGCCCACCGCCGGCAAGACGTTTGAGCATACCCTGGTCAACGACAAGGGGGCGCCGCAGACGCCGCTGATTTTCCTGCCCCTGTCGCTCGGCCTGTACACCGCCAAGCCGGCGCCTTATCTGGCGCCCTTGCCCAAGCTGAATCTGAAGCGCGTCACCATCCTGACCGGCCCGGGCACCTGCTCGGCCAGCGAATCGGTGATCAACGGACTGCGCGGCGTCGACGTGGAAGTCAACCTGATCGGCGGCCAGACCTGCGGCAAGCCCTACGCCTTTGTCCCCACGCCCAACTGCGGCACCACCTACTTCACCATCCAGTACCAGGGCGTGAACGCAAAGGGCTTCGGCGACTACAGCGACGGCTTCGCCCCGACCTGCAACGTGGCCGACGACTTCAGCCGCGCGCAGGGCGACCCGGCCGAAGGCCAGCTGGCGGCGGCGCTGTACTACCGCGAGCACGGCCGCTGCCCGGCCGCCTCCAGCGCGCGCGCGCGTTCCGGCATACCTGAGCCGCTGGCCGTGCCGGTGCGCCCGCCGGTGAGCGAGATCGCCATCCATACCCCGCGCTGAGCGCCCCTTTTTCGAACGCTGGAGAACTGATACATGAAACGCCGCACCCCGCAGTTGACCCTGGCCCTGGCCCTGGCCCTGGCATGTTCCGCCGCCTTGCCCCTGGCGCACGCCGCGCCCGCGCTCACCACCGTCTCGGAACGCTCCGGCTTCCAGCAGACCGGCCGCTACGAGGAAGTGCAGCAGCTGTGCAAGGCCTTCCAGCAGGCCTACCCCAAGCAGGTGCGCTGCTTCGAGTTCGGCCGCACGCCGGAAGGCCGGCCCATGCTGGCGCTGGCCGTCTCGCGCAGCGGCGCGCTGACGGCGGAGCAGGCCAGGAAGCGCGGCCTGCCGGTGCTGCTGGTGCAGGGCGGCATCCACGCCGGCGAGATCGACGGCAAGGACGCCGGCTTCCTGGCGCTGCGCGAGGCGCTCGACGGCAAGGCCGCGCCGGGCGCGCTGGACAAGCAGGTGCTGCTGTTCGTGCCGGTGTTTAACGTCGACGGCCACGAGCGCTTCGGCGAATGGAACCGTCCCAACCAGCGCGGCCCGGTGGCGATGGGCTGGCGCACCACGGCGCAGAACTACAATCTGAACCGCGACTACGTGAAGGCCGATGCACCGGAAATGCAGGCCATGCTGGCGCTGGTGAACGCCTGGGACCCGCTGGCCTATATCGACCTGCACGTGACCGACGGCGCCAAGTTCCAGCCCGACGTGTCGATTCAGGTGGAGCCGGTGCACGGCGGCGACGCGGCGCTGATGACGGCCGGAGTGGCGCTGCGCGAGGCGGTGATGGCCGACCTGCGCAAGGAAGGCTCGGACCCCAAGCACTACTACATCTCCTTCGCCAAGACCGACGATCCGCAGTCCGGTTTCGAGGACAGCATGTCGGCGCCGCGCTTCTCCACCGGCTATTTCCCGCTGCGCAACCGCTTCGCCATGCTGGTGGAAACCCATTCGTGGAAGGACTATCCGACCCGGGTGCGCATCACGCGCAACACCATCGTGTCGCTGCTGTCGCAGGTGGCCGAGCACGGCGCCGAGTGGCGCAAGCTGGCGGCCGAGGCGGACGCGCGCGCGCTAAACCTGGGCAACCAGCTGGTGCCGCTCAGCTACCGCACCACCGACCGCACGCGGATGATACAGTTCGCCGGCTACGAATACACGCGCACGCCGTCCAGCGTGTCCGGCGCGCTGTGGACCCGCTACGACGAAAGCAAACCGCAAATGTGGACCGTGCCGCTGCGCGACGAAGTGGTGCCCAACCTGCAGGTTGCGGCGCCGGCCGGCGGCTACCTGGTGCCGGCCGCGCAGGCGGCCATGGTGGCGGCCAAGCTGGCGCAGCACGGCATCAGCTACAAGGTGCTGAACGCGGACCTGGGCAAGGTCGAAGTGGAAGCCTTCCGCGCCGACAAGAGCAAATTCGGCGCGCAGTCCTTTGAAGGGCACCAGGCGCTGGCGGTCGAAGGCGCGTGGCGCAAGGAAGCGCGCGAATTGGGCAAGGGCGCGCTGTTCGTGCCCATCGCGCAGGCCAAGTCGCGCCTCGTGATGGCCATGCTGGAACCGGAAAGCGCCGACTCGCTGCTGGCCTGGGGCGCGTTCAACAACGCCTTCGAGCGCAAGGAATACATGGAGGAATACGTGGCAGAGGAAGTGGCGCGCGAACAGCTGAAAGACCCGGCCGTGGCGGCCGAGTTCAAGCGCAAGCTGGACAGCGACCCCGCCTTCGCCGCCAGCTCCGCGCAGCGCCTGGAGTTCTTCGCCCGCCGCCATCCGTCGTGGGACGAGCGCTTCAAGCTGTACCCTGTGATGCGCAGCGCAGTGGTGCGCTAAGCGGTAGCTGCCTAGGCGCTCGTATCGATGCGGGCGCCTTTGGTCTGCTCGGCCTTCTGCATTTCCTCCTGCACCAGCTGGCCGAGCTTCTCTTCAAAGCCCTTGCGCTGTTCCGGCGGCATGGCCGCCAGCTCCTCCTCGCTCACGCCCAGCTTCTTCAGCAGCGCCTCGCGCATGCGTTCGGCGGGCGTCTGCTTCATATACGCCTCCAGCTCGGCCACCGGATTCGTCTTCGCCGCCGCGCCGCCCATGGCGCCGTCCAGCGCCGCCTGGAAATCGCCGCCGGACATTTTCTTGACGAACTCCAGCTTGCCCTGCGCTGCGTTGGAATGGGTATCGACCTTCATGGCATATCCTTAAGTTGAGATAGTTCCCATGAGCGGAGGGGCTATGCAAGGCGAATGCGGCAGCGTGTCCAGTTTGCGCAGTTCGGGACGCTGCGGAAGCTGGTGAGGCAGGCGCAGGTCCCATGCCAGTCCGGCGCGGCGCAACAAGAGCAGGGTCCACCAGCCCGGGTCCCACTCGCCGGCGTACAGGCCGAGGCAAGCCGAACCCGGATAGGCATGATGGTTGTTGTGCCAGCATTCGCCCATGGTCAGCAGCGACACGAAGCGGATGTTATGGCCTTGCACGGCCGCGCCGTGGACTTCGGCATGCATGGGACCGTGGTTGTGTGCGAAGTAGCCTATCAGCCAGTGGCCGAAAATGCCTGCCGTGATGCGCGCGCACACGCCCCAAAAGACAAAGCCCCAGCCGCCGATGGCGAAAAGCGCCAGGGCGGGCGGCAGCTGCTGCAGCATCCAGGTTTGCTCCAGGAAGCGGTAGAAGCGGTTGTTTTCGATGGCCGGCTCCAGGCGGATGGCGGGCGGCGTGTCGAGCGCCAGGTCACAGTGGATCTGCCACCAGCCGTCGCGCCAGACGCTGCGGCCGTGGCGCAGGTAGTCGTGGCAGTCCGGCATGCGCTGCGCGTAGTCGCGCAGTTCGTGCTGGCGCAGCAGGCCAAGCGGGCCGGCCAGGCCGACCTGCACACCGCAATAGACCAGCGTGTACTCCAGCCATTTCGGGCATTGAAAGCTGTTGTGTATCAGCTTGCGGTGGCTGCCAAGCGAATGGCCGAACAGCAGCACCAAGATGGTGGCGGCAAGGAAGATGGCGAATGCGGCCCAGGAAAAAGTGGCGATGCCGCCGATCAGCGCGGCGCCCGCCATAGCGCTGAACCACAGCGACTTGAGCGGCGCGTAGCGCACCGCGCCTCCGACAACGCCTGCGGGATCCGCGCTGTGGACGCGGTGCTGTTTCAGGCTGTCTGGTATCGAAGGCATCTGCTTCTCCTGCCTAGTCTTTCCGGTTGCGCCGGCTGGCGGCGATGGCGGCTGACTCGCGCTTGAGCGGCCTGCCGGTAGGGCATAGCTCCAGCGCATAGCTGGTCAGGGTGCTGGCGACGTTGTCCGCAGTAAGTTTGTAGAACACAAACTGGCCGCGCCGTTCGCTGCTGATCAGCCCCGCATTTTCCAGCACCGACAGATGGCGCGAAATCGCCGGCGCGCTCATCTCGAAGCGCACCGCCAGCTCGGACGTATTCATTTCGGCTTCGGCCAGGTAGGCCAATATCTTTCGGCGTGGCGCCGATGCCAGCGCTTCAAAAACTTTATCTAGGGACATTATTCAATTAAGCAATTAACGAATTTGTTAATATATTGCGTCGTCGCACACTCGGTGTCAAGAAAATTGCGTGGAGTAGTCGTGGTTTCTGAGGCAAGCGACCTTGGGCGCCGTGCGATCGCTATTTTGGCTTGCGGGCGACGTGGCGGATGTTGAGGATCTCGACCGCTTGGCCGGTAACCCGGTACGTGAGCTGATAGTTTGGATGGACAAGCAGTATGCGGCGCTTGTTGTGGGCAGCTTTGCCAAGCGCGGGGTATTGGCGCAATTGTTCAGCTTTTTGTTTGACTGTTCGGGCGAAGCGCTGCGCGGCGGCTGGATTGTCTTGGGCTATGCGCGCAAGAACCCGCTCCAGGCTATTGAGCGCAAGCGGTGTCCATTCAAGTCCGGATTCATGCGCCATATCGGGCAAATACTTCCCGGACTTCTTCTTTGGACGAAAATTCCTTGCGATCGGCTTGTTGCTCGGACGCTTGCAGTTCCAGCATCTCGGGAAGATGGCAGTCCAGGTATTCTTGCAATGCCAGTTGCACGATGTCGGCCTCGGACTGGCCGGTCAGCTCCGCCAGTTGAGCCAGCTGCTGTTGCAAGGTTTCTGGGAATGAGGTTGCTGCTGGCGCGTCCATGGCTGGCTCCTGGTTTGACAACCGATTGTACGCCTTGCCATGACGTCGGCAAGGCGTGTCGGGTTGAGGCAAATCAGAGCGGCTGCAGCGGGATGATGCCGGGCACGGTGCTCGGCGTGGAGCAGGGCTCTTCGTCGAAGGCGATGTCGCCCAGCGGGTTGGCCAGGCCGTCGGCCTTGATGTCCTGGAAGCCGAACAGGTCGCGGTCCATCAGGTGCGACGGCACCACCGTCGACAGCGCCGAGAAGATGTTGTCCACGCGCCCCGGATGCTTCTTGTCCCATTCGCGCATCAGGTTCTTGATCTGCTTGCGCTGCAGGTTTTCCTGCGAGCCGCACAGGTCGCACGGGATGATCGGGAAGCCCTTCACTTCGGCGTAGCGCTCGGTGTCCGCTTCCTTCACGTAGGCCATCGGGCGTATCACCATGTGCTTGCCGTCGTCCGACACCAGCTTGGCCGGCATGCCCTTCAGCTTGCCGCCGAAGAACATATTCAGGAAGAAGGTTTCCAGGATGTCGTCGCGGTGGTGGCCCAGGGCGATCTTGTTGCAGCCCAGCTCGTCGGCCACGCGGTACAGGATGCCGCGCCGCAGGCGCGAGCACAGCGAGCAGGTGGTCTTGCCTTCCGGGATCAGGCGCTTGACGATGCTGTAGGTGTCCTGGTTTTCAATGTGGTAGGGAACGCCCAGCTTTTCCAGGTAGGCCGGCAGGATGTCGGCCGGGAAGTTGGGCTGCTTCTGGTCCAGGTTGACGGCCACGATCTCGAAATTGATCGGCGCGCGCTCGCGCAGGGTCATCAGGATGTCCAGCAGCGCGTAGCTGTCCTTGCCGCCGGACAGGCAGACCATGATCTTGTCGCCGTCCTCGATCATGTTGAAGTCGCCGATGGCCTGGCCCACCAGGCGGCACAGGCGCTTGTGCAGCTTGTTGTTCTCCAGCGCGATCTTCTCGGCCGACTTTCCGGTTGGCGCTGCGGCCAGGTTTTCCATCACTGCGTTCATCACACGTCATCCTTCACACGGAACACTTCCACGCCCACGCCTTCGCAATCCGGGTAGACGTCCGGCTTCATGGTCGACACGCGCGCGGCGCGCACGCGCGGGTGCGCCAGCATGGCTTGCACCACGTCGTCGCACAGGGTTTCCTGCAGGTGCACATGGCCCTCGGCCATGCGGCGCGCGATGGTCTCGCGCATGAAGTCGTAGTCCACCACTTCGTGCAGCTCGTCGGCGGTCGGCGTCGACAGTGCCAGCGGAATGTACAGGTCCACATTGATCAGGACGCGCTGCTCGCCCTTCTTCTCGAAATCGTGCACGCCGATGTTGATCAGCACTTCGTAGTTGCGCAGGAACAGGCGGCGGCAGTCTTGGAGCCGGGGGTGGGTCAGGGCGGACAGCATGGTTGAACTTTCAGTATAAAGAGTATAAATAATTATTTCGCGAGGAACATCACGTCGCGCGGCGAGGCCTGCAGATGCTGGCCGCCGTCGACCAGCAGCGTGCTGCCGGTCAGCGCGCGCGCGCCGGCCGCGTACAGCACGGCGGCCACGATGTCCTCCGGCGTGCTGGAACGGCCCAGCGGCGTTTGCGTGTGCGCCTTGGCGAAGCCGTCCTCGCTCTGCTCGCCGGACACCAGCGTGATGCCGGGCGCTATGCCGGCCACGCGCACTTTCGGCGCCAGTTCCTGGGCCAGCATGGTCGTGGCCGTGTGCAGCGCGGCCTTGGACAAGGTGTAGGACAGGAAGTCGGGATTGAGATTGTACAGTTTTTGGTCGAGCAGATTCAAAACCACGGCCTGGGCGCCTTCCGGCGTGGCCGCGTGCAGCGCCTGCGCCAGCAGGATGGGGGCGGCCACATTGGCCGCCATGTGCTCGGCCAGGCGCGCCTGGGTGAAGCTGGCCGCGCTGTCGTAGTCGAACAGCGAGGCGTTGTTGACCACGCAGGAAACCGGCCCCAGCACGGCCACGGCCTGCGGCAGCAGGCGCCGCACGGCCGCCTCGTCGGCCAGGTCGCAGGGCAGGGCGATGGCGCGCCGGCCCATGGCGGCGATCTGCGCCACCACCTGCTGCGCCTCGGCCAGCGAATGGCGGTAGTGCACCGCCACGTCCCAGCCGGCCTGCGCCATGCCCAGCGCGATGGCGCGGCCGATGCGGCGCCCGGCGCCCGTCACCAGCGCCACCGGGGCCGGCGCCGCCGTGTTGTCTGCCTGTGTCATGAATAGTTCCATCGAATTGTTTAAAATGCCGGGATGAGCTTACCCGCACCCACTAGCGACGCGCTGGCCGCGTCCCACGCCCTGCAGCACCTGATCGCCGCCGAAATCGCGCGCGCGCCCGGCGCCATTCCCTTCAGCCGCTTCATGGAGCTGGCCCTGTACGCGCCCGGCCTGGGCTACTACAGCGGCGGCGCCGCCAAGCTGGGCAAGGATGGCGATTTTACAACCGCCCCCGAGCTGACGCCGCTGTTCGGCGCCACGCTGGCCCATGTGGCAGCCGCTATTATCGCTCAAAGCGCGCCCCGCATCCTCGAGTTCGGCGCCGGCACCGGCAAGCTGGCCTTCGACATGCTGACCGAGCTGAAGGCCGCCGGCATCGCGCTGGAGCAGTACGCCATCGTCGAGCTGTCCGGCGAGCTGCGCGCGCGCCAGCAGGCGCTGCTGGCCGGTTTTCCGCAGGTGGTGTGGCTGGACGCCCTGCCCGAGCGCTGGGATGGCGCCGTGTTCGGCAACGAGGTGCTGGACGCCATGCCGGTGCAGCTGGTGCGCAAGACCGCCGCCGGCTGGCGCGAGCTGTACGTCACCATCCAGGACGGCGGCTTCGCCTATGAGGAACACGCCATGGGCGCCGAGCTGCAGCGGCAGCTGGCCAGCCAGATCGGCGCCGAACAGGAGGCCGAACTGCCGGAGGGCTATGAAACCGAGCTGCACGGCACCGCCTGCGGCTTCATGGCCACGCTGGGACGCATGCTGGCCCAGGGCAGCGGCGCCGCCGTGCTGCTCGACTACGGCTTCCCCGGCCACGAGTACTACCTGGACCAGCGCGACAAGGGCACGCTGATGTGCCACTACCGCCACCACGCCCACGCCGAGCCCTTCTACCTGCCCGGCCTGCAGGACATCACCGCCCACGTGGACTTCACCGCCGCCGCCGTGGCCGCGCAGGACGCCGGCGCCGACGTGCTGGCCTATATGAACCAGGCCGCTTTCCTGATCGGTGCCGGGGTGGGCGAGCTGCTGCTGCGCACCGACCCGTCCGACGCTATGGCATATTTGCCACAGGCCAATGCTTTGCAGAAACTTGTGTCGCCGGCCGAGATGGGCGAGCTGTTTAAGGTGTTGGTCATAGGAAAGAATGTGGAATTGCCGGCCCGGCTGGCCGCCGCCGACCGCAGCCATCGTCTCTGATTGCGCGAATTGCACTGCTTTTCGTCGGCTGTTTGATGGGTTTGACGGCCCGGAATCAGCTATGATGGTCGATTCAGCGCGGCCACCCGTCGCGGCGCGCTTGTCGAAAAGTTAACGGAACGATGGGAAAGATACACACTCACTATGACAACCTGAAAGTGGCGCGCATGGCGCCGCAGGAAGTCATACGTGCCGCCTACAAGGCGCTGAGCCAGAAATACCACCCGGACAAGAACCCGGGCGACGAAAAGGCGGCGCGCATCATGGCCATCCTCAACAGCGCCTATGGCACGCTGGCCGATCCGCAGCGCCGCAAGGAGCATGACGAGTGGATCGCGGCCGAGGAATGGGAAATCGAATGGCTGGAAAGCACGCGCCACGAGGACGGCCATAAGGCGCCCCGGCACGCGGGGCCGGAGCACGCCTGGCCGGAGCATATGGACGAGCCGCGCGCGGTGCGCCCGGGCTGGCGCCGCAACTGGAAATGGGGCGTGGCGCTGGGCCTGAGCCTGGTGGTGGGCTGGGTGGGCGGCGTGGTGTCGGCCGGCCAACCGCGCCTGCAGGCGGTGCTGGCCGCCGCGCTGGGCACCAAGAGCGAACTGAGCGCGGCGGCCGGTCTGACGGCGGCGCCGTCCGCCACCGCGGCGCCCGCCGCCAGGACCGAAGCCAAGAGCGATCCGCTGGCCGACAGCTGGGCCGTCGCCAAGCCATACGCGGCAGAAAGCGGCGTGCTGCGCGCGCCGCTGATCAAGGTGGTGGCGCTGTCGCAAGTGGTGCTGCCGGGCACGGCCACCGCCGCCCCGGCCGATTGCGACGCCGACGCGCCCGCGCTGGCCGCGCCCAACGGCGAAGCCTGGCCGACGCAGTCCGGCTACGTGGCCGGCTTCCCGGTCAGCAACAAGGGCGACGACATGCAGCTCACGCTGGACAACGCCGGCAACGACTCGGCCGTGTTCATCAAGGTGTACGACCTGGAGCGCAAATCCAATGTGCGCTACGCCTACGTGCTGGCGCGCGACACCTGGGTGGTCGACAAGCTGGCCAGCGGCAAGTACGAAATTCGCTACCAGAACATCGACCCCGCCGCCGACAAAACCAACTGCAAAAAGCAGGGCGGGTAGGGCGGGTTAGGCGCGTAGCGCCGTAACCCGCCATCACGGCTGCAAACTCTCAATCAGCCCCATCTCCGGGCTGGACATCAGCGTATCGATATCGACCAGTATCAGCATGCGCTCGTCTATGGTGCCCAGTCCCAGCACATACTCGGTGCTGAAGGCCGTGCCCATTTCCGGCGCCGGCTTGATCTGTTCCGGCATCAGCGTGGTCACATCCGACACGCTGTCCACCACCATGCCCACCACGCGGCCCTTGATATTGAGAATGATCACGACGGTAAAGTCGTCATACACAGGCTCACCCAGGCGGAACTTGATGCGCATATCCACCACCGGGATGATGATGCCGCGCAAATTAATCACGCCCTTGATAAATTCCGGCGCGCTGGCGATGCGCGTGACCGCCTCGTAGCCCCGGATCTCCTGCACCTTCAGGATGTCGATGCCGTATTCCTCCTTGCCCAGCTTGAAGGCCAGGAACTCGCGCCCGTCGCTATCGCTGCTGGCCTGGCTGGTGTTGTCGGCGCTGTCGTGCATGGTGGCTCCTTCGCATGAGGGGTGTTATCAGGGTAGCCCTTTTCCGGGGCATTTGCTATTGTTGGAAAACGCGCGGCGGCACCGTTGGCGGGGGTTGTCAGGCTGGCAAATTCTGATTATGCTGGGAACCAGACAGCGCGCGCTGCGAGAGCCGCGCGCGCAAACCGCGCAGCCTCGCGCGACCTTGGAGAATGTATGACCGATTCAAACGCCTCAGACGACAACTGGCTGCTCGACGAGGACGATGAGGAAGTGGCGCCGGCCGGCTTGCCGGCACCGGACCAGCGCCTGTGGCGCGTGCTGATCGTCGATGACGACGTGGACGTGCATGCGGTCACCCGCCTGGCGCTGCGCAATGTCAGCTTCAAGGGCCGCGAGCTGGAGCTGTTCTCCGCCTACAGCGGGCGCGAAGCCTACGACATCCTGCGCGACACGCCCGACGTTGCCCTGGTGCTGCTCGACGTGGTGATGGAAACCGACGACGCCGGCCTGCTGCTGGCGCGCCGCATCCGCGAGGAACTGCACAACGCCATCGTGCGCGTGGTGCTGCGCACCGGCCAGCCCGGCCAGGCGCCCGAACAGCGCGTCATCATCGAATACGACATCAACGACTACAAGGCCAAGACCGAGCTGACCACGCAGAAGCTGTTCACCACGGTCATCTCCGCGCTGCGCGCCTACGAGAGCCTGAACATGCTCGAGCGCAGCCGCGTGGGCCTGGGCAAGATCCTGGCCGGCGCCACCAATCTGTACCAGATCCATTCGCTGCGCGAGTTCGCCTCGGGCGTGCTGAACCAGGTGTCCGCCATCCTGGACGTGGGCGCCGACGGCGTGTTGTGCCTGATGCAGGGCGACACCGGCCCGGCCACCGTGGTGGCCGCCACCGGCGGCTACGCGCCGCTGGCCGAAAACGAGCGCATGCCGTCCGAGCATCCGCTGTGGCCGGCCATCGCCAAGGCCTTCGCCGAAAAGAAAAGCCAGTTCGAGCACCCGGCCAATGTGCTGTTCATCCACACCCAGGACCGGGAAGTGGCGATCTCCGTCACGCCGCCGTGGCCGCTGGCGCAGATCCAGCGCGACCTGCTGGAAGTGTTCTGCCAGCGCATCGCCGCTGCCTTCGACAACCTGTACATGTTCGGCCAGCTGCGCAAGGCGCAGGAGGCCACCGTGGTGGCGCTGGCCGACCTGGCCGAGTTCCGCGACAGCGGCACCGGCGGCCATGTGCGCCGCGTGCAGGCGCTGTCCACCGCCATCGCGGCCCGCATGAAGGAGCGCGGCGTTTACGAGGACGAACTGACGCCGCAGCTGCTCGACATGATAGGCCTGGCCAGCATCCTGCACGACGTCGGCAAGGTGGCCACGCCGGACCATATCCTGCTCAAGCCGGGCCTGCACACGCCCGACGAGCGGGTGCAGATGCAGACCCATGCCAACGTCGGCCGCACCATCCTGGAACGCGCCGCCAATATGGTCGACGGCGTCAGCTATCTGACCTATGGCGCCGAAATCGCCGGCGCGCACCACGAGCATTTCGACGGCGCCGGCTATCCGAACGGCCTGAAAGGGCGCGACATCCCGGTTTCCGCCCGCATCGTGGCGGTGGTGGACGTGTTCGACTCGCTGCTGCACGAGCGCCCGTACAAGGAACCTTGGCCGTATCCCGAGGTCATGAGCTACATCAAGGCCCGCAGCGGCGCCCAGTTCGACCCCGAAGTGGTGCTGGCGCTGCTGGACGTGATCGAGCGCGACCCGGAACTGGGCCAGCAGCCGCAGTCCGCCAAATAAGGCATCCGCTGCGGCATTGTGGCGGGCAGGCACCGCCGCGATGCCGCAATGCCGCATTTTCAGGCGAATCTCACAGATTCTCACACTTCCGTAATATACTTTGCCTACAGGCAGCCTGCCGCCGCATCCCTGCGCGCCGCTGCCATCACGTGCGCCTCGCCCATGCGCAGACGGATTGCGGAAAGAATAATGAATCAGCCTATGGGTTTCACCGCGGGGCGGGCCAGCCAGCCTGCACGCCTTACAGCCGGCCTTGGCGCCGGCATCAGCGCGCTCACCATCGAGCCGCATCCCGGCATGCGCGCCAGCCTGCACAATATGCTCAATCTGTGCGGCGTGACCCGGATCGAGGACGCCAGCAGTTCGGGCCAGGCCATCCGCATGCTGTCCAGCAAGACTTACGACATCGTGCTGTGCGAATACTGCCTGGACGGCGGCCAGGACGGCCAGCAGATGCTGGAGGACTTGCGCCACCACCGCCTGATCCAGCCCGCCACGCTGTTTTTCATGGTCACCGGCGAAGGCCAGTTCAACAAGGTGGTCAGCGCCGCCGAGCTGCAGCCCAACGACTACATCCTGAAACCTTTCACGGCCGACAATATGCTGGAGCGCATCGCGCGCGCCTTCGACAAGCGCCGGGCGCTGTCCGGCATCCACCAGCTGGTGGCGCTGGGCGACCAGCGCGGCGCCATCGCCGCCTGCCTGGACGGCGAGCAGCAGCAGCCGCGCTACGTGGCCGACTTCCAGCGCCTGCGCGCCGAGCTGCACATGGAGCTTGGCGAGCCGGAGCTGGCCGAACCCATCTACGCCGAGCTGTACGCCAGCAAAAACATCCACTGGGCGCGGCTGGGCCAGGCCAAGTGCCTGTTCCTGCGCGGCCTGCACGGCGAATCGCAGGCCATGCTGGGCGCGCTGGTGGAGCAGAACAAGCGCTTCCTGGACGCCTACGACTGGCTGGCGCGCACCCACGAGGTGGGCAGCGACTGGAGCAGCGCGCAGGCCGTGCTGAGCGAGGCGGTGGAACTGTCGCCGCACGCGGTGCGCCGCCTGCGCCGGCTGGGCGAAGTGGCGCTGGAGGCGGGCGATCTGGACGCCGCCGAGCAGGCCTGGAAGCAGGTGGTCAGCAAGGCCCGCTATTCCGAATTCCGCGACCCCGAGGACCACGCGCGGCTGGTGTCCACGCTGGTGCGCAAGGGCGACCCGGTGCAGGCGGCCGCCGTCATCCGCGACCTGGACAAATCGCTGGCCGGGCAGCGCAACACGGCCGTGTGCAGCGCGATCTCCTCGGCCATGCTGCACGAGTACACCGGCAACCAGGCGCGGCTGGACGAATCCATCCAGTTCGCGCTGGCCGGCTGCCGCCGCGCCACCGGCCTGTCCAACGATTTGCGGCTGGAACTGGCGCGTACCTGCCTGGAAGGCGGCAAGCCCGAGCAGGCCGCCGAAGTGCTGCGCGGCGTGATGCGCAACGCCGGCAGCCCCGCCGCCATGGCCAAGGCCATGCGCGTGCTGGAGGACGCGGGGCAGGGCGAGCTGGCGCAGCAGCTGGCGGCGGAAAGCCGGCAGGAAGTGGTGGACATGGTGGCCGTGGGCGCCGCGCGCGCCAAGGAAGGCGACTACAAGGGCGCCGTCGAGCTGATGATGGAGGCGGTGGCCAAGCTGCCCGACAACGGCCAGGTGGTCTTCAACGCGGCCGTGGCGGTGCTCAAATGCCTGGAGAACACCGGCTGGGACGGCACCCTGGGGCAGGACGCGCTGAACCTGATCGCCAGCGTGCGGCGGCTGGACCCGGCCAACCCCAAGCTGGGCGCGCTGTCCGCGCTGCACCAGGACATATTGAAGAAATACAACATCCGGGCCGGACGGCTGGCGGCAATCTGACGCGGCGCGGCGCGCGCGGCGCTACAATGGCTTGCCGCCCTGATAGGGCATAGCTGGATACCGTACCATGCCGTCTGCCTCGTCCCACGATCCCGCCCAGCTGGACACGCGTCCCGTGCGCGGTCCCCTGCTGAAGAAACTGTGCAGCGACGAGGGCGTGTTCGCGCTGGGCGTGTCGGTGGCGCGCGTGGTGCAGCTGGTGGACTCGGACGAGGGCGGCACGCAGGAGCTGGCCTACTACGTGCTGTCGGACGCTGCGCTGACGCAGAAAGTGCTGCGCATCGCCAACACGCCGCGCTACCGCACGGTGGGCGGTATTGCTGTCACCACCATCTCGCGCGCCATTTCCCTGCTCGGCTTCGACAACGTGAAGACCACCGCGCTGGCCATGCTGCTGGTGGACACGCTGGCCAACAGCAAGCACGCGCAAAGCGTGCGGGTGGAGCTGGAGGCGGCGCTGTGCGCCAGCCTGATCGGGCGCGAGCTGGCGCGCCTGTCGGCCTACCAGGGCGCGGAGGAAGCCTCCATCGGCGCCCTGTTCAAGAATATCGGTCCGCTGCTGATCGCGTCCCAGCACCACGAGCGCTACCGCGAGATCAACGTGCTGGTGGCGGGCGGCGCGCACAGCATCAGCCAGGCCTCGCAGATGATACTGGGCAGCACCTACGACACGCTGTCGGCCGCCATCCTCAATGAATGGAAGATCCCGGACGTGATCGTGCGCTCCATCGGCGCGCTGCCGCCGGCGCCGGTGCAGAAGCCGCCGCCGAACCGGCAGGACTGGGTGCGCCTGGTGGTCTCGTTCAGCATGGACGCGGCGCGCGCGCTGGTGCGTCCGGGCGGCCTGGCGGACGACGTGCTCAAGGCGCTGTTCGAGCGCTACGGCGCGGCGCTGGGGCTGGAGCGGCAGCGGATGGCGGAGATGCTGGGGGCGATACGCGGCGAGATGGACGAGCTGCTCGACACGCTGCAGCTGCAGCCGGCGCCGCCGCCGGCCGAGGAAAGCGCCGAAGGCCTGCCGAATGTGCTGCTGCTGGCCACCATGGACGCGGGCGGCAAGCTGCCAGAAGGCCAGCACGCCAGCGGCAAGCCCTACAACGCGCGCGAGCAGCTGCTGGCGGGCGTGCAGGAGGTGGCGCAGATGCGCGCGGCGGGGCGCTGCAAGGTCAACGAGGTGATCCAGGCGGTGCTGGAAACCCTGTACCGCAGCATGGGCTTCCGCTACGCCACCGTGTGCCTGAAGGACGCGCGCGCAGGCACCTTCCGGGCCCGCATCGCCTTCGGCGAAAAGCACGCCGCGCGCATGGCCGAGTTCGCCTTTCCGATGGCGCCGGGCAGCGACCTGTTCCACCTGGCCATGCAGAACGACGCCGACCTGATGATCGCCGACGCCAGCACGCCGAAAATCCGCGACCTGCTGC
Source organism: Pseudoduganella sp. GW821-FHT05F09 (assembly GCF_059419605.1). Classification (NCBI taxonomy): domain Bacteria; kingdom Pseudomonadati; phylum Pseudomonadota; class Betaproteobacteria; order Burkholderiales; family Oxalobacteraceae; genus Pseudoduganella; species Pseudoduganella sp. GW821-FHT05F09. The sequence continues at coordinate 48,821 of NZ_JBWKSD010000015.1, forward strand.
CGGCCTGGCACCGCAAGCTGCTGCCGGACGCGCGCAGCTTCATCGTGCTGCCGCTGGTGGTGCAGGGCGTGCAGCTGGGCCTGTTCTACGCCGACCGCAGCGAACCGGCGCCCGAAGGCGTGCCGCCCGACGAAACCTCGCTGATCCGCGCCCTCAAGGGGCAGGTGCTGGTGGCGCTGACGCCGTCCTGAATCCGGCCTTTACCAGAATTTACCAAATTTAACTAACCGTAAAGATTTCACCGTGGAATGATGGTGGAAATCGTTACGGGGAGTGTGTGTGAAAGGCCGTCTGCAGTTCGCCAATTTTCAATTCAAGCCTGAGGTGCGCCGCCGGCTGCTGCCGGCGGTGCTGTCGTCCGCTTGCGCGGCGGCGGGAGCGCAGCAGGCGCCCGCCGCGCCGCAAGCGGCAGCCCTGGACCAGGCCTGCGGCCTGGCCGCCACCGGCGCCGTGGCCGTGCCCGGCATTGCCGTGACCCTGTCGCCCGGCGCCGCCGGCGACTTGCCTTATGCCGAGGCGCGTTCGGCCGCTACGGACGCCAGCGCCAGGATTTATTTCGAGCCGGCCCTGGCCCAGGGCGTGGAGTCCAAGGCCGCCTGTCTCGCCGGCCTGCTGGACCTGCTGGCGCCCGTCATTCCCGACGCGCGCCGCGGCCTGCGCTGGTCGGCCATGACCATCACCACCAATCCGGACTATGTGGCGCCCAAGGGCGGCGAGGCGCGCTGGCTGAACGTGTTCCGCAGCGCCGGCTGGGACGAGGCGGCGCTGAATTTCCTGATCGAGGTGATGCCCCATGAGCAGGTGCACTTCAGCCAGGCGCGCGGCGCCATCAAGCTGCCGCGCTGGTTCCAGGAGGGGCATGCGGAATGGGCCGGCCTGAAGGTCACGCGCCAGGTGCGGCCCGACATGGCCGAGCGGCGGCGCGCCGGGCTGGCCGCCGAGCGCGCCAGGCTGGACGCGCCCCGTCTGGGCGCCTGGGGCGGCATGCGTGTCCGGCCGGAGGCGGTAGCGCGCCAGATGAGCAGCGAGGAGCGCGCCCTTGCTGCGCAAGATCCGTCCTATGTGCCGAAAGGGCCGTTCAAGTTCGGCCCGGGCGACTTCATGCAGGACCTGGCCAATGAGCAGGGCCGCTACGGTGCGGCGCTGGCGCTGTTCGACGGCCTGGAAAGCCGCCATGGCCTTGCCGCCGTGCAGGAATGGGTCACCGCCGTGCTGGCCTCCGGCGACGCCAGCCGCATCCTCCCGCTGGCGCAGGAGAAGCTGGGCGAGGATCTGGCGCCTTTGCTGCGCTAGCGTCCTTACGCCGCCTGCTGCGCCAGGCTGGCGCGCGCCAGCGCCTCGAACTGCTCCACCGGCACCGGCCGGGCGAACAGATAGCCCTGCGCCTCCTCGCAGCCTTTGCTGCGCAGGAATTCGCGCTGGGCCGCCGTTTCCACGCCTTCCGCCACCACCGCCAGCCCCAGCGAATGGGCCAGCGCGATGGTGGCCGCCACGATCACCGCATCGTTCGGATCGGTCTCGATGTCCTTCACGAAGCCCCGGTCGATCTTGATGCGGTCCAGCTCGAACAGCTTCAGGTAGCTCAGCGAGGAGTAGCCGGTGCCGAAGTCGTCGATGGCCACCTTCAGCCCGCGCGAGCGCAGTTCGCGCAGCAGTTTGCGGCTGTGCTCGGGGTCCTGCATGGCGGCCGATTCGGTGATCTCCAGTTCCAGCAGGGCAGGGTTGATGCCGCTTTCGGCCAGCAGCCGGTCCAGCTGCGGCAGCAGCGCGCTGCCGTGGCATTGCCGCGCCGACAGGTTGACCGCCAGCCGCAAATGGCCCAGGCCGCAGTCCCGCCACAGCTGCAGCCGCTCCACGGCGCGCCGCAGCACCCAGTCGCCCAGCGGCAGGATCAGGCCGGACTCCTCGGCGATGGGAATGAAGCGGTCCGGCCCCACCATGCCCAGCTCGGGATGGTGCCAGCGCAGCAGCGCCTCGGCACCGATCACGCTGCCGCCTTCGAGTTCCACCTGGGCTTGCAGGTAGAGCTCGAATTCGTTTTGCTCCAGCGCCTGCCACAGCCGGCTTTCCAGCAGCAGCCGCTCGTGCGTGGCGGCGTTCATCGAGGGCGAGAAGAACTGGAAATTGCCCCGGCCCTGGCTCTTGGCGGCGTACATGGCGGTGTCGGCGTGGCGCAGCAGCGTGGGGCCGTCGCCGCCGTCGGACGGAAACATGGCCACGCCCACGCTGGCGCCGCTGTGGATGGTTTTTCCCTGCAGCACAAACGGCGTGCTGAGCGCGTCCACGATGCGCACCGCGATCTGGCTGGCGCTGTCGGGCGTAATCGGGTTGTTGGGGGCGTTGCCCGCCAGGACGATGAATTCGTCGCCGCCCAGGCGGGCGATGGAGTCGATTTCGCGCAGCAGCTCGCGCAGGCGGTTGGCCACGCCGATCAGCAGCAGGTCGCCCACCTGGTGGCCGTGCGTGTCGTTGATTTTCTTGAAGTGGTCGAGGTCGATGAACATCACCGCGCCGCTGCCCTGGCTGCGGCGCGCCTGCGCCAGCAGCTGGTCCAGGCGCAGGTTCAGCGACAGGCGGTTGTCCAGCCCGGTGAGCGGGTCGTGGTGGGCCAGGCGGTGGATGCGCTCCTGCGCGCGCTGCTGCTCGGTCAGGTCGTGCAGGATGGCGACGAACAGGTGCTCGTCCGGCAGCTCGACTTCGCTCACCGACAGCGCCAGCGGGAAGGCGCTGCCGTCGCTGCGCCAGCCGGTGGCCTCGTGCTCGTGGGTGACGCCGCTGGCGACCGCACGCAGCAGGCCGGAGGCGGTGTCGCCGTCGGCCACCGGCAGCAGGTGCTCCAGGCGCAAGCCGGGCATCTGCTCGGGCGCGTAGCCGAACAGGCGCCCGGCCGCGCCGTTGGCCGACACCAGCGTGCCGTCGCTGGCGATGGTGAGGATGGCGTCGGCCGCCTTGTCGAGGATGGCCTGCAGGCGGGCTTCGCGTTCGCGCAGGCGGCGCGTGGCGTCCTTCACCTGGTCCTGGATCAGCGCGCGCTCGCCCGAGATCAGCAGCATCATGCCGCCCAGCAGCGCGGTCAGCAGCAGGCCGCAGGTCAGCACGGTCCAGCTTTGCCAGCCGCGCTGGGCCGCCGCGTAATCGGCCGTGGGCGCCGCAGTCAGCAGATAGTCGCGGCCGCCGAAGCGCAGGCGGCGCTGCACCTGGGCCGCGTGGGCTGCCGCGCCGTCGGCCGCACCCTGCGCGGAACGCGGCAGGCGGTCGTACAGGGTGCGCGGCGGCGCGGCGCTCACGTCCTGCAAGCGCACCTGCATGGCGGGGAAGTTCACCTGCGCGATGGCGCGCTCGATGTAGGAGTCCGCATGGATGGAAATCAGCAGCATGCCTATGGTGCTGGCGGCGTCGCCCGGGGCCTGCACCGCCTGCAGCAGAATCAGGCCGTTCTTCTCGGTGTGGCGGAACAGCGAAATGGGCGCGCTGACGGTGGGCTGGCCGCTATGCAGCGCCCGCCGCACCGCCTCCGCGCGCACCGGCTCGCTGAGGAAGTCGATGCCGAGGTAGCGCCTGCTGCTCATGGGTTCGATATAGGTCGACACCATGTACTGCGGGCGTTCGCCGGCGCGCTGCATGCGGTGCTCGCCGCCGCCTTCACGCACTTCAAAGGCGGGATCGATGGTCTGCCGGCCCCATTGCTCGTAGGCGGCGCGCTGCGCCTGGCCGACCGGCTTGAGCCAGCTCATGGACAGCAGCTCGGGGCGCCGGTCCAGATAGCCGGACGCGAAATTGCTGAAGTCGCTCGCGCCCATGGCGCGCTGCGGGTCGTTGAGCGCCTTGGACATGGCGTAGATGAAGCGCTCGTGCTCGCTGAACTGGGCCTGCAGCAAGTCGCCCAGCTGCTGCGCCTTGAGGCGGAAGGTTTGCAGCTGCTGCACGTTCTCCCAGTGTTCGACCTGGAAGTAGATGCCGACGAACACCGCGCTCGACACCAGCAGCGGCAGGCCCGCCAGCCAGCGGCGGCGGCGCCACAGCGGGCGCGGCTGGCCGATGAGGATCCAGGTCAGCGGCGCGGCCAGCAGGATGCCGGTGGTGTCGCCCAGCCACCAGGTGAACCAGTTGACCGGCAGCGCGGCCGGGGCCAGCGTGCCGAGCAGGCCATTGGCGCCTATCGCCACCGTGCAGCTGACCAGGGCGAGCAGCGGCGCCAGCAGCATAAAGCCCAGCACGTCGCGCCCGCGCCCCAGCGCCGGCTGCACCGCGCGCCGCAGCACCAGGCTGGCCACCCAGGCTTGCAAGGTGGCGCCGGCGCCGGCCGCCAGCGCCGCCAGCAGGGCCACGCCCGAAGGCCAGGCCGGCGCGGGCGCGTTGCCCAGCGGTAGCAGGTTGACCAGCACCGCGCCCAGCGCCACCGCCGGCAGCAGGCGCGGCCCCAGTGTGAACACCGTCGCCAGCGCGATGCCGGCCGGCACGAACAGCGGGCTGGCGTAGGCCGCGCCCAGCGCCATCTCCAGCCCCAGGCGGCCGGCCGCCAGGTAGGCCAGCAGCAGGGCGGCGTTGGCCAGCAGCAGCGGGCGCCAGCGGAAAGAGGGGGCGGCGGCTGCGGGAAAAGCGTAGGGTTCCAAAATCGGCTGCTCCAGTCGGGGCCAGTTCCGGCGCATCGGATGTATGCGTCAAGATGTCGATTCTATAAGAAATCATTCAACTTAAAAACAACACTTGCACAATCACATTCTTGTGATTACAATCTCGCCCCGAAGCAGACGAAACATCGCAGCTTGCAGAAAATGAAGTCGAAAAATTCTGCAGACAGTGTTGACAAGTCAAAGAAGTTGCTTCATACTCTGCGGTTCCTCGCGGAGGGGTGGCCGAGTGGTTAAAGGCGACAGACTGTAAATCTGTTCTTTCGAGTACGCTGGTTCGAATCCAGCCCCCTCCACCAAGTTTTTGCAAGAAAACTGAGTGATAGTAGTGAAGATGATCTAAACCTCGCGGGTGTAGCTCAATGGTAGAGCAGAAGCCTTCCAAGCTTACGACGAGGGTTCGATTCCCTTCACCCGCTCCAGTTGGCTTGCATCTATGTGGTACATCGCAACAAATAAAGCCCTTTTAGCTCAGTGGTAGAGCACTCCCTTGGTAAGGGAGAGGCCACGTGTTCAATCCACGTAAAGGGCACCAGAATTCGCAGTATCAAGCAAGCAGCATCCTCAAGCAGTCGGGCGCGTGCCCTGCACACTTATCAAATTGTTAGGAGTCTAAAATGGCAAAAGGTAAATTCGAGCGGACTAAACCGCACGTGAACGTCGGCACCATCGGTCACGTTGACCATGGCAAGACCACCCTGACGGCTGCAATCGCTACCGTTCTGTCGAAGAAATTCGGCGGCGAAGCCAAAGCATACGACCAGATCGATGCTGCTCCAGAAGAAAAAGCACGCGGCATTACCATCAACACCGCCCACGTCGAGTACGAGACCGCATCGCGTCACTACGCTCACGTTGACTGCCCAGGCCACGCCGACTACATCAAGAACATGATTACCGGTGCTGCGCAGATGGACGGCGCGATCCTGGTTTGCTCCGCAGCTGACGGCCCAATGCCACAGACCCGAGAGCACATCCTGCTGGCCCGCCAGGTTGGCGTTCCATACATCGTTGTGTTCCTGAACAAGTGCGACCTGGTCGACGACGAAGAGCTGCTGGAACTGGTTGAAATGGAAGTGCGCGAGCTGCTTTCGAAATACGAGTTCCCAGGCGACGACCTGCCGATCATCAAAGGTTCGGCACGTAAAGCACTGGACGGCGACACCGGTCCTCTGGGCGAAGTAGCCATCATGGCTCTGGCCGACGCACTGGACAGCTACATCCC
>NZ_JBWKSD010000016.1:0-27750 GCF_059419605.1 Pseudoduganella sp. GW821-FHT05F09
CGATTTTGCGCCGATGATAGTGCTGCAACCAGTGTGAAAGTAGGTTATCGTCAGGCTAGTTATATAGAAAAACCCCGCATAGTGATCTGTGTGGGGTTTTTCGCTTTTCAGCGTCATAATGTTGTCATATCCGCTCAGTAGACTGCGCCTTTTCAATCAGAAGAGGTCCGCAGCATGAAGCTCCCCCAACTCTCCCTGTTGTCCCTGGCCGTCGCCCTCGCGCTGAGCGCTTGCGGCAGCAGCGACGACGCCCCAGCAGTCATCGCGCCGGTAAAGCCGGTCATCAACGGCCTGTTCCTGGATGGCGCGGTTGAAGGCCTGGATTACGTGGCCGGCACCGCCGCCAAGGCGGCTACCGGTTCCAAAGGCGAATTCACCTGCACCACGGGCGACACGGTGAGCTTCAGCATCGGCGGCATTGCGCTGGGCAGCGCGGCCTGCGCGGCCACCATCACGCCGCTGCAGCTGGCCGGCGCCACCGATGTCGGCGACGTGAAAGTCGTCAACCGCCTGCTGGCGCTGCAATTGCTGGACGAGGATAGCGATCCGCAGAACGGCATCAAGATCACTGCCGACGTGAAAACCGCGCTGGCGGCCAAGACCGCCGACTTCACCCTGGCCGCCGCAGCCTTCAACACCGCCATGGCCGCCAATCTGACCGCCGCGGGCGCTAAGTACGCCGCGCGCAGCGTGGACGACGACCGCCGCGCCCTGGTGCGCGAGCACTTCGAGGATACGCTGGCGTCGAAAGTGGGCACGCCGGTCAACCAGAACTTCACGCAGGGCGACGTGAGCGTGACCGTCACCCGCTACCAGATGCAGGCCGATACCAAGTACTACATTCCCTACGAAGGCAGCAACGCCAAGGTGAAAGAGGACTTCCCGCTTGGCTTCCTGCCGTCCTTCGGTTCTTCGCTGGCCTTCAAGGGCGCCAATGCCAACGGCGACCTGGAGTTCTACGGCCTGACCGATCGCGGCCCGAACGGCGATGGCCCCAACGTGCCTGCGCTGACCGGCAGCGGCGTGATGGGCGCGAAGATCTTCCCGTCGCCGAGTTTCACGCCATCGATCGGCATCATCACCGTCGGCAAAGCCGGCGCGGTGCTGACCTCCGTGCAGCCGATCAAGGCCAGCGCCACCGTCAACATGAGCGGCCTGCCGCTGCCGGCGGGCACCCTGGGCAATTCGGCGGAAGTGCCTGTGATGGATGCGATGAAGTTCGACGCCAACAGCAAGGCCGCGTTCAACGCCAATGGCCTGGACAGCGAAGCCATCGTGCTGGACAAGAAGCGCAACGTGCTGTGGGTGGCCGACGAATACGGTCCATTCGTTGTGAAGATTGATCCCGCCACCGGCATCGTGCAGAGCAAATACGCTGCGGGCAGCGGCCTGCCTGCCATCTTCGCCAAGCGCCGCGCCAATCGCGGCATCGAAGGCATGGCGCTGGACACGACTACCGACAAGCTGCACACCTTCCTGCAAAGCCCGCTGACCGACGGCAATGCGCAATACTCGGTGACCGGCAAGAGCGAGCAGATCGAGCGCTTTGCACGCTTTACGCGCTGGGTGGAATTCGATCCTGTGAGCGGCACCACGTCGAAGATGTACGCCTACCCGCTGAACGGCGCCGACTACCAGGACGGCCGCACCGGCAACGCCAAGCTGGGCGACGTGGTCGCACTGGGCAACGGCAAATTCATCGTGATCGAACAGGGCGCGGCGCCTAGCGGCAAGGTGTTCAACAAGCTGATGCTGGTGGAGATCGCCAACGCCACCGATATCAGCGCAGCGGCATTCAACGCCGCCAGCTCCGACCTGGAGAAAAGCTCGATGGGCGGCGTGGCCGTGAACGGCGCGGACTGGTCGAAAGTGGTGGCGCTGAAGAAGACCCTGCTGCTGGACCTGAACGCGATCGGCTGGCTGGCTGAAAAAGCCGAAGGCCTGACCATAGTCGATGGCAACACGCTGGCCCTGGCCAACGACAACGACTTCGGCCTGAAAACCAAGATCTTCACGCCAGCCGGCGTGGCGGTGGCCGATGCCGACGTCACCAAGTGCAATGTGGACGCGAACGGCGCCATCGTCACCAGCACCACCGCTGGCTGCGATGCCGCCAACAGCATCCGCGTGGCGCGCGGTGACGACCGCGAGCGTCCAAGCCGCTTGTGGCTGATCAAGTTCGGCAAGGCGCTGACGGCCTACTAAGCCGCTATTGCATGCGCGCCAGGCCGATCAGGTGCGAGGACAGGAATAACAGCAGGCCGATACATCCGCCCACAATGGTTCCGTTGATGCGGATGTACTGCAAGTCCTTGCCGATATTGAGTTCGATCTGGCGCGACATTTCTTCCGTATCCCACTTCTTCACCGTATCGCTGATATGGCGGGTGAGGAAGTCGGCGAAGTCCGGCGCCATTGCGCGCGCCGCGTCCTCCATGTGCCGGCTGAAGGACGCGCGCAGGTCCGGATTGCGGCCCAGCTCTTCGCCCAGCCATTTGCTCATCGCCGCCACGCGCCGGTGCAGCTCCGATTCTTCCGCCGCCAGGTCCTGCCGCATCCAGCTGCGCAAGCCATCCCAGATTTCGGCCAGGTAGGTGTTCACGGCTTCGCCGTCGCGGATATAGCGCTTGAGCTCCTCCGCGCGCTCATGGAAGGACGGATCATCGCGCAGCCGCGTGATGAACTCCGCGATCATGCGGTCCAGCCTCCGGCGCAGCTTGTGCGAGCGGTCTTCCGCCACTTCCATCAGCAGCGTGTTGAGCGCCTCGGTTACCCAGTCCGCCCCTTTCTCCCCCAGCCAGGCAGTGGGCAGCAGCTTTTCCATGGCGGCGTGTTCGCGCTTGAGCCAATGGATAATGCTGGTGGCGATCAGCTCCTGGTTTTCCGGCGCGCGCAGATGCAGCAGCGCCGCGTCGATCACATCGTCCAGCACTTCCTGGTGGCGGCCGTCGCGGGTGAGCGCATCGAGCACGGTGGCCAGTGAACGCGACAGGTCCAGCTTGCCCAGCATGGCGTGGAAGGCGTCCTTCAGGAAGCGCTGGATGCGCGCGTCCTCCGCCATGTCCAGCATGCCGGCAGCCAGGCGCACCACGTAGGCGCCGAGGATGCGGTCATTGGCCGGCTCGGCCAGCCAGGCGCCCAGCCGGGCGATGGGATCATGCTTGCGGATCAGGCCCACGAGCGAGTCGGAATCGAGAAACTTCTCCTGCACGAAGTGCGCCAGGTTGTCGGCGATGCGGTCCTTGTTGTTGGGGATGATGTTGGTGTGCGCAGATATCAGCGGGATGGGTACGCGGCGGAACAGCGCCACCACGGCGAACCAGTCGGCCAGCGCGCCCACCATGGCCGCCTCCGCAACCGCCTTCACGCAGTCCATTGCGAAGCTGCGCGGCAGGAAGGCTGTCACGATAAAGACCAGGGCAGCTGCGGCCAGGAATAGCAAGGCGGTCCGCTTGGCCTTTTTGAGTTCCAGCTCCTTGTTCATTTTCTTCTCCAGGCTTGAATCAGGCCATCGTATAACAAGAAGCGGTATGGCGGCCTACGATACGCTGTCCCACTCCAGGCCGAAGCGGGCCAGGTATTTGCGCAGGCGGTCCGCGTCGTTCGGCTTGGCCTTGCCGGCACGCGAAACGGCAAAGAGTTTGCGGCCTGCGTCGGACATATTCCTGGACTGGCGGCACACATCCAGCACCGCCTGCAGCTGCGCGCGGTCGAACAGATCCAGCTGTGCCGCCGCCTCCGCGCCGATGGCGTCTTCCAGCGGAATGCCTGTAGCGGCGGGCTGGGACAGTGTGCGCCATTGGCGCTGCAGGCGCGCGATTTCGGCGCCGGCTACCGCCGTGGTAATGCGTCCGGCCTCGGCCAGCGTGGCCATGCGCGTGACGGATGCGGACAGGTCGCGGAAGTTGCCGCTCCAGCGCGCATCGGACGAGGTGGCGAAAGCCATGAACTGTGCGCGCGCTTCCTTGTTGAAGCGCACCGCGTCGCCGTGCTCCTCGCCGAATTGCAGCAGCAGGTAGTCCAGATTGGGCTCGATATCTTCCGGGCGCTCGGCCAGGCCGGGCAGGGCGTAGGTCCACAAGTTGATGCGGGAGTACAGGTCTTCGCGGAAGCGGCCTGCCGCCACCTCCGCCGCCAGATCGCGGTTGGTGCCGGCGATAAGCTGGAAGTCGCTTTCCACTTCGTGGTCGCCACCCATGGGCAGGAAACGCTTTTCTTCCACGGCCTTGAGCAGCATGGCTTGCTCGTCCAGTCCCAGTTCGCCTATCTCGTCGAGAAACAGCAAGCCTTTGTTCGCGGTGCGCAGCAGGCCGGGGCGGTCGGACGCGGCGCCGGTGAATGCGCCCTTGATGTGGCCGAACAGCGTGGAGCCCGCGCCGTCGCCGTGCAGCGTGGCGCAGTTGATTTCAACAAAGCCGCCGCGCAGCTGGTGGCGCGCTTTTTTCAGTTCGAACACGCGCCGGGCCAGGAAGGATTTGCCTGCGCCGGTAGGCCCCATCAGCAGCATGGGCGCGCGTGAGCGCACGGCGACGTGTTCGATCTCGTCTATCATCAGATTGAATTGCGGATTGCGCGTGGCGATGCCGGACTTGAGGAAGGCCACGCCCTCCTGCTGCGCCGCCGCGAAGCGCTGCGCGATCTGGTCGTAGCGCGACAGGTCCAGGTCGATCAGGGTGTAGTCGCCCGGTGAACCTGCAGCGTGGCGGCGCGGCGGCGAAGTTTGCAGCAGGCAGCCGGGGAAGTAGCGCGCCTCCGTCATCAGGAACATGCAGATCTGGACCACGTGCGTGCCGGTGGTTATGTGTATCCAGTATTCCTCGTTGTCGGGATCGAAGGGGTAGCTGCGCGCGAAGTCGAACAGGCTGCTGTACACGTCTCCGAAATCCCATGGATCGCGTATCGCCAGCTTGTGCTGAACCACCGTGGTTTCCGGCGAGATCGTGCCGATGTCCTCCCGCACCTGCTCTATCAATGGGCCATAGCTGCCGTTGTACAGCAGTTCGAAGCGGTCGATCACCAGGTCTTCGTGCTGCGCCATGGCGACGGTGGGACGCCACTTTTCCCAGCGTGCGCTGCCTTTTCCACTGTCGAGCTGTGTGCCGACAAAGCCGAGGATGACTGTTTTCTTCTTCATTTCTGGATAAATGTTTATCTATCTGGATAATTTATCACAAATGACGGCGGGCGCCATACTTATATATTTCCTTATTTATCAACAGCTTAGGCTGTTTTTCCTTGCTGGCACACGGCTTGCAATATACAGGGTACAAACCCAGAGGAGAGAAAAATGGCGAAGATGGGCGGGAATGCAGGCGGCTGGATGATCAGCGCCGGCGCGGCGGGCAAAGGGGAAAAAGGACCGGGACTCAGCGCCAGGTCGGCGCAGCACCGCACGGCTGTTGGCTGGCGGCTGCATGGCACTGCCGGCCGCGCACTCCCTGCCGCCCAGTCCAGGCAAGTCTGGCACGGCGTGCTGGCCGCTCTTGTCGGCGATGATTAAACCGGATTAAATGGAATGATGATGAAAAACGAAACTTACGAATTGCTGGATAACCAGGGCGGCAGGCCGGTGAAAATGTGGACCGGTGGCGTGCCGGTTGAAGAGCAGGCCAAAGCCCAGCTGGCCAATACGGCGAAGATGCCCTTTATCTACAAGCACATCGCGGTAATGCCCGATGTGCATCTGGGTAAAGGCTCGACCATCGGCAGCGTGATCCCGACGCTGGGCGCGATTATTCCGGCGGCCGTGGGTGTGGACATCGGCTGCGGCATGATGGCGGCCAAGACCACGCTCAATGCACGCGACCTGCCGGACAACCTCGGCCCGCTGCGCAGCGCCATCGAAAAAGCCATCCCTCATGGCATGACGCCGAAGACGCGCGGCTACAAGGGCCGCGATGAAGGCAGCTGGCAGAATCCGCCGTCGGCAGTGGACGCGGCGTGGACTCAGCTGAAGGACGAATTCGACGTGATCTGCCAGAAGACGCCCAAGCTGAAGAACACCAATAACTACCGCCACCTCGGCACGCTGGGCTCGGGCAACCACTTTGTGGAAGTCTGCCTGGATGAGCAGGGCGCGGTGTGGTTCATGCTGCACTCGGGGTCGCGTGGCGTGGGCAACGCCATTGGCAGCCACTTCATCGAGGTGGCCCAGCAGGACATGCGCGCGCACATCGCCAACTTGCCGGACAAGGACCTGGCCTATCTGAACGAGGGAACGCAGCACTACGACGACTACGTGGAAGCCGTGGGCTGGGCGCAGAAGTTCGCCCGCATGAACCGTGAAGTGATGATGCAAAACCTGATCGCAGCGGTGCGCAAGGTCATCGCCAAGCCCTTCGAGACGCACGTCGAGGCGGTGAATTGCCACCACAACTACGTGCAGAAGGAGCGTCACTTCGGCCAGGAGGTACTGGTTACCCGCAAGGGGGCGGTGTCGGCGCGCGAGGGGGAACTGGGGATTATTCCGGGTTCGATGGGGGCCAAGAGCTTCATCGTGCGCGGCAAGGGAAATGCGGAGAGCTTCAACAGCTGCAGCCACGGTGCGGGCCGTACCATGAGCCGCAACGAGGCCAAGCGCCGCTACACACTGGCGGACCAGGTGCGCGCGACGGAAGGCGTGGAGTGCCGCAAGGACGCCAACGTGATCGACGAGATTCCGATGGCGTACAAGGACATCGACGCCGTCATGCATGCCCAGCGCGACCTGGTGGAAGTGGTGCACACGCTGAAGCAGGTCGTCTGCGTGAAAGGATGATGATGGCAACGGACATGCTGGAACTGGACGGTGCGCAGGGCGAGGGTGGCGGGCAGGTGCTGCGCACCGCCCTGACGTTGGCCATGATCACAGGGCGCCCTTTCCGCATCGTGAACATCCGCGCCAACCGCCCGAAGCCGGGCCTGATGCGGCAGCACCTGGTTGCCGTCCAGGCCGCGGCGCAAGTGTGCGGCGCGGACGTATCGTCTGCCGCAGTGGGCGCGCGTGAACTGGAATTTTGGCCGGGCAGGATACGAGGCGGCAGCTACAGCTTCGCGATCGGCACCGCAGGCAGCTGCACGCTGGTGCTGCAGACGCTGCTGCCGGCATTGCTGTTTGCCGACGCGCCGTCCACGGTGACGGTCTGCGGCGGCACCCACAATCCCATGGCGCCGCCGGCGCACTTCCTGGAGCGCAGCTATGGCCGGTCAATGGCGGCCATGGGAGCGGACATGTCGATAGAGCTACGGCGCCACGGCTTTTACCCGGCCGGCGGCGGTGAAATCGTCGCGGCGGTGCAGCCATGCGGGCAACTGAAGCGCATCGAGCTGATGTCGCCGGGCGCGAGACTGCACTCCTATGCGGAGAGCCTGATCGCCGGTGTGCCGGAGCGCGTGGCGCGGCGCGAACTGGAGTGCGTGGCCACAGGCCTGGGCTGGTCCGAGTCCCAGCTGCACCAGCGCAAGCTGCCGGACGAGCAGGGGCCGGGCAATGTGCTGCTCATTACGCTGGACTCCGAGCACGTTACCGAGGTAATAGCCGGCTTTGGCGAAAAGTCGGTGACGGCGGAAAACGTCGCCCGGCATGCGGTAGGCGAAGTGCGCCGCTACATCGCATCCGGCGCAGCGGTGGGGGAGCATCTGGCTGACCAGTTGCTGATACCAATGGCGCTGGCGGGAGGCGGCAAATTCACGGTGGCCCGCGTGTCGCAGCACGCATTGACCAATGCCGCCGTGATCGCCCGCTTTCTGCCGGTGGACATCCAGTTCGAGGCCGGTGACAGGCACAGTACTTGTTGCGTCACGGCGCGCTGAAAGGACAAGTGTTGCACAATATGTGACACCTGCTCCAAACTGGTACACCGCGCCATGGCCTGATGCGCCTAAGCCGCGTGGCACGCCAATTGCTCCTTGTGAATCAGCAGCTATTCACAACTACAGGAGACAACACCATGAAACGCGCACTCACTCTTTGCCTCGCGGCGGCGGCCCTCATTACTTCCTTCGGCGCGCAGGCGCATGGCGCCGTCACGCCGCAGGCGGTCGACACCACCGGCCTTGCCGCCCTGGGCGACAAATGGCGCGATGAAAATCCCTACAAGGGCAACAAGCTGGCGCTGAAGATAGGCAGTTCCGCCTACAACCAGAATTGTGCCCGCTGCCACGGCCTGGAGGCGGTATCGGGCGGCATCGCGCCCGACCTGCGCCTGCTGGACCGCGACTGCGCCAGCGCCAAGAACCCGGCCAAGAAGGCCGCCTGCTTAAAAGAAGTGGACGCCTACTTCCTCAGCTCCATCCGCGCCGGCAAGGTGCGTAACGGCGCGGTCTACATGCCGCCGTTCGAAGGCATCTTCAACCAGGAAGCCATGTGGGCCATCAAGACCTACCTGGAAAACCGCCGCGAAACCAACTGATACCGGAGCACGCCATGTCCCATTTTTACCGCAATGCCGCTGCGGTGCTGGCGCTCGCCTCCGCCGTGCTGCCGGCTCACGCCGACTGGAACCGCCTGCAGCAGTCCGGCGCGCTGAAGGTGGCGGTGTATAACGAGTTCGCGCCGTTCTCCGATCACGGCAGCGGCATCGACATCGACCTGGCGGACGCGCTGGCCAAGAAGCTCAAGCTCAGGCTCACGCTGCTGCCGTTCCCGGCGGGCGAGAACCTGGGGGACGACTTGCGCAACATGGTGTGGAAGGGCCATTACCTCGGCTACGGTCCGGCCGACGTGCTGCTGCACGTGCCGGTCGATCCGCAGCTGATGGCGGAGAACGGCAAGGTGCAGATCTTCGCGCCTTACCACGTGGAGGCGGTGCGCCTGGTGCGCAGCGCCCAGGCCGTGCCGGTGTTCGACGGCATCGATGCGCTGGCGGGCAAGCGCATCGGCGTGGAAAAGGTATCGATTGCCGCCATGGTGCTGCTGGGTGAGGGCAACGGCCGCTTTCGGGAAAATGTGCGCATCTTCCCGAGCGCCGCTGCCGCGCTGGAGGAGCTGAAGGAGGGGCGGCTGGACGCGGTGCTGGCCAACCGCTCGGAGATTGAAGCGGTGTTCCGCGACGACCCGGCATTCCCCTTGGCGCAGGCGGATTTCCAGCGCCTGCCGCGCAAGGGCTGGGCGGTGGGCATGGCCGTGCGCAAGGACGAACAGGATGTGGCGCGGCTGCTGCAGGCGGCTGTGAACGAGATGCGCGAGAGCGGCGAGCTGCAGGCCATCTTCGCGCGGCACGGCGTGCGCATGGTGCAGCCATGACGCAGCGCACGGCCATTGCGCTGGCGGTCATGCTGCTGGCGCACGGCGCCGGCATGGCGGCCTCGCCGATGGCGAGCGTGGAGATCGTCGGCATCGCGCCCTTGCCGGGACTGGGCGTGGAGCGCAAGACGCTGCCTTACGCGGTGCAGACGGCGTCCGATGCGGCGCTGTCGCGCGCCGGCGGCGACAATCTGAGCGAATTCCTCGCGCGCAGTTTCGCCGGCGTCAACCTGAACGATATCTCCGGCAGTCCCTTCCAGAACGACCTTACCTACCGTGGCTTCCGGGCTTCGCCCGTGCTGGGAACCGGCCAGGGCATCTCCGTCTATCTGGACGGGGTGCGTGTGAACGAACCCTTTGGCGACGTGGTCAACTGGGACATGCTGCCCGAGGCGGCGATAGGCAGCGTGCTGCTGGCGCCGGGCTCCAATCCCTTGTACGGCCTGAACACGCTGGGCGGCGCGCTGGCGCTGAACACGCGTTCCGGCGCCAGCGATCCGGGTTTGCAGGCGGCCGTCAGCAGCGCCAGCCACCAGCGGCGCCGGGCCGATCTGGCCTATGGCGCGGCGCAGGACGGCTGGCATATCTTCACCGCCGGCACGCTGTTCGACGACGGCGGCTGGCGTGCGCATTCGGACGGCCGGCTAGGCAATCTGTTCCTCAAGCTGGGCCGCACGCAGGCGGACAGCGAATGGCAGCTTACCCTGCTGGGCGGCGCGAGCCGCCTGGTGGGCAACGGCCTGCTGCCCGACGCCATGTACGAGGAGGACCGCCGCGCGGTCTACACCTGGCCGGACGAGACCCGCAACCGCTTGCGCCAGGCGCAATGGAGCTACACGCGCCGCCTGGCGGCGGATACGCAATTGACCGTGGCCGCGTATGTGCGCAACAGCCGCCGCGACACGGTGAACGGCGATGTCAGCGACGGCTTCGAGGACGCGGACCAGCATGCCGCGTCGCTCAACACCACCAGCACCCGCCAGCGCAGCCGGGGTTTCAGCGCGCAGTGGTCGGGCCACGCTGCGGGGGCGCATCTGATGGCGGGCCTGAACTACGACAGCAGCACAGTGGGGTTTGCGCAGTATGAGCAGGCGGCTGGTTTCGATGCCGCGCGCGGCGTGTTCGCGGATAGCGGCGAAGAGCGCGAGCTGGACGCTGCCGTCGATGGCCGGGCGCGCGGCGGCAGCGTCTACTTTACCGGCACCTGGACCGTCGCGCCGGCAACCTGGCTCACCGCGTCCGCCCGCTATGCCAGCGCGCGCGTGGCCAACACCATCAGCAGTGAGGGCGTGCCCCAGCCGCGCGAGGAGTTCAGCTACCGCAAGCTGAACCCCGCGCTGGGGCTGTCCCACGAGGCGGCGCCGGGATGGACGGTGTTCGCCAACACGGCGCAGAGCAACCGCATGCCCACCGTGATTGAACTGGGCTGCGCGGACCCGGCGCAGCCTTGCCGCCTGCCGGTGGGCTTGCAGTCGGATCCTTATCTGAAGCAGGTGGTGTCGCGCACGGTGGAGGCGGGCACGCGCTGGCAGTCCGGCCGCGATACGGTCACCGCCACCATGTACCGCACCATGAACCGGGACGATATCCTGTTCCGCAGCGCAGGCCTGAGCCAGCATGGGTATTTCTCCAATTTTTCGCGCACACGGCATCAGGGGCTGGATCTGAGCGCGGGTTTTGAGCGCGGGCCTTATGCGGTGAGGCTCAGCTATAGCTGGCTGGATGCCGTGTATGGCGCGGACGGGACGCTGTTTACGGGCACGCGCAAGGTGCTGGTTGCGCCGGGCACGCGCATCGCCGGACTGCCGCGCAATACGCTCAAGCTGGCGCTGGACTGGCGGGCCGCCGCTGCGCTGACGCTGGGCGCGGAGCTGCGCGCGGTGTCCAGCCAGGGCGCGCAGGGGAATGAGGACGGCTTGTCCGCCGATCCGCAGGACGGCGAAGCGCCGCAGCGCGCGGACCTGCGCACGCGTGGTTATGCTTTGCTGGGGCTGAACTTGAGCTATAAGCCGCAACCGGGTTGGGAGCTGTTTGTTCGCGTGAACAATGCCGCGAACCGGCGTTATGAGACTTTTGGCTCGGTGGGCATGGATATATTCCCGGGCGGGCAGCTGGCGAGTCCGCATGGAGCCGGCGGGGAGGCATCGCTGGCGCGGTTTGTGGCGCCGGGGGCGCCGCGCTCCGTTTCGGCGGGTGTGCGGTATCGCTTCTGAACTTGGCGTGCAGGATTGGCGGGTTACGCGGCGCTGCCGCTAACCCGCCCTACGCGGTATGCGCCTTCCGGTTTCAGAACTGGTATTGGGCGCTGGCGCCCAGCTGCCAGTTGCGGCCCGGCGCGCCTTCGTAGTAGCGCTTGTTGGTGTCGCCTACGATGACCGATCCCACATAGGCTTTGTCGGCCACGTTGTTCAGGCGGGCGAACTGCTTGAAGCGCCAGCCGCCCATTTCCTGGCGTGCCGTCAGGCGCAGGTTGATGACGGCGTAGCCGGGGGCGGTCTGCTCGGTGTTGCTGTCTTCCGCGTAGACCCTGGCGCTGGCCACGGTTTCGACTGCGGCGCCCAGTGCGCGCGATGGCGATTGCCACGCCAGTTCGCCGTAAGCGTAGGCCTTCGGTACGCCGGGCAGGCGGCTGCCGCGCTGCACATTGCCGAAGGCCTGGTCGTACACGGCGCGCAGCGCGGTCAGCGCCACGCGGGCGCTGAAGCCGTAGCCGAAGCGCGTGTCCGCCGATACTTCCGCGCCTCTGCGCAGCGTTTCGCTGGCGTTGCGGTAGCTGGTGCGGCCGCCGCTGGCGGCGTCGACCACCAGCTCTCCGCTGGTCTTCACCTGGAACACGGCGGCGTCGATACGGCTGTCCGCGCCCAGCAGTGCCTTCACGCCCGCTTCGGTATGCGTGCTGCGCGCCGGCTGCAAGCCGAAGTTGAAGCCGCCGCCGGCGCCGGAGTAGAACAGTTCGTTCAGCGTTGGTGTTTCGAAGCCGCGCGCGGCGCTGGCGTACACGTTCAGCACCGGCGACACTTTGTACAGCAGGCCCGCCACCGGCGTGGTGCGGCTGTAGCGCAGCCCGCCGCTGTCGTTGCCGTTCGAGAGATAGCGGTCGTCCACGTCCACCTTGAAGCGGCTGTGGCGCAGGCCCGCGTTCAGCACCCAGGCGTCTTGCGTCCATTCGGTTTGCAGGTAGGGATCGGTGCTGGCGACGGTGTCCGTTTCGTCGCGCCGGAGCTTGCCCTTGACGCCCAATTCGGTGGCGGTGAAGTTTTCGTAGCCTTTGCGTTCATCCTGCGAGCGGCCGTATTCGATGCCTGCGGTGGTGGTCAGCTTGCCGCCGGCCAGTGCGCGCACGTCCACGAAGCTGATGTCGACGCCGCTGAAGTCGCGGTCGAAATCGACCACGCCGCCCGAGTGGCTGGCCGGCGCCTGGAAGGCGCGCGAGAATGCCTGGTACTGGATGACCTGGCGGTTGCCGCCATAGGCCGTGACGCGCAGCTTGCCGCTGTCTCCGCCCGCAATGCCGCCGAGCTGCTGTTCCCACGCCGCGCCTATCTGCTGGTGGTCTATGCTTTTGCGGGTGTTGTAGCGTTCCGCGAAGGTGCGCTTGACGGCGGCCGTGTCGCTGGCGTCTGTCTCGCCGGCGCGCGGGTCGCGCCGCCAGGTGGTCCAGGTGACGCCCAGCGGGTCCTGCGTATTGTCCTGGCGCAGGGCGCTCGCGGTGATGGTCAGCTTGCCGCCCGCACCCGGCGCCAGCGTGAGCTTGGCGTAGGCCTGGTCGCGCCGCGCGGCGCTGTGGTCGCGGTAGCCGTCCGTGTCGAAGCGCGACGCGTCCAGCACGTAGCCCACATTGCCCGCTTTGCCCTGTGCGTTGACGTCCATTTTGCGGGCGCCGTCGCTGCCGGCGGACAAGCTGGTTTCCAGCGTGGGCGGGCCTGCGCCGTCGCGCGTGAACAGCTGCACCACACCGCCGGCATGGTTGCCGTAGACGGCGGAGAACGGGCCACGCAGCACTTCCAGGCCCTCGGCCATGTCGAGGTTGAAGGTGGCGGCCTGGCCCTGGCCGTCCGGCATGCTGGCCGGGATGCCGTCGGCGATCAGTTTCACGCCGCGCACGCCGAAGGCCGAGCGGGCGCCGAAGCCGCGCGAGGATATCTGCAAATCCTGCGCGTAGTTCTGGCGGTTTTGCGCCACCAGGCCGGGCACGGAGGCCAGCGCTTCGGATACGTTCACGCGCATCTGGCTATCGCGGATGC
Source organism: Pseudoduganella sp. GW821-FHT05F09 (assembly GCF_059419605.1). Classification (NCBI taxonomy): domain Bacteria; kingdom Pseudomonadati; phylum Pseudomonadota; class Betaproteobacteria; order Burkholderiales; family Oxalobacteraceae; genus Pseudoduganella; species Pseudoduganella sp. GW821-FHT05F09. The sequence continues at coordinate 13,468 of NZ_JBWKSD010000016.1, forward strand.
GCTCGGCGTCCACCACGTCGATGGCGGCCGGGAAGTCCATGCTGCTGTGCTCCACGCGGCTGCCGCTGACGATGACCACCGGCGCTTCGCCGCTGGCCGCTGCCGCTTGCTGCGCGGCGCCCGCCACGAACAGGGCCGCAACGGCGTTTAAATGAAATCGGTGCTGCATGTTGAATCTCCTTGGTTGAGTTCCGCGCCTGCCTGGCGGGGGCCGGCAAGTCTGCTTCAACCCGTAAGCAATATACCTGCCATCGCGCTTGCCGTGCGCGTGGCATGCCGTTTGCATCGTCTGCCGGATGCGCGCGCATGCGGCGCGCGCGATCCTCACTGACCTTAAAGGTATAGCCATGAAAAAATCCTATTGTCCCCGCGCCGCCGGCGCGCTTGCAAGCCTTTCGCTGCTGCTGGCCGCGCAGGGCGCATGGGCGGCGGCGCTGGCCTATGTGCCGAACGAGAAGTCCGGCACGGTGAGCGTGGTCGATACCGCCACCGACACGGTGCTGCGCAGCCTGCCGGCGGGAAAGCGGCCGCGCGGCATTGCCGCCGTTGCGCTGGCGGGCGGCACGCGGCTGTTCGTGACGGACGCCGCCAGCAGCCAGCTGCTGATGCTCGACAGCGCGGGCGGTCCCGCGCCCGCGGCGCTGGCGCTGGGCAAGTCGCCGGAAGGCGTGGGCGTGTCGGCCGACGGCCGCTACGCCGCCGTCGCGGTCGAGGAGAGCAACAGCGTCACGCTGGTCGATGCCCGCAGCGGCGCGCGGCTGGCGGACATACCGGTCCAGGGCCGCAATCCCGAGCACGCGGTGTTCAGCCCGGACGGCCGCTGGCTCTATGTCAGCGCGGAAGAAGCCGAACAGGTGGACGTGATCGACGTGGAGAAACGGCGCCAGACCGGGGCCGTGGCCGTAGGCCTGCGTCCGCGCGGCATCGGCTTTTCGCCGGACGGCAGCCGCGCCTATATCGCCTGCGAGCTGGTGAACACCGTGTACGTGATCGATACCGCCACGCGCGGCACGCTGGCCAGGATACCGGCCGGGCGCAACGCCAACGGCATCGCCGTGCACCCGAACGGCAAGCAGGTCTATGTGTCCAACGGCGCGGACGGCACCGTGATGCTGATCGACACCGCCAGCCTTTCCGTCAGCGCGACCGTGGCCGTGGGCAAGCGGCCCTGGAATATGGCGCTCACGCCGGACGGCGCCAAGCTGTACGTGGCCAACGGACGCTCCAACAGCGTCTCCGTCATCGACACGGCCAGCGCGCGCAAGGTGGCCGACATCGCGGTGGGCGAATTGCCTTGGGGCGTGGCCATCCCCTGAGCGTGACACCTGCCACAGCGGCTGTGCAACACCTGTTCAACTTTGGAGCAGATTGCGGCGGCGGCGGCGCGGTTTTCGCCACGCAGGGGCCTGGCACGGTGTTTGCGAAATAGAAGGTGCAAGTCCAACCAACACTGAAGAAAGAGGATGACATGAATCTCGCCGATATCAACAAACTGGGTGTCGCCAACCCTTTCAAGCAACGCTATGACAACTACATCGGCGGCAAGTTCGTCGCGCCGGTAAAGGGCGAGTACTTCGCCAACCTTACGCCGATCACCGGCCTGCCGTTCTGCGAGATTGCGCGCTCCACTGCGGAAGACGTGGAAATTGCGCTGGATGCGGCGCACGCTGCGAAGGAAGCGTGGGGCAAGACCTCGCAGACCGAGCGCGCCAATATCCTGAACAAGATCGCCGACCGCATGGAGCAGAACCTGCAGCTGATCGCCACGGCGGAAACCATAGACAACGGCAAGCCTATCCGCGAGACCATGGCGGCCGACATTCCGCTGGCGATCGACCACTTCCGCTATTTCGCCGGCTGCATCCGCGCCCAGGAAGGCTCGGTCGCGCAGATCGACGAGAACACATACGCCTACCACTTCCACGAGCCGCTGGGCGTGGTCGGCCAGATCATCCCCTGGAACTTCCCCATCCTGATGGCGGTATGGAAGCTGGCGCCCGCGCTGGCGGCCGGCAACTGCGTGGTGCTGAAACCGGCCGAGCAGACGCCTGCCTCCATCATGGTGCTGGCGGAGCTGATCGGCGACCTGCTGCCGCCGGGCGTGCTCAATATCGTCAACGGCTTCGGCCTGGAGGCGGGCAAGCCGCTGGCCTCGAACAAGCGCATCGCCAAGATCGCCTTCACCGGCGAAACCGGCACCGGCCGCCTCATCATGCAGTACGCCGCGCAGAACCTGATTCCGGTCACGCTGGAACTGGGCGGCAAGTCGCCCAATATCTTCTTTGAAGACGTGATGGCGGCCGACGACGATTATTTCGACAAATGCCTGGAAGGCTTCGCCATGTTCGCGCTGAACCAGGGCGAGGTGTGCACCTGTCCTTCGCGCGTGCTGATACAGGAGTCGATCTACGAGGCCTTCATGGAGCGCGCGCTCAAGCGCGTGGCGGCCATCAAGCAGGGCAACCCGCTGGACTCCTCCACCATGATAGGTGCGCAGGCTTCGCAGGAGCAGCTGGAGAAGATCCTGTCGTATATGGACATCGGCAAGCAGGAGGGCGCCCAGCTGCTGGCCGGCGGCGCGCGCAATGTGCAGGGTGGCGAGCTGGAAGGCGGCTACTACGTCACGCCCACCGTGTTCAAGGGCGAGAACAGCATGCGCATCTTCCAGGAGGAGATCTTCGGGCCGGTGGTGTCGGTCACCACCTTCAAGGACGAGGCGGACGCGCTGCGCATCGCCAATGACACGCTGTACGGCCTGGGCGCCGGCGTGTGGACCCGCGACGGCGCGCGCGCCTTCCGCGTCGGCCGCGGCATCCAGGCCGGCCGCGTGTGGACCAATTGCTACCACCTGTATCCGGCGCACGCGGCCTTCGGCGGCTACAAGCAGTCCGGCATCGGCCGCGAGAACCACAAGATGATGCTGGACCACTACCAGCAGACCAAGAACCTGCTGGTCAGCTACAACCCGAAGGCGCTGGGCTTTTTCTGAGGCGGCCATGAAAACCGCCGTAGCCCGCGTTATTGCGACCGGCCCTGCGCTGGAGATGATTGCAGAACTGCGCCATCGCCACGGGCCGATCATGTTCTTCCAGTCCGGCGGCTGCTGCGACGGCAGCACGCCGATGTGCTACCAGGCCGGGGAGTTCAACCTGAGCGACACCGACGTCTACCTGGGCAATCTGAACGGCGCGCCGTTCTACATCGGCCTGGAGCAGTACGGCTACTGGGAGCACACGCAGCTGATTATCGACGTCGTGCAGGGCAACGGCGGCATGTTCTCGCTGGATAACGGGACCGGGCGCCGCTTCCTGACGCGCTCGCGCCTGTTCACGGACGAGGAGTGCAGGGAACTGGGTTTGTCGTCACTTTAATAAAAATATGGGAAGAGGAGATCATTGTGCAAAAAACTTTAATCGCATCGGTGCTGGCGCTGCTGGCCTCCGGCGGCGCGGGACTGGCGCAGGCGGGCGGCGCGGCCGTCACCACCAGCATGCTGGAAGCGGCGGCGAAAAACACCTCGTCGGTGCTGTCGTTCGGCATGGGCTCGGAAGGCCAGCGCTATTCGCCGCTGGCGCAGATCAACACCGCCAACGTGGGCAAGCTCACGCCGGCCTGGTCGTTTTCCTTCGGCGGCGAGAAGCAGCGCGGCCAGGAGTCGCAGCCGCTGATACACAACGGAAAAATGTTCGTCACCGCCTCGTACTCGCGCATCTTCGCGGTCGACATGAAGACCGGGGCCAAGCTGTGGAAGTATGAGCACCGCCTGCCGGACGGCATCATGCCGTGCTGCGACGTGGTAAACCGGGGCGCCGCCCTGTTCGACAACCTGGTCATCTTCGGCACGCTGGACGCGCAGCTGGTGGCCCTGGACCAGGACACCGGCAAGGTGGTCTGGAAGGAGAAGGTCGACGACTACGCCGCCGGCTATTCGATGACGGCCGCGCCGCTGATCGCCAAGGGCTTGCTGCTGACCGGGGTTTCCGGCGGCGAGTTCGGCATTGTCGGCCGGGTGGAGGCGCGCAATCCGAAGACCGGTGAGCTGGTCTGGTCGCGGCCCACGGTGGAAGGCCATATGGGCCATAAGTACGACAAGGACGGCAACGCCAGCGACAACGGCCTGACCGGCACGCCGAACAAGAGCTGGCCGGGCGAGCTGTGGAAGACCGGCGGCGCCTCCACCTGGATGGGCGGCACCTACGACCCGTCCACCGGGCTGGCCTATTTCGGTACCGGCAACCCGGCGCCCTGGAACAGCCATCTGCGCCCCGGCGACAATCTGTACTCATCATCCACGGTGGCGCTGGACGTGGCCACCGGCCAGATCAAATGGGCCTACCAGAACACGCCGAACGACGCCTGGGACTTTGACGGCGCCAACGAGTTCGTCACCTTCGACATGGACGGCAAGCGCTATGGCGGCAAGGCCGACCGCAACGGCTTCTTCTACGTGAACGACGCGGCCACCGGCAAGCTGAAGAACGCCTTCCCCTACGTGAAGAAGATCACCTGGGCCAGCGGCATCGACCTGGAAACCGGGCGTCCGAAATTCATCACCGAAGGCCGTCCCGGCGATCCGACCAAGGGCGAGGAGGGCAAGAAGGGCAAGACCGTGTTCGCGGCCCCGGCCTTCCTGGGCGCGAAGAACCAGATGCCGATGGCGTACAGCCCGCAGACCAAGCTGTTCTACGTTCCCGCCAACGAGTGGGGCATGGACATCTGGAATGAGCCTATCAGCTACAAGAAGGGCGGCGCCTATCTGGGTGCGGGTTTCACCATCCGGCCGCTGTTCGACGACTACATCGGCGCGCTGCGCGCGGTGGACCCCAAGACCGGCAAGATCGCCTGGGAAGTGAAGAATACGGCGCCGCTGTGGGGCGGGGTGATGACCACCGCCGGCGGCCTGGTGTTCTACGGCACGCCGGAAGGCTACCTGAAGGCGCTGGACGCGAAGACCGGCAAGGAGCTGTGGAAGTTCCAGACCGGTTCCGGCGTGGTGGCGCCGCCGGTCACCTGGCAGGACGGCGGCGTGCAGTACGTGGCCGTGGTGTCCGGCTGGGGCGGCGCGGTGCCGCTGTGGGGCGGCGAAGTGGCCAAGAAGGTCAACTTCCTGGAGCAGGGCGGCTCGGTCTGGGTGTTCAAGCTGATGAAGTAATCACGGCAGTTTTCCTGTTGTTTTGCTGACGGCTGCGGCCGTCAGTTTTTTTAAGAGGGTCAAGATCATGCAATCAACGTATTTGCCGCCGAGCGCTTTCTCCGCCAGGGCGGCCATTCCCGACATGGATGCCTACCACGCCTTGTGCGCGCACGCGGAACGCGACTACGAGGGCTATTGGGCCATGCAGGCGCGCGCCAACCTGGAATGGCAAGTGCCGTTCACGCGCGTACTGGACGAGAGCGAAGCGCCGTTCTACCGCTGGTTCGGCGACGGCCGCCTGAACGTGTCCTACAACTGCCTGGACCGCCATATCGAGCGCGGCCTGGGCGGCAAGACCGCCATTATTTTCGAGGCGGACGACGGCGCCTTCTCGCACGTGACCTACAGCGGCCTGCACGCGCGCGTGTGCCGCATCGCCAACGGCCTGCGCGCGCGCGGCGTGGGCAAGGGCGACCGGGTGGTGATCTATATGGCGATGTCGGTCGAGGGCGTGGCCGCCATGCTGGCGTGCGCGCGCATCGGCGCCACGCATTCGGTGGTGTTCGGCGGCTTCTCGGCCAAGGCGCTGCAGGAGCGCATTGCCGACGCCGGCGCCTGCGCCGTCATCACGCAGGACGAGCAGCTGCGCGGCGGCAAGCGGCTGCCGCTCAAATCCATCGTGGACGAGGCGCTGGCGCTGGGCGGCTGCGGCAGCGTCAAGCACGTGGTGGTGTACCAGCGCACCGGCGGCGGCGTCACGCACATCTCCGACCGCGACATCTGGCTGCATGACCTGATGGCGGACCAGCCGGAGCAGTGCGAGCCGGAGTGGGTGGGGGCGGAGCATCCGCTGTTCATCCTGTACACCTCCGGCTCCACCGGCACCCCGAAGGGCGTGCAGCACGCGTCCGGCGGCTACCTGCTGTGGGCCGCGCTGACCATGAAGTGGACCTTCGACATCAAGCCGGACGATGTGTACTGGTGCACCGCCGATATCGGCTGGGTCACGGGCCACAGCTATATCGCCTACGGCCCGACGGCGGTGGGCGCAACCCAGGTCATCTTCGAAGGCGTGCCCACTTATCCGGATGCGGGCCGCTTCTGGCAAACCATAGAACGCCACGGCGTGAGCATTTTCTACACCGCGCCCACCGCCATCCGCTCGCTGATCAAGGCCTCGGACATGGACCCGGCGGTGCATCCGAAGAACTATGACTTGTCCACCTTGCGCCTGCTCGGTTCAGTCGGGGAGCCCATCAATCCCGAGGCGTGGCTCTGGTATCACCGCCATGTGGGCGGGGAGCGCTGCCCGGTGGTGGACACGTTCTGGCAGACCGAGACGGGCGGCCACATGATCACGCCGCTGCCGGGCGCGACGCCCCTGGTGCCGGGCTCCTGCACGCTGCCGCTACCCGGCATCATGGCCGCCGTGGTGGACGAGGCGGGGCAGGACGTGCCGGACGGGCAGGGCGGCATCCTGGTGGTCAAGCGCCCGTGGCCGTCGATGATACGCACCATCTGGAACAATCCGCAGCGCTACCAGGCCAGCTATTTTCCGGAGGAGCTGGGCGGCGCGCTCTACCTGGCCGGCGACGGCGCCATACGCGACAAGGACACCGGCTACTTCACCATCACCGGCCGCATCGACGATGTGCTCAATGTCTCCGGCCACCGCATGGGAACGATGGAGATTGAATCGGCGCTGGTGGCGCATCCGCTGGTGGCCGAGGCGGCGGTGGTCGGCAAGCCTGACGACACCACCGGCGAATCGATCTGCGCTTTCGTGGTCTTGAAAAAGGCCAGGCCCGGCGGCGCGGACGCCAAGGCGCTGGCGCAGGAGCTGCGCAACTGGGTGGCGAAGGAAATCGGCCCGATCGCCAAGCCCAGGGAGGTGCGCTTCGGCGACAACCTGCCGAAGACGCGCTCGGGAAAAATCATGCGGCGCCTGCTGCGCGTGCTGGCGCAGGGCGGGACCGTGACGCAGGACGTGTCCACGCTGGAGAACCCCGCCATCCTTGAGCAGCTGGCCAAGGCGTTGTAGAAAATAGGGACACCTGCGGCGCGCTTCTGGTCCGAATTGGCACAGCAAGCGCGGCGCGCCGCAGGCCCTTCCCAGTGCAGCGGGCTCGGCACGCTAATTGCCCTTGTAGGGATACATCAATCGATGTACTAAAACAAGGGAGACAGTAATGAAGAAGATCATCATGGGTGGCATGGCTGTAGCGGCGTTCACGGCGCAGCACGCGGGCGCGGTGGATTTCAAAGCGGGCGACTGGACCGTGGGCGTGGGCGGCATCGTCAACGCCTACTACACGCAGGTGTCCTGCTCCGGCAATGCGGTGGGCGGGCTGGCGCTGGCGGGCAAGGGCCTGGGCTGCGGCGGCCAGGACGACCGCAGCACCATCGGCAACGGCTTGCTGCCGAATGGCCTGGTCACTTCCGCCAGCTCCAGCCTGGGCGGCTACGACGTCAAGGCGCTCATCGGCATGTACCACGCCACCGCCACCGACAGCGCCATCAGCCAGAACAGCGGCGTGGACGTGCGCCAGGCCTACTTCACTTTCGGCACCGCGGAGATGGGCACCATCAAGATGGGCCGCGACAATGGCCTGTTCGGCGCCGGCGCCATTTTCGGCGACATGACGCTGATCGGCGCGGGCGCGCCGGTGCAGGCCACGCAGCGCGGCCGCGTCACGCTGGGCCACATCGGCGCCGGCTACAGCTACGTGGGCTACTACGGCCAGATCGCCTACAGCTCGCCGAAAAGCGCGGGCTTCGGCGCCGACGTGGCGCTGGTAAGCCCCGTGTCCGACACTCCCCTGCTCACGCCTTCGCTGTACTCGACCAAGACCAGCCCGCAATTGCAGGGCCAGTTGACGTGGAGCGGCGGCGGCGCCAAGGCCTGGTTGGGCGCCAAGACGCAGAAGTTCGAATCGGTCACGGCGGGCGTCAAGGACTTCACCATGAACGCGTTCGAGGCTGGCGCTTCGTACAGCGAAGGCGCGCTGGGCTTGCTGGCCAATGTGCAGGGCGGCAAAGGCCTCGGCGTGCTGTCCGACGCGGATCAGGGCAACACCACGGCGCGCAATTACTTCGTGCAGGGCACCTATAAGGCCACCGGCAAGATGAAGCTGGGCCTGGGCTACGGCATCAGCAAGAACAGCGACAACACGGCCGGCACCGGCGGCCTGAAGTCCAACGCCAATCTCACGCTGGGCGCTTATTACACGCTTAACAGCGCCATCACGCTGGTGGGCGAAGTGGGGCAGACCCGCTCCAAGGGCTTCAATGGCAGTGAAGCCAAAATGAATGGCGCCTCGCTTGGCGGCATCATCTTCTTCTGACGGGAGCGGCGCGTTCATGGCACAGGCGAGTATTCGACAGATGCGGCGACAGATGCGGCGGCAGGGGCGGCGGCAGGCGTGGCTGCGCTGCGCGCGCCGGCTGCGGCATTGCTCGCTGCTGGCGCTGGCGGCGGCGGTGGCCCTGGCTGCTGCGCTGGCGCTGCCTGTGCCATCGGCGGCGGCCGAGCTGGACCGCGCCGCCGTGGCGCAGCGCTTTCCCCCGCCGTTGGTGGTGGGCGAGCGCGACGCGGCGCTGCCGGTCTGGCCGCTGTACCGCCAGAACGCCACGGCCACCGAGCTGGCGGGCTATGTGTTCGAGTCCGCCGATCTGGCGCCGGTGCCCGGCTTTGCCGGCGTGCCGCCCAATCTGCTGGTGGCGCTGGACGCGAAGGGGGAATTCATCGGCGTGTCGCTGCTGTCGCAGCACGAACCGGTGTTCCTCGAAGGGCTGGGCGTAGCGCCGCTGCGGCAGTTTTTGGCGCAGTACAAAGGCGTGCCGCTGGCCAGCCCGATCCGCATCGGCGGCAAGAGCGACAAGAACGGCAGCGCGCGCGATGTGCATCTGGACGGCGTGGCGAAGGCCACCGCCTCGGTGCGCATCATCAACCAAAGCGTGTTGTCGGCTGCATTGAAGGTGGCGCGTGCCCGGCTGGGCTTTGCTGCCGGGCGCGATCCCGCGCTGGCCGCCCGCGTGCGGGAGGACGTGGACGAGGTGCTCAGCCTGGAGCGCATGGTGGCGCAAGGCGTGCTGCAGCAGCTGCATGTGCCGAACCGGGAAGCCGAGGCGCTGTTCAAGGGCACGCCGGGCGCCGGCCTGGATGCGGAGGCGCTGCGTGATCCTGGCGGCGTGTTTCTCGACCTGCGCATGGCTTATGTATCGGTGCCGGCCGTGGGCCGCTCGCTGCTGTCGCCGCGCAGCTGGAGCAAGCTGCAGGCGCGCCTGGAGCCCGGCGACCACGCGCTGCTGGCCATCTGGTCCGGCCGCTACACGCTGATGCCGGACGAATTCGTGCGCGGCAGCGTGCCGGACCGGCTGGTGCTGAAGCAGCAGGGGCTGCCGCTGGAGCTGCGCGATCTCGACCTCGATCTCACCTTGAAGGACGCGGCCGCGTTTGGCGGCGCGCGCGTGGCCGCATTCCGCGTGATCGCCCAGGCCGGCATGGACCCGGGCTTGCCGCTGGACTTCGCGCTGCCGCTCACGCGCAGCAAAGGCATCGTCTACCCTGAGCGGATCACGCGCGAGCTGGCGCTGCAATACCGGCTGCCGCAGCGCTATTACACAGCCGGCGCCGCCGATGAAAAATCCTGGGGCAGCGTGTGGCGTGCACGCGGCTTGGAACTGGCGGTGCTGGCCGCCGGCTTGCTGGCACTGGCCGGCGCGCTGATGCTGCAGCGGCGCCTGGCGGCGAGCGGGGCGCGGCTGCAGCGCTTCCGCATCGTCTACCTGCTGTTCACTGCGGGCTTTGTCGGCTACTGGTGCCAGGCCCAGCTTTCCATCGTCAACGTGGCCGGCGCAGTGCAGGCGCTGGCGGCCGGACGCAGCCTGGCGTATCTGATGTTCGATCCCGCCACGCTGCTGGTGTGGGTGTTCGCGCTGGCCGCGCTGCTGGCATGGGGGCGCGGCGCTTACTGCGGCTGGCTGTGTCCCTTCGGCGCGCTGCAGGAGTTCAGCGCGCATCTGGGCCGCTTGCTGCGCTTGCCGCAAATACGCCTGCGCAGCAGTGCGGACGCGCGCCTCAAATGGCTGAAGTTTGCCGCGCTCGCCGCCATCGCCATCAATGTGCTCATCGCCAGCAGCGCTACCAGCGGCGCCGGCGCCATCGCGGCTCCGGCGGCAGTCTGGCATGAGCGGCTGGTGGAACTGGAACCGTTCAAGACCGCCATCACGCTCGGCTTCGCGCGCAGCTGGCCCTACGTGGCGTATGCGGCCGGCCTGGTGCTGTTCAGCGCCTGCTGGTTCAAATTCTTCTGCCGCTATCTATGTCCGCTGGGCGCTTGCCTGGCCCTGCTCGGGCGCGTCCGCCTGTTCGACTGGCTGCCGCGCCGCGCCGAATGCGGCCAGCCCTGCCAGACTTGCCGCCACCGCTGCGCCTACCAGTCCATCAAGCCGGCGGGAACGGTCGACTACGGCGAGTGCTTCCAGTGCCTGGACTGCGTCGTTATCCATGACAGTGAAGACAAGTGCGCACCGCTGCTGCTGGAGCGCAAGCGCAGCAACTTCATTCCCATTGCGCGCGCCGACGCGAAGGAGCACACAGCATGAAACGAAGGACCGTACTTGCCGCATCCATGGGGCTGCTGGCCGGCGCAGGCGCCGCATCGCTGCCCGCGCGTCTGCACAAGGCCGCCGCGCAGGCGTTCGGCACCACCATCACCGTCACGGTGGCGCACGACGATGGCGCGCTCGCACAGGCTGCCATGGCCGCAGCCCTGCACGAAGCGCAAGCGGTGGACAGGCTGATGTCGATCTACCATCCCGCCAGCCAGGTGTTCCGCCTGAACCGCGACGGCGCGCTGGCCGAACCGGACGCTCGCCTGCTGGTGGTGCTGGCGCAAGCGCGCGCCCTGTCCCAGCTGACCGACGGCGCTTTCGACGTCACGGTACAGCCTTTATGGCTGGCCTACAGCGAAGCCGCGCAGCGCGGCCTTCTGCCGGACGCGCCGCTGCTGCGCCATGCGCGCTCCCGCGTCGGCTGGCGCAACCTGTCGTTCCGGCGCAGCGAGGCGCGCTTTCTCCTGCCCGGCATGAGCATCACACTTAACGGCCTGGCCCAAGGCTACGCTGCCGACCTGGCGCTGGCTGCGCTGCGCCGCCACGGCATCCGCAACGCCCTGCTGGACACGGGCGAATTCGCCGCCAGCGGAGCGAAGGCGCCGGGGCAGTCCTGGGCGCTGGGCGTGCGCGATCCGCGCGATCCGCTGGCCTGCACCGACATCGTGCTGGCGCGGGACCGCTGCATCGCCACCTCGGGCGATTACGAGGCCGTGTTCACCCAGGACCGTGTGCACCACCATATCTTCGATCCGGAACGGGGCGACTCGCCGCCGGAACTGGCCGGCGTGACCGTGCTGGCGCCTTCCGCGCTGCTGGCGGATGGCTTGTCGACCGCATTCATGGTGATGGGAGCGAAGAAGGCCCATGCGCTGGCCGGCCGCCTGCCAGGCATCGATCTGCTTACGGTGGACAAGCAGGGTAGGGCGCGCCGCTCGCCCGGTTTTGCGGCGGCGGCGGCACCGGCATGATGGCGCAGTGCGGCGGGCTATTTCAAATGCGGCATCTTGCGGTAAATGGTATTGCGGGACACGCCCAGCGCCCGCGCCGTGGCCGACACGTTGCCGCCGTGCGCCGCCAGCGTCTTCTGGATCAGGGAGTGCTCCACATCTTCCAGCCGGGCGCCGCTGGCCAGCAGCAGGGCGCCATGCTGTCCCGCGCCTGGCGGCGCCTCGCCGCAGGGACCGGCCGCTGCGATATCGTCGAGGAAGTCGTCCGGCATATGCCGCTGCGAGATTTCGTACTCGTCCCCGGCCATCACAATGGCGGTGCGCAGCAGATTGGTGAGCTGGCGGAAGTTGCCCGGCCATTTGTGGCAGTGGAACAGTTCCAGCATTTCCGGCGCCAGCGTGTAGCGCGTACTGCCGGATTCGATGGCAATGATCTTTTTCACCACGGTTTCCAGGTCGGTGCGTTCGCGCAGCGGCGGCAGCTTCACCACCAGGCCGTTCAGCCGGTAATACAGGTCTTCGCGGAACAAGCCGTTCGCAATGCGCTCGCGCAGATTGTGGTTGGTGGCACAAATGACTTCCACGTTCACCGGAATGGACTTGCTGCTGCCGAGCGGCGTTACCATGCGCTCCTGCAGTACGCGTAGCAGCCGCGCCTGCAAGCTGTAAGGCATATCGCCTATCTCGTCCAGGAACAGCGTGCCGCCGTTCGCTTGCAGAATGCGGCCTACAGCGCCTTTCTTGCGCGCGCCGGTGAAGGCGCCGTCTTCATAGCCGAACAGTTCGGACTCGATCAGCGTTTCCGGAATGGAGGCGCAATTGACTGGGATGAACGGTCCCTGCGAACGGGGCGAGTCGTTGTGTATGGCCTGGGCTAGCAGTTCCTTGCCGGTCCCCGTCTCGCCCATGATCATGATGGGGATATCTTTACCCAGCACCCGCGTCACCTTGTCTATCACCAGTTCCAGCTGCGGGTCGCCGGTGCGCAGGTAGCGCAAGCCGGAAAGCTTGCGCGCTGCATTGGCCGCGTGCATGGGCGAAGCCTGGGCCGCAGGGCGCGGCGCGGGCTCGCCGTCCTGCGGCGCCGCCAGCACATGCTGGAAGCGGCTGCTGGCCAGGCGCAGCTGGGCGCGGCCGGACACGCGCACCCCGTTATGCATGCACAAGTCGAGCAGGCCGGGGGCGGCGGTGCGGTAGTGGTCGAACAGGGCGGACACGGGCAGGCCGAACAGCGAATTGAAGGTATGTGTTTGCAGCGCGGCGTAGCTCAGTCCCAGCTGGAACAGCCCGTTGCGGTTGGCGGACAGGAAGCGCCCGCCGGGTGTGAACGAGGCGATACCCTCCATCAGCGTGCCGATGAACTCGGGCCGGGTATGAAAATGCAGCGTGATCGCATCTTCAAACGCGGCCGAGAACAGCTGGTTCTCTATCATCAGCGCGGACATGCGCACCAGCGCCATGGTGTGCTTGTGGTAGCTGCGCTGGTCGCCGGACACGTCCAGCACGCCGACCACGTTGCCGTGATGGTCGGTGATGGGCGCGGCGGAGCAGGTGAGGAAATGATTCGCATGCAAATAATGCTGGTCCGCATGGACCAGCGCCGCGCTCTTTTCAGCAATGGCCGTGCCGATGGCGTTGGTGCCCCGGCACTCCTCGGACCAGGCCGCGCCGGGCTGCAGCGCCACCCGGTTGGCCTTTTCCAGGAAGTCGGCGTCGCCCAGGGAGTGCAGGATCACGCCGTTCGCATCCGTCAGCAGCACCATATTGTGGGTGTTGATGATTTGCTGGTACAGCGTCTCCATGGCGGGCAGGGCATGGGTATGCAGCATCTTGTTCTTCTCTATAAGCAGGGCAAGATCGTTGCGGGCGATGGTGCCGAAGTCCTGCCGGCTCTCCGGGCACAGTCCATAGGCGAGCGAGCGCTCGTGCGAAGTGCTAATGATGCCGGCCATTTCTGGAGCGGCACTGGTGGCGGTTGGCTGGTACATGTCTCCGATTCCTGCAATGGGCCGTCTGATGCGGCGTTTTTGTGTGTGCCGGGTGTTCCTTATTTGAGCACCTGTTCCGTTCCGGTACAGCTGGAGTGGAGCAAATGCCCCGGCAGGGCCATTCGCCGTGCCGTTCCCTTGCTATTAGCAAGCGTGATGCCACCTGCTTACATGAACCTGAACCGCCGCGAAATAGAGCTTGCCTATGGGACTGGTCCTTGCTATAGTTCTGTCCCCGCGCTGTTGAGCATACGCAGCGTAGGAGAGTAGGAAAATGAGGGGTTGACGGTTTGAACGAAACGCCTCATAATCTCATCTCTCTGCTGCTGAACAAAACGCTTCGGCAACAACGCAGAATTCTTTAAAAATTTACAATCGATAAGTGTGGGCGTTTGATGTTGAGGCCCGCAGCGCAAGCTGTGAAACTCAAATTATTAAACGCTCAACAAAAGAAATAAACGTGACCTCGAAAGAGGAATCGTCAGTTATTTTGAAGAGCGACCACGTCGGCAACGACGTTAAACAGAGATTGAACTGAAGAGTTTGATCCTGGCTCAGATTGAACGCTGGCGGCATGCTTTACACATGCAAGTCG
>NZ_JBWKSD010000017.1:0-23589 GCF_059419605.1 Pseudoduganella sp. GW821-FHT05F09
GAGACAGGCGATGTGCCAGAGCCTGAATCTTCCACGCCATCGGTTGACATGCCCGCGCTGCGCCAGCGCCTGATGGCAGCCGTGGACGACCGTATCGCAGCGATTTATGCGCGCTGGACCAGGTTCGAAACCGAGTACACCGCACGCGAGGTTGCGGCGCGCGCGTTTGCTGCGGCCGAGTACGAGGGCGAGGCCAGCGTATGGGTGTCCTCCTTCGCCACGGCGGCCGGACTAGCGAATGCGGCCGCTGCTGACCTGATCATCGAGCAGGCGGACGGGCTGCACGCGGCCTTGGAGTTGCTGGGCGCGCTGCGCATGCGCAAGTATGAGATCGCCGGCGCGGGGGGGGCGGTCAGCGCGCAGGCCGCGCACGACGACATCGTGGCGCAGGCCAATGCCATCGAAGCGGGGCTGTAATGTTTCGCGCGGCCTTCTATAAGGGCACGCGGCCCGGCCTGGCCGGCATCTATAACCGTGCGGTGCGCTGGTGGACGGACTCGCCCTACAGCCACGTCGAGCTGATCTTCAGCGACGGCATGGCCGGCAGCGCGTCGTTCGCCGACGGCGGCGTGCGGCTCAAGGCCATCGAGTTCGACCCGGCTCGCTGGGACTTTATCGACTTGCCGGACCACCTCGAGGCGGCAGCGCGCGCCTGGTTCGAGCGGCACACCGGCGCCGGCTACGACCTCCGCGGCAATTTCCAGTTCGTACTGGCCCCAATTGGCCAGAGCCTACTCCGCTGGTTTTGCAGCGAAGCTGGAGGCGCCGCCTTGGGTCTGCCGGAGCCATGGCGCTATGACCCGCCGACCCTGGCCAGCGCGCTGACCCTGATTTCCACCCAACCCGCTTCGGCGGGTTTTTAATGCCTACTTGAAAGCGCCCATGCCAATCGACCCAACCCCTATCGACAGCATCGCAGGTATCAAAGTGGCCACCCTGGTGTTTTCCTTCATCGGCTCTGCTGTCTCGCTGAGCTATGCGAAAGAGTTGACGCGCGCGCAGGCCATCACCGCGGTATTCGCCGGCACGGCCGTGGCGGTCTCGGCCGCGCCGCTTGCGCTCCACTACCTGGGCCTGCCGGACCCGTTTGAGCGCGGCCTGGCCTTCTTCGCCGGCTTGGTGGCGATGCGTGCGGTTCCGGCGCTACTGGCCGTGGTGGACCGCTTCCGCAACGTCAAGCTGCCCAGCCTGCCGGACAAGGAGTGACCCATGGCCATCGTTTCCATCATTCAAGGGGTCGCGGCGATGTATGTGCTGAGCGTCGCCCTGCTGGCCCTGAATCGCATGAACCACAAGACTCGGCACTTGGTGCGGCTCTCCTATCTCGCGCTGGCTGGCGGCGCCATGGCGGCCGTGGCGTCCTGCTTCGGTGCGCGCGACATCTTCGAGTGCGTCTTCGCCGTCGGCGTTGCCCTCTACATGGCGGTGGACCGCCGGAAAGCAAAGGCCTCCACGTGAACCTGACCGAACATTTCACTCTGGAAGAACTGGTGGCCTCGCAGCTGGCGGCCCGGCGCCGCCTGGACAACCGTCCTGGCCCGGACGAGCTGGCCAACCTGCGTCGCGTCGCCACCATGCTCGAGCAGATCCGCGCGCTGGTCGGCGGGCCGCTGACCGTATCGAGCGGTTACCGGTCGCCCGCAGTGAATGCGGCGGTGGGCGGCGCGCGCAACAGCGCCCACCTGCAGGGCCTGGCGGCCGACATCACCGCGCCCGGCTTGGCGCCCAAGGCGCTGGCGGCGCTGATCCGCGACAGCGACATCCAGTTCGACCAGCTGATCTACGAGGGCACCTGGGTGCATGTGGGGCTGTCGGCAGGCGCGGCGCGGCGCCAGGTGCTGACTGCGACTTTCGCGCCGGGCGGTGTCGTCTACTCGCAGGGGATCGCGTGAGCTACTCGCAAGCGCGCGCTTGCCGGGCAGCCGGTGCCGCTGGCCGACTGGAGAGGGCCGTGAGCGGTATCAATCAGGCCATAGTTCAAGTGCTTTCCGGAGCGATGCCACGCTCGCCTCGGTCTCCGCAAGTTTCTTTTCTGCGTCAGCCTTGGTCCATAAGTAGACGCCGCCAT
Source organism: Pseudoduganella sp. GW821-FHT05F09 (assembly GCF_059419605.1). Lineage (NCBI taxonomy): Bacteria > Pseudomonadati > Pseudomonadota > Betaproteobacteria > Burkholderiales > Oxalobacteraceae > Pseudoduganella > Pseudoduganella sp. GW821-FHT05F09. Next base: position 2,069 of record NZ_JBWKSD010000017.1, read on the forward strand.
GTTCGGTGGTCAGGGCGGCGCGAACACCCTGTGCCAGTTGCACGATCCAGCCTTGGTTGTCCATCTCCCAGCCGCTGTGCAGCACGGTTGCCTCATGCAGTACAGCCGTCACTTCCCCATAGCCGCGCTGTTCTGCTGCTTGTGCTAACTCGTTCTGGTCCATGGTCTGTTTCCTTTCATAATTCGTTTTAGGTTAACACATGAAAAAGAAAATTGTCGTGAGGAGCACTGCGCATTCGACTGGGGGCGAATCGTGAGCGCCCTCGGCACCCTGGCCGGCGCGGCGGCGGGGCAGGGATGGAAGATCGCCAGCGTGGTGCTGGCCAGCCTGCTGCTGGCGGTGGCTGGCGCCGGCGGCGCGGCATGGTGGCTGAGCGACCGCGCGCTGACGAAGGCCGAGGCCGAGGTAGCCGTGCAGCGCGGCCGGGCCGACGACTACCAGGCCGCCATCCGCGAGCAGAACCGCGCCACGGAGGTGCTGGCCCGCGAGACGGCCGCCGCCAAGGCGCGCGGTCTGGCCGCCCAGCAGCAGGCCGCCGCTGTCGGCAAACGCTACGATGCGGCGCTGCAGCAGCTGGACGGCGCGCGCGTCACGACCTGCGCCGACGCCATGCCGTTCGTGAACAAGCTGTTGGAGGATGTGCGATGAAAGTGCTGCTGATTGCCATGCTGATTGCCATGCTGCTTGCCGGCTGCGCCAGCGTACCGCCACCCGCTACGCAGACCGTGGAGGTGCCGGTCTACGTCCCATGCGTGGCTGAGCGGCCGCAGCGCCCAGCCTACGAGTTCGACAAGCTACCAGCGGACGCCAGCGACGGGCGGAAGGTCGTGGCGCTGGCACGTGACTGGGTGCGGGCGCGAGCATACGAACTGAAGCTTGAGGCGGCGCTGGCGGGGTGCATTCAGGCGCCTCCTTCATCTGTCGAAGCTGCCCGCGGAGAATCTCGTTGATGAGGTACATAATGTCGGAGTCCGCCGGCGATAAGTAATACCGCATCGTCTCGTTGAGCTTGATCCTTTCTGCAAGCACCTCGGCAGGTGTGCTGCTGTCCGGCTCTCGTCCTTCCAGCATCCGCATTAGCCGTAGGTTTTCGTGCAATTTCAAATCCCAGGACACTTTGGCCTCCGTTGGTGAATTCTCGCCTAGCTTACATCAATGTCATGGCGTTGGCGCGGGACTGGCTACGGGCGCGGAAGTACGAGGCGGAACTGGAGGCGGTGGTTGCTGGGTGCTAATTGCGCTACCAGGCGGCATCGACCTGTGCGGTCCAGAATCCTTCGCCCCAACTTTTGAACTCAGGGGAGTCAACGGCGAATGGGTTCTTCTTTCCGCGCATTGGACCCAAGTAGGCGGCGTATCCAAGCTGATAAGCATCAGCGCAACGCTTCTCGAATTCATCGTGCGGATTTTTCGATGTGGTCATGTGGTCGCTCGCTACATGAAAGGCACATTGCCAATATGCAACGTAGTTAGATACTAGTTTGTTTTCTCCGCAAAGGAAACTCAAAGTTCAATTAAATTTTATATATTTGGTAAGGCGGCGCGGTCAAAGCAGGGCCGGTATTGGCTGTGCGAGCTGCACGCCCTGGTTGCGCACATTTCCCACCGCCCGGTCGACCATGAACCAGGCGAAGCTGTCCGGACCCAGCGCCATGCTGCGCGCCAGCTCGGCGGCCTGCTCGCCCGCGATCTCCGGGTCGAGCCAGGTGGCCGCGTCGGCGGCCGTGAAGACTATTGGGCGCCGGTCGTGGATGTCGACCATGCCGCCCTGGGCGTCGGCCGTGACGATGGTGAAGCCCGTCCCTGCCGCATGCTCGGTCGGCTCGCCAAAGCAGGCGAGGGCGGCCATGTACAGCGGCGCGCGGTCGGCGCGGTGGATGTGCCACGGCTGCTTCGAGCCCTTCTCGCCCGTCCATTCATACCAGCCGTCCGCCGGCACGACGCAGCGGCCGCGCTTCAACAGCGAGCCCCAGTAGCGGTTCGTGATCTTCTCCAGCCGCGCGTTCACCGCCACAGGCACCTTCTCCCGCGCCCAGGCTGCCTGATAGCCCCAGTGCAGGTCGTCTAGCACCAGCGCTGCGCCCTCGACGTGCATGACCGGCCGGCGCATCGTGGGTGCCACGTTCCAGCACGGCTCTGCCTGGCTGCGGTTCACGAGCTCATCCGCCCACCCGAAATCGCTGAGTGCCCGGGTAATGTCGTTCTGGTCAAATCGTCCACACATGCTGCCTCCGTTGTCGTGTTGGCACTTTACAATAAAATGTCAGGCGATATACTGTATATATGTACAGTACTGATGGTGTGAGTTATGGAGAAAATGGTAAAGCTGCGGTTTCACGGCGCCAAACTTGCGCGCGGCGCGGTCAGCGAGGATTTGGATCGTCAACGGCTAGGTACCTTTGAGCTGCTCGAAACAGACGGGCAGGGCATGCATCCACTGATGGCGGTGGCCAGGTTTCGTTATTTGCCGGAGCCGGGCTATACCAATGTGCCCGAGCTGCTTTTGGAGGCTCGTATTCGACGGTGGAAGGATAACAAGATCCGAGTCGTCGGCATTGAGCAAGGGAGAAATGCTGCAGGCGATGTGATCGAGTACAAGCAGGAGTGGCTGTGCATCACCAATGTACCCCCGCCGCCGGCTCCAAAATGGCAGAAGCACGAATTTTAGCGTGCGGTGTAGACTGGTGCTGCCGGAGGTCGGCTAGGGGAGAGTTATGATAGACGCATGGGGCTACAACGGCGTGACCGAAGCAGCTGCTGCGGAGCTGGCGGCGATTGTGGATGGCGCACAAGGCAAGTTCGGCGATACCGCGCTGCTGTATCAGTGCGAGGCGGCGGGCGTGGTTCGCCTCTGGCAGGCCATTGTCGGCGACGCAGCGCTGGAGGACGATGTTGCCCGACTGGAGGCGCTGTGCGAGCAGCTCAGGCCGCAGCCGTGGTGCCCTCCGAGCACAGTAAATCCCGGTGCATAAAGTGCTTCGGCGCAATGCTTTTGCCGCATAATCGTGTGCTATTCACCAGACTGAACATCAATATAATCAAACACTTACAGCGCCTACGGTGTTTAGTGAATAGCACAGTGGCAGTCTTGTAAGTTGTTAATTATAAAGGGAAATTCGTCAATAGAATGTCTGACTTCTAAGCTGAGGGTCGCTGGTTCGAACCCAGCTGGGCAGGCCAAACATCTTAAGCGTCAAACAGGTATTTCTTCACCTTGGGATTTCCCTGGCGCCACAGCACGTTGTCGATCAGATAGTGGTGGACGTTGATGAAGATCCAGCAGCAGGCGACCGCCAGCGCGGTGCCGCCGACCTTGGGCAGGGCGCCGGTGCGGGCGTAGTCCAGCGCCCCTGGGAGCACCCAGAAGCCGATCGCGCCCAGCACGGCGCCAGCCAGCACAAAGCTCAGCAACTGTCCTTTGGACCAGCCTCCCGAGGCGGCCTCGTTGGCTTTATAGCGTCCGATGACGGTCAGGTATTGCAGCGAATGGAAGAAGGGAATGGTCAGCACGAAGGCCGCATCCAGGCTGATCAATCCCATCCAGATATAGAGCGTGACCAGATAGGCGGTTAATCCGGCTATCGGCAGCTGTTTCCAGTTTAATTGCTGCAACTGCCATTGTTTGATGGCGCGATAAACCTCAATCACAAACCAGATCGTGGTGCAGCCCGCAATCGTGCAGGCGGTAATTGTGATAAACCCCGGAACATTCATGGGAATGCCCAATATACCCCACAAGTCCTTGGCGATTTGCGTGCTGTTTCCGAGCGTCCAGGCGGCGACCCAGCAAGCATAGGCATTCATCAGCATGGCCTTGCGCGTGGCGGCTGGCCAATAGCGTTTTTTGAACGCCGCATCCATCATTGCCATGCCAAAACCTTGTTTCACATAATGCCAGCCGACCAGCAGCCCCATTATATTCAGGCAGACGCCCAGCGCCAATGGATGGCCATTCAGCCAGAGCAGTGCACCGGCCATTAATGCCACGATTAACGCGGCCGGCGCGATAAATCCCGCCAGCCACCAGCGCTTCGTCAAATCCGCAGGCATGCCGCCATTTTTTACTTCTTTCCAAGATCCATAAAACAGCTGATAGGAATACGCGAAATGCGGATGGTTGACGAAGTTGGCCAGAACCAGCATCACAATAGCCAATTGCGCGACGCTTTCGGCGCCGAGGTGCAGCAGCTTGAATATGAATAAAGCCGCCACTGAGCCGCCGCCCAACAATAAAACATCCGCCCACGGCGTGAATAATGCGCGATGCGGCGTGGGGATATGGCGCTCGGTCTGGGTTTGGGTATGCATGGCGAACTCGATGGGGTGTTGCCTCATGGTATCACTCAAGCCGCCAGTGTCAAGCAATGCAGGCGTGCGGGGCTGGGCGCCTTGATGCAAGCGGCACGCCTGTGGCGTCCATGCCCGGAATTGGTGTGAATAAGCTAATTTTTGGCGCGATCTGGGCGTGCGCAGGGCCGAGGTGGAGCGGCGGGGTTTTGCTGATGGGAATAAAAAAGGCCTTCCGGAAGGGAAGGCCTGATCACTGAGCGGCGAGGCTTAGTAATTGTAGAATATGCGCTGCAGTTCTTTGGTGTTGTTGGTTTTGGTCAGCGCCAGCATCAGCAGAATACGCGCTTTTTGCGGGTTCAGCGTGTCCGCCACCACGAAGTCCAATTCGTCGTCATTGGCTTCGCCATTGCGCGCTAGAATGCCCTGGCCCACGCGGCTGGCGCGCACAATAATAGCGCCGCCTTTGCGTGCGGCAACCAGGCCCGGTTTTACTTTGGCGGCAACACTGCCGTCGCCGGTGCCAGCGTGGATAATGCCTTTGGCGCCTGCTGCGATAAATGCGTCCAGCGCCACGGTATTCATATTGGCGTAGCCATAAACGATATCCACTTGCGGCAGTGCGCTCAGGTTGGAAATATCGAATTCGCTATCAGCGGTATGCTTACGGGTCGATACGCGATAAAAGAACGGCTTGCTGCCCTGAATATAGCCCAGCATGCCCAATTCGGTGGTTTTAAATGCGTCCGGCGTGGAAGTATTAGTTTTGCTCACGTCGCGCGCGCCGTGAATCTGGTCGCCCATGGCAACCAGCACGCCTTTACCTGCGGCGGAGGGATCGGCTGCCAGCAGTACGGCGTTATACAGATTGATGGGACCGTCGGCGGACATGGCGGTCGATGGGCGCATTGCGCCGACCAATACCACCGGCTTGCGGCTTTTAACCACCAGGTTCAGGAAATAAGCGGTTTCTTCCAGCGTGTCGGTGCCGTGGGTAATAACAATGCCGTCCACGCTGTTTTGAGCCAGCAGCGTGTTGACGCGCTTGGCCAGGGTCAGCCAGTGTTCATTGGTCATGCTTTCGCTGGCGATCTGGAATACCTGCTCGCCGCTCACATTGGCGACATTTGCCAGTTCCGGCACGGCCTTGATGAGTTGCTGCACGCCAACCGTGGCGGCTGTGTAGCCGACCGTGGTGGTGGACGTCGCGCCACTGCCGGCGATGGTGCCGCCTGTCGCCAGGATGGTGACGTTGGCGAGTTTGGGCTTGGCCGCGTCCTGGGCGTGAACCTGGGCCGTGGCAATAATGAACATGCCAAATACTGCGGCCATGAATTGGGCCGTCTTTTGATGCAGCATTTTTTCTCTCCTGTTGAACTGACAAGCGGCGATGGTAACAAATCTCGCCGCCCGTTGTCAGTTTTTCAGGATTTCCGGCGGCGCCCCGCAAACGCGATTACCGCCATGCCTCCCAGCAGCATGCCGTAGGTCGCCGGTTCAGGCACGGGGGCGATGTTGAAGTTGCCCGCGAAGGAACCGCCCGCGTCCGCCTGCACGGTCCGGCCGCTGATGATGAAGCCATAGTTGCCGGGGGTGAGGTGGTTGAATGGGTAGAAGACCGTGGCGCCGTCGAATGAGCTGAGCGTTTGCAGATAAGTACGGCTGCTGTCGGCATTCTGGCTGAAGATCTGTACCCCGGTGATCAGGTAGTTGGCGGAGAGTGCATTGTTAAAGAAGGAGTAGCCGGTCACTGCGCTGCCGGACGCATAGTAGTGTTCCTCGCCCTCCAGGGAAAAGACGAACTCGTCTGCATACATGCCCGGCGCTTCGTGGGTCACGCCGAACACGGCGTTGCCTTGCCCGTCGAATTCCAGCAAGCCGGCGCGGGCGGCGCTGCTGGCCAGCAGGCCGGCGGACAGCAGCAGGGCGGCGATGGCCCTGCCGCAGATAGCATTGTTCATAGGACTCTCCTTGTGCGTGTGGGAAATATGCCAATCTTTGCGCTTTGATAAGCACTTCAATGTATCAGTCCGCTTGGCCGGGTTAATTCAACTATGTAATGTGCGCGGTCTATAATCCGGCATGGATATCAATTCGGACGACCTGAAAATCTTCGTGGCGGTAGTCGATAGCGGCACGCTGAGCGCCGCCTCGGTGCATCTGGGGCAGACCACCTCGGGCGTGAGCCGCGCGCTGGCGCGGCTGGAGGAGAAACTGTCCACCACCTTGCTCACGCGCACCACGCGCCGCATGGAGTTGACTGAAGAAGGCCATTTGTTCCTGGAGCAGGCGCGCGCCATCCTGGCCGCCATGGAGGAGGCCGAGGAAACCATCCGCATCCGCCGCCAGAAGCCCGCCGGCAGGCTGTGCGTGGACGCCGCTTCGCCCTTCATGCTGCATTGCGTGGTGCCCCATGTGGCCGAGTTCCGCGCGCTGTATCCGGATATCCGCCTGGAGCTCACCAGCAATGACCAGATTGCCGACCTGATCGAGCACCGCACCGATATCGCCATCCGCATCGGCGCGCTGAGCGATTCGACGCTGCATGCGCGCGCGCTCAGCTCCAGCCCGCTGCATGTGCTGGCCAGCCCGGCCTATCTGGCGCGGCACGGAGAGCCCGCCACGCCGGAGGACCTGGCGCAGCACGAGCTGCTCGGCTTCGCGCAATATGAGCTGGGCAATGTCTGGCCGCTGCGCCATGCGGCCGGCAACTCCTTGCAGGTGACGCCGGCGCTGGCCGCGTCCAGCGGCGAAACCTTGCGCCAGCTTGCACTGGCCGGCCAGGGCATCGTTTGCCTGTCCGATTTCATGACACGCGCCGACATCGCCGCCGGCCGCCTGGTCAAGATATTGGAGCAGCATTCAACCGGGTTCCGGCAGCAAATCCACGCGGTCTATTACCGCAATACTCAGCTCTCGCAGCGTATCAGCTGCTTCCTCGAATTCCTGCAAAAGAAGCTCTGACAGCGCTTGTAAGAATTCGTACCGCCCCTTACAGCGCTTGGTCCTACACGTTTTTGACCTGCCTCAAGGAATCCGTGCGCATAGTGTGCGTTAACGTACTGTGCCTCCCGGCGCGCGGGACTACTATGGACTTGCGTGATAAGTGCATGGCGCCGCGAATCAAGCGCAGCGCCGTAGCCATTCAGCAGGTTAGCCGGCCGCCTCGAGTACCGGCACCAATTCGAAGCTACAGCGAAGCAAAAACCGGGAGGCCATCATGACACAGGCAAATCATCCATCGAAGTACGTGGTCCGCGAGTATCTCGAACGACGCTCGCAGGACGTCCAACCGCCTCCCACACCGGAGGAAATCCGTCGCCAGCTAGGCTGGGGTTTGATGATGTATGACCAGAAAATGAGCACCGGCGACCGCCTCTGAACGTTCTCCGTCTCATGCACCGGGTTCGCACCGCAAGGTCCGAACCCTTTTTTTTCGTCCGGATATTCGCCGTTCGCTGAAAACGGCGCTATTCACCGGCGCCTGCCCGCCGTTCGCCGAATTGCGGTATCGCCGCGCAGGCTTGCCCCGTATTGTTACATCACACATTCAAACGGAGGCGGTGATGAGCAACGAGAACGGGCAAAACTGGCGCAAACAGCTAAGCTGGGGCATTATCCTCACCGGCGTGGGCGTCGCTTTTCTGCTGGACCGCAGCGGCGCGCTGCACTTGGGCACCATCTGGCGCTACTGGCCTGCGCTGCTGGTCGTCGCCGGCCTGAGCAACCTGGTGCCGCCGACCAATGTCAAGCTGGTGCTGGACGGCTTCTCGCATATCTTCTTCGGCGCCTGGTTCTACTGCTCCTTCGAACATATCTGGGGCCTGACCTTCGGCAATAGCTGGCCGCTGCTGCTGATTATGTGGGGCGTTACCCTGGTGCTGAAGCCGCTGCTGGAAAACTACTTCGTATCGAACAAGGAGCAATATGATGGAAAATAATCGCCCACAACACGGAACCGGCCAGATCCTGATCGGCGTGGCGGTCATCGCCCTGGGCTGCCTGTTCCTGCTCGAAAATTTCGGCATCCTCGATTTCGATTACACGCTGCAGTTCTGGCCCGTGCTGCTGATACTGGCCGGCTCGCTCAAATTGACGCAGGCCGGCGACAACCGTGGCCGGATTGTGGGCGGCTTCCTGCTGGCCTTCGGCGTGGCGATGATCCTGAAAAGCACAGGCCTGCTGCATATCGGCTGGCGCACGCTGGGGCCGGTGCTGCTGATAGGCGTGGGCCTGATGGTGATCTTCAAATCCAGCCACGGCCGCAATCCCGCGCCGTTCCTGGACAAGTTCAGCAAGACCGGCGAGCAGGCGGGCGACGACAGCGTGATCAGCGTGACGGCCATCCTGGGCGGCATGGAGCGCCGCATCACCACCACCGATTTCCGCGGCGGCGAAGTGACCGCCATCATGGGCGGCTGCCAGCTGGACCTGCGCCACGCCAATATGCAGGGCGAGGCGGTGCTGAACGTGTTCGCCCTGTGCGGCGGCGTGGAGATCAAGGTTCCGGACGACTGGACCGTGAGCCTGCAGGGCACGCCGCTGCTGGGCGGCTTCAGCGAGAAGACCATCCCGAACAAGGACGCCAGCAAGCGCCTGATCATCCGTGGCTACGCCATCATGGGCGGCCTGGAAGTGCGCAACTAAAGGGCCGGCGCAACAATGCAAGGCGTGATTTCCAGCCGGCGCGGCGCAGCGCTGTACCTGATGGTCTGGCTGTTCCTGGGGGCGGCGCTGGGCGGCGTGACGGTGGCGGTGGAGGACGCCCCCTGGCCCAACGCCCTGATCTTCGCCATACCGGTGACGCTGGTGTACGCGGCCAGCGCCGGTTTCTCCGCCTACTACCTGTGCCGAGCCTATCCGCTGGCCGAGCGCGGCGCGGCCAATGTGCTGCTGGCGCTGGGCGCCGCCGCCATCGTGTCCACGCTGCTGTGGAGTGTGGTGGTGCGCGGCTGGAACGAAGCCTGCCGCCTGTTGGAAGTGGCGTGGGCCGGCATCGAGTTCACGCCGCAGATGGCGATACTGATTTCCGGCCTGGGCGTGCTGCTGTATGGCCTGCTCGCCGCCATCAACTACCTGGTGACGGAATTCGAAAGGGCGCGCGGCGCCGAGCACCGCGAACTGCAGTCGCGCCTGATGGCGCAGGACGCCGAACTACGCATGCTGCGCACCCAGATCGATCCCCACTTCCTGTTCAATAGCCTGAACTCCATCAGCGCGCTGACTTCGCAGAACCCGAAAGGCGCGCGCGAAATGACCTTGCAGCTGGCGGGCTTCTTCCGCCAGAGCCTGAGCATGGAAGCACACAAGAAGGTGGCGCTGGAACAGGAGATGGCGCTGATACGCCATTTCCTGGCGATAGAAAAAGTGCGCTTCGGCGAGCGCCTGGCGCTGCTGGAGGAGGTGGAGGACGGCGCGGGCGCTTGCCTGGTGCCGCCCATGATTATCCAGCCGCTGGTGGAGAACGCCGTCAAGCACGGCATCGCCCAGCTGCCCGAGGGCGGCTGGATCAAGGTGGCGGCGCGCCGCGCGGGCACGCTGCTGCACATCAGCGTGGACAACGCGCTGGATGAAGACACGCCGTCCGGCGCGGCAAGGGACGGCAACGGCATAGGACTGGAGAACGTGCGCCAGCGCCTGGCTTGCGCCTACGGGCACGAGGCGGGCATCCATTGGGCGCGTGCAGGCGCCGTATTCAGCGTGGCGATTACCATGCCGGCGGAAACCAAGGAAGAATAGAGATGCGCATTATCATAGTGGACGACGAAGCACTGGCGCGCGGCGTGGTGCGCGAGTACCTGGCGGAACATGCGGACGTGGAAGTGGTGGCCGAATGCGCCAACGGCTTCGAAGCGGTCAAGGCCATCACGGAGCTGGAGCCGGACCTGGCGATACTGGACATCCAGATGCCCAAGCTGGACGGCTTTGAAGTGGCCGAGCTGGCCGCCGGCAAATGCCGCTTCATGTTCGCCACCGCGTTTGACCAGTACGCCATCAAGGCTTTCGAATACCACGCGCTGGACTATCTGCTCAAGCCCTTCAGCCAGCAGCGTTTCGACCAGGCGCTGGCCCATGCGCGCGCCAGCATGGCCAAGGCCGGCGGTGCGCAGCCGGTGGCGCAAGAGGGGCTGGATGAAGTGGTGCGGGATGCCGCCACCCGCAACAAGCCGCTGGGCCGCGTGCTGATACGCGACGGCGCCAAGGTGCACGTCATCGCGGCCGAAAAAATAGACTATATCGAGGCGCAGGACGACTACGTGCAGATCCGCACCGAGGGCAAGTCCTACCTGAAGAACCAGCGCCTGTCCGACCTGGAGAGCCAACTGGAGGCGGACAAGTTCCTGCGCATACACCGTTCCTACCTGCTCAATATAGAATGCATGAGCCGCATCGAGCAGGCGGGCAAGGATAGCCATGTGGCGGTCCTGAAGGACGGCACCCGTTTGCCGATCAGCCGCAGCGGCTATCAGAAAGTGCGCAGCGTAATCCAATGAAGCAGACCATGAACTTCCTCCGCATGCTGGCGCTTGCCGCGCCATTGGCCTGGCAGGCCGCGGCGCTGGCCGAAACCCGCGAGCCCAGCGCCGCCGAGATCAAATCCTTTGAAACGTGGTTCAGCCAGCATTCAGGCGGAGCGGCGCTCAAGACCCGCTACGAGGTGCAGCGCAACGAGGGCGCCCGTGACTGGAACGTGGCGGCATGGGCCGAACGCGCGCCGCAGCGCGCCGCCTGGCGCTTGTGCCTGGCCCGGAGCGACGGCTACGTGTACGACGCCAAAACGCAGCGTTGGAGCGAAAGCGGGGCGCAGCGCCAGCATGTGTGGCTGGACCGCTCGTCCGACTGCGGCGTGTCGCCGCAGCGCGTGCTGCTTAAAAAACCGCTGGGGGACCGCGACATCGTGACGGTGCTGGAGCAGCAAGGCCCGCTGCTGCAAAGCGCGCGGCTGCTCTTTGCGGGCAACACGCAATGCGCTCCGCAGCGCGCCCACAAGTTCGAACTCGCCGCCATCGACGTGACGCCCGACCAGTTCTACCAGCTGAGCTATGTGAGCGACCGTGGCGGCAGCGCCGTCATCACGGTGCGCAAACGCGCGCGCGAACTCACGGCGTGGGCCGCCCGCTGCTGATGCGCCACCAGGACGGCAGCAGCGCCTGGATCTCGGGCCGCGCGTAGCGGTCGTCGATCAGGTAGACCGTGCCCCGGTCGCTCTCGGTGCGGATCACGCGGCCCGCCGCCTGCACTATCTTCTGCATGCCGGGATAAGTGTAGGTGTAGTCGTAGCCCGAGCCGAAGATGGCGTCCATACGCTGGCGGATTTGCTCGTTCACCGGATTGAGCTGCGGCAGGCCCAGCGTGGCGATAAAGGCGCCGATCAGGCGCGCGCCGGGCAGGTCTATGCCCTCGCCGAATGAACCACCCAGCACCGCAAAGCCGATGCCGCTGCTCGCCGCGCTGAAACGCGCCAGGAACTGTTCGCGGCCCGCTTCGTCCATGCGCCTGGTCTGCAGCCACACCGGCACGTCCGGATGCTTTTCCGCGAACAGCGCGGCCGCCTTTTCCATGTAGTCGAAACTGCTGAAGAAGGCCAGGTAGTTGCCGGGCTGGCGCTGGTACTGTTCGCCCATCAGCTCCGCTATCGGCGCCAATGAACGGTCGCGGTGCTGGTAGCGGGTGGAGATGTGGCCTGCCACGCGCACCGACAGCTGCTCGGCGATAAAGGGCGACTCCACGTCCACCCAGGCCGTGTTGTCCGGCATGCCCAGCGTGTCGCAATAGTAGTTCCAGGGGCTGAGCGTGGCCGAGAACAGCGCCGTGGAGTGGGCCGCCTCGAAGCGCGGCTTGAGGAAAGGCGCGGGCACGATGTTGCGCAGGCAGAGCACGGAGTTGCTGCGCGTGCCGGCGCCGCTCACGGTAATGTCGAACAGCGAATGCTGGCCGTAGCTTTCCGCCAAACGCATGAAGCCGGAGGCGTCGAAATAGAAGCGCTGCAGGTCTTCGTCCACGTAGGCCGGATGCTCGGCGTAGTACTCGCCGATGGCGGTCGCCGCCGTTTGCAGCGCGGCCATGAATTTTTCCGGCAGCGCTGTGTAGACCTGGTATTCACCATCCTGTTCTTTTTCCAGCGTGTTCCACTGGCGATGCACGCGGTCGAGCGGCTTTTTCAGCGCCTCGGGCGCGGTCTTGCGCAGCATGCGCAGGCCGGCGTGTTCCAGTTCGGCCGAATACATCTTGCGCGCGCGGGAGACCATATTGTGCGCCTCGTCCGCCAGCACGCTCACCTTCCAGTCGTTCTGCAGCGTCAGGCTGTACAGCATGGCGCTGATGTCGAAGTAATAGTTGTAGTCGCCCACCACCACGTCGGCCCAGCGCGCCAGCTCGGTGCCCAGGTAGTAGGGGCAGACCTGGTGCGCCAGCGCGATTTCGCGCACGGCGGCCTTGTCGAGCACGGGCGACGATGCGGACAGGGCGGCGCTGCGGGCGGCGGACAGGCGGTCGTAGAAGCCGCGCGCCAGCGGGCAGGACTCGCCGTGGCAGGCCTTGTCCGGATGCTCGCAGGCGGTATTGCGCGCCACCAGCTCCAGCGTCCGCAGCGGCAGCAGCGGGGCCGATGTGCGTATGGTGGCCACCGCGTCCAGCGCCATGCGCCGGCCGGAGGTCTTCGCGGCCAGGAAGAACACCTTGTCCAGCTTGTGCTCCGCGCTGGCTTTGAGCAGCGGGAACAGGCTGCCCACGGTCTTGCCGATGCCGGTGGGCGCCTGCGCCAGCAGCGAGCAGGCGCGCGTGCTGGCCTTGTACATGGCCTCCGCCAGTTGCCGCTGGCCGGGACGGAAGCCGGCGTGCGGAAAGCGCATGGCCTGCAGCCCGGCGTCGCGCTGCGCGCGGTGCGCCATCTCCTGTTCGGCCCAGGCCAGGAAGCGGCCGCACTGGAGCTCGTAGAAGGCGCGCAGGCTGTCCGCATCGGCCGGCTCGGTGATCAGCGTTTCCTTCTGGCTGCCCACGTCGAAATAGACCAGCGCCAGGCGCACCGCGTCCAGCCCGCGCGCCTGGCATAGCAGGTGGCCGTAGATTTTCAGTTGCGCCCAGTGCAGCTGGCGATGGTTGTTCGGCATGCGCGCCAGGTCGCCGCGGAAGGTCTTGATTTCTTCGAGCTGGTTTTGCTGCGGGTCGTAGCCGTCGGCGCGGCCGCGCACGCGCAGCGGGCCGAACTCGCCGGAGAGGCTCACTTCCTTCTCGTAGCTGTCATTGCGCCGCGACGCGACCAGCGCGTGGCCGGCGATGCCTTCCTGCGCGGTGGGCGTGGGCGTAAAGCGCAGATCCAGATCGCCGGCCTTGGCGGTGAACTCGCACAGCGCGCGCACGGCCACGGCGTAGCCGGCCGTCATGCCTCCGCCCATTGCAGATAGCAGACGGTGATGGGCATCTGGTGCTCGGCGCAGTAGCTGATCCAGCGCAGCTGGTTGTCCTGCAGGCGGTCGCCAGGGCCTTTCACTTCTATCATGTGGTAGCGCCGCTCGGCGGGCCAGAACTGGATCAGGTCCGGGAAGCCGCTGCGGTTGGCCTTGATGTCGAGCAGGATGCGCTCGAACCATTTCTTCAGGTGCGCCGCCGGGATGCAGGCCAGCGCCAGTTCCACCAGTTCCGCGTCCAGCGCACCCCAGTAGACGAAGGGCGACTGGATGCCGTCCTTGGCCAGCAGGTTGCGCCGTATCGTGTCCTGGTAGGTGCCGTCGTCCAGCTGGCCCAGGCAGGCGGCGAACTGCGCCGCGCGGCGGCGCTGGAAGTCGGCGCTGTGCAGGTCGGCCGGGCCGTGGTGGAAGGGATGGAAGAAGGCGCCGGGAATGCTGGTGAAGATGGCGTCCCAGCACAGCAGCCCGAACAGGGAGTTGATCAGCGCGTTTTCCACGTAGTACACCGGCGCTTCCTCGCGCGCCAGGTGGTCGCGCACCACGCCTTCCACCCACCATTCTCCTTCGGGCATAGGCAGCGCCAGATCCAGACGCACCACGGGCGCGGGCTGGGCGGCGGGCGGCTTGGGATGGCCCAGCTTGCGGCGCAGGCGCGGCAGCATGCGCAGCAGTTGCTGGCGTTCGTGTTCGCTCTCGGGCTGCGCCAGCGCTTGCAGCAGCAGCGCGTGCGCGGCGCCGGCCTGCCCGCTTTTCTCCAGCACGCGAATGGCGCGCGCCCGCGCGCCGGGATAGGCGCAGGCCGTGTAGATGCCGTGCGCGCCGTCCCAGTCCTGCTGTTTTTCCAGGTGCTGCGCCATCTGGAACAGCAGCTTGTCGCGCCGGCTGTTGAGCCATTCATTGCCGGCGATGGCGGGCGGCAGCGCGCGCATCACCTGCTGCGGGTCTTCGCCTTCGGTAAAGCGTTCGCGGCAGTGGTGCAGGGCCAGGTAGTCGTCGATGTCGCGCCGGCTGCGGAAGCCGCGCGCGGACGGTGAAAACTCCACTTTTTCGTATTTGTACACGCCCAGGTCGGACAGCACGAATTCCGACCAGTCCTGGTGGTAGTTGCCGAAGAAGATAAGGCGCAGGCGGTCGCACAGCGGCTGCGCCAGCACCTGGTAGACATGGTCGAAAGCCTGGCCGCACCAGGCCGAGAAGCGGTGCGCGCCCTCGTGGCGCTCGCGCAGCGCCGCCAGCTGCTCGGGCTTGCGCGCGTTCTTTTCATGCCCGGCCAGCTGGAACACGCGCGCGATTTCAGGCTTTTGCAGCAGGGCGAACAGCTGCTCCAGCGTGAGCACCGGGTCGGCGTCTATCCAGCCCAGCTCGGCCAGCGGCCGCGCCGCCTCGTGCGCGCAGCCGATTTCGGCGTAGACCAGCTTGCTGGCGCGGAACAGCTCGCCCTTGCGCATGACCATGCGCACGAACAGCGCGCGCGAGGCGCGGGGCAGGGCGGGAAAGTGGGAAAGGAAAGCGCGTTCCTCGGCAGTGAGCAAGTCGTCGTAGCGCTCGCCTATCCACTGCAGGACCTGGTGGAAGTTATCCAGGTAATAAAACTCGTTTTCCAGAACTCTGATCATTGCAACGCGCTGCCAACTGTATGTTCATACAGTGTATCGCGTTAGCGGGCCGGGAGCAACCGATGCGGCGTTCCCGGCCCGTGCTGGACAGCCGTGGGGCTTATTTCTTGCCCGGCTGGACGGTTGCGGCCGCCTTGGCGACCTGCGCTTCCACATTGGCCACGGCCTGGCGGGTGGCGTTGGTCACCTGCTCGTAGCCGGCGAAGGCGTTGTCGATGGCTTGCTTGACGATCTGCACCGCGTTCTCGGAACCCGGGCGCACGTTTTTGGTCACGTCGTAGATCAGCGCGCTCAGCGTGCTTTTGGCTTCGGTCATGTGGGCGTCGGCGGCGCGCGTGAATTCCTCGCGGATTTCGGCAATGATGCCGCCCAGCTGCTCGTTGTAGGCGGCGGCATTGGTCATGCCGGGCTGGACTTTCGCTGCGGCCACGGCCATGACGGCCTTGGGATCGCGCGCCAGGCTCAGCTCCTTGCCGGCGGCCAGCTGCTCTTCGACGGTGCTTTTGGCGGTGGCCATATTCAGCGCCACCACTTGCTCCACGCCTTGCACGGCTTTGCTGGTCAGCGTATTGAAGGTTTCAAGCTGAAACTCAAACAGGGCCTTGGTGGTGGCTGCGAACTGCTCTGGACTCGTAAACATTCGTTCTCCTCGGTTATTGGAATAGAACTACGGCATACCGGCCTGCAACAAAGCGTCTTGTTATGGGCCCATTATTTGGCAAACGCTAATTTTTCGCAACGGCTATCTTTGTAAGCGTGCGCACCCCGTTCCCAGCCCTGGCCCAGCGGACCCTGGGCGCACACGCGCGCGCCGTCCACCTTGCTCACCCACCAGTAAAACGGGGCGGGAGCGGCGTCCAGCGCGGTGCAGCACAGCATCAGCAGGGAGGCGGTCAGCTTCTTCATGATTCCGATTATAGCGGCGCCGCCGGCGGCAGCAACAGGGTGAAGGTAACGCCTTGCCCCGGCTGGCTGGCGGCGTTGATGCGCCCGCCCAGCACGCTGGTGACGATGTTGTGGGCAATGTAGAGCCCCAGGCCGGAGCCGCCCGCGCCGCGCCGCGTGGTGAAGAAGGGGTCGTAAATGTGGCCCAGGTGTTCGGGTGCGATGCCGTTGCCGTCGTCGGCGTAGACCAGCTCGATGCTGCCAGCGCGGTTCAGGCCGGCGCTGATGCGCACGTGGCCGCCGCTGCGGCCCGCAAAGCCGTGCACCGCGCTGTTTTCCAGCAGGGCCAGCAGCACCTGGCTCAGCTGGCCGGGATAGCTGTCCAGTTCCAGATGCGCGGGGATGTTCTGCTCGACCGCGATCGCCAGCTGCTTGACCGTGGCCAGCAGCGGCGGAACCAGCCCGGCCACCAGCGGGGCCAGCTTGAAGCGGCTGCGCTGGCTGCTGTCCTGGTCGAGCGCGATGGCGCGGAAGCTGTGCAGCAGCGAGGCGGCGCGCTGCAGATTGCGCACCACGATGTCGTCGGCTTGCGCCACCTCGTCCAGATAGGCGTCCAGCTGCCCTTGGTCCAGGTCGGACTGGCGGGCGCCGCCGGCGACGGCCGAGCGCAGCGCCTGGGTGCGCTCGGCCATGCTGCTGGCGGCCATCAGGCCGTTGCCGATGGGCGTGTTCAGTTCGTGCGCCACGCCCGCCACCAGTGCGCCCAGCGCGGCCAGCTTTTCGCGCCGCACCAGTTCCTCCTGCGTCATGCTGAGGTTGCTCAAGGCGGTGGCCAGCTCGTCGTTCACCTGTTCGGCGCGTTCCTTGGCCTTGCGCAGTTCCGCCGTGCGCTCGGCCACCAGCGTTTCGAGCTGGGTGCGGTGAAGGCGCAGTTCGTCCTCGCGGCGGGTGCGGGCGATGGCGATGCCGGCCAGGTGGGTGGCCACGCCGATCAGGCGCATGTCGGCCGCGCTCGGGCTGCGCACCTCGCGGTAGTACATGGCGAAGGTGCCCAGCACCGTGTCCGCGTCGAGCAGGATGGGCACGGACCAGCAGGCGCGCAGGCCGTACTGGGCGGCGATGGCGGCGTAGGGCGCCCACAGCGGATCGGTCTGGATGTCGGTGACGACCACCGCTTCCTTGCGGTACATGGCGGTGCCGCAGGAGCCGGCCACCGGGCCTATGGGCAGGCCGTCGATGGCGGCCATATAGGCGGGCGGCAGGCTGGGGCCGGAGCCGGTGCGGACCGTGCGGCCGTCGGTGTCGAGCAGCAGGGTGGAGCACAGCACGCCGGGCGCCTGCGTTTCTATCAGCAGCATCAGCTTGTCCAGCGTGGTGGCCAGCGGCGCGCCGCGCGCCACCAGTTCCAGCAGCTGGTTCTGGCCTTCGCGCAGATCCTCCGCGCGCTGGTGGCTGGCGGCGTCGTTCAGGCGCAGCTGGCGCAGCTGCGCAATGCTGGCGCTCAGTTCCTCGGGCGAGCGCGGCGCCGGCAGATGGGCTAGCACCAGTTCCAGCAGCGCGCCGGTGCCGCACGGGCGGCGCAGGCAGGCGACGGCGCCGGCGGCCAGTGCGCGCTGCTGTTCGTCCCGGATGTCGGCGCCGGCCTCGGCCTCGGCCTCGCCGGTGCCCGCCTGCGTGAGCAGGATGATGGGCAGGGCGGGCGTGGCGCTGGCCGCTTGCAAACGGCCGCACAGTTCATAGCTTGAGCTGCCGGCCTGGGCCGCATCGAGCAGCACCAGTGCAACGCCGCCTGCGCGCACGGCGTCCAGGGCGCTGTCGGCGCGGCTGACAGTGAGCAGGCTCAAACCGGACGCCGCCAGCGCGCTTTCGAGTTCGGCGAGGCCTGTACTGATGCCGGAAACAAGCAGTATGGTTTGCAATTGATTAGGCGGTAAGGGCTGGATGGCCCGGTATGTGGCGGGTTTCAGGGCCAAGTTTAGTACAGGATGGCGCGCCGTGCGCGGAATTCACTCAGGCAGCCTCGGCCTGCGCACGGGCGTCCGCGATGCGCGGGTAGTTCTCCTCTATCCAGTCCACCAGCACGGCCAGCCGCTCGGCCAGTTCGCGTCCCATGGGCGTCAGGCTGTATTCCACGCGCGGCGGTATCACCGGATGGGCGTAGCGCAGCACGAAGCCGTCGCCCACCAGCGCATCCAGCGTCTGCGCCAGCATCTTTTCGCTGACGCCGCCCGCTTCGCGCCGCAGCTCGCTGAAGCGGTGCATGCCGTCCAGCAGGATCACCAGCACCAGTACGCCCCAGCGGCTGGTGACGTGGCTGAGCACGGCGCGCGACGGGCAGGCCGCCACCATCAATTGGCCACGGCGGGCTTCGTTCTGCGCCGCCACGGCGGCGCGCAGGGTTTTGGTTTGGGACATGGGACCTCCTGGGGTACTTACTAAAATGTACGTACTTACAAATAGTAAGTATAGGCGCTAAGATGAATTACTCCAACCGCGAACTGAAAGGAAACACCATGATCGTCATCACCGGCGCCAACGGCCAACTGGGCCAGCTGATCGTCAAAGAGCTGCTGAAGACCACGCCTGCCGCCGCCATCGTGGCCGCCGTGCGCGACCCGGCCAAGGCGGCCAGCCTGGCGGAACTGGGCGTGCAGGTCCGCAAGGCCGACTACAGCGACCCGGCCACGCTGGACGCCGCCTTTGCCGGCGCGGAAAAAATCCTGTTGATCTCGTCGAGCGAAATCGGCCAGCGCCTGGCGCAGCACCGCAACGTGATCGACGCGGCCAAGCGCGCCGGCGCCGGTTTGCTGGCGTACACCAGCGTGCTGCACGCGGACCGTTCGCCGCTGGCGCTGGCGGGCGAGCACCGCGCCACCGAGGAGCTGCTGCGCGCTTCCGGCCTGCGCACCGCCATCCTGCGCAACGGCTGGTATTTCGAGAACTACACGGCGGGCCTGGGCGGCGCGCTGGCGCATGGCGTGCTGCTGGGCAGCGCGCAGGACGGCCGCATCTCCGCCGCCACCCGCGCGGACTATGCGGCGGCGGCGGCGGCCGTGCTGACGGCTGCCGCGCCCGAGGCGCTGTACGAGCTGGCGGGCGACCGCAGCTTCTCGCTGCCGGAACTGGCGGCGGAACTGTCGCGCCAGGCGGGCAAGGATGTGCCGTACCAGGATATGCCGGAGGCGGACTACAAGGCGGCGCTGCTTGGGGCGGGGCTGCCGGAGTGGCTGGCGGCGCTGCTGTCGGATTCGGATGCGGGCGTGGCGAAGGGGGCGCTGGAGGACAACGGCGGCGCGCTGTCGCGCCTGATCGGCCGCGCCACCACGCCGCTGGCGGAAGCGGTGCGCCTTGCGCTGGGCAAATAAGGTAGCCCGGAAATGAAAAACGCCTCCCGAAGGAGGCGTTTTTGCGGAATTCTGTGGTGCCCACGGAGGGACTCGAACCCCCACACCTTGCGGCACATGGACCTGAACCATGCGCGTCTACCAATTCCGCCACGTGGGCACTGTTACTGCTGTTTCCCTTGCGTTGTTCTGCAACAGAAGGCACGCATAGTAAGGGATGGATGGGCAGCCGTCAAGGGCTCGCTTGCAAACTGGCTTGCGCGCGCGGCTTCATTAACGGGGCCAGCGCCGACAGGGCTTCCGCGCGCACCGCCGCGTCGTCGGCCATGTCGGCCTTCAGCGCGATGGAAGGCGTGAGCGTTTCGTTGTTGCCGCGCTGGCGGTTGCGCCAGACTTTTTGCGGCAGCACCAGCACGTTGCCGCTGGGGAGGGTGGCGCGGCCGGTGTCGATATACACCGAGTCGGCGCTGGTGGCGCGGCCGATGTGCACGGCGCCGGGCACGCTCAGCACCAGGTCCGCGAAGTCCAGGCAGGCGCTGGCGCAGGCCGCGTCGGTCAGTAGCGCCACCGCGCCCTGGTGGCGGCGCAGCTTGCCGCCGCGCTTGGCGATCTCGTCCCGCGTGACGAGGTTGCCTGCCGGCTGCTCGACCCACTGCTGGCCGGCGGCCTTGGCGTCCTGCACCTGTTTGAGGAAGTTGCGGGTGCTGCGCGCCTGCTGGCTGTCCTCGCCGTAGCGGCTGGCGAACTCCTTGCTGAATTTCTCCAGGCTGGCCAGCAGCACGTCGGACACGCGCCACTGCGCGTAAGTGCGCGGCAGCTGTTCCAAGCCTTGCTTGTCGTAGTCCAGTCCGCCGGTGGCGGCGTCGAATATCTTGCCGCCGATGGCGCTGCTGCCGCCGCCATTGCCGCGTGCATCGAACACGATCAGGCGCGCGCCTTCCACTTTGTTCAGCTCGGCCAGCATGGTGTCGAAGGCGGCGATCTGCTCCTTGGACGGCAGGGAATTGAAGCTGGCGGCGCTCACCCACAGTACGCCGTCCTGGAAGCTGAACTGGTTGCTGCGGCGCGCTTGCGCTTGTGTTTTCTGTGGCGCGTCGGACCAGCTGTCGCGCGCGAAATAGCGTTGCATGGCGATGGCTTGGTAGGTGATGGGCATGTCCAGCTCCGCGCCTTCGGCCGTGCGGAACTGGCAGCGCTTGAGTTTCAGGTCCGCCATGGCGGGTGCGAACAGCAGCGCCGGCAGGATCTCGTGCGTGCCGCCAAAGTTGCGGCGGTCGTAATACGGCGCCACGTCTTCAGCCAGGATAGCCTCCGCGCTACGGCCGTCGCATTGCAGCAGGCGAGCGCCGAACGGCGGCAGCGGGGCCGGCCAGTCCTTCAGCTGTCCCTGCACCACGTAGGCGCTGCCTTGCCTGCGCAGCTTCCAGCCGTTGACGAGGATGGGGTCCTTGCCGCGCGCATTGTCCGAGTACACCAGATGGCCGTCGAGAAAGCCGGTGACGTAGTAGCGCGAGGCCGCCATCATGGAGTCGTAGCTGTCCACGCGCGGCACCTGCTGCAGCGCTTCGCGGTAGCCGCGTTCGGTCCAGTCCTTGAAGCCGGGATTGAGTTCGTCGATGCTGCCCGGGTGGGAGGACAGGATGAGCTTGTGGACGGCCTCGATATCGGCCCTGGCTGCGGCCTGCCATTCGGCGGCGGTTTTGTCGGCGGCGCCGGCCTGCGCAGAGAGGGCGGAGAGGACTGAGAGCAGCAGGGCGGCGCGGCGGGCGCGCGGGAAGGGCAGCGGCATGGATACCTCTCTTATTGAAAGAGCAATCATGCTAGGACGCATCGCCCGGCGCGTCAACAAATGTGACGCGGAATGAGAAAAAGCCTCCCGAAGGAGGCTTTTTCTGCGGAATTCTTGGTGCCCACGGAGGGACTCGAACCCCCACACCTTGCGGCACATGGACCTGAACCATGCGCGTCTACCAATTCCGCC
>NZ_JBWKSD010000018.1:0-18446 GCF_059419605.1 Pseudoduganella sp. GW821-FHT05F09
CAGGACCGTGAAACGATTTTGCGCCGATGATAGTGCTGCAACCAGTGTGAAAGTAGGTTATCGTCAGGCTAGTTATAAGAAAAACCCCGCTAAGTGATCTTGGCGGGGTTTTTTGCTTTCCGGTCCGCCTCCGTCCGTTGCGTGTGGCAAGTTGGTAACCAACGGTTTTGAGTTGCGGCAACATTCGGTGTACCATGTTCGCTTTCCTCTCCGAGACTTCAATGATAGTGAAGACCGCCCCCAACACGCTCCGCCGTGCCGTAGGTAACGTCTGCGCCGGCGCTGGTCTGCTTGCCGCGCTGCTGGCAACGCCCGCCTTTGCCGACGAACTGGCCGACGTGACCAAACTGCTGCGTGCTGGCAAGGCGAGCGAGGCGCTGGCCCGCACCAATGCCTTCCTGGCCAAGAATCCGGCCGATCCGCAGATGCGCTTTATGAAGGGCGTGCTGCTGACGGAGCAGAACAAGTCGGACGAGGCGATCGCCATCTTCACCAAGCTCACCGAGGACTACAAGGACCTGCCGGAGCCGTACAACAACCTGGCCGTGCTGTACGCCGCCAGCGGCCAGTACGACAAGGCGCGCGTGGCGCTGGAGAAGGCGATCCGCACCAATCCCAGTTATATGACGGCCTATGAAAACCTGGGCGACGTCTACGGCAAGCTGGCCAGCCAGGCGTATGACAAGGCGCTGGCACTGGGCAACGGCGCGCCGCCGGCCACGTCCAAACTCACGCTGCTGCGCACGTTCTCGAGCAGCACTGGCAGCAAGGTCAGCGTGAGCGTGCCGGACGCGCCGGCCGTTGCCGCTGCGCGTGCGCCCTCTGCGCCCCCTGCGGTGGCTGCCGCAGCTGCGCCCGCGAGCAGCGTCAAGCTGGTTTCGCAAATACCTGAACAACCAAAAACCGCGCCCCTGCAGCGCATTCCGTCGATGGCGGTGGCGCCGCAGGCTGCACCGGTGGCCGCCAAGCCGGCGCCGGCGCCCGTATCTGCGCCAGTGGCTGTCGCCGCCGCGCCGGCCAAGCCTGTTCCGGCTCCAGCGCCTGCCGCTGCCGCACCCGCAAAAACTGCGCCGGTTCCGGCTCCCGTCATAGCTGCCGCTCCGGCCAAGCCCGTACCTGCGCCTGTTGTAGCCGCTGCGCCGGCGAAACCGGCACCGGCACCGGCGCCAGTGCCTGCGCCTGTGGTGGCCGCCGCTGCCGCGAAACCAGCACCAGCCCCGGCGGCCGTGGCTGCCGCCGCGCCGGCCAAGCCGGCGCCGGTTGCCGCCGCTTCCGCTTCTGTTCCCGCGCCCGCGCCCGCTGCAGTCAAGCCGGCCGCCGGCAACGCCGAGCGCGACGAAGTGCTGAGCCGCGTAAATGGCTGGGCCAAGGCCTGGGCCACGCAGGATGTGAACGGCTATCTCGGTTACTATAGCAATGAGTTCACGCCGCCAAAAGGCGCATCGCGCAAGGCGTGGGCGGATGAACGCCGCGCGCGTATCGAAGGCAAGGGCCGCATCCGCGTTGAAGTCAACGCGCCGCAAGTGGTCATTACCGGCGATACGGCCAAGGTCACTTTCCGCCAGGTGTACGAGTCGGATCGCCTGTCGGCGAACAGCCGCAAGACCCTGGTCATGGTGAAGCACGGTGGAAAATGGCAGATCAAGCAGGAATCGTCGGGTAGCTGATGTCTTATTTTGAAGTCAGGTTGGGCCGGTTGGCGCGCGGATTGTTTTGCGCCGCACTGATGTTGGCATCGGGTGGGAGTAGCGCCGCCCGAAAGCAGCAGGCCGCGCCTGCGGCCAAACCCGAGCCCGAACAGATGCTGGTCGAGATTTACAAGGATCTGGCTGAAAACCATTTGCGCGACGCGCAAGCCAAGGCCGACGCGCTGGTGGCGGCCTATCCCACTTTCCACCTCGGCCACCTGGTGCGCGGCGACCTGCTGCTGATGCACACGCGCCCGGTCGTCAACCTGGGTGTGGCCTCCAGCAAGGAAGCGGAAGCGCGCCTGCAGGACTTGCGCCGCGAAGCCGCCGCGCGCCTGCGCGCCGAAACCAAGCCCGCCGAACAGCTGCAGCCGCGCGCGCTGCTCCAGCTGCGCAAGGACCAGCGCCACGCGCTGATCGTGGACGCCAAGCGTTCCCGGGTTTATCTTTATGAGAACCGCAACGGCGACATCCGCTACGTCAACGATTACTACTTCAGCCAGGGCAAGCTGGGCGTGAACAAGGTCAAGGAAGGCGATATGCGCACGCCGGTGGGGGTGTATTACATCTCCGGCCGCCTGTCCGGCGCCAAGCTGCCGGATTTTTACGGCAAGGGCGCGCTGCCGCTGGACTACCCGAATTCCTGGGACAGGCTGAACGGCCGCAGCGGCTCCGGCATCTGGATACACGGCGTGCCGCCGGAGACCTTCAGCCGCGCGCCGCTGTCGACGGACGGCTGCGTGGTGGTCAGCAATGACGACCTGCAAAAGCTGAGCCGCATCGTGGAAGTGGGCAAGACCCCCATCCTGATCGGCGACCAGGTGGAATTCGTCAAGCCCAGCGTGCGCGAAGACGACCGCAAGCTGGCCGACTCGCTGCTGGAAGCCTGGCGCCGCGACGCCGAACGGCGCGACAGCGACCAGCTGCGCACGCACTATTCGGCGCGCTTCAAGTCCATCAACGACGAGAACGCGGACACCTGGATCACGCGCCAGCAATTCCTCCCCGGCGCCAAGCGCGTGCACGTGGCCTTGCAGGATACCAGCCACTTCCGCCAGCCCAGCCACGAAGAAATCATCATCAGCACCTTCACGCAGCAGACCGCCGTCGGCAAGTTCCACCACTCGGTGCGCCTGCGCCAGTACTGGGCGCGCGAGGGCGCGCAGTGGAAGATCGTGTCCGAATCCGTGCTGTAATCAGGCCGCGTTTTTTGCCAGCCCCTCGCCGTCGCTGCGGCGCAAAGTCCAGAACGTGATCGAGGACAGCGCCGTCAGCACCGCCAGCGTAAAGAAGGCATGGTGCAGGGCGCTGGTCAGCGCCACCCTGTCCGTCTGCGGCAAATCCCCCAGGTACCAGCCCGCGATCAGCGAGCCGCAGGCCAGTCCGAAACTCATGGACAACTGCTGCAGCGAGCTGGCGATGGTGCTGGCCATGCTGCTGTCGGCGGGTTCGATGTCGGCATAGGCAATGCTGTTCATGCTGGAGAACTGCAGCGAATTGAAAAAGCCCAGGCACAGGCTGATCGCCACGATGGTGTACAGCGGCGTGCCCGGCCCCACGAATGTGTACATGGCGATGGTGCAGCCGATCAGCAGCGTGTTCACGATCAGCACATGGCGGTAGCCGAAGCGTGCCAGCACGCGCGTCGAGATAAACTTCATGCCCATGGCGGCGGCGGCGGACGGCATCATCAGCAAGCCCGATTGCCAGGCCGGCAGGCCCAGGCCCAACTGGTACAGCAGCGGCAGCAGGAAAGGCAGGCCGCCTATGCCCAGGCGCGTGACGAAGCCGCCCAGCACCGACACGCGGAAGGTGCGCACGCGCAGCAGCGCCAGGCGCAGCAGGGGATGGGGCGCCTGGCTGGCGTGCCAGCCGTAGGCGGCCAGCAGGCTGCATGAAATCAGCAGCAGCACCGCCGCCGAGGTGGGGTCGATCTTGTGTTCGCCGAACACCTCCAGCAGCCATGACAGCAGCGCCACCCCGGTGCCAAATAGCACCAGGCCTATCAGGTCGAGCGGGCGCTGCACCTCCGCGCGGTAGTCCGGCAGATGGCGCCACGCCAGGTAGACGGCGGCCAGGCCCACCGGCACGTTGATGAAGAAGATTTCGCGCCACGACAGCCAGTGCACGATCAGCCCGCCCACCGTGGGGCCGAGCAGGGGGCCGATCAGCGCGGGGATGATGACGAAGTTCATGGCCGCCAGCAGTTCGGCCTTGGGGAAGGTGCGGATAATGGCGATGCGCCCGACCGGCATCATCATCGCCGCGCCCAGTCCCTGCAGCAGCCGCGCCGCCACCAGCATGGGCGAATTGACGGACAGGCCGCACAGCACCGAGGCAATGGTGAAGATGGCGATGGCGCTCATGAACACGCGCCGGGTGCCGTAGCGGTCCGCCATCCAGCCGCTGATGGGAATGGCCACCGCCAGGCTGAGGATGTAGCTGGTGACCACCGCCTTGAGGCTGAGCGGCGTCACGTGCAGGCTGGCCGCCATGCTGGGAATGGCGGTGTTGACGATGGTGGAGTCGAGCTGCTCCATGAACAGGGTGGTCGCCACCACCCAGGGCAGATAGCGTTTGGTCGAGGAGCTGGCGGGACTGGTCATATGCCCGATTGTCACACAATCCGCTGTTGCGCGCCCCAGCTGTCCTCATACAGGATCCGCTGCACCGGCATGCGCTGGTCCCAGCGCTCCAGCTCCAGCATGGGGGCGCGGTAAAACTCTTCCACCTGGCCCACGCATAGCACGGCGATGGGCTGGCTGCCTTCCGGCATGCCGCACAGCTCGCGCAGGCGCTGCGGATCGAACAGCGACACCCAGCCCGCGCCTATGCCTTCGGCGCGCGCGGCCAGCCAGAAGTTCTGGATCGCGCAGGAGGCGGACGCCAGGTCCATCTCCGGCATGGTGCGGCGGCCGAACACAAAGCGCTCGCGCTGGTCGATCAGGCCCACCACAAGCACCTCCGCGCAGGCCAGAATGCCTTCCACTTTGAGCCGCATGAATTCTTCGGCGCGCTGGCCCAGCGCTTCGGCGGTGAGCTTGCGCTCGTCGTCCACCAGCTGGTGGATCTGCGCGCGCAGCGCGGGCGAGGCGATGCGGATGAAGCGCCACGGCTGCATCAGGCCCACGCTGGGGCCGTTGTGGGCCGCCGCGATAAAGCGCTCCAGCTGGCCAGCTTCCAGCGGCCCCGGTTTGAAATGGCGCACGTCGCGCCGCTCGCGGATGGCGCGGTAGACGCCGTCGATTTCCGCTTGCGGGAAGGCGTGCGGACTGCGGGGCTGGATCTCTTCCTTCATTTGGCGTCCTGCTTGGGCTGCGCCGCCAGCGCCACCAGGGCGTCCAGCAGCGGCCGGCTGGCGGCGGCGATGCGGTCCAGGCTAGCTTCGCGCAGCGCGGAGGTGTCCACCCGGTGCTCGCTTTGCAGGCCAGCCCATTTCAGCAGGGCGGCGCAAGCCTGCGGCGCGTCGAACAGGCCGTGCAGATAAGTGCCGAGGATCTGGCCGTCCGGCGAGCACGCGCCTTCCGGCCGGCCGTCGATGCGGAAGGCGGGACGCGACAGCGCCGGGCCGTCGGACACGCCCATGTGGATTTCGTAGCCGCTCACGGCGTCGTGCATGGCCTCCTGCGCGAAGGAGCAGGTGCCTGCTACTTGCACCAGGCGCTTGTCCGCCGTCAGGCTGGTATGCATGGCGAGCAGGCCCAGGCCCGGCGAGCGTCCGGGCGCGCCCTCGATGCCCAGCGCGTCGCTGACGTCCTGCCCCAGCATCTGGAAGCCGCCGCAAATGCCGATCACCTTGCCGCCGTAGCGCAGATGGCGTTCGATCACGGCCGGCCAGCCCTGCGCGCGCAGCCATTCCAGGTCGGCCCGGGTGTTTTTGCTGCCGGGGATGATGATCAGGTCCGCAGCCGGTATCGCCTCGCCCTGGCGCACGAAGCACAGGTCCACGTCCGGGTGGGCGCGCAGCGCGTCGAAGTCCGTGTGGTTGCTCATGCGCGGCAAGCTGGGTACCACCACGCGGAAGGCGCCGCGCGTGGCCTGCACAGGCTGCACCGCATCCTCGGCGTCCAGGAACAGGCCGTGCAGATAGGGCAGCACGGCCAGCACCGGTTTGCCCGTTTGCTGTTCCAGCCAGTCCAGTCCCGGCTCCAGCAGCTTGATGTCGCCCCGGAAGCGGTTGATGACGAAGCCTATGGTGCGGTCACGCTCGCTCTGCGACAGGCAGGACAGCGTGCCGACGATGTGGGCGAACACGCCGCCCCGGTCGATGTCCGCCACCAGCACCACCGGGCAGTCCACCGCTTCGGCAAAGCCCATGTTGGCAATGTCGCGGTCGCGCAGGTTGATTTCGGCCGGGCTGCCCGCGCCTTCCACTACCACCGCCTCGTACTGTTCCGCCAGGCGCGCGTGCGATTCCAGCACTGCGCTCATGGCGATGGTCTTGTACTGGTGGTAGTCGCGCGCATTCATCTCCGCGCGCACCTTGCCGTGGATGACCACTTGCGCGCCGGTGTCGCTGGAAGGCTTGAGCAGCACGGGGTTCATATCGGTGTGCGGTTCCAGGCCGGCGGCGATGGCTTGCAGCGCCTGCGCGCGGCCTATCTCGCCGCCGTCCGCCGTGACGGCGCTGTTGAGCGCCATGTTCTGCGGCTTGAACGGCGCCACGCGCACGCCGTCCTGTTTCAGCAGGCGGCACAAGGCCGCCACCACGGTGCTTTTGCCGGCGTCCGAGGTGCAGCCCTGCACCATCAGGGTTTTGTAGGGGAAGTCCATCAAGGGTTCATCCATCACTTCGTCCTGTGCTGGCGCGCCTGTTCCAGCTTTTCGCACAGCATGGCCGTGCCCTGGATCATGCGCGGACCCGAGCGGTTCAGCAGGTGGCCGTCTACGGTGAACAGGTTGTCGTTCTTCACCGCCAGCAGGGTTTTGTAGGGACGCCACAGGTTCACGCCGCCGTAGTTCTTTTCGGAGGTGGCGAATACCGCTTCCGGGTCTTCGCGCAGCACGCCTTCGATGTCGACCACCGGCGCGGTGATTTTCAGGCCGCCGAAAATGTTCACGCCGCCGCACACGCGCATGGCGTCCGAAACGATATGGCCGCCGCTCAGCGTGTACAGCGGCTTGTCCCACACCTGGTAGAACACGCGCACGGGCGGGCGTTTCGCGTATTGCGCGGTGAGGGCGGCCAGCTTGTCGCGCCATTCGGCGGCCACTTTGCCTGCCACGGCTTCGGTGCCCAGCAGTTTGCCCATGCGCTCGATATTGTCCGGAATGTCGGCCAGTTTTTTCGGCTCGCTGTGGAACAGCGGTATGCCGAGCTGGCGCAGGGTTTCGATCTGGCGCTCGGAGCTGCCGTGCATCCAGATCACGATCAGGTCCGGTTTCAGCGATGCGATGCGCTCCATGTCCACCTGGCGGTTGTCGCCCACGTTGGGGATTTTCTTGGCCGCTTCGGGATAGTCGCTATAAGTGACGGTGCCGACGATCTTGTCGCCGCCGCCGGCCGCGAACAGCAGCTCGGTGACGTGCGGCGCCATGGCGATCACGCGCTGCGCGGGCTTTTGCAGGGTAACCGGCTTGCCGTCGTCGTCGTTGACGGTGATGGCGGCGGAGGCGGGAAGTGCAGCCAGCGCGGCGGCGGACGCGAACGCCAGGCCGGCCAGTGTGCTCAGGAGTCTATTCATTGTTTTTCCTTGGTCCATAAGGTGAGTGCCAGTTCGAGGCGCCGCCAGCCTGCTTCGTCCGGCGGCAGGCCGAGGCGGATGCCGCGCGCTGCCTTGGTAAACAGGCGCACCCAGATGCCTTGCCGCGCCATGTGTTCGTGAAAGTCCTCCGCGCGCGCTTCGGGCCACCACTGGAACAGCGCGCTGCCGCTGGAGCGGATGCCGTGCGCGGCCAGCAGGGTTTGCAGGCGCCGGCCGCTGCTGCGCAGCTGTTCGCGCATGCGTTCCTGCCAGGCGCTGTCCTGCAGGGCGGCGAGGGCCACTTGCTGGGCGGGGCCGCTGACGGTCCAGGGACCCAGCAGGCTGGCCAGCGCGTCCAGCAGCGCAGGCCGGGCTGCCACGAAGCCGAGCCGCAGCCCGGCCAGGCCGAAGAATTTTCCGACCGAGCGCAGCACGATCAGGCCTTCCGGCATGGCGGAACCCGCGCCCGTGCCGGCGGCGCTGGCCTGCGCCCCGGTGTCGCCAAAGGCCTCGTCCACTATCAGCCAGCCGCCGCGCGCGGAGAGCCGGGCGGCCCAGTCCAGCAGCAGCTCGCGCGGCACGGTGGCGCCGGTTGGGTTGTTCGGGTTGACGATCACCATCACCTCGCATTCGGCCACGGCGGCATCCAGCGCATCGTATGGCACTTGCCGCAGCGTGTGGCCGTGCTGCGCCCAGTGGTGGGCGTGCTCCGCATAGGAGGGCGCCGCCACCACAACGCGCGAAGGCAGGCGCAGGCGGGGCAGGGCCTGGATGGCCGCCTGCGTACCGGCCACGGCCAGCATTTGCTGCGCGCCGTAATAGGCTTGCGCCGCCAGCGCGAGCGCGGGGTCCGGCTCGGGAAGGCGGTGCCATGCATTGTCTGCGATGGCTGGCGCTGGATACCACTCGGGGTTGATGCCGGTGGAGAGGTCTAGCCAGTCGTCGCGTCCATAGCGCTTTGCGGCCTCGCGCAGATTGCCGCCGTGTTCAAGCATGCAAGCCTCCTGCGAGGGGAATGGCCATAGCAATGGCCACGGCTGCAGCCACGGCCAGCCAGAGCGCCGTGGTGCGCGCAACCAGTTGCCATGCGCGCTCGATGTCCGCGCTTTGCGCTGCGGCGCCGCTGCCCAGCGGCGGACGCTGTTCCGTTTCGCCGTCATAGACCGCTGCGCCGCCGAGCGCCAGTCCAAGCGCGCCTGCGCCGCTGGACATGACAGGACCCGCGTTCGGGCTGCTCCATGCCGGCGCCTGCGTGCGCCAGCAATGCCAGGCCAGGCGCTTGCCCGCCAGCGTGGGCGCGAGCAGCACATAGGACAGCGCGGTAAGGCGGGCGGGGATGTAGTTCAGCGCATCGTCGATGCGGGCGGCGGCCCGGCCGAAGTGCAGGAAGCGCGCATTGCGGTAGCCCCACATGGCGTCCAGCGTGTTCGCAAGGCGGAACAGCACCGCGCCCGGGCCGCCGGCGACGGCGAACCAGAACAGCGTGCCGAACACCGCGTCGTTGCCGTTTTCGAGCAGCGATTCGGTGCTGGCCTTCGCCAGGTCGGCCGGCGTGGCGTGGGCCGTGTCGCGGCTGACGATACGGGAGGTCAGGTGGCGCGCGGCCGGCAGGTCGCCTGCCGCCAGTGCATCGGCGATAGGCAGGTTGTGGTCGCACAGGCTGCGCAGGCCTATGCAGAAGTACAGCATCAGGGCATGCAGCAGGGGATGCAGCACCAGCGCGGCGCCGCCAGCTGCGGGAATCCGGGTGGCGCCCCAGGCCAGCAGTGTGGCCGGCACGACCGCCAGCAGCCATGCCAGCACCCCGCGCGGGAAGCGCAGGCCGCCCTGGTTCAGGCGGCGTTCAATGGCGTTCGCCAGTTTGCCGAAGCCGACCAGCGGGTGCCAGCGCGGCGTTTCGCCCAGCAGCAGGTCGAGCGCCACGCCTGCCGCAAGCAGCAGCGCGATGGCGGCGGCGCCCAGGCCCATCAGCATGGCGCGCCTTTCAGCACCAGCGGCAGCCCGGCGGCCACGAACACGGCGCGGCCGCACGCGGCGGCCACGGCCTGGTTCAGGCGCCCGGCTTCATCGGTGAAGGCGCGCGAAACGGCGCCATAGGGAACGATGCCCATGCCCACTTCGTTCGACACCAGCACGATGTCGCCGGCGGCCTGCTCCAGCGCCGCCAGCAGCGCGGCGCGCTCGGTGTGGAAGCGCTCGGGCAGCGTTATCTCGCCCACGTCCGGATACTCCGTGCCGCCGTCGAACATCAGGTTGCTGAGCCACAGCGTCAGGCAGTCAACCAGCACCAGGCGGTGCGGTGCGCACCATTGCCGCAGGGTTGCGGCGAGGGCCAGCGGCTCTTCAACCGTGGTCCATACGGCAGGGCGCTGGCGCTGGTGGCGGGCGATGCGGACCGCCATTTCGCCGTCCCCGGCGCGGGCCGTGGCGATATACACGACCTCCTTGCCGGAGGCGGCGGCAAGCTGCTCCGCATACGCGCTCTTGCCGGAGCGCGCGCCGCCGAACACCAGCGTGCACGTCATGCTGCGCTCCGCGTGAACATGGCGGCCACTGCGGCCGGGTTGGACGGGAAGTAGGCGTGGAAATAGGACGCCGTCAGCGAACCCACCCGGTAGACGGCCTCGCCATCCGCGCCGGACGGATGCTTGACCGTGCGCGCGGCCGGCGCCAGCGAGGTTTCCATGGACGAGTAATGGAAGGTGTGGCCGCGCAGTACGCCGTGCGGCGTGGGCATGCCTTGCGAACCCAGGCCTGCCAGGCGCGCCTGCATGGCGACGCGGCCCGGCAGCAGCGCCGCCATATTCCAGACCGCGCCCGCCTTGTCGGCCAGCGTCTCGGCCAGCGCCATCATGCCGCCGCACTCCGCCACGATGGGCGTGCCGTCGCGGTGCGCGGCGCGTATCGATTCCTGCCAGCGCTGCGCATGGGCCAGCTTTTCCGCATGCAGCTCGGGATAGCCGCCGGGCAGGTAGACCGCGTCCGCACCGGCTGGCACAGGCTGGTCCGCCAGCGGCGAGAAGAATTCCAGCGTGGCGCCCAGTTCGGCGAGGGTTTCCAGGTTGGCCGGATACAGGAACATGAAGGCGGCATCGCGCGCGATGGCCACCTTGCGGCCTTCCAGCGGGCGTGCATCCGGCGCCGGCGTCTCGCTCGCGGCGAGCGCATCGCCCAGCTCCAGGCGCGTGCTGCGCAGATTGCTCCACGCCGCCTCGTCGAAACTGAGCTGGTCCGCCAGCTGGTCCAGCATATCGTCGATGCCTTCCACTTCGGACGGCAGCACCAGGCCCAGATGGCGCTCCGGCAGCGAACGCGCCTGCTTGGGCAGCGTGGCGAACAGCGGGATGTCGCGCAGAGACGCCGCCACCATGGCGGCATGGCCCGGGCTGGCGACGCGGTTGGCGATCACGCCCGCCATGTCCACCGGCCCATAGTCGCGCAAGCCGTGCACCAGCGCGCCGGCGGTCTGCGCCATGGAGCCGGCGTCGATCACCGCCATCACCGGCACGCCGAACTCGCGCGCCAGGTCGGCCGACGACGGCGAGCCGTCGTACAAGCCCATGACGCCTTCGATCAGGATCACGTCCGCCTCCAGCGCCGCCTGCGCCAGCTGCGCGCGGCACGCTTCGCGGCCCACTATCCACAAGTCCAGCGATTTCACGGGCGCGCCGCTGGCGCGCTCCAGCAGCATGGGGTCGATGAAGTCCGGCCCGCATTTGAACACGCGCACGGTGCGGCCCATCCTGGTCAGCTTGCGCGCCAGCGCCGCCGTGGCGGTGGTCTTGCCCTGGCCGGAGGCCACGGCGGCCACCAGCACCACGGCCGCGTTGATGTGCGAAGACGTTACCATTCCGTGCCCGCCTGCGCGCCTATGCCGGCCTTGAAGGCGTGCTTCACCACGTTCATCTCGGTCACGGTGTCCGCCACGTCGATCAGTTCCTGCGGCGCGCCGCGGCCGGTAATGACGACGTGCTGCATGGCCGGCCGTTCCAGCAGGTCGGCGATCACGGTGTTCACGTCCAGGTAGCGGTACTTGAGCGCGATGTTCAGCTCATCGAGCACCACCAGGCCCACTGCGGGATCGGCCAGGAAGCACTTGGCCTGTTCCCACGCCTGCTCCGCCTTTTCGATGTCGCGCTCGCGGTTCTGGGTTTCCCAGGTATATCCCTCGCCCATGGAGTGGAAGCTCACTTCCTCCGGGAAGCGGCGCAGGAACATCTCCTCGCCGGTTTGCATCGCGCCCTTGATGAATTGCACCACGCCCACCTTCATGCCATGGCCCATGGCGCGCACCGCCATGCCGAAGCCGGACGAGCTCTTGCCCTTGCCGTTGCCGGTGTTGACGATGATGATGCCGATCTGCTTGTCCGCCGCCGCGATCTTGGCGTCGATGATGGCCTTCTTGCGCTCCATGCGGACGCGGTGGCGCTCGTTCAGTGCGTCGATATCGTTATGTTCGCTCATGCGATTGCTTCTTTCGGTATGAAGATGTGGCGCTGGCCGTGCCGGATCACGTCGATCGGGTGGCCCAGGTAGTCGCTCAGTATGTCCGGCTGCATCACGTCCGCCACCGGCCCGGCCAGCCAGCGGCCGTCGCCCATCAGCAGCAGGGCGTGGGTGGAGACGCTGTGCGCCAGCGTCAGGTCATGGCCGACCATCACCACGGTTTTATGTTGTTCGCGGCACAGCTGGGACAGCAGGCGCATCACGCTGACCTGGTGCGCCAGGTCCAGCGCGTTGGCCGGTTCGTCCAGCAGCAGCAGCGGCGTGTCCTGCGCCAGCATGGCGGCAATCGCCACGCGCTGGCGCTCGCCGCCGGACAGCGTGCGCACATTGCGCTCCGCCAGCTCCGCCACTTCCATGGCCGCCAGCGCGTCCATGGCCAGGCGGTGGTCGCCGGTGTTTTCCCAGTAGCGGTCGCCGTGGTAGGGGTGGCGCGCCGACAGCACGGTTTCAATCACGCTGTAGGCAAAGGCGTCGTTGCGCGACTGCGCAAGGAAGGCGCGTTCGCGCGCCAGCCCGGCCAGCGGCCAGTCCGGCAGGCTGCGGCCCTGGATGGAGACGCTGCCTTCGGTGGCCGGGATCAGGCCCGCCAGCGTGCGCAGCAGGGTGCTTTTCCCGGCGCCGTTGCGGCCGATCACGCTCCAGCATTCGCCGTCGCGCACCTGCCAGTTCAGCCGGTCGACCAGCATGCGCGCGCCTATGCGCAGTGTCAGTTGATGGGTGGCGATCATTTTTGCAGCCTGTGAAGTTGGTACAGGAAGACCGGCGTGCCGATCAGCGCGGTCACCACGCCCACCGGCAGCTGCAGCGGCGCGAACAGGGTGCGGGCCAGGGTATCGGCCAGCACCAGGTAGCCGCCGCCGGTCAGCATCGCGGCCGGGATCAGCACGCGATGGTCGGGGCCGAAGGCGAAGCGGCAGGCGTGCGGCACGATCAGGCCCACAAAGCCCACGCTGCCGGCATTGGTGACCGCGCTGGCGGTCAGCAGGGCCGATACGAAGAACAGCCCTTTGCGCAGCGCGCCCACGTTGACACCCAGCGTCACAGCCGCCTCGGCGTGCAGCGCCATCACATTGATGGCGCGCGCGCTGCGCAGTGCGAACAGCGTGCCGCCGGCCAGCACGATCCAGGGTATCCAGCGCATCGGCGCGCCGGCCAGGTCGCCGATCAGCCAGAACACCATGGTGCGCAGGCGGCTTTCGGGGGCGATCGACAGCATCAGCGTAATCAGCGCCGTGCAGGCCGCCGTCAGGATCACGCCCGTCAGCAGCAGCAGGGCGGTGCCGCCTTCCGCCGCCGCGCCGCTGCGCATGTCGCGCCGCGCCAGGAAGTACAGCATCATGGACACCGCCACGGCGCCGCCGAAGGCCGCCGCATCCACTACCCAGGCCGCGCACATGAACAGCATGGCCGCCAGCGCGCCCACCGCCGCGCCGGACGAAATGCCCAGCACGTAGGGGTCGGCCAGCGGATTGCGCAGCAAGGCCTGCATCATCACGCCCGCCAGGGACAGCGCCGCGCCGGTGACAAAAGCCGTCAGCGCGCGGCTGCCGCGCAGGTCGAGCAGGGTGGCGGCCAGGCTGTTGGCCTGGCCGCCCCACAGCTCGCCCAGCGCGCCGGGAATGTCGGACAGCGGAATGTGCACCGAGCCGGTCACGCCGGAAAACAGCAGGCTGGCGATGACGAACAGCAGCAGCGCGCCGGTGATGGCGGCTGCTCGCGTGCGCAGGTTGCGGGAGTGTGGATGCATGTGCCTTTTTGTACCTTTATTTAATGCCGTAACGCACAGCGGCAAAGAACTTGGCGCCCGGTGTAGCGTAGTTGCGCGCCACTTCGTAGTTCTTGTCGGTGACGTTGTTCCAGCGCGCCAGCACGGACCAGTCGCGCGCGAACTGCCAGGTGGCGTACAGGTTCAGCAGGCTGTAGCCGCCCAGGCGGCGGGCGTTGGCCGCGTCGTCGAAACGGCTGCCGGACACTTGCAGCTCGGCGCCGGCGGCCACTGCGCCGCTGGCGTATTCTACGCTGGCGTTGCCGTGTTTTTTCGCGCGGCGCGCCAGCGATTTGCCGGTGGTCTCGTCTTTCGGGTCCTGCCAGTCGGCGTTGCCGGCCACGGTGAACGCGCCCAGGCGGCGGCTGGCGCTCAGCGACACGCCTTCCAGCATGGCGTGGTTGACGTTGTAGGCGCAGCTGCCCTTGCGTGCCGGGTCCGGGCACGGGGTGGTGGTCACCAGCATGTCGGTCAGCTTGTTGCGGTAGATGCTGGCGCCGAATCCGGTCACGCCGTCGTCGTACTGCAGGCCGGCTTCGGCGTTTCGGCCTTGCTCGGGCTTGTTGTTCTCGTAGCCGAAGCCGGGGTAGTACAGCTCATTGAAGGTCGGCGCGCGGAAGCTGGTGGCGTAGCTGGCGCTGGCGCGCAGCGCGCTGCTGAAGCGGTAGCCGTAGCCGGCCGAACCGGTGGTCTTGGTGCCGTACTGCGAGCTGTCGTCCGCGCGCAGGCCGAAGGTGGCCAGGTGCGCGCCGCGCTTCAGGCTGTAGGCGCCGGCGTAGGAATCGGTCTTGCGGACCTTGCCCAGCGCAGGCGTGGTGCCGGACACCACTTCTTCTTCGCGGTGGCCGAACAGCACTTGCAGGGTGTCTTCGCCGATGCGGAAATCATTCTGCCAGGTGGCGTCGGTCTGCTTGCTTTCGATGCGGCTGTAGGCGCTGGCCACGCCGGTGTCGGAGACCGAGGTGTCCTCGGCCTTGGCCAGCTGCACGGTGCTGTGCCAGTTGGCCGACAGCTGGTTCTTGCTGAATACGCCGATGTTGGCTAGCTTGGTCTGGCTGCGCGTGTCGTAGCGGCTGGCGCCGCTGTCGAACTGGCCGTCGGTGCGGCTGTTCAGGAACACCAGGCCCAGGCCATGGCCCTTGGCGACCTGGAAGCCGAACTGGCCGGAGGTGCTCACGCGGTCGTAGCCGTCGTCGTCGGCGTTGTAGCTGGTGCTGCCAGGCTTGGTGGCGGAGAAGCCGTCCGACTTTTCCTTGCCGGCGCTGAGCGCGTAGCTGAAGCTGTTGTCGCCCTCGGTGGCGCCGAAGATGCTGGCGTCGAATTTGCGGGTCTTGTCGCTGCCGGCGCCGAGCGAGGCCGACACGGTCTGCGGGCCAGCGCCCTTTTTCGTAAAGATCTGTATGACGCCGCCAATGGCGTCGGCGCCGTACAGGGAGCTCATGGGACCGTAGACGATTTCAATGCGGTCGATCGCCTGCAGCGGAATACCGGACCAGCTGGCGGTGCCGGACGACAGGGAGCCGATGCGCACGCCGTCCACCAGCACCACGGTCTGGTTGGCGTTGGCGCCGCGCAGGAACACGCTGGAGTTGGTGCCGGGGCCGCCGTTGCGGGAGATCTCGATGCCGCGCTGGCGCTGCAGCAGGTCGGTGATGGAGCCGGCGCCGGAGCGCGCGATGTCTTCCGCGCCCAGGGTGACGATGTCGCTCAGCACGTCGCGCTGCAGCTGCGGCGAACGGGTGGCGGTGACGATGACGCTGTCGGAAGCGGTGGTCTGGGCGTAGGAAGGCGTGCACAACGCCATAGGAATAGCCAGCGCAAGCGACGTGGCGGCCGCGTGCCGGATTACAGGAGAGCTCATATTATTTCTTTGTATAGTATGCAACCAGCCTACTTCCCCGTGGGCTGGATTGAACAGATGCGCGCAGCGCATCCACCTGCTTTGGCCGGTATCCGGGCTCGCAAGTTGAACTGCCTCACCTTCCCATGCAAAGCACAGTGGTCTTAAGGAGGCAGCTTGTCGCTGTGGGCGACACTTGTTTACCGTTGCGGGGGCAGCACACGTTGGCCGTTTTCCTTGTGGGGAGCGGCGTCGTGTTTCCCGTTTAACTGCGCGCATGGACATGCGCGCGGGCACCAAAACGCCGCCATTATATCGGCTTCAGGCGACAGCTTCCAAAATGACAGTTTCGCCGTAGGCGATTTTGTGCGGCGCGGCGGCGGCCCGCAGCGCGATTTCCTCGAGAGGGAGGCCGGCTTTTAGGCCGGCTTCGAGCGCCATCAGCAGGCGGATGGTGCCGGCGTGGCAGATGATGGCGGCGCGCCGGTGCCCGTGATCGTGTTCTTGCTTGCTCCGGTCCAGCAGCTCCGCCCGGAACGCCGCCACGCGCGCCGCCACCTGCAGCACGCTTTCGCCGCCGCCGGGACGGTAGTTCGCCAGGTCCGCCGCCCATGCATCGATCTCGGCGCGCGGAATGTCGTCCCAGCTGCGCAGCTCCCAGCCGCCGAAATCCATTTCCGCCAGGCGCGCGTCCAGCGTGTGGACGCCAAGGCGGCCGGCCAGCACGGCGCAGCGCTGCAAGGGACTGGCGTAGACAGGCGTACCGGGAGGGATGCTGGCGCTGCCCAGCAGCGCGGCGTGCACGCGCTGGATATCGTCCTGCGCTGCGGGCAGGTCGCTGCTCCCGTAGCAGACGCCCGGCGCCACCAGCGGCAGCGGATGGCGCACCAGGATCAGGCGCATGCCTACGCCTGCCATGCGCCGTGGCCCAGCCCGGCCAGCACGCACAGATAGATCAGCACCTCGGCCAGCTGCTGCACCGCGCCCAGACAGTCGCCCGTATAGCCGCCGATGCGGCGCTTGAATTTGCGGCCCAGCCAGACGGCGGCGGCCAGCGCCGCCAGCGTCGCCGCGCCGATGGAAATCCAGGGCAGCCATCCCATACAGCCGATGAGCGCTGCAGGCAATGCGGCGCAGGCGCACGCAATGCCGAATTCGGCGCCGTTCATTTCCTGCGCCATGGGCTTGGCCTTGCCCTCGGCGCGCGCGTATTCCATTCGCCAGATCAGCGAAGTGGCGGCCAGCCGGGAAAGCGGATGCGCCAGGAACAGCGCGGCCACGGCCACGGCGGGCGGCAGCATGGCCAGCGCCGTGCACTTCACCGCCAGCAGGCAGATGGTGCCGATCGCGCCATAAGCGCCGATGCACGAGTCCTTCATGATCTCGAGCACGCGCCCGGGCGTCATGCCGCCGCCAAAGCCGTCGCACATATCGGCAAAGCCGTCCTCATGGAAGGCGCCGGTGGCATAGATGCCCGCCGCCGTCGCCAGCAGCACCGCCACCGGCGCCGGGAAGAGCCACGCCGCCGCCGCGTACACCGCCGCCGCGATAGCCGCCACTACCAGTCCCACCAGCGGGAAGTAGCGCGACGCATGGTGCAGCCAGGACGGTTCGAAGCCCACCCAGCGCGGAATGGGCAGGCGCGTGAAGAACTGCAGCGCTATAAAGAACAGGCGGAGCTGATGCATGGCGGCCTGGATTTACTCTGACTTCTCGCTGACCTGGGCCGACTCAAAGGTCGCCATCTGGTTCACGAAATTCACCGCCGCCTGCAGCAGCGGCAGGGCCAGCGCGCTGCCGGTGCCCTCGCCCAGGCGCAGGCCCAGGTTCAGCAACGGGCGCGCGCCCAGGTTCTCCAGCATCAGCTTATGGCCGCTTTCGTCCGAGCAGTGCGCAAACACGCAGTAATCGAGAATGGCCGGCTGTAGGCGCGCCGCAACCAGCAGCGCGCTGGTGACGATGAAGCCGTCGATCAGCAGCACCTTGCGCAGCTCGGCCGCCTTCAGCATGGCGCCCGCCATCATGGCGATCTCGAAGCCGCCGAACGCCGCCAGCGCTTCCAGCGGCGCGGTGGCGCCGGCATGCTTTTCAGCCGCCGCTTCAATCACGCGCTGCTTGTGCAGCACGCCGCCGGCGGACAAGCCCGTGCCCGCGCCCACGCATTGCGCCGCAGGGATGCCGGTCAGCCTGTGCATCAGCGCTGCGGCCGCAGTGGTGTTCCCTATGCCCATTTCGCCGAAGCCCAGCACATTGCCCGTCACGCTGGCAGCGAGCGCCTTGCCGTGCTCCAGCGCGGCGGCGCACTGCTCCGCCGTCATGGCCGGCTCCTGCGCAAAGTTGCGCGTGCCGTGCGCCACCTTGCGGTCGTGCAGGCCGCCGCGCGGGCCGAAGTCATGGTTCACGCCCGCGTCCACCACGTGCAGTGCGCAGCCCATCTGTTTTGCAAACACATTGATCGCCGCGCCCTCGGCCAGGAAGTTCTCCACCATCTGCCAGGTAACGTCCTGCGGATAGGCCGACACGCCTTCCGCCACCACGCCGTGATCGCCCGCGAAAACCAGGATGGCCGGCTCTACTATAGAGAGGGCAGTCGTGCCCTGGATCAGGCCTATCTGTTTAGCCAGCGTTTCCAGTACGCCCAGGCTGCCGAGCGGCTTGGTCTTGTTGTTGACGGCGCGCTCCAGCGCGGCGGACAGGTCGGGATTGGCGGTAGGGGAGATGGTCATATATTGCAGAGTAAAGGAAACGAGATGCGATGGTACAGCTTGGCCTTGCGGAACGCGAGTAGCTTTGCTATAGTTCTGTCCCCGCGCTGCTGAACATACGCAGCGTAGGAGAGTAGGAAAATGAGGGGTTGACGGTTTAAACGAAACGCCTCATAATCTTGCCTCTCTGCTGCTGAACAAAACGCTTCAGCAAGTAACGCAGAATTCTTTAAAAATTAACAGTCGATAAGTGTGGGC
>NZ_JBWKSD010000019.1:0-16166 GCF_059419605.1 Pseudoduganella sp. GW821-FHT05F09
ACGTTATTTGTTGGCCGACATTGGTGGAGCAGTTCCGAAGAGAAGTCATGGGCGCCCAGCTTTTGGGAGTCTATGGCATTTGGCAGTCCGAGAATAATGTGCGGCACTTGGTTGCGAAGCGCCTTGTAGACCTAAGTCACCTCCTCGGCGAACTCGACACCCGCAGCAGAGACTTCCACTAGACTGCAATGGCATAATAGCCATGAAAAGTCGTAGAAAATTTAACCTCGAAATTTATTTGGACCAAAGAAGTCATGCTAGCTCAATCTGTAAGTACAAATGTATATTTTGAAGACATCGAGTTTGAAATTAGAAAACTGCTTAGCAGTGCTGAAAAATCAGTTATCGTCTGCGTTGCCTGGATAAGCTGGAAAATATTTTCTCCGATATTTTCGCGCCTTGCTGAAAAAGGTGTTGTTGTTGAAGTTATGTACAACGACGATTTTCTTAATAAAAGGTTCTTTGTCGAACCTGTTGGTGCAAAAAAGTTCCCTCTTAAGGTTAGAAGTTTTTCATTAATGCATAATAAATTTTGCATTATCGATGGAAAAACCCTTATAACCGGAAGTTTTAATTGGTCAAAAAAAGCATCTCAGCATTTTGAGAATGTTATCGTTTCAAAAAAAATTTTTCACTCATTAAGAGCTTCTTGCACGAATTTCAGGACCTAAAAGACTATTATGACGGATATTTGGAGCAGCAACGGCAACCTTGTCAACAAATCACCGAGGAAATAACATGCAAGTCAGACTCATATAATCTCGCCATAATAGGTGGGCCTCACGGGAAATATAGTGAATCTCATGTGACAATATGGCGCATATGCCACCGAAACAACCATGTAAGACGGCTTGACGACATCTATATTCCGCATCTACATGCACATTTGGGGTTTGATTATGATATTGACCATGACGAAGACGGTGGCCCCATCTGTGATGTTGATGATATGTATCGTAGCTATAAAAATGAAAGATATTTCATAAAAGAGCTATCTGAATTTTTGGATGGTCAAAATTACAAATATAAAATTCATGCCGTCGGCATGATGGCAGAACTGAATTCAAATGAACATCTAGAATGGGACGAACCTCTTGAGCACAGCATCAAGATGATTTGGCGGGAAACCTATCACCGAAAAGTTATTCCTTCAGAGCTTTTCGAAGATGATGATACAGACGAAATTTTCAGCTGGCACGTTGCATAAAAAAATTATCAGAATTGGGGACGGCGATAACTATGTGTGTCAATTACATCACCGTCAGCCGCCAAATCTGCTTCGACTGGTTCAAGACTCCGATTGAAGTCAACGATGACTGGCGAGAGGAAATCTACAAAGACCGTCTTGCGCCCTTTATCATCAACGACGAGAACGGACGTCGCAAAGGCTTGGTGGGTTCGTACGGATTCGTACCGCAGCGCCACCGGCCCTTCAAAAGGCTGACACCGGACAAACAAGCGAAATTTGATAGAAAGGTCGAGAAAGCAAAGGCAGAAGGAAAGCCCCTACCCGAGCCTCCTCGCATCAGGATGGACACGATGAACGCGCGTGCCGAAGAAGTTGGAAGCAAGGTTAGCTACAAGCGCTTTTGGATACAACAGCAGCTGTGCATCGTGCCTGCCATGAAGGTGTTTGAGCCCAACTGGGAAACCGGCGCCCACGAGCGCTGGGCAATCGAACTTTCCGGCGCCGAGCCTATCGGACTACCTGGTATGTGGCGGAGCTGGGAAGAAAAGGATGGGACCGTATAGCACAGTTTCACTCATTTCACGCTGAACGCCGATGAATATCCACTACTGAAGCGCTTCCATCGCCCTGGTGAGGAAAAGCGCGGGGTGGCAATACTGCGGCCAGAGCATTATGACGACTGGCTCAGTTCAAAGAACCCGGAATTTGCACGCGTTCTAATTGAGCTGCGCTCTGAGCTGGAGTTGCGTGCGTACGCTGCACCGAAGCAAGGTGCAGACAATGATGACGTCCAGGATGCAGAAGGCCCTTCTCCTGAAAATCAGATGGCTCCTCAAGCACCACTTTTCTAAATGCGCTTACGGCCAAGGCGCCTCTGGCCTCTAGGCGAGGATGAGTAGCCATGATATGGTCGCCCCGAACACAGGACACGAATGATTGGAAATTCAGGCTTCTTTACTACCAAAGGCTTAATGCTACGTAGCATTGATGAGAGTAGATACGTTTTGCACGACGTGTTCGGCACCTGCAGCCTACCGTTCGTCGCAACGACTGAAAGTGAGATTACGACCGCTCTGGCCACTGATTTCAATGTCCGTTTACTAGTGAACTTGGAGAACGCAGGGAAGTTTCCCACCTACAGCGAATT
Source organism: Pseudoduganella sp. GW821-FHT05F09 (assembly GCF_059419605.1). NCBI lineage: Bacteria > Pseudomonadati > Pseudomonadota > Betaproteobacteria > Burkholderiales > Oxalobacteraceae > Pseudoduganella > Pseudoduganella sp. GW821-FHT05F09. Next base: position 2,337 of record NZ_JBWKSD010000019.1, read on the forward strand.
CAATTGGCAGCAGCTGGAGCACTACTACGCTGCCCATTTAGGATATGCCCTTCACTCATACTTGATGCAGCCACAGGAGCTCGAAAATTTCTATGAGGAAAAGCTGCAATTGCCAGTCGCATATTTAGAAATCGGACATGGCGAAGGCTCAAAGGGCATGCTCGAGACGATAGATAAGTTTGTCCGAGAAGCGGTCGCATCGAAGAAGACTCCCTTCAGTGCCGCCACGCTCGAACGCTGGCTGGTGATAAGTCAGTTTGGGCGTGTAACAAGCGAAATCTTATCCATTCTGAGCCGGGCGATAACTGGATTCATCAATCTCTTAAAAGCGCAGCGGTCCTGCATTATCGAGGCTAGGCCTGCCATCTCTCAGCTGAATACGAATGAAGTAATTCATCATGGAACGGACTCATACGCCGCTGCCACCTTCGCATCAATGGCTGCAATCTCGATGTGCACTTCACTGGACTTGCTGAGTAAGCTGATGCACTACCTGGACCAAATAGACCCAAGCAATATCAAGTTTAAGCCAGCCGGAGGCCGCCATTTTGCGGACTTGATAAAACTAAAATCAAGCCTAAGCCTTGGAGGAATCGCTACAGAATTGATGCACGAGCGATACGCCAATCCCGACATCGCACAACTCATCCAATTCCGGCATGATGTAGTTCATTCGACATCCGCACTAGAGCTGGAGAAGGTGTACGTGGGAATCGCCACTCCTGAAGTGCATGAGGCGCCTCTTCATTATGCCTTCCAGGGGTGGCGCGATTGTCTACCCGACGGCCAACCAGTCCGATACCTCGGGAAGGACTTCTTTGTAGAACAGCATGAAGACATTGAATACAGGATTTACACGTGGCTGCAGACCGTTATTTCCCTGCACCTCCGAGCTGCTGAGAGCATGCATCGTTTTCTCGGTGAAGAGAAGAAAACGTAATTTCGCGTGCCGTTAGTGCCGACCGACTTCGGCCATACAGGAGCACGGGCATGCTGAGGCTAGATTCCACCTGGTATGCTGCTCCAAAACGGCTGAGTATTGAGCGAACGCAAAGACTCTCGCTTCTCCAGAAAAAGCATGTCCAAATCCTGAGGCACTTCCAGGTGAGCCATTGCCAAATTAAGGTCCTCTTGAGAAACCAGAACCACCTGATTATCGGACAGATACTTGTCCTCGTTGACGATAGTGTGCCGGGGTTGATTGACAACCAGAATAGCTAAGACCTCCCGCGCTGGCGAGTTCAACCCGTTGTCGCGAGTGATAATCTCTCTGCGATTGACAAGCTTCCCCACTTTCTCGCGTAAGCTCTCGACCTTGATTGTGCATTCAATCAAGGCAAGACGTTTTCCAACCGTCTCCGCAATGACATCAGGTGTATCTGGGTTCGGTGGCGTCACCGTACTCGCTCCGAGCAAATGCAGTAACGTAGCAACACCGGCTTCTAAGCTTCGAGAATCGTTCTTTCCTGCCTTAAGCGCGCGCCCAAGATGCTGCAGCTCAGGGTCGAAGCGCCGATAGTCCGCGAGGCGCTGATTTAGACTCTTGCTCGCATCCGGAAGGAAGTAGCGCCGCACAGTGTACCCACCAACCGACAGCAACAATTCCGCGATGCCGCAATCATCAGCGCTGGTCTCCACATACCCCGTTTCGAAGCCACCTACTTCCGGCTGCCATTGGATTTTGTCTGCAATCTGCGAACGGCGCGCCATGGACGGATTGGGAAGTTTGCGCAGCCCAAGGACCACGCTATCGCGCCCCATGGACACCCGCCGCATCACCTTCAAGCGCAACTGGTCCTGCGAAAGCGAACACCCGTCGAAGATGATGTCGCCGGGTGGATTCAACGTCACCAAGATTTTCTGTTCATGCGGCAGGTGTCCCGAATTGCCCAAGCCGAAGAAGGACAGGAGGTCAACCAAACCATCGAATGGAACCTCGTTACGCCGCAAATCCGCGTTGGCCAGAGCGTAATCGAACGCTTGCGTGAGCATTGTCTGCCGCATGCATTTGACCTCTAACTGAGGAGTGAAGTATTCCGGTTCAACCAGCGACGTCGGCGCATACAATGAAATCTCTTGGTCGGCCGGCAGTGCCAAATCTAGGCCGGGTTCTGCCAAACATAATCGCCCCGCACGCAGTGCAGCCATGAACTCCTCTACCGCAGCCTGGGTAACGCTGGCCTTCACGTGCCCAGCTCTAATGCTCGAAGTACTGATTCCCTCATTCACGGTTTCTGGGAGCTCAAACGGGTCTAAGTCCACGCGAGCATGGAGGAGCACCCAGCTCCCTTCCACAAGCACCGCAATATACTGCGCGCGCACATGCGCAATACCCGCACGCCAGCTTTCGAAAACTCGGTTGAAATGGTCAAGCTGTAAGGATGGGAAGCTCATAATCGTTTATATAGAAAATGCGTAACGCATCAAAGATTCCGGTTTTTCTGCCAACACTCAAATCTTCTCCAAAGCCCTAATAGGGAGTATCTCGGACATCGAAATGGGAAGGTGTTTCACATACATCATCGGCACATCTGTGTTGGTGACCAACCTGCCCTGAACGGTCGATATCATCGCGGCTCGTTCCAAACCGAGCGCGCGAGGAATGCCGGATGGTGATGCCTGAAGCCACGTCAACCGAGTTAAATGCCGCGCCAACTTATCCTTCTCCTCGCCTGCAAATTTCTGAAGTACGTCGGCGACCTCACCAACCGTCCGGGCCGGCTGCAGGCGCTTGCATTCGATAATAAGAACTCGACCACCCGGATGCCAGGCGAGCACGTCCACATCTCCCATTTCCTGGGTCCCACCAAGTTCCGTCATCTGAACACGAGCGCGCGCCACCCAACCGCATGCCGTCAGCTTCTCGACGACTTCATCTTCGAAAACACCGCCCAATTCATGCGCGGTCTTCCCCGCGAAAGCTTTCATCGCTTGAGATACGAAATAATCTTGCGGCATCCAAGCCTTGCTAGAGCGACTCATCAGGTAGTTCCAGGATTGCAGCACCTGGCTCACGCCAAAATAAGCGATATCAGCTTCGGTAACCCCAGTACACACCACGGGCCGCGAAATGATGGAAAGCCTGCGCTTGAAGAGCCATGGCCACGTGTCCTTAGCCGCAAAGCCCTTCGGGGGTTTGTCCCACTTCGGCCTGCGAATCAATGCAAATCCGCTGACAAACGCATTGCACTTCTCCGGGCTAATTCCGCGCTTCTCTATGAGCCGTTCCTTCAGAGGGCCAAGCTCCATTTTGACCACCACTTGGCCTGCGTCAGTCGCCATATCAACAAGTTCTGCAAAGCAGTCGATTAACTCATCAGGGCTGAGCCCGTACTCCTTCTCAAAAGCGTCTACGAAATCCGCTCTATAAAATTCCGATGCGAGTCCGCGCCCGCCGCGCTCCTTCTCCTGGTAGTACGACGCGTAGTCGGCAGCCACTTCCCTGTACTCGTCGGAATACTGGTTCGCTACGAATGGTCGCATGATTGACGATTGATAAGACCGGTCAATCTCGTATTCGCCGTTCGGGAACACAGTAAGCTTCGCCGGCGCCAGCTCCCCACGAATCGCATCAGAATCGTAAGCCACCTCAATGAGCAATGAAGTTCGCGCAACCAACAACTCAAGTTCAGCTCGCGTTACCAATGGTTTCCCTGACAATCCGCATTCGCACACAGCCATTTCTGCAAGTACTCGAGTGGCCAAGGAAGTCCGATTTCTCTTTTGCTCTCGAGTAAAGGCCGCATCAAGCCCCTCTCCATTTTCGTTCAATGACAGAATCGCTTTGGCCGTCCGCCGCCAGTGCATCCTATCCGCGTAGATAGCTTCATTTGATGACAGAAGCGCGCCTAGGACAGAGTCTAAATCTAGCTCGTTGAGCTGAAGCTTAATCTCGTTCCAAATCCTTGCGACGTAACCATTTAAAACGTCTGTGCAGAAAGAGCTTCCGACAGTCAGCTTCTCTTTGACGGGCGGGTGTTCGTCCAAGCCAATCCGAACAAACGCTGCATCTGCAAGGTTCAACCAAACGGGCTTAGCACTCGAGGTCCAAATCAGATGGTCTGACATTAGAGTGCTACTGAATAGATGGACCAAACGGGCGCCATCCGAAGGTAATGCAGCAGTAACCGCTTGTTGAACAAGCTTTCCCTCTAATGGAACAATCAATTTGGAGGCAATCTCCAGTGCGGTCACAAAGGCCGAAACAAGCGCCTGTTCACCTTCGTTCCCAACCCTGCGGAAAATTGCAAAGAAGTCTCTCGGCAAACTAACTGTCGCGCGGCCCGGTACCGTCGAACTAACGATAGGTTTGACGCTAGGGTCATCGTGCTCTGCATACGACACCGATTCGATGTCGACCATGTGTGTACAATCCAGAAAAACCTCTAAAACGCCTTCAGGTATCGGCCCTTGAGCATCAAGGAAGAGCGCGACCTCAGCGAAGGAGCCGACAAAATCGGACCAAAGCCGAAACACATATTTCCGCTTACTGGAGTCATATACTTGGTCAGCACAAATCAGCCATCGTGGACCTTTCGAGGTTTCCACGGCCACCGCTAGGGTCGATTGTTGGACCGCGCTTTCGCATATAAAAATTGGTTGCTTCGCGCGACTGTCAAAATAAGAATTCCGTCCGTAACGCTCGCAAACCATCCACTTTCCAGACCAAGTCAGAATTGAATGTTTATCACGCGATTTTCGAACTTTTTGCCTGAAGCCAAACGGCGAATCCGAAGGAACCATGACGATGGCCCCTTCTCTCAATGGTAAATCTCGCGGCCAAATACTAAAGTCGTCTTGCACCCACTGACAGAACAAAGTGAAGCTGCTAAAGCTAAAATGCTTGGCTTTGTGTGAAGCTACCCAGGTCTCTTGGCGCAAGAACTTAAACAGCAAATCGACCGCTTCATCTTGATATGCAACCAGCATGTCGAGGTCTGCAAGGCCCAGAAAAATCACGTCCCATGACAAACCCAGTCGCGGCAATGATGAGGCAAAGCCGCGACCAACTCCGGCGCGAATCACGATTGTTGTTCCATGCTTGAAGCCTGGTACCGCCTCACAGCGCGCAGCACTGCGACTAAGAAAATCTTCGAACGCTGCTTGCTGCTTCTGACTTAGCTTACTTGGAAGGCCCCAACCTTCGTCCACACATTCACCGAGGTCTTCATGCAATACAACAACATGGACATGCTCGGAGGTGTCGCGCTTAAAACACCAACTCTGAATCTGCGGTAAATCTGGGTCGCTATCTATCGATAGAAGAGAGCTATACTCCTCCCCAATATTCTGTAGCGAACGACGCACAAGAGCCGCTTGCCGTCGACCTAATGCGCTATCAAAAACCTTAAACGCCCTAGCTTGAACGACTTCTCTGAGAATATAAGCGCGGAGTGCCGAACCAACACCTGCTGGCAATGCCAGGACGTATTCATTCCCGAATCGAACGACAGGCCGAAGCTCAAGCGCTGTTTCCTGGGTCACCACTTGCAATGGAAGAAGCTTCTCATCCTCATCGGTAAAGAGAAAAGGCTCTAATTCCGTCACCTCAATTCCTAAATCCATCAATTCTGGTTCGGTAAAGGTAACCGCTGCGGCTCTTCGGTCGATATTAGTATTGGGACCAATGACTAAGCTGCCTGCACGTGCTGAAGGCTCGGCATGCCACCGTGCGAGGTTCAACCGCGCAGCGACTGCATCGCCCATGCGTAGTAATGCGTAAATGTTAGGAAGCGCAGCCGCGATTCGTTCAATGGCCGGCGACAAGGCCTCCGCCGTATCCAACATCTGTTGCAGGTGAAAGTCGCTACTTTCCCAGGTGCCTTCAAAGAGCCTGAAGTTCCCAGTTTGACTGGTGATGTTGCTGACGAAAACGTCCTCGGGAGGGTCTTCCGCAGTCGCCACTGCGGAATTCCCAAGGTTTCGATTTAGCCACCGACTGATATCCGAAAACGTTGGCTTCCGCTTCCCCGCACAATTCGCCACCGCGAGATGAACCATCGTCTCGATACGGATTGTATTTGCGTGGAACGCTGGAACCGTCAGCAAACCCGCGCACTTGGCCACCGTTGCTTTCCGGTTAAATTCTTGGAGCACTCTCGAAAGAGCGAGGTTTTCACTCGAGCCTACCTGATACATGAAAGGTCCATCTCTATTGAAACTTGGAATCAGTTTAACAGCAGGAAGCTACGGAGAAACTATTGCTGTCGCCATAAAATTTGCTTGATAGCCATGCACTTGAAACCCTCGTAGACTGACAATTCTTCAGCCCATAGCAAGAGCATCTCTGTCAATCGTCATTCGATTCCACATCATTCACTTTATCGTCCAGCATATTGTGCCTTGCTCTCAGCTCGGCCGCGTGGGCACCTGCCGCAGACGCGAACGTCTCAAGTTTCTGTATCTTATCCATCAGTGCCTCGCGAGCGAACTTGGCTTCTTCACCAGCACGGTCAAGGCCGCTGTTCAGGAAACCAATAATGCGAACCTCGAGTGTCACGTCAGCTCCAGCATCAACTGCGCTCTGTATCCATGGCCTCGATTCTTCCGAGGCCACCTCAGCTGCGGCTGCCAGAAAGTACTGCACTAAAATTCGCGACGCATCGTCGAGATTCACCGCTAAGCTGAGCAACCTCGCGACATCCTCGTCGACCTTAATATCTGCTGGCGGCTCGTGCATAAAACGAAACCGCGGTCCGTTGGTAGCGTCAAGTGCGTCTAGTGTTCGCAGGAGCGGTTCCAGCTTCTCTAATGGGCGAAGGCGAGGCGGCAAACTGTACCGCTGCGCCCACAACTTGAAGACTAATTCTGCACATGAGTTCTGTGCAGCGACTCTGTCCTCTGGAGGCCCAGCCTCGACATTGTGGATGCGTTCAGCAAGCAGGTGCGCCATCCACTGAGTTAGTTCGTCGTCACTAAGCTCCAGTTGTGCGATAAGCCGCTTGCCGAGTTCAATCACTGCTTTTGAGCGTTCTAGCGATTCCATCTTCTTCAATTAGGTAATAGCGTTTGTAAGGAGGCACGTACGAGCTATGGTCATCGTTATCCGAGCCATAGCTTGGCACGCGTCGACGCAGACTGAGTCCGACGACAAGGGAATACTCTGGATTGGCGGCAAGGAGTTCTTTCAAAAAAGCTTTATCCGCGCTCAAGCGAGTACCCGGAATTGTTTCCTTTTCGCGACCGTAGCCGCTTGACTGGGTCCATGTCTCGCTTCGCATGAGCGCACCGCTCGCGGTCACCCACATACGCCCATCCTCAACGGAACGCAAGCCCATCGCTGAGATGGTCGCCGCAGAGGGCATTTCGCCAGGAACATGCACGCGCTCGCACCACGGGTCGTACTCGTCAACACCAGAGGATTCGCCTCGGTCAGTCTTCCACTGACGTAGTTTAAATTGACCATCCTGATTGGCCTCCGGTGCAAGCTCAGGAGCATCGCAGCTAGAGCCTGCGGGGTCTTCCTCGTCCTGGGCCAAATAGTCTTCATCAAATCGGAAGAAGTATCCTTGTGGGTCCGAGGTCGTTTGAGCCGCGCAGAGAAATGCCACCGCAGAGCGCTTTGGCACCAATGCACTGTTCACGGAAATTGTCTCCACAGATTCACGTATGCCGCTGGTCCAATCTCCGGCTACAACCTGCAACCCCTCGTCGGTCTCCACAATACTATCGAGGTGGTCAGCGGTTATCTGCCAGCGCCAATCTTTGTCACCGTATATCTCCGGCGCGGGAGGCGCTTTCGTAAGTTGAGGGTCACGCCTGTCTGCAGCCCACTTGCCGTCCTTCCGCGTCAAAAGTCTATCTTCAATCCACTCTTCAAAGTCATTTTCGCCACTGTAGGTCGCCTTGCCGACCGAGTGAGTTTTAAGCAGCCTCGCAGCCACTATCATCATTGCATGATACGCGCTGTAGGCCGCAAGGTCTTCCACGCGGGGCATAGTGCCGTGCGAGTGGCTAGTCTGCTCGTGTGCAACCACGCCATGCTTGTATCGTGCGTCGTGGTTATACCCTGCAGGGAGCCGCCCCATACGGTCGCGTATGGCCTGGGCGGCGCGTCGGGCAATTCCATTTGGCGAGATACCAAAAACTCGCCCCAGAGGAGTAAGCCAATATGGGCCGATGTCTATCCCAAAGTGGTACTCATCGATTACCTCATCAGTTTCGCCGCCCGATACCATGGGCTCTGTCTCTGACTCTCGATAGGAAGTATGCGCAACGAGCGGCAACTCAATTCTGTTGATTTTTTCTAGGTCGCCCAGCGTACTCACGCCACCGAAGTTTTCGGGGAACTCCCGCAAAGCGGCGGCTGCGAAATGGCGCAGCAAGACGTGCTCTTCTTTGGCTGACAACATGAGAAAATCGCTAAACAGGACCACCATATCACGGTGCTCGCTAGCGCACCGAGCTAGCGCAATGCTGAGCCACAGACGAGAGTGCCATTCGTAAAAGACAAAACGCTTATCAACGAAAGCACCTGGTTCACTGACGACTGCCGCTTTCGCGAGCGCAGACAGTACCGGGACCCAACCAAGCTCGATAGCCGCCCGCACTGCGTGTGCCGCCTCCCAGCGCACAGAAGTACTTGGTGAGCCTAGCGCTGCCCACAGATAACCTGCCACGGCATCCTCGCAGCTTCCCGTCGGCTTCATAGCATCGCTCCAGGGACCGTCTCCATCTTCTGGGCGCATGTCCATCTCATGAAGTGACAGGCCAAAGTTCAGCGCGTCGTCGGCCTCATCGCTCGTCAAAAGGTGGGACAGCGATTCCAGCATCTGAAAGAGCTCTCCTGAGTTAAGCGTCGTGACATTGACGAGAAACCCTTCGAGCGTAGCTTCAACAATCTGGCCATCGGTAACAATTCCTTCGCTAATGAGCTGCCGGTATGGGAAGGAACTGCCCCACCTGCGTCTTCTAGCCCACTCGGGACTTCTTTTACATACGGCTAGCGCTACGCTTGTCATCGCCTTACGCAAAGCGACCGGCTTCGTACTTTGCTTCCCAAGCACGTCTAAGAGATGCCTTAATTCATAGTTCTCAAATTCCGGCCACTGCGCGACGGCTAGACAGAATTCAGCAGCGCCGCCCAAGCCACATCGCTGTAATGCCTCTGTGTAGAATTCATAAATCTGGTAAGGAGGGTCGAAGGTTTTCAGCAGTAAGTAAGCGCTACGAAGCTCCGCAGAGCTTGATAGGTCGACGCCGTTGAAAAGAGCATTCCAATCGGGGGCATTCCGGTTCTCCAAGGTTTGTGGCGCGTACTGCCTTGGGGAACTCCCGCTATCAGTCTTGGGCTCCCTCGCTGCTGCGAGAAGCCTGCCGAGGTCGGAACCGGTGAAGTCGGATGCGCGTGCTAGCGTCGAAACTCGCTCAAGGTCGCTCTCGGACGGCGAGCGTAATCTAAGATAGCGATAGCCAGCACCGAGAATTTTACGCCGAACATCCGTGTGCGATTCGTGTTCACATGCTTTCGTCAGGTTCTCTGCACGTGACCACTCGTCGCCAATCGGGCACAGCGCAATGGGCGCAATTGAAGGTAGCAAGCCGCGCGCCACGGAACGTTCGATTGTGATTGCCAGAAGTCTATCTGCATAGCCAAATTTGCGGTCTCTCCAGCGGCTTAGAGTTGCTATTGTGGACGCCGGACACAAACTCAACAATCCATCAATAGTGTGGTTCCAGTCGAAGTGTTTATCTCTTTCGACATAGTCGTACGCTAGCTCAGCACCTCGTGCCAGCCTGTACGCAGACTCTGGACGGCCCGAACTGTCTTTTCCGCTTGCCTCGGCAAGGCACAGCAGCGCACCCCAGCGGTCCGAGTTTTCGTCCCCGATGCGGCTTGAAATATCGACTGCCCGTTCGAAGTAAGAACGAGCCTCGGCTTTACTGGTCGGGAAAATGGCGCGCGCAAGAGACTGGTAGGACTCGACTCTTGATTCAGCATGCTCACGGTGATTTTCGATAGCTTCGTAGACTAGAACGGACACTTCGAGCGCAATACTCTCGAGCGCCTTTTGACGCGCTGCCAAGCGACAGATAGCGGTCATGACCGTCGTCGAGAAAGCGTCAGCCTTCTCTTTGAACCAGCTCAGAAATGCTGCCAGGGATACTGGCTCCGATACCGATGCATCACGTATCGCGCGCATCCATTCCAGTGCCGCAGTTTGCTCTAAGTTGAAAACGTTGTTGTAATCTCTGGACCTAGCCGCTTTCGTCGCATTGAGCGCCGCCTGAACGGCCACATTAAACTCTGCCGGCATCTTTCCACAGGCAATTTCCGCACTCAGGCAGAACCAATCCAAGATACCGCCCGAAGCCCTTTCAAACGCTTCGACTTCAGAGCTTTTACTGTGATGATTCGGCTTCTTCTCCAGCTCGTCACGGAGTTCTTTTGGAGTTAAATCAATAAGTACGAGTCGCCTGCCCAATAAGGCGGCCTCTAGGCAATATGCCCGCAGTATCACTGGCCTTTCCGAACCGTAACGCGCCGCCAATTCCATGGGTGGGTGTTCTGGCAGATACCGACGTATGACCCTCGCCCACTCGAGGTCATCACGTGGCAATACTCGTAGTGCCTGCAAAACAGCGGACGTAACACCGTTAATCACATTCCAATTGGAGGTTGGCCTATCCGAGTCATGAAGGCGAATTCGCCGACTCAACAGTGCACTCATAAGCGCCTCCAGCGGCTTGGCGGGAAGGGTGTGGCCACCCTTGCACGCTTCGACGGCCAATCCCAGCATCAACCAAATATCGCGAGCACCGTGTTCCGCGAGCTGGTCCAGCAAATCATACCGTCCCAGGTCCACAAGTCGACGTGCCAAGATGCCGCCCGCGGTCATCGACAGCGACCTTGGGCTCCATCCCTTGAGAAATCTGACGGCATCTTCCGGTCCTTCCGCTAGCAACTTCGCCATCGCAAGTTCGGCCATATCGGTAGAGTCGACGAGTTCATTCGATATTTCACGCTGCTCCTGAGTCATGCCCGCCCAAGAATATAGCCAATCTATCGCCATCCTCAAGCGGCTACGCGCTTCAGAGAGGAATTCCACACGGCCAGCCAGCAACCCCGCTTCATAAGCGTGATGAGCACCGGTCCAAGTTCCTCGGAAGGCGCGCCGAGAAACCAGCTCTTCTATACGGTCTAGAGATAGAAGCGCGGACGCGATGTCTGTATTTCCCTGCATGAGGCTATTCTGGCGAGCGACTCCGGCGAGTTCGCCGGCAACCTTGAGGGCTAGTTTTGCTGCTGGCGCATAGCGTTTCTCTTGCAGGCAAGCCTTCAGCGCAAAGGTTAAGCGCTGCACCTCTACATCACGGCGTTCTAGCGGGTTCGCTGTCGGTAGGCCATCAGAAGAGAGCGCCAATTCGACCAGCTCATCCATTTTTCCGGCCGCCAGAAGCAGTTGGGGAATCGTAGATGCAACATAAGAATTGGAGGCTGCGAGAGGTTTCAATCGTTTCAAGAACGTTACCAGCTTTTCTCTATTCGGTTGGAACTTCTGGCGGAACCAAGTCTCCGCAGGCTCGTCCAGGAAGTGAAGACTTCCACCCCTCACTAACAGCGGTCGCCCTAAGTCATATGCGAAGCTTTTAACCGCACTTTCGGTGGTGCCTGAAATCTCAGCAAGAACTGCAATTGGAACTAACGGTCGGAGTACTGCTAATCCCTCGCAGATTAGGCCAATCTGTTCAGCCTCGACGTGCCCTTCTCGAAACTTCAGATTCTCGACCGCTTGCGCTAGCAGGTCGGCGATAGCCCGCTCAACTGTAGATGGTGAAGGCCCCAACGCTTTCAGCATTTCCGCCAATGGCAGATTCCGACTCAATGCCACTGCCTGAACTCGTGGATTAGAACTACTTAAGAAAGCAAAATCGGAGATGTCGATATCGGTCGCGTCTGGATAAAATGCCCTTAGATGCTCAGATGTCTCTTCGCGACTGAATGGGCGAAGTTCGACCTGAATCGCATCCGGCGGCGCTTGCAAATGGTCACGCCGATGAGTCCGGCAGCTGAACACAAGCTTCACGCCATCCGGCATTGCAGTACGAATGAGGTCTGGTACGAAAGCCGAGTCATCAAACTCTTTAGCTGCCATAACCGCGTTGTCCGCAGCATCGACAATCAAATAAATGTTTGCATGAGGAGTCTTGGCTCGAAGTAAACTGACGGACTGGGCTAGTCTTGCCACAAATGCGCGCATGTACTGCTTGCTATCTGCTCCCCGAACTGGAATCAATGGGTTACACAGGCCCCGCGCGGCAAGCTCATTAGCAATTTGCGGAAACGCGTCCTTTTCTCTGTGTCGGTAATGTTGCGCGCTTCTGTACAGCCCGTCACCAAAGCAATCGTAGAGCACTGCGACTGACCCCTCGGGAACAGACTGAGAAAGCTGCCAAACCAGTATTGACTTACCAACGCCTCCCTCTGCGTGCAAGACAACTGGTTGCGTCGCAGATTCCAGAATCGCACGAATCTCTCCCTCTTGCTCTCGTGGTAGGGCACCGCCGGCAGGACCTACAATCAAGCACTCTGCCGGCCAAAGGTCCGCCTCATCGGTCCCAAGCGCACGGAGTACATCAACGCGAAGAATAGAGGTGTTAGAAGCGTACTCAGTCGTCGCTTTCCTGGTCACCAATTCCTTGAGCTGGAGCGGCGCATCGGAACCGCCATCCGCAAGGAAGGTTCTCACGTCCTTAAATAGGAGATTACGCTGGTTCCAGAGGTCCGGTTCACCCGCCTCCACTGAGAAGAGCTTGAAAAAATTGGAAGTCTCGCTGCCGAGCCCCTTCACGTATCCCAACATGGTCGCCGCGACTGAAGGATGGCGCGTAGTTTTCTCGACTGCTAGGTCCTCTAGCGTCTCAATCACTTTCTCATCGATGGGCCGATTGGTCGTGAAGGTGAAGTGTAATTTGTCCTTGAGTTCATTCCACGCGTACGTCTTACGCAGCTTCGCAAAGCGCTCTGAAAATCCGTTTAACGTCTTGCTCAACCCGCTAGCAGTCCAAGGCTCATGCGCACGCTTCGTAGAGTGCTTCAACTGTACATAGCGAACAAGACGCGCCTTTTCCAACCGCTCACTGCCAAAGTAGAACCCTACATCGATAAGTTCATCACCTTCGTTCGCCGAGCCAGGTCCCTCAATGGCCGATGCACCCTCAATTGAAATGGCAACCAAGTCGCTAACGCCAGGAAGAAGAGACAGGCAATGGCGGGCGGCCCAGTGGTAGTGGAACTGGTCGCCATCCCTGCTTGCTCGCACCAAGTCCGACTCGCTTGTCGCAGCAGTGGAAGTATTTTTTGAATTCATTAGACTTCGGAACTCCAGTTCAACGTGCCTTCATCTTCTGAAAATATGGTCGGGCCGATAGTAATTGGATTTGCAAGAATCGCGCAAAACCAATTCGCGCCTCGCGCGAACTTTGTTTTGTGCCGACCGTGGTGCTTGGGGGTCATTTGAATGTATGCTCATGCTTTTTTTACACCACATCATATTGCCACGTTGGAAGCTTTTCAGATAGCCCTCAGCGAAGGAACTCGCAGCACTGAGAACACCATCTGCCTGCACGACGACGCCTTGCATCGTTAATGATTTCCCCATGAATACCAGATGCTTCAAAGTCATCGTGCAATACGTGCGCATATTGCGCAGAATTCAGTAAGGCTGACACGTGACCAAGGGGACATCGGGCTGTTTGGCAGCTTGACCTGTAATTCATTCCTCGCGGCTCGACCGCGCCGGATACTTCCGTCCCCGACTGGGAGCTAGTGCTACCCGCGCGCATCACATATACGCTCCAAGAAGACTTCGTACACTACCTAGGGCGCCC
>NZ_JBWKSD010000020.1:0-7241 GCF_059419605.1 Pseudoduganella sp. GW821-FHT05F09
ATAATTTGAGCTAAGAAGCTTGCGCTTCCGGCATCATCATCAAACGCCCACACTTATCGACTGTTAATTTTTAAAGAGGTCTGCGTTTCTTGCTGAAGCGTTTTGTTCAGCAGCAGAGAGGCGATATTATGAGGCTTGTCGTTTATTCCGTCAACCCTCTTTTTTCTTCCCTCCTGCGCTGCGTGTGTTCAGCAGCGCGGGGACAGAACTATAGCAAAGCCCGCCCACACTTGCAACAGTGTTTTTGGAATATACTTTCCTTAGCAGCTATTCAACAGGAGTCAGGATGGTCCCCCACGAACTGCCGGCAGGAAGTCCGCCCACCATACTGGTGGTCGATGATTCCCCCTCCTTCCTGACCGCCCTGCTCGACCATCTGTCCTCCCGTGGTTTCCTGGTGCTGATAGGCCGCCATGCGGAAGAAGGCCTGATGCGCGCCGAGTTCGGCCTGCCCGACCTGATCCTGATGGATGTGGTGCTGCCCGGCATGGACGGCTTCGAAGCCTGCCGCCGCCTGAAAGCCAGCGAAGCGACCAAGGATATTCCCGTGATCTTCATGACCAGCCTGGCCGACGCGCGCCAGAAGGTCAGCGGCTTCGCCGCCGGCGGGGTGGACTACATCACCAAGCCCTTCCAGATTGAAGAAGTGCTGGCCCGTATCAATACCCACCTGGATTTGCGCAAAGCCAACCGCGACCTGCAGCAGATGTTCGAGCAACTGAATCGCGCCAAGGAAGAGCTGGTGCACAACGAGAAGCTCGCTGCACTGGGCGCCCTGGTGGCCGGCATTTCGCACGAGCTGAACACGCCGATCGGCAACAGCCTGATGATCGCCAGCGCCTTCGAGGACCAGACCAGCGAAATCCGCACCCAGTTCACGCAGGGCGCGCCCATGAAACGTTCGGTGCTGGACAACTATCTGGAGAATGCCAATACGGCGGTGGAGGTGTTGGTGCGCAATCTGCACCGGGCGGCGGACATGGTATCCAACTTCAAGCAGGTGGCGGTGGACCAGACCAGCGCGCAGCGCCGCACCTTTTTGCTGGCCGAAGTCGTGTCCGGCAATGTGCTGACCTTGCTGCCCACGATACGCCGCACGCCCTACACCGTGACGCAGGACATCCCCCCGGCGCTGATGATGGACAGCTATCCCGGCCCGCTGGGCCAGGTCATCACCAACCTGGTGACCAACGCCATCACGCACGGACTCGATGGCCGCGACTACGGCACCATCGCCATCAGCTCCGGCAACGAGGAGCAGGACAACGTGGTGCTGACCATCTCCGACGACGGCAAAGGCATCAGCGCGGACAATCTGCTGCACATCTACGAACCCTTCTTCACCACCAAGCTCGGCGTGGGCGGCTCCGGCTTGGGGCTGCACATCGTGCACAACATCGTGAGCGACATCCTGGGCGGCCGCATCGACGTGCGCAGCACGCCCGGCGCGGGCACCACCTTCACGCTGACCCTGCCGATTACTGCGCCGATGCGCTAGCCAGTTCCTTCAGGCGCCTGCGGTTGTTCTTGATCCAGGCGGCCAGCGCGTTGCCGGGCATGGGCGCCGCCACCAGCGCGCCTTGCGCCATTTCGCAGCCCAGACCGCGCAGCAAGGCCAGATCCTCGGCCAGTTCCACGCCTTCGGCCACGGCCGCCATGCGCATCTGGTGCGCGGCGCTGATGGAAGCCTGCAGCAGCGCCTGGCGCGGCGGGTATTGCGACGCCTCGTGCACGATGACGGGATCGATGCGCAGTTCGGTCAGCGGGCAGCGCGCCAGTTGCTGCTGCGTGGTGTGCCCGGCGCGGTAGCCGCCCACCGCCAGGCCGAAGCCGCGCACGGCGAGATGCGCCAGGTTGGCGATGCTGAGCGGCGCGCCGCCGGCCAGCACCGGTTCCGGGCATTCCCAGGTAATGGTGCGCGGCGCCAGGTCCAGCTCGCGCGCAAGGGCGCTGAGCTGGTCCACCTGCGCGCGGTCGGCCAGGGTTTCGGCCGGCAGCTTGATGGACACGCCCAGCGAGATCAGGCCGATCTCGTGCCAGGCGTGCAGCTGGCGCAGCGCCTGCCCGGCGATGGAGGCCGTCAGAGGCGCGATCCAGTCCGTGCCCTGCACCGCCGGCATGAAGCGCGCGGCGCGTATCAGGCCACGCTCCGGATGCATCCAGCACGGCAGCACATCCAACCCGCGCAGCATGCCGCTGGCAATCTCGATGCGCGGCTCGTAGTACGGCAGGAACTGGCCGCCCTCCAGTCCCGCCCGCACTTCCTCCGCCTGCGGCATACCGGTGGCGGAAGCCTGGCACACCAGGTCCATGTCGGCGCGTTCCAGGATGTCGGCCAAGGCCTCGAAGTGCACCGGCTTGAGCGCGGTGCCCAGCAGGGCCAGGCGCGCCGGGCGCTGCGCCAGGCTGGCCTGCGCTTCGCGCAGCCGCTCCTCGCGCGCGCTGGCCACCAGCAGGCTGGCCGCCAGCTCCAGTTCGCAGATGTGGCGTATCAGCTCTATGCCCTCCATGCCGGGCATGTCCATATCGGTGAGCACCAGCTGCACCGGCACGCCGCGCGCATTGAGCTTGCGCAGCGCGTCGATGCCGTCGCAGGCCAGCAGCACTTCGCCGAAGCCGGCCTGGCGCAGCAGGCCTGCCATATGGTCGCGCTGGACAGGACTGTCCTCCACCACCATGGCCGTGCAGCCGCTCCAGTCACCCATGGGATGCCTCAGGCCAGGAAGGAATTCATCTGCTGCACGATCTCGCGGCCTATCAGCTCCAGCGTGACCGTGCGCTCCACGCCGCCGCGCTTGACCGCCTCTTTCGGCATGCCGTACACCACGCAGCTGGCCTCGTCCTGCGCCACCGTGTAGGCGCCGGCGTTGCGCATCTCGAGCAGGCCGGCCGCGCCGTCGTCGCCCATGCCGGTCATGATGACGCCCAGCGCGTTCGAACCGGCGCACTTGGCCACGGAGCGGAACAGCACGTCGACCGAAGGCCGGTGCCGGTTCACCAGCGGCCCGTCCATCACTTCCACGAAATACTGGGCGCCGTTGCGGCGCAACAGCATATGCTTGCCGCCCGGCGCGATCAGCGCGCGGCCGGGCGCCACGCGGTCGCCGGTCTGCGCTTCCTTGACCGTGATCTCGCACACGGAATTGAGGCGTTCCGCAAACGCCGCCGTGAACTTCTCCGGCATGTGCTGCACGATGACGATGCCAGGCGAGACGCGCGGCAGCGAGGTCAGCACCACTTCCAGCGCCTGCGTGCCGCCGGTGGAGGTGCCGATGGCCACCACGCGCTCGGTGGTCTGTGTCATGGCGCGGCCGTCGCTGGCGGGCAGGATGGCGTCGGCGGTGAGCTTGGCCACCGGCTGCAGGGGCGCGGCGCGGCCGGCCAGGCGCCGCACATTGGCGACGGCGGCGGCGCGCACCGCCGCCACCAGTTCGTCCGAGCTGTCGTTCAAGAACTGCTTCAGTTCCAGCTTGGGCTTGGTGATGATGGACACCGCGCCGGCGGCCATGGCCTCCATGGTGGTCTTGGCCGCCTTGGCCGTCAGCGTGGAGCAGATCACCACCGGCGTGGGACGCTCGGCCATGATCTTGCGCAGGAAGGTGATGCCGTCCATGCGCGGCATTTCCACGTCCAGCACGATCACGTCCGGCCAGACCGTCTTCATGCGCTCCATCGCCAGGATGGGGTCGGCCACCGCGTGCAGCACCTGGATATCCGGCGCCTTGTTGAGCAGGCCTGTGACGACCTGGCGCACTACCGCCGAATCGTCCACCACCATCACATTGATTTTCTTCATAAACGCTCCTTCAACGCCTTGCCGCCAAACGCGCCGGGCGGCCCTTGCCGCACCCACACGTCGCCGGTTCCGACGTTGAAAATAATGTGGCGGTGGCCGATGCCAAACAGGCTTTCGGACACTACCGGTATCTGATGCATCTGCAGCAGGCGTTCGGCCGTTTCGCCGTTGCGCCGTCCTATCCCCCCGTTGTCGCTGCGCTCTATGCCCGGGAACATCATACCGCCGCCAAAGATCTTGGCCTGGCATTCCGCCGGATTGATGCCGGCCTGCTCCAGTTCCCCCAGCATCAGTTCCAGCGCCCCTTCGCAATAGCGCCCGTTCAGGCGCCCCGCTCCCGGCTTGCCGTCCGCGGTCAGCAAAAAATGCGACATGGCGCCAAAGCGCGCCAGTGGATGCCAAAGCGTAATCGATACGCAGGAACCGAGCAAGGTTCGTATCCTGTGCCGTGCGTCGCCGACAAAGTGTTCGCCCGGCAGCAGGAAGACGTCGATGACAGCCATGCCGGCCTCACAGCTTGCGGTAGACCGACGGCGCCACCACCTGCAGCGGGCCGGCCATGTCGTGCAGGCTTTCCGAATGGCCTATCAGCAGGTGGCCGCCGGGGCGCAGGGCGCCCAGCAGCCGCCCCACCACCTGGTGCTTGGTCTCGGGACTGAAGTAGATCAACACATTGCGCAGGAAGATCACATCGAACTGGCCGAACTTGGGCGGCGTGGTTGAATTCAGGTTCACCTGGTGGAACTGCACGCGCTGGCGCATTTCACGCGCCACCAGCAGCGTGCCGTCCTGGTCGCCGATGCCGCGCAGGCAGTAGCGTTTCAGGTAGGCGGGGGGAATGTGGCTGGTGCGCTCGCGCACATAATGCCCGGTGCGCGCCGCCGCCAGCACGCGGGTGCTGATGTCGGACGCATACAGCTCCCACTCCTGCACGCCAAGCACGTCGTCCAGCACCATGGCGATGCTGTACGGTTCTTCGCCGGTGGAGCAGGCCGCGCTCCACACGCGGAAGGGGCGCCGCTCCGCGCGCGCGTCGGCAGCCAGCTTGCGCAGCAGATCGAAGTGCTTGGACTCGCGGAAGAAGTAAGTCTCGTTGGTGGTCAGCAGGTCGATGGCGGTCTGGGTTTCCGCCGGCGACTGGCCGCTCGCTATCATATTGAAATAGGCGCCATAGGTGGCGAGCTTGTGGTGCGCCAGGCGCTTGGCCAGGCGCCCGCTGACCAGCGCCTTCTTTCCGGGCGCCAGCGTAATGCCGGCCACCTCGAAAATGAAGCGCTGGAACTGGGTGAACTCCCGGTCGGAGATCGGCTCGGCGCTCATCGCTGCATCCCGCATTCACTCCCTCCGCTAAAAACGCGTGAACTGCGATTCGTCCGGCTCGCCGTCCGCCACGTGCGCCTTGCGCGGTGCGGCCCGCAAAGGAACCGCGCCACGCGGCGGCGCCTTGCGGACGGTGGCGCGTCCGCGCGCCGGCGCGGCTGCCGCCACCATGCCCACATTGAAGAAGGACATGGTGTGCTGCAGTTCCTCCGCCTGGCTGCTCATCTCCTCGGCCGTCGACGCCAGCTCCTCGGAGCCGGCCGCGTTCTGCTGCGTGGTCTGGCTCAGCTGTCCCATTGCCATATTAATCTGGCTGACGCCGGAAGCCTGTTCCTCGGAGGCGGCCGTAATTTCCTGCACCAGGTCGGAGGTCTTTTTAATGTTCGGCACCATGGAGTCGAGCAGCGTGCCCGCCTTCTCGGCCAGGTTCACGCTGCTGCCGGCAACCGCGCCGATTTCCTGCGCCGCCACCTGCGCGCGCTCGGCCAGCTTGCGCACTTCAGCCGCCACTACGGCGAAGCCTTTGCCATGCTCGCCGGCGCGCGCCGCTTCGATGGCGGCGTTCAGTGCCAGCAAATTGGTCTGGTAGGCGATATCGTCGATGATAACGATCTTGGTGGCGATCTGCTTCATGGCCGACACGGTTTCCTTCACCGCCGATCCGCCCTCGGTGGCTTCCACCGCAGCCTTGCTGGCCATGGCGTCGGTGACCTTGGCGTTCTCCGTGTTCTGGCTGATGGACGCGGTCATCTGCTCCATCGACGCGCTGCTTTCCTCCACGCTGGCAGCCTGTTCGCTGGCGGCCTGCGACAGCGATTGCGCCGTCGCGCTGACCTGCTCGGAAGCGGCGGCCAGCGCGGCCGCGCTGTCGTTCACTTCGGACACCACCTGCGACAGCTTGGCCACCGCCGCATTGGCAAAGCCCATCATCTCGCCGAAAGCGCCTTCGTATTTCTTGTCTATGGTGCGCGTCAGGTCGCCGCCGGCGATGGCTTCCATCATGCCCACCATGTCGTCGATGCCGCCCTGGGTGGTGGCCACCAGCTGGTTCAGGCCTTCGCCCATCTCCTTCTGGAAGCCCTGCAGTCCCTGCAGCTCGATGCGGGTGCTGAAATTGCCCTTGTTGGCCGCCTGCACCGCAGCGCGCTGGCCGTCGATCACCTGTTTCAGCTTGTCCACCATATTGCCCATGGCGCGCAGCAGCTGGCCGGTTTCATCCTTCGCTTCGGACTGCAGCGACACGGCCAGGTCGCCCTCGGCCAGGCGGTTAGCGGCCAGCACCGCATTATTGAGCGGCAGCGTGATGCTGCGCGTGATGAAGACCGCGCCCAGCACCGACAATATCACCAGCAGCACCAGCGCCGATGCGATGAGCTGGCGCGCGCGGGCGCTCACAGCGGTCATTTTCTCGTCGGCGGCCTTGGTGGTCTGGGCGGTAATTTTGCGCAGCTGGTCGAAAGCCTCGGCCAGCGGCTTGTCCGCGCCGCTGACGGATTTGTCGAGAGTTTCGGCGTCGTTGACCTTGTTTGCGCGAAGTTCAACGATTTTATTGAGGGCGTTGCGGTACAGGATGGTGTCCTGATGGACCTTGGCGAGGATGCGTTCCTCTTCCTGCGTCATGTGGCCGGTGGCCTTGTATTCATCGTCCACATTGTCGATGATCTCCAGCTGGGCGATCAGTTTCTTGTCATAATCTTCGCCGCGGAGCACGTAATTCTTGAACATCTGGACTGCGCTGCCCAGCGCCACCGAGCCCTTGGTGGTGGCGTTGGCTTTGGCGATCGCATCTTCTTTGACGGTCTGCCACTGGCTGTTCATGGCGGAGATTTCGCTGTAGGCCATCAGGCCGAACAGCAGGGACAAAAGCGTGAGCAGTCCAAACGCAAAACCAAGTCGTTTCCCGATCGAGAATTTTCCCAGCATGGTCATCCCCCAAGTCTAGTTGTGACTCTCCATGCTAGGCCCAGGGCTGTATGCAAGCAATAGCGTGTGGGAAAAAAGCAGGCTGCTAGCCACAAACGCAAAAAACCCCCACCGGATCACCGGAGGGGGTTTTTCTTATAACTAGCCTGACGATAACCTACTTTCACACTGGTTGCAGCACTATCATCGGCGCAAAATCGTT
>NZ_JBWKSD010000021.1:0-5924 GCF_059419605.1 Pseudoduganella sp. GW821-FHT05F09
ATAATTTGAGCTAAGAAGCTTGCGCTTCCGGCATCATCATCAAACGCCCACACTTATCGACTGTTAATTTTTAAAGATCTGCTGCGTTTGACAAAGCGTTTTGTTTGTCAGCAGCGAAGAAGAAAGATTATGAGGCTTGTCGTTACTTCCGTCAACCCCCTGCTTCTACTTCTATCCAGCGCTGCGTATGTTCAGCAGCGCGGGGACAGAACTATAGCAAGCCGCTACGCAGCTTGCAAGCCCTAACGCAAAATTATCGTCTGGCGCTTCCAGGCCGGGTCCTGCCACTTGTGGAAAGCGGACAGGAACTCGGGCTTGTCCGCCGCGCGTTCAACTGCCAGCGACGCGATGCCCGCCAGTTCGAAGCTGCGCTTGTATGCGCCGGCACTGCGCACCTCGCGGGCGACCAGCATTTTGTCCGTCCCCGGCACCCAGCCTGCAAATTCGGCATAGCCTATGTCCGGTTCGCTGCTTCCTGGCGGCAGTACGCCGACTGCCCAGCCTGCTCCTTCTTTGCGGAACACCCATAATTCGCGCCAGCCATCCATAGGCTGCACCGCCAAGGCCAAGACAGTTCCCGCCGCATTCACGCGGGCGGAAGCGTTCCACACTATGCCGTAGGTGCAGCGGCGCAGCAGCGGATTTTCTGCCGTGTGCTTGCCGTCGACCAGCAACACGCAGGTTTCGCCGGGCTGGCCCGGCACGCTGGCTATTGCAAGCCCTGCGGATGCGGCGGCCTTCGGCGCCGGCTCCAAAGCCCAGCGCACTGCGCCCAGCCTGATCGCCGCCTCCCCATACGCGGCGCCGTCCTCCTCCGCGAGCTCGACCTTGTTCACACCGGCGAGCGCCTCCAGCGCGAGGTTCGCGGCAGCGGGAGCATCCACGCCCTTGCGCGCACGCTGGAAGGCAATCGCGGACCACACCGATGCGCGCCGCATGCGCAAGCGGTTCTGCACGTATTCCGGCAACCCTTCCACCGGAACGCTATCCAGCACGCCGGCGCGCCAAACATCATGCGCCGCGCGCTGCGTTACGCCCGGCGCCGGGTCTATGCACGCAGCCTTGGTCAGGGCCAGTGCAGCATTGGCGCGCTGGATCGGCGTGACACGCGGTGGTGCCATCCCCATCACGCGCCGGTACGCGTCGCCGTCATAGCACAGGCGGACTTGGCCATCCTGCTCCACACTTCGCAGCACCACACCGTATTGGGCCACCACCTCCAAGTGCGCCGACGTCGCCAGTTCCACCTGCGGTGTTTGCCTGGATGAGGCGCGCTGCGCCAGGCGCTCCGCCATGGCGCCCAGCGCATCGAATGGCTCGCCGCCGATGGTGTCCGCCGGCGCCGCTTTCAGATAGGCCGCCGTGTACGCGATGCCCAGCGCTTCGCTGCCCGGCGTATCGCGCAGAAAGCGCACCACCGACAGCAATGCCGGCGCATCGGCAGGCGCATCGCCCAGCATGCGCACCCGCGATGCGCGGATATAACCTGCCCGCTCGCGCCTGTGGTCATACACTTGCAGGAAATCCTGGCGCTGCCCGCGCACCTCCAGCACATCGCCCTGCCAGAGCACCGCCTGCTGCTGGGCCGTATCGCGCGCGGCGGCGCGCAGCGGAACCTGGTCCTGCACCACCACGGCCAGCGCGGCCGCCGCAACCACACTCGCGAGCATGATCAGTTCCCCCGGCCGTTGACAGCCACGGTCTCGCGCGCGGGATTGCGCTGGCCAAGCAGCGCGGAGCCGATAAAGCCGCCGTCGGCCGGCGGCGCCGCGATGATCACCTGCACCTTGTCGGACAGCTTGTCCGCCATGGTCTTCTGGATCAGCAGCGGATGCTGGCTCAGCAGCGCGCCTTCACGCTCCATCTGCGCACTGCTGGCCTTGCCCAGCGCGTCCTGGCGGTAAGCCTCCGCATCCGCCAGCTTGCGGCGCGACTCCGCCTCGCCGGTCGCTTCGATTACCCGCGCCTGCGCATTGCCTTCGGACGTCTTGATGCGCGCCGCCTTCTCGGCCTCCGCCTCCAGCCTGCGCTGCTCCACTTGCTTCTGCTTGAAGGGCAGCACATGCCGCATCGCTTCCTCCTGCGCCCTCGCCGCGATCACCTGCTCGGATGCCGCAGCTTCAGCCTGCTTCTCGCGCCGCACCTTTTCCGCATCCGCCTCCAGCGCCGACTGCTTGACCTGCTTTTCCTTCAGTTCCAGGGTATAGCGCATCTTTTCCGATTCCAGCTCCTCGGCCAGCAGCTTCTCCATGCCCGCCTTGAAGTCTTCCGGCAGCTCCACCTTGCCTATGGTGACGGAACGCAGCAGGATGCCGTCGGCCGCCAGCTTGGGCTTCAGCTGCGTTTCAATAGCCGCCTGGATCTCGGCCCGTTTGGTCGAGAAGATTTCGCGCACGGTATAGCGCGTAAAGACCTGATAGATCACGCCCTGCACCGATGGTCCCACGACATCGCCCTGCACGTCGCTGGACAGCTTGCGCGCCAGCTCCGGCAGGCGCGCCTGGTCGTAGGCGTAACGCACCGAGAGGTCGACGCCCAGCGACAGTCCTTCTGCGGACTGGAACGGCGCCTCGCCGCTGCGCGCCGCCCGGTAGGTCTGGTCGCGCAAGGGGAAGCGGCGCAGCGTATGCAGTCCCGGCACAACCACGGCCAGCCCCTCGCCCAGCTGGGTACTGGCGCCGGTCCACTGGTTCAGGCGCACCGCGCCGTCGCCGCGCGCCACCGGCTGCACCGGAGGATGCGCGTAGATGCCATACGCGAGCGCGCCCGCCGCCGCCAGCAGCGCCAGCCTGGCTGCTAGGCCGGGCTTGGACAGGGCTTGGGCGCCATGGCCAAACGCGCGGCCAACTGTCTTGCCAACTGTGCGCCTGAACGCGCCTCGTATCGCCAATGCCATCGTCCTTGCAGCGGCAGCGGCCCGGTTCGTCATGATGCTCTCCTCGTGGTGGTGGTGGAATGGCATCCATAGTGCGGCGCTACGCCAGGAGCATTCAATGCCGCCGCCGCGCCGCTTTGCTCACCGCTGTGAAGAAACGCTCACAGCGGGCGGTATGACTTTTCAGCCAAAACAAGGGATACTCTCTGCCATGATCCAGAGGGAGATGCAGGTGTTGCGAGTCGCAGTCATTGAGGACGATGTTCCCACCAGCCGCCAACTGGCGGGCTGGATCGCAGCGGCCAAGCCGGGCATTGCCATCGACCAGTGGTATAGCCGCGACGAGGCCGAGGCGGCCATCGCGCGCGAGAAATACGACTTGGTGGTGCTCGACATTGAACTGGGCCGCGAGCGCCATGCGGGCGTGGCCATCATCAACGCCATCAACAAGCGCCACGGCACGCCTGTGCTGGTGGTGTCGGCCATGCCGGCAACCATCTACCGCTCCATCATGAAGGCGCTGGACGCCTGGGACTATCTGCAAAAAAGCACCTTCGAGGAAGCCGACTTCGTCGACACCTTCCTGGAAATCCTGCGCTCGGCGAAGGAGAGCAAGCAGCCGCCGGCCGACCTGGCGATGGACCCGCTGCGCCAGCGCTCGCCCACCTGGCGCGGCCAGCGCATCAACCTGCCGCTGACGGCGCAGCGCATCCTGGCCGCCCTGTTCGCGCGGCGCGGCCAGGTGGTCAGCTACGACGAGCTGTTCGACGTGGTCAAGAGCGGCCGCAACCGGGACAACATCCGCAAGCACGTCAGCACCATCCGCGACGCCTTCCGCGAAATCGATCCCGCCTTCGCCTGCATAGAAAGCGTGCCGATGCGCGGCTTCCGCTGGACCGATCCCGCCTGAGCATGGCCTGGCCCGTACCCAGCCTGCAGCCCTACCGCCAGCGCATCCTGCTGCGCGCGGCCTTCCTGTCGCTGGCGGCGGCCACGGTGGGATTGGCCATCTCCGTGCTGCAGCAAGAGAAACAGCTCAGCTACCAAAGCTACGCGCAGTCCTTCCGCAAAACGCAGGACCAGCTCGGCGCCACGCTGCGCCATCCCACCGGCCAGCTCGCGCTGCTCAATCCGCCCGCGCCGGCGCAAGGCAGCGCACTGCATCCCCTGCTGCTGCCCTTCCCCGCGCTGGATTTCGACGACCAGTACAAGGTGCAGCAGGCGGTGGCCATGTCCGGCTGCCTGGCCCAGGTTGGCGAGCACGGCTCGGTGTGCGCAGGCATAGGCAACAATCCGTGGGCGGGCGGCTTCATTTATGTGGCGGGCACCTTCGACAGCACCCAGCTGGTGCCGCATCCGAAGCGTGAAGTGAGTGTGGCGCAGTCCCACCGCGTGGTGCTCAAGGTGGCGATGCGCGGAGCGCAGTACCATTGGATCGCGCCGTTCGAGCAGCCCGTGGAAGGCATCGAGTCGCGCGGCGGCATGCAGGGACGGCTGACCGGATTCACCGCCGCCGATGCAGGCCGCCCCAACGCCAGGCCGGTGCGCGACTTTCGCGGCTGGATCTGGCAAAGCCCGGTGTGCACCGATGCGTCCATGGCGCCGGACGATGTGCGCTGCCGGCACAGCACCTTCTTCTCGGTGCGGCTGCCGGTCGGCGTGCTGCAGGACGCCTTGTTCGACAAAGCGCGCCCGGTATGGCCGCCGGAGGATCTCGACAAGATCGGCGTCCATTTGTCGGTACTCGGCCCCGGCGACGGCGCACCTCTGCTCGATACGGCGCGCGACCGCGTGGCGCCGGGCTTCCGGCTGACCGACTTGCGCGCGCAGCTGTTGCCTGGCGAGACGCTGCGCATCAGCAAAACGGGCGGCCCGGAATTGCTGCGCATTGAAGGCGCGGCCGACAGCACGGCAAGCGCCTCGCCGCTGCTGGCGCGGCTGGTGCGCCGCCTGCCGGTGAGCGCGAGCGATGCGCCGCTCACGGGCAGCATCATGATCGCCACGCCGCTCGGCAACTACACGCTGGAACTGCATGGCGACGCGCGCAGCGTGAACCAGAATCTGAGCGTGGTGGCTACGCGCGTGTCCTGGTTTGTCGGCGCCATGCTGGGCGCGCTGCTGCTGGCCTGGCTGGTGGTGGAGGTGGGCATTATCCGCCGCATTACCGTGCTGACCAGGCGCGCGGACAGCGTGGCGCAAACCGTCAAAGGCAGCAGCGAATTGGCGCAGCAGGATTTCAGCGACCTGCGCGGACAGGATGAACTGGGCGTGCTGGCCCGCTGCCTGCAAGACCTGTTGCGCCGCGTGCGCGAAGACGCCGGGCGCGAGGCGATCCGCGCGGAGCAGGAGCGTGATATGTGGCATGCGGTTGGCCACGAAATCATGTCGCCGCTGCAGTCGCTGATGGCGCTGCACGGTGCGGAGGGCAATCAGAGCAAGCGCTATATCGAGCGCATGCAGCAGGCGGTACGGATTTTGTACGGCAATGCCTCGCCCAGCGAAGCCTTCCAGTCCAGCGCCATGCAGCTGGAGGATGTCGACCTGGACGCCTTCCTGCAGTCGGTGGCCGCCAATGCGCCCTGCGCCGGCATTGCCGGCGTGCGCTACGACGGCCCGGGCGCCGCCGTCGTGGTGCGCGCCGACGAGCATGCGCTGGAGGATGTAATCACGCACATCCTTCAGAACGCGGCGCGGCACCGCGAAGCCGGCAGCACCATCCGCATCACGCTGGAAGCAGGCGAGCGCAATGCCGCCGTCGCCATTCACAACCAGGGCATGCCGATCGGAGAGGAATTGCTGGACAAGGTGTTTGAATACGGCGTATCCAGCCAGGACGGCGGCGCGGCGGGCAGCCGGGGCCAGGGCCTGTTTGTCGCCAAGACCTATATGGCCAAGATGGGCGGCACCATCGCCGTGCACAATCTGGCCGGCGGCGTGGCTTTCACGCTCAATTTGCAGAGAAGCTGAATGCGAAAAACCCCGCCAGGATCACCTGACGGGGTTTTTCTATATAACTAGCCTGACGATAACCTACTTTCACACTGGTTGC
>NZ_JBWKSD010000022.1:0-5669 GCF_059419605.1 Pseudoduganella sp. GW821-FHT05F09
GCAACCAGTGTGAAAGTAGGTTATCGTCAGGCTAGTTATATAGAAAAACCCCGTCAGGTGACCCTGGCGGGGTTTTTTGCATTTCGAGTTTAATCTATTATGCGTAGCAATGACCCGAAAAACCGCTCCCGCCCCCCGCGTCACCCTGGCCGATATCGCTGAAGGCTGCGGCGTATCGCGCGCCACCGTCTCCCTGGTGGTGCGCAACAGCCCGCTGGTGCATGCCGAAACGCGCGCCAAGGTGGAGGCCGAATTCAAGCGCCAGGGCTATGTCTACAATCGCGGCGCCGCCAATCTGCGGCAGGGGCGCTCCTCGATTGTGGCCCTGGTGATCAACGACCTTTCCAATCCTTTTTTTGCGGAGTTTGCCGCCGGCGTGGACGAGGCGCTGGGCGAGGCGGGCTATGCCATGCTGTTGGGCAGCACGTCGGAATCGGTGGCACGGCAGCAGGCTGTGCTCGAGTCCCTGATGGAGCACCGGCCGGCCGGCATCATCCTGTCTCCCGCCGAAGGCAGCGAGGCGGGCAGCGTGGCCGGCGTGGTCGGCGGCGCGCCGGTGCTGCTGTTCAACCGCGACGTGGCCGGCTGCGGTTGGGATTTCCTGTCCATGGACAACCAGGCCGGCGCGCGCATGGCGACCGAGCATCTGCTGGCCCAGGGCCATCGCCGGATTGCCTTCTATGGCGGCTTCCAGGCGTCGAGCTCCTGCCGCCAGCGCCGGCTCGGCTATGCGGAAGCAATGGCTGCCGCCGGCATCGTGCCGCAGCCGCATTGGCTGGTTGAGACCGCGCCAACCAGGCTGGAGGCCGCGCGCCAGGTTGCCGCCCTGTTTGCAAACGAGCCGGCGCCCACCGCCGCAGTCGCTTACAATGACGCCGTCGCGCTCGGCCTTATGCTGGGCCTGGCCGGTTGCGGCCGCCAGGCGGGGCGCGACTTCGCCGTCACCGGTTTCGATGACATTCCCGAGGCCGCCGTCAGCGTGCCGCCGCTCACGACGGTCGCCACAGATCCGCGCGAGCTGGGTCGGCAAGCCGCGCGCCGCTTGCTGGAGCGTATCGCCGAACCCGCCCAAGCCACCACCGCCATTGTTGTGCCGGTTCGTCTGGCGGTGCGCCTGAGCAGCAGCCCACCCGCCTGATTCTGGCTAATTGCTTGACACCAGATTTTGCCTAAACTATATTTAGATCGATCTAAATTTACTAAAAGCGCAGTTTATCCAATCCAGGAGCACCATGAGCAAGATAGTATGTTTCGGCGAAGCGCTGATCGATTTCCTGTCCGTGCCGCCGGCCGCGCCAGGCGAAGCGGTGCCCTTTCTGCGCAATGCGGGCGGCGCGCCCGCCAACGTGGCGGTGGCGCTGGCTGCGCTGGACATGCAGTCCGCTTTCGCCGGCATGCTGAGCGAAGACATGTTCGGCGATTTTCTGCTCGAAAGCCTGCGCGCCGCCGGCGTCGACACGCGCTACATTGCCCGCACCGGCCGCGCCAACACCGCACTGGCCTTTGTATCGCTGGACCGCAGCGGTGAGCGCAGTTTCAATTTCTATCGTCCGCCAGCGGCCGACCTGCTGTTTACCGAATCCGATTTCCAGGACGAGTGCTTCCACGGCCTGGCAGCCTTCCACGCTTGTTCCAACAGCCTGACTGAGGCGCCCATTGCCGAAGCCACGCTGTCCGGCATGCGCCGTGCGGCAACGGCCGGCGCCCTTGTCAGTTTCGACCTGAATCTGCGCCCGGCCCTGTGGCGGCGCGGCGAGGATCCGCTGCCGCGCCTGTGGCAGGCGCTGGCTCTGGCCGATCTGGTGAAGCTGAGCAGCGAGGAGCTTGAGTACCTCGCGCTCTCCGAAGGCAGCGCGGATACGGTGCGCGAGCGCCTGTGGCAGGGCCGCGCGCGCGTGCTGGTGGTGACCGACGGTCCGCAAGCGCTGGCCTGGCAGACCCGGAGCGCCAGCGGCAAAGCGTCCGTCCCCGAGGTCCGCGCAGTGGATACCACCGGCGCCGGAGACGCTTTTGTGGCTGGCTTGCTGGCCAGCCTGGTGGAGCAGGGCGTCAAGCCTTCCGCGCTGGAAGCCTTCTTCCATGACGCAGCCGCGCGCGAGCCGGCGCTGCGCTTCGCCGCCGCCTGCGGCGCATTGGCTGTGACGCGGCGCGGCGCTTTCGCCGCCATGCCGCGCCGCGCCGACCTGCAACCTTACCTCGAGTTAGCCGCATGAGCTCCGCTCCCGATTTCCGTTCCGTCGATTTCCTGCGCCAGCACATTGCGCACACCATGGCCTTCTATCATCCGCGCGCCATCGATCCGGCCGGCGGTTTCTTCCACTATTTCCGCGACGACGGCACGGTCTACAACAGCGAGCACCGCCACCTGGTGAGCAGCACGCGCTTCGTGTTCAATTACGCGATGGCCGCGCGCGAATTCGAGCTGCCGGAGTATCTGGACGCTGCGCGCTGGGGCTTGCGCTATCTGCGCGAGGTCCATCGCAACAATGACAGCGGCGGTTATGCCTGGACCATACGCAATGGGGTGCCCGAGGACCGCAGCAACCAGTGCTACGGTGTCGCCTTCGTGCTGCTGGCGTATGCCACCGCGCTCAAGGCCGGCGTCACCGAAGCCGCGCCGTGGATAGACGAGACCTGGGACCTGCTGGAGTTGCGCTACTGGGACCCGCAAGCCCGCCTGTACCGCGACGAAGCCAGCGCCGACTGGGTGTTCGGGCCCTATCGCGGACAGAACGCCAATATGCATATGTGCGAAGCCATGATCGCCGCGCACGAAGCCACCGGCGATGCACGCTTCCTTGAGCGCGCGCTGCTGCTGGCGCAACGCATGACGGTGGAGCAGGCCGCATTGGCCGGCGGCCTGGTATGGGAACACTACGACACCGAATGGCAGGTGGACTGGAAATACAATCAGGACGATCCCAAGCATCTGTTTCGTCCCTGGGGTTTCCAGCCGGGCCACCAGACCGAATGGGCCAAGCTGCTGATGCTGCTGGACCGCTACAGCGGCGCGGCCTGGCTCAAGCCTGCCGCACGCCGCCTGTTCGACCGCGCCGTTGAGCATTCCTGGGACGCCGAAAACGGCGGCCTGGCCTACGGCTTTGCGCCGGACGGCAAGGTGTGCGACGACGACAAATACTTCTGGGTGCAGGCCGAATCCCTGGCCGCTGCGGCCCGCCTGGCCGACGGCACTGGCGACGCCCGCTACTGGGACTGGTACCAGCGGCTGTGGGCCTACTCGTGGGAGCACTTCGTGGACCACAAACACGGCGCCTGGTACCGCATCCTGGACGCGCGCAACCGCAAATACAGCGACGAGAAAAGCCCGGCCGGCAAGACGGACTACCACACCATGGGCGCCTGCTATGACGTGCTGGCGGTGCTGCGGCACATCAGTCCCGCACCATAACTGGTTGAAAACTTGATAAGATGGTGGTTTCTGCAATCAGGGGATCGCCATGTTGGCATTTCGACGCGTATTGACGCTTGCCGTTTTCACGGCTGTGCTGGCCGGGTGCGGCGCAGGCTCGGACGTCCAGACTGCGAAACCCGCAGCCCAGCGACAGTCCATGGCGGGGCCGGTTGCCGCAGCGGCGGCTCCCATCGCGATGCCCGGCCTGCGCGCCGACTATAAGGTGGAGCGCGTGGCCGGTTCCGTGGACCTCACGCATATAGCAACAGCGCGCGTCACCCGCGTGGCCGCCGACGCCAGGGTGCGGTTCTCCGATTACACGCTGGCGATGGACGTGGACGGCAACGCCGGCAAGGTCTACCGCCTCTACCGGGCCGCGTTCAAGCGCACCCCGGACGTGCGCGGTTTGAGCTACTGGATACAGATGATGGATCAGGGGGCTTCGTTGCTGACCATCTCCAACGGCTTTGCGGGCTCGACCGAGTTCAAGTCGCTCTACGGCGTCAATCCCACCAGTATTGAGATCGTTACCCGCCTTTATCGCAACATTCTCAACCGCGACGGCGAAACCGCCGGCGTGCAGTACTGGGTCAATATACTGAATCGCGGCACCAGTGTGGCCGAAGTCCTGGCCGCATTCAGCGACAGTCCGGAGAACCAGGCCGGCATGTTTGCCACCCTCAGCAACGGCATTGCCTACCGGGAGGATGGCGCCGCCTATGTGGCCGTCGCCAACGCCGGTCCGAGCCGCAGCGGCGCAACGGGCGCCGCCTTGACGCTGGACGGTACCGAAAGCCTGGCCGGGGCTGGCGGCACGCTCAGCTACGCATGGTCTGTGAGCGAACGCCCGGCAGGCAGCGCCGCAGCCCTGCGCAATGCGGATACGGCGCTACCGTCGTTCACGCCGGACCGCTCCGGCAGCTATACCGTGACCCTGACCGTCAGCGATGGCGTTGGCAGCAGTATTGCTACGACCACGCTCTCCGCATTCCCGCCCGCACTGAGCTATGCGCCGCTGGAAGTCCGCTACAGCAAGGGGCTGGACAAGCTGGTCATCTCCGCCACGAATCCGAATGCCCTGAAGATAGCCGATCCTGTGGCGGAAACCACGTTGACCGTCAGTCTGCCGGCGGCGGTCAAGAATTTCAGCCTGAGCCCCAACGGCAAGCTGGCCATGGTGCTGCATGAAAGCGTGGCCAGCCTGGTTGACCTTGAGCATGGCTTGCTGCTGAAGTCCTTCGCAACCGGCGGCTCGCACACCGAAGCCCTGATCACCAACGCTGCGGTAGCCTATTTCATCGGCCAGACCGGCGGGCAGTGGGTGAGGCCGTCGGTGGTCTATTTCAACGCCCGTACCGGCGTGGAGATGACTTTGCCGGAAACCGTGTACATGGGTATGTTTTACGGTACGCAGTACGGTGTGTATGCGTCCAGCAAGAACAAGGTCTTCCTGATGTCGCAAGGGCTTTCGCCGGCGGACATCAGCTATTTCACGATAGACCCGGCCACCAACGGCGTTATCGCCATGGGCGACTCGCCGTACCACGGCGACTACGGTATGAGCACGCCGCTGTTCCTGTCCGAAAATGAGGATGTGCTGTTCTCCGCCAGCGGCAACTACTTCTACACCAGTAATCTCAAGTACGCGGGCACCTTCTCCACGTCGGTGCGCTCCTTGAGCAACTCGGCGGCCAAGGACGAAACCCTGGTGATCGCAGGCGGCGCGGCCGGCTATCCTTCCAGCTATCGCCGCTTTGCTGGTTCGCTGTTCTTCTCCGATGGGGCGGTAGACTTCCCGCTGATTGATGGCCTGCAGAGCTACGGCATCAAGATTTTCCACTCGTCCACCGGCAAACGCCTTGCCCTGGTGCAGACCGGATCGGCGACGCCGAACGGCGCCGGCGTGAAATACTACACAATCGCCTTGTGAAGTCGTCCGGCCTTTGCTATAGTTCTGTCCCCGCGCTGCTGAACACCCGCAGCGCTGGAGAGTAGGAAAATGAGGGGTTGACGGTTTAAGCGAAACGCCTCATAATCTCATCTCTCTGCTGCTGAACAAAACGCTTCAGCAACAACGCAGAATTCTTTAAAAATTTACAATCGATAAGTGTGGGCGTTTGATGATGAGGCCCGCAGCGCAAGCTGTGAAACTCAAATTATTAAACGCTCAACGAAAAAATTAAACGTGACCTTCGCAAGAAGGAATCGTCAGTTATTTTGAAGAGCGACCAAGTCAGTAATGACTTTAAACAGAGAT
>NZ_JBWKSD010000023.1:0-2621 GCF_059419605.1 Pseudoduganella sp. GW821-FHT05F09
AATTTTTAAAGAGGTCTGCGTTTCTTGCCGAAGCGTTGTGTTCAGCAGCAGAGAGACGAGATTATGGGGCTTGGTCCTCATTCCGTCAACCCCCTGTTCCGATAATTGCTATCGGCCCGTATCTGTTCCTGGCTGAATGGCAGCGGCACCAATTGCTTGGCGGCGTACAGCGGAACCTGGTCCGCATAGTTGGGCGACTTCGGATCGGTTGATTGCCCATACACCAGCAGCCCTTGCGCCACCGGCCCTGCCGCGTCGAAACCCACCAGCTGGATATAGCTCGTGCCCCAAACTATATTGCGATAACCGTCCGCACTCAGGGCCGTCGCCATGTGTACCGAGTTATAGGAACCGTCGATATCGCCTATGCCGCCGTGTACCGGCACCCGGATCCCGTTGCGGATATCTGCTTGATAATCACCCAGCTTCGCATCGAGTGGAACGCCTGCAGTTTGCAGTTTGAGCGCAGCGGCCTTCAGCGCACTCAGCATCGCAGGCATGGAAGCCGGCGCCACGCCCGTTGGCGTATTGACCGGATCCGCCGGATTAAGAGGCACGCGCCAGCGGTTCGGTATGCGTGCGGCGGCGTTCCAGAACTCGCGGAACAATATCGCACCCTGGCTGTCAAGATTGGCCCGCTTGTCCCATGTGGCAAGCACGCGGCAAGCCTCCGCCAGCAATGCATCGACGGTGGCGCAAGCGGCAAGCAGATCCGGCAGCACCAGTTCAGCCACATAGACGCGATTGGCAAACAGCAGTTCGCGCAAGTCCCCCTGCGCCAGCTTCCCCTTCGCGGCCAGTGCCGCATCCACCTGGCTGAAACCGATGCGCGTGCGCAGCCCCTGCTCTATGCCAACCGAACCGTACATGGGCGAGTAGCCGAATGGCGCCGGGCCCAGCAGTAAAGCGGATGAATTCGCCAGCCAGTAGCCGTCGTTCGAATTGGCCACATAATCGCCGCGCATCAACTGCGGTGCGCTCGCCGGATTGAAGATGCCATCCGGCGCGCCATCCTGTTTCGCCCAGCCGCAGCTCGTGCGTGCGCCGTCGAACGTCAGCATGGCGGGAAAGACCAGGCAGTCGGACAGAAAACGCTCGGTGTCGACGGCCGGCACTGCGCTGGCGTCGGCGTACAGTGTGCCGCCGTCACGGTCGGCGGCGATGGTGTTAACCCAAGGCAGTCCGGCGATGCGCTCGAGCGCGGCTTTCATGCTGGCCATACTGCTTGCGCGGCCCATGGCCAGCCATTGCTCCAGCAGCCGCGTATTGTTGCGGTTGGCATCGGCCAACACATAGGCTTGCGTTGCGCTCCAGTTCACGCCCGCTTCCGGCTTGACCAGCAGCGCACCTTGCTTACTGAAATAGAACACCTTGCGTTTGGTGGCGATGCTGCCATCCGCCTGCAGCACGTCCACGGCTACAGTCTTCGTGCTCATCTTGACCGGCGCGCCATCAAGCAGATAGGTCGTCCCGGAGGGGTCGGTGGAATCGAGCGCGAGACGGAAAGTGGTGAAGTGCGCCGCCTTGGTGACGGTATGGGTCCAGGCCACGTCCTTGTTGAAACCGATGACGACTATCGGCAAGCCGCCCAGGATGGCGCCCATGGCGTCATAAGACCCCGGCACGGTCAGGTGCGCCTGGTAGAAGCGGTCGGTACTGGTCCAGGGATAGTGGGGATTGCCGAGCAGCAGGCCGCGGCCGTTCTGGCTCGCGTCCTTGCCTATCGCCAGGCCGTTGCTGGCCATGCGCGGCTTGAACAGCCCAGCCAGCAAGACTGGATTGGGGCCCGCTTTACTGGCGCGGCGAGCCACCGCCGCACCGGGATCGCGCGCGGCGGCCAGCACTTCTTTGGCAAAAACCTGGCCAGATGCATGCAAGGCCTTTTCGGCCACCAGCAAATACAAATCGTCGACAGTAATCGGCCGCACCCATTCCTTGCCGCTGCAGGCGGCAGGCAAGGCGCCGGCATGGTCGCGCAAATAACGGTTGTAGCCGGCGGCGTAGCCTTCCAGCAGATCGCGGATTTCCTGGCTGCCGAAGGCGTAGCCAGCGCGCAGCTGCTCCAGGTCGAGATAGCCTTTGAAGAAAAAGTCGCTGTCTTCGTTCTTCAGGTCGAACCCGTGCTCGTCAAGATAGTCGATGGCAACGCTGTATTCGCCGTTCGCCCCCTTGGTGGGCATGGCCGCGCCGCCGAAATAGCGCGAACGCTCACCGCGCACGGTCAGGATGCTGTCGGCCAGCATGCAGACATTGTCCTCGGCATAGGCATAAGCCAGGCCGTAGCCCAGGCCGAGAAAATTGTCTGCGCGGATATGGGCCACGCCGTAGCTGGTGCGCGCCAGGTCGGCGCTGAAGCGCGGCGCCGGCTGCGGCGGCTCTGGGGCGGTGGCCGTGGACTGCTTGTCGCCGCAAGAGGCTAGCAGGACAGCGCACAACAGAAGCGGAATGAGCGGTTTCATATACAGCCTTTCGACGAGTGGTCGAAATATCATCGCCCTGCATGCTCAAGTCCGGCTTGATAAAACGCAAAAAACCCCGCACAGCTCACTATGCGGGGTTTTTCTATATAACTAGCCTGACGATAACCTACTTTCACACTGGTTGCAGCACTATCATCGGCG
>NZ_JBWKSD010000024.1:0-1315 GCF_059419605.1 Pseudoduganella sp. GW821-FHT05F09
CTGAACCGGCCCGGAAATCTGGGAGGCTCCAATCTTTGAGAGAATGGAGCCATGAACAAGAAATCGACACGATATTCCCCAGAGGTGATGGAGCGCGCTGTGCGTATGGTCGAGGAGTCGGCCAGCCAGCACGACTCGCAGTGGGCCGCCATCACGTCCATCGCCAACAAGATCGGCTGCACACCTGAAACGCTACGGCGCTGGGTGCGGCAACGCGAAAGCGATGCCGGGTTGCGTGGCGGGCCAAGCTCTGCAGAGCAAGAACGAATCCGTGCTTTGGAGCGCGAGGTGAAGGAATTGCGCAAGACGAATGAAATCTTACGCTTGGCCAGTGCTTTTTTCGCCCAGGCGGAACTCGACCGCCGCTTCAAGCCTTGATGGCCTTCATCGATCAGCATCGAGGCGCAGGGCCGAGCGGCTGTGCAGGCAATTGCAGCTTGCTCCTTCGAGTTACTGGCGCCACGCCGCCCTGCAACGCAATCCGGCTCTGCGCTGCGCCCGCAACCATCGCGACGACTTTATGAGTGCCCACATTCGCCGTGTTTGGGAAACTAACTTCCGAGTCTACGGAGCCGAAAAGGTCTGGCGCCAGCTGCTGCGTGAGCGGTTCAAAGTGGCGCGCTGCACCGTGGAGCGCCTGATGCGGCGCGACGGGCTGCGCGGAGTAATTCGCGGCAAGGTTGTGCGCACCACGGTGAGCGATACGGCAGCGCCATGCCCGCTGGACCGGGTGAATCGCCAGTTCCGCGCTGATCGCCCTAACCAGCTAT
Organism: Pseudoduganella sp. GW821-FHT05F09; assembly: GCF_059419605.1. Taxonomy (NCBI): domain Bacteria; kingdom Pseudomonadati; phylum Pseudomonadota; class Betaproteobacteria; order Burkholderiales; family Oxalobacteraceae; genus Pseudoduganella; species Pseudoduganella sp. GW821-FHT05F09. Next base: position 771 of record NZ_JBWKSD010000024.1, read on the forward strand.
GGGTGTCCGATTTTACGTACGTGTCGACCTGGCAGGGCTTTGTCTACGTTGCCTTCATCATCGACGTCTTTGCGCGCCGCATCGTCGGCTGGCGCGTCAGCAGTTCGATGCGTACTGACTTCGTGCTCGATGCGCTCGAGCAGGCCCTGTTCGCCCGCCAGCCGGAACGTGATGATGCCTTGATTCACCATAGTGATCGCGGGTCGCAATATGTATCGATCCGCTATAGCGAACGCCTGTCCGAAGCCGGAATTGAACCGTCCGTCGGCAGCAAAGGAGACAGCTACGACAACGCTCTGGCTGAGACCATTAACGGGCTTTACAAAGCAGAGCTGATCCACCGCCGCGCTCCCTGGAAGACACGCGAAGCCGTCGAATTGGCTACGCTGGAATGGGTATCTTGGTTCAATCATCACCGACTGCTGGAGCCAATCGGCCACATCCCGCCGGCTGAAGCTGAAATGAATTACTATCGTCAACTTTCGGGTCAAGCCGTCTCGGCCTGACTCAAACCACGGGGCCTCTCAAAATCCCGGTCCGGTTCA
>NZ_JBWKSD010000025.1:0-1005 GCF_059419605.1 Pseudoduganella sp. GW821-FHT05F09
CCATGTCAAGGGTAGGTAAGGTTTTTCGCGTTGCATCGAATTAATCCACATCATCCACCGCTTGTGCGGGTCCCCGTCAATTCCTTTGAGTTTTAATCTTGCGACCGTACTCCCCAGGCGGTCTACTTCACGCGTTAGCTGCGTTACCAAGTCAATTAAGACCCGACAACTAGTAGACATCGTTTAGGGCGTGGACTACCAGGGTATCTAATCCTGTTTGCTCCCCACGCTTTCGTGCATGAGCGTCAATCTTGACCCAGGGGGCTGCCTTCGCCATCGGTGTTCCTCCACATCTCTACGCATTTCACTGCTACACGTGGAATTCTACCCCCCTCTGCCAGATTCTAGCCTTGCAGTCTCCATCGCCATTCCCAGGTTGAGCCCGGGGATTTCACGACAGACTTACAAAACCGCCTGCGCACGCTTTACGCCCAGTAATTCCGATTAACGCTTGCACCCTACGTATTACCGCGGCTGCTGGCACGTAGTTAGCCGGTGCTTATTCTTCAGGTACCGTCATTAGTTGCAGATATTAGCCACAACCGTTTCTTCCCTGACAAAAGAGCTTTACAACCCGAAGGCCTTCTTCACTCACGCGGCATTGCTGGATCAGGCTTGCGCCCATTGTCCAAAATTCCCCACTGCTGCCTCCCGTAGGAGTCTGGACCGTGTCTCAGTTCCAGTGTGGCTGGTCGTCCTCTCAGACCAGCTACTGATCGATGCCTTGGTAGGCCTTTACCCTACCAACTAGCTAATCAGATATCGGCCGCTCCAGGAGCACAAGGCCTTGCGGTCCCCTGCTTTCATCCTTAGATCGTATGCGGTATTAGCGTAACTTTCGCTACGTTATCCCCCACTCTTGGGTACGTTCCGATATATTACTCACCCGTTCGCCACTCGTCAGCGGAGCAAGCTCCCTGTTACCGTTCGACTTGCATGTGTAAAGCATGCCGCCAGCGTTCAATCTGAGCCAGGATCAAACTCTTCAGTTCAATCTCTGTTTAA
>NZ_JBWKSD010000026.1:0-798 GCF_059419605.1 Pseudoduganella sp. GW821-FHT05F09
CGACAAGTAGGGCGGGACACGAGAAATCCTGTCTGAATATGGGGGGACCATCCTCCAAGGCTAAATACTCGTAATCGACCGATAGTGAACCAGTACCGTGAGGGAAAGGCGAAAAGAACCCCGGGAGGGGAGTGAAATAGATCCTGAAACCGTGTGCATACAAACAGTAGGAGCGGACTTGTTCCGTGACTGCGTACCTTTTGTATAATGGGTCAGCGACTTACATTCAGTGGCAAGGTTAACCAGATTGGGGAGCCGTAGAGAAATCGAGTCCGAACAGGGCGCCAGTCGCTGGGTGTAGACCCGAAACCAAGTGATCTACCCATGGCCAGGTTGAAGGTGCGGTAACACGCACTGGAGGACCGAACCCACTAATGTTGAAAAATTAGGGGATGAGCTGTGGGTAGGGGTGAAAGGCTAAACAAACTTGGAAATAGCTGGTTCTCTCCGAAAACTATTTAGGTAGTGCCTCAAGTATCACCATCGGGGGTAGAGCACTGTTATGGCTAGGGGGTCATCGCGACTTACCAAACCATTGCAAACTCCGAATACCGATGAGTGCGAGCTTGGGAGACAGACGTCGGGTGCTAACGTCCGGCGTCAAGAGGGAAACAACCCAGACCGCCAGCTAAGGTCCCAAAGATTGGCTAAGTGGAAAACGAAGTGGGAAGGCTAAAACAGTCAGGATGTTGGCTTAGAAGCAGCCATCATTTAAAGAAAGCGTAATAGCTCACTGATCGAGTCGTCCTGCGCGGAAGATGTAACGGGGCTAAGCCAGTCACCGAAGCTGCGGATATG
>NZ_JBWKSD010000027.1:0-728 GCF_059419605.1 Pseudoduganella sp. GW821-FHT05F09
GGAGGGCGCTTACCACGGTAGGATTCGTGACTGGGGTGAAGTCGTAACAAGGTAGCCGTATCGGAAGGTGCGGCTGGATCACCTCCTTTCTAGAGTAGGCACCACGCCAAGCGCTCACACTTATCGATTGTTCTGTTCTTTAAAAATTTGGAAGAAGTAAAGATTTATTATTTTTCGTCTGATCGAAAGGTCAGGCGAGGGTAGTGATTGCAATATCAACAAACGCAACAACGTAGTACTTCTTGCTTTGTAACGGTTCTTTGTTAGTCGCAAGGAATCAATGTTATAGGGACAAGTGAATAAGTGCACATGGTGGATGCCTTGGCGATTACAGGCGATGAAGGACGTAGAAGTCTGCGATAAGCCTCGGGGAGCTGACAAACAAGCTTTGATCCGAGGATTTCCGAATGGGGAAACCCGGCCTTTTAGGTCATTGCATGCTGAATACATAGGTATGCAAAGCGAACGCGGCGAACTGAAACATCTAAGTAGCTGCAGGAAAATAAATCAACCGAGATTCCCAAAGTAGTGGCGAGCGAAATGGGATGAGCCTGCATGATTTAGCATGACGCATAGTGGAACGACCTGGAAATGTCGGCCATAGCGGGTGATAGCCCCGTACACGAAATGCGACGTGTGGAACTAAGTATGCGACAAGTAGGGCGGGACACGAGAAATCCTGTCTGAATATGGGGGGACCATCCTCCAAGGCTAAATACTCGTAATCG
>NZ_JBWKSD010000028.1:0-697 GCF_059419605.1 Pseudoduganella sp. GW821-FHT05F09
ATCCGGATCGGGGACAGTGCATGGTAGGCAGTTTGACTGGGGCGGTCTCCTCCTAAAGTGTAACGGAGGAGTTCGAAGGTACGCTAATTACGGTCGGACATCGTGATGATAGTGCAATGGCATAAGCGTGCTTAACTGCGAGACCGACAAGTCGAGCAGGTACGAAAGTAGGACATAGTGATCCGGTGGTTCTGTATGGAAGGGCCATCGCTCAACGGATAAAAGGTACTCTGGGGATAACAGGCTGATTCCTCCCAAGAGTTCATATCGACGGGGGAGTTTGGCACCTCGATGTCGGCTCATCACATCCTGGGGCTGTAGCCGGTCCCAAGGGTATGGCTGTTCGCCATTTAAAGTGGTACGTGAGCTGGGTTTAAAACGTCGTGAGACAGTTTGGTCCCTATCTGCCGTGGGCGTTGGAAATTTGAAGGGGGCTGCTCCTAGTACGAGAGGACCGGAGTGGACGAACCTCTGGTGTACCGGTTGTCACGCCAGTGGCATTGCCGGGTAGCTAAGTTCGGAAGAGATAACCGCTGAAAGCATCTAAGCGGGAAACTTGCCTTGAGATGAGATTTCCCGGAGCTTTAAGCTCCTTGAAGGGTCGTTCGAGACCAGGACGTTGATAGGCTGGGTGTGGAAGTGCAGTAATGCATTAAGCTAACCAGTACTAATTGCCCGTAAGGCTTGTCCCTATAAC
>NZ_JBWKSD010000029.1:0-631 GCF_059419605.1 Pseudoduganella sp. GW821-FHT05F09
ACTGGCGTCCCCGCTTCAAAGCCTCCCACCTATCCTACACAGATTGGTTCAAAGTCCAATGCAAAGCTACAGTAAAGGTTCATGGGGTCTTTCCGTCTAGCCGCGGGTAGATTGCATCATCACAAACACTTCAACTTCGCTGAGTCTCGGGAGGAGACAGTGTGGCCATCGTTACGCCATTCGTGCAGGTCGGAACTTACCCGACAAGGAATTTCGCTACCTTAGGACCGTTATAGTTACGGCCGCCGTTTACTGGGACTTCAATCAAGAGCTTGCACCCCATCATTTAATCTTCCAGCACCGGGCAGGCGTCACACCCTATACGTCCACTTTCGTGTTTGCAGAGTGCTGTGTTTTTATTAAACAGTCGCAGCCACCAGTTTATTGCAACCCTTTCGCCCTACTGAAGTAAATCAGCCAAGCTACCGGGGCGTACCTTTTCCCGAAGTTACGGTACCAATTTGCCGAGTTCCTTCTCCCGAGTTCTCTCAAGCGCCTTAGAATACTCATCTCGCCCACCTGTGTCGGTTTGCGGTACGGTCTCGTATGACTGAAGCTTAGAGGCTTTTCTTGGAACCACTTCCGATTGCTACGTGCACAAGTGCACTCGTCCCACTCCCTTGAATTACGC
>NZ_JBWKSD010000030.1:0-596 GCF_059419605.1 Pseudoduganella sp. GW821-FHT05F09
GCACTGGACGGCGACACCGGTCCTCTGGGCGAAGTAGCCATCATGGCTCTGGCCGACGCACTGGACAGCTACATCCCTACGCCAGAGCGCGCAGTGGACGGCGCCTTCCTGATGCCAGTGGAAGACGTGTTCTCGATCTCGGGCCGCGGCACCGTTGTTACCGGTCGCGTTGAGCGCGGTATCATCAAAGTCGGCGAAGAAATCGAAATCGTTGGTATCACCGACACCGTCAAGACCACTTGCACCGGCGTGGAAATGTTCCGCAAGCTGCTGGACCAGGGTCAAGCCGGCGACAACGTTGGTCTGCTGCTGCGCGGCACCAAGCGTGAAGACGTACAGCGTGGTCAGGTTCTGGCGAAGCCAGGCTCGATCAAGCCGCACAACCACTTCACCGGCGAGATCTATGTTCTGTCGAAAGACGAAGGCGGCCGTCATACTCCGTTCTTCAACAACTATCGTCCACAGTTCTACTTCCGTACCACCGACGTGACCGGTTCGATCGAACTGCCAGCGGACAAAGAAATGGTTATGCCAGGCGACAACGTGTCGATCACTGTTAAGCTGATCAACCCGATCGCTATGGAAGAAGGTCTGCG
>NZ_JBWKSD010000031.1:0-520 GCF_059419605.1 Pseudoduganella sp. GW821-FHT05F09
GCCATCAGGCGCTGGCGCAGCGCGGGCATGTCAACCGATGGCGTGGAAGATTCAGGCTCTGGCACATCGCCTGTCTCGGCCACGCCGACAACGGTGAACGGATAGTCCACACCGTCGCAGCGCCAGCGGTCAGTCAACTGCTCAATGGTTTTAAATGGCCCGAACTCGCCCACCTCGGTAATCAGCATCATGCCACACACTCCACACGTTGAATTTGCCAGCCGCCGGCCTCGCTGCCTCCTGCCCCGAACGTGAAGAACATCGTCCAGATTTCGTTTGCATATTGGCCGGCGGACACCGGGATGCTTGGGCCGATGCGGTTGGCGCCTTGCGCGAACTGCACATCGTCGGTGCCCACGTGCAGGTGCTGCCCGCTGTTGCTGATGAAGTAGGTGCCCGACGAGTTGCCCAGCGAGTTAATGGGGCGCCCACCAGCGTAGGCGCCGTAGAACCGGATCGGCGCCATATCCACGCCCAACCCTGCGCCAGAAATCGCACCGTTGCCTGGGAGCGTTTGGCA